>CAXXFK010000033.1:0-317180 GCA_963663965.2 Sedimentisphaerales bacterium
TTTTCAAATTGTAAGCAGTATAGAAAATTAAAGGGGCCCGCGAAAAATTGCTTGAGAGGCGCCCTTAAATGATAAAAAGAAAAAACCTCCGGCGATGTTGCCGGAGGTTTTTATTTTTAATTTCAGTGTTTAAAACAACACTTATTTGGTAATGGCAGCCTGAGCGGCAGCCAGACGCGCGATTGGCACGCGGAAGGGTGAGCAGGAAACGTAATTGAGACCCACTTTGTGGCAGAACACCACGCTGTCGGGATCGCCGCCATGCTCGCCGCAAATACCGCATTTGAGGTCTTTGCGAACGCCGCGGCCGAGGGTGACGGCCATTTCCATCAGTTTGCCGATACCCACGGTATCGAGAGACTGGAACGGATCTTTTTCATAGATGCCTTTGGCCACATAGTCACCCAGGAATTTACCGGCGTCGTCACGGCTGAAGCCCATACCCATCTGGGTCAGGTCGTTGGTGCCAAAGCTGAAGAATTCGGCTTCAGCGGCCACTTCGTCGGCGGTCAGCGCGGCGCGCGGTACTTCGATCATGGTGCCCACCATGAAGCTGATTTTGGTTTTCTTTTCTTTGAAGACCTGGGCGATTTCGGCCATCACTTCCTGCTTGACCAGGGTCAGTTCTTTGACATGGCCGATCAACGGAATCATAATTTCGGGCAGGACCTTCTTGCCGCCTTTTTTGCCGACATTGATAGCGGCTTCGATAATGGCGCGGGCCTGCATCCGGGCGATTTCCGGATAGGTAATGCTCAAGCGGCAACCGCGGTGGCCGAGCATCGGGTTGAACTCGTGCAGATCTTCCACCATGGCTTTGACCTTGGCGGGGCTGACTTTGAGGCGTTTAGCCATTTCAGCCTGACTCTTGGCGTCCTGGGGCAGGAACTCGTGCAACGGGGGATCCAGCAGACGGATGGTTACCGGCAGGCCGGCCATGGCCTTGAAAATGCCTTCGAAGTCACGACGCTGATAGGGCAACAGCTGCTTGAGGGCGCCTTCGAACTTGGCTTTGGGTTCTTTGAACGCGGCCTGCAGTTTGGCCAGTTCGGCCTTGTCTTCGCACGCGGCAATCTGCTCTTTCAATGCTTTGTAATCTTCGGCAGACAGAATCATCTGGCGTACGGGCCAGATGCGGTCGCCTTCGAAGAACATATGCTCGGTACGGCACAGGCCGATCCCTTCGGCGCCGAATTCACGGGCGCGTTTGGAGTCCTGCGGGGTGTCGGCGTTGGTGCGAACGGCCAGTTTGCGGAATTCATCGGCCCATTTCATCAGTTTGCCGAAATCGCCGCTCAGTTTGGGTTCGACGGTTTCGACCGCGCCCAGCATGACTTCGCCGGTCGAACCATTCAAACTGATGAAATCACCCTGCTTGATGGTTTTCTTGCCGATTTTCATGGACTTGGTTTTGTAGTTGATTTCGAGATCACTGGCGCCGGCCACGCAGCAGCGGCCCATACCGCGGGCTACCACGGCGGCGTGCGAGGTCATACCGCCGCGCTGGGTCAGAATACCCTTGGCCGCGTCCATACCGCCGATATCCTCGGGGCTGGTTTCGATCCGGCACAGGATAACGGTTTTGCCTTTGGCTTTCCAGGCTTCGGCGTCATCGGCTGAGAAGACTGCCTGGCCCACGGCCGCTCCGGGAGAGGCCGGCAGACCTTTGCAAAGAACTTCCTTCTTGGCGCCGGGCTTGAAACTGGGGTGCAGCAGCTGATCGAGCTGGCCGGGAGCAATCCGCATGACGGCGGTTTTGTGATCGATCATTTTTTCCTGGACCATATCGCACGCGATCTTGAGCGCGGCGGCCGCGGTCCGTTTGCCGCTACGGGTTTGCAGAATGAACAGCTTGTTCTGCTGAATGGTGAATTCGATATCCTGCATGTCCTTGTAGTGGTTTTCCAGACGGGTCATGGTGCCGGTCAGCTCTTTGTACAGGTTGGCGCTGACTTTTTTCAGCCCGATCATGGGCAGCGGGGTACGGATACCGGCGACCACGTCTTCGCCCTGGGCGTTCATCAGGAATTCGCCATAGAATTCTTTCTTGCCGGTGCTGGGGTTACGGGTGAAGCACACGCCGGTGCCGCAATCGTCGCCCATGTTGCCGAAGACCATCGCCTGGACATTCACGGCGGTGCCCAGCAGGCCGCGGATTTCATTCAATTCGCGGTATTTGATGGCGCGCGGCGAGTTCCAGCTGCCGAATACCGCGTTAATGGCGGCGTAAAGCTGCTGGACGGGATCCTGCGGGAAGGGTTTGCCGATTTCTTTTTTGTACAGACCTTTGAACGCTTCGACCAGTTCCTTGAGTTGATCGGCGGTCAGATCGTTGTCGGTTTTGGCTTTGTATTTCTTTTTCAGCTTGTCGTGGACTTCTTCGAAATGGTCATGGTGACAGCCCATGACGACATCGCTGAACATGTCGATAAACCGGCGGTAGGAATCATAGACCCAGCGGGGATTGCCGCTTTTGGCGATCAGGCCTTCAACGACTTTGTCGTTCATACCCAGGTTCAGCACGGTGTCCATCATACCGGGCATGGAGGCGGCGGCGCCGGAACGAACCGATACCAGCAGGGGTTTGTCCGGATCGCCGAATTTGCAATCCATGGCGGCTTCCAGCTTGGCCAGGTTTTCTTTCACTTGTTTTTCCAGACCGGTGGGCCATTTGCTGCCGGATTTGTAATAGGCATCACAGGTTTCGGTGGTGATGGTGAAACCAGCGGGAACGGGAATTCCGATGCTGGTCATTTCCGCCAGGTTGGCGCCTTTGCCGCCCAGCAGTTCTTTCATCTTTGCGTTACCTTCGGCTTTACCTTTGCCGAAGAAATAGACCATTTTGTTACTCATGTTCAGGCTCTCCTTGAAAATTAAATATCCTGATTAAGTCTCTCGTAAATTAACGTTGTATTTGGCATGAGGCATGCTTAAATAAGGTGTATAGTAAAGCGACATTTCCCATGCCTGTCAATGTAAATCGGCGAATTTTGGGCAAAAAACCATTATTTTTTGCATATTTCGCCATGTCGGCAGAATGTGAAAATTGGGCCGGATCCGCTATTCTTCTGAGGTTTCCGGCTGGCAGTTTTTGTCGTAGGGATTGCCGCAGTCGAGCCATTCGGTTAAGAGGCATGCCAGGTCTGAAAGATCGATTTTACAATCGTAATTCAGATCATACTGCAACAGGCAGCGATAGATGATGAAGGGCTGCGGGCAGACAGCGTAGAAAATATCGGGACTGGTATAGCTGCTGACCCGCACCAGGCAGGATTCGGTCTCGATATCGGGAACCCGCCAATCATAGCTGCCAGTATTGGAAACCGCGTTGGGATCGATTTTCTGCCAGGTTCCTCCGGTATCGGATGAAAACTCCAGATACAGTCTGGGAATATGGGTTTGCCAGGTAATCGGGAATATTCCTCCGGCAACAATTTTTTCAGAACCGTTAGGATCGATTAACTCAATCCCCGGTTCTGCGAGTGCCAGGGTATAGTCTGCTCCGGCGCTGACGGCCAGAAAGTGGGTGTCATCAGGAGCATTCAATTCGCCATGAAGATTGTTCCCACCCCAACATACAATTCTGCCATCTCGAGCCAAGGCTGCGGCATGAAGTTCATTGGCGGAGATCTGGATATAGTTGGGATCCGTGGGTTTATTGGACGGAGCAGCGGTCCCCCATTGGATAATTTCTCCCGTTTCCAATAGTCCGATTCCATACTGTTTGCCGCCATCGACCTGAATAAATTTATAATCCGGATGTTCCTGCTGAATTGTATCTATACCAGACGTTTGATTTTCATCATTTTTTCCCCACGCGGTAATTTTGCCTGTATCGGCGTGAATTGCCATGGCAAATTTGTAACCTGCTCCGATGGCTTTATAGGGACCATCAACAGGTTTTTTAGTAACTTGTTCATTGCTATTGGAACCCCAGGCTATCAGTGTCCCATCCTGGCGCAGGGCCAGACTGAAATAATCGCCGGCAGCAATGGCTTTAAAGTTTTCATTAGGATTAGGCAGATCCGTTTGTTTTTGAGTATTTTTTCCCCAGGCAGCGATAGAGCCGTTTTGGTGTAAAGCCAGGCTGTGAAAACCGCCTGCGGCAATGGCGATAAAATCATTGCCTTCGGGCGTATCGTCGATGACATGGGTAGAGTCGCTGTCTTCATCATCGAACGTCCCCCAACTGATCAATGAGCCATCCGCACGGAGGGCCAGATTGTGTTTAAAACCGGAAGATATGGCTACGATATCGTCCAGTTCGGGGACATCGATCTGTTTATAGGCATTGCTGCCCCAGCCGATCGGTATGCCGGAACCGAATATGCGGAAGGGAGAGTCGCATAAATCGAACACCTCTGGATTATCGGCGGCGCTGATCCTGATCAGGCATTCTTCTGACAGGGTTTGTGGAATAATCCATTCGAAAGTGTCATTGCCGCCAGAATCGGTGATTTCGGTCCAGGTCTGGCCGTTATCGGTGGAGTATTCGATGCGGATTACATAGTCGTCCCAGGCTTCCCATTCGATATTGATCCGTTCATTACCGCGAAAGCTTTCGCCGCCATTGGGGTAGAGTAATTTCATTCTCGGGTCGAGAATCCCCACGCAATGGTAACCGCCGGCGGCGACCTGGATGAAATCGGTATCGTCGGGAGTTTCTTCTCCATCGGTTGTTATGTCATTGCCCCAGACATCCACGCCATAATCGTCGCGCAGGGCGATATTATGCAGGCTGCCGGCGGAGATGGCCAGGTAAGTATTAGAGGCGATCGGTTCAGGCACGACGCCCTGGCCGTGAGAATTAAGGCCCCAGGCGACAACGGAGCCATCTTTTTTTAACGCCAGACTGTGATATTCTCCGCAGGCCACCTGGATGACTTGTTTGTCGAGCCCGGCGGGAATGGTCGCCTGTAAAAAGGCATTCCAACCCCAACCGGCCAGATTGCCATCTGTTTTAATGCCGATATTGTGTTTCCCACCGGCGGCGGCGGCCAGAAATGTCGTATCGCTAGGAATGATAATCTGGCCTTCATCATTATTACCCCAGCCTTTCAGGCTTTTGTCATCCCGCAATACCAGGTTGTGGTTGGCGCCACAGACCACATCAACAATAGCATTACAATCTTCACAGGTCGGGACATCGATCTGTTGAAAATGATTGCGGCCCCAGGCCATAATCGTGCCATCGGCTTTCCAGGCCACGCTGTGAAATTCACCGCACGCCACACCGACAAAATCGGAAGTGGTGGGGGTGTTGGTCACCTGTTTATAAGTATCATCGCCCCAACTGACCAGTTTGCCCGTGTCTTTGAGGGCCAGGTTGTGATATTTACCGGCCGCGACGGCGATGTAGTTTTTTCCGGAAGGCACTTCGGTCTGATGGGCCGAATTGCTGCCCCAGGCGATTAATTCGCCCGATTGAGCTGCTCTGGCAGTGATTAGTAAAAGGAAAATCGAGATAATCACCCGTCGGACTGAAAAGCCTGAACGCTCCATCGTAGCATCCTCTTTTTGGTTTAGAGAGACAAAATCCGTTTTGCCAATTAAGTCGAATGGCATTTGGCCGCTTATGGAACGATATATTATCGGACGGTAACAGGTCTGTCCAGCAAAATCGATTGAAAACATTTAAAATAGTGTGATTTTGCCTGATTGGTTAGTAAGGCAAAAAATAGGTTGCTAATATGGCATTTTTACCATAAAATAAATGTTTCTATTCCCAAGGTAGAAAAATGGTGGCCAAAACCAAATAAACTACAATGGCAGTTGGCTGGCACGAACCGTCATCACCCCTGATAGTTATTCTAAGTTCAATATTATAAATAATTTATGCTCGCAAAACGAATTATTCCCTGTCTGGATGTCGATAAAGGCCGCGTGGTTAAAGGCGTGAAATTTTTTGATCATGTTGATGCCGGATCGGTAGCGGATTGTGCGGTTCGATATGAGCAACAGGGCGCGGATGAACTGGTGTTCTACGACATTACGGCATCTCATGAAGAACGGGAATTAACCCTGGATATCCTGAAAGAAGCCTCCGAGCGGGTTTTTATGCCGTTGACCGTGGGTGGGGGGATTCGTTCCATTGAAGATGTCCGGCTGATGCTGAATAACGGGGCGGATAAGGTCAGTATAAATTCTGCGGCAGTAACCAATCAGGCCCTGATCAAAGAGTCGGCCCTGAGGTTCGGCAGCCAGTGTATCATCCTGGCAATCGATGCCAACCGGGTCATGCGGGATGGAAAAGAGTTCTGGGAGGTTTATATCAACGGCGGTCGTAAACCCACTGGAATCGGAGTGATGGACTGGGTGCGGAAAGGGCAGGCGGACGGCGCCGGCGAGATTGTCTTGAATGTCATGAATGCCGATGGCACCAAAAAAGGCTATGACCTGGAGATGACCGCCGCGGTGGCTGATGAAGTGATGATACCTGTGGTCGCCAGCGGGGGGGCCGGAACCCTGGATGATATGTATGAAGTTCTTACTGCCGGTCGCGCTGAAGCCGCCCTGGCTGCCAGTATTTTTCATTTTGGCAATTATAGCATTGGTCAGGCAAAGGAATACTTGAAAAACCGCGGGATTCATGTCAGACTATAACATTAAATAAATTAACACTTTGACTTGAAGAAATATGAAGTAAAATAACAAGCGCCTTAAAGGCATAATTTAAAGGTTTTCAAGGAGATAAATCGTGAAAGGCCAACCGATATCCAAAACCCTGGCCTCCGACAAAAAACCGGAGATAGACAAGTTTTTTAAAGCATTGATCCGGGTACAGGGATCCGACTTGCATATGAAGGGTGATTGTATCCCTCGGATACGCCAAAAAGGCGCGCTCAAACCGACCAATACCGATCCCATTCCGGAGCAGATTCTGGAAAATATGGTCTTTGAAATCCTTTCCAAGGAACAAAAAGATTTCTTCATGAACAAGGGCGCCCTGGACTTTGCCTATGATTTTGGCGCGACGGACCGTTTTCGCGTGAACATTTTCCGTCAGCGCGGCAAGGTCTCGCTGGTCGCACGCCGCATTACCAGTCATATTCCCAAATTCGAAACGTTGAATCTGCCCGAAACAGTCACCAAGATTGCCAATATTCACCAGGGTCTTATTCTGGTGACTGGTTCGACCGGTTCGGGTAAAAGTACGACGATCGCATCCATGCTCGATCACATTCTAAAAACCCGTTCCTGTCATGTCATCACAGTGGAAGACCCGATCGAATACGTTTTCACCGATGCCCTGGGCCAGGTTAATCAGCGTGAAGTAGGCATCGATGTTCCGACCTTTGAAGACGCGCTGCGCAGTATGATGCGTGAAGATCCGGATGTGATTCTGGTGGGTGAAATCCGCGACTTTTCCACCCTGGGCGCCGCGCTGAAGGCCGCCGAAACCGGTCATCAGGTATTCGGAACGCTGCACTCGACCGACGCGTATCAGTCCATTGCCCGTATGCTGGACTTGAGTCCGGAGAATGAACGTCACATGGTGCGTCAGGCGCTGGTGGGCAATTTGCAGGCTTTGTTTGCGCAGCGTTTGATTCCAACCATCCGTAAGGATATCCCGCGGGTGCCGGCGGTCGAAATTCTGCTGGTGAACGCCTCGGCCCGTAAACTGATCGCCGAAGAACGCGAGGTTGAATTGCCCACGATCATCAAATCGTCTCATGCCGATGGTATGATCGATTTTAATGAATCGCTCAAGCAGTTTGTCGAACGTGAATTTATTGACCTGGCGACCGCTTATAAATTTTCTCCCAACCCGGAAGAGCTCAAGATGGTGATCAAGGGCATCCGTTCGACGACCTCAGGTTTGATTGGCTAGTTTGGCTGCCCGCGGTTTACGCCCCCTTGGAGCGGTAATGCCATACTGCTGAACCGGCATGCTTAAACCGGCCCGCTCTGACCGTCAATCCCAACAGGAAAGATATAGTTTTTAACTTTTATTTTCGGAGAGTTCGATGTTGCACGACATACTTGCCCAGTCCATACCGCTTGGCGGCTACATAGCCATCTGGAAAGTAATCGTATTTGTGGTCTTGTTCTGTTTCTGGGCATGGATTGGTCAATGGATCGATAAAGACGCCCCGGCAGTCGGATCGCGCCGTGAATTCTGGAATAATGTCTACCTGTTCAGCGCGTCGGCCTGTTTTATCCTGGCCTTTTTCCTGCCGGCGATCTACCTGGTTCAGTTATCCATGTTCCTGGTGGTCTGGCTGACGGTGATCATCGTGTATATCATGCATCGCAACTCCCGGGTGGAACCCAATCAAACGATTCTCACCGGCGATCATATCAAATGGCTGTTGTCGTTTCAAAGCCGCCGCGAGCGCAACAAGCCCCGCCGGCTGGTGTTCATTTCCGTCAACGGTAACGAATTGCCCCTGCCGGAGAAATTCGACCGGGAATACGACGGGTACCTGATGAGTGAAGAATTGCTGCATGATCTCTGGTTCCGCCGGGTCAGTCATGCGGTGCTGGCGCCGGGGCGGGAAGGTTATCAGTTGCGCATTGTGATCGACGGGATGCCCTTGATCGCGGAAACCTATGAACCGGAGCAAGCGCAGTCTGTGATCCAGTATCTCAAGGCTGTGGCGGGGTTGGATGTGGAAGACAAACGCCGCCCGCAAAAGGGAAGCTTTTTCACGATTCGTACCGGCGATGATAATACCGGCTGGCGGATTCAGACCTCCGGCAGCACCCGGGGCGAGCAGGTCATCCTGGACCGTATCGTCGAATCGCATATCAAGGCCATTGACTCACTGGGTATGCATCCCGATCAGGTCGAGCAGATTCAAAATGTGATTAAAATGCCCAAAGGGATTATGGTTATTACCGGCATGAAAGGTTCAGGAGTGTCCACCACCCTGTATTCGATCATTCGCCGGCATGACGCCTTTGTCCAGAATATTCATACTTTCGAAATGGAATCCCTGACCGAACTGGATAACATTACGCAGCATTTTGTCAAGAAAGATCCCGGCGGTCCGACGCATACCCGTCAGTTGCAATCGGTTTTGCATACCGACCCGAATATCATTATGGTAGGTTTTCTGGATGAACCGGAAATGGCCGCGCTGGCAACCCAGATGTCCTATCGTGACAAACGGAAATTCTTTATCGGCATGGAAGCGCCCAATGTCTTTGAAGCATTGAAAAAATGGCTGTCCATGGTCAAAGACAATAAGCGGGTGGCCGGTACCCTGACTGGCTTTACCAATCAGAAGCTGTTACGCAAAATCTGCCTGGAATGCCGCGAGGGGTATTCGCCGGACACCAATCTGTTGAAGAAATTGAACCTGCCGGCAGGTAAGATCAAACAGTTCTATCGTCCGCCGTCAGAAACCCTCTATGACAAAAAGGGCAACCCGATTCTGTGCGAAAATTGTCAGGGCACCGGTTATTTTGGCCAGACGGCCGTTTACGAAACCCTGATCATCTCTGATGAAATGCGTCAGTTAATCGCCGATGGGGCCAACTGGGAGAGTATCATGACCCAATGCCGTAAGGAAAAGGTGCTCTATTTACAGGAGCAGGCCTTGCGTAAAGTGATCGAGGGCACTACCAGTATTCAGGAAGTCATTCGCATTACCAGTGAAAAGAAACAATAATTTCGGAATTCTTACTCCTTAACGAAACGAATATCCCGATACGGAGTTTAATATGTTAGCTATTCTGATTTTGATAGTCATTACCGGCCTGTTGGTTTATTATATGGTGTTTACCCAGGGGTTGTTCAGTTGCCTGATCATGTCGGTGCTGTGTGTGACCTCCGCCGTGGTCGCGTTGAATTATTATGAACCGCTGGCCGCCATCCTGATCAAATGGGGACTGTCCACCTTTGGTCCCAAGACCGGTTCGTTACTGGTGCTCTTTTCACTGACCTTGTATGTGCTGCGAGAAATCACCGACCGGTTTATCCGCGGTAATATGAAGTTTCCCACCTGGATCGACCGGAGCGGCAGTTTCTTTTTTGCCACGATCTCCTCGCTGACGATCGTCGGCATGGTGTCGCTGGGTATCCAGATGCTGCCGGTGAAAGCGGTGGTTATGGGTTTTGACCGGTGTCCGGACCTGAACAATCCCGACAACGATAAGAGCCTTTATCCCAGGGCCGATGAATTTATTCTGGGTATTTTCAGCCATTCCAGCTTATATACATTTAACGGCAAGAATTCTTTTAAACAGATTCATCCCGATTTCCTGCGGGAACTTTATATCAACCGGGTCACTCCCACGGACCACGAAGGCTCGCGCAACGAGGCGGCTTCCGATGCCCTGGAGATCTCAAAAGAGAACCTGGAGGTGCTGAAAGTGCCGGTGGTGGATAGCGCCGGACAAAAGGTGGATGTCAGTCCCGATGAGATTCTTCTGATGATCCCGGTGACGGTACGGGCCGGAGCCAATGACAACGAAGATCGCGGCGCGGCCGATGTGGACCGGGCGATCCGGTTTGCCCTGGCCGATTTTCGCATGATTGGCTATCCGTCGGATAATCGCAAGGCGCCCGGCATATCGAAATATCCGATCGGCGTCATCGATAAAAACGGCAACCGTGTGGATGCTCTGCCCTGGGAAACGGGCTATCATTTCACCACCAGTCAGGCGAATATTAATGTGGTTTTCGCCTGGCCGCGTGACTTGAAGAAGAATCCTCCGGTATTTATCGAATTCAAACACACGGCCCGCGCCGATATGCCTACAGTAAAAGATCTGGAAAAATTGATTGAGCCCTGATCCGGTTTCACGGCCCGGCATCGCTGGCGTTGAAACGGATGGAGCGCTGTTGCGTTAATGGATACCAGGGCCGGTAACCACCGGCTTTATGATTTTTATGTTGCGAACCGGGGATGTTTCAGGAACGACTCAAATTTTTTATCATTATCGTTCTGGCCGGCATCGGTTTGTTAATCGGTCGTCTGGCCTGGCTGCAACTGGCTACGGGTGATCGCTACGATGCGACCATTGCCGATCTGCTCCAATGCCCGCCGGAATGGATCGAAACCGATCGCGGCGCCATTTACGATTGTACGGGACGGGCGCTGGCGCTGGATATCCCCAGTTACCAGATCCAGTTACGGTACGATATTACCCGTCTTTATGATAAATATTTTCGCCGGTATCAATTCCTGCGCTTTTATCGTCAACAACTGAAAGAAGGTTTGTCCGAAGCCCGGGCCGAAGAAGCCGCGGCGGCTTTTATCGATAAGAATTTTGGAGAACCCTATCTCAAAGCACAGCAGTGGCTGCAAGAACTGGCTTCGATCTGCGGGGCGCCCATTGACCGGTTGCTGGATGATATCGCCGCCATCAACCGGAACATCCTGCGGGTCCGGGCTTATCTGGCCCGCAAACGCTGGTACGCCAATCATCCGGAACTGGACTATCAGTCGGTGACCGGCCTGGAAGGCATACTCGAAGACCTGGCAGCGGTTATCCCGGATGAATATGAGCGGTTGAAGTTGATATTTTATGGCAATGCGATTGAAGAGATGACCATTCCACAACCGGTACTGGATCCGCTGGACCGGGAAACCGCCCTGATGGTCGAACAACAGTTTCTGGGATCTTTTTTGCCGGGTTCGGAAAAAAACCGGCCGATCTTGATCGGAACGGGCAAGGTGCGGAATTATCCCTTTAACGATCTGGCCGGCCATTTGATTGGCCAGGTCGGGCCGGCCCCGGTCGAAGTGACTCATCCGGTTCGGTCCCGCCATCCCTCTCCGGATGAACTGGTGGCGTATTACCTGGGGGACCGGTCCGGAGACTGGGGCGTGGAATATCTGTTTGAACCCATCCTGCGGGGCAGCCGCGGCTGGATCAAGCGGGATATCGATGGCGAGATTGTCGAACAGATCGAACGGCGGTTTGGCGCGGATGTGAAATTGTCCATTGATATCGAACTGCACCGGGCCATTCAGAAAATCTTTGCCGGTGAAAACAGCAACCTGCAGGCGTACCAGGGCGGGGCGGTGGTGATCGATGTGCCCACGGGGCAGGTCCGCGCGTTGGTATCGTATCCCGGCTTCAATCTGAATAGCTATTATCAGGCGGATAATTACGCGTTATTAAATGGAGACGATCCCGAACGACGCAAATTGAATCGTACTTTATCGGTCAACTGGCAAACAGGTTCAACGATCAAGCCGGCCTTTTTACTCGGAGCGTTGCATTACGGGATCCTTAACGAAAATACCGAACTGGATTGCAATGAATCCAATAAAGACTGGTCCGGGTATCCTTCCGATATCAATAATCATGGTCCGATCGCCGCGCGCGAAGCAGTCATGCGCAGTTGTAATTATTATTTTATTCGTGTAGCCGAAAAGCTGGGAGCGGACCGATTAACCGACTGGCTGACGCTGATGGGATTTGGCCATCCGATCCTGGCCTGGCCGGATCCGGTTTATCAGGCGCGGGCGGGGACTGCCTTTCGTGAAACGGCCGGTCATATCGCACCCATTGGAAAACGATTCCCCTCCAAATCGGAATTACGGTTTATGGGAATCGGGCGCGGGGCGCTGGACGCATCCGTTCTGCAGATGGCCAATGCCGCCGCGATGATCGCCCGGGACGGTTTGTTTATCGCGCCTCATCTGGTGATCGAGCCTGCGACCTACCCCGCAACCCGGCAACTGGCGGAACCGGCCCAGGCCCGGGTGGTGCAGAATGCCATGAAAGCGGTCATCTACGATCGTCTGGGAACCGGTTATAAGGCGTTTCATCCGATGCCCTGGTCCAAAGAGACCGTTGAATTGATGGCCAAAACCGGATCGACCGATTTTTCATTATTTGTCTGTATTGCCAAAGCTGCCGATGGCCGCTGCCTGGCCGTAGCAACCCTGGCCGAATCCGGCTTGCATGGTTCGGAAGTGGCCGCGCCTTTAACCCTCGACATCCTCAGGGCCTGCGCCCAGCTCGATTATCTGCCCAGACCGGATCTGGAACCCTGACAAATCAACGCCTGGGAATCCGGGTCAAATTCCAGACGAACAGCACGGCAAACATTAAATCGATCACCGCGAACGGTTTCCATAAGTTGGGCAATTCAGACGTGGTCCAGTAGTACAGAACGGTACCGGCGTAGGCGAGTTTTAACATGATTCCATAGAGGATCAGGTTGCGGTTGGTTTGAGGTTTCCTGGCGACCGAAAAGAACAACCAGGCAAAAATCAGCAGAATCAGGGCCGGGAACTGCACATAGCCGTAATGGTTGGGCGGTGTGACTTCAAAATACTCAAATAAACGGGGAGCCGCCAGTAAAAAGGCGAGCCCTAAAATGCCGTCGTATAGACAGGATGCCCCAAAAACCAGACGGCAAAGCAAGAGATCTTTTTTATCCATGGATGTATCCAGATAAACGTATTGCTAGAATGATTCATTGAATCATAGGCGGCCAAAGGCTTAAAAACCATAAAAAACTGTCAGAGACTACCTTAAAACAGGAAATTTCAATTCTGATGACGCAGGTTCTTCTTGAACTGGTTGCGGCGCCACTGGGTAAATTCATCGCTGTAAAGTTTCATGGCCAGTTTCTTGAAACCCTGTGACAGCTCGTCTACGGTCATATCCCTGGGTTGGAAATTGATATCGAACAGCGTGCATTTTTGCCATTGATTCGGTTGAAGGATCCGGTCTTCAGCTTTGAATTTCTCATAAAGCGGGGTTCCCGGAAAGGCGGTCAGCAGAGTGATCTGAACTTCGTATAATTCGGTTTCCAGTACGAAATCGTAAAGACAGTCGAAAATGTCAGGGGTCTGACCGTCGAGTCCCAGGATAAAGCAGCCATTGACGGTGATGCCATGCGACTGGATTTCGCGGATGGCGTCTTTATAGTGCGGCCACATCCTCTGTTTCCAGTTGCTGCGTAACTCAACGCCGTCCAGGGCCTGGGGGCCCGGATTTTCCAGACCGATCAATACCTGGGCGCAGCCGCTGCGCCGCATCAGATGCAATAATTCAGAATCCTGGGCCACGGTCAGGTCGGTTTCGGTAAACCAGCGCATGTGCCGGTTCTGCAACCGGCCCAGCAGTTCTTTCCAATAGTCTTTATTGACAAACGAATTGTCATCGGCAAATTCAATAAATGGGTGGGACCACAGTTCAAAGATCCGCTCAATTTCTGTCAGCACTTTATCCACGGGCTTTTGTTTATAGCGGTTCGATAAGACAGTCGAACTGGCGCAAAAACTGCACTGATGCGGACACCCACGGCTGGTTTGCACGGTCAGGCGATTATAGTGGTTCATATCGAGTTTGTCGAAGGCCGGAGTGGGGGCATTGTCCAGACGGTAATCGCTGTTGCGGCTGCCATAGGTGGATTTAAGACGATGGTTTTCCGCGTCGGTCAGAATCTCCGGCCAGCAGGCTTCGCCTTCGCCAATGGCAACCGCGTCGCAATGGGCCAGCGCTTCGTCTGGCAGTACTGTCACATGGGGGCCGCCCATGACAACCGGAATCCCGCATTTGCGATACATATCCGCCAGTTGATACGCCTCGAAAATCTGGGCGCTGTAGGTGGAAATCCCAATCAAGTCATAATCAAGCGGCAGTTCTTCAGCCGGGACTACCTCAGGCATTTCAATATAATCAACCTCATGACAGGCCGGTGTCATACCCGCCAGGGTCAGCAGTCCCAGACTGGGCAGCGAAGCGATGGTTTTACTGCGTTCGACAAAGCCCGGCAATGTCAGGCCCAATTGGAGTAATTCTTCATCACAGGCACGAATGCCACTCATGGCAATTAATCCGATACGCATAATAACACCTCCTTAAAGAGCAGGTTTATGTTTTAACAGTTCGACGACAAATAGTAAAAGAGCAATGATGACGCTCCCGGCCGGGATGAAAAAAGCGTGTCGATAGACCGGTTTGTATGCAGATAAATAACAAACCAGCGGCATGGCCACCCCCGCGATGATGAGCAGCCAGGCTGACAATAGGGTATCGAAGGGCAACTCAAGGGATTGAATGGAAAGATAGAAGAGAATATTGATCAAGCCAATCCCGAAAAAGGAGATGTGACCCAGCCGAATCATCCGGCGGGGCCAGGATGGATAGCCACCCAGCCAGTCTGGTTTATGAAATAATAACCCGGAAATGGCCCCGGCAATGCCGCCCAATAGGAAAAGTATCCAGCCTGTATAAAGATTTAAGATCATAACTGACTTTCATTCATGTAGTTATGTTATTAATGGCCCTTGGTATAGGCCAATATGTTAATATATATACAGTATGACATATTATTGTGTATAGTCAAATTATAATTTCAAAAAAATTATCTGATCAGGTCGTACAGGTCATCTCCCGGTTCTTCATCAGTTGGCTCAATACCAAACAGGTCAAGCCAGTTGTTCAGTTCACCATCGGGAACACCCTGGCGTTTTTCTTTGGGATCGGGAATCCTTTTTCGCTGGCTTAACAGCCGTTTAAGCATAGTTTCGAGATATTCCAGAGATGTGAGAGCCAGGGCTTTCCGTCGTTTGGCGGCGGTCCGTATCCGGCGATCGGAGCTGATCACTGTGAGTCGCCTGGGGGCGGTATTATCCCTGATATATTGTTCAATCAGGGTGTCGGCGTCCGTTGCGCCGCCATAAATCAAGTCAATAAAACGCCGTTCTTCAATCACCTCAGCGCGACCGGCCGGACTGTACCCATCAAAGATAATTTCCGCGCGATCCTTGATCCGCTTCATGTGTTCGTTGATCATCAGGCAGAGCTGCAACACCGTCAGGTCGCGCCAGTCGGCGTGAAATTTTTTAGCGGCATGGTAAAGATTATAGCCGTCTATCAGGTACGGCATGGTGTCAGGCCTTGTCTGGATAGATGATCCGGCCGCCCACGATGGTATAAACCGCTTTGCCCTGTAAGTCCCAGCCGTGATAGGGACAGTTGCGGCTTTTGGAGCGAAATTCATCGAGGTTGACGGTCCAGTTCAGCGCCGGATCGATGATGGTAATGTCTGCATCAGCCTGAAGCGACAGGGTGCCTTTATTGATACTGAGTACCTGGGCCGGATTGAGGGTCATCATGGCGATTAACTGAGGCCAGTCGATGACTTTAGGCTGGATCAGGGCTTTGATATACAGCGCCAGGGCGCAATCCAGTGCGATGATGCCAAAGGATGCCTGGGCAAATTCCAGTTCTTTTTCACTGCGTAGATGCGGGGCATGGTCGCTGGCCAGACATTGAATGGTACCCTCGGCCACTCCCTGGAGCAACGCCTCGATATCGGATTGGCGGCGGAGCGGGGGATTCATTTTATAATTGGTATCATAGTTGCAGCAGCATTCTTCGGTCAGTAACAGATGATGGGGGGTGACTTCCGCCGATACCCGTACACCCTGGCGATGCGCCTGGCGTAAGAGCTCAACCGAACCGGCAGTCGAGATATGCTGGGCATGCAGGCGTGATTGGGATTGTTGGGTCAGTTGAATATCGCGATAGAGCATGAGTTCTTCCGCCAGAGGATTCATACCTGGTAGTCCCAGCACCGTGGCCTGATACCCGGAGTTCATGCAGCCGTTCCCGGCCAGGGCGTTGTCCTGGCAATGCTGCATCAGGACTTTATCGAACATCCTGGCGTATTGCAGCGCGCGCAGCATAACCGCCGGATTTTGCACGCCGCTGCCATCGTCAGTAAACGCCACCGCGCCGCCCCGAACCATCTGGCCCAGTTCAGCGAGTTCTTCTCCTTTGCGTCCTTTGGTAATGGCGCCGGTGGCAAACACATTGGCCAGACCCGCGCGAGCCGCCTGACGATAGACATAATCGACCGTCGCTTCGCTGTCAATGGCCGGATCGGTATTGGGCATACAGACGACTGAAGTAAATCCACCGGCGACTGCCGCCGCGGATCCGCTGGCAATCGTTTCTTCTTCTTCGTCACCCGGTTCGCGCAGATGAACATGCATATCAATCAAGCCCGGCGCAACCAGCAGTCCTTTGGCGTCAATCGTCTGGTCCACCGGACCATCGATCGACGGGCTGATATCGGCGATTTTTCCATCTTTGACCAGTAGATCTCCGGTCATATCCCGTTGATTGGCCGGGTCGATAATTCGGCCCTGTTTAATCAATAACGTTGCCATAAAGCTCCTGTGAATACAATTAATGTGATACGGCCTGATTGACTAAGAATAACACTGCCATACGGATGGCCACACCGTTGGAGACCTGTCTGAGAATCGTGCTGTTGGGCCCATCAGCCACTTCCCCTTCGATTTCCAGACCGCGGTTAATTGGTCCGGGGTGCATGACAATGACATCTTTTTTCGCTCGTTTCATCCGTTCGCCGGTCAGGCCGAACATGCGGGAATATTCCAATACTGAAGGAAACACCGAACTGCCAATCCGTTCGAACTGAACGCGCAGCATATTCAGCACATCCATTTCCGGTAATATCTCGTCAAAATCATGGCAAACCGTAACCGGGAGTTTGTCCACGGCCGAAGGCATCAGTGTGGGCGGACCCACCAGATAGACCTTGGCGCCCAGTTTATCCAGGCCCCAGATATTGCTGCGCGCCACCCGGGAATGGGCGATATCGCCCACGATGGCGACTTTCAGCCCTTTCAGCGTACCGCGTAATTCACGCATTGTGAAAATATCGAGCAGGCCCTGGGTGGGGTGTTCATGGAAGCCGTCACCGGCATTGACGACGCAGGCGTCAATTTTTTCTGACAGCAGGTGGGGCGCGCCACCGGCGCTGTGCCGGATGACAACGATATCGATCCCCATCGCCTCCAGATTCCGCGCGGTGTCGAGCAGCGTCTCCCCTTTGGAGAGACTGCTGGCTTTGGCGGTAAAATCGACGACGTCGGCGCTGAGGCGGTTGGCCGCCAGCGCGAAACTGCTGCGGGTACGGGTACTGTCTTCGAAAAAGAGGTTGACCACCACACGTCCGCGCAAGGCCGGCGCTTTTTTGATGGACCGCTGGCTGATTTCCTTAAAGCCTTCGGCCGTATCCAGAATAAATTCCAGTTCCTCCCGGCTTAAATCGCGTAAACCCAGCAGGTGTTTGCGTGTCCAAACGGATTTCGTCTCTGTCATGTATCTGCCCTTTATTTGCTACAGCTTACGGGTTGTATCGTTGATATGTTTTATTCCAGGCTGACCTGATCGAATTGATCCATTTCATGAACCTGGACATGAACTTTTTTCTCCGGTGGGATATTCAATTTCATCCCGGTATAATCGGCGCAGATCGGCAGTTCACGGTTGCCGCGGTCGATCAGGACAACCAACCGGATCGCTTTTGGACGCCCCAGATCCATCAGGTGGCTTAAGGCGGCGCGTACAGACCGCCCGGTATTTAAAACATCATCCACCAGAATGACAATCCGGTTATCGATATCGAATGGTATTTCGGTAATCTGGATCATCGGTACGGCGGCGCCGGCCTTGCTGAGATCGTCTCGATACAGGGTGATATCCATCGCCCCCAGATCATCACAGGTCAGACCTTTCTGGCGTAAGCGGCTTTGAATTCGCTGTGCCAATACTTCGCCTCGTGAGCGAATGCCGACCATGCAGATCAATTCACCATCGGGAATATCCGAGATGATATCCGTGCTGATCCGATCCAGTAATTGTTCAATTTGTGTCCCGTCCAGGATTGTTTCCACGATAGACTCCTGCAATCTTTTTATTCTAACCTGTTATCGTCATTCTTGCTCTCTGATCATTTGTTGGCACTAGTCTAGCATGGAAAACGGTTTTATTCAATACCACATTATCGCAAGGTTGAAAAACTTAATTTCAGGATTTCTATTTATTCAATGTTTTGTCTGAAGAAAAAATGGGCTGCCCTTTAGATCCATCATCGGATATCGCTTATCAAACGGGTCGATTTAAGAAATTGCGTTCCTATCCACTTAATATTAAGACAGTTAACTATTATTAGGTGGAAGATTCTTTGTAATCATCCTCAACGTATTCGGGAAAGGGAGAGAATATATTTCAGCGTTAAAACCCGTTTGCCCGATATGTCATGTTATGGAAAATAGATGGCAACTGATCCAGATCGTTCTGTTGGCCGTTTTAGTGAACGGTTGCGGTAGAAGTGTTCATTATACCTCCGAACAGGAAGCAAAGGTAATCAAACCCAAGGTGGCGGTAATGCCGCTGGAAAACCGCTGCCGGGTCCCGGTCAGTTGGCAGATTGGCGATGGTCTGGCCGAAGAGCTGGTTGAACGGATGCGGGTAACCCGCCGCTTCAATATTGTCAATCGCAGCAATTTTATTGCCAATACACCCTCCCGTTCTTATTTCACCCGACCAGCCAGTTCCACTCAGCCTGCCTTCAGTATGGACCCGGATTATGTCATTACCGGACGGGTTACCGACTTTGGTATTTCCAATGCCCCGCAAGGTTGGTTTGGTAAAATTGATGAATCCCTGTTTGGTAAAGATACCGACCATGTGGTATCGGTGCATTTTCAAATTACCGATAAAGCTCAGGACCGCATCATTGCGAGTTTTACCTCCTATGGCAAAGTCACCACCTCACCAAAAAAAGCGAATGTACCCTATGAGACCATGGCTTTTGGAGGTTTCAACTTTTATGAAACACCGATGGGACAGGCCACCGACAAGATGCTCGAAGAGGCATTGCGGCAGATAACCGAGGCGATTCAGGAAAAACCATTCCGCATTACCGTGGCTTCCGTAATCAATAAACAGGTGGTCCTCAACGCCGGAAAAGACCGGTTGATCAGAATCGGGGAAGAGTTTATCATCCGGCCCGAACCAAAGGCAATTACCGATCCCGATAGCGGGGCGGTGATTGGCCGGTATAGCGGTGAACCGGTGGGTCGGATCCGGATTGTCCAGGTCACCCAGAAGTACGCGATTGGCGATATCATCCAGTTCGGCGAATTCAAAGCCGGACAACTGGCTGAGAAAATCGCGCCCAATATGCCCACGCCCAAAGATACTGCCTTTACCGAATAAGAGCGGTTAATGGAAACAGGAGAAAATCATATTGATAATGACCAGACCGGATTCTGCGAATACCCATTTGTTCGGCATACCAAGCTGACAGACAATCGGATATTTCCGACTGGAGGGGTGTGAAACTCATTCAAAACAGAAAACCGGGCAATGTATCTGACACTGCCCGGTTTATAGATAAATTCAAAGGTTTTAACTGCTGCTCGGGCCGTTAGAGTCCCAGTCCTTTGGCTATCCCGCCGCCATATGCCGGGTCAGCCCGGTTGAAATGGTCGACCATTTTGATTTGGATTTCTTTAGGCGCCATTTTTAAGCTGCCGACAATCGCGTCGATCAGGCCTTGCTGCTGCTGTGGGCTCATCAACCGGAACAGATTCCCCGGCTGGATATAATCGTCATCGACTGCGCGTTTCTGTTCGTAGCGGGCAGCATCGCCCGATATCTTCAGCGGCGGTTCATCATAAGCGTGATCTTCCACTGGACCGCCAAAACTGTTGGGCTCATAAGTCGGACTGTCGCCGCCATTGTCATCGAACCGCATCTTGCCGTCGCGTTGATAATTATTCGCTTTCGTGGCATGCGGACAATTGATCGGTAACCGTTCGAAATTAGCGCCCAGGCGATAGCGATGGGCGTCGGCATACGCAAAGATGCGCGCCTGTAACATTTTACATGGCGAAAAAGAAATGCCCGGCACAACATTGGCCGGCGAAAAAGCGGCCTGCTCCACCTCAGCATAATAATTCTTGGGATTGCCATTCAGTTCCATCTCACCGACATCGATCAACGGATAATCGGCATGCGGCCAGACCTTGGTCAGGTCGAACGGATTCCAGCGGTAGTTTTCCGCCTCTTTTTCCGGCATGACCTGTACTTTCAAAGTCCATTTGGGATACTGGCCGCTCTTGATCATATCGAACAGTTGTCGCGTATGGTAATCCGGATCGGTGCCAGCCAGTTGGGCCGCTTCTTTTGGGTCCATGCACTGAATGCCCTGTTGGGTTTTGAAGTGGAATTTCACCCAGAAACGTTGATTTTTGGCATTGATAAAACTATAGGTATGGCTGCCGTAACCGTTCATGAATGGTATCCCTTTGGGAATGCCCCGATCAGAAAACAGGATCGTTATCTGGTGCAGCGCTTCAGGAACCTGAGACCAGAAATCCCATTGCATGATATCACAATGGCAGTTGGTGGCCGGACTGCGTTTCTGAGTATGGATAAAATCGGGAAATTTAATGGCATCCCGGATGAAAAAGGTCGGGGTATTATTCCCCACCATATCCCAGTTGCCCTCTTCGGTATAAAACTTCAATGCGAATCCCCGGACATCGCGAACTGTATCGGCAGATCCTTTTTCACCCGCAACCGTCGAAAACCGGCCAAACATCTCCGTTTTTTTGCCGATTTCGCTGAAAATCTTCGCTTTGGTGTACCGGGTAATGTCATGCGTAACCGTAAATGTGCCATGCGCTCCAGCCGCTTTGGCATGTACAACCCGCTCGGGGATGCGTTCCCGATTAAAATGGGCCAGTTTTTCCAGCAGGTAATGATCTTGCATTAAGGTCGGCCCACGTTCGCCGGCCGTTAACGAGGTCTGATTGTCTGGAACGGGTATCCCAGCCGCAGTTGTCAGTTTTTGGGAAGGTGCCATAGAATCTCCTTTTCTATAATAAATTTTAAATAGTATATTTAATTATATAGTAATGTTTCTTATTAAAATCAACAAAAAAAACTTCCCTCCAGATATTTGTTAATGCGACCCTTTTTATAGATTTCATTTGATTCCGTTCTGGGTTCCATTTAGCAGATTATTGTATTTGAATAAGGCCAAGTCAAAATTTTCTACTACAGTTTTGTCGTATTTCTCAAAATCTTTGGTTCAAACCAGACTTACAATAGGGGTGCTACCATTCGCAGAACCCCTTCAAAGATGTTTTGTGCCAGATTCACTTGTGGAATTCCAATCTCGGTATCAGGTATCAACGATTCGATCCACTCACGTAAAGCCTGAATCTCCGGCTGACTATAGATTAATATTGCCAGTTCATAATTTAAGTACAGACTGCGAATGTCGTAATTGGCCGATCCGATCATGGCGATTTGATCATCCATCAGCATTGTCTTGGCATGCAGCATTGTGGGCATATAGCGATATATCTGGCCGCCGGCCTGCTGGATCTGGCGAAGATGATAGCCGCGCACAACATCCGCGACCGGATGATTGGATTTATTCGGAATAAAAATTCTGACATCGACTCCGCGTCGAACCGCCAGGACCAGGCCATGGGTTAAGGGATCATCCGGCACAAAGTAAGGGGTCACAATCCACAACCGTTTCTGGGCCTCGTAAGAGAGTGACATGATCGCGTCATAAAGCGAGTCGCTGGGCACATCAGGTCCGCTGGGCACCACCTGGGTAATCGTACGGCCCGAATGGCTGTTTTTCTGTTCCAGACTTTCCGGATAGGCAAGAGCCTGTCCACTGGCAAATTCCCAGTCAGAACTGAAAACCTTCCAGTAGTGTCGAACCGCCGGTCCTTGCAGCACAAATGACAGATCCTGCCAGCAGGGTTTCCGGGTGGGTCGCCCCAGGTACTCATTGGCAATATTGGTCCCGCCGGCCAGGACCCTGTGGTTATCCGAAATCACAATCTTACGGTGGTTGCGCAAGTTCGTGCGGCCGCGTAGCGGATGATGGAGCACCGGCATGAAAAACGCCGCCTGACCGCCCGCGCGAATCAGAGGTCTGAGAAATCCTTTATGGATATGCAACGATCCAACGCCATCCAGCAGCAACCGCACCTGAACACCCTGTTCCGCCTTGCGTGTTAACCGCTCGATGATTTCGTAACCCACGTCATCCCTGCCAAAAACATACGTGGCTATATCGATCGACTGCCGGGCTGATTCGATCTGGTCGATCAGGCAGTGATAGGTTTGCTGGCCATTCGTGCACAACTCCAGCGAATTCCCCGTTTCCGCTTCCGGATTGCCATAAGAACGCAACATGCGATCCAGTACGTTACAATGTTCCAAAGGAATGCTTTTGGTTCGGGTCAGGTCGATCGTTTGCTTGCGACCTGCGATTCGGCGCATCTTGCGGCCACCAAGCATCAGATATAACGGAACACCGATATAAGGCAGGAAGATAATGGCCAGCAGCCAGGCAATCGTACCCGAAGGCGAACGCTTTTGCAGGAGGATATAAGTAACCAGGAATATGCCCAGCACTAAACCCAGGATAAGACTGCCATGCGTTAATAACCAGGAAAACAGCATGGCGCAATTGTAGCGGTTTTAGTGTTTAATGTCAATTAAACGGACTGTCTGGAAAAATACCTGATATTCATCTAAGAGGCTATCTTAGAGTGCCTAACAAAATGATTTTTGTAGCGAGACCGAGCGAAAAAGTGGTCAGCAAGGCCGCAGGGATCAAACACCCGCAGGCAACCCTACTATGGGTTGTCGAGGATGTTTGGTCCCGAGAACGCCGCGGACTACTTTTGCAGCCGGTCGTAGTAGAAAACTCATTTTGTTAGGGGCTCTTAGTTGAACTGAGTATATTCATTCAACAACCGCAAAAAGATCCGGTATTCATCCAGCGAAACGCCCGGCGGCGTTTGATGATCCACACTGGGAATAAAGCCGCCCGTTTTCATTAATGGGATCAGTCGTTCAAATTCAGCCCGCATCGCCGCTTCACCCTGGTTCATCACCAGCTTGTTATAATGACCCACCATACCCAGTTTCGGATAAAGTTCTCGCAATGCGTCCCCATCGACATTGGCCTGCCGTTCCAGCGGCAGCACGCCATCGATTCCCACCTCCTGCAGCCAGGGCACCAGTTCCGTCACATCGCCGTCCGTATCCACGATCACAATCATATTCATATCTTTCAAGACCGCAAGCAGGCGGCGATAGTAGGGGGCCAGAAAATCCTCAAAGACCTTCCGCGAAATCATCGGCCCGTGATTGTAACTCATATCCTCGGCAATGGTCATGAACGTCGGAATGCAGGTCTGCCGCATCTGCTGAACCAGACCCAGGTTAAACGCCAGCAGATCCTCATTAATGGCGTGAACCAGTTCAGGCTGATCATAATAGGCGTAGCTGAGTTTTTCGATATCCATCAGCGTCCGGGGAAACCAGAAAAATCCTTCCAGCGTGGCCCAGACCACCGCCTGGCCGTTGGATTGCCGTTGCGACCAGGGCTTCATGGTTTCGATCGCGGCCGAATGATCCGGAAACAGCAACGGCCGGATCCGGCGATAATCATCCATATCGGCGACCGTCCCTTCCGTATGATGCTGGGTGGCTTCAATGGTTGCCTGGGTCGTACTGAACCAGTATTGCTTATACGGATCCAGTCCAAAATACTCGAAGATCCCGGTTACATCACTGAAGTGAAGCTCCGCCGGCAATCCTTCCTGATGCCAGCGGGCAATGGTTTCATCCCACCACATGGCCCATTCCCAGCGGGGCAACCGATCCACCGGTTCATAATTCATGACGGCACGGAATCTTTCCACATGGTTCATCGTAGCTTTCATAGCATACCTCAACGAATCGTTTTGATAAACAGGATTTACCTTATTCTGAATAATATACTGGTAAGACGTGTGCAAAAAAATCACAATTTGGTATATCTTTTTCCCATTTTGGAAACATGGCGCTTGCTGAATCTTTGTGCTTGTCCTAAAATAATCCTGTTTTGCCTCGGATGATTGTTATCGCCCATTAATATATGATTTGTTTCTATGATGAAAACGGTTTCCAAAGTCATTTTGCTGATCGAAAATTCCCGGCAGTTCGGCCGCGATCTGCAACGTGGGATCGCCCGGTATGCCGCGCTGCATGGTCCGTGGAATTTTTATAACCTGCCCCCGTTTTTTGTTGAACAATCCCGCCAGTCCCAAAAACTGGAATTTCAACGGCTAAAAACCTGGGGTGCCAACGGCGCTATTATGCGGGATATCGCCAATATCGATGAAGTGGAGGCTCTGGGGATCCCGATGATTGTTTCATCCAATACCCATGCCCGTTATCACGGCTTACCCAATTTACTGACCGATGACTATGAAGTTGGCAAACTGGCGGCCGAACATCTGCTCGAACGGGGCTATCGATATTACGGATTTGTCGATTATTACGATTTCTACTGGAGTCAGGCGCGCTGGCAGGGATTTGGCGATACGATTCGCAGGGCGGGTTATCCCCTGTGGTATTATCGTCCACCCCGATCCCGCCATCAGCGCTTATGGGATATCGAACAGCAGGCCATGATGCAATGGTTATTGCAATTGCCTCGTCCCATAGGTTTGATGGCTTGTATCGACGAAAGGGCCCAGAATGTGATCGAAGCCTGTCGCCAGGTCGATATTAAAATTCCCGAAGAGGTTGCTATTGTGGGCGGGGACAATGATGAATTGATTTGCGAACTTTCCAATCCGCAGCTTTCCAGCGTTCGGGTGGATGGCATGCAGGCCGGTTATGAAGCCGCCGCGTTGCTGGATCGTCTGATGCAGGGAGAAACGCCAAAGGTGACTACCGTACCGGTTCACGCCACCGGGGTGGTAGTGCGTCATTCTACCGATATCCTGGCAGTAAATGACAAAGAGGTTGCTGAAGCGCTCCAATTTATCAGGGCCAGTCTTTCCAGTCCCATTCAGGTGGCTGATGTCGCCGGCCATTGCGCCCTGACCCGGCAGGGATTGAATAAGAAATTCAAAAAAACGCTTGGTCGTTCCATTCATCAGGAAATCGCGCTGGTCCGGATTCAACAGATCAAGCGCCTGTTATTAGAAACCAATATGACCATCTCCGATATCGCCCGGACCGTCGGCCGGATGGAACTCAAGCAACTCTCCCGGTTTTTCAAAAAATATACCGATCTCAGTCCGTTGCAGTACCGCCGCCGTCACGGTCACAAATAATCCGATGCAATATTTTTTGATAAACCGGAAATATATCTGGATGAGGGCTCATTAAACCATCCGTTTTAATTCTCTAACATGCTGACATATAGAGGAATATAAATCTTAGTACCGGATTGTCAATTTCATGTAAAAATTTTAACTGTTTTCTTGCAAGAGTTTCATTTCCAGATGAATTATGTTAATATCATATCGCCAACATGAACGGCGCTGTAGTCGTTTCTTGTTATATAACTAACCGATCTTACTGATTTGGAGAATATTATGATCTCACCCATCAAGCTGTTCACCGGATTTCTTTTGATTCTGATTGCGGTTGTACCCTCTTACGCTGCCATTAAGGTCATGGTCGATCACAATTCTAATGACCTGGCTATTTCTGCCTTTAAATTTAAAAATACTCCTGTTCCCAGTCAGGGTGACGCGGCCAAAACTGCCCAATTCACTCTCGTTGATGGTAGCCGGGACCGTAACGGTGGCGATCTCGATAAACTGCACGACGATAAACTGCCCACTGGCGAAGATCGCCCGGGCGATAACTATTTTTTCGCTGCGAATACCGATGGCGGACGCATTTCTATCGATTTGGGCCGCCCAATAAATGTCAAGCAGGTCAATACCTATTCCTGGCATCCCAATTCTCGTGGTCCCCAGGTTTATAAGCTCTATGCCACTACGGGCAGCGCCAATGACTTCAATGCCAAACCGGCCCGGACTGTTGATCCCGTATCCTGCGGATGGACTTTATTAGCCAGTGTCGATACCCGTCCGGAATCCGGACAGGGGGGCGGCCAGTATGGCGTCAGTGTCGTTAATACCGATGGCAATCTGGGCAGCTACCGCTATCTGCTCTTTGATATCGCGCGGACCAGCGCAAGTGATCCATTCGCCAATACCTTTTATAGCGAAATCGATGTCATTGACGCCGATGCTCCTGCTGTGACCCCAATTCCGGATCCCATGGCAGGTCAGGCCAACTCGCTTATCACTCTGAAACTTCAAGAGGGTAAATATCAGGTTATCATCGATACCACCGAAACTCCCGATCTGACCAAATGGGCCAAAAACGAACTGGCGCCGGTGGTTGAGGAATGGTATCTCAAACTCGTTGATATGCTGCCCAGTGAAGGGTACCAGGCCCCGCAACGGGTCGATATCTATTTCAGCGCCAGTATGCAGGGGGTGGCGGCGACCGGCGGATCGCGGGTTCAGTGTGCCGCGGCCTGGTTCCGAAACAATTTGAACGGCGAAGCCAAAGGCGCGGTCGTTCACGAACTGGTGCATGTTGTCCAGCAGTATGGCCTCGCGCGCAGAATGAATCGCCAGGCGACCCGTACCCCCGGATGGGTGGTCGAAGGGATTCCGGATTATATCCGCTGGTTCCTGTATGAACCGGAAACGCGCGGTGCTGAAATAACCAGTCGTTCACTGTCCCGCGCCAATTACGATGGCAGCTACCGGATCAGCGGTAATTTTATCAACTGGGTTACCAACACGCATGATAAGAATATTGTTCGCAAACTGAACGCTGCCGCTCGCGAAGGGCGCTACGCGGATACGATCTGGAAAGATTGCACTGGTCGCGATCTGGACCAGTTGAATACTGAATGGAAAGCGTATCTCGAAAAGAAAATCGCCGATGAAGCGGCCGAAGCCGCCCGCCGCAATACCCTGACCGAAGAAGAAAAGAAAGCCGGCTGGCAATTGCTGTTCAACGGCCAGAATCTGGATGGCTGGCATAACTTTAAAAGCGATAAGATCCGGCCCGGTTGGAAAGTGATCAACGGCATTCTGACTTGTGCCGATCCGCATGACGCCGGCGATCTCTGTACCGCTGATGAGTTTGACTGGTTTGAACTCCAGATCGATTACAATATCTCCAAAGGCGGTAACAGCGGTATTATGTACCATGTCTCCAACGAAGGCGGGGCGGCCTGGGCTTCCGGACCGGAATTCCAACTGGAAGATAACAGCGCCGCCGCGGATCCTGTCCGTTGCGGCTGGCTCTACGCGCTCTATCAACCGCCGCTCGATCCCAAAACCAATAAAACGCTGGACGCCACCAAGCCGGCCGGACAGTGGAACCATATCCGGTTGTTGATCTCACCGGAAAAATGCGTGCATGAAATCAATGGCGTGAAATATTTCGAATATGTCCTCGACAGCGACGATTTCAAACAGCGCGTCGCCAAGAGCAAGTTCAGCCGCATGCCCCTTTTCGCTAAAAAGCATCTGGGCGCTATTGCCCTCCAGGGCGACCATGGCCAGGTCTCTTTCTGTAATATCAAAATCCGCCCGATTAAAGCCGATAACTGATAGTATCGTTTGAAAATCGATTGAGCAATTAATAAGCCAGGCTTCTCCTTGTGAGAGGCCTTTTTCTTTTATCCGGTAATGGTTAATAGTCGATCAGCCGCCAGTTTTTCAGGTCAAAAACCTGTCTTTGGTGGAAGGCATGCTCTTTCAACAAGACCGTAATCGATATCAGACCCGCAATCGTGACAATAATTCCCAGCACAATAATCTGGCCGATCGCTTCACCGAGATCCTTCTTGCTGTCAAGTTGATGCTGGCCGATCAGCCAGCCAATTCCGATGCAAAGAATCCCGGCAATCAGGTAAAGCAGGGCTTTGACAAAACCTCGTCGCGTGTTTTTGTTCAGAATCGAGATCACCCGGTTCCGGCAGGATTGGATCTGAGGCCGATCCGCCTGATCCAGCAGGGCGGGAAAGATAACCGGCTGTTTGAAGGGTATGCCAACCGCCTGGGGACAGAGGGCCATGATCCTGTCAAACAGCTGTTGGTTTAACTGCGGACTGCCCGGTTTGAGATAATATTTCTGTTTGTCTGAATAGAGTGCTGTTTTTCCCCAGACTATCATTTCGCCTCCCGATAAACTCAAACCGGTAATGCTGACCACTGCCGACATATCCTCCGTTTGAATTTCGATTGTCTGATCGAGTGAATATAGGGTGATTTTGCCTTTCTCCAGCGAGACCTTCCGCCACCGCTTACCATATCGATATTTTGCCAGAATGCCTGAAATGATGATGAAGGTTAATGTGATGATAATGTATCCGCTGATAATATCATACTGCCCGGTCAGGTTAAGCCAGGTTTTGGTAATTAGTACGGCAATAATCAGCCCCACAACCAACCCGAAAAAACCGGCTATCATAATCGCTTCACGACGGGTCAGGCCATCGAATTCTATCTCCTCACGCTCACGGTCTCGCTTCCCGGACAAGGATTTCCGCTGATTGCCAACGCTGTCTGGGTCATCAGTTGAAGGGGCGGATGGGCCAAAGTTTATATCATCGCCATGTCTCATGAGACTTAGCATAACCCAAAAGAGCCCGTCAGGCAAGCAGATATCAATCCCATCAGCGCCTTGGCTTTAAAGTTCAATTATAGCAATGATTTAATGCAATGTGAAAGCCTTACTAAGCGTTATTGTAACTGCCATGCCGTGATCTCTGCCAGCTATAATTAATTGTGATCTAACACCGCAAAGCGGATCTTAAACTGTATGAAGAGAAACATTGGCATAACACTATCAAAAATGCAAATAAAGAAGGTTACCTGATTATGAAATTACCCGGTCTTTCCATGCGTAAATTGATTGTCCTGTTTTCCCTGTCTTTCATCTGCGGATGGCCTGTAATCGTCTCGGCGGCTTCCAACACCCCAACGGATTGGCAAGCCAGTTTCGCCCAGCCGCCGGCCGACGCGCGCATCTTGAAAATTATCCACAACTGGCCCCGATTCCCCCCAGGCTCAGCAGCAGATGATCAACCGGTTTCGTGATCTGGATTTCGGCGGCGTGGTCTGCAATGTCTCCTTCGATCAGTATCTCGAAAGTGAACCCAAATGGCAGGCCTTTGTCAACGCGGTCAAATCGGCCAGAGACGCCGGGTTTGCCATGTGGCTTTACGATGAACGCGGCTATCCATCCGGTAACGCCGGCGGCATCACCCTGCGTGATCATCCCGAGTGGCAGGCTTACGGTCTGCTCATTGCCGATACCCGGTCGCCGGGTGGGCTGGTCACCTTGACATTGCCGCCGGGCAAACTCATTCTGGCCAACGCCTTTGCTGTCAAAGATAACCGTATCGACCTGTCAGACAAAATCGATCTGGCTTCCCGGATCGCAGATGGGGCGTTATCCTGGCAGGCTCCGTCTGGTAACTGGTATGTAATGGCCATTACCGAAAGTACGCTTTATGAAGGCACTCACGCCGATTCCAATCTTTACGCCAAGATCCCTTATATCAATCTGCTCATGCCGGAACCGACCGCCCGTTTTGTCGATGTGACTTATGACAATTACGCCAAGTACCTGGGCCCCGATTTAAGTCAGTATTTCATGGCCTCCTTTACCGATGAACCCTCTTTGATGAGCCTGTTTTTACGGCCCATGCCATACCGGCCATTGCCCTGGTCACCCGGTTTCTCTGCCGAATTTCAAAAACGCCGCGGCTACCCTCTGAAAACCGAAAATCTCCCGGCCCTGGTCACCAACGCCGGACCGGCCGGCGCGAAGATCCGCTACGATTACTGGCAGACTGTCGGCGATCTGGTTTCCGAAAATTATTTCGGCCAGATCCGCACCCGTTGCCGTCAGTATCATATCCCTTCCGGCGGCCATCTCTTGCTGGAAGAAGGCATCGTCGGCCATGTCACCCTCTATGGCGATTTCTTCCAGTGTATCCGTCATTTGGACGCCCCCAGTATCGATTGTCTCACCAGTATCCCGGCTGAGGTCCCCTGGTATGTGGCCCGGCTCCTCAGCAGCGCCGGCGAACTCGAAGGCCGTCCGCTGATCATGAGCGAAACCTCCGACCATTCCCAGGTCTATCGCCCCCAGGGGGATCAGCGTTCCAAACAGGTTGTCACCGAGGCGCAAATCCGCGGTACCTGCAACCGCCTGATCGTATCGGGCGTCAACTGCATTACCAGTTACTACAGCTTCGCGGAACTGAAGGATGACCAGTATCGCCGCCTGAATCAGTGGGTCGGCCGATGCTGCGCCTCCTTACGCGGCGGCCATCAGGTCATCGATATCGCCGTTGTCTATCCCACCGAAACCCTCTGGACCCGCTTCGAACCCTCGCGTCACTGGACCAGCGGTGCGAAAGATGCCCTTGCCATCGAAAAAATCTATCGTAATATCTCCGAAAGCCTTTTTACCTCTCAGCGCGACTTCACCTTTATCGACAGTCAGGCCATTCAGGATGCCACCGCTCAGGATTCCGCTTTCATCCACGGTCCACTCAAGTGGCGTGTCATCATTCTGCCCGGTGTCGACACACTCCCGCAAGCCGCCTGGGACAAGCTCGCCCGCTTCGTTCAACAGGGCGGGGTGCTGATCGCTTTAGGCGCCTTGCCGGCCAATAACGAAACCGAATTCCCTTCCCGGCGTATTAAGGCGCTGGCCCGGGAAATCTTCGGCCAGTCCGCTCCCGATACCCTCCCCGGCCATACTCCCCAATGCCACATCAACGACCGGGGCGGTGTGGGCCTCTTCCTGCCCAACGGCCTGGAAGGCATGGTTCCCCAACTGCTGAACCAACTGCTCGAGCCGGATACCCGGGTATCGCCCGCCCAGTCACCCATCCGCGTCACCCACCGTCGGATCGACGACCACGATATCTATTTTACCATTAACGACAGCGACCAGCCCTGGCAGGGCGAATTAACCTTTGCCGCCACCGGCCCCGGTGAACACTGGAATCCCGCCACCGGCGCCCTGGAGTCCAGCCTGTCCGCCAACTCCGTTTCCCTGAAACTCGAATCCTATGGTGCGGCCATTTTCCGATTCACCTCAGCCCGCGCACCCAAACGCTATCCGCTTTCCCAGGATTCCATGCCAACGATTACTCTCAAATCCCTGCCGCAAACCAAACCCACCATGGGTCACGGCGAATTTGTCAAAGCCCAGCTGACTTCAGATATCAATCGCGTTTCAGACAATGCTTCCGTCTGGCAGGCAGCCGCCACCCTGACCAAAAGCGATGTCGATACCCATCTTTTCCTTGTATTCCATTACGACCAGCCCCTGGACCTCAGCGATGCCGATTGTCTCGCGATCGATACCCACATCCCCGAAAATCAGGCTACTCCCAGCCAGATACTGGTCATCATTCACGAAACCGGCGGCGGCGATTTCCTCGCTTCCAGCGGCCGGTCTATGTCACAATCCGGCTGGGATCGCACCTATCTGCCCATCGCCAGTTTCAATCTGGCCGGCTGGTCCAAAGATGCCAACGGCCTGCTCGATCTGGACAAAATCGCCGATATCCGCGTGGGGTGGGGCGGCTATTTCGGCAAGGAAAATGAATCTATCCAGTTCAGCACCACCCAGCCCCGTTCCGGCGTTATTACCGGCAAGTGAGGTCAGGGCTTAAAGTAAAATCGCCCCAGCTGTCCGACAATCACCCGTTTCAATTCCAGCGGTTCGATCAGCCCCGTATGCCGATAGATAATCTTCCCGCCCGGCGCGATCACCACCGTATGCGGCAGCGCGCCCGGCCACTCCTCATCCAGCGCGGCCGCCAGATCATCCTTCGAATCGGAGTTATACAGGTAGTTCTGAAATGAGGCATGCTGCTTGTTCAAAAATTCCAGCGCCTTGTCTTTGTGTTCGACAACATCAACACTGATGGAAATCATTTCAAAATCCCGTTTGCGGTACATCCGGTTAATCTCCACCAGTTCCGGAAACTCCGTCACACACGGCCCGCACCAGGTCGCCCACAAATTAATCACCCGCAGCTTATCCGTATCGTTTCGAACCAGCGCGGCAATCTCCTTCGGCGTGATCAGGCTCACACTCGCTTCTTCCTGATTCCACCGCTCCAGCGCCTCTTTGGCCGATTCCCGCTTGTCGGACCATTTGATCGAACAGCCAAACGGCCGGGTTTTCGGATTCGCCACCGGCTTGCCCGCCAGCAGCGCATCCAGCGCGATCCGGGTATCCTGCGATTTGGTCTTGGCCGGATTCTCATTATCGTTCACACGCCCGGTATAACGCAGTTTCCGCTCGGCGTCAAAAATAAACACATGCGGCGTCGATACCGGCCCATAGGCCAGCGCCACTTTCTGATTTTCCCCATCGTAAAGATACGGAAAGTTAAATCGATGTTCCAGCGCCCGCGCTTTCATATCCTCATACCCGTCGCCCACATCGGTATACCCCAGTTCATCCAGCCGCACTGCCTTATCGTCATTGGGTGAAATCGCCACCACGGCGACTCCCTTATCGCGATAATCCTCCGTCAGTTGGATCAGGATCTTTTCATAAGCCTGGGCGGTGGGGCAGTGGTTGCAGGTAAACACCAGACACAGGATTTTCGCCTCGTCAAAATCTTTCAACCGGTACACCTTCTCTTCGACCGTGCTGAGGGTCGCCCCGGCCTGTTCCGGATCCGGCTTCTGCCTGACGACAATCCCCGGCAATTTAAAATCCGGCGCCGTCGCCCCAATCTCCAGTGTCACCGGCGATGCGGCCGGCAGGGAGAGGGGGGCAGTCAGAAAAAGCGCGATGATCCAGACAATAGTCAATTTGTGATTCATGTTCATTATAAGCTCCTTATTTCGTTGAATTGCTTTCCTTCACCCGGTACGCTACGATGCGTTTGATCAACGCCAGCGGAATCGGTTGATCCATCGGAAACTGAACAGTCCCCTTACTGGATTTATACCTCGCCAGTTCTTTCTCGAACGCGGCCATCCCTGAAGGGGTTGGATAAAATCCAATATGTCGCTTAAACGCCGCGAAATGCACCAGATTCCCATTCAATTTAAACGTCGGAATCTGATACGCGATCGCCTCATCGGCCATCGGCGCCGCCTCCCGGATCGCCCGCCGCACAGACTCCAACCGCTCCTGAACATCCTCAGGAAACCGCCGGATATAAGCATCGATCGTTTGAGCCGGTTTTTTATCCATCTACACAAATCATAGGCCAACCGGATACAAAAATACGAATTTAACTGTCTTTATGTTACCTGTCATCATTGCCACCCATATGCAATATAACTATCCCGGGTATATGAAATCCATCAAACAAGACCTTCGCTCTCTTGCTCTCAAAGGTCTCTGAGATTGTAACATGTTTTAAATGAATGTATTATATCGATATTGCGTTTTTCTCATGTCAATCGCAGCAACAATCCATCGCTCGCTTTTCTTCATCGTTTCCAATCGTAAGAGCCTGACCGACCGCGCATTGTGGCTCAAGGTTCTTAGTTTGACGGTGATAATTTCTAACTTTTAGAACTAAATACAGCCAAATCAGGGTAAAAAACACTGAAATTCCCAGGGCCATCAGATGACTCTTGGGATTGTCCATCATACTAAGGATATCCGGAGGGACCGGCAACCCCCTGGCTTCACGACTGGCAATGAAGCATTTTTTAGCCAGTTCGGTGTCTTTCATACTGATCACTACCCCGCTAGCCGTTTCTACGAAGTTCAACCCGATTGCAGCAAGCGCCGCGACAAATCCTCCCGGATGATGTCGCCAAACCCAGACAGTGCCCCATACGTAACAAACTGCACAGGGTACAATAAGCGCGAACAACAACCAGGACATCCCCGCGGTACTGAATAATTGCATATCCAATGAACCTTCATGGCTTAAGATTTCAATACTCTTCAGTGCTGACCAGACAAATCCTAACGTCACAATGATTCGTATAATTTTCATAATCGTTTTTTCCTCTTAGTGATATTCATGTTGTTAATAATGGATCGACGGAATCCGCTCGATCACCTCATCAAACGGCGCCACCGCGCCCGTCGCCACCTCATAGATCCGTTCGTGCGTCAACCGCGCCGCCTCGGTCAGTTCTTCATACGGCCGGTTACAGATATCGATCAACCCGATATTGTAATTCTCCCCGTCGAACCGCCCAAAGATCGGCTGATCCAGCCACTGAAAATAATGCATCCCAATCAATTCCGGCCGGGCCGCGCCCTGTTCAACATAATACCGGTACGCCACTGCCCGCTGCTGCTGATTCAGCGCCCCCTGGATCCCCGTCGCCGGCAGTCCCCGGTCCACCGCGCCAAAATGAAACTCTCCGATCATCACCGGCTTACCGCTCCGCCGCGCGATCTCCGCCGTCTCCGGCGGCCCCGGATTGCCATACCCGTTAATCGAAAACACATCGAACGCCTCACCCGCCCGATAGAGCAGGTCCGAACTGATCCACGCGTAGCGCATCCCCAGGTTCAAATGATGCGGATCGATCTGCTTCACTGCCTCGCACGGCGCCTGCACATACCGTTCCACCAGCAGCCCGGTAAACTCCCGGAAATCCGCCTTCGCCGCCTCCGATGGATACGTCTTAAATGTCTGTCCGCCAATCTCATCGATCGACTTCAGTTCCAGCTTCCAGGCCCGGTTAAACGCCGCCACCGTCGGATACCGCTCTTTCAGCCACGCTACGAACGCCTGCTTGCTCGCCGACGGCTGATCCGTCGCGAACATCTCAAACGCGATCGTATGATCCCCAAACGCCCAGGTCGGCTCATTCCGCAAAAAATACCCGATCAGGTACGGATCATCCTTCATCGGCTCCAGCTGCCGGGCAAACTCACCCGCCTTCTGCCCATACTCCTCCGCGTACACATCCGGAAAATCCCGAAACAGCTGCGTCCTGGTCGAAGGAAACCCGCCCATCGGATACACATACGGCACGCGCGCCGCCCGGGCATAGCGCATATCCGACCAGTTGGCAATTGTATTGATCCGATACCGTTTCAGCTGCCCCGTCGTTATCGTTTCCCACGCCTCCCGCCACTGCTCCCCAAACACCCGCACCAGATTCAGCTGATAAAAGTTCACCGAATCCGAGCCGCCTCGCCGCCGGTTGCTTGTTCCACCTAGCAGCGGATCATCCCGCTGCGGCAGCCACGCGAACAGATCTTCCTGCCCCGTCACCGTCCCACTGGCCCCGGTCCCGATACAATCCACCCCCACACTGATAAACGCGCATCCCTCCGGATCGACCAGCCACCACCGTTTCCCATCATGATGCGTCCGGAAAAATCCCGTCGCCTCAAACCGCCGTTTCTTCCAGCCGCCATAAACGCTCCAGTCCTCCGGATACGCCACCTCACCCGCCTCCGCCAGCTGCGTTTCATTCAGCCGCTTCAACGTCTCCAGATCGGCAATCTTCCCCGGCCACTCCCGCGCCGTCCACTGCCCGAACGCATCCACCACCGGCTCAGCCACCTCGGGCAGCGGTTCGGGCATCCGGTCACTGATCCACACCGCGCCCAGGTAAAACGTTGGCTTGAAGCGCGGCGGCTGATACGGCCCGATCCGCAGCGCCACCTTGCCGATATCCCCGCGTTCCAGCCGCTGGCCCAATACCGTGCATTTCAACTGACGCGGCACCCGCGCCATAAAAATATTCTGGCCATCCAGATGGTTCAGGTCGAATACCATCTGCGTCCGTAACTTCGGCAATATCCCGATCTTAGCCGCCATCCGCGGCTCCTGCCGCTTCGACCCGCTTTCCGGCCCGCTCTGCGCCACTATCTGCCCGCCGCCGGCCGCCTGCTTCTCGAAAAACTCCAGGTTCACCACCGCGCTGTAATCATTCTCATGCCAGAGTTCGCACACCAGGTACCGCGCCCGCTCCCAGTCGCCCGGATCGCCCGCCTGCCACACTATCACCGCGTCCCGGTCCGATTGCGGCCGGTCTTTGATCACCTCACCCGCCCACACCGGATTCTCCGCCATCTCACAACACCGCCCACTCCGCTCCATCGCTGACTTCAAATCAAAATCCACTCGATAATCCGCCCTCACCCCCTCACACCAATACCCCATACCACCCATTATCAATAACAATCCAATCATTCGTTTATCAAATGTCATAGTAAACTCCCTTTGTTAAATTCATTTTTGTACAAAGCATGCAGTTAATCGTAGTATAGTTATTAACCTGAGCTTTGGTTAAGAAAAATCATAAGCGTTCACCCAAAAATAAATAATATCCGCCGAAGGCGGTTGCATAAACGGCCCGGAGGTCGAAGATCCGCCTCTGACAGGGATGATACACGACTCATCGGCTATCCGTTAGCGCGATTAATGAATGTACTTCGCCTGTTTTTTCAACAAAGCGTTAAAATCATCCATCGTTTTCACTTTAGAGTCATCCTGTTCCCAGGCCGCGCCGAAATAATAGGTGAGTTTGTTCTTAGCGGGTTTTAACACCACAACATGATTATATTTATCTTTGGTTTGAGCAATAAGTTGATCTTTACGATAAAAAATACACATCCCCAGCATATCCTTTTCCAGACTCTGTTTGCCAAATGTTGCCATGCAATCCCAGCCCGGTTTGATATCCCCAATAAAGGCCAGTTCGGTTTCCGGTAAATTGATAATCCCGGTTGCCAGATTCGGCAATGGTTTCGAAAGGTCGATGTTATACCGGGTCAGGTAACTTCCTGCTTCGATTTCAAGCGTGGTATGCAGGTCGGTTTTGGTATCGTTGATCGCCCATCCGGTATAGTCGATCGTGACTGTCGACCCTTTTTTACCATTTTCCACCGCGCTGAAAAGACGGTCCGTTTTTTCCACTCTCACCGCCTTTTTCCCCGTCCCAGAATGCCAGGGTCCCGATTCCCAGGGCCGAACCCACTTTCAATATATCCACCCCCCAATCCTGCATTTCATGATACGAATCAAAGCCATCCAGCCCAACGTTGTGTAACACCATTGCGTCGGTTTTCTTCCCAAAAATATCGATCGCATTGCGCCAGTCGAGATAGATGCGATATCCAATTTTATCCGATTCCCAACCCGGCCCTTCAAACTGGATATCAAATGAATGATCGGTATGTTTTTCATCCACCAGCAGCTTGCCGACCGGCTTAAATTCACCGCCCTGGTATTCATATTGTTGATTGCCATTCTGTTTAGTCACCCATTTCTATTCACCGCCGTCCTTGATACCCAGGTAAGCTTGTGTTTTCCCGTTTTGCCCGAAAGCAGCGCAATGACATACCGCAAAAATCGCAATCAGTAACATCTGCCCTTTCATGATGTTTCCTTTCTTTTACCAAATATTCGTTTCTTTATTTCAACAATTCCAATAGTTTCAGAACGATATGTAAAAGACAATCCACTATCAAATGCTTCTACAAACGTTGCCCGTGGCGATACATATAACCCTTTTATATATCCTTTATTCTCAGCAAAAACAAGTAAAATGCCTGGGCTCTTACAAGCTAAATTTATCTTCGTAGCTTCGTGTGAACCAATTTTCATTTGATTTTTTTCAGTGTCTTTCCGCGTTTTTCCGTGGTTAAAATGGTTGTTATATTATTTCCCTTTCATCCGCTTTTTTATTCATGTCCATTCGTGGTTCGCATATTTTATCTTCGTGACTTCGCGGCTTCGTGTGAACCATTTTTCTTTTGATTTCTTCCGTGTCTTTCCGTGTTTTTCCGTGGTTAACTCGGCTGTTATATTCTTCTTACCCTTCGTGTAGCGCCGCAGGCGTCTTCGTGGTTCAACCGGCTGTATATTATTAATCTTCTATCCGCTTTCTTATTCGAGTCCATTCGTAGTTCACTTGTTTTCCCTTCGTGGCTTCGTGGCTTCGTGTGAACCAATTTTCTTTTGATTTTTTTCCGCGTATTCCGTGTATTCCGTGGTCAAATCGGCTGTTCTATTTTAAACTCAATTCCCAATTCTTAAATCCTGTCAATCCTGTGAACCTGTCTAAAAAGCTGTTCTATTTTTCTTCCCCTTCGTGTAGCGCCGCAGGCGCTCTTCGTGCAGCCGCAGGCGTCTTCGTGGTTCAACTGGCTGTTATATTATTTTCCTTTCATCCGCTTTTTTATTTCGTGTCCATTTGTGGTTCAACTCTTTTCCGCTCCCGGCCACCGCCCGCTCACTTCCTCCAGCCAGTGCCGCGCGATCAGCTCATGCCCCTGCGGCAGGGGATGAATCCCATCCCAGATCCACTGTTCCGCCGGCGCCGCTTCGCAGGCCGCGTCAAAAATCGCCTGCGTCCTCACCAGCGCCGCGTGATAATCCTCCGCCAGCCGCCCAACCACCTCACCCATCCGATCGGTCATTGCCCGCCGCGCCGCCCACACCCGCTCCTCCTTCAATTTCCCCGTTCGCAGCACAAACGGCTCCAGCAGCACCAGCCTCAGCTTACGATTCGCCTCTAGACTCCCCTCCAGAATAAACCGGTAATCCGCCTCAAACGCCGCCACCGTCACCCCGCGTCCCACATCATTCGTCCCCACCAGCACACTCAAAAGATCCGGCCTCATCTCGAGCGCGTCCGCCTGCCACCGCCGGCGCAGATCCGCCACCGTATTCCCGCTCACCCCCCGGTTATAAAAATCCAGCTGCGCCCCGCACAACTCCACCCCCAGCCGCGCCGCGATCAGATACACATAGCTGTGCCCCAGGTAATGATTCCGATCCGACTGATCCCGCCCCCATTTCATATCCGTAATCGAATCCCCCTGAAACAACAGCCGGCTCCCACGTTCCAACCCCGGCAGTCGATACCCATACCCCGCCACTCCCAATGGCTTCCTCCGCGGCCGCTCTTCCACACCACCAACCGCCACACCCGCCACCGCACTCACACCACCCGCAATAAAACACCGTCTGTCCAGCATATGAATATCTCATTTGAACTTTTGTAATTATGTCTTATTGGAAGCTGATTTGTTCTTTGGGGGTAATTCTATAACCCTGTCCGTTGTTAATAAAATTGCGAATCTTGTAACTAATAGCCCAAGTAAAATATATCCAAGCAAAACCTGAGTTACTATACATACATGCCCCATTATTTTATCTTCTACGGCGTCAATGTCGCCATAACCTAGAGTGGTCATTGTTACAATGGAAAAATAGATAGCCCTACAAATATTGCAAATATGGTTTGTGGATTTATATTTTTTAAGAACTGGCAAGTTAGGACATTTAGGAGTAACGGGGTCTTTAAGTGTAAATAAATTATTAACAATTCCTAAGTTCTCCTGGTAATATCCACCATTATTAAAATATTCGTTGTATCCGAAAAATAAGTAAATTATTGCAAAGAAGATTGCAATTAAAATAAATGAACAAATCGTTCTTTTTGTTGAATATCCATAGTCGGAGCACCACCAAAATAGATTTACCAAGCATCGGCGTATTGGATGTCTTTTATACCAATCTTGCCAGTTATATTTTCGAATTATATATCTTAATTGTTCCTTAACCCTAACATCCGCTTTTGGTATGTTTATATCAAAATTTGAACATTTTAATTCCCTATCGAACTTGATATGACAAAGATTTGTTTCATCATCGATATATATATCATTGATGTTCGCGCCATAAAACTCTGCACTATGTAAATTTGCTTTATCTAAATAGGCATTCGATAATATTGCCCCATTCAAATTCGCACCAACTAGCTTAGCTCCCGTGAGAATTGCTTCAGTTAAATCAGCTATCTCAAGATTCGCTCGACTTAAAATAGCCCCTTTAAGTTCTGTGCCTTTGAGAACAGCACCTTTAAGACAAGCGTTCCCTAGTTTTACATCATTGAATTCTGCATAGCATAGTTTTGCATTTTCAAGCTTAGCATTTTTAAGGATCAGTGTCGCATTACCTTTTGCCCTTGATAAATCTGCCATATGTAAATATGCATTTTCTAGATTAGCATTCTTTAAATCAGTGTCAGTAAGATTGCATTCTTCTAAATGAATTATATCCTTACTGTTATTTCGCCATTTATTCCATGCAGAATGCTTATTCTTGTCTTCAATATTCTTAGAATAATATTCACTCAGTAGCAGAAGAGTAAGTTGCCAATAATCACCTTTGAAGTTTGATTGTTTTTCGCCATAACTTTCGATAATTTTTGAGTGAACATCTTCTGATATTATATTAGAAAAATATGACGAAAATGTATTTATGACTTTTTCATCTTTTGAGGAATATGGCTCATCAGATTTATTGTATACATTATTAAAATCAATCATTTAATCTATTTTTACCAATAATATATTACCTAATATTTATATTATCAATCCAAACACAATCAGAACCAGAGGTTCCAGAACTGTCTTTCATGTATACCCACATTAAAGACTGTATGCCGTCTCCTAAATTAAATTCAACATCACCCCAATTTTGTTCGCCAGACCAATAACCTTTGAGGCTCCCGTCAATAAAAAACAATAAATTATCACTGTTTATTTCACATGATGTTTTCCTTGCAAATGACACTGTGTTGTAATTATCAGTACAAACAATTAATTCTAACGAGCAAGATTGACTATCAGATATATTTCCTGATTTAAGACAATATATACCATCATTAGGATATTCCCTTACAACAAACCAAAGTTTTTCACCTTCAGTAATCCACATATTGGTTGAATTGCTAAGATTTGAATACTCAAAACTGTCATATATAGGAAAATTTAATAGCCAATTATTCGACAAAATGTCAAAGTCATTAAAATCAATATTAATTCCTTCAATCAAATTAAAATCAGGGTTTTCTAATAACCAACTCTCGGCTATATTACTCAACTCAATGATATTTACTATTCCATCATTGTTCATGTCTGGAAAAACATCATTGTCGATTATATTAGCAATTATTTTTCGCGAAGCTATTCCATTGCCTTTAAATTCTAAGTTAACAACACTGTTTTTACAATCATTATCTTCAATTGCATAGACATGAATAATTTGTGGTATTTCAAAATTGTCGGGAGTAAATGTTATTAAATTGGGTTCAAGAGCTAAACTTACGTCATTATAATCAATATTGATTTTAGACAATACCAATGGTTGCTTTGCTAATGAAATATTAATTTTTTGTGTTCCTCCTTCGACAATATCAAAAGCATCATTATCAGAAATAATATTTATTGGTTCCCAAGTTAGCCAAGGATAACCCTTACCATTCGAAATATTCCAAATATCATCGTTGCCATTAATTCCTTCATTAATGAAATCCCACCCTGATAATTGATAAGTTAAAATGTTATACATTTCAACCGTTGTTTTACCTTTGCCCCCTACACTAACAGATATCATTGAAGTTTCTATGTCCCAAAAACTGTTCTCAATAATATGATTATAACTATGTCCACACAAGCCTCCATGATGAGATCCACCATTTACTTGACCAGCCGAAAAAGAATTTTTTATATGGCTTGAATAATTATAACCACATAAACCTCCCACATAATCCCCGGTTCCAGAAACAGTGGCGATTGCATAACAGTTAGAAATAAGACCTTTATTTTTTCCGCAAAGCCCACCGAGTTTTCCTCCTCCAGTTACACTTCCTAATGCATAGCAAAATACGATATACCCATCATCGTTTGAGCCACACAATCCCCCAATATGGGCAATTCCTGAAAGAATGAAATCTGCACTTGAATTTGATATATTACCTGTATTGTATCCACATAAACCTCCAATATATTCAGAATAATCGCCAATTGCTTTAATTGTCCCTTTGGCAGAACAATTAGAAATCAATCCATTTTCATTTTCGCCGCACAAACTGCCAAGCTTGAATGAGTAACCATTTCCGCTGATTGCTACATTATTTAATGTGAGGTTAGAAACAACAGCATTATTTCCATTGATCTTTCCAAATAATGCCAAAAAATCATTTTCTTCAGCAATTATATTCAAATTAAATATTGTATAATAATTCCCGTCAAAAACTCCTGAAAAAGGGAACCCATTATATCCATCCCAATTAGAATTATTATTATCTCTGGCAATTACGGCATCATTGTAAGTTCGTCCAATTAGATCAATATTACACATCAGTTTTGTGTGAACATTTTCTTCCCACAATGATGCATTTTCCGCAAATTCATCAAAGTCATTTATATCTTCAATCAAATATGGATAATCATCCGAACCATCTGTAAGTGGCTCAGTAACTCGTCCCATATCTCCATTTACACAAAAAGCCAAACTGCATAAGAAACATACAATCAAAAAAATTCGCCTAACCATAATAATATAGACTCCATACTCAAAATTTAAATGAATTAAGAATCTTAAAATCTATTTATCCCTACAACATTATTTACTAATTTAAATAGTAGCATATTACATGAATGTATGTCAATAGTTTTTTATAATGGGTATCTTTGTTTTAAGGTCTTTATAAAACACAGTGTATATTATTTTGTTGACAACTCCTAAAATCAACATAAATCTCTAGATGATAAACCATTAAGAATAAACCAGCCGAATTTTTCCCTGAAACTAATCTGTCATAAAAACATAAATGGGAAAATATTATGTTAAATACAATAAAAACAAAATATTTAATTTGATTTTAATTGCAACACGGTCTATAATCCCAAAGTCGACCCAATAGCCCTTAAACATCCCGCCTGAACCAGGCGTGCCCCGCCCCAACCGTCCACGCCCGCAGAGACATTCTGCGCATAAACTGTGCCACCATCAAGCTTAGCTTATGGGTGTATGCATGGCCCAGTGCTATCTGATGCGAACCAGACCCAACCAGCCAATTTATTTTGGCTGTTAATAAGTTACGAATGAAATGGAAACCAACAAAAACAACACAACCCGGCAACCCAACCATAAAAGGCTTAAAAACGTAGCATGGGCTTCCAGCCCATGTCTATTGTTCTCCATAGATAATGGGCAACCCCCGGTTGCCCATGCCGCAGGTCCGCCGTGGCGGGCTGGTCTAACCACCATGAGCGCAGCGAATACCAACAAAAAACGAAACGAACCCAATGACAAAAAAAATGATCATAACAATATCAATATCAAACACTTATATCGATATGGGTGCCACCTTCAAGCGCAGCTTGTGGGTGGATTCGTCGCCTTGTGAACTCCAATGTGAATTGAGCTTATCGACAATAAAAACAACATCCGCCTCAAGGCGGATTCAAATAATATCTCGAAGAGATCAAAAGCGCATAGCCCGCCAATTCATTGGCGGGAATACCCGAACCCGAAACGTATATTTTTTAACCCACGCCTCGCAGAGGCGTACCGCCAGGATTTCGCACCGGAGGCGAAAGATAACGTAGCATGGGCAACCCCCGGTTGCCCATGCTGGTCTAATTAACATGAGCGCAGCGAATACCAACATAAAACGAAACGAACCCAACATAAAAAAATATCGCCCTAACCTGAGCAATAACAGGAGGATAACGAGTCCCCTGGGTGCCCCCTTCAAGCGCAGCTTATGGGTGGATTCGTCGCCTTGTGAACTCCAATGTGAACTGAGCTTATCAACAATAAAAACAACATCCGCCTCAAGGCGGATTCAAATAATATCTCGAAGAGATCAAAAGCGCATAGCCCGCCAATTCATTGGCGGGAATACCCGAACCCGAAACGTATATTTTTTAAACCACGCCTCGTAGAGGCGTACCGGCAGGATTTCGCACCGGAGGCGAAAGATAAAACCAACCATGAGCATAGCGAATACCAACAGAAAACGAAACGAACCCAACGATAAAAATAATAACCCTAACCTCAACAAAGAATTGAGCTTATCCATAATAAAAAACATCATCCGCCTCAAGGCGGATACAAATAATATCTCGGAGAGATCAAATGTAAATAGCCCCCCAATTCATTGGGGGGGATAGACGAACCAACGTTTAAAAAATTAAACCCACGCCTCGTAGAGGCGCTACCGCCAGGATATCTCGCATAAGAGATAGGTAAAACAACATGAGCGCAGCGAATACCGAAACGAAACGAACCCAATATGAAAAAATATCACTCTAACCCCAACATAAAAATGAACTTAACCAAAATAAAATCATCCGCCTTGGGGCGAATACCACAATTTTGCATTTTAAATTCTAAATTTTAAATTTCTAAAACAGGAGGTACCACAATGTCATCGTCACTAAGAAGACTACGCGCCAACCGTCGCAACGCCCAGAAATCCACCGGCCCAAAAACCCCCGAAGGCAAGGCCATCTCATCCAAAAACGCCATCAAACACGGCCTCAGCGGCCAGGACCCCGCCCATCTCATTGTTCCCGGCGAGTCCGAACTCACCTACCTCGAATTCCGCGCCGCACTGCTGCAAGATCTCAAACCAACGACTTATCTCCAGCGCCACATCGCCGACCAGATCGTCTCGGCCGCCTGGCGTCTCGAACGACTCGGCCGCATCGAAGCCGAAATGGTCGACGCCCGCGTCTACCAACTCCGGCTCACCAACGAAGAAATCCGCAAAGACACCGTCATCGACCAGCCCTTCGCCCATTCGAGTATCTATCTCCCACGTCACAACGAGGTTGGCACTGCCTTCACCCTCGAAGTCCCCGCCTTCAACTGCCTGGCCCGCTACGAAGCTCACCTCAATCGTACCTTCCAGGCCAATCTTAAGCTCCTCCAGCAACTTCAATTAGAACAAAAACCAAACGAACCCAACACCTACCCCCCGGAGTACCCATTTCCCGGCCTGCCCCGCGTCCACATACCCGACCCGCCCAAAATCCCCACGCACCCCAGCGAAGCCAAACTCGCCCCCGAATATATCAAAGACCGCCTGCCCGAAATGGAAAACGACCACAGCATAACTGATGAACAGGTCTTCAGTTACGTCTGTAACCGCTTCGAAGCCCTCACCGATTTCGCCAACCAGAACGGCGAAGAAGCCCTCCACGCCCTCGGCATCCCCACCAAACCCCCGGCCGATATCCCCATCAAGGAGGATAAGAAATAAGGTAACCTCAGCCACCACAGATTGTTGAACAGGCCGGGCGAATTGATCCGCAAAGTCAATTCGCGCACCCAATCCACACCCGGACTCTTCACATTATATGGCTTTAATAATATAAGCGTAACAGCCTGACGCCATACTCCGGCAGGGTAACCTGGTAAGTCGACTTAATTTCCGACCGCGCCAGATCCTTCTGCCGCCATGGATCGCGTATCCGCCGCGGCGTTTCCAGATCGACCTCGGACCATGGCAAAGAGACCTCCAGCGCTTCATAACCCTGGAGATTGAATATGCCAATCGCCTTTGAGCCATCCTGTAGCGGCTTGATCATCACAAAATGCTTTACATCCTGCCGCACAATCTTACCCTGGACCCCAAGCGGATCCTGATCGATATCGATCACTTCCGCGTTGCACAGGATATTCAAGGTAAAGTCATCCAGTTTGGTCATATCCCCCGAAAAAATCAGCGGCGCGGCCATCAGGCACCACATCGACATATACTGATATTGCTGATCCGGCGATAAATGAGTCGGCTTGCCTTCTCCCATCCCATGCGCGTTGCCAACCCAGCCAATCAGAATATAATCCGGATCGTTCCAGTGTCCCGGCCCGGCGTATTGGTCATGACGCGCGTTGGATAACCCGATATCCATAAACGAACTCGACAGCCCCAAATCACCCGTAGTTCGCCAGCAGTTGCCGTTCACCGACTCACCCCATTCCCAGACACTGTCCATCCCATACTGGCAGAGGTTATACACAATATCGCGATCCAGGTTCTTGAGTATCTCGCCCATCAGCGCGTAGGGTTTCACATATTCGTACCGGCTCTTGCCCCTGGCGTAACGGCCATATGAACACCAGTCATACTTCAGAAAATCGAATCCCCACTCCGCAAACTGCTGGGCGTCGAGTTGTTCATGACCATAACTCCCCGTATAACCCGCGCAATTCCACGGCCCCGGCGAGGTATAAATCCCGGCCCGCAGCCCCTTGCTGTGGATATAGTCTGTCAAAGCGCGCATATCCGGGAATTTCGTACTCGGCAAAATCCGGCCGCAGTCATCCCGATAAGGCTCATCCTGGTTCTTCTTGGACCAGCAGTCATCGATATTCACATACATATAACCATAATCAGCCATCCCTGTATCGATCATCTGATCGGCAGAAGCGCGCATATCAGCGTCGGTAATGCGGTTATAATGAATGTACCAGTCATTCCAGCCCATCGGCGGCGTCAGCGCCAGGGTATCGCCCACCATAAGATTAAGCGGCCGCCGATCGGTCCCTTGTTCATTCTTCGCGGTCAGCACGACAGGATATTCACCCCGTTCCGCCGGTGAATTGCCGGTAATAATCCCCGTTTTTGCATCGAGCTTTAAGGATGGCGGCAATTGCTCCGCGCCAAATTGCATCGGACGGTTACCCGTGGCTGGAATGCGATAGATAAATGGATTCCCCGGCCGTGCGCCAAAGACCAGCGGACCATTGATTTTAGGTGACGGTCCCGGCTTCGGTGTCAGAATATATGGCTCCGGATGTACCGGATCAATCGCAACCGGCGGCTTTCCGTTATAGTCGATCCGGGCCATCGCCCAATTGGCATGGTCGTAATCAATCCCATCATCCGCTCCTGTGGCGATCAGCCGCAGCGTTTTGATCCCGGTCAGATCAAGGTCAATGCTTTGGGCCGGATCCGAGCCTTTAATCGTTCCACTTTCAAACAGCTTGTGTTTATCTCCAATGACAATAAATACCACAGAACCCCGCCCTGCTGTTTCACTGTCGACTCCAACAATCGCCTTGAACCGGCTTGCCTTGCCATCGAGTTGTAATGTCCATTCGCTGTGGGCATGTGAGCCAATCCCGTGTTCATAAACCTGACCGCCCAGCGTCAATGGCTTGTCCTGAATTGATCGCTTGGCGATGGGGGCGCCCCATCCGGCCGTCATCTTGTCCAGCTTCAGTTCATCCAGCCACTGACTCTTAGATGATGCCGCCGATAGCTGTCCCTGTCCGGCAAAGATACTTAAACAAGCGATCAAGCCAAAATAAACGAATGAAAATCCCTGTCGATTGCAACGCATAATATCACTCCCTGGTAAGTAAGTATGGTTTTGACACACGGTTACGTTGTCCCCTCAATAAGAACCGCATTATAGCCCTTCATACTCGGATTTTACAATAATATTGTAAACTAACTTACCATTATCCATCATTATCATACCTATCTCTATTTTCCTGACCACCCATTAGACTTATAGTGGATAAGTAATAGATCATTCCGGATAGCGTTTTTACATTATCATTAAATTAAACCAAATTTCCATTAACAGGAGCTTTAACGTGAAAGGCAATAATATTCTGGCGAACTATGGTAACTGGATGATTTCAATAGTATTTATATCTACGATCAGTATCATGTTTTCCGGTTCAACCACTGTTTGGTCCCAGGAAAATAATACCTCAGCTGCCGCAGAAACAAGTCATTCCCTCCGCATCCCGGCCTATACCGCTTATACCTTACCCAATCCCGATGGCGCCAGAATTTCACAGCAACGAGGCATCACCAACTGGACCGATCCGGAATTATCCGTGAACTGGTATGGCCTGTTTAAACAGGCTGGAACCATTTCAGCAAAAGTAGATTTAAAACTCCCCGAAGGAGCATCCGCATCCTATAGCCTGACCGTCGCCGGCCAGACCCATTCCGCTCAAGCCGTTGGCGTCGCTGATAATGCGCTGGTAACAGCCGATTTTGGTAAATTCCAGATTAATCAGCCTGGCTATCAGCAGTTTATGCTTTTATGCCTTAATAAACCGGATCAGCCATTCGGTAATATTGATACGCTTATTCTGGATGGACCGGCTCTGGAAGGAGCCCATTTTAATCTCAAAGAACGACGAAACGCCGCCTCGGTCCATTTAAGTTATCAGGTGCCGGAAAATACCAATATCGAAGCTTTTTATTGCGAAGTCACCGCCGTCGAAGACCCGGTCTGCACTTTTTACATGGCCTGTGGCTGGCATCGTGGTTATTTCGGCATGCAGGTTAACAGCCCCACTGAACGCAGGATTATCTTCAGTGTCTGGGACAGCGGCGGCGAAGCCGTTGATCGTGGCAAAGTGTCTGATGAAAATCGCGTTATCCTCCTGGACAAAGGCGACGGTGTTTATTCCGGCGATTTTGGCAATGAAGGCACCGGCGGCCACAGCCACTTAAAATATATGTGGAAAACCGGCCAGATCCAGCGCTTTCTGGTAACCGCCGAACCGGTCAATGGCACCCATACCATCTTTTCCGGCTATTATTTCCATCCCGATTCCAGAAAATGGATGTTAATTTCATCCTGGAAAGCTCCCAAAGAAGGGGGCTATCTCAAGCGCCCGCATAGCTTTAGCGAAAATTTCTGGGGTTCCAGCGGCCATATTCAACGCAAAGCCCTTTACGGCAATCAATGGATTCGTACCGATCAAGGCAAGTGGATCGAAGTGACGACTGCTTCTTTCAGTCATGATCCCACCGGCCGCGAAGACCGGCTGGATCGCTTTATGGGGGTTGAAAACGGCCAGTTTTTCCTGAGCCATGGCGGTTTTATCGAAGGCTACACCAAATTTGGAGAAAAATTCAACCGTCCCGCTACTAAAATACCGCCATCTGATATCATTCTACCCAAACCACGCAATTATGTTTCGCAATAAAGCATAAAAAAGCTCAAACGGGCATTCCTGTTTGAGCTTTTTAACTTGTTATCTCTACTCGCTTTAAACTTTGAAACGGCCCATCAGTGAGCCGATCTGTTCTGCAATCGTAGACAAATCCTGTGCGCTTGTTTGTAATTGTGTGCTTGCCTTATTCATCTGGCCGGCGGTGGTACTGACACTGATAATTTCACGGGAAATTTCCTGGGATGCCGATGCCATTTGTGAAGCGCGACTTGCGGCATCCTGGACTCCATTGGATGCTTGTGTGATATTGCCGGCCACTTCACGGGTTACCGCTGACTGTTCCTCGATCGCAGAAGCAATGGTTGTCACGATTGAGTTGACATCCTGAATAACCTGAACGATACTTTCGATATCCGAAACCGCATTTTCCGAGGCAGTTTGAATAGCCTCGATTCGTTTTTGAATGTCGTCCGTCGCACTATTGGTTTGTTGAGCCAGAGTTTTGATTTCATTGGCTACTACCGCGAAGCCCTTGCCTGCTTCTCCAGCCCGGGCAGCCTCAATGGTAGCGTTCAGGGCCAGCAAATTAGTTTGATCGGAAATATCCATGATGGATTCGGTCACTTTACCGATTTCCTGTGCGGCGTTGCCCAGTTCACGCATCAAACTGGCAAATGCATCGGCCTTCTGAGCCGCCTGACCGGTTGTTGAACTGGCTTTTTCGGTATTACTGGCGATTTCACTGATTGTGGATGTCATTTCCTCCGTGGCTGAGGCTACCGAAGCCAGACTGGCTGTAGCTTGTTCCATACCTGCGGCTACCGAGGTCGTATTGGCGCTCATCTGTTCAGAAGCTGCGGCTACGGTATTTGATCGCTCACTGGATTCCCGGGCGCCAGTGGAGGTTTGTTCCGAAATTGTCAGGAGATCATTCGATGCCGCTCCCAGACGATTGGCGCTACCAGCCACATCCCGGATTAAATTTTGGATTTTATCAACAAAGATATTAAACCAGCGGGCCATTTCGCCTACTTCATCCTGGCTCTTCACCTCCAGACGACGAGTCAGATCGCCTTCACCTTCGGCAATATCTTTAAGCATAACAGTCGCGCGCTTAATCGGACGGGTGATGACACCGGCTACACTGATCATGACTATGATGCCCACGATCGTTCCAATTATCGAAATGCCAATCAAGCGTGTAATGGCCTGATTGGCCTGTTTGACCGACGCGTCAGCCATAAGAGTAATCTCTTCCATAGGAACACTGAGGAATACTGCCCAAGGTGTATTCGTTTGACCGATGGTAAATGGAACTATGGCCAGTAGATTACCTTCATCTTCTTCAACTAACGGCTGACCGGTTTGAATCGTTTTCAAATTTTCTTCCCAGTCTTCATGTTTCGAACTCATGGGCTTACCTGACAGTTCAGGCATGTTACTGGCGGCTACAATCGTGCCATCATAAGCGATAACATCGACACTCGCCATGCCTCTGTATAACTCAGAACTGGTTTGATCGACTATTGTCTGAAAAACAGCCAGGTCCAGATCAACGGTGGTGATACCATAAAATTGATTGTCAGCGACAATCGGAGCCGATACCGTCGTCATTAAAACGTCATGTCCTTGTACTGGGTACACATAAGGATTAATAATCTGCTCGCGCAGATGCTTTTTAGGTAATAAATAATAATCACCATCGCCTTCCTGCTCGTAACCCATCAGGGGTTCCAGGGCTACCTGACCAGAGGAATCATGACACCAATATGGAATGAACCGGCCGGTCGCGTCATGTCCAGTAGTATTGGCGTATTGCTGATCCAGTCCGTCAAAGGCGTTGGGTTCCCAGCAGGTACAAATTCCCACAATATCGGGGTTATCCAGAACAACTTGACGTAACATGTTATTAACATCCTGGCGGTTCATCGCAGTGAGCGAATGAATATTAATGCCAGAGCCGATAATCCAACCGTATTCGGGAACGACTTTGCCATAGGATAATTTTTTGGTAGGTTCTGTTTGTCCGGGTTCTGGCCATTTATAACAGATATAGCCTTCACCCTGTTCCTTACATTGTTCCTGCAACGCTTTGAAAAAATTCTGGCCGTTTCGATCCTTGCCAATCGCGCAGTTATAGCTGGGATTATCCGCCTTGGTGCCTTCTAGCTCCGGTTTGATGGGATGCATCACAATGTCCGGATACGGTTCGGATTGATCCACTATCCATAGATACCCTTTTCCATCGTCGAAACGAATATTGCGAATGGTATCCAGGGCATGTTGGCGGGCTTCCTCTTGAGTCATTTTGCCGTCCGTGACTTTTTGGGCGTACTCTTTAATTTGATAAGCTGCGCTTTCGACGATCGATTTCAACCAGTTGTATTTATGGGCTTGCATGGCCAGTTCGGTATCGGTAATTGTCGATTCATTATTGCCTATGCCACTTTTGAGTACCTCAGCCAAAGTGCGGGCCATATCCATCGGAGCGTCTATTCTCGATGTTATTGCGGAAGATTGCTCTTGCGCGGCTTTGAGTAAAAATTGTTCTGCAACCTGTATCGATTCCTGGTGTTGCGCTTTAGCTATGGATTTCATCTGAATGAAGGAGAGGGTACTGATGATCGCACCCAGTACAACCATGACCAATCCGGAACAAAAGGCGGTTTTAAAGAGAATAGATTTGAATTTCATTTTGTTCTCACTTTCGAGTTAGCTGATTTTTAATCATGATCTTAATATTTCAGGTCGCGGTTTATTTTTTCTGGATTAAGATTGGTATCAAGATATGTTCTATATGTCGAAAAAGTGATGTTGTTACTTAATTAGAGTCGTTAGCCAACCTGAAGTTATTAAAGTTAAGGAATACTTATGGGGAGAGATATTAAAAATATATTACAATAAATCCATAAAAACCCCATAAATACATGGTATAGAATTGATTTCTTCAATAAGGAATGAGGTTAGGGTCTTTTGTGTTAGTATTTGATTTGGTTCGATTTTCGTAAGTTATGAGACCAGACGGATTAAAAACTGAAGAGATCGTAATTTAAATAAATGGGATTTCAGCATGCGAATATAAAGTTTGATTCAAGATATATTTGTGAAATAATATTTCCAGGCATAAGGCAGAAAGTCAACAATATCACCGGCGTTCATGGCGATTTGAGTCAGGTTTTGGGCTGCCAGATCACCGGCGAGGCCATGGATGTATGTTGCAAGAATTGCTGCCTGAAACGGAGTATGGTTATTTTCTTGATCTGCTAACAGGGCGGCTATGATTCCCGTCAAAACATCACCACTCCCCCCGGTGGCCATACCTGGATTACCTGTCTGGTTGACATAAAGTTGTTCACCATTGCTAACAATCGTGTTATCCCCTTTAAGAACAACAATTGTTTGGGTTTTACGGGCAAGTTCAACAGACTGCGCCTGACGGTCATCGGGCAAAGGTTCGCGAAATCGCGATTTCCATAAACGTTTCATTTCGCCGGGATGAGGCGTCAGTATGGTTTGAACCGGAAGAGTTATATCCGGCAGTGCGGATAGATTATTTAAACCATCCGCATCGATAACCAGGGGTTGGTTGCATGATTGTAAGATATTTTCAAGTAGTCGCTTAACCTCCGGGCCTGTTCCTAATCCCGGGCCGATAGCAATGCTGTCATTATCATGTATCACTGTTAATAGGGTACTTAGAGCTCTTGAATCAATCAAACCGGTCTCGCTGGTTGGTAGAGGAATACAGGTAGCACAAGGTTCTATGGTGCAGCAGGTTTGCCAGATAGTATCCGGAATTGCCAGCCGCACCAGACCGGCGCCTGATCGCAATGCTGCACGTGCAGACAGGGCAGGGGCGCCAGCTATCCCCAAACTCCCCCCGATGATCAGTACTTTACCATAAGTCCCTTTATGAGATTGCCGATTCCGGACTTGAATTTTGGGTAACTGTGAGTATGGAGTACTCATGATTTATCTCTTTTAAATAAATAGTTATGTATGTTAGGCATTCAGCTCGGTTCAAAGACTGAATATTTGAAAAATACGTTCATATTCAAATAATGTAAAGATTTATATAAAAATTAGTAATTTTATTGAAAACAATGGGCCGATAACTCTATTATGTAAAAAATAATTTGAACAATTCATTTCAGGTCCTGAACGCAAAATTAATGGAATTTTATGCATAAAGGAGTTATGTATGAAAAAGATAGAGTATTTTTTCATAGTATTATTGGGTTTATCCATATCTTTAAACGCAGAAATCATAACCGTAGATGCTGGTGGTAATGCCGATTTCAAGTCAATCCAGACAGCGATCAATGCCTCCTGGGATGGCGATACGATTATTGTTCAGCCCGGCGAATATCCCGAGACGGTATATTTTAATAATCGCCGGGTTACGGTCACCAGTATAGACCCATTGGATCCGAATACGGTTCTTTTGACAATTCTTAAAGGCGAGATCATCTTTGATTTTTTCGAAAATCTGGATTCCGTTTTGTATGGATTTAATATTGCTGGAGGGATTCGCTGTCTGGGCTCTGCACCTCAGATCAAAGGGAATCTATTCCAGAATTATGTTTCTCGCCGGCCGATTGCCGGGCAGTATAACGCCATGCCAAGTGTCATGGGCAACACCTTTCTGAATAACGCCGTCGGCGCAATAAATGGTTGCCATGGCATGATTTCTGATAATCTGTTCATCAATAATGGATTGCTCACGTTGGCAAGTGGGGGGGCGTTATATCAATGTGATGGCACGATTCGCAATAATGAATTCAGTATGAATAAAGCAAGTCGGGGGGCGGCAATAGGGGAATGCCATGGTGAGATTCTGATGAATACCATTCAAAATAACACGGCTCAGCAATATGGCGGTGGTTTATATGATTGCGATGGTACAATCCGAAATAACAATATCGAAAATAATAGTTGCGTAGGAACAACGAACAATTTATATGGGGGTGGGTTATCCAGTTGCGGCGGGAAAATTCAGGGTAATGTGATATCCGGAAATCGCTTAATTGCAGCTCAGGGATATCAGGCGAGAGGAGGTGGATTGTACGATTGCGGGGCAGAAATAACCGCGAATCAGATTGTCGGGAATATTGCAGTTGGCAATCTGGCCTTAGGGGGCGGAATCTGCCAAAGTACCACAGGCATTATCAATCATAATATTATCAGGGCTAATAGGGTAGAGAGTCAGGGTGTTAATGCTCGAGGTGGCGGACTGTATCTGTGTGAAGGGATGGTAGCCAATAATATTATTGATGGTAATATGGCAACAGGAAAGGCTGCGGCAACACTTGCAGCAGGTGGGGGGTTGTATTTTTGTAATGTGATTCTGAACAATACGGTAACAGGCAATCGAGCGCTGAATACTGTCGCTTCATCCAACGCCTTTGGCGGGGGCATCTATCAAGCCGATGAGGTACGAAATAACATCATTGCGTATAATCTTGCCTATGAAGGCGGAGGTATATATGGTGAAAATATTCAAAATAACTACAATCTGTTTTGGAGTAATATTGGGCGGAATTTCGGAGGGCAAAGTTACGGTAAAGAGGGTGAAAAATTTGGTGACCCACAATTTGCCACGAATGGGACTTGGGAAGATAATGGCTCTCTCTCCGATTTGGCAGACGATCATTGGATCGCTGGTGATTACCATCTTAGTTCTGAAATCGGCCGCTGGAATGGTCAGGTATGGGTAGTAGATAATACCACTAGTTTGGGAGTGGATGGTGGTTCTCCGGAGGCTGAAACTGGATTAGAACCCAATCCGAATGGTAACAGGATTAACCTGGGGGCATTTGGCGGCACATCGGAAGCCAGTCTGTCACCTAATGGTGATGGGGGTGAACCGGAACCGGTTTGTGCCGAGCCAATTCCAGCGGACATTAATGGTGATTGCCGGGTGGATATGAGCGATTATCTTTTGATTATGTCTAGCTGGTTAAAATGCAATCTGGAACCTGTTTCTGCTTGTTATGATTAATTCAGAGATTATCGCAGAAAAATTGAGGTACCTCGCGGTTTGTATTGGCTTGATATTATTGGTTTTTCCGTTATGATAAGACGCTTAGATTATTATTGCCATTCATACAGGAGAAACCATGTCACGACCCAAACGAATTGGTATTATCGGCGGTAGCGGACTGGGGCAGGCCCTGACCAGTCAGGCCAGCGGCGAAGAACATTATTTTGATACCCCATTTGGCCGTCCGGCTGCGCCGATCATTACTTCTGAACTGGAAGGAATACCGGTTGCATTTCTGGCCAGGCATGGCCGGGGACACATGTTCAACCCATCGCAAGTGCCTTATCGAGCAAATATTTATGCGTTGAAAGAACTGGGCGTTACTCATGTGATTGCCAGTGGCGCATGTGGTTCGTTAGTAGAAGAAGTACGTCCTCGTGAATTAGTTATTACCGACCAGGTCATCGATAAAACCTGGAAGCGTGATAATACGTTTTTTGATGATCTGGCAGTGCATGTTGATTTTGCCTATCCATTTTGCCAGCAATTGCGCCAGGTTCTTCTGCGTGTGGTGGATAAGGTTGATACCAAAGTTCATGATAAGGGCACTTATGTCTGCATGGAAGGCCCTCAATTCAGCACGCGGGCCGAATCTTTGATGCATCAGCAATGGGGCGGACATGTGATCGGCATGACATGTATGCCTGAAGCGAAACTGGCCCGAGAGGCTGAGATGTGTTATGCGCTGGTTGCTTTGCCGACCGACTATGATTGCTGGAAGGAACATCAGGGGGATGTGGATAAGCATCTTTTGATCAAAGAAATTATCGACAATCTCAATGCTGCCACAGAAAACGCTATCACTCTAATAAAGGCTGCAATTGTTGAAGCGGGCAGGTTATTGGAATGCGATTGTGAACATCATCATGCGTTGGAAATGGGGATCTGGTCAGATAGGGATCAGATAACCGATCCGGTTTGGGATAAATTGAATTTGCTGATCAAAAAATACGTATAAGATGGATTTATACCCACATATCGAAATCGGCGCAAAAAAAAGCCGTACTCAAGAGTACGGCTTTTTTTACTGCAGATTGAATCAGACCAGTGGGGTTTTACCTGGCACTGCGACTTCCGCAACCGGTAGATTGCTAAATTCGTAAGCAGGGGGGGCCAGATCGAGTTTGGAGTTCTTGATAGCCCAGTTCATGCCAATTACCTGCCCGGTATAAGCACTCATCCGTCCAAGAATGGCTGTCATTGTTGATTGGGCGACAGTTTTACCTTCATTCAGGGGCTTACCGGCTCGAATGCTGGCAATGAGGTCTTTATGTTCTTCGACATAAGGATTCGGTGAACCACCGACATCGCAGGGATTCTCGCCGGTGATTTTGCCTGATCCTGGCAGAGCCACGCCTTTGGTACCTACGATCCGTTCGCTGACATTGCTGGCACAGCCGTCTATCTGGCGACACATACTCAGGGTGCGGGCGCCATTAGGATATTCGAATTCAATGGCAAAATGATCGAATATATTGCCATTATCGGGAGACGTACGGACTTGGCGGCCACCCATACCCATGGCGGACTTGGGCATTTCATCAAAGGCCCAGTTGACAACATCGAGATTATGGACATGTTGTTCAACGATGTGGTCGCCGCTTAGCCAGGTAAAATAGAGCCAGTTTCGGATTTGCCATTCCATATCGGACCATCCGGCTTCTTTCTTACGGGTCCAAAGGAAGCCCATATTCCAATAGCACTGAGCAGATACTATCTCGCCAATAGCACCATCATGGATTCGTTTCATGACTTCAATATAGTTTTTAGCATGGCGGCGCTGGGTGCCGGCTACAATACCAAGACCTTTCTTGTCCGCTTCTTCTGAGGCCGCGATAACTCTACGAATTCCGACAGGGTCTACGGCAACAGGTTTTTCCATAAATACGTGTTTTCCTGCCTTGACTGCCGCTTCCAGATGTTGCGGCCGGAAATGAGGCGGAGTTGCCAGAATGATCAAGTTGACGTCACTTGCCAGCACCTTCTCGAAATTATCGAACCCGGTGAAACAGGTCTGGGGCGTTACTTTGATACGGTCGGCGAAATTCGCTTTGAGCTGGTTGAGCGAATGATCCAGGCGGTCCTGGAATAAATCGCCAATAGCAACGATTTCTACAGATGGATCTGCCTCGAGACAATTAAGTGCGGCGCCGGTTCCACGGCCGCCTGCACCGATAAGCCCAACTTTGAATTTGTCGGTTCCTTGCGCGAAAATACGGCTGCTACCAGCCATAGCCAGGGTGGCGCCGGCAACGGCAGTGTTTTTCAAAAAATCTCTTCGTGAGACGCTGACGATGTTTGCTTTGTCTGACATATTAGTTATCTCCTATAACGCATTTGGAGGGTTTAAACGGCAAAATTATCACAATATCGATAGGCGTTAATGAAGGCTTGTTCGCCCTCTTTGCCGCCTTTACTGATTCCGTGTTCCAGGCACAGAACGCCTTGGTAACCTTTAAGGTAGATGTGTTTGAAAATATTCTGGTAGTTGATTTCACCCGTGGTTGGTTCTTTACGACCTGGATTATCGCCAACGTGGAAAGCGCCAATCTCGCTCCAAGCCCTGTCAATGTTTGGAATAAGATTGCCTTCTGTGATCTGTTGATGATACATGTCATTGACAATCTTACAACAATTGTGATTCACCGCACGACAAATTGCATATGCCTGTGGGATTCCAGTAAGAAACAAACCAGGATGATTCCAGCGATTTAATGGTTCCAGAACCATAATCAGGTTTGTTTTTTCCATTGTTTCCATGCAAAAACGCAGGTTGTCAACCACATTGGCTGTTTGATAATCCCATTCAAGTTGGTTATCAAAACGCCCTGGTACCAGTAATGCTGTTTTTACCCCCGTTCGTTGCTGAGTTTCGACCGCCTTATCCAGAATGGGCTTTATCATATCTCGGACCTCCTTTTTATCCAATACAAAGGTGGTCGCACCAAAATCGGCATACATAACAAACGGCCCCAGATCCATATTTTGTTTTTCCAGTTCTTTCCGGATCGCCTCTTGCTGAGATGGGGATTTCCCCATCAAGCCATTATCGAATACCGCAGTAAAACCCTGATCAGCCATGAATTTAATGTTTTCGATGGGATCTTTGCCCACATGGTTCGAAAATCGGGTTATGTCAGGGGCGTATTTAAGTTTAAACTTGCCGGGCGTACTATCCTGGCCGGCAGCTTTTTGCTGAACAGTCATTCCGACCGCGCCAGCGGCCATGGCTGAAGCCATAAAAGTTCGTCTATTCATTTTTTTTAATCTCCTGATAAAACGCAGGTACCGAAAAGTCAATATTTCGACGGTTAATAGTAAGTTAACAGGTTAATGAGCTTGATTATTTCATAATAAAATAAGTAAATCTAAGCGGGTCATTAGTTTAAGTGGCACAGTGTAACCATTATGTGAAAATGGCAATTCACAATATTATTGATAAAAAGAGGATGAAGTTTTCGAGATATTTGTAAAAAATAGTCCTTAAAAAACATCTGGAAATCAAGAAGAAAATCATATGGTTTTGCTTAACTGTTTTTAAGTTTTAACTTATTATATTGTATAATGATACATACAAGTTGGCGTGGATCTGTGAGTTAGCTTAGTGTAGTCAGTTACAAAGACATAGGATATAATTAAATATAAGAAGTGTGGATTAGTTTCAGTATTCTATGAATCTGATATTATCAGACTGTAATTAAGAAATATGTAAACCTGGCAATGGCATAGGGGTGTATGCCTACATCTGAGTTTAGGATTGTGATAATAGAACTGATTGCATGAGTTAATATTTTGCAATTACAACCTCTTTTTTTATAAGGATTTGTGACAGGTTGATTTTTTTTAAGTTTTTTTTTGATTAAATACTTGACGATGAGGAGTCGTATCGATATATTTCTCTGCTCATGTCAGGCGCGGCAACGCGACGATGTGAAAAATGTGGCCCGATGGTTCCGGCAGAATAATGCTGGAATTTTTCGACCGCTGACCGTAAGGGCTCATAGCTCAGTTGGTTAGAGCGCGTCGCTGATAACGACGAGGTCGATGGTTCGACTCCATCTGGGCCCATTTTAGCTGTAATTTATTTTCAGCTAAAAAGTTATGCTTGAAAGGACTCTGAAAATGATTGAGTCAATTTTGGCAATGGCCAGTATCAGATGGCTAGGTTTTATTGTGTTCGCAGTTGCGATCATAGCAACCCTGATCGGATGGATCAGGGACAAGCTGAATTAAGGCTTGAAAGCTCTTTAAAAAATTATCGAGGGGGCCGTAGCTCAATTGGGAGAGCGCCTGGTTTGCATCCAGGAGGTCGTCGGTTCGACTCCGATCGGCTCCAGTAAACCCGGTATAGTCAATAAAAATAAATGATAAAAAAATCAAAAATAAATATTGACAACCAATGCTGGCCATGATAAATTGTGAAGCTCACCCCAAAAAGGGGTGATATGATAAAGTTCTTTGAAAAGTAAATATGAGGAAACGCGTGTATAGGTGTGTAAATGTTATCACCATAACATTGAATACAGTTAACACGACGAGCGCCGGATATAGATCCAAATTCTATTTATCGTGATTGATTTAGATAGCGATTGACTGCATCAGCTAAAAAATAATGTGGTCAAGCTACTAAGAGTTCATGGTGGATGTCTTGGCGTCAAGAGGCGATGAAGGACGTAGCAGGCTGCGATATGCCCGGGTTAGGTGTCAAGCGACCGTTGACCCCGGGATCTCCGAATGGGGTAACCCGTCAGGACTGGGCAACCAGATCCTGTCATCCATGGCTGAATGCATAGGCCATGTGAAGCGAACGCAGGGAACTGAAACATCTAAGTACCTGCAGGAATAGAAATCAAACGAGACTCCGTGAGTAGCGGCGAGCGAAAGCGGAACAGCCCAAACCAACCTTCGGGTTGGGGTTGCGGGCGCCAATATGAGACTGAAGGTTTTAACAGAATTGTCTGGAAAGTCGAACCACAGAAGGTGAAAGTCCTGTATGTGAAAAAACCAACAGCTCTAGGCGTACCAGAGTAGCACGATGCTCGTGGAACTTCGTGTGAAGCTGGGGGGCCCACCCTCCAAGGCTAAGTACTACTTGACGACCGATAGTGAACCAGTAGAGCGATTGAATGATGAAAAGTACCGCTTCAAGCGGTGTGAAAAGTACCTGAAACCATGAACTTACAAGCAGTAGGAGCCCTATTTTATATGGGTGACTGCGTGCCTTTTGCATAATGAACCGGCGAGTTACCGTTTGTGGCAAGGTTAACCATCTCCGATGGGCAGCCGAAGCGAAAGCGAGTCTGAACAGGGCGTTCAGTCGCAGGCGGTAGACGCGAAACCAAGGTGATCTACCCATGGCCAGGTTGAAGGAGAAGTAAAATTCTCTGGAGGACCGAACCCACTAACGTTGAAAAGTTAGGGGATGAGCTGTGGGGAGGAGTAAAAGTCTAATCAAACATGGAGATAGCTCGTTCTCGGCGAAATAGCTTTAGGGCTAGCCTCGTGCACTACCTCATGGGGGTAGAGCTACTGAATGGGGCTGGGGGGCCACCAGCCTACCCACCCCAATCAAACTCCGAATACCATGAGGCGAATCACGGGAGTCAGACTGCGAGGGCGAACCTTCGTAGTCAAAAGGGAAACAACCCAGATCGCCAGCTAAGGTCCCAAAATTCCGCTAAGTTACTAAGGAAGTGGGATTGCAATGACAGCCAGGATGTTGGCTTAGAAGCAGCCATCATTTAAAAAGTGCGTAATAGCTTACTGGTCGAGCGATCCTGCACCGATAATGATCGGGAATAAGCGGAACACCGAAGCTGCGGATTTATCAGGTTTAGCGACCTGATAAGTGGTAGCCGAGCGTAGTTGCCAGCGTCGAAGCGATACAGTAATGAGTCGTGGAGCGGCAACTAGTGATTATGCCGGTATGAGTAACGATAAAGCAGGTGAAAATCCTGCTCGCCGTAAGCCTAAGGTTTCCTGGGGAAGGTAAATCCGCCCAGGGTTAGTCGGACCCTTAGTCGAGGCTGAAAGGCGTAGACGATGGACAGCAGGCTAATATTCCTGCACTATGTCTGTGGACGAAATACGTGACGCATTTTTAAAGGTCATCCCATGATTAGTCGTGTGGGTGCCGCAAGGCCGAGGGCACTTATGATCCCGAAGTGGCCAGCAAGAATGCCAAGAAATAGCGTATGTAGAATGAAGCAGGCATATCCGTACTAAAACTGACACAGGTAGGCGAGGAGAATATCCTCAGGCGCTCGAGAGAACCGTTGTTAAGGAACTAGGCAAATTGCCCCCGTAAGTTAGCGATAAGGGGTCCCTCCTCCTTCGGGAGAGGGCGCAGTGAAGTGGCTCTGGCGACTGTTTATCAAAAACACAGTTCTGTGCTAATTCTCAAAGAAGATGTATACAGAATGACGCCTGCTCGGTGCCGGAAGGTTAAGGAAGTAGGTCATCCTTCGGGAGAAGCTTGCAACTCAAGCCCCGGTAAACGGCGGCCGTAACTATGACGGTCCTAAGGTAGCGAAGTTCCTTGTCGGGTAAGTTCCGACGTGCATGAACGGCGTAACGACTGGAGCACTGTCTCAACAACGGACTCGGTGAAATTGTAGTGGTGGTGAAGATACCACCTACCCGCGGCAAGACGGAAAGACCCCGTGAACCTTTACTGTAGCCTTGTATTGATGCCTGTTATGGCATGCGTAGGATAGGTGGGAGGCGTTGATCTGGCAGTTCTGGCTGTCAGGGAGCCATCGTTGAAATACCACCCTTGGCATAATAGTCATCTAACCGCATTCCGTGAATCCGGGTGCGGGACCGTGCTTGGTGGGCAGTTTGACTGGGGCGGTCTCCTCCAAAAGCGTAACGGAGGAGTGCAAAGGTACCCTCAGCATGGTTGGCAATCATGCGTAGAGCGTAAAGGTATAAGGGTGCTTAACTGCGAGACATATAGGTCAAGCAGATACGAAAGTAGGCCTTAGTGATCCGGCGATCCCGTGTGGAAGGGTCGTCGCTCAACAGATAAAAGGTACTCCGGGGATAACAGGCTGATCGCTCCCGAGCGTCCATAGCGGCGGAGCGGTTTGGCACCTCGATGTCGGCTCATCACATCCTGGGGCTGAAGGCGGTCCCAAGGGTTCGGCTGTTCGCCGATTAAAGTGGTACGCGAGCTGGGTTCAGACCGGCGTGAGCCAGGTCGGTCCCTATCTGCCGTGGGCGTAGGAATCTTGAGAAGAATCAACCCTAGTACGAGAGGACTCGGTTGGACCAGCCGCTGGTGATCCTGCTGTTCTGCTAAGAGCACCGCAGGGTAGCTAAGCTGGGAACGGATAACCGCTGAATGCATCTAAGCGGGAAGCCTCCTTCGAGATTAGGATTCCATTGAGCCTCCTTGTAGACTACAAGGTCGATAGGCTGGGTGTGTAAGGCGCGAAATCGCTTTAGCTAACCAGTACTAACAGGCAATTGCTTGATCGCATTATTTTTTCGCTGATCATCAATCGCAATTGGATTTTTTTCGGCTCGTTGTGACTGACACATCGTAGCGCGTTCCTCATATTTTACGATACAATTTAATAGATGGATACCAGTTGAGTTTACTCAACTGTCCAACGAAATTGTTGGTGGTTATAGTGAGCGTGAAACGCCTGATCCCATTCCGAACTCAGAAGCTAAGGCGCTTACGCCGATGGTAGTATGTGAGTGCGAGAGTAGGTCGCTGCCAACATTATATGAAAGCCCTGTGGGAAACTACAGGGCTTTCTTTTTGCGCGTAAATTTTTTAGAGACAAATATTTTAAACGATACCCTAAAATTATTTATTAACCTGACGACCAAAATCATGGTATTTTTCAAATGTATTTGAATAATTGCTGGTTGGTATTATCGGGTTCCGGTTTTTGTTGTTATAGTCGATTCATTTCTATTAAGAGTGCCTGAAATAATGATTTTTTTAGCGAGACCAAGCGGAAAAGTGCTCAGCAAGGCCAGAAGATCCGCCTCAGGAGGGCAGCATGGGGCAAGCACTCACAGGCAACCCTGCCAGGGAGGGTTGGGTCGAGGATGGTTGGCCCCGAGAGCGCTGATGACGACTTTTTCAGACGGTCGCAGCAAGCAGAAAATTCATTTTGTCAGGTGCTTTGAATGAATCTTAAAAGTACACAGTCATCCCATAAGTCTATGGATTCTCCGCAAGGACTGTATTTTTACATTAAAAACAGCCTTTTTGTCGGGAGTATTTGAATGGGAAGTTCTGACTTTTTTTGGCCTTAATCGCCAAACCGTTCTGGTGAGGGTGTTACTCCCGTATTTTTGCCCCGGCTATTTCTGTCTGAAATCCTCAACGCAACTCAAAACCGGGCAAATAGGCCTGCTGAGGGCTTCCGACCATTCTTGGGGAGCCACGTGCTATCCCACAGGAATCCATGACGCTATATATATCCAGGCGACTAAACATGACACCTCTCAATAGTGTAAAAAGCCGTTTGAAAGTTCCTTGCCATTTACCAAGATAACCCACAAAACGGATCAGAACATATGCCAGCAGAGCCATCCAGACCTGCCAGAGAATAGCATTCTGACTATGGCCCACAAAGTCAGCTAACTGCAATGTCTGCTTGATCTGCTTAAAGAATACTTCTACGCCCCAACGACATTTATATAGGTCGCAAATGCTACTGGGGGCCCAGTCTATGTTGTTGGTAATAAATGATATGCGTTTTTCTTTACCATCAATTTCCACATCAGCAGTCACCATCCGTATAAACTTGGGGTAAGCCTCATAGCTTTTGGGGGTTTCAAGTTCGACTAACACATCGCTGATAATATTACCTTTAGGTTCGCTAAGCGGTTTGATGATTCGATAAGCCATGTTGTCTTTAGCTCGTGTAACCCAGAATACCCCCCGACTATCAAGTTCAGCCAGATGCTTGAAATCAACGTAGGCCTTGTCAAAAACGGCTATTTCGCCACTTTTAAGATTCCCGCAAAGTTGATAAGCTTCTGTAGAATCGTGGGTTGACGCATTCTTGACAATAGCAAACTGAGGCAGAAAGGTTTGCAGATTAAGCTGCATGTGACATTTTGCTGCCGCCTTACGTCTGCGATGCTTTGCCCAATCCATACAATTGGCCACAAGCTTTATTGTCGTGGAATCAATGGCATAAATCGTTCGCTTGAATCGTCTGGGAAGCCCGGAATATTTGCCGCTGAAACCGAAACACTTATGCTGGTCCTGGATATGGGACAGCACCTGCCAGAATAACGCTTCTGCCATGGCCGGATTACGTTCCTTGTTAGCGTTGGAAAGTCCGTTGTGTCACCGGGCGGTTCAAAATCGACCATTGAGGGGCGAATCAAAATCGACCACTCTGGGTAAAAAATATCAGTATTTTTCCTTATTGCAAGCCTTATTTCTGAGCCGATAGCTTTTGCCGGTAATCTGGATGATTTCGGCGTGGTGCAGGAAGCGGTCCAGGATAGCGCTGGCGCTGGGGACATCACCCAGCAGTTTGCCCCAGTCTTCCAGGGGACGATTGGAAGTCATCACCGTCGAACGCAGTTCATAGCGCCGCATGATCACCTCAAAGAGATATTCCCCGGATCGTCTGGGCAACTGCTTCATGCCCATATCGTCAATGATCAGCAGGTCCGGTTTCAGGTATTTGGCCAGCGCTTTTTCCAATCCGCCCAGGGCCTCATCCTGCAGGAAGTCGCGGACCACATCGAATACCGAGCGGTACTTGACCACAAATCCGGTTTTAATGGCCTGATAGCCCAACGCCTGGGCCAGATGACTCTTGCCGGTGCCCGGCGGCCCCAAGAACAGCACATCGCGCCGTTCGCGCAGGAACCGGCAGCTGGCCAGATCGTAAATCTGTTTTTGTTTGACGGAGGGATTGAACTGCCAGTCGAAATCCTCCAGCGTTTTCAGTTCCCGAAAGGCCGCGGTCTTGACCCGCCGCTGGATCTGCCGATCCTGACGCACCAGCAGTTCATCTTGCAGGATCAATTCCAGGAAGTCCTGGTGAGATAACCGGTTGCCGGCCGCTTCCTGCAGCCGGATCTCCAGCGAGTCGGCCAGTCCGGACAGGCGCAGGCGTTTCAGCGCGGTTTGGATCGCATCATTCATACGAAGGTCTCCTTGTGATTGAGATAAAATAAAAGGTGCTTCACGCCGGGCTTTGCCATCCATACAGCAAAGAGGCTGAAAAGAGATAGGGGGTGTGGGGGAAAGTGTCCCCCACGATCAAAACAGTTTTTCTTCCTTAAAATTAAAACCATGATATACTCCAAGAACTTAACCGTGAGCCGCCGGAACCGACGGCAGGCATTGATCGTATTCACTCAATGGGCGGATAATGGGATGTTCTTCGATAAAATCAAATTGCGGCTGTTCAATCCCTGTTCCGCGTTTTAACAGGTCACGCAAAGTCCGCAGGCGAAACGCTCCATGTGTCAGGGCAATCCGGCAGGCCTGGTTAATCGCCGGGTGGTCATACTGCTTGCTCAGGGACAACAGGCCCATGAGCGCCCGAACGGCCGTGATCCCGCGGAACTCCAGCAGAGCCTCGGCCCAGGCCAGGGTTTCCGGCCCGATGTACCGGACTTTGGTCAGTAACCAGGTGGATCCTTTTTCCACCCCCGAGCGTTTGCGTGCGTCGATGTGGCGATCATTGGTCTGGAACTTCCCGGCCTCCACCTGGGCATGCGTCGCGATCGATTCCATGCGATGGTTGTAGATCCGTACCACCCGGCCGTCCCAGCGGGCCCAGACCGGATGCCCCAGATACTCCGGTGGCACGGAATAGTAGGCTTTGGCGACTTCCACATGGCCGTCGCGATGCACCCGGCGTTGAGACTCTTGGAATGAAGGGAAATGACCGGACGGTAAGGGCAGCAAAGCCGGCTTGTCGGCCTGGTCAAAGATCTGGCGTACCTGTTGACGCATCGTGCCGTGAATCCGGGTATCGGCCACCCGCACTTCCCAATCCTGTAAAAAACGGTTCTGTTCGGCCAGCGAACTAAAGATCCGGCCCTTCAAGGCGTTGTCCTGCACATATTTGATTCCGCTTTCCACCTTGCCTTTGTGACGGGGTGTGTAAGGCCTGGCCGGCAGAATGACCGTCCGGTAATGGACACAAAACGATTGCAGTTTGGGATTCAGTTCCGGATCGTACCAGTCGGCCCGGGTGACCGCTGCCTTCAAATTGTCGATAACCAGGGTTTGAGGCACACCCCCAAAATGCCAGAAGGCGTTCTCCAGACAGCGTAGAAAACTCTCGGTGGTCTGGTGGAAGACCGACTCACTGTAGGCTTTACGCGAATGACTTAAAACCATGCGGAAGACATAAGTTCTTTTGCGTTTGCCATTGAGCCAGACCGGCGCGCCGGTGCCAAAATCGACTTGCGCTTCCTGGCCCGGCGGGCATTCCATCCGCCGATAGGGCAAAGGGCGGGTCTGGCCCAGGCGCCGCACAAACCGCTTGACACTGTCATAGCTGCCAGTGAATCCCTGCTCGCTTTGCAGATCCTGAAAGATCCGTTGTCCGGACAACCCCTGACCGAGTTTGTCGCAGATAATCTGACGATAGGGTTCGCACTGGCTCTGGCGGCCTGCCGACCCGGGGGGCGAAATGGTCGATTTTGGCCCACCGCCGATCTCGGACCCGGGGGGCACAATGGCCGATTTTGACTGTTCACGCACCAATCGGACATAGCGACTGACCGTCTGGCGATGGATCCCCAGTCGGCGAGCCACCTCGCGCTGGGAAAACCCTTGTTCACAAAGAGTTATGATCTTATTCGTCTGTACCATGCTGATCTGATTGGCCATGTCAAGCTCCCGTTTTTAGGTAACTTTAACAGACCAATTAGCCTTTCTTCAACATGGTCGATTTTAAACTGCCCCCTCGTGGTCGATTTTAACCGCCCCTTGACACGTTGCGGCTTGGAGGGGTTGCGTTTCGGATAGTCGCCAGAGAACCGGCATGATTCCGTAAGGTATCTGCTACGTCATTGAGAGATAAACTATGTGCTATCTGGATATGCAGCATTGATACTACATGGGACCATGGCGAAAACGACCGGGACTGCTTATCTACTCCATAGTCACGGGCAAGTCTAGGCACAAGAAAAGCTGGAATATGCTGGCATATCTGTTTGAGAATGGTATAGTTATGTTTACTTGGTGGCATAAGTTACTCCTGTTTTTGTGATAATTACAGTGTAACTTATGTCATCCTATTTTGAAATAACTACTTGAAATTCAGTAGTCTATGGGATGGCTGTGTTAAAAGTACTTAAAATTCATTCAGTTCTGCAAGCGGTCTGTTTTTCCTGGGTTGCGTTATTAAAAAAACGTGAATATCATTAAAATATGCCCGGTTCTTATTCTTTACCAAAGAAAAATCATACTCGCTTACGTCTCTAAAGCAGTTGTATAAGTACCCATAAAAATAATCAGGCCTGCACTATCAAAGTGCAAGCCTGATTAAAAGTTTCGATATACTTTCAGAGTATAGATTAATTGCCACAGTTTGCCAGCGTATCGGAACAATCCAGCCAGTTCGCGGCGATAAGTGTGATTAAATCTTCCAGATCAACCATACAATCCTGGTTCTGGTCACCAGGATTATAGGGAGTTTGGGTGGCCATATGAGAAGCATCACAGGAATTATCACCGACTATTACCTGAATCGTATCCGATCCTTCTTTGACAGTATCACTGACAGTCAGCATGAATTCATAGGTGCCTCGTTCCGTAAAGGTTACACTGGTAACTTTCTGATCGACCGAGTTAATAGCAGCAGCCGGCGCGCCATTATCAACCTGGGTCCAGGTATAACTTAAAGACTGGCCTTCAGGCAAGCCGTCATCTTCAACCAGCACTGGAGTTATTGTAATATTTTCAGTACCAGATATCCCACTGGCGCCCAACCAGTTAACCAGATTATTCCCCAGTTCTACAGTTGGTGCTTGATTATCGTCAGTATAGAAAGACCATATCTGCCCGGGAAGGGTCTGGCTAGTGGAAGAGTCCAGACAGTCCACAATCCAGTAATAGGTGGTTTTGTTAACCAATGGCACAAAATTAGGGAATTTAGCAGCAGTTAACTCAACTGTTTCCGCATCGGCAGGCAGAGTGACCTTGTTCATAAAGGGACGATTGGGGTCGGTACCCAGATATACCGTACAAGTAATATGACCGCCTGGCGTATTGGGTTCAGGATTGGTCCATGAAAGTTCAGATAAACTGGTTTCTACGGCATCCTTATCATCCGGAACTGGATAATTGGCGCCGGGATATCGCTCAGTAACGGTTAAGCGTGGCCGTTGTGCTTCAATAGAATGGTTATAAGTAGAAAAATTTAATAAATTTGGTGAGTTATGCAAGACAAATTGTACAATGCCATCCGTATCACTTTGTAACGCAGCTAAAACATCAATGTCATATGTGTCACCAGCAAATCCATCCTTGAAAGATATGGTTCCAAGCAAGGTCGTTTGAACAGGGTTTAGCACCCCAAGGTCGTCAGGATTATTACCAGGTGCGTTATTCCAGGTGATATCGCGTTCGCCCCAGTTGATGTTCTCACGATAATCATCATTAACATAAGATACTTCACAACTCTGACTTCCTGTCTTACCTTCATGCAGCGCTACTGTTAAAATAGCGGAATCGAGTTTGGAAACATCAAGATCACCCAACTCAAATTTGATCCAGCTTTTATTACCAGAGGATGTGTTCCGAACAGACAGTTTATTGCTGTCATACTTGTTCACATCTGCATTTGTTCCACCTTCAGTTCTACAACTTAGCGTGGACATGATTGTGGTCTGGGCCATAACCGTTCCAAGCATCAAATAAGATACCAGCCCAACTAGAAAAATGCTTTTGACCTTCATTTTCATAACCTCCACAAAATGTGTATAGAGATACATTTCCGGGAAGTTCCACTATGAACTTCCACCATAACAGTTACGTTTTCCGATAAAAAATTGCTTCAAATGATACTTTTCATTATATCGAATCGAGTATAACGATGTCAAATTGTAATTTTACGGCATTTACCGAGACATGGGCCATCATAGTTTACTGGAACTAAAATCCTGAATAAAATGTAAAAGTAGAGTTAAAATTATTATTTTAAAGGAATTACAATATTTTATTTAAAAAAAGCACCGGTTTTAAGGATGTGAACATATAAAAAATAAACATGACATAGATGATTCTTTAATTAAAAATACTTCTAACTACAAGAATTTAATATGGATACAAATTTTTAGAGGATTCACGATAAAAGGTATGCGTTGAATTTGGTGTTAATATGTATTTATAAAACCACTCTATCTGTTCTCAATAATTAGTAAATATACAACTAAAAATTCAAATGCGAATAAATTCTTCACTTAACCAGTAAAAGGTATGTAAAAGTAGGATTTTAGAGAGAGATATATTATTGGAATTTTGTCTTACTTTATAGTTATACAATAACAATATTCCAATGGATTCAAGATGTCAGATCTACCCCAGATAATAAATACGGATACCAATGATATCACTTTGGTCGTGCAGGCCAGAGCAGGCAATCGGCATGCCCTTGAAATATTGTTAGAAAGAAACTGGATTTGGTTACGAGTGCTGGCTGGCAGCCTGATTAATTTTGATGGAATCGATGATATTCTGCAAAATGTTTGTATTCGAGTTATGCTCAAAATTAATACACTTCGAGAACCAGAGCGCTTCAGGCAGTGGCTGGCCGTGATTTTAAGGCGGGAAGTGATAAACTGGCGAAAAAAACATCAACGTGACCGAACGGTTCCTATAAATGATGAATTAGACTTGCCTGATGATTCTTTTGTTTCAGGATTAGATAGTGACTTGAATCAGAGTGCGGTGTATCGGGCAATCAGATTATTGCCGGAATCACAGCGTGAAGTATTAATGCTAAAGTATATGTGTGAACATAGTTATTCACAAATTGCTGAAATCCTGGATATTTCGATTGCTTCTGTTCAAAATCGCTTATTCCGAGCCCGTCGTCAGATGGCTCTGCTTCTGGAAGAGAGAAACATTCAAAAGATATAAATGAGGCTGCTATGAATAACGAAGAACTTGATAATTGGATTAATTTATATCTGGACAATCAATTGAATCAGGCCCAGAGTGAACTATTTGAACAAACCATGGCGGATAATTCTGAAATTCGACAACAATATGAACAGGCCATGGAAACTGACAGAATATTGAAAAAGCATTTATATCAAACCAAAGATGATCATGATGAGCATTTCAGAGTAATCTTATCTCAAGCCTGTGATTGCCTGCCGGATAAGGTACGCCCAGAATCTTCCTGTGGTATTATTCGATTCATCACCGGGCTTGCGGCAGGATTGTTGATAGGCGTCAGCGCCAGCTTTTTTTATGAACATTTTCGAAGTGGGATTCATAAAACAAATCTGTCAAATCAGATTGTTGATGTCAAGGCAAACTCCACTTTCCCGACCCAAAAAGATGTTGATCCTGTTCCCTATACCCCGTCGGTATCTCCCGTTGTTCGGGATATCGATTGGTATCTGTATACGGATGATGAGGGGGGGCAATGGGTATTCGAAAGTATTCGGGAAAATCGTCTTAATTCAGATATACAAACAGTCATGTATTAAGTCATTAGCCGGCTGAAAATAGTCTATAAAATTTATTTATGTAATCAGGAGATTATAACAATGAAAACGAAACAAATATTATCGTCTTTACTGCTGTCGATGTTCAGTTTGTCTCTGTTTGCTCAATCCACATCCAAAGTATATCTAGGAGTTCAACTTAATCGCGAACCATTGCCTCCTCTCCTGGTCAAACATCTCAAGCTGGAACCAGGTGAAGGATTGCTCATACAGAATATCGCCAAAGGCAGTCCGGCTGATCGTATCGGCCTTGAGAAAGATGATATTATCCTTAGATTAAATGGCTTACCTACCTTTTCTTCGGAATCATTTGTCAACTCAATTGGGGCGCATGAGCCGGGTCAGAAGATAGCGCTGACAGTTATGCAATCCGGGATGATACGTCAATTTGAATGCCAGCTTGAACCAATACAGGATCAGGTCCAGTGGAAATATCCAACCGACATTGAAACATTGGAAATTCGGCGTCCCGGCCGTATCTTTCATATCAATCCCATGGATATTCAAATGGATAACATTGAACCGGGGAAAATGCCCGAAATAATGAAAGAATGGCGTAAAGAATTCAAATTTAATTTTCCTATTGATGATGCAACGGATATTTCAAATTCGATTATCTATATTTACCAGCATCAAGAAAATGGGCATGCCTTTACCGTGACTATTAAAGGTGATCCAGATGAGTCTGATAGCAGTGTGACCGTAAATGCAGGCGATCATGAATATAACGCCACCCCTGACAACCTGGAATCAATTCCAGATGGCTATCAAAAAACAGTGAAGGAGGATATTGAAAAAGCGCGTCAGTCGAAGTCAAAGATTAAAATACCCAAGGTTCTGGAACACATTAAACTGCCTGATATTAAAGAATTGACGACTACGCCTGATAAACTCCAAAAAGAACTGGATACCCTCAAACAGCGGATGGATGAACTGGAGAAAAAACTGGATCAACAGTTTGAAGAATTGAAAACAATGTTCTTGAAATCTGCTCAGACACGAATATGAAGCAATAAAAATTTTTGATGTAACTGAATTGATTAACCCATGAACGTTATAGATGGCATCCAGAAATCCGGAAGTAGTTTTTACCCTTCCGGATTTGTATTATTAATTTGTTTTAACACACCAGCGAATTGCGTTCAATAATACTTGCTGCAGGGCTGGATTCTCGTAAGCATAATGATCATGACCGCATTGTAATACGCAAACATGGGCCTTGCCATAGGTCTTAGCCCAGCATAGATTCCCATCACTGGAGGGGTGGTCTGTGGTAAGTAATGCCGTTTGGTTCGTGCGCATACGATCTAAATTGTAGGTTTCATCATGGAGTTTAAAATCTTTTATCCCCTTAGTGATCGGATGTTTGGAATTGGTGACATGAACCGTCAAGTCGACTCCGTGTTGATAATGTATCCCTTCTTTGAACTGCTGAACCGGTACGAGATCGGCCCCGATAATGTCATGATATGCTTCCCATTGGGGCCATGCCGCAATGGCATGGTGCATAACAATTAGACCAATGCCTCGATCTTTGAGCAAGGTGATGACATTTTGCTGTTGTTCTGGTGATATTTTCTGGGTCATATTATATAGCAAAATAACATCCGCATCAAAGGGATTGATCGTATTGAAAACCTCCGCCTGGTTCTGAAGCGGCCAATGCTCGTAAGTCACCTCTTTTGGTTCAAAGCTATCCAGCATGGCAAAAAAAGAGACTTCTTCGAAAGAGTGTCCTCCGGTTACCACCAATACTCGTACCGGCCGTTTTTGAACCTTCTGACAGGTTGTGCAACCTGCCAGGTAAATCTGAAACAACACCAAGGTAAGCACTATGCAGATCTGTTTCATAATCACACATGTTTAAAAGCGGCTAATGAAATAAAATTAAAGCATTGGAACCACAATTGGCAGGGATCAAATCCAGCCTGTTTCAAACGATGAATGTGTGTTGGAATGGTGTCAGGGATCATTACCTTCTCCAGAGCCTTGCGTTTCTGGCTGATCTCCAATCGGCTATAACCCATCAGATGTTTGAAGTGGTGATGCATGTCAATTTGAAAGTCATTCTCATCTTCACTGGCGAAAGCGACTTTCTCCGACAGGATCAATACGCCACCGGGCCGTAGCCCATCGAAAATCTTTTGGATCATAGCATTACGATGATCGGGTGGGAGAAACTGTAATACAAAATTCAATGCAACGACAGATGCATTTTGAATATCAATCTCGCGGATATCCGCCAGTAATACCTCTACGGGAATCAGATTGATATCTGACTGAACGATTTCATGGCAGCGTTCAATCATCGCTGGTGAATTATCAACGGAGACAATTTTACATCCTGGCTGGGTGATGCCCTGCCGCATGGCCAGCGTGCCGGCTCCCAGTGAACACCCCAGGTCATACATGACGCTCTCCGGTTGGGCGTAATGTTCCGCAAAGACACGTGTCATGGCAATGACCGTGGCATAACCCGGCACCGAGCGCCTGATCATATCGTCAAACACCGAGACTACTCGCTCATCGAATACAAAGTCAGCAATTCTTTCCCGGTATTCGCTATAGATACGGTCTGTTTGTTCGGTATCGTTAGAAGTCATAGGATTTTCTATCAATCACATTTGGTATTTTCTGGATCGCGACAATCCAGCCAATTCATAAGAATATATGTAAGATCCTGTAGATCGATATGGCAGTTCCGGTCGATATCGCCGGCATAATCATAACCGTATGAGTATATCGATGTGCAATCCATATTTTCAACCGTAAAAGTGACTTCATCAAAGATATTCTGGCCATGCAGATAACCGGCGGTCCCATCGTCAATCGAAAGGCGCAGGGTATAGGTCCCGCTCTGGGAAAAACTTACGCGAACATCTTTAGCACTATTATCAGGCAAAAATGACACATTGGCGCGAACCGCCGGGTCGGAATCCTCCACGGTCCACCGGCAAGCGACAGGATCGCCATTCAAATCGAATATTGTCGCTGTCAAGTCCGCAAACCGGTTCATTGATATTTCGATATTGGACTGATCCGCTGCAACCGAGACCGTTGGCGGAACGTTTTGTCCCATCAGCGCCAGTCCGGCAATCTCTGAGTCCGACAGAGCGGTATCATAGATGCGTAAATCATCGATGGTACCTAAGAAATAATCGCCTGCCACGGTCACACTTCTGGATTTTGTTCCTATGTAGAGTGTATTTGTGGTTTGATTAATCAATCCGCTGGCGTATTGAATTGCCTGCTCAATCCCATCGACATAGAGTTTTATCATACTGCCATCGTAAATACCGGCAATATGATGCCATAATCCCGCACTGGGCAGATCAGTTGTCACTTCGCCCACCCCGGATAGATGGAATTTGAGTGCGCCCCATTCCGCCAACAGGCGGTATTGATTGTCAGAAGATCCTTTTTGCACAATACGTCGGTTCCCATTCCAGTTATCGGCATTGATCCAGGCGGCAATAGTAATTTGATCCTGAATGGTGTTCAGATTCGGGCTGACACTGGTGTCTGGTGAAACCCGTACATAAGAAAAATCAGTGAATCTTAACGCATGATTGTCAGATCCCTCCGCAGGAATCCATCCGGTTGCCCATTGTGGAGGATCGTAACCTTCCCTGGCTCCCAGAGTACCATTATCGGCCGGTAATGCGGAATCTTCGGCAATTTGCCCCTGGGACTCATTCAATTTCCAATGAGCAATAGGATCTTGTGAGATGCCGATTGGTTCTATCCGTTGCTCTGTATCCAAAGGTTGCTCCAGGGAAGCAGCAGTCAAACCGTAATCGATATGACAAGAATTATCCTGCGGATCGTTACATGCCAGCCAATCCAGCGCAATAGTTGAAAAGTCATATAAATTAATATAACAGTCAGGTCTTCCCTGGGGGCCGCTGATGTCACCTGTCAAAGCTTTGCCATTACACCGGCCATAAACCTCAAATTCATATATCCGTGCGGCTGTATCGGTATTCTGGGTGGGAGCAGTTATATAAAGTCGGATATATCGTATTGGGGTCGAATCGATCACATGTTTGGAAACATTTTTATTATTACCAGATACTGTAATGATGTCCAGCCAATCGTTAATACCATCAGCACTGCTCTGGATACTGAAATCCTTGGTATTCCAACTGGAGGTTTCACCGCCCGCGCCGGCATGTCGCACAATGAAGGTATCCACCCAGAATATTTCTCCCAGATCAACGGTCAGCCAGTGTGGTTCGAGCTTGCCAGTTGCCGCGCACCATTTGGTACTGTCTTTTCCGTCAACGCTAAGACGGGGTTGTTCAGCGTCGTTGACATAGCTGTTGGCTGTAACGGGTTTATTCAAGGCCAGGTTATCACCTAGGTTTTCAGGCAGGGGAGCCAGTTCCGGGATATAAGGTAATTGGTCATACAAGGGAGCCGCCATCCGGGTATTGCCGTTTGGATGGGTGGCTACGGTCATGGCAAAAATCACGATTCTGTCGTTGTCCGGTAGCGTGAACGATGTGGCGCCGTCCGGCAAATCAATCTGGTATTTATACAGGCAGCAGAATTCATAGGATTCGTTGGACGATGGATTATGCCGGTGGGTTCCAATCCAGGCGACGGGATCATATTTGATATAGGGCACGTCCCCTTCTCGTCCCCAATCCGCGACAGGTTCATTATAATCTTGTATTGATAATTCATAAGACACATCATTAACCGTGAAAGTTCCCTTTGTATCGCCATTCCGAGAGGTGGCCAGAATATATAAGGTATCATAACCTTCGGGCAAATTGATGGTCTGGCTGTCGCATAATAACGCGTTCATTTGGCCTTCTTGAGAGGAGCCCATCACATAGGCGATGTCATTGCAACTAATTGCGACAGGAAATAATTCACCTGGGAATGTGTTTCCTTGCTCAAAATCGCCATCTGTCCGGTTCGTGTCAAAACTGATTGCGTCCAGATTGTATGGCAAAATAACACTTTGTACAATTGGCAGGATGCCGGCGGCTGGAGCTGGAGATAAACTTAGTGCATAAGTTTTAGGTTGGTTTGCGGTTATCGAAACGACCAGGGCTCCATTACTCAGGGTTGCCGGCCCGATATCCTGTTCTGAACCGTTCAATTCTCGAGCCGAGATAAATCCCGAGCCCACCCGAATGGTAGCATTGTTGACTGGAAGGCCATATTGTTCTTGAAGACGCAGTACAATCTGGTCGCTGCGTTCGGCTTTTTTCAGTGCTTTTACGGCAATTTGTGGTGTACTGATTTGAACAAAAGCATAGTTACGCCCCATTGAACCATTGTGTTTTGCTGTTTGGAATGCCCTCAGCGGTTGATTGATTCGTGCGCCCTTGGCAGGAATATCGCCATCGGACCAGTCATTGGCATGGCCGGCCAGAGCATAGGTAAACTTATGTTGGCCCAGGTCCTGGGTAGCCTGGGTCCGTATAGTTCGATGAGACAGCAGGCGTATGCAGTAATGTCAGGCGTAGTGTGTTGTTGGTGGGTTTGTCCCATCCATATTTACAGTCGTTCAGGATCGTAACGCCATAATCCCCTGAATTATCTGTGATATCTGCCCACCATTGAGCCGGGATTTCATAGGAATTGGACTGGTTGTTTCCGCGTCGAATTGTGCCCATGCCCAGATCATAGGTTGCTTCAGAGTTGGATACTGCCAGCGGAAATGACGCTTTCAGCAGGGTTCCTTGTGTCTGCCAATCCACCAGATTTTCGACAGAAATAATGTCTGATGCTCCTCCTGCGGACAGTGAAATCCTTTGTATGAAGGTTGAGGTCGTTTCGTTGACGAACGTTCTACGAACCTCAATGGTAATTCGGGCTGGCCCGGATTCGACTACTTTAATATCGGCCGGTGCGGAAACATAGCTATAGGGTGGGTTTTGAACGTCATTATATAAAACTTCCCAGGCCGGCCAGGAAGGAGAGTAGTCGTTCAGTAGTTCTAATCTCAAGGGTTGAGCCAGGAGTTCGTGAGCGTTCAGCAGGTCATAAATAGATTCAATATCGCCATTATCATCAATAGTAACGGTATAGCGACCATTCGAGAATGTGTTGCCGGTAATAGATAAGCCGGTATCGATGGTACAGGGAGTTTCACTTTCCCGGATATCAAAAACACTGACACCCACTGATGGTACGGCAGCCAGGAATAGAATGGTCATGTGATCTTGTCCCTTGGATATTACTTGGGAAGGAACTTCTATGCCGTTGCCATCATAAACGCGAACAACTGCGGGTAACCCAGACGGAAAATAAATAGTTGCTTTAACAATATCTTCTCGAGGCATATCCAGTGGATTGTATACGACGACTGGTTGACCAGTTACCTGGGTATCTAACAGCTGACAAACACCCCCTACAGCGTTTTGGGTAATTGAAGCGAATTGGTTGAGTGAAAGCAGTTCATCATTCCAGGAAAATTCATAGGCTGCGGGGGATACTGGTCCCGGTAATATCATCGTGGAACGTATGCCATAAAAACCGAATCCAGGCTTCATTAAGTGTTTTTTGAGGATAGCTTGCGGTACCCAGCCAGTTTGCCATAACGGAAGCGCGTTCGGCGGTGTCTGCCAGTTGTTCATTCTGCCGGTTCCAGCGTTTCATCGCAGCCTGCGAGGTATAACAGCCGGTTCCATGAACTTTCATCAGTAGCTCACCGTCATATAAAGGTAAACCCGTTTTCTGGGTTGGCGTTAAGTCGTTATAAAGTTGGTCGGATGCAGCGCTGATCACAGTTATTGGTCCGGTTCCGGCAATACTTTGTTCCAGCCAGTCACATGAGCTGCTGGAAGGCGCCCCGCCCGTGTCTCCTGTTCCAAAATATTTATACCCGGCGTAAACGCCGTAATTATCGCCCAGACTGTTAATTGTGTTCAACCATCCGCCATCATTGCTGAGGTCGCTATCGATATTGCTGGTATAGGCGCCGGGATTGAGTGCGGCAATGACTGTTGAACCGTCAGGGCCACGCCACTGACCAATATTAAATGGGGTAGGTATGGCTCCGCCCCAGGATAACTTTTGTGAGGAAAAACCGTTCAGGCCGCTGTGAGTCATCCAGGTGGGCATGGTATAAGAAAAACCAAAACAGTCTGGCAGGAAAATGTCAGTGCTGCGTTTGCCGAACTCATCTTCAAAAATAATTATTACCAATTAAGGCTTGGCGGATTAACGATTCTGGCGAAGGAATATTCATATCTCCGTTTTCCAGGGTGCTTCCAGCCACAGCCCAGCGCCCCTGGTTAATATAATCTTTCAGGGTCTCATAACGAGCCGGGTAATATTCCTTCATTAACATATAGCGGAAAGAACCCTCAAAACTGAAAACGTAATCTGGATAGTTGGCAAATCGATCAAAATTATCATCGAGCGTTTTTTTGATGTAATTATCAATTGTCGTCTGGATAGTCCAGCGCCATTGAGTATCCAGATGAGCAGTACCTACTGTATATAATACCTTATCCTGCGACAGATCGTATCCATATAATGGATATAGCATGCCAGTTAGAGTCAAAAAAAACACTGTATATCGATACCTGATGTGCGATAAAACTTGCTTTTTGTTCATTAGGGTATCCTCAATTGCTTAATGCTGTTTTGGTTATCATACAGGGCTTGTACGATAGTAGTTTTATAAAAATTTAAGGGGTAGAAATTAATGATAAGTATTTTAACTTCATGGATAAAAAGGTATGTTTTATAGAGGTTGTTTATTTATTATAACAAATTCAGGCAGACATACCAATATCTAACTTTGTTAGATTACTGTTTTATTTCTTGGCAAAGGATTTGTGTTTATAACCCGAAGAGTGTGAAAATTTAACTCTTATCTGATAGTTGTTAAAATGCTTATGAAAATCTTTACCAGGCTGGCAACATCAGGTCGTATTATTTGATTTTGTGGTTTATGAATGTTATCATGGCGCTCTTAACTGGGATTGCAAAAAAAAGGCAGGTATCGGATTAAGATACCAGCCTCAATATTAATTACTTTATATATAGTGTCAGATTAATTCAAAAGTTCTTTGGCGATATCTACTGCTGAAGCCGCATCTTGTGAATAGCCGTCTGCTCCGATTTTATTGGCGTAATCCTGAGTGACCGGGGCGCCGCCGATCATAATTTTGGCGGTGACACTATTTTCTTTGAAGGCCTGAACGGTTTTTTCCATCATGGGCATGGTGGTGGTTAGAAGTGCAGACAAGCCAACCAGTTGGGCCTTGTTCTCTTTTACGGCGGCGACGAATTTTTCGGGTGATACATCAACCCCCAAATCAATGACGTTGAACCCGGCCCCTTTGAGCATCATGGCAACCAGATTTTTGCCAATATCATGTAAATCGCCTTTGACGGTTCCAATAACCACGCTGGCCAGGGGTTCGACCCCGGCTTCGATCAGTTTGGGTTCGAGAATTTCCATCGCCATTTTCATGGCGCGAGCGGCAATAAGGACTTCCGGGACATAAACCCGGTTGTTTTTAAACTCGACGCCGATCACATTCATCCCGGCAATCAATCCCTCTGAAAGGATGGTTTCGGGATGTATGCCTTCGGTTAACGCTTCGGCGGTAATGCTCTTGGCGATGACGTGGTTACCTTTGATAATAGCATCTTTTAATGCCTGTAAATCTGCCATAATAATGTCCTCTTAACTGGCCGCAATACGACGCATGCTTCCTGTCAGATTCGGCCATTCATCTGATGAAGCAATTCGATTAGCCTGAATTGTAATAATAATCGTACTTTAATATATCGTGTGTGATTCATATCACAATCTTTTTCCAGAAAAAAAACTTGCCCGATATCTTGATTTATGCCATAGTCGCCTGCGATATTTGCTGTGAAGGCCAATTGATGTAAACTGATAATCAAAACAAAATTTTAAGAATTTACAGGTTTTAATGATGTTAGATCATGTATTGACAGTAGCTTATGATACAGCCCGGGATGCGGGCATGCACGCTTTAAACCATTTCGGAATGTCTCGTTCACGACTTAAGACTCAAGACCAGATTGTAACCAATGCCGATCTGGAATGCCAGGAAATGATTATCAGACGCATTAAGGAGGATTTTCCTGACCATGGGATTGTCGGTGAAGAGGGGCCTGATGGCAGGTTGTTGCTGGAAAAACCGGGTGGTAATGAGGATATCTGGTGGGTGATCGATCCAATTGACGGTACCCGTAATTATGCTCATGGGGTATCGTTGTTTGCCTGTTCGGTAGGGGTGTTAAAAGATGGAATTCCCTGGGCCGGCGCCATTTATGATCCCTGCCTGGATAAAATGTACCTGGGGGCGATTGACCGGCAAGCTACGGTGAATGGCCAGCCGGTTCAGGTTTTGAATGAAACGCTGCACAGCAACAGCCAGATTGCTTTTTCGGGAAATCTACATCGAAAGCTGCCGCATTCGCTGGGCACGTTCATGGCCAATCATGTCTATGTTAACCTGGGTTCAGCGGCGCTTCATTATGCCTTGGTGGCGACAGGGGCATTTGCGGCGGCGTTAAGCTGGAACGTAAAACTCTGGGATATTGTCGCGGGGGCGGCGATCGTGCAGGCGGCCGGGGGCGTGGTGCTGCATCCTGATGGGAGTAAGATATTCCCGTTTAAATGTGAAAGGTATCAGGGTGAACCGGTACCGGTTTTGTTTGCGCATGCGAGGGTGTTCGAGCAGATTAAAGCGATTATCGAACCGGATCTGAATTTGGAGAATGAACCGGGGAAATCCTGAAAATCGTTTCGAAAAAAGTGGGTTTTTAATACTGAAAACTAATTTTTTTTAAAAATTTATTTCCGGTTTCCATTAAGGACCGAATTTCGAATTAACCACCGAACTCAAGCGATGATATTGGGTTATATCCGGCAAAATAATTATCTCACAACTGACTTTCAGGCCCGATAATACTATTTTATCAGATAACCGGTTTCGGACCTTAAAAAACCTTGTCACGAACTTTAAAATGGGGTTATACTTCTTTTGGCCTGATTACAATCTGGGCAGTTTTTAACGATTATAGCGAAAAAATCAAACAACTACTGACGGGTAACCGTTGGTCATCGTAACACCGTAAACGATTATCGGTCCACGCAGGCAACCGGTCTGATGGTCTCTTTACAGGTTCTTTGACACGAGAGTAAAACAGGAAGTGCTTATGGGTTTCCCCAACGCCGAATTATCAATTAATGAATTATCCTTCACGCTGTTTCAGCGTTCGTTGCATCCGGAACTGTTTAAGATCTATCGCAGTCAGCAGTTTTTTCAGGGTGATTACGAAGTCAATATCTGGATCACCGGGTGCAGTCATGTGCTGAGCGTGTATCATGGAGGCGGATGTCTGACCGAACTAATCAGTATGCCGGATCAGATGCTGCCGGCTCGGGGTCTGATTGAACGGTTCGCGTTTCGGGGCGAGAAGAATTTCAGCTGCAAATGGGCGGATAATTTTGTTTATATGATGAATTTCCAGGTCGAGACGATGAGTGAGAATCTCTATCGGCATGCCCATAAGGAACTGGTGAAAATTACCCGTCAGCGCGGGATTTATGTGCCTTATCCACAGTGGACGGGAGATGGCAACTTTATTCCGTTCAGTTATATCGATTATGAAGCGCGCTGGGAGGAGTTGCATATTCAGACATTCCATGCGTTTCCGGATAAACTGACGATTATCAAAACCCAATCGCTGTTCGATATGAAACGGCGTTAAACGACATACCCCCCGAACTGGCCCGGGCCGCTGGCAACTGAACCCAGCGGCCCATTTTTTTGGGGGGTAAGGATAACCGGGCGAGGATGGCGCCTGTCGATGCGAGGGGGCAGGTGAAGGCGGGTTGTTAAGCCGGCAGTAAACATGGTGTGGTAATGTCTTATTTATCAATAGGATGTGTGGGGTATTTTTCTGATTTGGCTTTGTTTGGCCTGGGAATGGTGTGAATGATACAAGGGGATTTGGCCGTGTTGTGGATGGAAGGGGGAATGGCGGTTGGGTTTGTTTTGATGGGTAAGTTGGGGGCCGGCAGTTGTGTGGGTGACATATCCTGGAGGGGAGCGGAGACGAGGGGAATGGTTATTGGGTTTGTCTGGAACGGTTTGGTATATATGAGGTTACGGGTGATTTTGGCGTTATTGGGTTTGTTTGGATTGGGAGGGAATGGGATGAATGGGCGGCCCAGATTATGATGGGTTGTTAAATGGAGTTGTATACGTTGAATCGGGAGCGCCGATGAATGTGCGAAGGGAGTCCCGATGGATATCGGGATAAATTCCGGAATGGCCGGAGAGATGAGAAAAAATATAATGGCCGGGTTGAGCGCAGATGGATACAGACAAAAAAGATTTAAGTTATTGAAATAAAATAATTTATGAACACTGAATACACAGGGCGATCAAGCCGCAACTAAAGAAGAAATAGTTCACACAAAGCCGCGAAGCCACGAAGATAAACAGCCATTTAGACAGGATCACAGGATCGACAGGATAAAAAGTTCAGGAGCATTAATATATCCTATAAGATGTTGTAATTCATTCGCTTATAAAACATAAGAATAAAAAGCTCACAAAGAAAACAAAGAGTTGAAGGATTGTAGTACGGAAAAAAAGCAGGTGGCTGCGCCACGATTTAAATGGGTTATTACCACAGAGGACAGGAGGGCACAGAGGATGAGGAGCAGGGAAGAATAAAAGATTTTTCGACAGGATCACAGGATCGACAGGATTTAATAAAAGAGGGTTGGGAAAATATAATGGCAGGGTTAACGGCAGATGGACTTAGGGCGGTCAAGCCGCAACGCCAAAAATAGCTCACACCAAGCCCCAGAAAAACAGCCGGTTTAACGCAAAGACGCTAAGGTGCAAAGGGTGGGCAACGGCTGGGAGAGTCAATAGTTGACGGAAGGCGCAAAGTGATATAAGTTTTTGTTTTAAAAGATCATTTATTCTCCAACACAAAAAACTTCGCTAAAATAACAAAGAATTGAAGGATTGTAGTACGGAAGAAAAGCAGGTGGCTGCGCCACGATTTAAATGGGTTATTACCACAGAGGTCAGGAGGGCACAGAGGATGAGGAGCAGGGAAGAATAAAAGATTTTTCGACAGGATCACAGGATTTACAGGATATAATGGGAATTCATATAAAATATAACGGCCGGTTTATCCACAGATGGACGCAGATGGACACAGAGAGAAAAGAAGGTAAGTTATTTAAATAAAAGAAGATATGACCACGGAATACACGGAACTCACGGAAGAAATCAGGGTTAAGTTCAAGAAATATATCAAAAAGGTGAAAAAGAGTGGCTGGGACGCGGGGTTGAATTTTTTAAAGGCAGGGGTTTATCAAAGAGGATTGGAGGGCTGAGAGGGTAATGGCCGGGGGGGGGATGGGTATAGACGGGCACGGACTTTCACTGACTTGCACAGACTTGCACTGACATTGTGTGGTGAGGAATTGTGGCTGGCGAATAAGAATAAGGTCTTGAGGTTTGGGGTAATTTGTCGCTACAGTGGCAGCCTTAACAATCGCTCGACCACAGGTCGCCTAGATTGATTGTTGCAGATACTAATCAAAATGACACATTATCGGAAAATCCTATCAGTTCAACAAAATGTTAAAATCGTTGAATGGATCAGAATACGAATCAAGATCACTTTAAAAGTGCATTTATCCATATCGGGAAAGGTTGAAATATAAATAATTTTACGGATTTTACTTTGATAGAGATGATAAAAAGGGTAAAATACATTTTATGTCTATTGGAAATAGATATAGTATTTTGGTTGAAATAAAAAATAGTCAGGATATTACCAGAACACAAATAATAGGGAATGCTCACTATTTTTAAACTGTTAACGTAGTATAAAGAAGCAGAGTGTAAAAAAAGACGCGCCCTCTTTGCAGATTGCGCGTCAGGTATGTTCCGTAGAACAGGCCCCAACTTTTAAAGCGGAGCTACCTGCAACTTTTCTTTTATTATGAAAAGAAACAGGCCAAGATTATTTACACTGTAGATAGTATGACACATACAGATTTAATCGTCAACATTTTTAAGGAGTATTTTTATGTCCGATTATATCTTAGGATTGGATCTGGGACCTACCTCTGTTGGCTGGGCTGCAATTCTGATAGATAAAGATGGCAACCCAACCGGATTTGCACAGATAAAAAATGGACAGGAATCTATGCCAGCAATTGGTGTGCGAATATTCGAAGCTGGTGTCGAAAATCTGGGACAAGGTAGTCAGGAGAAACCTAAAAACCTGGACCGACGAGTAAGTCGATCAACTCGAAGGCTTCTACGCCGCAAAAGAGGGCGTTATTTGCGGGTAAAAAAACTTTTGCAGGAAAACAATATTATACCAACGCAAAAGGAAAGTATGGATCTTTTAAACCAAAAAGATCCTTATGAGCTTAGGGACAAGGCGATAACTAAACAAATTGGATTGGATGAATTGGGGCGAATAATTTTACACATAACCCGGCGTCGCGGTTTTAAATCCAACCGAAAGACACCAGATAAAGATGCCTCAATGGGGGAAATTAAAAAGGGTATCAATAGACTCAAAGAAGATAGCAAAGAAAAAACATTGGGGCAATTCTGGTACGCGCAGATACAAGACAAACCCCTTGATCCAATAAGGAATCGTCAGGGCGGGTATCACTGGGTGGCTCATAGAGACCAATATATCGAGGAATTGCGGACTATCTATGAGAAGCAGAAAAACTATTATCCAACCCAATTAACGGAAACCCTATATCAAAAATTAAATCAAACCATTTTTTTTCAGCAAACTTACGAGTTATCCAAGCGGAAGAAACGTAAAGTGATCGGGATGTGTTCGTTGATTAAGGGGCAACGGCGTTGTTCCCTGGCGGACCGGAGAGCACAGGAATTTCGGCTCTTGCAAAAAATCAATGATTTAAAAATAATTATCAATGGGAAAGAATATCCACTTAAAAAAGATCAGCATCAAATTTTGTATGCCTATCTAATGGAACACAAAGAGGCTAAATTTGATAAAATTCGTGATTTACTTAACTTGCCGGATGATGTTCGTTTTAATTTACATTATAAAACAAATGATAAGATACTAGGAAATGTTATCGATTCATATTTTTGCGGAAAAAAAATATTCGGCTGCAAACAGTGGAAAACTTTAGAGGAAAATGAAAAAGAAGATATCTGGCAATATTATATTAAAGAGTATTTAAGCGATCATAGCGACCTCAGTGCCGATGAACTTAAATCATATTATGAGAAGAAGTATGGATTAACTGTTAAAGAGGCAAAGGCGTTCGATTCATTTATGCTGCCAATGGGAAATGTCAGCTATAGCGCCAAAGTTCTCGATATCATCCTGCCGGATATGCGCAAGGGGATGGGCTTGTATGATGCCATTCAGGGCAAATTTAAGAAAAAATGGCGGTGTTTAAAAGAATTACCTCTTCCAATTAAAGCCAACGATTTTCATAGCACTAATCCGATTGTTGTATCCACGTTGCATCAAGTCAGGAAAGTTGTCAATGGGCTTATACGGGAGTTAGGCAAACCTCGAGAGATCGTCTTAGAAATGACACGTGATTTGAAAGCGAATGCAGAACGCAGAGCAGAAATTCAGAAGGATCAAAAGCACAATCAAGATGAACGAAAAAGCTGTGAAAAGCAAATCAGGATAGAATTCGGATATGATGAAACTGTAGCAATATCGACACGCGATATTACAAAATACAGATTATGGGAAAGCCAAAAGCATTTATGCGCTTACTCTCTTAAGCGCATAGAGCTAAGCGAATTATTTACTCGAAATATCGAGATTGATCATATTATTCCGGAATCTATGAGTCTGGATAATACGATGTGGAACAAAGTAGTTTGTTTTGCCAAGGAGAATCAGGATAAGGGGCAAAGAACCCCAATAGACTGGCTGGGAGAGCAATCGGAGCGATTTCAAACACTCATGGTTGCAATCAAAAAAGGATCGTTGGGTAACGATACTCGAAAATGGGAAAGGTATTCAATTCGGGCAAAAGACATCACGGATAAATACACACCAGAAAGGCTGCTACGAGATACCAGTTTTATAGCGACACTTGTTCGTGATTATCTAAAACGTCTGTACCCCCATCATACAGCAGATCAATGTGTTCGGACTACTAAAGGCGGCGTAACGGCAGAATTGAGGAATGTATGGGATATTAACCCTATCTTGGCAGATGGAGCAATAGATAAAAAGAACCGTGACGATTTGCGTCATCATGCTGTGGATGCGGCCGTTATCGCAGTTACGTCAGTTGGAATGATTCAGAAAGTGACCCGTGCGTGGCAACAGATATGGCCCAGGCGCCCTTATGCAAGCGGAAATATTCCATTTCCGTGGCCCAGTTATGTTGACGATTTGCTGAAGGTCGTTGCAGGGATTAATGTGTCGCACCGGGTACAACGAAAAGTAAGCGGCGCTTTACACAAGGACAATATATACCATCTGGAAACTAATGGACCCAATGCCGGCAAATATACAAAGCGACAACCGTTAAACAAAATTACTAGAAAAAATGCGGAAAGTATTTGCGACCGGAGCTTACGCGAATTTATTATAAAGCATTTAGAAGATCATGGAAACGACACAATCAGGGCATTTGCGGAGCCGTTATTATGGCATTGCAAAGATGGTCGTGAAGTCATGATCAAATCAGTAAGATGTAATACTGATTATAAATCTTTATTGAAAATCAAAGAAAATGCCTATGTTCAATCGGACAAAAACCACCATATAGAAATTTTCAGAGGGAAGGTCAAGGGTAAAGTCGAATATTTTCATAAAGTCTATTCCATCTGGGAGGTGAGTCAGCAATTGTTAAAGATGAGAGGAAAAAGATCACAAGGAGAAACGGGACGGGCTATCATAACAAGACAAAAGCCTTGCCCTGATAATCTCGAGGTATCTGATATGGAGTTCGTAATGTCGCTGGCCAAAGGTGAGTCGATTTTAATTGACGATAAGAAAGTAGAAAACCAGCAGATATTAGCCAGAGTCAGAGATTTTAATTCGGGAGGTGATAGTCTTAGTTCTGTTGAGCTTAATATTGTTGGGCATACTTTAGCCAGAGTTGAAGGAAAGATTGTCAAGGATACCGCGAATGCCTATCGGTTGCGTAATATCAATGAATTAGCCAAGTTGCATGTGAGAAAAGTTTCGGTGGATCCTTTGGGGCGGATACGGTGGGCCAATGATTAAACGGATTATTGAAATCTCCAAAGCCAAAACATATCTGTCAGTTAGAAATGAGCAACTCATTATCAGGCAGGAAGAGGAATTATCGGCGCAAATTCCCTGCGAAGATGTCGGGTTATTGATTATCGATCATAACGGGACGACTTACACTCACAGTGTTTTTACGAATCTGATTAAGCATGGGGCCGCAATAGTGTTTTGCGGAAGCGATCATCATCCATGCGGTTATTTATTGCCAACCGCACATAATAGTTTGCAGAGCGCAAGGTTAAGGTATCAAATTGCCGCAAGTGAACCACTAAAGAAAAGATTATGGAAACAAATTATCAAGGCAAAAATTTTTCATCAGGCCTCTGTGGTTGGTGAAGAAAGCAGCGCTTATGCAGGGCTAAGAGCATTAGCCCGTCAGGTTAAAAGCGGGGACCCCGACAACAAGGAAGCCCAAGCCAGTAAATTATTCTGGAAATATTTTCTGGCAGAAAGCCGATTCCGACGCGGCCGGGACGGACCAGCTCCCAATAACCTGCTCAATTATGGTTATGCCATTTTAAGAGCAGCGATAGCACGAGCAATAGTCGGTTCAGGATTGAATCCTTCTATTGGCATTAAACATTGCAGTCAATATAATGCTTTTTGTCTGGCAGATGACCTTATCGAACCTTTTCGTGGTTTTATTGAAGCAAAAGTATTAAATATATGGCAAGAGGTTCGGGAGGGGGAAGAAGCGGATGAGTTAAGCCAGGCTATGAAATCGCAATTATTGGAGGTGTTATATCAGCAGGTTAAATTCGGGGATTATTCCGGTCCTTTAATGGTCGGCTTGCATCGGGTAACCGGAGCGTTGGTCAAATGTTATACTGGAGAAGAAAAACAATTGGTATTACCTGATTTATGATAGAACTGAGTTTAAGTGGATATCGAGTTGTGTGGATTATTGCCATGTTTGATTTGCCTACGGACACCAAACAGGCCAAAAAGGATTACGCCTTGTTTAGGAAGAATCTTTTGAAAGATGGATTTGCTATGTTACAATATTCGGTATATGTCAGGCATTGCGCCAGTGAGGAAAACGCCGATGTACATTTTGAACGGGTCAAGAATTTTCTGCCACCGGAAGGTGAGGTTCGATTGCTTAAGATTACTGACAAGCAATATGGGCGTATTGAGACCTACTGGGGAAAGAAAAGAAAACCACAAGAACCGACCCCAAAACAGTTGGAGCTGTTCTGAAAAAATATCTAAAAAACACCATAAATATCATGGTTTCATTGGGTTATGGAAAATGTAGTGTAAATAATCTTGGCCTGTTGTCAATCCACAACATTACGGACCCCGCAATAATTAAAAATAATAGTGTAAATAATCTTGGCCTGTTGTCAATCCACAACCTGGGATAAATCGGCTACTTCTACCGGAGAGTGTAAATAATCTTGGCCTGTTGTCAATCCACAACGTATTAGCGTCAGCGGCCACAAGTAATCCAAGTGTAAATAATCTTGGCCTGTTGTCAATCCACAACAAAACCATCTCCATATAATCAAATTCTGTCAGTGTAAATAATCTTGGCCTGTTGTCAATCCACAACTTCTGGCCCTTTACGTGCAAATAACGGCAGAGTGTAAATAATCTTGGCCTGTTGTCAATCCACAACATGTATGCCTCATCGAATCCAATGTTAGTAAGTGTAAATAATCTTGGCCTGTTGTCAATCCACAACTCCGGTGACCTACGATTACACCGATACTATAGTGTAAATAATCTTGGCCTGTTGTCAATCCACAACCCGGCTATCCGATCCGGTTGCTGTGCCATAAGTGTAAATAATCTTGGCCTGTTGTCAATCCACAACTCTAACTCGACATAACTTTCTGGGCTTTCAAGTGTAAATAATCTTGGCCTGTTGTCAATCCACAACCTTGTGGATGCTGCCAAATAATCTGGATCAAGTGTAAATAATCTTGGCCTGTTGTCAATCCACAACTAATTAGACAATTTACGACAATAGATAAACAGTGTAAATAATCTTGGCCTGTTGTCAATCCACAACGAAATGAGCAGTTTAAACGATGAAATCATAGTGTAAATAATCTTGGCCTGTTGTCAATCCACAACTCCACGATTACCATGTCGGGGCGCAAGGATAGTGTAAATAATCTTGGCCTGTTGTCAATCCACAACGAGGCCCATAGGATCAGCGGAGAATTGTTAAGTGTAAATAATCTTGGCCTGTTGTCAATCCACAACAACCAATTTCTATCTTAACAACCTCGTTGTCAAAGTGTAAATAATCTTGGCCTGTTGTCAATCCACAACAAACGGTCAACAACAGCGCGGCGCTGGCCAAGTGTAAATAATCTTGGCCTGTTGTCAATCCACAACAGTGGCTTGGGTGGAACTCCAGCCAGCCCGAGTGTAAATAATCTTGGCCTGTTGTCAATCCACAACTAAAGAAAGCTGATTTGGAGAAATTAAAGAAGGGCAACCACGGGGGGATTGCCCGTACGGAGGGAATTTCACGGACGTTCACGGACCGGCACAGACGGGCACGGACGGGTATGGGGGAATCGTGGGCGGGATGGTTGTGGTGTGGAGAGAGGTTTGAGAATTGAAAAATAAACAAAACGGGTGGGTGATGGAGGAATGCGTGGGGGAAATTGGGGATTGAATGGGAGGGGGGTGTGAATTGGAGAAATTAAAGAAGGGCAACCACGGGGGGATTGCCCGTACAGGGGGGGAAGATAATCACGGGCAAGATGCCCGTGCCACGGGGGGTTGCCTGGACGGGGGGGAAGAATCGGGGGAGGGCAACCACGGGGGGATTGCCCGTACGGGGGGGAAGATAATCACGGGCAAGATGCCCGTGCCACGGGGGGTTGCCCGTACGGGTTATGCCTGATAGTTGGGGTTGGGTCTGGGCATTCTGGCTTGGGTGTGTTGGAGCCAGGCAGTGAGTTTCTGTTCGAGTTGCTGGACTTTATCGGGGAGTTGATCGGCGAGGTTGGTGGATTCGGGGAGGTCCTCTTTTAGATTGAACAGTTCGATGGTGTTGGGGCCGTCGTAGTGTTTGATCAGCTTCCAGTGGCCGCTGCGGATGGCGCTGTAGGGGAATTCGTAAGCGCCGCGGTAGTGGGGGAAGTGCCAGAAGAGATCGGAGCGGGTGAGTTGGGATTGGCCGGTGAGTTCACCGAGCAGGCTGACGCCGTCGATTTCGCGGCCTGCGGGCAGGGGGCGGCCGACGATCTGGCAGATGGTGGGCAGGACGTCGATGCTGCAAATGGGGGTGGCGCTGGTGGTATTGGCGGGGATGACGCCGGGCCATTTGAACAGCCAGGGTTCGCGAACGCCGCCTTCGTAAGCGTAGCCTTTGCCCGCGCGGAGGGGCTGGTTGTCGGTGATGGGTTCGAGGCCGCCGTTGTCGGAGGTGAAGATGACCAGGGTGTTACTGGTGAGGTTGAGGGCTTCGATTTTGTTGAGCATGGCGCCGACGGCGTCGTCGACACTCTTGATCATGGCGGCGTAATCGGCGCGGAGGTGTTCCCAGCCGGCGGGTTTGGGTTTGTTTTTGAAATAGTCGGTGTAGTCTTTGCGGGCCTGAATGGGGGTGTGGACGGCGTAATGGGCCATGTAAAGGAAGAAGGGTTTATTGTTGGCGGCGGCGTTCTGGATGAAATTGACGGCTTCGTCGGCCAGCCGGTCGGTCAGGTATTCGCCTTCCTGGCGGTCGGGGAGAGTGGGGATCTGGCAGGGATCGAAATAGCCTTTGAAGGGATGGCCCCAACTGCAGCCGCCGATATTGATGTCGAAGCCTTGAGAGGGCGGGTAGAAGCTGGTGCCGCCCAGGTGCCATTTGCCGATGTGACCGGTCTGGTAATCGCATTGCTTGAGGACTTCGGCAATGGTGACATCCGCGGGTTCGAGGAAGACATGATTTTGGGGGGTGTCGAGTTTCCATTTGGGATTGGTGTCGAAGCCCTGGGGGTTTTCGGTGGCTTCGCTGGGCCGGATCCAGTCGGTGATCCCGATGCGGGCCGGGTAGCGGCCGGTGAGCAGGGCGGCCCGAGTGGGTGAACAGACGCAACAGGCGGCGTAGCCATCGGTGAACTCCATGCCCTGGGTGCGGAGTTTATCGATATTGGGGGATTCGTACCAGGTGTTGCCGTAGCGGCGGGCCGTATAGGCGACGTCGGCCCAGCCGAGGTCATCAATATGGATGAGGAGAATGTTGGGCTTGCGGGGCTTGAAGGCGGCTTTGGTCATCTGGCAACCCAGCGTGGGTAAGAGGGTGGAGAGTCCTGCTATGCCTGCGGTTTTGAGGAATGCTCTGCGGTTCATGGGGTGGCCTCGTTTCTGTGGATCAAATCGTAATAGAGGAAATTGGTTTACAGTGATATTCCGTTGTTTATGATATGGCCAGGATGAGTTTAATGGGTTTTTTGGAGAGTTTCCAGTGAAAAGGATAAAAGGGTAGTGTCATTTAACTTTAATTTTCACAAGTGGTTATGGTGGAATAGGGTAAGGGTGGAATTTTAATGACTTTTTTCTTTGAACAGAGGGCAGTATTTTGCGTATAATTAGATGCAACTGAGTTGCGTTAAGAATTTTGAACCGTTACTGTGGAGTTTTATGGAAAAGCAATCACGTTTCAGGCATATATTACAAGAGCTTCTGTGTCACAGTCCTTATACGATGGTGGGCGCGGTGGCGGGAATCGCGTTTATGCTGATTTTCCGTCATTTTGGCCAGGAGGCGGGATCGACGCTGTTTCGGGTGTTTCATCCGGCCCATGTGGTTTTGTCGGCGATGGTGACGGCTTCGCTGTTCCGGATCCACAGTATCAAGAAATCATTTATTACGGTGCTGCTGGTGGGTTATTTCGGATCGATCGGGATTGCGACGCTGAGCGATTGTGTGATTCCATTTTTTGGTGAAGAGATATTAGGGGTGGCGGTGCCCTCTCATGCCGAGATTCATGACGCGCCGGAAGTGGAAGCGGGGCATGTGCATGGTCCGGATTGTGATCATGAGGCGGAGATGGTGGCTGTTGCGGAACAGGATGAGCACGAGCATGCACTGGCCGCGGAAGGAGAGGAAGAGCCCGACCACGCGCATGGTTCGGTTCATGATCATGCCCACGGATTGCATCTGGGCTTTATCGAGGAGTGGTATCTGGTGAATCCGGCGGCGCTGCTGGGGATATTCATCGCGATGTGGGTGCCGCGTACCCGGTTTCCGCATGCGATGCATGTGTTGGTGAGTACCTGGGCGTCGTCGGCGCATATGTTGATGAATACGCAGGCGGAGCTGACCGGGATGATTCTGCTGGGGATGTTTGTGGTGCTGTTTATCGCGGTGTGGCTGCCATGCTGTGTGAGCGATATTGTATTTCCATTGCTGTTTGTGAAGGGAGATATCGGGATGGCGTGCCGCTGCCGTTGTGCGCATCATGATGAAGAAACTGCCGGGGAGCATGGCCATGAAGCCGTCTGCTGAAGTGGAGGTGCGGGCACGCAAGATGCTGAGCGCGGCCGGTTTGCGCTGTACTCCGGGACGCATGGGGATTATCGAGGCGCTGATGGGAGGCGGTGGGCCGATGTCGGAGCAGCAGATATTGGATGAGATGGGAAAGACCGGATTGAATAAGACCACGGTGTACCGGGCGATCCATAGTTTTGTGGAGAATGGGATTGTGCATCAGGCCTATATCAAGGACCGGACGGCGTTTTTTGAGTTGGGCCATCGCTGCGGTCATCGGCAGTGTCATCCGCATTTTACCTGCACGCAATGCGGCAAGACGGAGTGTCTGCCGGAGACGCATCTGCCGCTGGCGGAGGTGGCGGGAGGGTTTAAGGTCACGCGACAGAAAGTGGAACTGGAAGGATTGTGTCCGAAGTGTCATGAGAATTGCTAACTGGATAATTTGGCCGGCGTTAACGCTGTTTATCATGGTAAACAGCGGGGCGGCACAGTTTGTCCATATCTGTGAGCATCATTGCGGGCACGTTGAGAGCGAAACTCCCAGGCAAGAGGAAGAAACACCGGGGCATCATCATGGCAGTCACGATTGTCAGATTTGTCAGACATTCATGAGTCTGACGAAAGTTGTGATTACGGGATTACCGTTGATCGTGTCGGTTGAGATGCCGGTTATCGAAACCGGCGATCTGAAAATTTATCCAATCCAAAGTCAGGCGGAAAGTGTCACAAGCACCCGGGGCCCGCCGATTTTATCAAGTTTGTCAGGTTGAGTACCCAGTAATATTGCATCCAAATTCTGGAAGCCAGACTGAGTCTAACGATGGCGTTAAGACATTGTGTAGATCGCTAATCCGTCCGGCTGAAGGTTTGGCCTAGTCATATCATCACGGGTATTCAATCGCAACCTGGTCGATGCCAATCTTACTGAGATGGTAGTACAACTAGAGATGGTTCGAACCAGGATTGCCATGTCGGATGTTTATGTAAGTTAAAAGTTAGCGATTAAGACAGACTTGATGAAATGTTTATAACCGATTGGAGAAAATTTATGAACTTGTTAAAATTATGTTTGAGTGTTTTATTGTGTTTGGCGGTTTGGCCGGTTTTGTCTATTGCCGATACTGGCGGTCACTCAGTGGCGCATACCCATATTGGCATTAATCCCAGCTGGCAGCCGGACTGGTCGGACCCGGGTAACAGCGCGCTGGCGGTAGATACCGATAGTACGGACGATAATCAATTGTGGTTTTTTTCGGTTCCGCCGGTGCATCCCGTGGCGGCTACGCCAGGCTGGCCGAATTGGGGCGTCAGCGGCGAAACTCCTTTTTTGCATCTGACCCCAGTGCTGGAAGCGGATGAGGTGATTTTGAAAGGCGATGGCAGCGGGAAGATGCTGTGGACGTGCGATTTTCTGTACAGCCAGGATGGCGGGTATGGCGATGCCGCCGGTTATGATCATCTGGATGGCTGGCATTCGGCGTTTGGGCCGCAGGGAGTGTGGAATCTCGATGGGGGGACGATCGATCAGGCGCCCGGCTGGGCGATCTATTTGAAGCGGGAAAGCACTTCGGTTGAGGAATCCGACTTTATGGCGTTATTGCCGGATGACACCGCCGTATTGACGAGTGACGGCAGCGAGGTATTACTGGAACAGGAATGGCTGGCGGATGAGGGCGCTTGGGGGATCCATGAGCATATGGGATTTTATTTCTGGTTGACGCCCGAGGTCGGCCAGGAGGTATCCGTCACGTTCACGGCTTACGATGGCAGTGGACTGTATGCCGCATCCGATCCATATACAATGAACTTTGTAACCGTGCCGGAGCCGGCGACGCTGGGATTGATCATAACGGGGATCGCGTTTTTACGTAAAAGGAACAACCCCTGTTTTAAGGTAAACCGATTATGATTATGGTATCTTCGATTCGAAGCGGTCTACGCCGCTTCGAATCTTTTCGTTTGCGAGGATTTACATTGATAGAATTGCTGGTGGTGGTGTCGATCATCGCGCTGTTGATCGCGATCCTGATGCCGGCGTTGGGCCGGGCCCGTCAATCGGCCAGGAAAGTTGCCTGTATGAGCAACGTTCGGCAGATGGGAATCGCGTGCCAGGAATATCTCAGCGAGTACGACGGCCACCTGCCCCCCAGCTCCTGTCATATTACCAAACCTGAGGATTACTGGATATTTATTCTGGGGCACTATACTCAATCGGAATTATTGTTTCGTTGTCCGGCGGAAAAAGTAGACAACTTTGTCGACTGGGATATTCCATTATCGGAACAGAGAGACCGGCGATATTCCAGTTTTTGCGTGAATCAACTGCTTGATCCCGTGTGTTATCGATATGGTTACAAGGAGAACCGATACAATAAAGTCGGTAATATTAAAAGGCCGATGGATTGTATCTGGATCGCGGAAGCGCCGGATAAGGCGACTTTTTATCTGGCGGATCATATTCATCCGGAGAGCTGGGAAGGGGCGCTCGATAACGCGAAAGAGTATATCGCCTGGGACCGTCACCTGGGTCGGAGTCATTATCTGTTTGTGGACGGTCATGTAGGAGACTTGGAGTTGGAGGAAACGTATTGGATCAGGGATGTAGTAGAATCGGGGGATTCTTATCGTATTTCGGGTCAGTGCTATTGGTATCCGGATTCGGCACCGGGCTGGCCCGGCAATTTGTAATTTGATGGCAGGAGATTTATACTCATCCGTTATGGCTATAACCGAACGCCTGGTATTTATAGACGTGAAGCATCGCGTTTCTACGTGAATCCAGGCGGGCATTTTCTATATTAAGACAACGACTGCCAGTATAAGTTCATGAAGAGGTGTTGTATAGCAATACTGATTTATTGTGGAGATGACCCATGAAGAAATTTTGTCTATTGTTTATATTGTGGGGATTTGGTGGCGCAATGTCGCTGGCGGAATGCCCATTGGATCATTTTGTAATTGGAGTGAATGAAGATGGCGTGGCGGGCACGGATGATGATACCCGGCTGTTTGTGAATTGCGAGCAAAAGTATCGTCATTGCGATACGTGGTATTATTCATTGAGCAGCAGCATCTACCCAACGTATCGGTACCGGATTGGCGAGCCGGGTTTTGATATCTATCAGGATACCAATGCGAACGCGGTTTATACTTATGATCCGAACCATGCGCCCGGGGGCGTGCCGGAAACGGATTTCCGGATCGAGGTTCGTATTTTGAGTCTGTCGCCCGGCTTGCGACTGCAACATAAGGATTATCCCAACTTTACATTAAGCGCCGAGGGTGAGTCATTCAATTACAGCGAGATCTGGCAATTGCGAGGTGACGGTCATATGCATTTATCTTATCAGGCCGACAGCCAGCAAGCCTTACGCTGGATCACATTTGGGCTTTTTGATGAGTTGGGGCGGTATCAACCGTCTGAGCCATTTACGCTGGTTTTCAATGATGAGCCCAGGGCCGGCGATCTGGTTGTTGACGGCCTGGTCGATCTGTCAGACCTGGCGCGTTTGCAGGTTTATTGGCTGAATAGTGGTGGGAGCAAGGCGAATGATTATTATGAACGGGCAGATGCCAACCGTGACGGCCGGGTCGATCTGGGCGATTTTGCTTTGCTGATGACGAACTGGCTGGAGGGTGTGATCAGCGAGTAATTATGGAAATATAGCCAATGATGCTCAGGTCAGTTCCAGATTCCAGCCGTTGTGATATTCCGGGTGGAGATAGGTGTGGGCCTGGGTATAGTTGGTGAAAGCCATGGCCTGGGTATTCCACTGGAGGGTCTGGCCGGGGAAGCGCAGAGCGATAATGCCCAGCAGGGCGATTTCGGTGAGTTTGCCGCCGTAATTGAAGTTGGAGCCGGCGGGGCGATTGGCTTTGATAGCGTTGAGCCAGTCGACGTAATGATCGCCGGGTACCCGTTCGAGGGTGGGGGTGGGCTTTCGATAGGCTTTCATTTTAGCGTAGGGAAGGATCTGGACCCCGCCGGCGCCATGGGAGCCATACATAATGGTGCCTTTATCGCCGTAGACTACACCACCAATATCAACTACCTTGCGGTTTTCTTCCAGTTCTGTCGGGCGGGGCGGGCGCGTTTCACCGTCGAACCAGACCAGCTTGACGGGAGGGCGGTTGCCTTTGGCGGGGAACTGGTATTCGATACGGCAGCCGGGCGGAAAAGTCATGCGATGTTTATCGGGATCGTAATTGGCGGCTTCGGCTTTAATGGAAGTGGGGGCATCCAGGTCGAGGGCCCAGAACGCCGGATCGACGACATGGCAGACCCAATCGCCGATGACGCCGCAGCCATAAGGGATCCAGCCGCGCCAGCTACCCGGCAGGAACATGGAATGATAGGGTCGTTTCTGCACGGGGCCCTGCCAGAGATCCCAGTCGAGGGTGTCGGGGACCGGCTGACTTTGTTGCAACTGTTTGAGATTGTTGATGCGTGAATAGTTGCTGTTACAGAATGTGTGAACGGTGTGGACCTGGCCGATGGCGCCATCCCAGATCCACTCGCAGAAACTGCGGATATCGTTGAAGGAGTGGCCCTGGTTACCGAGTTGGGTGATCACGCCATGTTTTTGAGCGGTTTTCTGGAGTTGACGGACTTCAAAGATGGAATGGGCGAGGGGTTTCTGGCAGTAAACGTGTTTATTACGACGCATGGCATCGAGTGCGGCGATGGTGTGGGTGTGATCGGGAGTGGAGACGACGACGGCGTCGACTTTATCGCCGATTTCATCCAGCATCTTTCTGAAATCCTTATACTTTTTAGCTTGGGGGTGTTCCTGGAAGCCTTGTGCGCCTCGATTCCAGTCCACATCGGCGATGGCGTAGGTATTGGTATGTTTTCGCAGTCCGCGAATGTCGGCCAGGGCCTGGCCACCGGCGCCAACGTGAGCCAGATTCAACTTTTCGCTGGGAGCGGGATTGCCTGGGGCACCCAGAACATAACGGGGAATAATGGTAAATGCCATGCCGGTCGCCGCTTTGCTGATGAATTTCCGACGAGTGATGCTGGTGCGCTTTTTCATGGGCCGCCTTTCGGTAATATGCAATTGGATAAAATCTCGAACTGGCTCTGGTGCGATTTATTCTTTTTAAACATTGAAAAGGATATCGATATTGCTGAAAATTAAGGAAGGGTTAAAACGATCAGGCAACAAATTCGGGAATGAACATATTTGCGATATTATGGAGGGCCCAGATAGGGATAAGATTCGCCGAGTTAAAATATGATACTGATATGAGTTGATGAAATAATTTAACTGATTTAATGAAAGTGATTTATGGATCATAAAGTTGGGTGTCAACAAAATAATAAGCACTGTGTATATTAAAAAGTGGGATATGAAATGTCGAGAAAAGGGGATATGTACTGGATAATGAATCTGGTATGATAGAGATTATGACGATATGAAAAAATGGTGAGTAGCAATTGTGCGAGGAATTATGAAGATTGAATGGATATTGATATCAGGTTTGTTATTTTTTTCGATCACTGGATCGATGGGGGCCTATGTTCCCTGTTTGCCGGGCAGTACGGGTGATTTGGGTAGCCAGGCTGAAAATCCTATGATTGTGACTTTGCGGCTGGATCGGCCGAAACAGACGATCGAGAATTTTGGCGCTTCTGATTGCTGGTCAGCTCAGTATGTGGGCAAATGGCCGGACAGTAAGCGAAATGCGATTGCGGATCTTTTGTTTGAGCAGGGGTTGGATGAGCAGAACCGGCCGCGCGGGATCGGTTTGTCGCTCTGGCGGTTTAACCTGGGGGCCGGCAGCAACCGGCAGACGAATATCAATGATTCCTGGCGACGCAGCGATTTGTTCCTAACATCCGATTTTCAAAGTTATAACTGGAACGCTCAGGCGGGTCAGCGCTGGTTTCTACAAGCGGCGAAAACGCGTGGTTGCAATCACTATCTGATGTTCGCCAACAGTCCACCGATCAACATGACTAAAAACGGGTATGCTTTTTGCGATCCATCGATCGGGGATACCAATCTGCTAGCGGATCAATACGATGATTTCGCTGTATTTATGGCGGATGTTCTGAAACATTTTCGCGATGTGGAAGGCATCGAATTTGATTATATCAGTCCAGTGAATGAGCCGCAATGGGATTGGAATGGATGGCAGAGCAACAATGTCTGGATTAACAATCAGGAGGGGTGCCGTTACAGTAACGCGACTATCAAGGCGTTAATCCAGGCAATGGCCGGTCCGATGGCGGAGCGGAATCTTTCGACGGAAATCCTGATAGGCGAAGCCGGGTCTTTAGATTATCTCTATGGGAGCGGGAGTTACGAAGGGGATCAGATCGATGAATTTTTTTCTACCGGTTCGGCGAACTATCTTGGCGATATCGTGCCGAAAAAAATAAGCGCGCACAGTTACTGGACCGATTTGCCGGAAAATGGCCTTTACAGTAAACGGAATAGCGTGCGAGTCAAGTGTGAGTCATACGGGGTGGCGTATCATCATACGGAATATTGTATCTTAGGGGATGAAGGGCCGGGACGGGATCTGGGGATCGATCCGGCGTTACGGATCGCGCGCACGATCCATTATGATCTGGCCGTGGGCAACGCTGTTGCCTGGCAATGGTGGCTGGGATTTCACCCTATAATTATAAAGACGGTCTGGTCTATATCGATAAAAATACGACTAACGGTAATTATTATGATTCCAGGATGCTGTGGGCGCTGGGGAATTTCAGCCGGTTTATCCGGCCGGGTATGGTGCGGATAGAGGTGGATCGTTCTGATGGGCTGTCGGATGAACAGACTGCTGAGGGATTGATGGTGTCTGGCTATCGTAATGAAGTAGAAAAAATATTGGTGACGATATTTGTCAATTATCAATATGGATCCACGGTCGTTAAGCCGGCATTTCAGGGTTTGCCAGCCGGGATGGGCATTATTGAGAGCATTCCCTATGTAACCAGTGCGACGGATGCTTTATATCCTTACGTGGCCTTGCAGGCCGGAGAGGCTTTCAGGATTCCGGCCCGGTCGGTTGTGACACTGGTAACCCATTATGAACTTATTGGGAAGGGACTGGTGGGTCGGTGGCGTTTTGATGGCGATCTGCTGGATGATCGTGGTCAGTTTCCCGGTCAGGCATTGAGTCCGCACTATGATGTGGGGATCGTTGATCAGGGGCAGGCGTTGGTGTTTAATGGCGCCGGTTCGGTGGTGGAGGTGGCTGATAGCGCGGATTTTTTTAATTTTTATCCGGCGGGCTATTCAGTCAGCGCTTGGGTCAGGACCGAACAGCCCGGTTGGGGCGCAATCGTGGCCAAGCAGGACCGCAGTTCACCCTGGCGCGGATGGGTACTGACGACCGATGGGAACAGCGGTGTTTCGGCACTGCGACAGGTTCACGGCGATCTGTATGGCGTCAAAGGGATCAAAGATAATCAGTGGCATCTGGTGACGGCGACTTACGATCCAGAGGCCGCACGGGCGCGGCTTTATCTGGATGGGCTCTTGGATAATGAAATGAATACCGATACGACCATTGCACCGATTCATGCTGAGCCGCTGGTCTTTGGCGCAGAAACAACAGACGGTTTTTCGCCTTATGTTGGTTTGATTGATGATATCCGTATTTACAATTACCCACTTGACAACGTTGAAGTGGCAAGGTTGTATCGTGAAGTTTATGACATACCCCTATGTATTGAAGAGCCGCAACTGGATTGGAATCATGATTGCCGGGTCGATATCGATGATTTGATGGTATTGGTTGGCGCCTGGCTTAATTGTAATCTATTCCCCAGTTGTTATTGAAAAAAACGGCATCAAAGTTTTTAGGGCACCTCTAAAAATTCATTCAGGGCTGCAAGCGGTCTGATTTTCCTCTGGATGGCGTCACAAAAAACCGTGAGTTCGAGAGGGGCAAATCAGAACTGGTCGATTTCCCTGGGTTGCCAGCCTTTAAAATGGAGGCATTTGCATATGACCGCGGTGCGTATGGTCCGCCCCAAATTGTTTTTCAGTTCAACTTTTCTGGTTTCAACGGATTCGAAGGCGTTCTGGAAGTCTTCAGCCATTTTGTAGCGTGAGACAAAGATGGCATTGTCGCCGATCCGATTTTCGAATCCAGGCCAGAGATCGTACTGGTTCATGCGCCGGTCCAGATTGACACAATAGGTGATGGGTTGACCTTCGACATAAAATGCCAGGGTTGAGCTGTACATATAGCGGTCGGAAACGATAAAGCAGGGCGTTTGGGGATCCATTTCGGATAAAGTCAGGCTGACTTTCTGGCCGAGCTGGCGCCATCCGATTATTTTGTTAAGCGGATTATTGTTATCAGGCCAGGGGATATTTACTACAATAAACGGAATATGCATGACCACCGTCGCGACCAGGGCGATCATCAAGCCAGTGGAAAGCGTGCGTTTCCAATGGATATTTAACTTGAAATAGGGACCGGTGAAAAAATAGCCTAAAGGGATGACGCCGGTAATCCAGGCGGTCATGGCCCAGTTGGGCTGAACTTTGCCTTGCATACTTTTGAGTAGAAAGCCGGCCATGATGGGAATGGTCATCCAGAAGCAAAATGGGTCTTGCCGCCGGCGGGTCATCAGGAGATAGATGATCAGACCGGCCAGGATGGGAGTGACGATGCCCAGCTGACCCCCGATGAATTCAAGACAATCTTTCCAGGCGAAGGTCAGGCCGTCGGTGGCGTGGGTATGCCCCATATCGTGTCGAAACATCACCCAGTTATGTTGACTGTTCCAATAGATAACCGGAGTAAAGAACAGGAAACTGCCGGCGAACGAGAGCCAGGGCCAGGGTGTTTTCGAGCCGAGCCGGCCCTGAGGCGTAAAAATAAGTAACAAGATAGCGGGCAGGAAGAAAAAGATGATGGCATATTTGGCCAGCATGCCCAGGCCGAGTGAGATCATTAATCCCAGCCAATATTTGATGGAGCCATTGGTCCAGGCTTTGTGTAAAAAAAACAGGGACAGGGTCCAGAAGAACAATAAGGGGGTATCCGGGGTGATACCTATGCCAAACAAGGTGAAAAGAGGGATGATCTGCAGTAGAATGGCGCTGGTGGCTCCGGCGATCGGGCCATAACAGGCACTAGCCAGGAAAAACAGGATGATACTGGTGGCGAAGGACAGGATAGGCGCCATGAATCGAATGCCAAATTCGGTATTGCCGAAGAGTGTGACACCGATTTTGATCAGCCAGGCGACCATGGGAGGTTTGGAATAGTAGCACCAGTCGAGTCGGCGTGACCATTCCCAGTAGTGGGCTTCATCGCCACTGACTTCGATTCCGCCGCCGATGACGGCCATGCGGATCAATGTGATACCGGCCAGTATGATAATAGCAGTAGAGAGACATCTTTGCGAGAAGCCCGGCTGCGTCGGTTGTTGACAGGACCCGGAGGGCATATCGGAAGTCATGGGCTTATAAGTTCCTTGAAATATTGATCTTACAAATTCAAAAGCATGTTATCCTGAATTGAGGGAGCAGACAAGCAAAAAACATTTAGAATGCAGAAGTAAAATATAGAAACTTTCTGCTAGCAGAAGACTATTATTATTTTAATAATGATAACACATTAAGTGGATATACTCCCGGATGCATTATTGATGTGATCAAGATTATAAAATAAAATTAAATAGATGAAAATTCCTGGAAACAAAAATTTGTTCTTATTGAGATCAGTATATCTCATACGTTTACTGGTTATTATTTTGATTCTGTTCATAGCCGGGATCTGGATACGGAATGTTGTAGAAAGCAATTTTAAAGTGGTTGTTCCAGGCCTGGTATACAGGTCGGCCCAGCCGCGAGCAGGTCAACTGGATCGCTGGATCCATCGATATGGAATAAAGACAATCGTCAATTTGAGAGGCAATGACTCCCCTGATTATCAGATGGAGGAAGAGATCAGTACGCAACATCATATTCAAATCTATCATATTCAGTTAAGCGCCTATCAACGGATTGCCAGTCAACGGTTAAATACTCTCATCGATATTCTGGAATCGGCACCCCGCCCCATTTTACTGCATTGCCGGGAAGGTAATGATCGAAGCGGAACCGCCAGCGCGCTGGCAGCCTGGATGATCGGGCAGGAAGATTACGCATTGGCAAAAAAGCAGGCTTATGTTCTGCCGGGTCCCTGGAAACATAAGAAGGGTGAGGATCATATCAGTCATTTATTTGACGATTATGAATCGTGGTGCCGGGAACATGATCGTGAACCGGGTTTTATCGCTCAATTCAAGGAATGGGCCAGTGAGATCTATCATCCCAGCTATTATTACGCTCAGATCGAAGGTCCCCAATCTCTGTCGGTCGATCCCGGCCAGCAGCTTACGATTGATTGCTATGTGACCAATCGAGCTGAGGAGGCGATCCCGGCGGGGAATTCAGACTGTAGATTTGAATTATACAGTCTGATTACGTTACCGGGTCAAGATGATTTTAAAATGCGGGCTTTTTCACCCATTCCGCAACGCGATCTGGCGCCTGGCCAGGTATTGCACTTGATCCATACGGTTGAAGCGCCTTGGGAACCCGGTGACTATCAGATGATGGTTGATTTACGCGAAGTTCCCGGTACGCCGTTTGTCCGGCGCGGTTCACCTGTGCTGAAATGCCTATTGACGGTTAATCCCGCTGGTATAACCGGTAAGAGCAAAGAGGTGGCTGATGATCAAATAAGAAACAGCAATTCGGCCAGTATACTGATCAAATAATGCGCATCGTCGTAACCGAATCTGGCTGGTCCATTTGTGGGCGGTTGTCCAAAAATTCAGGAATTTATTTATCCGAACGGTCGTTGTAACCAGTTGTGATATAGTTGGTTATAGTTTTCAGGCTGGCATGAGTTCCCGCGGCAGGAATCTTTGGTAATTCCTTGACGAGACTAGTTCTGAACGATATAGTTGGTGTTTCGATGAACGAAACAGACTGGTGAGGCAGAATTACGATGGAGAATAATAAGCAAGGAATGCTAAATGACAAGGCAAAGGCCCGCCGGTGGAATGTGGTTTCGGATCTATATGAGGTTGGTCCATTACGGTTACAGGATAAGACACTTAAGACCGTCAAAGCTTATATCAATCGAAGCCATCTGCGTCATAACGCGGCCATGATCCGCAGTCGTCTGGGCCGCGGCACCCAATTATGTGCCGTCGTAAAAGCGAATGGTTATGGTCATGATTCCAAAGTGGTTGTTTCGTGTTTGAATCAGTATGCCGACGCTTACGCCGTATCGACTATCGAAGAGGCCGAGCAGATCTATCCATTTGTCCAGGGCAAGACGATCCTGGCGACCTGTCCATTATTTTCTGGCATTGATCCGTCCTTGGTCCGATTGGCTCAGATCCGTGGTTTTCATTGCAGTATGTGTTCGCTGGAGTCATTACGGTATCTGGAAAGTTATCTAAGTGTTGATGGACCGGCGTTAAAAGTTCATTTAAAGGTGGATACCGGGATGGGGCGATTGGGCAGTCCTCCGGATGAGGCAATATTTTTATATCAGCGTTTACTGGATAGTCCGAAAATTGAACTGGCGGGTGTTTATACCCATTTTTCCACTGCCGATGACGATCTGGATTACGCGCATCAGCAACAGCGTGATTTTGAACGATTTCTGGCGTTGATCGCGGAGGGAGCCCCTCGTCCCTGCCTTCGTCACGCGTGTAATACGTCCGGTTTGATGCGGATGCCTTCGGCTCATTACGATATGGTCCGATGTGGTATCGGGCTTTATGGTCTGGTCAATTGTGAAGGGGCAACGGAATTTGAGTTAAAGCCGGTTCTGCATGTGGAAGCGCCGGTGGTACAGGTTAAGACGTTGCGGCAGGGATGTACCTGCGGTTATGGCCGGACTTTTACGACGCCGCGCGATATGGTAGTGGGAATCATCCCGGTGGGTTATGCCGATGGATTGCTGCGTTCACTTTCGAATCAGGCGATATTGCGGATGGGGAATTATCCGGTATCGATCATCGGGCGAATCAGCATGGATCTAACCATTGTGGATTTAAGTCAGGTCCCCAATCCGCGTGAAGGCATGACCGTGACGGTAATAGACGATCAGAAAGGCAGTCCCTGTCATGCCAAGACCCTGGCGGATCAAGCCGGGACCATCCCTTATGAGATTCTGGTATCGATCGGCAACCGGATCAAACGCGTTCTGGTTGATTGAAAATGGTTGACTGAAATGGTTGGGAACAGAAAAATTCCGGACGGTAAACAGGTCCGTTTTTTAGAGGCGGTTATCTCCATTCTGGGTGATTCATCCGATAAGTATTATTATTGAGATATTTTCAAAGTTTCCAAATAGTACGTCGATATGGGTAGGGCCCTTTAGCTCAATCCTTGCAGAGGGGGCGAGCTGGAGAAGGGTTAATGGCTTCGGCAGCAGCATAAACACCCCGAAGCCCCGTTTCAAAAAGGCCGATAGCAACGGATTGTGAGTCGGCCTTTTTTGATTAATAATAAGTGGATATAGAGTGTCCAAATATTATCGGGTCCTATCCATTATCACTGTTATGAACCGGGGGAAAAGATGCAGTTATCTGACTTTAGGTATTTTATATAGGGCGGATAACTGAATATTTTTCGCGGTCAGAAAAACAGTTAGCAATATTAAAAAACGGGTTTTCTCTTTAGTAATTAGTTTCGTCAATCCCATTCCGCGAATTTTGTACTCAGGTTACTGAAATGTCCATGTAGTGAAGACGGGTACATAATCGATAAGACGTCAGTGTCAATAGTTTTATGAATATATTATGGAAATTGAAAACAAGTTAAAAATTGAGAGCCATCCATCCGCGATGGTTTGTGAGGACAGGTGGACCACTAACACATTTCAGGGGACAGATTATGTCATTGTTGAGAAAATTACGTCGTCGTGAACATGAGACCAGAGGCCGTAACCAGGGACAGGACAAGCGCGGTCGATCCGGGATGATTCTTGAGGCGTTGGAGCCACGTGTCATGCTGGCAGCCGATCTGGCGGTGAACATGATGCCGACGGATCTGCCGCTGGTGAACTGGGGCGGTGATATCATGTTCGATGTGGGTATCGACAATGAAGGGACCCCTACGACCGATGACCTGACCAGCGGATCGGCGACGGTGAAGTTTTATATCGACACCAATCAGAACGGGACCCTGGATCTGACCGATACCGGCTCGGGTGTGGATGACGAGATCACCTCTGTCGTGCCGGTCAATGATACGAGTCTGGGCTACAAGCCCGTTGAGTCTGCCACTGGACTTTTCGGTGGATAATCTGGCCGGGGGTGACAGTCTGGGGGGGGCCTATACCCTGACAATGCCGGCACAGGATAACGGAACCAGCGGCGATACCAGTGATGACTGGGCGGTGGGTGATTACTCGATCTTTGTTCATGTGGATGGCTCGAGCGTGGGTGACACGGTCACGACCAATGATATCGCATCGATACTGATTCCGATCGGTCCGACCAGTCCCAGCGGATCGACTTTACCGGAGTTAAGCGTAGAGAAGTTTTATACCCCCGAAGTGGATAAACTGGCGTGGGGTGAGACCTATCCGGCCGAAGCGATGATTATGAACCGGGGTGACGCGGGAATCAGCGGTTCAGTGAATGTGTCGGTCTTTATCAGTCCGATGCCGATGCTGGTTCCGGGGCGCGGTTAATGTATCGCCGACACCGGGGACACTGGCGTCAATCAGCGCCAATACCAGTGAATACGTGGAAGTCACGATCGATTTGAGCGGGTTATCGGCCCGTCCAACCGGCGGCTACTGGGATATCCAATTCGATGATGAACTGACCGATCCGGTTTATCTGATTGCCGTTGTGGATGGGACATCCCTTGACACGACAACCGGGCAGATTACCGATGGCAGTGAAACAGAGTATTACGAGTCCAATAACTTTTTATCATCGTCTTTGTTCGATGAGCCGGCTGAGATTGTCGATTCGGCGACGATAACCGGCCAGGCAGATTTGCAGGGCCTGGAATTGCTGGTCGATAAAAATCCGGATGGCACCGATACCACGGATAATAGTGTGCCAAGGATCGCCTGGGGGAATACGGCGGTTACCGGCGGATTGGCGGCAATTGTCTATAATGCCGGAACTGCCGCAGGCGCTTATGATATCACGGTGAAGGCATCGCCGGATACCGATTATGATAATACGAATGCATTCAGCTTTGGAACGATCAATCTCTCGAGCGGTACGACAGCGCTGGGGGTATATTGACCAGGCGATCGATACGGCTGATCTGAGTGGAACGGGCTCCAATATCACCATAGCCCCAACTGGATTCACCGATCAGTCATTTGCCTATGTGATTGGACGGGTGGATTCGGGAAGCGCCATTACGGAAAGTGATGAGACGAACAACGATACCCACGCAGTTAAGGTCTGGGTTGGTGATTTTTATACGGGCGGCGCCGACCTGATTTCTTATGAAGTGGATATTACCACGGATGGCGGCACTGATATTGCGGATACCACCCTGTTCTGGGGTGATGAGATTACCCTGTCCGCCACGGTAGCCAATGTCGGGGATACGGCGGTGGATGGGACATCGACGCCATTTGGCATGCGGTTTTATCTGAGCGCGGATAATGTTCTGGATGGCGGGGATACGGAGTTGACCAGCGCCAATCTGACGGTCAGTACCCTGTTGAACAATGGGGAAATGGTGACCATGAATGGCAGTACGCCGGTATCGTTACCGGAGCCGACCAGCGTGAGCGGCACCACTTACTATATTATCATGGATATCGACGCATCCAATGGCACCGGCACCATTACGGAAGTGAATGATGAAGGCGCCGGAACGAATAATAATCAGGTTGCGGTACCGATTACTGTTTATCGGACGGACCTGGGATTACAGAATACCAATTTTGTAGATCCCACCGATAATTCAACTCCTCGCTCTCTGGACTGGGGAGATCAGGTTCAGATCATGTTTGATATTGCCAATTATGGTCCCAACAGTCTGGGCAGCGGGACGGCAACCGTTGATATTTTTGTGGATTTGAACGGGAACGGGGTTTATGACTCGGGTGAAGGTGAACAGCAGACCATCGATTTCAGTTCGACTCCACTCAATGTTAATCAGACCATGCAAAAGGATGTGACCCTGACATTACCCAGCAGCGGTACGGATGGCGATTTTGAAATTATCGCCAAAATCAGCGGTATTGAAGAGAGCTATACGGCCAATAATACCGTTTCGCTGGAACTGCCGGTGGGTGATATGGATTCGATTTCAGGGATCGATCTGATCGGTGTGCAGGCGGCGATTCCGGTCAATACGGATCTGGTCTGGGGTGGGTCAGTGGATGTTCCGGTGGTGATTATGAACCAGGGTGGTACTAACCTGACGGCTGATTTCGAAATGCAGGCTTATTTCAGTATGGATATGCAGCTGGACAGTGATGATATCGCGCTGGGTAGCGCGGTAACGGTAACTGATGATATTGCCGCCGATGGTTTTTCGGTGCAGGCAGTGACCGTGACATTACCCAGTTTGAGCGCGGCCCAGGCTGTCTATGGCACCAGCGCATCCAGCAGCTCGTATGTCCTGATATTCAAGATCGACAGCGCAACCACCCCGGCGGTTACAGAAACCTATCGCAGCAATAATGTCCTTGTCAGTGATGTCTTAACGAGTCTGGTCAGCAGTTCTACCCCGGTTACGGGCGCGGATCTTGCGGGACAGCATCTGGTTGTACCTGCTTTATCGCGCAGATCGCTATTGGTCTGGGGCAGTACGGTGGATGTTTATGCCAATTTCAGTAATATTGGTGACACGACCTACACGGACGGGACCGGGATGGAGGTGGCATATTATTTGTCTCCGACTTCCAGTTTACCGGCGGATCCCAGTAGTGATCCGGGTATTCTGGCATTGACCCCCACTTCGGCCCAGACGCCGGTGACATCTCTGGCTTCAGGAGTCGCGACCAATGCCGCCATGACCGCTGTAACCTTGACGGTGCCGGCCATGCCAACCAATCCGGCAAACCAGTATTATCTGATTGCCCGGGCAGCCACTCCCAGCGATGATGCGGATCCCACCAACAATGATATTATTTTGATGGATAATACCGGTTCCTCCATGCAAATCCAGGTTCAATCGGCCGATCTCATGCCGGATGTTGAGGACTATGACACGGAATTTTCGGTCGTCTGGAAATTTGGCAATACCTACACCCTGGCGGTTGACGCGTTGAATGTTTCTTCGGTGGATGTGGATACTTCCTTTACGATTGATGTCTATTTGACGCCCATTGAACCGGCCCTGGATTCGATAATGATCTCAGATCTGAGTGATACCACGGTCTTTTATCCGTTGACGGCAACATCCGTGACGGTTACTTCGCTGGCCGGACAGGAATCCTCGGTCAATGATGTGAATGTGACGCTTCCGGCGGATGCCAGTGGTTTTACTACTACGGCAACCAACGATACCTATTACCTGCTGTACGTGGTGGACAGCGGCGAGGCGATTACGGAAATGTCCGAAGACAACAATATGGACTGGGTGGAGGTGGTGATCAGCGCGACGGCCGGTACCGGACAGGACGTTGAGATGCTGGATGGTGAATTCGATCTGGAGAGTGTTTCCGATGAACAGCTGTCCCAGTTGCAATGGAATCAAACCTATACCGAAGCGGGGATGTTCGACATTTATAACGCCGGCGGAGCGATTAATATTGATTTTGACGTTACCTTCAAGTTGTCGACAGACCGGACCTGGGATACCGGCGATACTGATTTTGCTGCCAGCAGCGGTACGTATACGGTGCCGGGTGCTACCACGGCATTTGCTTCCAAAGGGATTCTGGGAGTCGATCTGGATTTGCAGACCCCGGCCAGCGGAACGGATGGTTTGTATTATGTCATCGCGCGTGCAGATGCCGGCGGGGCGCTGACCAGCGAAACGAATACCGACGATAACGATTCGGATGTGACTCCGGTATTTGTGGGGAGTTGGCTGACGGGTGGTTCGGATGTGCTGGTGCTGGATGGCGAATTGGAAATGGGGGCGGCTGATGGCTCAATTTCAACCGCGACGACTTATGGTGTGAACGATTATGTTAAATTTGATTTTGAGATGGTCAATATCGGCGCCACGGCGGTGTCCGGAGATTTTGAGGCCCAGTTCTATATCGCCAAGAGCGGGGATGATACCAATAAGCAGTTGTTGACCTCTTATACGATTCCGACGGATGGCAGTAATCCGCAGGCGATGTCAACCTGGTTCCATAACAATGCCAGCACTCCGATGACTTCCGGACGGATTTTGACTTATGCCAATCAGGTTTTGATCCCGGAAATTGCCGCGAACAATATGAGTTCGACGGGTGAATATGAAATTATTATCGAGTTGAATTCCGGGACTACGACCATTACCGAACTAACCGGAGGCGATACCAATAATACGTATACAATTCCCATAGAACTGGATATTGCCGATATGAGTTTCGATACTTCGAATACGGTGATGCCGGGCGGGGCCGGGAGTTTATGGGCCAGTCCGGTGGATGTGGTGTGGGGTGAGAGTGTAGAGATGGAAGTGGTGGTTGCCTCGGGGACCAGCAGTGATCTGCTGGATGTCGGCTTGACAGCGATATTGGATGCCGATGGCGACCTGTCAACAACCACTGACCAGACGGCACTGACCCTACTTGATGATAACGATGCGACACTGACGACGATTGATTTGCTGGATGGCCAGGACTGGGAAGGGAATCTGGCGGTGACGTTACCATCTACGGCGCCAACCGGCTGGTCAAACGGCACTTCGGTGATTGCTTTGATCCTGGATAGCGGCGATGCCGTTTTTGAGCAGGATGAGACCAACAACAGTCTCAGTCAGGCCCTGACGATTACCGATTCGGCTTCACGTACTTTTGGGGGGAGCGGCACGGCCGATCTGGTGTTGATCGAAAGTATGGTGGACTGGCATGATGATTCCGGGGGAACCTACTGGGGCAGCTGGGTGCCGATGTCGATTACGGTGTATAATGACGGCGATACCGCGGCTGGTGCGTTCAATATTACCCTATCGTATTGTACGGGAACTTATGACGCAACTTCTGTTATCAATGGCACTGCCGCATATAAAGTAGTGGATTATGAAACTCTTAACAGCGTTACACCGGCAACGGGTCAGACGGTGACGGATGGCTCGTCGATTGTTGTCAGCGATTTGCAACCGGGTGAACTGTTGGAGATCGAAGCGATCGTCAAACTGCCCGATTACAGTACGTCGATTGCTTCCAAGACCTCTTTGATCGCGATGATTGACAGTGATCCGGATGCCAGTGAGGATGGCGGGACCGGCAAAGGGGATGTGGATGAAGGCAGTCTGGAGACGAATAATGAGGCCGATGTCGATACGCTGACCTTTGCCAGCGCGACCGATCTGCTGGCCGGCAAACTTTCAGTCGATACTTCCCTGAGCGGGTTGAATCCGGGCGAAACCATCACGGTTACGGCCGGGGTGGTCAATCCCACCCAATACGGCGATAACGCCGTCATCCAGTACCATTCTGACCAGTTTTTATTTGTGGCCCAATCCATTGGGCGGACCGGGGCAGAATGGGGAAGTAATATTGACATCCACCCCGCTGTTTTCGTCGACTTCCATTGCGGCCGGTACGGGATTGACCCAGCAGGTTGTTCTGACGTTGCCAGACAGTATGTCGGCGGGCACCTATTATCTGGCCATGGTGGTTGACAGCAGTAATACCGTGGATGAGACGGGCGCGGAAAAAGGCGAATTGAATAATGTGGCGGTTCATCCGGTATCGTTCGATATTGGGGATGTCGAATATGATCTGTATATCGATCCCGCGGTGAATAGTAATACCGGAGTCACCTTTGTCGACCCGATGGGGACCCCGATGGTGGGAGATCCCGTCTTTACGGTTGACGCGCCGTTCCATGTGCAATTTGTGCTTGCCAATGGCGGAACCGGTGTGACGGGAAATGTCACAGCGACGATAGGAATCTATACGGCAGAAGATGCGACCGCACTGGTCGGCGGCAGCGACCGGGTGGTTTCGCTGGGATCGGTTTCCGGCGGCAGTCTGGGCTACAGCAATACCGAACAGATGCAATTGTCCAATCAATTTTATGATTCAACGGCCACTTATTATGTGGGTGTGGTGATCGATCCGGATGGCAATCTGGCCGGTGAGACCGATACTACCAACAATACCTATTTTGTACCAGTAACCTTCGAGCAGCCCATGCCGGATATCGAGCCTTATTTCTTCAAGGCCAATGATGTGGGCGCGCCGGGGGAACTGCAGGCCGCGCCGGGCGATGAGATTTATCTGCATGGTGAAATCCAGAACAATACCAATATAGCCGTCGATCAGGCGTTCCGGGTGCAGTTCCAGTTACGTGACAGCACGGGCGCGCTGGTCACGGGCGCGGCCTGGAATGTGGATGTTCCCAGTATTGGCACGCCGGATATGGGCAATAATACTGTTTTTGTCGATCTGCCGATATTTCTGCCGGTTGACCTGGATCTGACCCAGACTTATCAACTGGTGATGATCGCCGATAATGATAATTCGGTGGCGGAGGGGCTGGAAGACAATAATATCACTGACGTTGTAACACTGACCTTGCGTGAGCCGGAAATCGATCTGGTCTTGCAGCCAATCAAGCTGACCTTGCCGACAGAAGGACTGACCTGGAGCCAGGGTCTGAATGTCGATTTTCAGATCAACAGTTATGGTGACAGCAGTTCGCCGCCGAGCAAGGCCGGGATCTATCTGAGCACCAGCGCTACCGATCTGACCGGTGCGATTTTACTGGATGAAGTGGATGTTCCGCAAATCTATCCCGGTACGTTTTACCGACAGAATACCTGGGTCATGCTGCCGGATAATATGGATAAGGCGCTGGCCGATGGCGGCTATTATATTGTGGTACAGGCAGACAATCTGAATGACGTGGATGAAATGATGGGCGGCCAGCCGGTTGAAGGTAATAATCTCCAATCCAAAGCAGTCCAGATTGTCAGCCCGACAGTCAATCTGATCCCGGATTATCCTGCCGATTTTATCTTTGAACCGACTATTTATCGCAATATTCCGTTTATGATGCCTGTTGAAATTCGCAACGATAGTTTTGGCATTGTGGATACCCCTTTTGCCGTGCGTGTGGTCATCAGTTCGGATGCCACGTACGGGAATGCTGACGACTTGTTGTTGGGTGAGTTTACCGTTGCCGCGATGGAACCGAATGGATACTGGTCCAATGATCTGGAATTCCAATTCCCGGACGCATCGGTTCTGCCTGATGGACCCTATCGGATATTTGTCAGTGTGGATGCGGATAATGCCGTGGTTGAAGCCAATCCGGATGGGACTGATGCCGAAAGCGACAACCTGGTATCGTTCCGGACGGAACTGACCACGCTGAATCTGGTTGAAGGGGTAGAACTGCATCTGGAGATGATCGAAAGCGACGGCGTCAATACCATCAGCTGGGGCGGGAGTTATCCGGATCAGTTTTTTGCCGGACTGATGAATATGGGAACCCAACTGGCAGACAGTTTCGATCTGACGGTATATTTATCGCGGGATGACAAGATCGATTCAAACGATCTGGTGGTCAGTACGACGACGTTAAGCGCTCAACCCGGCGAGGTGCTGGATGTACCGGTGGCGATTACCATGCCGGATAATGCCGATGAAGCCTTGCCGAACGGGCCGTGGTTCCTGATTGCCAAAGTCGACAGCAGTGACGCGATAGCGGAAGTTGATGAAACCAATAATATTAAATACCGGGTTATTAACGTAGGTGAAGTTAAGCAGGGAGTCGATATGGCTTTGAGTGGATTGACCATTCCCATGGAAGCCAATTTCGATGAACAGCTGACGATTGATTTTAATGTGGTCAATGAAGGGGATACCTTTGCTGACGCGGAAGTGCGTGTTTATGTCTCGGCCGATCCGATTCCGCTGAACGCGCTGGATACGATCGGATCGGTGGCGAATATTCCTGTCAATGTTGCCGGGGGCGGTTCGTTCCCACTCACCATGAATTTATGGATGCCCTATAACGATAATCCCGCGATCACGGATGCCTACTATAATGTCTTGTTTGTGATTACGAATACCCGAGTTGACGGTCAGCCGGTCACCGAGGTGGAAATTGAGAACAACAGTCTGTATCAGAGCATCCACCTGACAACGCCGGTACAGGCGGATCTGGAAGCGGGTGTCTATGTCGATCCTACTACTGGCGGTTTCTATATGCCGGGGATGGGGCAGGCCTTCGATTGGGGCGATATTGTCAAACTGGATACGATCATCAAAAATCAGGGCAATGACACGGTCACCGACAGCTTTACGGTGACCTGGTATTTGTCGGCAACCAGTCCCTGGGATATTAATTTCGATGAAGACGCGCTGTATTCGCTAACTTCCGAAACCGTGACGGCTGATATTGCATCATGGGATCAATATATCATTGAAGATCAGGAGGTCGCGTTGCCCACGGTAGCGCCGTCTCAATTTGGGTCGTACCTGACGGATGGCCAGGGCGAGTTGTTTATTGTGGCCCAGGTGGATAGCGCGGGTGTCATCGATGAGATGAACGAAGGCAATAATTACGCCGATCTGCCGGTTTATATCGGATCGCTGCCGGCGGAACTGGATGGCTGGATGGAAATAGTCCCGGAAGCCGGGATGTCTTATCCGAGTTTCGAATATGGCTGGGGCCAGACGGTGCCGGTAGCATTGAAATTGCGTAATTTTGGCGGCGGCGACGCGGATAATGTCGATGTGACATTTTTCCTGGCGGAAGACTGGGATATTCAGAATGAAGATGGCAGTCTGAAAACCAGTAAACTGGTACAACTCAATACGATCACTGTGACCAGCATTCCCAGCGGCGCGGGACTCTGGGATCCGATTCAGAACATGGAAGTTGGCACGGTGATTGTGGATACCGATGTCGAACTACCCGCGGATCGGCCGGACAATTTCCTGGGCGCGGCGATGAGTTATAATATTATCGCCATGGTCGATTATAATCAGACTGTAAATGAAGATGATGACTATTACAATAATATTTCATCGGTTTATGTGCATGTACGTGATATCAAACCGGATCTGATATCGTTCTGGGTGGAGTCGGTGAACCTGGAAAGCGGCGTATTTCAGCCCAGTATGATGTGGTCCAGTGAGACCGATCCGAAACAGATCCGGTTGCATTTTGAAGTTGCTAACCAGGGTACTGCTCCAGCCAGTGATGTGGTGGTGAGCTTTATGCTGGCCAATGCTTCCGGTGATATTAATACGGCCTATGAATTTGGCCAGACTACCCTGGAACTGCTGAGTAATGATCCAGTCGCCGGGAACAATTCTCTTGGGGATATTGTCCTTGATCTGCCGACGCCGGAATCGGTGCCGTTTGTGACTGCCGGGCAGGAGACCGGTTCGTATATCCTGATGATGAAAATCGATCCAACGGATAGCGTGGCCGAATCCATGGAAACGAATAATGTCGCACAGATGCCGATACGGCTGGAAAAGGCCGTTGCCAAGATGGTGGTCGGGGACAGCCTGGGGCGCTGGGATGACAAGATCATGGAATTTGGGAAGCTGGAAGCCGGCCAGGAAGGCAGTGCGTTTGTCAATATCCGTAATGATGGCAATGGTGAATTGAATATCAGTAATGTTATCAGCGATAATGCCGCATTTATTGTCGATGCCAGCGAATTACCGCTGGTCGTGGGACCGGGCCAGACGGTCGAGGTGCCGGTGATATTGGCGACAGAAGGCATGCAGCCGGGCTATTATACCGGCCGGATTACCGTCTTTGGCGATGATCCGCGTAAACCGCAGGTCTCGTTGGACGCGCGAATTCAGATTGCCCAGTCACCGGTCGATCTGGCGGTCAGTCTGGTAGACGCGCAACTCGTCACTGAGGAAGGCAATTTCCCGGCAGCCGAAGCATTCTGGGGCGATAAGCTCAGTGTCGGTGTCAATCTGGCCAACCTGACCCAGACCTCTACCAATGACGGTGTTTTTGCGGATCTGTTCCTGACCGAATCCGCTGATGGTTCGGGATACCGGTATATGCTCAAGTCGAATGTCAAGCTGAGCCAGATGGCCGGTGAGACCGAGCGGCTCTGGACGGTCGAGCAAACCCTGCCCCTGACCTCTCCATTTGGACATGGCGGGGCATTGTATCTGGGCGCGGCGATACGCGGTAATGCCCTGGATTACGAACCGGACACTGCCAATAATGCCTTGACAATGCCGTTGACCATCACTACCCGCCCGCTGGGCGAACCGGATATTCTGCTGGAATCGGTGATCATGCCGCCGGAAGTCGCCCCGGGTGATACCGTTACGGTGGAATTGAAGGTGAGAAACGATGGTGAGGCGGACGCGACAGCCTTTGGTATCCGGGCGTATCTGTCCGATAGCCAGACCTTGAGCGCCAGCGCGGTTGAGGTGGGCTATGACGCCATGCCCGGCTTGAGTGTGGATGCCAGCGCGTTGCGGACATTTGAGTTTACCATTCCTGAAGATGCCGCAGAAGGTGTCAAATATTTACTGGTACAGGTTGATACGGACAATGTACTGGCGGAATCGAATGAAAATAACAATAGCGCGTATATGCGATTCAGTGTGGAAGCCGGGCCGGCTTCCGACCTGATGGTGGCGCATATCGGTGTGCCGGATGGTTTGACCGTGGGAGAACCCTTTGTGCTGGAATATGCCGTGGCCAACGCAGGTACCGAGGAAGCGCGTGATGTCCGGGTTGAATTCTACTGGCGCGCGGTGGGCAGCACCACGACCGGTGAGTTCCTGGGATCGGCCAAGATTGCCAGCCTGATGCCGGTGACTGAAGTGAATGAGCAGACCGCCACGATCCGCAGTTTGAATTCCTTCCTGGCTCCGCGCATGGTTCAGCCGGGCACCAGTTATGAGATCGTTGGTAAAATCGATCCTTATAACACTTTCCCGGAAACCGATGAGACGAATAATCAGTTGATCAGCGAAGCGCTGACACCATCCATGGGCGCCATTGATCTAGCGGGTGCATTCGACAATGCCGCGTTGCCCGCCAGTGCGACCTGGGGTGAAGAGTTGGATGTGCCGTTGACGATTACCAATACCGGCGATAAAGAGGCTGCTCCGTTCAATGTCAAGGTGGTCTTGAGTCGCAATAATGTATTCGATACCAACGATGTCTATCTAACCGAGTGGTCGGTAGGGTCACTGTCGTCTGAAGAAGGCGCCAATTCCAAGACGCTGGATCTGCATGTCTGGCTGCCGGATTATCTGACTCTGGCGGATGGTAATTTCTATCTGCTGGCACGGGTGGATGATTTCAATAATGTGAACGAGACCGACGAAACCAATAACCTGGTCGTCAGTAACGCCCTGGCCATTACCGGACTACCTCAATTAAGCGGTTATCTGGTTTCAGTGCCCGATACGGCTAATTATGGTCAGACCATTACGGTCAGCGATACGGTGCAGAACTACTCCCGAAGTTCAGCCGGTGAGTTCGAGGTTCGTTATTATCTGTCGCAGGACTGGGAATATCAGGATGGCGTGGATGAACTGCTCGGTTCGCGCGTGATCACTTCGCTGGCCGGCCAGGCCACGAATAGCGGGACGGTTTCGCTGGAATTGACTCAGCCGGCCGGATTCCCGGATGAGGGGCCGTTCCATATCGTGATGGTGATCGATGAAGATAACCAGGTGGCCGAGAAATATGAAGACAGCGCCATGGGGCCGGATTTTGCCAGTATGCCGATACAGATTGTCTCGCAGGGTATGCCCGATCTGGAGGTTGAATCACTGGAGGCATTGATATTTGAAGAGGTCAACTGGGGTGAGACGGTGAACCTGTCTTATGAGGTGGCCAATCGCGGCACGGCCGCCTCCGGACCGTTTGACGTGACGTTTTATCTGTCTAAAAATGCCCTGATCACTGCCGATAAAGATGTCGCGTTGGGTACCGTCACAATCAGTGACCTGGCAGGATTAAGCAATTATCCCAATTTTGCCGAAGTGACCCTGCCATCAACGAATCCGTTTGTGCTGGCTGGAAGTAATACCGATCCAATGATGGGCGGACAGTATTATTTTGGTATGATTATCGATCCAACCAACGCAGTAGAAGAGATTGAAGAGACCAATAACGCGGCGGAGGCTTCCGCGATCAGCGAAATTGGCAATGTGGTGAATGTCGATCTGGTAGCCCAGGAAGTCTACGGCCAGAGTGGAGCGGCCATTGTACCCAATGAAGATTTTACCGTTTATGTCGGTATTTATAACGATGGCAGTGAAGCGGTTGGTAATTTTGGTCTGGATATCTATCTGACTGGAGCGGGGATTATCGACGATAGTGCGGTTTTGCTGGGACAGTCGACAGTCAGCGCGATCGACGCGCGAGGGTATGCTGCCAAACAAGTTACCGTGAACGCTGACGCGGATACTCTCAATGGTTTTGTGGGCGGTGGTGGAATGATTGCGGTTGCCATTAATCCCAATAAGACGATTGAAGAAAAGAGTTATACCAATAATACGCTGTATGATCCGGTGATGTTCTCGGTGGAACAGCCGATTACGGCCGACGCGCAGGCGACTACTATTGATTTTGATTCGTTTGGAACCGTTGCCTGGGGTGACAGTCTGGTCGTGACCTATGAACTGGAACAGGAAGAAGGTTTCGATCTGCCAGTCAGTATTGTTTTACAGGATCCCACTTCGGGCGGCACCTATTCGCTGCTTGATTTTATCGTGAATGAAGCAGGTTTGACCACGATCAGCAATGTTGCCCTGATCAGCCTGCCTCAGACCAGCCCGTTTGGCTACGATGGCGAATTCGAACTGGCGCTCATTATCGATCCATCCAATCTACTCGATGAGGTGGATGAGACTAATAACGATGCGTCCGCTACGATTACCATTGGCAGCAACGCGCCCGATCTGGTAGCTCAAGGGCTTTATACCACATCCATGGCAGGCGCCGGTGATACGATACAGATCTATGCCGACTTTGCCAACTATGGTTCAGAAAATGCCGGTCGGTTTGATATTTATTATTATCTGATCGATAACAATAATGAACTGGATACGGATGATGCCGTTGAGCTGGGCTTTACCACGGTTTCCAGTCTGAGCACTCTGGCTTATTCGCTGGACGTCAAGTCGGTTACTATTCCCAATTCGGTGGTTGATGGCAATTATTACCTGGCCATGAGCGTGGATGTTTGGTCGGAAGTGGATGAATCGGATGAAGATAACAATATTGTCATATCCGGTGTGCCGTTGTTGATTAATACTGTTACCGTCACACCCGACAGCTATGAACCCAACAACAGCCGGACGGCCGCTGCGACCCTGACGATTACCGATGGCAGCAGTGGACATCTGGAGGCCAGTCTGCATGATGGCGACAGCGATTTCTATAGTTTTGTCACGCCTTCTGACGCCAACGGTTTTGCTCATATTGAGGCGGAACCGGATGGCTATCTCAATCTACTGATCAAAGTTTACGATCAGAACGGAACTTTACTGAATACGATCGATTATGAACCCACCTTAGGCGGTTCTGAAGTTTATAACAGCTTCAGTTTCAGTCCGGCCCGAACCTATTATCTTGAGGTGAGTCCGGTTGGCGGAACCTCGGGTGACTATAGCTTTGATATCGAATTGGGGCAGGGGTCTGCCGCCGGTGACGATTACGAATCGAATAATACAATCGGAAACGCGGCTTATATTGGTTCCAGCGATATCGGTTTTAGCGGTTTGAGTATCCATAATAGTACCGACGTCGATTATTATCTCTTTACCGTTCCGGAAAATTCTACCGGTGAGTTTATGATCGGAATTATGAGCGATCCGACCCTTGACGGTGTTTTGCAGATCTTTGATCAAGATGGCGAACTGATTGGCAGTTCGGACAATACCGGCGCCGGTGGTATGGAATATGTTGAATACGCCGGTGTACCGGGCGATTACTATTATGCGGCGGTTCGCGCCTGGGCTCAGAGTACCGGGGCGTATGCCATGAGTCTGGAATTTGAAGAGACCCAGATGCCTGATAGTTATGAATCGAATGATACCAGGGAAACTGCGTCAAGTCTCACATTGAGCAATAGCGCTTTCAATATATACGATGTCAATATCAACACGACCAGTGATGTAGATTGGTATTCTGTTACGGTGCCAAGCGGCATGAATACGATTAACCTGAACGCTTACGGCGACGAAGATCTGGATCTCAAACTGGCGCTTTATTCCAATACCGGACGTTTAGTCAAAGAAGTGAACCGTAACGAAGCCGGTGAATATGAAGAACTGGTCAGCGGCGGCCGCACGCCGGGCAATCAGCTCTTTATCAAGGTCAGTGGGATTGACAGTTCCCTGGGCAGTTACAGTCTGGGCGGCTGGTTCGAAAATGCCCAGACCGGGGATGACGCCGAGCCCAACAATTATACCAGTGAGGCCTGGCCGTTGGAGATACCGGCAACCAGCAATTCAACGACGATCCGTAATCTGACGATTCATTCTGACAGTGATGAAGATTATTTCCGATTTACCGCTCCGGCTGAAACCGATGGCACGGTGACGATTACCACGACGCCGGCCAGTTCCAGTACGGGTTTGAACCTGTCATTAACCTTGCTGGACAGTGACAAAAAAGTGCTTGCCACTGCCGATGTCAGCGGCGCCGGTCAGGTTGAGACTCTGACCTGGACCAATACGACCGCACCGATTGAAGCGGGTGAGATGTATTATATTGCCGCGCAAGGCTGGGGGACGACCGGTACCTATAATCTGAAACTGGAAACCCCGCGTACCGGAGCGGCCGTGGCTCAACCTTCAGCCGGTTCACCTTTCTTCCTGCCGGCCAAGGCGCTGCCGAGCCTGAAAGTGGATTATCTGGGCAGCGGATCGCAGGCCAGTGTGATCGTAACCGAGCAGATTGGACTCAGTAATGATGATACCCTCTCCTTTGTGCCCACCTCGGCAGGGAGCAGTACATCCGGTCTGGTAACCATTCGTAATACCGGTGGTACTTCACTGGACTATAGCCTTGAATTTACGACAGGAACGGTATTTGCGGTTGGATCCGGTCAGGGCAGCGGAACGATAGCCGCCGGTGGCAGCAAGACGATCACGGTAACCTTTACCCCGTCGACGACCACTTCGTATTCGGATACGCTGACAATAAAAGAAGGCGATACAGCACTCAAGGCGCTGACACTCAGCGGTACCGGAACAGTAACGCAACTGAAACCGGACATTGCCCTGACCAATACCAGCGGGACACTGATCACTTCCGTTCAAATGCCCAATACTGAGCTGGAAGATACCAGCAGCGCCCAGTTTAAGATCTATAATCAGGGCAGCGCTTCTTTGACCATTACCAGCGCGCAGATTACCGGTACTGACGCGGCCGATTTCAGTCTGGTTGGTTTCAGCAACAATACCAGCGTGACCAGTACAACGCCGCGTACCTTTACGATTGAATTTAATCCGACCGAATCGGGCGGTAAGACAGCCAATCTGGTCCTGACCTCCAACGATCCGGATGAACCCACCGTCACCCTGGTCTTAACGGCAACGGCCGGTGTACCGGGATTGACATTTGATATTGATACCTCGGTTGATTTCGATGAAGTGATGGTCGATGGCGCCGGCGGTCAGACCGGGCGTCAGGCGATTACCATCGGAAATATCGCTTCAGCGACAGCCGATCTGGTCATCAGCAGCTTTACTTTCTCTAACAGCGCGTATAAGCTCGTTGACGCCAATGGTACGGTGATTAGCGGTATGACTCTGGAACCGGGTGAAACCATCAGCGGCTATCTGGTTTTCGATCCGACGGCGGAAGGAGTCTATAATGCGACCCTGACCGTGAGTTGTAACGATAGCGACGCCGATGTCATCAGTTTGACTGGTGTTGGCCGTACTGGCTTATCTATTACCGATGAACTGGGCGGTACGGCCTGGTTTGTCGATGAAGATGGTGATATTTTCCAGATTCGCTATTTGACGGCGGGTGAAGTGACCTTTACCGCGGCCGATCAGGACAGCCAGGACCGTCTAACCGGTGATACACTGACTATAGAAATATTTGGTGATCATGGCAGGGGGTATCTGACTATTACGGATACCAACAGTGATGGCGATGGCATGATTACTATCGATAACCTGACCATTGACAGTGGCTTTAAGTCCGTAGACGTGGAAGGTCATATCGAGAACCTGACGGTGGCCGGCGATCTGGCGAAGTTGACTGTTGATGGTACGCTGACGGATGCCGAGATAAACGGCGATGTAAGCTCGTTGACGGCAGGTACGTTAAACGGTACTGTACAGGCTGATAGTATCGCGACAGTTCGTATTGACAATGCTACGGATGGTGCGATTGATGCCGCGTTAGGCGCGTTGACTGTTAACAATGATGCCAATGGCCTGGATATTACCAGCGCCAGTGCAATGAATACGGTGAATTTTCTGGGAGACGCGACTAATATTCGTTTGACAGTTGATTCGCTGAACAAACTGAATATTGGCGGTGATTTGATCGATAGCGCCTTGACGGCAACCGAAGGAGCGATCCGGTCGATTAATATTAAAGGCAGCTTCACCGAAAATTCCGGCCAATCAACCTTGAGTTCGGCAGATGATATTCGAGCTTTGAAGGTCCGGGGGGATATGGAAGCACAGTCGCTGTCTGTGAGTGGCTCGATTAACAGTCTATTGGTTAACGGCAGTTTCGATGTGGCCAATCTGTCGGTCAGCGGCGAGCTGGGTAAGGCATCGGTTGGTCGCAAGAATTCCGGTGGTGATGTCGCCGGGACAATCTCGGCCGGCAGCATGGGCAAACTAAAGTTCTATGGAGATTTAAGCGGCGCGATCAACGCAGTAAATTCGATTCGTAATCTGACGCTTTATGGGGATATGCTGGAAGGCTCTGCGATTACCGCTGATACGATCGATAAACTGGTGATATATGGCGTACGACTTGACGACAATATTGACGCCGTTATCGGATAACTAACGAATAAAGGGCAGTATTCAAAAAACGGCCCTTTTCTTTTTTTCAATTTATTAAATACAGTGTATATATATTGTATATATATTGGTTGACAGTTGTTAATGATCAATATACTCTTCCAACATGAGAATGTCCGGTATCAAGCACCTATGATGTGGAATTTCTCAGTCAGCAAGGTTATGAGTTCCGGTCGGTATGACCGGAGTTTTTTAAAGAAGAGCAGACAGGCCTTCTCAAATTCTGCGAAAGTCTCGTAGTACTTGTTATGCAATACTCTTTTGCGAAAATAGCGCCACAATCGTTCGATCAGATTCAAATTGGGCGAATAAGGCGGCAAAAACTCCAGACGAATCCGGGAGCCCTTCAAATAGTCCTGCACCGCCTGGCTGCGATAGTATCGGGCATTGTCCGGAATCACATAAATCACCTTGGCTTCCGGATGTTTCCTTTCCAACTTTTTCAGCAGGGCGATGGTGGTGTCGCCATTAAGCGTCGCCGCAATCTCCATCACCACTTCCAGCGTAGCGGGGTTCAGCGCCCCGTTGATATTCAAGCGCTGGCGGCCGGTGTTGCTGGGCAGCGTGACCGTCTGCCCCTTCTTGATCCAGCCGCAGGCCGCGACGCTGTTGTGTTGCGGATGCACGCCATCCATGAAATAAATGGGAGCTTTCTTGGCCTTCAGCTTTTTGTAATGCTTGATAAATGCCTCTTGCCGGGCGGCGTCGGCCTTACCGGGAACCAGCACCGGTTTTTTGTAAACAAATCCCAAACGATGCAGCAAATTGGTCATGCCTTGCACCGAATAGTAGACTCCGAACGCCTTGCGAACATAATCCACCACGGCCGCCACGGTCAGATAAACGGTTTGTTGCAGATGCTGATCCAATTGCTGCAATTGCTGCTCGCTCAACTCGCATTGGCTGCCCTGATAATCGGTCTCCCAGAACGAGCCGTTCGGATTCCGGTGATAGGCATGCTGATACCGGTGGATGGTTTTTTCATCCAGAAGCAACGCCTCGGCCACCTTGGCCACGGTCCAACCGGTTCCCAGCAGAATGACCGCCTTGATCTTGTCTGCCTGACGCCGGTCTCTCAAGGTATGGTGCAACTGACGCAATCGCTGGATTTCCTTGGCATGCAATGGTTCCATGCGGTTATTATCGGACACTCCCAAGCGGTTTGTGCAATTTCTGGACAGATTCATTCAGGAACAGTATATAAAGCTACAGGGGGATGACCTGACTAAATGTCATTAAGTGGGTTGATTGGATTCAGGTTGTGGGAAGCTGGATTTTTGAATTGATTATTCACTATGCCCTTGAGTTATTATTTTCAATGGCGATTGGTATCCAGTTATTTATATAAGTCCTTTAAAAAAAGTGCTTATCTTTAAGGTGATTGGTTACTTTTTATACGATGGGTAAATTTTCCATATTAGCCAAAGTCGATTTTAGAGCTTTTCTTTACTGGTGCGGGATATTGCATTTATGGGATTGGGATTGGTTCAATTCTGTCGTATCAAGTCACAATCATTGCTCTTCGAGTTAAGGTTAACTTATATGGATGGCTTTGAGGGCGAAGAGGCCGGTGGGGAGGGGGATGGGGTTGGTGCGGCGGTGGTATTGGCCGGTTTGTCGGAAGGTTTGGAGTTGCTGGCGGATGTAGGTTTCGGAGCCGATGGCCAGGCCGTCGATGAAGTGTTTGAACTGTTGCAGGAAGAGGCCGGGGTGGGCGAAACCCAGGGAGCGTTCGTTTTCGAGGATGGCGGCTGGGATTGGGGGTTGTTTGACCTGGGTGTCAGCGTCTGAGGGCGTGAGGTTGCCGCGGTAGGTGAGGCGGTGGGTGTAATCTTTGAGGGCCTGGGGTTCGGTGGTGCGCTGGTCGAAGAGTTGATGGAGGGGCAGCAGCCAGGCGGCGGCGTGGCCGCGCTGGGTGCGTTGGTGGTAGGAGCAGAACTCGTAATCGGCGGGGTGGGCGGCCTGGCCGGCGCGGACGGGGTTGAGATCGACGTAGAGCATGCAGTCGCGGACGGCGCGTAAGTCTTTGAGGAATACTGACTTGAAGCGCGTGGCCCAGAAGCGGCCGCGGCGTTCGAAGGTCTGGTTGTACCATTTGGCGAAGCGGGCCTGGAGGTTGCGGAGGAGCTCGGAGAGGTCGAAGAGGCGGTCGTTGAAGCGCTGCCATTGGGCCGGGGACCAGTTGGCGATGATTTCCTGGGAGTGCGGGCCTGGGTAGAGCAGGTGGGCGCGGCGGGCGAGTTCGGCGGGCGGGAGCTGGGATTTGGGGTCGAAGCGGAGGATGAGGTGGTAGTGGTTGCCCATGAGGGCGAAGGCGGCGACCTCGCAGCAGTAGGCGCGGGTGTAGTGCTGGATGAGGGCGAGGAGTTTGCGGCGGCAATTGGGCTGCTGGAGCGGGCGGTCGGCGGGTGAGCCGGCGATGCGGCTGTAGACGTGGTAGAAGGCGGCGAAGCGGGTCTGCTTGAAGCGAAGGCGGCAGGACATAACGTAACTCCTTTTATATAAATACGATATACTAATTAATGATTGGTATGAGGGCTTTGGATAGTTGAAGGATAATGGGTGAAGAAAGAGTTGTCAACCAAATAATATACACTGTGTATAATAAAAAGAGGGAAAGATAGGAGTGGGGATGGAGGGGGGGGTTATTCGATGATGTCGAGTTCGGCGACTGTGGCGTAGAACTCTTTGTTGATTTCGGACAGGCCCACTAGCTTGAGGTAGCGTGCTTTCTGAGGGGCTGAGAACATGACTTTCTGCAAGGCTTTGCCGGGTTTGAACTGGCCGGAGGCGACTTTGTTCCAGGTTTTGGCATCTTTGCTGACGTAAAACTCATAGCCGACGATCCAGCCATGATCCATATCCTGCCGGGGCAGGTAGGAAAAGCCTTTGAACGTCATTTCCTTGCTCATATCGATCTGGATTTCATGAGGGAATTCTGTTTTATTTTCACCCCAGCTGGTATGCCAGAAGGTATCGTTTTTGCCGTCGATCGCGTGGATCGATTCACCCTCGCCGGGCTGGAAGCTGTCGACAAAGATGACTTTCCAGCCGACATGCGGCACCCGGTCGAAGACCGAGCGGGTTGTCAGGCTTTGACTGCCGTCAGAGACGATGGCTACGGCCTGAATAGTCACGGCATCGGTGCATTGGAATGGGGTGGTGTATTTGGGACTGGTTGAGGTTGGAGTGGAGCCATCCAAGGTATAATGGATGGTCGCTTTTTGATGATCACAGGCCAATGTAACGACACCATCCTCACTGCGGGAGATTTTTACGGCTGAAGGCGTTACGGCCTGAGGCGGGCGGGTCTGATAGGCATCACGGAGGAGCAGCAGATGGTTCTGCTCATTCATGAGTTTCCAATGATCCATCTGGACCGGGCGGATACAGAACTGGTAGCTGTAAGACCGATTGGCCGGCAGGGTATATTCACTGTGGGGTTTGGCGCCCCAACTGTCATCGCCGCCAACGCCCATCTGACAATGATCAATGTTTACAGTAATAAATTCCCGGACTGGGATTTCGTAAGGATGCATGGCTTCCAGGTCGGTCATGGTGTGCGGCCAGGCGCTGACATAAAGTGGATCGGCGCCAATAAACATTAAGCCATAACCATTCTGGTCGGTCATTGCCGCCCATCGAACATCGGTTTTATTGCCATGCTCCTGAGGACGCACGTATTCATGTTCCGGCTGGCGGATGTTTTCGCAATAAAGCCCGAACTGGCCGGAGGTTCTGCGGTCCAGATAGGTTTCCTGGGGGCCGCGGCCATACCAGCTCAGGGTGTCGAAACCATCCGGCATGGCCATCTGCATGCCAAAACGCGGCATATCGATAAGATTGCCATCCGGCATGACAATGGTTTCCACCAGTACTTCGCCGTTGCCAAAGATGGTGTAACTGGCATTGCAGAGCCCTTTGTCCTGGGCCAGGTTCCATGAGGCGGATACTAAGACAGTCTTTGGATTAATTTGCTTAATAGTCAGGCCAGCCAGCGTTTTTTCCGGGCCGGCAACTTTCCAGAATTTCTGGCGATCCGGCATGCTGTTTCCGCGATCATTATCGGTCGGGGCGCGCCAGAAGTTGGGAGCCAGCGGTTGAGCGAGCAACTGGCGGCCGTTGTAAAGCATGGATGCGATCTGGCCGGTTTCGCGACAGATCGCCAGTTCAAAATTTTTGCCGGTAACAACATACGCTTTGGGATTCTCCTGGCTGAATGAGACGCCGGACATATCGGCCAGATTGGCGCTTGCTGGTATTGGGGAAGCCATATCCAGGGCGAATTGATCCCAGGCGACTACATGGCCGGCCGGCGCCCAGAGCTGATCATCATTTAGTTTGAAACTAATCCGCAGGATATATTCCGCACCGGCAATCGGCTTGGGTGTTTTGTAATTGATGCGATATTCCTGGCTGGTTTGGGGGGCAACTTTCAGGTTTTTAATCGCGCCATTCTGAATAACCAGGCCATCCTGGAGCAGTTCCCAGGTCATATCGACGAAAGCCAGATCGACAAAGAAATATTTGTTTTGAACCGTTACGATCCCCTTGCTGAGATCCTTTTCGTGGACCTTGATATTCTGATAGACTTTTTTGACTTCCCAGAGGTGGGGGTTCGGTTTGCGGTCGGGCTGGACCAGACCGTTACAGCAGAAATTGAGGTCATTGGGTTGGTCGCCAAAGTCGCCGCCATAAGCAAAATAGCGGGTACCATCGGCGGTATGGTGATAGAGACCCTGGTCAACCCAATCCCAGATACTGCCACCCTGAAGCGCCGGCCAGGCTTCGATGGCGTCCCAGTAATCCTGTAAATTGCCGACGCTGTTACCCATGGCGTGGGCATATTCACACTGGATCATGGGCCGGTCCGGATTGGTTTTGGCGTATTCCACCATATTGGCAATACGGGCGTACATGGGGCAGACGATATCGGTATGTGGACGACGTCCGGCCCGTTCATAATGGATGGGACGTGAAGGATCGCGCTGTTTGATCCAGGCACTGGTGGCCTCGAAGTTGGGACCGTCACCGGCTTCATTGCCCAGCGACCAGATAATAACGCAAGGATGGTTCTTGTCGCGTTCGACCATACGCTGAGTCCGATCCATATGGGCCGCTTTCCATTCCGGGCGGATGGCAAGGGTTTCCCGGCCGTAACCCATACCGTGCGATTCGATATTGGTTTCATCAATAATATAAAGGCCGTATTCATCGCAGAGTTCGTACCATTCGGGGATATCGGGATAATGGCAGGTACGAACGTTATTGATATTGAATTGTTTCATGAGCTTAATATCGCGGATCATGTCTTCCCGATCCACGTAATGGCCGGTATCGGGTTCGTGTTCATGGCGATTGACGCCTTTGATGTAGATGGGCTTGCCGTTAACCAGCAGTTGGCCATTTTTGATTTCCGAGCGACGAAAACCGGTTTTACAGGATAAGGCTTCAACTAATTTACCATCTTTGTCAAACGATTCGATCAGAACCTGATAAAGGTTGGGACTTTCCGCTGACCACTGGAGCGGTTTTTTGATGGTCATTTGGGGAGAAACAATTTTGGCCCGTGCCTTGCTTTTAACGATGACGGTCTCATCCATATCCAGATGAGCGGCTTCCTTGCCCTCTTTATTGAGCAGGGTCACTTTCGTTTTGCCGGTTTTCAGATCCTGATTGCTGTAATTATCGAATTCCAGTTCGACAGACAGCAGACCGTCCGAATAACTATCATCCAGAGTCGATTTGACCCAGAAATCGCGAATGTGGAGTTTAGGAGCGGCGAACAGAAAGACATTCCGATAAATACCGCTCAGGCGCCAGAAATCCTGATCTTCCAGATAAGAGCCATCGCTATAGCGATAGACTTCCGCGGCCAGGACATTGGAGCCTTTTTGCAGATATTGGGTAATATTGAATTCTGCCGGGGTGCGGCTGCCCTGGCTATAGCCAACAAACTGACCATTGATCCAGAGATAAAATGCGGAATCCACTCCATCAAAATGGAGGAAGATCTCGCGGCCGGCCCAGGTGGCGGGGATGGAAAAATCGCGCCGGTAGGATCCAACAGGATTCAGATGTTTGGCAGTCGTATAATTTTCCGGCGGGGAATTAGTCACATAAGGAGGATTTTTGGCAAATGGGTAGGTCATATTGGTATAGAGGGGAACACCATAGCCTTGCATCTGCCAGTTGGAAGGTACGGGAATACTATTCCAGTCGCTGACATCGAAATCGGGTTGATAAAAGTTTACCGGCCGTTCATCGGGCTGTTTGGCCCAGTGAAATTTCCACTGGCCATTCAAGCTTTGAAAGTTTTCAGAGAGAGTCCGGTCAAACATAAGCGCCGTAACCGTCGAGTTATAGGGCATTTGAGTACAATGGGGATCTTCCCGGTTGATTCTGAAAATCTGTGGATCTTCCCATTCAATAGCGTGACATGCCTGAATGAATAGTCCAATAATAACAATCAGGGATAATGATGACACATAGTCAGAAAATGCCTTTTTCATAGTAACTCCTTTTCAATAATAGAATTATATGAGTTAATCATTGATTGATTCCAAAGGATGGCGAATATCAAAGCTACTCTTATATCATTGCTCAAGCGGGATTTCCAAAAAAAAGTCACTAATTGAAAATTATTCAACGAGTAAACCCGGACCCAAGCAGGCATTCGCTGTGTTAATAGTCAGTTGATCTGGTCCGGCCAGTTTTTATGCGAAGATACTCCGTAGTCGCCAAAAAGGTTTTAAGTGAAGGGATTTATAACACGATGAGTGGTATAAGACTCAATTTCAAAATGATTGATTAATAAGGCGCATTTGAAAATAAGGAGCTTTTGAAAGCAATACAGATGAAATTGGAGGAAAAGTAATTATTACTTTTCAGATTGATTTCTACTACCCGCTGGTTCGCGAATTCGGGGTGTTAACCAGCAGTGTGCAAGGATAACCGTTGATGTTTAGTAGAAAAAAGATTGATAATGCCCAGAAGGCCATGAGAGTTGGCTCAATCTGGCCCCACATCTTTATTTTTATAGCATTATTGGGGATTTCCTGGACTGGGGGAACATGGTATTCTTATCATGCATTAATCAACCAATCCCAAACCGATCTTGGTTCTATCGGAAACCGTTTAATTGAGTCATGCCGAGCTAACGCACAATCGGGGAATCTGGCGGGAATTCAGGATCTGTTCGAAACCTATTGCGCCCTGGATGACCGGATTGAAATAGCCCTATACGACGCGAACGATAGTCGACTTGTCTCTGCCGGGAATTCCGGGGCAATGGCCCTGGATGAAACAGGGAGTCATCAGCAGAAAGTTTTTTGGTCTTCACCATTGAATCTTGTTTTAGCCGGTGAAGAGAGGCCGAAAGAAACCCAGGGCCGTTTGGAATTGTTACGGATCGTCGAATGGCCCGATTGGGCCGGGTCCTACTCGCCGATCACCATCTGGGGCATATTGGCCGTGGCCGGCATCGCGGGTTTGGTGGGTTTTATTTACCGTCGCAGCCGGATGGTATGGCAATTGGAAAATTTAACCCGGTTGGCTGAGCGAATAGCCGCCGGCGATTATCTCTATTCCACCGGTGAGCTTGATACCAGAGGGGAAGTGACCCGATTGAAACGAGCCCTGGAATCGGTGCAAACGCATTTTCGGAACCAGGTTACTGTTTTATCGGAAACCATTGAGGCTTTGCAAAAGGATCTAAAGGATCGCACTACTGAATTGACGATGTCGAATAAGCGGTTGCAGAGTGAGATCAATGAACGTAAGGTTCGTGAACAGGACATTCAGGAAAGCGAGGAAAAATTCCGGACGCTTTACGAATCATCGTCGGATGGAGTTATTCTGATCAATGACAGCGGACTGTTTGACTGTAATGACAGCGCCATGCGTTTATTAGGATGCGACAGCCGCAGTATGCTCCTGGGTAAAACCTTGTTACAGCTCTCTCCAAAACATCAGGCAGATCGTGACCTATCTGAGGTGGTTTTGGCGGAATTGTTTCAACAGACGGATCAGAACGGCTCCAGTCGATTCGAATGGCAAATGACTCCTTCCAATCGCAGTCAGCCGATTGATGTTGAAATATCGATGAATAAGGTTGATCTGCGTGGGAAGCCGGTTTATCAGGCGATATTGCGTGATATCTCAGAACGAAAAAGATACGAAAACGATTTGTGTGAAGCCCGTGAGCAGGCTGATACCGCCAATGAAGCGAAAAGCGAGTTCCTGGCCAAGATGAGTCATGAAATTCGTACTCCGATGAATGGCATTATCGGGATGGTCCGTTTATTGCAAAACACCAAACTGGACAGCCGTCAGGTTCGTTATGCCAATATCATTGATACTTCGGCTCAATCCCTTTTGAATCTGATCAATGATGTGCTGGATTTTTCCAAAATCGAAGCGGGTCGATTAACCTTGACCGAGGCTAATGTCAATGTCATACAGGTAGTCGAACGGTGTATCGAATTATTCGCGCCACGCATTGCCGAGAAGAGACTGGAATTGATCAATCATATCGAAGCGGAAGTGCCGTTGCAGCTAATCGGCGATCCAGACCGTTTGCGACAGATCCTGATTAACCTGATCGGGAATGCCGTGAAGTTTACCGATCAGGGTGAGATTTTTGTGGGAGTATCCCTGCAGTCCAGCAGCAACACAGAGACTGAATTAAAGTTCGAGGTCCGGGATACCGGCATCGGGATAGAAGCCGCCAAAGTGGAGAACCTGTTTAAGCTTTTTGGGCAGGCCGACTCGTCGCTGACCCGGCGATATGGCGGGGCTGGGCTGGGACTGGCCATCTCACGCCATCTGGTCCAGATGATGAAAGGAGAAATTCATGTCGAGAGCGAACCCGGCAAAGGCTCGGTATTCTGGTTTACCGTCCGTTTAAAAAACAAAAATGAATCCGGCAAGGTCAGTTTTACCCGGAACCGGACATTAACCCAATCTCTGCATGAGTTGCATATCCTTGTCGTCGATGATAACGACACCGTTCGCCGTACCATGAAACAGCAACTGGAGAGTTGGGGTTGCCATGTCAGTCTGGCTGAAGACGGGTTCGAGGCGCTGGAGAAGGTGGAACACGCGAAGCATATCGATGTGGCTTTACTGGATTTATATCTTCCGGGCCTGGACGGGCTGGAACTGGCCCGGCGTTTCAAGCATGATCCAAAATCGCAAAAAATGATTTTGATTCTGATGTCCGGCCTGGAAGATCCGGGGATGTTGCATGGGATCGAAGAAATCGGATTTCATTTATGTCTGAATAAACCGGTTTTACAATCGGCGATGTTCAATGCCCTGTTGAAGCTGATCGATCAGTCCCAGGAGTTGAATGTGTCAGTGCGGGAAGATCATCGTTCCGTGGAGGCTCAGTTTCAGGGGCCCAGTCGGCCGGTTCATATCCTGATGGCTGAGGACAATGAAATCAATCAGGAGGTGGCTTTGGAAGTGCTTACCACTGCCGGGCATACCTGCGATGTGGTATCGAATGGTCGCCAGGCGGTTGAAGCGGCCCAGACCGGGATTTATGATTTGATCCTGATGGACTGTTCCATGCCGGAGATGGATGGTTTTGAAGCGACCGCGCGAATTCGGGAACTGGAAGCCCGGGATGAGTTGGCGGACCGGCGTTACGATCGTATTCCGATCGTGGCACTGACCGCCAACGCGATAAAAGGGGATCGGGAAAAATGTCTGGAAGCCGGTATGGATGACTACATCAGCAAACCATTCGATCCGCTTGAGCTGCTGGAGACGATCAAGGCGATTGCCATGAAATTACCCGTTACCAATCAAACGACCGATCTGGACCGTGAGCCCGTAAAGGCAAATGTTCGATCCGGGGTGGCCGTGAAACCCTTTGTGTCAATACCGGACATGCCAACCCAGGTCAATGGCGCTCCGATCGATTTTGCCGACGCCCTGGCTCGTTGTATGGGAAACAAGGCGTTTTTTGAAAAGATCATGAACAAATTTATGGACCGGATCCAGATCGATCTGATTCAGATCCAGCAGGTGATCGATCAGAAAAATGCCACACAGTTAACTTCTATCGCCCATGCTCTGAAGGGGGCCGCCGGCAATTTATCGGCCGGCGGTTTACGGCAACTGGCCTGGGAATTGGAACTGGCCGGGCGCGACGGTGACTTTGACCGGGTGGACGGGATCGTCCATTCATTACAACTTGAAGTCCATAAATGCCTGGACTATTCGAAAAATGTTCCTGAATTTTTACAAGCCATTCCGGATAAAACAAAGCATGAAATCAGGTTTTAAAAACTTAAAGCTGCAACATAAAATTATGATGATTGTCGTGACGACCTGTATGATCGCCATGATTTTATCCAGTTTGCTTTATTACATCTACGATTATTATAATCTGCGTACCAAGCTGGCCGATGACTTGATCAGCCAGGCAATGATCATCGGCGAAAATTGCAAAGCCTCGATGGCATTTGGCGACAAACTCGATGCCGCGGATACCCTCCGGTCCCTTCAGGTGAATCCTTCGATCATCTATGCCTCGGTTCACACCCAGTTTGGCGAAGAACTGGCGGATTACATCCGTAAGGGTGAATCTGAGCAGGTGCATCCTTATTTGAACGGGGAGGATGCCTGCTGGTTTGAAGACAATGGCATCAAAGTGGTTCGTACCGTGATCAGTGACAATGAAATCGCCGGTTATGTCTACCTGGTTTCTGACTTGAATCAGTTATCGGTTTTGATCCGTCGCAATCTGACGGTTGTCATTATCATGTCCGTGATCGCTTTGATCACCGCGCTGCTGGTTTCCAATCAGATGCAGCGGATAATTTCCGGTCCTATTTTAAAACTGGCCCGCGTGGCGAATGAAGTGTCCCAGTTCGGCAGTTATGAAATGGAGCCGATTATCACTGGCGAAGATGAAATCGGTATTCTGGTAAAAGCTTTTGGGAATATGCTGAACGAAGTTCGAGATCGGGAACAATCGATCAAGGACAGCGAAGAGCAATTTCGCACCCTGTTTGAATCATCACAGGATGCGATTATATTGATTGATGGCGATAAGATTATCGGATGTAACGAAAGTGCGGTACAGCAATTTCACATGCGTTCAAAAGAATTGTTTATCGGCCGGAGTCTGCTCGAATATATTTTGCCCACACAACCGGACGGACAGAACAGTGAGTCGGCGTTGCAGGAATACCTGCAGATGGCCCGCCACAAGGGCGGATGCCGATTCGAATGGGAATTTCGAGACAAACATAATCGGACCTTCTATGCCGACGTATTTCTGACGAATATGACATTCAATAAACGTCATATCATGCAGGCGGTCATCCGTGACATGACATTGCGCAAACAGCATGAAGAAGAGTTAAAACAGGCACGGGAAGACGCCGATCAGGCCAATTCCGCCAAGAGTGATTTTCTGGCCCGGATGAGTCATGAGATTCGTACCCCCATGAATGGCGTGGTGGGTATGCTGGAATTATTGAATCAAACCAGACTCGATTCCAAGCAGCATCATTATGTCAGGGTGGCCCAGACTTCGGCCAGTTCACTGTTGACTTTAATCAACGATATCCTGGATTTCTCCAAGATTGAGGCCGGCAAACTCGAACTCGATCCGATCGATTTTTCGCTGGATGAGTTAATGAGCAGAGTGACTGATGTTTTCGGGCACCGTGTCGCCAATAAAGGCCTGGAGTTGATTACCTACATCGATCCGGGCGTTCCCTGGGTATTTCATGGCGATCCGGATCGGATCCGGCAGAATCTGATCAATTTAATCGGCAATGCGGTCAAGTTTACCGAACAAGGCGAAATTGTTATTGAAGTGTCACTAGCCGATAAAGATGAACGGGGCAGTCTGGTCTGTTTCAAGGTGAAGGATACGGGGATCGGAATCCCGGCGGAAAGGCTGAAATCACTTTTTTCGGTATTCAGCCAGGCGGATACGTCAACGACCCGGAAATATGGCGGGACCGGTCTGGGACTGGCAATCACCAAATCATTGTCGGAAATCATGGGCGGCCAGGTTGGTGTTGAAAGTCAGGAAGGTCAGGGTTCGACATTCTGGTTTACCGTTCGTCTGGGCAAACCGGTCAAGCCCGTGAAAACATCCGGACTGCAATTGATGCGTTCCCTCCATAATATCCGGGTATTGGTTGTGGAGGACAATGCCGCCAACCGGGAGATTTTAAAGAAACAGATCGAAGGGTGGAAATGTCAGGTCCATGTCGCCTGTGACGGCGTGGATGCGCTTAACAAGATCCAGGCATCCCTGCAGGAAAGCCATCCCTATGACATCATCATCAGCGATATGCAAATGCCCCATATGGATGGTGTCGAACTGGCCAGAGCCGTGCAGGCTGATTCCGCTATGGGCAAGCCGGCGATGGTCCTGTTAAGCAGTCTTGACAGCCACTATCAACCGGAAGATTATCAAAAGGCCGGATTTCAGGCGGTATTGACCAAACCGGTCATGCAATCAGAATTATACAATATTTTCATCCGGATTCTCAGTGGCGAGCGGATTATAAATCAGAAAAAACAGGCCGGTGAATCAGATAAAATCCAACAGTCAAGACAGATTCAAGCCACCATTCTGATGGCGGAAGATAACGAGATCAATCAGGAGGTTGCCCGGGAAATCATTGAACAGGCCGGGCACCAGCTGGATATTGCCGAAAATGGAAAAATTGCCGTCGAATTGTTGCAATCCCGACGATATCATCTGGTCCTGATGGATTGTTCCATGCCGGAAATGGATGGTTTTGCCGCGACTGGGGTCATCCGCAGTCAGGAAGGTAGAGGCCATCTGACCGCCAGCGGTCTGAAGCGGATACCGATCATTGCCCTGACCGCCAATGCCATCAAAGGTGACCGGGAGAAATGTCTCGAATCGGGTATGGATGACTATCTTACCAAGCCGTTTAATCCAAGCGAGTTACTTACCGTCATCAATCAATATGCCCTGAAGAGCCAGGCTTACGGTTTACAGATTGAAGGGCAGCCGGACAAAGTTGTAACGAGCGAAGAAGGTGATTGGGAAAATTCTGTGTCCGATAAACCAGCGGTTTTTGGAATTGTGGGCAAGCCAGAGGCCGACCCTGACATAACCCAGCCAATAACCGATGAAAAACTGCCGGCGGAAATCGCCAGAACGGAGAACACAATGAGCGAAAATCAAGTCACGACAAACGCGACCTCTGCTGATTCCATGCCAATAGATTTTGATGATTTTTATCAGCGCTGTATGAAAAATCCGGCATTTTTCGAAAAAATGTTGAATAAATTCGCCGAGCGGGCTCAAACCGACCTGCAAAAGATTAAAGAGGCCGCCGAACAGCAGAATCACGAGCAATTGACATTGCTGTCTCATGCCTTGAAAGGCGCTGCAGGCAATTTATCAGCCAAGCCGCTTCAGCAAGTAGCGGCAGAATTGGAAGCCATGAGTAAAAACGGCGAACTGGAAAATCTGGCCCAGCAAATTGATGCGCTTCAAGTGGAAATTAATCGCTGCCTGGGATCCATCAGTGAAGGAAAAGATTATGTTAAGAACCTTCAGGAGACGTCCGATTAAATAAATAATGCCTTAATCGAGAAATGTAATTGTGTTGGGGATGGAGCCAATGATGAAGATATTAATTGTTGACGACGATGAAATGGCATTGAGCATGCTAGAAAACGTGCTTCAGGAAGCCGGCTATAATGTTTTGCTGGCCCAGAATGGCAAAGAAGCGTTGGAGATTTTACGCCGCGATCAATGCCGGATGGTCATATCAGACTGGGAAATGCCTGAGATGAATGGTTTGGAATTATGTAAAACCATCCGCGATAACGATACAGCAGGCTATACCTATATTATTTTACTGACCAGTCATAATGATGAAGAAGCGGTGGTGGCCGGCATGACTGCCGGGGCGGATGATTTTATCGTTAAGCCCTTCAAACCCTCGGAGTTAACCGTGCGAATCCGGGCGGGTGAACGGGTGTTGAATCTGGAAACACGTGACATTGCCATTCTGGCCATGGCGAAACTGGCTGAATCGCGTGACCCTGAAACCGGCGCTCATCTGGAAAGGGTACAAAATTATTGCCGGGTGCTGGCCAGGCAGTTATATGAAATGGGGAAATTTTCCGATGAACTGAATCCTGAATTTATCCGATTGATTTATTCCACCAGTCCATTGCACGATATCGGGAAAGTTGGGATTCCTGATACTGTTTTGCTGAAGCCGGGGCGTTTATCCGATCGTGAATTTGAAATCATGAAAACCCATACTCAATTAGGCGCCCGTACTCTGGAAGCCGCTTTGGATAAGTTCCCTCATGCCAGATTTCTTCAAATGGCTCGCGACATCGCCTTGAGTCATCATGAATGGTATAATGGTCATGGCTATCCTAAAAAACTCGCCGGGAATAACATTCCATTAAGCGGGCGTATTGTCACCATTGCGGATGTCTACGACGCCCTGACTTCCAAACGGGTTTATAAAGACGCGTTTGATCACGAAGTCGCCCGCGCGATCATTATGGAAGAATCCGGAACCCATTTTGATCCGGTTATCATTGAAGCGTTCGATCTGGTCATTGATCAGTTTGTCAGCATTCGGAATCAGTATCAGGACGCTGAAGCTGAGATTGTGTTTTAATACGCCTCATGCCTATAATCCCGGACTATTGATCAGGGTATTGATCACCTGTTTTCAAGATTTTTCGTACGAATTCCGTTTAAATTCGGATGCGGCGCGGGTATTCGGGTTATTCTATTATTTACACCGGACAGGTTACTTCGTTTTTTAGCAGAAGTATTTCAGGAATTATCAGCAGGAATCGGCTGCCACGGCCAGGTTGACTCTGGAAATCAATATGTCCCTGGAGAGACCGGACCAAATGATTGGTGACAGCGAGTCCCAGACCGTGAGAATGCGAGCCGGTTTTTGTCGCGTTTGGATGAGGCCGCCGGTTCAATAGCAGGGCGTAATGCTCTGCAGGAATGCCAATGCCGGAATCGATAATCGCGAATTGAACGGCCGGTTGATTCTGGTACGACGCAGCAGAAACCTCGATATGAACGTATCCATCCTGAGTGAATTTAATCGCATTGTCGATCAGATTAATCAGGCACTGTTTCAGGCGGATCGGATCGGTATGAATGGATTCTGGCAGGTTACCCGAACAGTTGATCTGGTATTGTAATCCTTTTCGTGAAGCCAGCGATCGGGTAGATAAATCAATATTGGCGATCAGGTCGGCCAACGGATATTCCCGGATCGATAACTCATATTGCCCGGTTTCCAATCGGGTATAATTGGAGAGATTATCCAGTAAGTCAACGAGTTCATGGCAGGAATGATTAATAATAGACAGATATTCACAGAGCCGCTCCTCGGCGATTTCATCTTGCAGCAAACAACTGAATCCTGCAATGGTATTGACGGGATGACGTATTTCCTGGCTGATATCGGCCAGGAAATTGCTTTTAAACTGATTGGAGATATTTGCCTGGATAGCCAGGCGCCGGCTCTCTTCGATCATCATTTGCAGATCACGGTTTTTCAGTTCAATTTCTTTCTGGCTTTGAGCGATCCGTATTTCATTCTGTCGTTGACGTGATATATCCTGCATGACCAGAATCGCGCCAATACAGGATTTTTCTTTTGATTGAATGGGAGACACCGTTCCGGAGACGGGAATCATTTTGCCATCCCGGCGTCTCAGTACCGCCGTATCGGGCAATTTCATGATTTTACTTTTATGAATACATTGTATGATTGTCTGCGTACAGGATTCGCCGGTGGAATCATTATAAATATCGACCTGATGCGTAATGGGGTGATCGGTGTAATAACCGGTATCCAATCCCAGCATTTGCTGCGCTACCGGATTGATCAATTGAATCTGTCCCTGACAATCCGTTACGATCATGCCATCCCCGATACTGTGCAGTGTGGTGGTCAGCCAGTAGCTGAATTTTCTGAGTTCCTGTTGAGTCCGGTGATGTTGAAGTGAAAGCTCGATTGTTGTTCGTAATTCTACGTTATTGGGCGGCTTGATCAGGTAGCCGAAAGGCTGGGTTTTTTGCATGCGATCAATCGTGTCGTCGTCCGATAAGGCAGTCAGGTATACCACAGGAATATCCAGTTCGGAACGAATATGCTGAGCCGTGTCGATGCCGTCATGCCGTCCATTCAACTGGATATCCATTAGGATAATATCGGGCTGGCATTGACGGGCTTGCTGAATGGCTTCTGAGCCGTTTAAGGCAATGGAACAATTAGGGTATCCCATCTCATTCAAACGTCCACGGACATCTTCTGCAGCAGAGACCTCGTCTTCGACCACCAGAACTCGAATGTTGTTCATCAATCCTCCACATATTATCAGGCTTTGATATCGGTTCTCAGCCGTAATTTCAATGATTACCCGTTTCAGGTGGCGTGACAATCCTGAGGATTTTCCTGATTACGAATACGGTAAAAGTATCTTATATATCGCTATAAACGATTATGGATATGAGGGAAATCTCCCTTATTTCCTGTTATCGCAATCACAATATAAGGCAAGGGCGATGTTTGACTGTTATTGAAATTTATGTTTATCTCTGCCAGATACTTACAAATTCGAGTTAATGTATTTAAGGCGTTTGATAAAACTAAAAAACAGAGTTGAAAAGTCTGGCCTGGACGTTAAAAGAATTATCTGGACGTTATTGCGGCAATCTACCTCTTCCAGGTAAATGTGAATGATAGCATCAATGCCCTGGCACGGAAATTGGGGTGGGGAATAACCATCTGGATTTACCGTCTAAAGAGCTGACAGAGATAAATAAAAACGGCTGAACGAGCCGAAAAAAATAAAAAACAAAAAAAAGATTTTCTGCCGCCCCCATTTGTCGGCAAGCCTAAACTATCCCTGGGATTAGTTCAGCATGGTTTGATTCCAATGCATCCAGTAATTATGAACATCCTTCAGGATGCTATTAAACTTTTCGAAACTGGCCGGTTTGATCAAATAACTATTGGCATAGTTATCATAGGCGCTTTGGATATCATTTCGGTTGGTCGAGGTGCTCAAAATGACCACAGGAATCAGGCGGTAATGCGGAGTTTGTTTAAGACGTTTTAAGATTTCAAGACCATCTATTCGCGGCAGTCTCAAATCCAGGAGAATCAGGCCGATTTGATGATGTACACTTTGATCGTCATGGTTATATTCATTAAATAAAAACTGTACCGCCTTTTCTCCATCATTCAGCAGTTGAATCTTCTCCTGGCTCTCCTGACTGCTAAGTCCCCGTATGATCAATTCGGCATGACCTGGATCGTCTTCGATGACCAGGATGGTTCGGCGCTTATTCAAGTTAGTCATGGTGGACATAGCGTTCTCCAATCAATGTGGTCCAGTCGATTCATTTCGAGTCATATTGCCTATCCAGTCGCAATAAAAACCTAAATCGTCAAGAAGCTCAGCAAATTTGTCATAATGGATCGGTTTAACCAGATAATTATTGGCTTGGTGATGGTAAGCTTTGGCAATGTCCTTATCCGATTCAGAGGTTGTTAGAATGACAATAGGAATATTTTTCAGGTCGTTATTTGTTTTTATTTGCTCCAGTACTTCCAAGCCATCAATTTTGGGCAGCCGGAGATCAAGAAGAATAATTTCTGGTCGAACCACACTATTATTATCGGAATACTGTTTTCGTTTAAGTAAATAATCCAGCGCTTCTTCGCCATCCTTAACATGTTTAACCGAGGTTTTGACTTTGTGATTTGACAAACCATGTAAAATAAGCTCGGCATGACCAGGATCATCTTCAACCAGAAGAACCTGAATACTATTCTTTGAGTGATCTTTGATACTCATTACAAAATATCCCTATCCATTATTAGGTATTATTTTTATCGGCAGAATCCAGATCAGTCAAATTAAAAACATATAACTGATAATAAATAATAATAGGGAGATATGATAAATAGTTTGGTTGGATTTTATTAAATACCGCCAGTTGAATTCGTTGATTGTTATGATTCCGTAAAGGAAAGTATAATTATAACTCTATAAACTGTAGTGACATAGGTTATGTGATAGAAATGGGGTTGCAGGCAAATTCCGATGATGTTAATAAGAGCAATCGAATAAAAATATTTATTAATCGGTGCCGTACGAGAATCCAGATATATAAATAAATGCAGAGGTAGGCCCATAAACTTAGCGAAATTTCTTCAGTTTTATCAGGTTGCCCGGAAAAAGCGAGAATGGGTTCCACCCGGACCAATCAATATCCGAACGGGACTTAAACAATGTGGGCATCGTCCTTCATAGGCATTGCCCGCTCTATTGCGATAGACATGTTGATAAACGCCACAGCATTCAAACAGGACACTGATATATTTTCGATTATGTGCTTTTCGCGCCGAAATCTGGAGTTCCCGGATTTCCTGGGGATTATTCTCCTGAGGATTCACAAAAGACAGATCAAGGATATAGTCAGGGTCATCTAACATAACTTATTATATAACAATGGATTATTAATTTGTTTATGTTTGGGGATAAATTGTCTGTAAAAAAACTCACCAAACAAACAACGGCAGGACGAAAATGTATATAACTCATTATAATGTAATGAACTATAAAACTATCGTCCAAATTTATCAAAAACCATAAAAACAGACAGGAATGCCTTGAATTCTAAGTTATCCTCCAATTTAGGACCAGAAAGTCCAGATGATTTCGAACAGATTAAATCGAAAAGTGTCAGTGGTTTTCTTATTGGACTGAGCGAAGGAGGATTTACTTATGTGATCAAGTTGATTGCAACCATGATCATGGCACGATTTATCGATCCTGCGGATTTTGGGTTGATTGCGATGTTAGCGACCGTGATGGTCTTTGCCGATCTGTTCAAGGATATGGGGTTGAATCTTGCCACTATCCATCGCCAGACGATCGATCATGAACAACTGAGCAACCTGTTCTGGATCAATACGTTCATTGGAATTGGTATCGGATTGTTGCTGGCATGGAGCGGTAATTTGCTGGCATGGTTTTATCATGAGGAGCGCCTGAAAATCATCTCCATTACGATGGCTTTCATTTACCCGGTCGCGGGATTGGGAGTTCAACCGCAAGCGTTAATGATCCGTCAGATGCGCTTTGGCCGGATGGCGTCAATTCGAATTGTGACTAATCTTGCCTCCAGTCTTGCCGGGATAATCCTGGCGATATTAGGGATGGGCTGCTGGGCGCTGGTTTGGATGCAGATTGTCTACATTTGCTTGTTAACGCTGTTATATTTTTCATTTTGCGGCTGGTGGCCGGCCCTTCCCAGGCCCAATCGGAATATGTACGGATTATTATCGTTTGGAGGCAATCTGACGATTTTTAATTTTTTCAATTACTTCTCGAGAAATATGGACAATATTCTGATTGGAAGAATTCATGGAAGTTGGCAGTTGGGTTTGTATAGTAAGGCGTATTCGTTATTAATGCTCCCTTTAAGTCAGATCACCCAACCGATAGGCGCGGTGGCGATTCCCGCATTATGCCGGCTCCAGGACCGGCCGGATGAATATGCCCGCTATTATTATCGGACGGTTGCTACCATAGCATTGCTAACCATGCCAACAGTAGCCTTTGTTGCCGCATTATCTCATGAAATCGTCTGGATTGTTCTGGGGCCGGAATGGATCGCTTCGGCGGATATTTTTAAAGTGCTGGCGCTGGCCGCTTTGTTTCAACCTGTTTTAGCAACCACCGGGTGGGTATTTGTATCGCTGGGCCAGACCCGACGCATGGCATTATGGGGTTTTTGTTCCATGCTTCTCATTGTGCTGTCATTCTATATTGGAGTTTATTGGCAGGCCATTGGGGTGGCCTGGAGTTATCTCATTTGTAATATTATAATATTAGTACCCATCCTGAGTTACAGTTTTAAATGCTCACCGATTAAAATCGGTGTATGGTTCAGGCAAATCAGACACTTGCTGATCATGAGCATCCTGATATTTATTTTATCTCAGATGATCCATAGCTGGTTAACAGGAAGAATAGTATTGATTATGTGCCTGGCAGGTTTTGGATCAGCCAGTATCGTGTTGTTGGGGATGTGGATATGCAAAGAGTTACGTGATGTGTTTTGGGGAACCGGGCGCCAGATACGGGACCGGTTTAAAAACAAGTCCATTTTTGGTTTAGCGGTTAATTCATCGGAATCTCACGGTTGTGTTAAGGATTCGAAATGAAACGAATTATCAAAGCGATCCTGAATCGATTTAATTATGATGTTCATTGTTCGCCCCCGGCGCTGATTCATTCTGAGAAAGACCGTTTAAAAGTTGACCTTGGGTTATTAGTTCCCATGCTTGCGGCCAGAATACCGCAGGCAATTTTTGTTATTGTCGGGGCGAATGACGGGGCTATGGGAGAAGAACTGTTGCCCTGGGCTTTTCGTTATGATTGGCGGGGAGTATTGATCGAACCCCAGGAAGATATGTATCAGCAACTGGTGCAAAATACCGTTCCGATTTCGGACCGGGTATGCTGTATACGGGCGGCGGTGGATCATGAGGATGGCGAAAGAATACTGTATCGAATAAAATCCGATGCTGAATATCCCGATTGGGTAAAGGGGATTGCTTCGTTTGACCGTGAATGTTTGTTAAAATGTAAAAAGTGGTATAAAGAGATTGAAAAAGATATTATTGAATCAGTGGTACCCTGTATGACTTTTGATCGCGCCCTTCATCAGGCTGGTGTGTCCAGGTATGATATTTTACAAATCGATACTGAAGGGTACGATTTTGAAATCCTGAAAATGGCTCGTATCGACACGGTTCGTCCGGCACTCATCAAATATGAGTATTGTCATTTATCGCGAACGGATTGGGATAAGAGTGTTCGTTATCTGATTCAGCATGGCTATCGGATCGCCAATGACTGGCGTGATGTGATTGCATTAAGACCCGATTTGATTGGATAATGTCACTTTAAACGGAACGGGCAATTTTAAGGGAACCACTCGAGCAATTGTTATCGGTCTATTTTAAGGCGTTAAAACGTAACGGCTTAATTCATGTGGCTATAGCGTATAACGTTGGATATTGTCATGCAGGGCTATTTAAGTTTAACTATTATTTAGTCGATGAAGACGACAGTTCTAACTCCATTTGGAAGCCTTGGTTATGGGCAATAGTCTACCCATTTTAGATTCTGTCAAAATATTCGAAAGCAGATATGTCCGGAATAAGACATTCCATTAAAAACAGACTGGTATTATCCATTACGTTCAGTGTGATATTAATCATGGCCGGTTTGATAGGTTATTCTTCGCATGAAATCAGGGAACTGGCTATTCAGCATGCCTACGAACATATCGATACCCTGGGAGAAAAGAGTGTTTCTCAAGTCGAAGCTCGATTAAATACTGCCATCGCAACCAGTCAGGCAATCGCCAAGATTGCCGCTCGTTTTGACGTTACTGATTCGTCTGAATTTAATCAAGAACGTATTGAAGCGATATTAAGATCAGTCATAGAAGTGTCTTCTCATTACCTTGATGTCTTTGCTGTTGTGCCCAAGAAAGATATTACCGGATTATCTGAATATGACAGACATGATTTATATGGCCCCAGAATGGTTCGGTGTAACAATATTACTGAATTGATAAAATATGAATATGCTGATCATCTGGAAAGTGATCCACTTTTCGGTGCAATACATAAAACGAAACAACCCGCCGTCGTTGGTCCGGTCAAGTGCCAATACGGTGATCAGGAGAAATATGTTGTCAGATTGGCCGCCCCCATTCTGATAGAAGGGCAAGTCGCCGGTATGGCAGGTGTTAGTGTCAGTCTGGACTGGATGCAGCAATTGATGGATAGCCTGACGCAGGACCAGTTTGGCGGTATGGGTGAAGTTGGCCTTGTGACGGATGAAGGTTTGCTGGTTGCCGTTGGCAATCGTTGCGACCTGGTGGGGGAAACGTTTGACAAGTATTTTCACCAGGAGGATATAGAGCAGGATCTGCAGCGGATCCGGCATGGATTTACGGGTGATGATGGCATGGAAGAGGGGGATGATCTATTTGAATTTTATTCACCGGTCTCGTTAGGTTCTTCAGAGGCAACACAGTGGTCAGTAATCATTCTATTACCCGTTGAAGCGATCGTACGCAGTTGTAATGCACTGGCTATAAAGCAAATTACCATTGGTTTGGTATTTATGATGATCATCATTCTGGTTGTTATTTATCATGCCCGCCGGATAGTCGATCCCATTCGTGGACTTATTGAAATTGCCAAACAGATCGGCTCAGGGAATATGGAAGTACCAATCCCCTCATATGGTCAGGATGAGTTAGGAGATCTGGCGGATAATTTGCGAGAGATGGTTTTCTACCGGCACGCAGTGGAAAGAGAATTGTTTGACGCGATGCGGCAAGCAGAAACAGCCTGTACTGCCAAAAGCGAGTTTCTGGCCAATATGAGTCATGAAATACGAACGCCGATGAACGGGGTCATTGGTTTGACGGATTTATTACTAAAGACAGACCTGGAGCCCAAACAGCAAAAATACGCTTCGATGATTCAGCATTCCGCCCGGGGTTTGATTACCGTTATCAATGATATACTTGATTTTTCCAAGATCGAGGCCGGGAAACTGGAAATCACCGAAGCGCCTTTCGATATACGAGTATTGGCGGATAATATCTATTCGTTCTTTTATCAGAGCGCTCAAAATAAAGGAATCGATTTTAAAATTGAATGTGATGAAACTATTCCATACTGGTTGATTGGCGATGTCGATCGCATGCGCCAGGTATTAGTCAACCTGATTAATAATGCCATGAAATTTACCGCTACCGGCTATATCGACGTCAGTTTCGAATTGATTCGCAGTGATGGAGATTATGCTGAAATCGTTTTGCGAGTAAAAGATACCGGTATTGGAATCCCTCGCGAAAAACAGGCAAAGATATTTGAAAAATTTACCCAGGCGGATTCTTCGACCACGCGCAAATATGGCGGCACCGGTCTGGGATTGAGTATTACTGAGCGACTCGTTACGATGATGGGAGGAACCATCAGTCTGGAAAGTGATATGGGAAAGGGGACAACTTTCTTTGTACAGTTTAAATTGAAAGTCGGTACTCAACCGATCAATATCCTGCCGGAATTTGAAGCGGCTTCGAGACACGCCTCTCAAGGCATCGGTCTCAATATTTTATTAGTGGAAGACAACGAGATTAACCAGGAAGTCGCGGTGGGTCTGCTGGAGATGATGGGGCATTCGGTCCATATCGCAGAAAATGGCAGGAAGGCCGTTGAGGCGGTCGAACAGAACGCGTTCGATCTGATTCTGATGGATGTCCAGATGCCGGTTATGAATGGTCTGGAAGCGACCACCGTTATCAGGGAATTCGAAAAGGAGACGGGGCAGTATACTCCAATCATTGCCATGACTGCCAATGCGATCAAGGGAGATGACGCGATCTGTCTTGCCGCGGGTATGGATGGTTATGTCAGCAAACCGGTTGAACCTGATTTGCTTAAGGCAGAAATCGAAAGAGTCATGGCCATGATTTCAATTCAGAAAGAATAGTCACCTTGATTTTATACTATTCCTGGCCGAGATGTTATGGTTCCAATTTAGAGTTCGTTTTTCTGACCCGACGGCGCCGGAGCCCAACCGGGTCACAGCCGTATTTGCCTCTCGGTTGAGATTTCTTTGTCATTTTGCACAAAATATGACTTGTAAGAGACTACCAATTCAATCACGGGCTAAGTCTTCTGATTGGCCCGCTGAATATCGGCTTGTTGACGCATTCGTTCGATGATGGTCGTGGTTTTGGCATGTGGGGAACTGAATTGTTGTGAAAGAATAATTTCTTCCATGTCGGCCGCTTTGTTCTCGGCATCCAGATGTTTCATGAACTCTTTGGCCACCCCCAATCGTTTTTCGGCAATTTGCCGTACACAATCAAAGCGAAAACTTTCGCGTAGCCGGGCAGACCAGTAATCGTATTCGATTTTTCGTTTCCAGCTGGTCAGGGCTTCTGTGACACCCCGGCCATGGACCAGATAACGGCGCAGTTCATTGAATACTCCCACGGCTCCCATATCGTCAAGGTTGCGGGCATCGGATAATATCATTGCTTCAATCAGACGCGTGTCACGTTTACCGGATTCGATGATCGTGCTGCAAACCCGTTCCATTTGCCGCGGATTTAAAATTCCAGCGAGCTTTTCCTGGACGGTCTGGGCTGAAAAGTCCCTTAAATCTTCATCCGTCAGATCAGCCAGGACCATTCGGGCAACTTTGTCTTCCTGGCTGGCATATTTGGCAAAACCCGCATCGCGAAATAACGCCGCGATATTCAAACATTCGCGATCAATTTGAAAACGCTTTACTTCTTCGAATTGGCTGATATTACCGCAATGACGCAAAACCCGCATGGCGCGATCAATTAAATAATAATCGGGGGTGCCTTTTATGGTCGGTATAACCAGTACGCTGGTTGCAATTTCCTTAATGACCATCAACTCCGCCATTATTTTCTCCAACTGGGGTTAACAGGCAACTGGTACACAAGTGGACCGCAAAAATCAAAATTCAATTCATCCGAGTTATCGGTATTATATCGACTTTGACTTGAAAATGGACAGGAAAACCCGGAAAAAACCGCAGGTAATCAAAGAAAATGCTGGCAGTGTCTGTTCATTGATGCGTTCTGCTGCTATAGCGTGTTGGATCATTTTCGGGAGTCATTTGTGAGTGTGGATCGATGTTGATCTGTCCGGTATCAAATAAATGACCAAGAATCCTTCTTCTCAATAAGGTTAGCGGGCGAAATAAAATGCGATGCAATTGGATTAACTTGCTGGTTCGATAGGTTTTTAAGTATTCCGCCTTGGGCATTTTTTTTCGCAGGAAGCGGCGTTTATGCTTGTTGAGGTGGTATAAGTCTTCGGCTTGTAACCGGTTAAGAATCATTTGGCCTATCGCTTTCCAAGGTTTATTCCAATCAATGCGGATTGAAATCTGAAAATCAATCAGCCAGGGTTTACGATCCTCACCAACCAGAATATTGCCTTTTTTGTTCATATCGATATAGGCAATATGATGAGCATGAACCGATTTTATCAGAGATTCCAGGTTATCAAAAAAATCATCAGGAAGTTCCTGGGTCTGATCCAATGACCGGCCTTCAATATATTCATAGACAAGGCCGGTATCACCAAATTGAGAAAGAAATCTTGGAGTTCCCGGCAGATGCGTGAGTTGCTTTAAGATTCCGCATTCATTATTTTGTAAATGGCGACCAATCCAATTGAGTGGGAGGCCCAGAATGTCGCCGGTACGATTAATTTTAAGTACGATATTTCCAGGGGAGGTGGACTGGAGGTTAGAATCTGTTATGGTGTAAAGAGCTGTAAAGGCAAAGAAATCATGTTTAAATGTTCGGGTATATTTATAGGTTGATTCAGTCAGGTTGATAACCGCAGGGATTTCCTGACGCCCTAATGCTTGAAGTTGATTTCCTAAATTTTTTATCATAACTTTGTTGGGTTAAGCAATCTCTCTAAAATGGAAATTAGAATATTGAATTTTTATAAGTCCAAATTAATACGGATAATTAATCCGGACTTTATAACTCATGTCAAGGGGCCCCCATTATTCTAGATCAAATTCAGGTTTCGGACAATGACAATCCGCGTGCAAAAGTTATTGAAATCATAGACAGAGGTGATAGATCATTATTATGAATAATCTTGGATGATTCAGTAAACAGAAAACTAAGATAACAATTTTGAAAAAATTAAATAATTATTTATATCGCAGGGAATTTTCGGGGCATGTATTTAAATATCAAGGTTTTTATGAGATAAGAATAAATAATTGAAAAAAGATAACTTGTTGAAGTTCATGAAGGATAAGAGTATAATCTATATTGTAAAGAGTCATATATCAGGCACATAGATGTTATTCAGGTGTGAATTATAAATGGCTTTATGGGATAAAGTCAGATTTTTAGTATTGCGGCATCGCAAGGTGATGTATCCGTATAGGCGCACAGGGTTTACGTTAATTGAATTGTTGGTGGTTATCGGAATAATCATGATCCTTTTGAGTATTTTAACACCCACTTTGGGACGGGTACGTCGGCAGGCGCTGCAATTGGAAGGGATCTCGGATCAGCGTTCGGTCAACCTGGGAGCGAATGAATATGCCAGTGATCACAGGGATCGATATCCGGAATCAATCGCAACTATTGGTCAGATCGATACCTGGTGGAACTGGCAGGAGCCGATGATGTTAACCGGCTATCGAGCCCGCAGTCCGCGCATGTACCGGGCGATGTCTTCCTATCTGAAAAGTTATGTCGAGTCCGAATCGGTTTTCTGCCCAAGCGCACCTGAACCCTATTCCTATCTGGCGCAGGCATGGGAGGCCGGCGATGACTGGGACAATCCATCTACCCCGCCGCTGGAAGATCCTGTAACTGGAATCTATTGCTATTATTGGAATTATATAGGATATCTGGACGGCAAACGGGTGTTTCGTGGACCGATGAGTCTCGATGGAAGGCGGGGATATAGCACTATCTTATCCAGTGATTATTTCGGTTATAATCATTGGCGCAGTCCCGAGGCATGGAGCAGTTGTGAAAAGATGAAAGGGGCTAAAGTCACAGAGGGGACTTCAGTTTCTTCATCATACTGGTCGGTTATGCAGGAAACCTGGGATCCAGATAATGGCAATTCGCGCCCCGAGGTAAAATTGAACGCCTCTTATATTGATGGACATGTTGAAAACTGGTCTCCCAATGAATCAGGAATAATCAAAGTCGCAATTACTGCAGATGGCAGTTATGCGTATCCAGATGGCGCCGGACCGGGGGATATCTATTTGCCCGCCAAGGCCTTTACCCGTTGATTATGTCAACGGTGGGCTGTCCAAAACGGGACGGTTGATTTTAAATTGTTTGATCTTTTCCTTGTACAATTTTATTTTTTCAGTATAATTCCTTTTCTCGATATTTTTTCGAGAAATAAAAAATTATATAAGCGCCCGTAGCTCAACTGGATAGAGCATTGGTCTACGGAACCAAAGGTTAGAGGTTCGAATCCTCTCGGGCGTATGAAAGCCGTTGACTTAATTGTCGGCGGCTTTTTTTCTGATTGTATGACAGACTGGGATCGGTAGCGATATATTATCAAAATCGATGATAATTCGCGTTATGGTCAAGTTTTCAAAGCAATGCTGGTAGTGATTGGTGCGTTTTTGAGAATGTAACGGAAGGAAGCAGATTATATACCCATCGGGTAAGGAAATATCCGATCACTTGCAGGCTGAGTTGTAATCGAAAGATCTATTTTACGGCCAAGTGAGCAATATTAATCGTTAATGAGATAGATTTGCGTTAAGATCAGTATGTAGTACACGTATAGAACCTCAGTTAGAATTCCTTGGGACCACCTATGAAACGGAATCAATATAATCGACGGAGTTTTTTGAAAAGTACGGCTCTTGGCCTTACCTGGCTTGTCGGATGCAGGTCTGATGGACTTGATCCAGCTTTATTGGGTGGGGTACATACAAAACCCAACCTGTTGTTCGTATTTGCCGATCAATGGCGCGCGCAGGATATGGGGTATGCCGGTAATCCGGATATCCTGACTCCTAATTTTGATCGTTTGGCGGACCAGAGTGTGAATTTTGTCAATGCCGTATCCTGCTGTCCGGTGTGTAGTCCGTTCCGGGCCAGCCTGATTACGGGGCAATATCCCCTGACCCATGGTGTTTTTTTAAATGATTTGCGTCTAAATAATAACGCGGTGTCTATTGCTCAGGTTTATCGGCAGGCTGGTTATCACACGGGCTATATCGGTAAATGGCATCTGGATGGGACTGGCCGAAGTGCGTTTATCCCGCCGGAAAGACACCAGGGCTTTGGATACTGGAAGGTGCTGGAATGTACCCATAATTATAATCATTCAGAATATTACGAAGGGGCTGATGCTCAGAAACGGATCTGGCCGGGCTATGATGCGATTGCGCAGACTCAAGATGCTCAAAACTATTTGAAAGCCCGATCTGATGATCAGCAGCCATTTATGCTGTTTTTATCCTGGGGTCCACCTCATGCCCCGTATCGTACCGGGCCATCGGTTTTGCTGGCTCAGTATGATAAAAAGCCGTTGACTCTTAGAAAAAATGTTCCGGAAGCATCCAAGGAGAAAGCAATACGGGATACCGCCGGATATTATGCTCACTGCACCGCCCTGGACCAGTGTATGGGGGAGCTATTGCATACTTTGACGGAAACGGGTCTGGATCGTAATACCCTGGTCGTATTTACTTCGGATCATGGCGACATGCTCTATTCCAGAGGCGAATTGAAAAAGCAACGACCCTATGATGAGTCGATCCGCATTCCTTTTCTGGTACGATGCCCTACCGAATGGAAGGTTGCCCCCCGTCAGATCAAGATGCCGATCAATTCCCCCGACATTATGCCCACCCTGCTTGGATTGAGTTGTTTGCCTGTTCCGGCCAGCGTGGAAGGCGAAAATCTGGCGAAGGTCATCTCCGGTGGTCAACCTGATAGTGACCGGGCGGTTCTGATCATGTGTGCCAGTCCATTCGGTCAGTGGACTCGCGATCAGGGTGGCAAAGAGTATCGCGGGATACGAACGGCACGTTATACTTATGTTAAAGATCTGGATGGGGACTGGTTGTTATATGATAATGAGATTGATCCCTGGCAGCAGCAAAACCAGATTCATAATCCGGCTTATCGTACGGTCAAACAAGAACTGGCCAGTCAACTGCAAGTCCTGCTGGATCGAACCGGCGATGAATTCCTGTCAGGGCCGGAACTGATCCGGCGTTGTGGCTATCGGGTGGATAAAAAAGAGACCATCAATTATCAGGATCAGTCCAGTTATGGCCAGGTCAGTGTCTGTTGTCGAAAAGGGTGATTTATGGCAATTCATAAATGGATTCAAATTACTATGCTCCTCGTGATGATTGTTACTGCCGGCTGTCATCGGTTGGAGCCGCCTCAACCGGTTAACGCGCAAGTGGCCGGTTTATCTGCACGAAGTTATTATCTGACCTCCAGCACTTCGCCTGAAGCTTTGCTGATCGCTCGTTGTGTTGCCTGTGATGAATATGGCACTCAAAAGAAGGGGGATTGGGTCACGCATTATTATCTGACCCAATGGGAGATATTAAAGAAAGAGGGTCGCTGGAACGAACCGAATCTGGTGTTTGTTTACCTGGATAGCTGGCCAACGCCCCAATCCGGCATTCGGGTGAAGAGAATGCCGTTTCCGTTCCATGTCGGACATGATATAGTCTTTTCGGTTGTGTTTAAAGACAATATCAACTGGATTATGGATTATCAGAAGATTGATTCCCTGGAAAGAGGACTGTAAATCAGAAAATGCGTATTCACTATAGATGGATGTCGGTAATAATTTTGATCTGTGTGATGGTATGTGCTGGTACAAGCCTGGAAGAAGGATTTTTGCAGCCACCGCACGAGGCCAGGCCGCAAACCTGGTGGCACTGGATGAATGGGAATGTGACGGCAGAAGGCATAACAGCCGATCTGGAGGCGATGGCCCGGGTGGGTATCGGAGGGGTGATGGCCTTCAGTGTGGGATTTGAGGAGCCCGGCCCGGTTCGATATATGTCGCCTGAATGGCAACGGCTGATCGTACATGCTGCGGGTGAATGTCAACGGCTTGGACTGGACTTTACCACCCATAATTGCGATGGTTGGAGTACGACCGGCGGGCCCTGGATTACGCCGGAAAAATCGATGCAGAAACTGGTCTGGAGTGAATGTCAGATCGATGGCGGCCGGCTTGTGGATGAGGTGTTGCCACATCCACCGGTGGTACATGGCTTATTTCAGGATGTCTGTCAGCGTTCATTTGAGCAGTTCTCTTTATCGCAAGCAAAGACAGGAACTTATTATCAGGATGTGGCGGTACTGGCATTTCCGTCGATCAAGCAGGATCCAGATATTTCTGTCTATCGACCGGATGTGATTACGGATGTGCCGGGTTTGCCGTTGCGTCATCTGATCGATGGCGATGTGAACACCACGATTGAGATGCCGGGCCCGGCTCCGGGCCAGACCCATTATATTCAGTTTAACTTTACGGCGCCATTTACCTGCCGGTCGGTGACCTGGCTGGGCGATCATTATTTGATGCCGGGGGAGGGTGTATTTCAATATAGTCATGATGGTGAGCATTTTGTGGATATCTGCCCGATTGCCATGCCGGGATTCTGGGCCCGATTTATTCCCAATACGTTTTCTTTTGAGCCGGTGACCGCGCGTTATTTTCGGTTTGTGTGCACCAAACCGGGTTTGATCGGGAAGTTTGGCCTGGCTGAGTTGAGGTTGTCCAGCCAACCTTATCTTCACGCCTGGCAGAATAAGGCGGGCTTTGGCGTTATTGCCACACACGAAACTCCCGTGGCGGCCGTTCCGGCAGATTATATTGTTTCACGCAAACAGGTCATTGATTTGACCGACAAAATGAGTGTGGAAGGTCAGCTGAACTGGCAGGCGCCGCCGGGTAACTGGACGATTCTTCGCTTTGGGTATACCCCTACCGGGACTAAGAACCGGCCGGCCACGCCTGAAGGCACGGGGCTGGAATGCGACAAGCTGAGTCAGGAGGCGGTTCGGTTTCATTTTTCGCAGGTCATGGCGAAGCTGCTGGCGCAATGCGGCCCGGCGCAAAAAGGCGGCATGACGGGGATGCTGGTAGATAGCTGGGAAGCGTTTTTTCAGAACTGGACACAACAGATGCCGGCGGAGTTCAAGCAACGCCGGAATTATAACCTGATCAGCTGGTTGCCGGTGTTGGCGGGTTATGTTGTCGGCAGTGTGGATGAATCAGAGCGTTTTCTGGACGATTTTCGCAGAACCCTCAGCGATATGCTGGTGGAAAATTATTTTGATGTTCTGGCGCAACTGGCGCATGAAAACGGTTTGAAACTGGTCACGGAAATCTATGGCAATACGATCGCTGTCGATACGTTTCGCGCCCAACGGGCGGCGGATATTTCCATGGGAGAGTTCTGGCTGAGGCCGGGCGCCGATGAATTCGCCTGGAACTGCAAAGAGACGGCTTCCTGTGCCCATGTCTATGGCAGAATTATTGTGGGCGCGGAATCGTTTACCTGCGGGCCGCATAACCGTACCAACTGGAATGAGACGCCTTATGATATGAAAGCGGTGGGGGATATGCATCTGGCGGCCGGAATCAATCGCATCGTCTTTCACACCTCCAGTCATCAACCCTGGCTGGATCGATATCCCGGCATGACATTCGGGCCTCACGGGATCCATTTTGAGCGTACCCAGACCTGGTGGGAGCAAAGCCGGGCCTGGCTGGATTATCTGGCCCGATGTCAATATTTACTGATGCAGGGAGTGCCAGTAGTTGATGTCTGTTATTTTCTGGGTGAAGAGATTCCCAATACATTGCCTCCCCGTGATGAATTGTGGCTGGAATTGCCGGAGGGCTACGAATATGATGGGTGTAATGCCGAAGCACTCCAGACGCGAATGAAGGTTCGGAATGAACGTCTTGTCATGCCGGATGGTATGAGCTATGCGATTTTACTGTTACCCCGGGAATATCGGATTTCTGATCGTACCATGATGAAACTGGATCAATTATTGAGCGATGGGGCGATTCTGGTCGGGCCGCCCCCGCGGGGAGTTGCGGGATTATCCGGCTATCCTGACAGCCAAACCAATGTGGCCGACCTGGCTAATACCATGTGGGGCAAATGTGATGGGAAAAGCAAAACGATTAATTACTATGGCAAAGGTAAAGTTATTTATGGCCAGGATCTGAAGCAGATCTTCCAATCCATGAAATTGCATCCAGATTTTATCTGGCGTTCGGATAATCCCAAGGCCCGTCTGAGTTATAATCATCGGGTGGAGAATGATACTGATATTTATTTTCTGGCTACTGAGAACCGTGAATGTGCCCGGTTTGAATGCAGTTTTCGCATCAAGGACCGTCAGCCCGAAATCTGGCATCCAGATACGGGCCAAATTGAGCGTCCGGCAGATTTTCGCCAGGAAAATGGACTTACGAACATTACAATTGATTTTGAACCCTCCGGATCCATGTTTGTTATTTTCCGCAAGCCAGCCATTTCCAAACCATTGCATTGGAAACAAGCCGGTCCTGTTTCAGTGGAACTCCCAGGTGAAGCGCTTAGATTAAATAAAAACGGACATTATGAGTTCAGTGTGTTTCAAAATGGTAAATGGAATTTTAAGACGACTGATGAAAGATCGTTGTTGATCGAAATGGACGATTTGCCGGCAGTTTCACATTTGAATATTCCCTGGCAGGTGACTTTTGATCCAAGATGGGGAGGACCTGGTCAGGTTACATTTGATCACTTGCAATCGTGGTCGGAACATCCTGATGAAGGGATAAAATACTATTCTGGGACCGCGGTGTATCGGTCGCATTTTGATGTGCCGGACAGCCTTATCAATCAGGCAGATGCATTGATATTGGATCTTGGAGAGATTGCCGATATGGCCGAAGTTAAACTGAATGGTTACGATTTTGGAATACTCTGGAAGCCTCCCTATCGTAAGGAGGTGACCAGCGCCTTACGTTCTGAAAACAATCAAATCGAAATCCGGATTACGAATGTCTGGCGAAATCGATTAATCGGGGACAGTCAAAGGGCTCCCGATCGGCGAATCACCTGGTATTCCTGGCATGAAAAATACTATACTCCTGATTCGCCGCTTCAGCCGGCCGGAATGATCGGGCCTGTCCGGCTCATTCCTGGGAAAATAATGGTTATTCAGCCCAAGAAAATCGTCCGATAATTAGTTAAGAAATTATAAAAAAAATCCCGCCTCTGAGGCAGGTTTGTTCGGACTCTGACATGTCCAGGAGATCATGAAGAAGAAGTACAGTAAATATAATATTTAAATTAACCTGGGGCAAATTTTGCCGTTGATAAAATGCATATTTTTATAATCTGGCGTATGTAAACACTTAGGTTTAAATTTCTTAGATTGAATTGAAGCGAGTCGGAAAAGTATTTACAGGTCTTTAGTCATGGTCCGATAATCAGATTTTTTAGACAAAAAAAATCCCACCTCTGAGGCAGGCTTGTTTGGACTCTGACATGTCCTGGAGAATTATATAATGAAGAAGAAGTACTTATAGTATAAAAAATAAATCTAAATAAGGCAAATCGAACGGGATATTTTTTTGAGATGAAATTTGAGTCAAGTCGATTCTATTTGAAATTATACCCATCCCGTTATGGTGCATTTCAAATCAAGAGGGAACCTGAATGAACGTTTAAAAAACCCGGGAAAACCGGTGATTGATGATGAAGAACTCCACCCTGTGTCATAAACGCAGGGGGTGTGGTATTTTGATCAATCTGTGGTTATTTGTCTGCTGAAATCTTCAGGAGACGTTTGCCCATTTTTTGTAGGAAAATTGGGGTAACTTATTGGATTTCGCTGAGTTAGCGCTCGACTTCCTGAAGTGTAACGCCCCGAAAAAGTCCGGGTGTGAATGGCCGTTCTAGACTCAGACTCATCAGCCAATTTCTGATTCAGGAATTTGTCTGATGGAATAAGAGTCAGTCATTTAAACATATTAATGGTCGGGCATGAGTTGTCATGTCTGGCCATTTTATTCTTCAGGCATAAAAAAGGCCGACTTAAGGGTCGGCCGTTAGAAGAGGATTCGTTTATAGGATTCAAATTTTGGATTTATAACATGTTTTGCTAATTACTAGTTCTCTAATATTTGTTTGTTATTTTCCTTTTGATTAATTTGAAGGCGGCCCATGCGCCTGAAATGAGCCAATTTGATCAAGTTCTTCCCTTTTTACATTAAATTCCCATAGGGGATTGGATTCCGCTTTCCTGGTGGCAATTGATTGTGTCCAGGATTGCTGACGATTAGATACATTTATTTCCCAATCGGGCGAGTTAGAAAGTAATTTAGTTTGGGAATCTGGATAATTATGTTTGAACCAGAATTCAATGGATCTAATAATCCGAAACAGACTCAGATAAAACAGGAAAACCGGTCTTGGCATGTCGTATTGGGTTCCCATTTTTTATCTCCTATTAGGGATTACAATAACTCATCTGCCAGTTTTACATTTTCCATCCAGTATTCGGGATTCATTTCGTCAAGATGATGACATTTCGATAAAGGAAAAATTTAAAATTTATGCCTGTTCGGTTTCATGAATATGATAAAATGCCCGATAACACGGCCTGAAACTGGTTATAAGGGCTGAGATCAGTATTGATAGTGGCATCTGATATAACAGAAAGCTTTAATAGTATTTTTGAAAAATTATGTATGGCTATCCCAGTAAAAAAAATAACCGATAACCCCGCGCAACTTGCCGAATCTCCTGTGTGGGATCCGATCCGGCAGGTTTTATATTGGACTGATATTCCGGCAGGTCAGGTATGGAAATATGATCCAGACTGTGGCCGAAGTGAAATGGTCTGGCAGGGAACCATGATGATTGGTGGTTTAACTCTGGCTGAGGCTGGATTGATTTTGTATGGTAATCAAGGGATCTGGCGGGGATACTGGCAGGCTGATGGTACACTGGGAGGGCTGATATCCATTTTTGATATAAAACTGGCAGGGGATGAACGATTTAATGATGTCATAGCGGATCCAAGAGGTCGTGTTTTTGCTGGAACCTTGACAGAAAGAAGAGCCGATTGTTCACTATTTTTGCTAAAAAAGGGCTGCCCAGAGATGCGAGTGTTATCTGATATTGGTAATTCAAACGGCCTGGGCTTTTCGCCTGATTTGAAGTGGCTGTATCATACCGATACCCAGATCAGAACGATAAAACGATATGAATATGATATTGAGAGCGGCCGGATTGAGCATCCAAAATTAGTATTTGAGGGGAAGGAAGAAAACGGCAAGCCTGACGGTATGACGGTAGACTGTGAAGGATGTCTCTGGGTGGCCTGTTATTATGCCGGGAAGGTTTTAAGGTTGGATTCTGATGGTAACTTGTTGAAAGAAATAGAGATACCTGCAAAGAATGTTACCAGCGTCGCTTTTGGAGGATCGGATTTCCAGGATCTTTATATTACCACTGCCCGCAATAAATCCACCAGTCATGCGTCTGATGGAGGGGGGAATCTCTATTGTTGTACTCCCGGGGTGAAAGGTCGGGCAGAATGGATTGCGCAGATTGGATGAACTTACATTTTCTGTTATCAAAAGGATATTCTTAATGACGCTCAAGCGACCGGCTGTAAAACAATTCAATTTAACTCTTTTATGCGGTGTTGTTTTTTTGTTCTGTGTGATGGCACCCCGTATGCTTCAGGGAGCCCCCAAAGACCGTATTGCCAGCCAAATGGTATCACTGAAATTGGCGATTAAGGATTTAATGGATCAATATGGCAGCCAATATCCTGCAGGTTCAGATTATCTGAAGCGTCTGGCAGAGCTGGAGAGATTGGCTAACGAAAATGGTAAAAAGGCCATTGATACATTCTACACTCTTCAGAGGGAGGCCTTACTTACTAATCCGTTACTTGACTTTGAGCAGGTATTGGTTGTCCAACGTAAACTGGGGGGGCAGAATATTGGATTGCCGCAGAACTGGCAGGGCAATTGCGCTCTGCCGCGTAATGGTTACGATGACGGAGTGGTTCGTTTAAACCTAAAAGATGGAACTCTTCAGGATGTGTTTCGTCCGCTACAACCCAGTTTTGTTGGGGATGTCGATCTGCATTGGGATGGTGATCGATTTTTATTTTCCATGCTGGACTCCAACCAGCGTTGGCAGGTCTGGGAATACGAGCTTACCTCCAGGCAATTGCGGCCGGTAACCACCTCAGTTAAAGGCGATTACGATAATTATGATGGTTGCTACCTGCCGGATAATCGAATGGTGTTTGCCTCGACCCGGGTTTTTCAGGGGGTTCCTTGTGTGGGTGGTGGAAATTGGGTGGCCAATCTTTTTTTGTGTCAGAATGATGGCAGTGGTATTCGCCGCTTGTGTTTTGATCAGGACCATAACTGGTGCCCATCGGTAATGCCGGATGGCCGGATATTATATACCCGTTGGGAATACTCCGATACATCACATTACTTTACCCGTCTGCTCATGGCCATGAATCCGGATGGAACGAATCAGATGTCATATTATGGCAGTAATTCCTACTGGCCCAATTCGTTATTTTATGCACGATCCATTCCGGGCAGTTCCACCAAATTTGTCGGGATCGTATCCGGCCATCATGGCGTAGCCCGAATGGGTGAATTGCATCTGTTTGATACTGCCCGAGGCCAGTTTGAGGCGGATGGCGTGATCCAGCAGATACCCGGTTATGGCAAAAAAGTTCAGGCGAAGATTGAGGATCAACTGGTGAATGGTTCCTGGCCCAAGTTTTTACATCCCTGGCCACTGAGTGAAAAATATTTCCTCGTTGCCATGCAACCTGACGCTCGATCCTTGTGGGGAATTTATCTGGTCGATATTTTCGATAATATGGTTCTGCTAAAAGAGTTGGATGGATACGCTCTGTTTGAACCGGTTCCCTTGACCAGGCGGCCGGTACCTTCGGTTATTCCGGATCGAATCGATCCGCAACTCAAAGAAGCAAAAGTATATCTGACGGATGTTTATTTTGGCCCTGGCTTATATGGGGTGCCTCGGGGCACCATTAAGAATCTGAGAATTTTCGCGTTTCATTATGCGTATCCCCAAATGGGTGGCCATAAGAATATTGCCGTTGAAGGAACCTGGGATGTCCATCGCATATTAGGAACCGTGCCGGTGGAGACGGATGGGTCGGCATTTTTCCAGGTACCGGCCAACACACCCCTGGCAGTACAACCTCTGGATGAAAAGGGAAGGGCCGTGCAAGTCATGCGCAGCTGGTTTACTGCCATGCCGGGTGAGACGATCAGTTGTATTGGCTGCCATGAGCGGAGCAATAGTGTGCCGCCCAGCCGGGAAACCATTGCCGCAAGACGCCAGCCCGATACTATTAAAGAATGGTATGGTCCGGCACGCGGTTTTAGTTTTAAGCGTGAAGTGCAACCGGTATTGGATAAATATTGTGTCGGATGTCATGATGGTTCTGATCCGGAATTGCCTGATCTGGCCCGGAAAGATAAAAATGGCTGGGGCAATTTTACGCCATCGTATCTGGAGTTGCATCGCTGGGTGCGGCGGCCCGGTCCGGAAAGCGATTATCATTTGGAACAGCCAATGGAATATCATGCTTCCACCAGTGAACTGGTCCAGATGCTGGAGAAGGGGCATCATGGTGTGAGCCTGGATCGGGAGGCCTGGGACCGCCTGTTTACCTGGATCGACTTAAATGTTCCTGACCATGGTTCCTGGAAAGAGCATCATCGTATTGCCTCAAACTTTGAGCAGAGACGACTGGAAACAGATTGTCAATATTCCGGCTATTCAGACGATATGGAAGATGAAAGTACCGGATATGGTCCTCAAGTGGCTTATGTTGAGCCGGAAGAGCCCGACTGGCCAGAGGATATAACCCTGCCGGGATGGCCGGTTATGAATGATCAGGCTCAAAAAATGCAACAACAGGCTGCCCGGGATATTCGTAAAACAGTGGATCTGGGCGAGGGAATCAAACTCGAACTGGCCTTGATTCCGGCAGGGACCATGATTATGGGAAGTACCAATGGGTATCGGGACGAACTGCCTCGCAAGGTGGTTGTGATCGAACAACCGTTCTGGATGGCAGTTTACGAGACTACCAATGAACAGTTCAAACGTTTTGATCCGGATCATTTCAACGGTTATGTCAATCAGCAACATAAAGATCATACGACTCCGGGCTATCCGATGGGTGATCCGCAATTTCCCGTTGTGCGGGTGTCGCAACAACATGCCATGGATTATTGCCGCTGGCTGAGTGAAAAAACCGGTCTGAAATTCTCATTACCCAGTGAAAAGCAGTGGGAATGGGCATGTCGGGCGGGTACGGATACTGAGTATAGTTATGGTAACGATGCCGCTCATGCGACCTATGCCAATCTGGCAGACCATTCTATCCAATTGCTGGCAGTTACGGGTGTGAATCCCAGTCCCATAGCCAATCCCAATCGCTATGAAGACTGGTTGCCCAAAATCGATGCAATCGACGACGGTCAGAAAATAATCTGTGCGGTCGGGCAGTATCAGCCTGAATCGTTGGGGGGTGTACGATATGCACGGAAATATTTGGGAGTGGACAAGCAGCCAATACTGGGCGGATGACGCTCGAGTGACTGCCCGGGGTGGTTCCTGGTATGACCGGCCCAAACGCGCCCGTTCTTCCGTTAGAATACCCTATGAATCATGGCAAAAGGTATTCAATACCGGTTTTCGGGTCATTTGTGAATTTCAAACCCAGAACCAGGATGTTAAAATCGCGGAAAAGTAACTCGATTAAGCATAGATCTGGCGTTACAATAGAGTTCACCTGAAGAAACAGACCAGATAAAAGAATCTTTGAAGATCAATGTATCCGGAATTATTATTGATGTATTATCAAATAGAGGATGTCGTCATAAGATAGCACTCGATAGGTGGTATTATGAAAAAAAATATTCATCATGCTAAGTTTGGTGATAGCCCTTGCAGGGCTGGGTTGTAAGGAGAAAGCGCCCTCCGGAAACTCGCCGGTTTCTGAATCCGGGCCGGGGGATGTTGGACGCTGGTCACTCCATTTGGTTAATGAGATCAACGCAGATTTTAAAGTGCCGGAATCTGTCGTTGTATTGCCTGATTCTGATGCTATATTCATCTCGAATGTCCAGACCGACAATGAAGGCTATTGGGAAAAAGATAGTACCGGATTCATTACCCGGGCCCAAACGGATGGGACCATCACCGCATTACGCTGGATCGATAGTTCGCCAGAATTTTTGCTCCACGGTCCCAAAGGGCTGGCAATTATGTCATGGCAAGCTGTATTTCAGTGATCAAACGGAATTGAAACGGTGCGATATCGAGACCGGGGATAATCTGGAATCGGTTGTGGCAATCAGTGGTCAACAACTCAACGACGTCGCGACCGATGGCCAATCGATTTTTGTGACGGATATGGGAACCGGTTCAATTATGCAATTAATGCCGGATGGTCAGGTTAAAACCCTGAAAGGTCCCGATCATGTCAACGGGGTTACTGTCTGGCAGGGTAACATCTTTGCGGTCAGTTGGGGCAGTCATGACTTATATGAAGTCGATCCTGCGGGCAAAGACCCGGCCGTTCCGTTTGGTCTGTCGGGCCATTTTACCACTCTGGATGGCATTGAAATACTTTCTGATGGCACCTTTATCGTTTCAGATTTTCAAGGTAATAAAGTCTGTGCGGTGACACCAGACCGCAAGGAAGTTTATACCCTGGCCGAACTGGAGAGTCCGGCGGATATCGGCATTGATCGTGAAAAGGGATTATTGTTTGTACCGCAATTTATGCGAGACAAAATAAAAGTATATCAGATAAAAAAATAGTAATGTAATCACGTATTTTCTGGCAGAATATAAACCCATTGTATAGTGTATTAATTCAGGAGATTATTATGAAGCGGAGAGATTTTCTTATCAGTTCGTGCCTGACTGGCGGGGTCGCATTAGCGGCTTCAGCCGCTGAAAATGAGTCTGCGGCCAAACAGTTTATCGAATTACGGCGCTATCAGTTGGCGTCTATGGAGAAGCGTGAGGCGCTCACTGCCTTCTTGCGGGATGCCGCCGTTCCAGCCTGGAATCGATTGGGCATTAAACCAGTGGGTATTTTTCAGATGCTGAACGATGAGTCACCTGAAATTTTTGTCCTGTTGCCGCATAATACCTGGGAAAGTCTTACCTCAGCCAATGCCCGTCTGATGGCAGATAAAACATTTGTCGCCGCCGGCAAGGCTTCACTGGAGTCACCGAAAGAGGATCCCCTTTATCAACGCTATACCAGTTCCCTGTTACAGGGATTTGATCGCTGTCCCCGACTGGAGAAGGCGGCTATTGGCAATAGTCGTGAATTTCAGCTGAGAATTTATGAAAGTCACAACCTGCTCATGGCGCGCAGGAAAATCGAAATGTTTAATAAAGGGGGTGAAATCGATATTTTCCGCCGGACCGGCCTGAATCCTGTTTTTTTTGGAGAGGCTCTGGTTGGCGATAAATTGCCCAACTTGACTTATATGCTCAGTTTTGAAAATGAGCAGGCTCGTAAAGATGCCTGGAAAAACTTTATCGACCATTCCGACTGGAAAAAACTCAGTGGCGATCCCTATTATAAAGACACGGTCTCCAATATCACCAATCTACTTCTAAAACCTGCCGTGGGCTCCCAACTGTAAGCGTCTTCCAGCGCGGTTCCCTCCAATTTTATCAAGACTATCATTTCAAGCTGAGTTTCCAGTCAGGGACTCAGCTTGAAAAAATTTCAATCTCGATATCATGGTCAAATGATTCCAGCGGACACCCCTGGCATTTGGGCTTTGGTTTACAAAAATCCTTACCAACCCTGACCAGCAGGGCATGGCATTCATTATAATCGGCCACTTCCGCCGGGATACACCCTTCACAGTACGATTTAAGTTCTTCATAATCCACATCGGGATAAATACAATGGTGTCGAGCCAGGATGCGAAATGTATACGCGTCAACGACAAAACTCAATTTGTTCAAAGCATATAAAATAATGGAGTCGGCAGTTTCCCGACCGATACCATTGACGGACAGCAGTTCTTCGCGAAGGCCGTCTACGGACATTGCTGTTAAATTGTCGATCCGGCCCTGGTAATTTTCTAGAAACCAATGGATCAGATTTTTTAGTCTTTTGGCTTTGATATTGAAATAGCCTGCGGGCCGGATCCGTTCAGCCAGTTCATCATGAGTCAGGTTATTGATTGCCTGGGGGGTTAGCCCGCCCGCCTTTTTCAGGTTAGCGATGGCTCGTTCCACATTCTGCCAGTTGGTATTCTGGGTAAGAACGCCTCCAACCATAATTTCAAAGGGTGAATCGCCGGGCCACCAGTGTTGCGGGCCATACTGATGTAATAAAGTTCGGTAAATATCGAGCAGCGATACGGATGTACTCATAATTATAATTCCAGTTCCTTCCGGATGATATTTAACGCGGGTTCTATGGCTGTTGCGGAAAAATCGAAATTGATCCCGGCAGTTTCGAATAATTGCGGTAAAGGCACGCTACTGCCCAATGCCAAAGCGTTTTTGAAGCATGACAGGGTGGCCAGTTCATTGTCAAGCGATTGTTTCCAGATTCCCAGAGCGCCCAGCTGTGCGATGCCATATTCGATATAATAAAAAGGGTATAAAAAGATATGGAGCTGCTGATGCCATAATTCACGCTGGACATGTTCCAATCCAGACCAGTCCACCTCATGGCTGATATAGTTTCGGTGCAATGTCATCCAGGCTTCGGTACGTTGATCTGATGTGGCATTTTCATCTTCATACAACCAGTGTTGAAAGGCATCCACGGTAGCAATCCAGCAGAGAATCTGGACAATCTGCTCCAATTGCTTGCGGTAATAACGTTTAAGATCTTCCGGTGTGTAGAACTCGTTCAGATACTTGCGCCCCAGCAATTCCATGGTCATGGAAGCGACTTCACAAAACTCCATTGGGGCATGACGATAGGGAAGCAGCCGCTGATCACGGCAGGCCAGGGCGTGAAATGCATGTCCGGATTCATGCAGCAGTACTATCAGATCGCGATCCGTACCGACAGCATTCATAAAAATGAAGGGTTTGCGTGCTTCAGTAAGTGAACATTGATACCCGCCTGGGGCTTTTCCTGGACGGGATTCCAGATCCAGTAATCCCTCTCTGGTCATTAAATCGAAATAAGAGGCCAGTTCTTCATCCATTCGCTGGAATATCGCACCGGTCCCGCGGATGAGCTGGTCTGCCGATTCAAACGGCTTAAGCGCCGGCTTCCCTGAAGGATTGGTATCAAGGTCCCAGGGTCGCAGTGAGTCCTGTTTCATTTTTGATCGGCGGCGAATAAGTATGTCGCGATAAAGTGGCACGGCAAATTTTTGGATGGCTTTATGAAACTGTTTACAATCATCCGCCGTATAATCAAACCGATGATATTCTTTGAATTTATATTCACGATAGTTATGAAATCCGAGATTGCGGGCGATATCAATTCGCAGCGAACGGAGCCGGTCGAACAACGTTTCCAGGGTATCTCCCTCTTTTAATCGTCGTTCGGCTTGTGCCTGCCAGGCATTCTGACGCAGAGCGCGATCCGGGTCCTGTAAAAAAGTCGCCATTTGCGCCATGGTATATTCCTGTTCGTTAAACGTTACAGTCATTGCCCCCTGTATGGATTGATACTCTTGTTTAAGCAACGCTTCCTGCTTAAGAAGCGGGATGTTTTCTTCGGAAAACAGTTCCGCATCAGCCTTTAAATTACGCAAATAAACCTGAAAATAATCATGGTCCGGCGGGAATCTGGTAAGCGCCTCCAGCGTTTTCCGGTTTAATTGATCCTCTAATGGCCTGACGGCCGGTTCGATGGTAGAAATAAAGGTTCGATAGGAATTGGCGTTTTCGGTATTATCCGTCTGGCTGGTCATGCCGATGTATAAGAGCGATTGCTGCTGGTCCAGGGCAGCATCGAGTTCGCACCGGTCATCCAGGAAACGATTTAACGCCTCCAGATTATCCAATGGGCGTTCCAATAACGCTTGATACAGGACCTCAACCGTAGGCAGGTTGCGTAAATCCGCGTTTTGGGGGACAAATTGCCGGGGCTGATAGGGCTGGGCGATATCAGACGATGTCAGAGATCGGATCGGATAGGAACTCATAGAAAAATCTTTCGTAGAGGAGTAGGAACTGCCACTTGCAAATTATTGGAATTCCTGTTATCTTTTTGACATAGTTTAACAGGCCGGTATGAGAATGCAAGTGTCTAAAACCGGCTGAAATCGATAGATATGAAAATATAATGGCTCAGACAACCAGTAAAAACTCCAAAACCCAAAGCAATAATTCCGATTCCGCCCATATCGGGCAGTCTAATTATGGCAAAGCGACAGCACGTCCCCTGCACACCCTGGCTTTTTTGCTGCCATTGATTCTGATTTATGAGATTGGAATCCTGACGGTTGACAGTATAGTACAAAGCCAGACTCGAATTGTGGCCTTTACCTGGTTGCAGGGGCTGGCTCAGATGATCGGGATGGATGAATCCCTGGCGTGGGCATTTCCAGGATTTGTCGTCGTAATTGTTCTGCTCTGCTGGCACATGGCCAGTGAATTTCCCTGGCGAATCAAATTCGAGTGGGTTCTGGGAATGTATCTGGAATCCGCCTTATGGAGTCTGCCGATATTCGGAATCAATCTACTGCTGGGGTCGAGTCGATTTTACGCAGCCAGCGCGACAACGACTGCCATTGACTCTTATATGGCCCGTGTGGTCACCAGTATCGGGGCCGGAATCTATGAAGAACTGGTTTTCCGGCTGATATTGATGGGGCTGCTATTGATGCTGTTCGAGGATGTTTTTCGGTTGAAAAAACCGGTTGCCGGACAGATTGCCGTCTGGACATCGGCTATTTTATTCGCCGCTCATCATTATATTGGATTCCATGACGGCCACTGGCTTGTGCTGGAATATCATACTATTAAGTCATTTTTAATGAGTTTCCTGTTCCGGACCTTCTCCGGTATCTATTTTGCCTTCCTTTTCCGCCGACGTGGTTATGGCATTATTGCCGGAACTCATGCGGCTTATAACATCATCTTATATTCCACGATCAGTTGATGACATTCCTTTATCGAAAGCGTAGCAATTTCATGATCCATAGTTATGACGGACTGTTTTTACCGGTATTTCGAGCCCGCCATTTTCAAACCGATGGAAGGGTAGAAAATATTATTGAAGCATTAAATGTGATCGGCCAGGAATGGGTTGGGTTGTGTCTGGCGCAAGGATATGTTGGCGAATATACCCGGCCGATTGAGTACTGGAAACCGTTGGTTGATCTGGCCGGGCGTGCGATACGGCGATTGAAGCGCCGGGAGGTTTATTGCGATTTAGTCATCCCGGGAGCCGTCTTATTGCAGCATATTCCAGGCAAGGTAAAAAGTTTTGTCGATACGATTTATCAATCAGCGGCCTCTACCGGAGTGGATACGATCTGGGTAGATGATTCACAAGTTGATGGCTGTTACAGCCGATCCCAGTTAAGGGATTTTTATCGTCAAATTTTAAATACGGTGACTCGATGCGGCAAAGAGGTACGTCTGGGATTGATTGCCAGATCTTCCGGTTTCTATAGTCAAGCCGGTTTAACTCAATATGAAGTTGCCGATATCCTGGCGGGTGACTATTTGCCATTATTGGGTTTGGGGGAGACAGGTTGTCACGATTATGATCGAACAGCCATACTCAAATCGGCCCAATATCTGGCTGAAAGTCATTCGAAACTACCGGCAGAGAAAGATTATGAAACGGTTGGCATCGTATGGAATCAGAGTGAGGGAGGATTCCATAAAAGCGCTGAATCGATTCAAATGCAGACCAATCTGAATTGTCTGTATGGAGTGAAAGGGGGATTGTTCGATGTCTTTGATCGCATGGGGACCGCGCCCGGCAGTGATAATTTGTATCTGAAAATGATCAGAAATAATACCAAACTCATCAATAAGCTGGCAAAATTAACCGGCCATCATTCCGAACCTATGGGTATTACTGTGGTTCAATCTGATGCGGATAATCATTTGGCAACGGGCAGGTGGAGTGAAATGCTCTGGCGTATGGGGATGCCGGTTCGATTTATACAGGTCTCAGATCTCAAGCCGGATTTAATGCCCGACTCGGTTTATATCCTAACCGGTTCAATACCCGATCGACTTTCATCCAGTCAACTGGAATCCGTCTTTCATCATGGTGTTCTGCTGGATGCAGGTGCGGCGGAAAGTATTCAAAATACCCTTAAGCGTTCTGATTTGCTGGGTATTCATGTTGAGGGCAGAATTCCAACGGTTGCGACAGAGATATTAAGCGATCACGGCTTTGCCACGGTGCATTATGGTTATGAATCGTTGTATTATGGACTGGTTGAACAGTCAGCATTTAAAAAACTGACATTAGCGCATGAACGGGCCCGGGCGATTACGGCATTGGTCTTAAAGGATCAAACTCCAAACGCTACGGGTATGGTTTTATTCGACAATATCGAAAAACGACAGCGTTGTGCCGTTATACCCTGGTCGCTTACGGAGAATTTATCCCGTCAAATATTAACAGTACCCAGGCAGCGGCATATTCGAGAGATATTAGCCTGGCTGTATCGGGCGAAATTGCCTTGTATGGTTGAAAATACCCCGGATCTGATACCGTTCTGGGTGCGTGTGACGGGCAAAAAACGTCTGTTATTGGGTTTATTGAATATTAGTTTTGATTGGGCCATCCAGTCTCGGATTCGCCTGAATAGAATTCCGTTTAAAGTAAAACGGGTCCGTCATTTGACTGATTCCGGGCGGCTAGAGGAACTGCCTGGTCTGTCTTTGCAACAGAAACTGGATTATCAATATATCCAATTGCAGGAAGATACGGCTGTAGCGCCTATGCAGATGACTATTCTGGTTGTGGAAGGCTAAGATTGACCTTGTGAGCTTTTTGCTATATAATCATATGCTTGACATGATAATATATAACATAACTTTATAATAAAAAAATACTTAAGGATAACAATGACTCAATATCAACAGGCCAGACAGGGTGTGATTACCGAACAGATGCATCAGGTGGCTCAAAAGGAGGGGGTTACGCCTGAATTAATCCGGGATGAACTGGCTGCCGGACGTTTGGTAATTCCCGCCAATATTAAACATTTGGAGTTTGCGCTGAAGCCGATAGGCATTGGCCGGGCCATCAGAACAAAAATTAACGCCAATATCGGGGCCAGTCCGCTGGATTCAGATGATGCCGGCGAGTTACGCAAACTGGAAGTGGCGTTAAAATATGGCGCTGACGCCGTTATGGATCTTTCTACCGGCGGTGATGTGGATCGATGCCGGTGCAATTTGATCAAACATAGTACGGCGCCCATTGGTACAGTACCTATGTACGAAATGATTATTAATCGACCGGTTGAAGAATTGACATACGATATTATTCTCAAAACCTGTGAAAAGCAGGCGCAACAGGGGGTGGATTTCTTTACGATCCATGCCGGACTACTGCGTGAGCATCTCCCGCTGGTTGAAAAGCGATTGGCCGGTATTGTCAGCCGGGGGGGGTCGTTGATTGCCAAATGGATGAAATATCATAATAAACAGAATCCATTTTATGAGGTGTTCGATGAAATCAGTGCAATTATGCAGCAGTATGATGTCTGTTATTCGCTTGGTGATGGATTGAGGCCGGGATGTCTGGCGGACGCGACCGATGACGCGCAGATTGCTGAATTGCGTACCCTGGGTGATCTGACCCGGCGCGGCTGGGCCAATGGGTGTCAGGTTATGGTGGAAGGGCCGGGCCATGTGCCATTTGATCAGATCGAAAAAAATATGAAGTTGCAGCAGGAAATCTGCGATGGCGCGCCGTTTTATGTGCTGGGACCGCTGGTTACGGATGTAGCGCCTGGATATGATCATATCACCAGTGCGATTGGCGCTACGGCGGCGGCATTTCATGGCGCATCGTTTTTGTGTTATGTGACGCCGCGCGAACATCTGGGTTTGCCGGATGAGGATGACGTCCGCCAGGGTGTAATTGCCTATAAAATCGCGGCGCACGCGGCTGATGTTGCTCTTAATATCGGTAATGCCCGTCAATGGGATGATGATCTCAGTCGCGCGCGAGCCAATCTGGACTGGAAACAACATCTGGCGCTGGCGATGGATCCGGAAACGGCCCGTAAAATGCATGATGAGAAGAAACTCGAAGATACTGACCATTGTACCATGTGTGGTAAAGAATGGTGCAGTGTTCGTATCAGTAAAGAACTAAAAGACGCCCGTAATTGTCCCGATTTGCTCACCAATCAGTAAATTATAAAATGAGATAGTCCCATGTTTAAAGCCAGGTTTCTGATTGCGATATTGATCGTGTTATTTACTACATGCTATATTTGGGCAGAAATACCTCACATTACCCAACCGCCGGCTGATCAGAGTAGTGATGGCTTTTATAGCAAATATCTCGATTGTAATGGAATATCGGTTAAAAGCTCTGATAAGGTGGCGGATCAGGCGCTCTACCGGGTAAATGAATTATTGAATCAGGTTTTAGGAACCCGTCCGGATTTACATAAAGCGCTGGCCGAAGCGGGTGTGAGTTACGTAATTATCGGGTCAGAGGAAGAGGTTACCGATATCCCCGAATACAGCCGGATGGAGCCCAAAGAATTCTGGAATGAACGAGCGCGTGGTTTTGGTGGGCGCACCACCAGTTGCGGGGAAGAAAATCTCCTGAATTATCCCATTGATCGTTATTCGGATGAGAGCATCTTTATTCACGAATTGGCACATGCGATTCATGGATATGGTTTGAAAAAGGTAGATCCAGGATTCGATAAACGGCTCAAGGACCTTTACGATTCGGCAATGGCTAAAGGGCTCTGGAAAAATGATTACGCTTCGACTAATCACAGCGAATACTGGGCAGAGGCGGTTCAATCTTTTTTTAATTGTAATCGGGAAAATAATTGGAACCACAATGACATTAATACCCGGGACGAATTGGAAGCTTATGATCCACCCATTGCTGATCTTGTTCGGGAAGTATTTCGGATTACTCCTCAGACGGACTGGCAGTATAAGCCGCTAGTGAAACAGCCGACAGTAAACCCGGTGCCGGAGGGACTGACCGATGAAGCGTTGTTAACCCGGTATGTCTGGTGCCGTGGATTGCCGATTTTGGGTTCTGATCAGGTTAAAGAGGAGGCGTTTCTGGCGGCTTACGATCTGATTTATAACATGTTTCGTTACCGGCATGATATCTTGAAGGCCATGATCGATGGTGGCCTGCAGGTGGTAATAACAACGCTGAGCGATTCGGCTGAATTGAATAAAACGTTGCAATTACGCAGCATGGCCCAATGGAAAATGAAAATCAAGCTAAAAGCCGGTGAAGTCCTACCCAGGTTGTATGTAACGGTTCCCCAGGATAGTTTATTGGTGAATAGCAAATGGCGTTCGTTATTAATGGATCGTATGGCTTTAGCGGCCTACTATTATACTGGATTACGTCCTGAAGATCCGGATTGGAATACCAGGAAGCATTGGCAACAATATGAAATTGGACTGGAACGGATGGATGTCCGGTTTGATCAACGGGTGGCAAATTTGTTCCAAATTGCCAGAGAGAAGCAACTATATGGGGTAATGCCTGATCATACGGATCGATTTGAATATTGGGCTGCCGGGGTATGCGCCTTTTTTGATAGCGGTACAGCGCTTGTGGGAAAAAAAGCAGTCAATAATCGTCAGGATCTCCTACGGCTCGATCCAGAGTTAGCCGATCTGGTGGGTGAGGTATTTAAACATCCTCAAAGGGTGGACTGGCGTTTGTTGAAATAAACACATCGGGTTACGCGTATATATTTATATATTTGAATGACTCTTATCGGCTACGGTAAGGAGGTCTAACGTTATTTTCCTCTGTACCTGATATCCCGGAGAATCTCTATGGCTAAAATGAGTTTATTTCTGGCGGTCTGTGTTCTTTGCCTGTCATCTTGTGTCTGGGCGTTTAATGGCCATCGTGTAACGGAAGGGCCGTTGACGGTGACGATTGAACCGGTGGCCATGATGACCGAATACAATCAAGTTCAGCCGGTACTGGTGACATGTGCCAATCGTGGGGATCAGGCGCTCAATATTACCTTAAAACTGGGCGGACTGGTTGATCAATGGAAAGCATTCGATCAGACGGTTCAATCGATAACTGTTCCTGCGGGGCAATCAAGTCAGGCTACTTTCCAGATTGTCGCAGGTGAAGGGGTTTATTCCGCCTTATATCCGGTTCATATTGATGCCGGCTTTTCGTACGGGGGTACTCCTGCCAGCATTCACGCGGTTCAGATTGTCGAAACCCGGTTTCCAACGGCTAATCAACAGTTTGGCGCCGAGTTGTCGCCGATTACCGTACTTCCTCAAGAAGGCGCGGAACCGCTCTGTTCGTTGAAAAATCAGCAGGTGAGCTGGCACTTTTTCGATAAACCGACCGTCACCATGCCCTTGGGGTGGCGCGGTTCGGCGCCGGATTCACGGGCGAGTTTCAGCATCCATCCGATCAGCCGGGGCGCGACAAAGCAGTCATTGGATATGCATCCTGCCTGGTATGGCGGGGCGGGTACGATATTCGCCGGTTATCGCCTTAAGTTACCTGCTACCAAGCCCATCCAGTTGGTATTTGCCAATGCCATACGAGATAACGGCGCGACGGAACCGGCCAGTGATGGGGTGACGTTTCGGGTCTGGGTGGATGATGAAAAGATTTTTGAACGTCATACCGACAGCAAGGTCTGGCTTGATGGTCAGGTTGATCTGAACCGGTTTGCCGGCCGAGAAATCACGTTGCGACTGGAAAATCATCCCGGTCCCAAACGCGATACGACCTGTGATTCTTCCTTTTGGGGGGAGCCAACGATATTGGTCGGTCGTTTACCCGAACGGCTCAGTCCGGCGGATCGAGATCAGATGAAGCAGCAGGCTCGTCAACTGCTAAAATCCACGCGGCCGCAAGCGCAAAAAAGCACATTTATTCCACTCGAAAACGGTAATTCTGTGGCAGTGATTCCCGGTCCCAACGGTCTGATGGATGCTCAAATCGCCCTGGGAAATGCCGGGCGTAATGTGGTATTCGATGGGATACGAATTTCGATTCTGGGGGATACGGTGGGGCAGGATCGATCGCCGATTCTGGTTCGTTCGGTGACCAGCAAACAGCAGGGGCGGCGTTATCAGTGGGTTCATCACCTGTTGAGCCAGGATCGTCAGCTTGAACTGACTTTGACGTTATGGCCGGAAAAAAGCGGTTTGCGGATCGCGGTTGAATGTCCGGAACGGATCACTGATTTCGCCCTGGGACCGGCGGATCGGACCGCGAATCGGGTTTATTATGGGCATGGGTATTGCATGGAGAATCCCGGCGCGTTTCGAGCCGGTTATGGCGGGCATAATCTATCCACCAGTCATGTTGGCTTCGATTTTGATGGTGGGGTATCCCTGCTGGCGGCCGTGGATAATCCGCCGGATTATCTGGAAGTAACGCCGGCCGAAAAGATCTACACCCTGCATACCCACATGAACGCGACGATGACTCTGGTGCCGGGGACTGATGGGATATTTGATTGCGCCATTCGATATCGTCCGTTATACGACAAAAAGCCTTCACCGGGTTACACGCGTAAGGCCGGGCGATTTGTATTTGATATCTGGGGCGGGCGTTATGATGACAACGCCCGGATTATGCAGCAGATGGTTGATTATGGCCTGACTGATTCTTTGTTAACGCTGCATGTCTGGCAGCGCTGGGGTTATGATTACCGGCTGCCGGATATTTTTCCACCCAATCCTCAGTTGGGGACCGTAGACGATATGCGTCAGGTGGCCAGGGTGTGCGAACCGCATGATATCCCCTGGGGGTTGCATGACAACTACATTGATTTCTATCCGGACGCCGAGGATTATACCTACAAGGCGATCTGTTTTACCGATTCGGGGCAACCGATTAAGGCCTGGCTGAATGAAGGGCGCGACGCGCAGAGCTATCGCTGGCGACCGGACTGTATTATGCCGTTTGTTCAACGGAACCTCAAGCCTATCAAAGATGAACTGGGGCCGACTCATTATTTTATCGATGTCTTTACCTCTATCGATTGCTTCGATTTCTACGATGACCAGGGCCGGTTCCATCCCATGCTGGAAACCCGCCAATACTGGGGTGAGGCATTCCGCTGGATTCAGGATACGCTGGGTAACAATGCCGTTACCACCTCGGAGGCCGGCGATGATCTGCTGGTGGGTTATCTGGATGGTGCGGATTGTCAGTTTTTGCAGTTGACGAAAGAGCCCAGGGAATTCTGTTTAACGGTCAAGTGCGATGACTGGGAACGGACGCCCTGGTTCGATGCCGTATTGCATGACCGGTTCAGCTTGCATGGGGTTGGCTATTCCGGGCGGTATGAGGGCGGGCGGTCGCGCGTGGATCATGGGATTGAAAGTGATGATTATATCAGTGCCGAATTGCTGACCGGCCATGCCCTGATGATGGACCGGGGCGGATTCGGGCGGGGAGCAGTGCGTAAGTATTGGCTGGCACAGGACTTTGTTCGTTCGATCGCTCAAACCACCATCCAACAGGTTGAGTATGTCGATAACGATATCCATCGCCAGATTATTCGCTGGGCGCCTGACGCAGTGGTGTATGTCAATCGTGGCGATACCGATTGGAACGTGGCCGGCAAGGTGTTGCCGCCGTTTGGTTATTATGCCCGCAATGGCGCGATTGAATCGAGTATTGAACGTCTCGAGGATATTATCGTTGAGCGTTCGAGCGGTCCGGATGGGTTTTATGTCAATGGCCGGGGGGAGGGAGTTGACAATCGTTTACAGGTTCAACCGGTAGCGTCCGGCGTTGACTATCGCGGGAACCGGCTGTTTGATTTGACGGTTGACTGGGAGATTAACCGGCCGATCCAGAAGGATCTTTCGATATTCCTGCACTTCCTTGACAGTCAATCCAGTCGGTCGGATAAAATCGTATTCCAGGGCGATATGAGGCCTGCCGTTGGGATCAGTCAATGGTCAATCGGGAAGGTTTCGACCGGGGGGGATCGGTCGATTCGTATTCCGGATACGCTGGGGCCGGGTGAATATGATATCGTGATTGGACTTTGGGATCCGGCCAATGGCCGACGCTATCCGATGCAGGGAGATGATATTGACAGCCAGCGGTACCTGTTGGGCAAGCTGGTGGTAGAGGGGGAGGGGCAGACAATCAGCAATGTCCGATTGGTTAAACATGCCCCCAGACCGCAAACGCCGAGTCGCTGGAATGTGGCTGGGCAGGCCATTGATTTCGGCGCTATTCAGACGGCCGGTTCGATGCGATGTCAAAGGCGCGGCGATGGGTTCATTTTGATGCCGTTGCCGGGCAGTGAGCCATTTAGCGTTACTTTGGCTTTGAATAAGCTAAGCAGGAATGACGTCCGGAAGGACTGGACTTTGTCTGCGGTTGACCGTGCGGGTAAGGTGATTCGTCCGGTTGACTATCAAATGGTGGCTGGGAAGCTGACTTTTACGACGGTTAAGGATGAGTTTGGTTATCAGTTGCGATAGGGGGATGGACAGGCCAGTTGTGGTGGCCGCCAGTTGATGACTGGCGGTGGAGGGGATTGTTGCATTTTGTTATTATGAACATGTTGTAAGTGTCTTATAATAAAAGCGATACGGGAGTTTTTGCGTTCATTGGCTTCGTTTCGCTTGGGATGCTGTTGGCTTATTCGGGGCCGGATGGGCTTTCTTTTCAGGAGGAGCGTATGTGGTTTTTAAAGAGCTTGGCGGTAGTTGCCTGGTAGCGATTTTCTGTTCGCCTTATTTATTTCTAAGTATATTATATAGCTTAAGTTAAGGCTTATTTGTTAACCATTGGGTTCGTTTGGCAGTTCTGTTTTTCTGGGTGCTGGTTATCACTTGGTTTTACTGTAAACTAAAAAATTCACCGAGACGGATGGCATTGCCAATCCCTTTTGCGCGCGGATCCAAAACTGTTTGTTGCACAAGAGGGACAGACCGAATCAATAGGATAATTATTTTATGATTTTATTATAGACGGTGTTGCTGGTTAAGTCAATAAAATAAAATATTAATTAATCTAAAAACATTGGGCGCCATGTTTCTTTTACTGTCCAATCATGACAGCCCTTTTTTTCGGCTTACTGAGAGAATTCTTATGCTCGATAATTAGATTGACACAATAATTAAATTTCTGTATAAAAATTTACGATATACGTTTTGTAGGCGTAATACGTAAAGAATAATACAATGATAAGATTTGGACCAAAAGAATCCGAGGTAATGGCTCGCCTGTCCTATGAGAAAGCCACGGTTGTCACTAATAAACAGCTTGAAACGCTTTTTGGTGAGTCTGTCCTGGTCCGCCAGGTGATTTATCAGCTCAGAAAAAAGGGTATCCTCAAGCCCATTACGAAAGGCGTTTATTACTATTCTCCCTTAGAGGCGGGACCTGCTGGAATCCGTATCAACGAATTTCTCATCCCCCCGGTTCTGTTCCCACATGGGAATTACTATGTGGGATACTCGAATATGTATCATTTCTACGGGTTCACCGACCAGATCTACCAAACGATGTATGTTTTAAATACCTCCCTGCAACGCCAGCGTCAGATAGGTGGAATCCCATTCAAACTGCTGAAGATCCCCCCCGGTCGAATGTACGGATTGGAGCGGGTCAGAATAAAAGGTACCGAGGTCATCGTCAGCGACAAAGAACGAACACTGGTCGATCTTGTCTATTTTTCGAAACCGGTGGGCGGCCTTAAACCGGCATTCAGCCTGGTCAAGGAGCAGGTCACGGCCCAAACGATTGACATCGAGACATTCATTCAATATACGATGTCTTTTCCGGTTAAAGCTGTCCAGAAAAGAATCGGATTTATTCTGGATAGTTGCCGGACAGACGATAAGTTTCTCAAGCCGCTGCAAAAGAAAATACAGGATACCTCCTTGATTACGCTCTACGGTTCTAAGTCGCGTAAAGGAACCATTGACAATAAATGGAAAGTGATTATTGATGCTTCATGACAACAAAGAAGAATGGATAAGGGTATTGGAAACAACTTCAGCCCAGACGGGATTTCCATTGCTGCTTTTGGAAAAGGATTATTATTTGACTTTACTTCTGTCCAAAATCAATACCATCAGCGACGATTTAATCTTCAAAGGTGGAACGTGCTTGAATAAGGTTTACTATTCTTATTCCCGCCTCAGCGAAGATCTTGATTTTACCTTACGCCTGCCCTCAGACCAGCCCACTCGAGCAATAAGAAGGCAAGCAATCCAACCGGTGAAAGATAATATATTATCCTATGTCCAGAGATTTGGAATGACTATTGAGAGTCTGGACCATATCGGGTTCAATCAATCGACCCAGTATATCATTTTCATCGATTACGATTCTGTCGTCATTGAAAAGCCGCAATCTGTTAAGCTTGAAATCGGACTCCGGTTCAATCCAATCCTGCCAACCCAGAAAAAGGCCATCGCGCACCGATTCCTTCACCCATTTACACGGCAACCTTTCTTTGATGGAGGGTCTGTGTTCTGCCTGGACTTGACAGAAATTGTTGCCGAAAAAATGAGAGCCGGCGCGACGCGCCTGAATATCGCTCCCAGAGATTTCTATGATTTGGGGTCTATTATCCAATCGGGATTCGATTTTAGCAATCCCAACGTATGGGAAATATTTCAAACCAAGCTTGCTGAAGATGGTTTCGATACAGACTTGTCCAAATACCGCATTAACCTAGGACGTTCGCAGACTGAAATATCAGATATGGTATCCAGAATAGAAGCAGAACTGCTGGCGGTTTTGACACCACAGGAACAAAGGTCTTTCGATTTGGATCAAACACTTCTCAAGATCAATAAAATTATTGTAACAATTCACACTTTTTTTAAAAATAACAAGAAAAAAGATTGCGCCCTGCACAACCATCTGTTATACCATAAGTTATGGATGACAAAGATATTGTTATAGCGCAGCTGCTCCAAGAGGTCGCTTCCTTACGCGAAGAAGTAAGGCAGCTCAAAGAAGAAATTGCTCGGCTCAAGAAAGATTCGAGCAATTCGTCCAAGCCGCCCTCAAGTGATATTGTCAAACCCAAGAGGCCTTCCGCTAAGGCTAGTCGCAAAAAACGCAACCGGGGTGGCCAGCATGGGCATAAAAAGTTTTCGCGTCAACCGTTTGAAGAAGTTGACCACACATTTGAATACGAGTTGGCAGACAAAGACGCCGTGGGCCTTAAGCCTCTGGATGCCTGGTTTGTCATTCAACAAATCGGATTGCCGGAGAAAATGTACCAGGTGATTGAGCATCGAGCCAGAAAGTACCGAAACCCTGTGACAGGAAAGGTCCAGATCACCCCCTTGCCGAACGAGATTCGTAAAGGGGGATTGCTGGGTGCGGACCTGACGGCGTTGGTGTCCTATTTGAAAGGCGCCTGCCATATGTCGTATAGCACCATTCAGGGTTTTTTCCAGCAGGTGATGAAGCTGGAGGTTTCTCGCGGCATGCTTGGCAAGGCGGTTCAGAAGGGATCGAGCGCCTTGGGCCGATCGTATGATGAACTGGCCGACCGATTGCCGAACGAACCGCAGGTCAATATCGATGAGACAGGCCATCATGACAATGGCAAGCTGCACTGGACCTGGTGTTTTGATACCGGCGCCTACAGTTTGTTTAAGATTGATCCGTCGCGCGGCAGCGGCGTGCTGGAAACCATGCTTGGTAAAACCTTTGCCGGGATCATTGGGGCCGATTACTGGGGCGCCTATCGCAAGTATGCCCGGTTGTTTGGTGTTCGTGTTCAGTATTGCATGGCTCACTTGATTCGAGACGTTCGTTTTCTGGCCGAGCATCGCGTGCCCGCACTGTCTCGCTGGGGAACAAAATTGCTGGCATGGCTCAAAAAACTGTTTGACACCCTGCATCGGCGGGACGCCTTGACGCCACCGGGCTGGTTGCGTTCGATGGCGCGCCTCAAAACCGGCTTTTTGAAGCAAATGCGAAGGCCGCCGAATCACAAACTGGCCCAGAAACTGGCCAAACGATTTAAGGGCAATGCCGCAACCGATTACTTCCGATTTTTGACGGAGCCGGCTATCGAACCCACCAATAATGGCACGGAGCGCCAAATTCGCACCGTGGTGATTGACCGACGGATCACGCAAGGAACGCGCGGCCAGGCAGGTATGCGCTGGTGCGAACGCATCTGGACAACGGTAGCGACCTGTAAAAAACAGCATTAGAATGCCCTTGATTTTATCCATAAATCAATTATTGCTCATTGGAGCAACATAAAATATCCATCGTTAATCTGTCAGAATGTGTGAACGGTTACAAATTATTGAACAAGCAATATAATCTTATTACCAATTACCAATTGAATTGTTGCCGGTCTAAATTGACCTCCCATTCTTCGGTTTCGACATGAACAAGGGGATCGATGTTGTTTGCCTTGCGAGTTGCCAATTTCATCCACAAATCCAATTCACTGCCTTCATCGATCCTGTTGTGTCTTTTTATGACTAAATTTTGAATAGAAGAAACGTATTCTCGACACTACTGCGGCATTTTGTTTGTTGGGTTCGTTTGGCAGTTCTGTTTTTCAGGGTGTTGGTTATCACTCGGTTTTTTTGAAAATAAAAAGCGGTCTCCGATACGGGTAGCCGCGCTAAGCCACATTACGTGTGGGACCGAACAGTTTGGCACCCAGGGTTTGTGGCAGAGTAGCGGGTTAATTACATACGACTTTGGTATTGTAGGGCATGTTTGATTAAAAGTCAAATTAATAATATGTTTATTAAAAAGAAAACAAGATTGTTCAAGATCCCAAGTGTAAACCAATATAAATTCTGGCGTCTTTTCGATCTGATCAGGATATTGCTCGGCAATTAAGGCTGTTTTTTGAGGTGTATCCCGGTCTATAAATAGGTATTGGTTTTCATAGCGTAGCGACTGGTTATCCATGGTCTGTGGCATTGTACTGCTATGATAACAGGCAAGAAGGCGAAAAGGGCGAAAAGACGAAAAAATGGCCCGTGGCCTGGTTGCTTGCTGGATTGGCACGGGAACTTCGGTTTTGAGGATAAGCGTTATAATACTAAGTCAAAATTGGCACTAATAAAACAAGAAATGATACGTGACGCATGAAAAACAAGAATGGGAAGGATAGTGATACAAAAAAGGGGAATATTGCCCGAACAGCGGAGTCTGGACTTTCCGATCAAAAGCTCTATACCTGGGCCCAGGCGTATCCGGGGGTATTGGAAGCGAAGATCATTCCGCCGAAAGAGGTTGAGACGGCGGCCTGGGTTAGGCTGAAGTGCCAGTATGGATGCAGCGGATATGGCTTGTGTCTGGTGTGTCCCCCGTATACTCCAACGCCGGACGAAATGCGGCGGGTACTGGACTGTTATTCAAGAGGACTTCTGCTGCATTGCGACAAAGATACCGATGTGAAGGCGCTGGTCGCGAAGCTGGAACGGGAGATTTTTCTGAAGGGGGCCTGGAAGGCCTTTGGACTGGGGGCCGGGCCGTGCTATTTCTGTAAGGACTGCTCCCTGGCAGACCAGGTGTGCCGTCATCCGGAAGAGGCCCGACCCGCCATGGAGGCTTGCGGGATCGATGTGTTTTCAACGGTCCGGAAATTTGGATTTCCGATCGAAGTGGTAAAGAACACTCGGCAGTGTCCCCATTATTATGCCCTGGTGCTGGTGGACTGAGGGGCAATGGGGTGGGGGTGTGGCATGAAGGTGTATTCACTTGCAATTTGTCTGAAATTCCTTGTTTATGCCCTGAATTTTCCAAGTAGGAGTCTGATTGCCCAACTGATATCCGGTCAGGAAAACCACATGGTGATGATGGGGGTGTTCTTTCGTCATTGTTTATAACTTATTTATATACAGTGACATAGGAAGTTTTGTCTAATCATTGCCTATTTTTTGATGTTCGAAATGGTTAAATGAGCCGGTATGGTTTGGCCGTTGAAACGCTATCCGATGAAAATTTCATAAAAATCCAAAGACTATTTGACTTGACATAATATATTGACGAAATATAAAATGACAAGTATGCTTGACATGTTATGGAATATAAAATAAAAGTGTAAATTTTAGGTATGGTGTCAATATGAATCCCCATGAAGTCGTATCCCTGAATATTAAACGAATCAGAATCAGTCGCGGGATATCCCAGACTGGCCTGGCTAAGTCCGCTAACATTTCTCGTCAAGCATTTATTGATATTGAAAGTGGGAAGACCAAAGAGCCCAGGGTTAGTAATCTTCAGTCAATCGCCGATGCACTGGAGGTTCCCATTGTAGCATTGTTTGAAGAACCTCTCCAGCTTACTACCGTTCGTTTTCGAAGCAATTCAATAAAGACCCAAAAAGAGAAAGCCAAAAAACAACAATACTTAATCGATGCTGCTTACTGGCTTAAGAATTTTAACTACCTGCAATCTGTCGTTTCAGACAAGAAAGAAGCTAAGCTCCAAGAGGTCTTTCAAAATGCAGATAAACTGAAAACCGATCGTCCAAGAAAAGCTGCTGAATTGACCAGGTCGTCACTAGGATTAAAAGAAGATGAACCCATTGGAGATATTATAGGTTTAGTTGAAAGTGCGAGTATCAAAATTAAAACCCAAGCGTTTGACCTGAAGAATTTCTTTGGCTTTTCTATTTCTGAGTCGGATGGCGGCCCTGCTATCGTGGTAAATAATAGTTCCAAAATATCCATCGAAAGACAAATATTTACTGTGGCTCACGAACTTGGCCATCTGATTCTGCATCCCAAGGCATATGATCCAATAAAGAATGATGAGCCAGACCAGGAAGAAAAAGAAGCAGATATCTTCGCAGGGTATTTCTTGATGCCGGCTGAGGCTTTCAAGAAGAAATTCAATGAATCGTATGGGCTTGGATTTGTTGATAGAGTATTACATATCAAACGTTTTTTTTGTGTAAGTTATCAGGCAGTCTTACATCGATTGTCTGACATGGGACTTGGCGACTACGGAAAACTCTCGGCCAAGTTTCATGCAATCTATAAATGTCAATATGGGGAAAGCCTGACCTTACATAAAGAGCCTTTCCCCCTGGTTAAACCTGACTTTGTAGAAGATTATCTTATGTCACTTGTCAGGAAAGCTTTAGATAAGACAGAGATTACTGTCAGTCGAGCTGCTGAGATTTTAAATGTGTCGCTCATGGATATGAGAGAAATAATCAATTCATGGGCGGAAATAGCAGCATGACTAAAAAGCTTATCAAAGCAGGTATCATCTCAGATGCCAATGTTTTAATTGATTATGCCGAATCCGCCCCTGATATCTTAAGGCTCATTTGTGAACATATTCTACAGCTATATATTCCCTTGACTGTTCTAAAAGAAGTTAGTCAGTTGAACATTCAAGAGGTACAAGCATTAGGTATTGAAATAGTCGAACCCAAATTGTCTCAGATCATCGAGGTTTCTAATATAAGAGAACTGAAACCTGCTCTTTCAGCACAAGATGCTATCTGTTTCATAATGGCAAGAGATAATGATTGGGCTTGCCTCACTAACGATAAACCTTTAAGGCGTTTATGCTCTTCTCAGAAGGTGTCTTGTATCTGGGGATTGGAAATCATGCATATTTTAGTTTCTTCAAAGGCCATCACCGCTAAGAAAGCGTATGAAATTGCCCAAGATATCCAGTCAAAGAATAAATATATTAAACTGCAAACACTCGAATTATTCAAAAAGAAAATTGGACTGTGATTAATCATCCTTAGCTTGCAACAGTCCATTCAGTTCTTCGTCAGTTTTTTTCATGTTTTCATCGCTAACAAGTAATTTGATTTCAAGAAACATTGCTTTAAAATTGCTTATACTTTGATTAATAAATTGCTTGAGACATTTGTTAATAGTGGCTGGGATATGGTAAGCGGTATTGCGGGAGATGCTGAGGTGGATTGGCAGTTGGTGCGGCCGGGGGAAGATTATCCGCGGCTGGTGTGGCAGATTCCGATTGAGGGGGATCTGGCGGGATTGTGGGGTGTCGATGGGGCGGATATGATGGTATTGGTAGAAGGATGGCTGACAACGGATGGCCGGCCCGGAGATCTAGATGCCAATGGTCAAATCGATCTGGCGGATTATGCCCGGTTATGTGAAAACTGGCTTCGGCAGTAACGGCTAGAGCCGAGATATCGAGAAGTTCAGTTGAAGTCGGAAGAGCGTACTCTTTTTACTGAATTTAATCAATCCAGTAACACTGTCTGGATGCGATTGCCCTGTTTTTCTATGGAAAAGAAAAAAGCCGGATACCTTGCGTTACCCGGCTTGAATTCTTTGTGTTAGTGACGATCACAATCACCGTTGGCGTTTAATGGCCAGAGCGCCGAAGCCCAGTAAGAGCAGGCTGGTTGGTTCGGGCACTTCCACAATCTTAATATTTTGCCAGACCGGATCGTAACCGCGGTCGGTTTTATCGATGAACTGGATGGAAAAAGCCGAATCATCCGCCCACAGACCGGCGATGCCCTTAATGGCGCTCTGATTGTCATAGATCCAGTTCCAACCGGGCTGACATTCAATCGTGATATGCGGCGTACCTTCAACCAGTTGCATACAACGAATCATATTGATCTGACCGCCTTTAAAGATTGCTGTAGAATTATGACTAGTCGACAACAAATCTAAAGCGCCACCCAAAAACAACAATGAACTGTCATGTGATAAAGAAATATCAAGAATCCCATGATTATTATCAACGGGTTGAGAAGTGGACCAAACCTCTAATCGTCCATAGTCTATTTCAATGGTATCCCCCCCCCCCCCATCGACAATCAAAGGGGGGTCGTAACCAGACCACCTGACACCATATTCATATTCGCCGGCGGTAATATAGCCATCCAGATAGCCAGCATTACTCGTTGTTACAAACAAACAGATCCCCAACAGAATCAACCATAATCTTTTCATAATCCGGTTCTCCTTATGCTTTGTTTATCTGATTGTATCAAATCACGGGGCTTCATGTCAAGATGGGACTGCAACACCTCGCGTATGTCCGATAAAATCGATCGCAGGAATTCCAAACCCTCAATTAATGCCTCGGCGTTATCAGGTTCGTTTTCTAATTCCGCTTCGATATAATCCATAATTTCAGAGGCGTTGATAGCCAGCCGGGCCAGTTCAGCGCGGGACAGATCGACATAGGGATTAACCGGGACATACGCATCGGCTTCGGCGATCAGAATGGTTGACAACGTTTCGAACATGGGGACAGTCATGGCCATCATCTCACCGCCGCTTGCCATAGCACTATAATAAGCCAGATAGTTTTCGCGCCAGCAGGCCTGCCACAGCCATTCATCACAAAAGGCCGCCAAATCGGCCGTATCGATGGCATACTGACTGACGCCAGTCGCATCCAGATTGCAGACCGATTTCCAGATAGCCGCGGCATTTGGATTAACCAGATTCGGATCGGCCTGCCAGGCTGGATCGTTGGGATCGTGCCCCAGCCAGGCCGCCGAAAGGCCGTTGAATTCGTATAGATTGATCACACCGTCAACGTTCCAGTCCAGGTCGTTGAAGATATCATCCTCGGAGATATCATCATCGAAGGAATAAATCTCATCGGCCCCGATATCACGCATGATACTTAGCCGCTCTTCGCACAAAAAGAGGAAACCTCCGAATAGATAACCATCCGGAGGTTTTGATGTGCGAGGTATTTACCTTAACAGGTCCGCCGTTTTAACCAGAATCCACCCAGGGCTAATAAACTCAAAGTGGTTGGTTCGGGCACTTCCACAATCTTAATATTTTTCCAGACCGGATCGAAGCCCAGTTCCGTTATATCTATAAACTGGATCGAAAAAGCCGAATCGTCGACCCACTGACCGGCAATACCTTTAATCGCATTTTGATTATTATAGATCCAGTTCCAACCCGGCTGACATTCGACGGTGATATGTGGTACTCCTTCGACCAACTGAAAACAACGGATCATATTGATCTGGCCACCTTTAAAAACAGCAGTTGAATTATGATTCATAGATAACACATCAAGTGCACCATCGTAAAACACCAGGGAACTGTTGTGCCATAAATCCAAATCGGAAATACCGGAGTAATGCTGATTCAGAGGCAATGAGGTGGACAGGACTTCAATGCGACCATTATCAATTTCAATTAAATTCCCCCCCCCCCCCCATTAACAATCAGGGGCGGATCATAACTGGACCATCTGACATCAAATTCATATTCCCCAGCCGTAATAAAACCATCCAGATAACTGGCATAAACCGAAGGTTCAAACAAACAGACACCCAACAGAATTAACCAAAATCTTTTCATAATCCGGTTCTCCTTAAACTTTGTTCATCCGATTGTATCAAATCGCGGGGCTTCATGTCAAGATGGGACTGTAACACCTCGCGTATGTCCGATAAAATCGATCGCAGGAATTCCAAACCCTCAATTAACGCCTCGGCGTTATCGGATTCGTTTGCTAATTCCGCTTCGATATAGCCCATGATTTCAGAGGCATTGATAGCCAGCCGGGCCAATTCGGCACGGGATAATTCGGCATAGGGATTGACCGGGACATACGCATCGGCTTCAGAGATCAGGCTGGTTGACAGCGTTTCGAACATGGGGACGGTCATGGCCATCATCTCGCCGCCGCCTGCCAAAGAACTATAATTAGCCGCTCTTCGCACAAAAAAGGAAAAACCTCCGGATAGATAACCATCCGGAGGTTTTGAGGTGTGATGTATTTACCTTAACAGGGCCGCCGTTTTAACCAGAATCCACCCAGGGCTAATAAACTCAAAGTGGTTGGTTCGGGCACTTCCACTACATTCACATTCATCCAGACCGGGTCGAAGCCAAAGATATCGACTTTGTCGATGAACTGGATGGAAAAGGCTGTATCATCCGCCCACAGACCGGCGATGCCCTTAATGGCGCTCTGATTGTCATAGATCCAGTTCCAGCCGGGCTGACATTCAATCGTGATGTGCGGCGTGCCCTCGACCAACTGAAAACAACGAATCATATTAATCTGACCGCCCTTAAAAACAGCAGTGGAATTATGATTCGTAGATAGCACATCAAGGGCGCCATGATAAAACACCAGGGAACTGTTGTGCCATAAATCCAAATCGGAAATACCGGAGTAATGCTGATTCAGGGGCAATGAGGTAGATAGGACTTCAATGCGACCGTAGTCAACAGTAATGCTATTCCCCCCCCCCCCATCCACAATCAAGGGCGGATCATAATCAGTCCATATTACGGTGTTTTCATATTCTCCAGTGGTAATATAACCATCCAGATAGCCGGCATTACTCGTTGTTACAAATAAACAAACACCCAATAGAATTAACCATAATCTTTTCATAATTCAGTTCTCCTTAAACTTTGCTCACTCGATTGTATCAAATCGCGAGGCTTCATGTCAAGATGGGACTGCAATACCTCGCGAATGTCCGATAAAATCGATTGCAGGAATTCCAAACCCTCAATTAACGCCTCGGCATTATCGGGTTCATTCTCTAATTCCGCTTCGATATAACCTATGATTTCAGAGGCATTGATAGCCAGCCGGGCCAATTCGGCACGGGATAATTCGGCATAGGGATTGACCGGGACATACGCATCGGCTTCAGAGATCAGGCTGGTTGATAATGTTTCGAACATGGGGACGGTCATGGCCACCATCTCGCCGCCGCCTGCCATAGCGCTGGAATAGGCCAGGTAATTCTCGCGCCAGCAGGCCTGCCACAGCCATTCATCACAGAACGCCGCCAAATCGGGTATATCAATAGCATACTGACTGGCGCCGGTCGCGTCCAGGTTACAGGCCGATTTCCATATGTCCGCAGCGTTTGGATTAACCAGGTTCGGGTCGGCCTGCCAGGCTGGATCGTTGGGATCGTGCCCCAGCCAGGCGGCGGATAAACCATTGAATTCGTAGAGATTGATCACGCCGTCAACGTTCCAGTCCAGGTCGTTAAACAGATCATCCTCGGAGATATCATCATCGCAGGAATAAATCTCATCGGCCCCGATATCAATCCGGAGATCCAAAACCCGTTCCTCGTTATCCATATCAGCCTGATCGTCATAATTCAGGTATGGATTGCCCAGATCTTTACAGATGGAGTTATACGCCAGGTGGTAGTTCTCCGTATTGGGCGTGCCATTGGGATCGACGGTATAGGCAAAGCCGGGTTCCAGGCTGATATTCGTGCTGTTGACACTGTTGCAATCCTGAATACAGCAATAATGGGCGACCAGATCAGCATTCAAACCGGCTAACTGATTGCCGCCGCTGTTGTTATAGTAAATAATGCAGTTTTGAATATCCGGATAATCCAACTGATTGGGATCGTCGGCTATATTTCCATCATCGCTGAAAAAGATACCTGCCGACTTGTTATTGGAGATCGTGTTATTATAGATAACCGGTGAATAAGTTGGATTAAAGATACTGATCCCTTGACGGCCTTCATTAGCCAGGTCGCTCTCAGAAATGATACTATTTTTAATCATTGGCGTTGAACCATCGCAATAAATTCCATAACGCTGACTTCTCAAAATCCAGCAATTTTCTACTGTTAGGGCATAGTTCTCACCTACATGGTGAATTCCATCATAACCGTTGTTTTGAATTTTGCACCACTTAACAGCAACATCGCCATTGGAAGCATAAATTCCGTACGAGCTACTATTCTGAATCACACATTTATTAACCACAAAATCCACACCCTCGCCATAAATACCATATTGTAAAGCCTTTGTAATCGTAAATCCCTCCAGCAGGGTCGTTTCGTCAATGGGGGAGTTGGGATCGGCCGAGACTTCATTGAGCATGGTCACGATGGTATCGCAATCGGGCGGCAGGTCATCATCCAGTTGCCCGGTCAGGATCGTCTCGTACCGCCGGGGATCGCGCTGCTCGAACGCGCAGCCGCCGGTGGGGAACCCGCCATAAACCGAAATGCCTTCGGGCAGTTCAAAGCTGTCTTCGGCCCTATTACCCGGCAGGTAGGTTCCCTGCGCCACATAGATGACATACGGTTCGGTACAAATCGCGTGGGCGGCCCGGTAAAGGGCCTTTTGCAATCCATCCGGTCCGTGATAGGCATCGGCCCAACTGGTCCCCGCATCCAGACCTGTCGCGTACCGGTCCACATAGATCTCCGTCGGCGTCTCGCCAAAACAGCAGACCTGCGTTTCGGCAACCGTCAGAGCTATTGCGCCGTCACGATCATCGATAACACCCCAGAGTTCAACCTGGTTGAGCAGAGTCAATCCCGAATCGGCCAGGGTGTTCACCACCACCTCCAACTGGACAGAACCGCTGTCGTTGGGATACATCGGCCCCAGTTCCCATAGATAAGTATGGGTATTGGGATCGTAGGCCGGATCGGCTTCGATAATATTCAAATTGGGATCCACGCTCGCGAAACCTTCCGGATAGGTCACTCCCCTGGGCAGAAAATCCAGCAGCCAGGCGTCATCCAGCGTCAGGCCGGTGGTATTGGTCCACTGGATGGTATAGGTGATGGTATCGCCCGGCTCGACACAATCGTTGGGATCGATATCGGTGGTCTTGACCAGGTCCATCTGAACCACCCCCCTGGGCGCGGCGATCGTCACGTTATGCTGGTCGTTATTCCCCAGTTCCCAGACTTCAAAATAATCGCCTGATATAGTAAATTTATTATGATAAGAATCATTCCATCCGGAAAGCGAGGTTGTTGTTATAGACTCGCCGGGCCGGTAGGGATCGTCATAAACTCCGCTGGCATAACCCGCTTCGGTGATCGAGGAGATCGAATTATTAATTGCACTAACTGAACCAACACCCCAACTTGGGGGTAGCCAGTCAAAACAATTCATTTCATCTCCGCACACCAGCAAACCAGTCCCCACACCATCCAGAATATAGGCAATGGCCTGCCGCAACAGGATTCCGGCCGATCCGAGTTCCTGGACGGTATGAAGATCCAGATCATGACCGGTCAGAATAATCCGCCCGGTAATGCCCTCGGCAATGGCCGCAGGCAGGATGGGTTTGAAACCGAAAGAATGCCACCCGACAATGACGATGTCGTAGTCTGAGAAATCCACATTTTCCAAGGTATCCGGCGGCGATTTAACCGTGTATTGACTGGGGGCGATCCCCAATATGTTCATCGCCCCGATCAGGGCTGTCTCTTCACTTTCGACGATATAGAGTAAAAAGTGGTAGTCGCCGGGATTAAAACCCAGCAGGTTCGGATCGCAGGGCGCCAAATCTGGGATCACCAGCGGCAGACCGGCAGGATCGTTGCCGGCCAGAGCCGGGCCCTGCCAGGCGAATAAAATTCCGACACATCCGAGAAACCAGAAAACCATAGGCTTGATTCGTTGCATGATAACACCTCATTAAACTGTTTATTGATGGTAACTCTTATTCGATACGGACTGACAAAAATAAACAACCCCTTGAGGATAACCCGTGCGGTTATCCGTCTGTGATTATACCCATACGGAGCCTCCTTAATTTTTGCGACAACCACCATTCCAAACCCGGCGGACGCACTCCCTCTGGCTGCCAAAAAGGGCCTGGCCCGCAATCATATTAATTACAGCAATAGCATAAAGCGATGCTGGCATTGATCGCACAATCAGTTTTTTAGATGAAGTTCGACGAATGAATCCAAAATTTCCAAAAGTGAAATTAACCCGTCATTCAGGAATTGTCAAATGGAATTTTATATTAATTTGTGTGGTATGCAGGTGATATCGTCAGGTTTTTGAAAATTTTCAAAAGATTCTGAAAATTTCCGGGAATATTCGCTCGTATCAATCCGTCTGAATGGGGTAGGATTTGTATGTCATTAGCGATACTGGAAATGATATAAATATATCTGGAAATAAGATTATGCATAAACACGCGTTTTTATACAGTTTGATTGTGATGATGGTTGGTAGCCTGGCCGTTGCGGGGCAGTTGACGGATTTTGTCAATCCTTTGCTGGGGACGGCGCCGTTGACCGATCCGCGTGAGATCGGGTATGTGCCGCCGAAGGACTGGCGGGTCTGGGCGGGGCTGGTGTTTCCGGGGGCGTCGGTGCCCAACGCGATGGTCCAGTTGAGTCCGATTACGGAGTTTGGCAGCGGCGCCGGGTACGAGTATGAAGACAGGACGATCTACGCGTTTGCCCATACCAATAAAGGGCACTGGAACCTGTGCCATATCCCGATGCTGCCGGTGTGGGGTGAGGTGTCGCCGAGGGATTTCGGCTCGAGTTACCGTCATGAGAATGAGTCGGCCCGGCCGGGGTATTACCGGGTGTTGCTGGAGCGGTATAATATCAACGCGGAACTGACCTCCACGCTGCGCTGCGGGTATCACCGCTACACTTATCGGGATAACCAGGCGAAGAAGCTGGTGGTTAACCTGGCGGTATCCAATGAGCGGGTGAGAGGGTGGGATATTGCCCAGGATGGCGAGATGGCGTTTAAAGGGTATCAGCGAACTGGGCGGAATACGGTTTATTTTTATGCCCGGACCAACCAGCCGATTACAAAGATTGAAATGCTGGAAAATGGCCGGCGGACTGTGCCGCTGGTTCATTTTGCCGAGGATGCCAAGCCGCTGGAGATAAAAATCGGGCTTTCGTTTGTCAGTAATGACAACGCCCGGGATAACCTGCGGGAGGTGGCGGGTAAGAGCTTCGACCAGGTGCGGCAGGAAGCGAACGAGACCTGGGAAAAACTGCTGGGTAAGATCCAGGTGACCGGCGGGACTGAGCGGCAGAAAATGCTGTTTTATTCGTGTTTGTACCGGTCGTTTCTGTGGCCGGCGTTGCGCAGTGATCTGAATGGCGAATTTACCGATGACCGGGGGCAGGTGGTCAACAAGGGATTTTGTTATTATACCACGCCGTCGCTGTGGGATACCTATCGCAATAAACTGGTGCTGCTGGGGCTGTTGTCGCCGGAGGTGACGGTCGATGTGATCAAGTCTTTGATTGATCAGGGCGAAAAAAGCGGATTCATACCGACCTTTTTCCACGGCGATCACGCGGCGGTGTTTATTGCCGGTTCGTATCTGAGAGGATTAAAGGATTTTGATGTGGAAAGCGCTTATCAGCTGTTGTTGCGTAACGCGACGGTGGAAGGGGGGACTCGGCCCCATATTACCGAGTATATGGAAAAGGGGTATATTTCAACGCCGGTGGTGGAGAAGCCGCATGTGGAGACCAAGGCCAAGGCCGGTGTGACCAAGACGCTGGAATATGCCTATGATGATTATGCCGTGGCGCTGCTGGCCCGGGCCCTGCATGATGAGGCCAACTATGCCATGCTGATGAAGCGAACGGGTAATTATAAGAATGTGTTCGATCGCGAGACCGGCCTGATGCGCGGGCGGCTGGCCAATGGCGAATGGGTCAAGAATTTCGATCCGCAGTACCCGTATTATGAATACATGTATCGGGAGGCGAACGCGTGGCAGTCTACCTTCTTTGCCCCGCATGATATGGCAGGATTGGTTGGCCTGTATCCCGGTAAAGCAGCCTTTGAACGGAAGGTGGATGAGCTGTTTACGATACCATGGAACAAAGAGCATATCGCCCGGAATGTGTCTTCGTTTATCGGCCAATATTGTCATGGGAATCAGCCGGACCACAGTTCGCCGTATCTGTACTATTTTGTGGATAAGCCGGAAAAATCACAGAGGATTATCGATCGCCTTTTGAATGAATTTTACGGTATGGGTGAGGATGGCCTGGCGTATTGCGGTATGGACGACGCGGGCGAGATGTCGGCGTGGTATGTGTTTAACGCGATCGGGTTTTATCCCTTTTCGCCGGCCGATCCGGAGTATATTGTTACCGTGCCGATCTTTGATACGGTCCAAATGCAGTTGCCGGAGGGGAAGGCCTGTGAGATTGTCCGGCAGGGTGGAAGCCGGACGCTGGGCGATATCCGCTGCGGCCAGAAGAAAGTCGAGGGCTATTTTATTACGCATCAGGCGCTGGAAGACTGCACGCAGATTGTTATTGCAACGCGATAACGTGTGCGGTTTAAACGTGCTATGATAGTGACTGGTGGATGTCTGTGTCGAAATTAAAAGGAGTCTGGCAATGGCTGAACGGTTGAAGGATCTGTTTTTTATTCCGGAGTCGGTGGCGGCGCTGGCCGATGCGATTAAGGGGGAATTTAAGGGGTTTGACAAAGAGGCGTTTCTGCGGCTGGCGCTGACGGAGGAATTTGCGGCAATGGAGTTGAAGGAACGGATGCGGCAGGTGACGATCTGCCTGGGGCAGGTTATGCCGAAATCGTATCGGCAGGCGATCGGGATTTTGAAAAAGGCGGCGCCGAAAGTGAAGGGTTTTGAGGCGATGTGTCTGCCCGATTATGCGGAATTGTATGGGATGGGGGACTGGGATGTGTCGCTGGAGGCGTTGGCGCTGTTTACGCGGTATTCTTCCAGTGAGTTCGCGATCCGGCCGTTTATTATCGAGGATCCTCAGCGGGTAATGGCGTTTATGCTGGAACTGGCGGATTCGGACTATGAGAATGTGCGGCGGTTTGCCAGTGAAGGGTGCCGGCCGCGGCTGCCGTGGGCGATGGCGCTGCCCAACCTGAAGAAGGATCCGAGTCTGATTTTTCCGATATTGGAAAAGCTCAAGGATGATGAATCGGAGTTTGTCCGCAAGAGTGTGGCGAACAACCTGAACGATATCTCCAAAGACCATCCGGGTAAGGTTCTGAAACTCTGTAAACAGTGGCAGGGGACGTCGAAGCGGACCGACTGGATTATCAAGCGGGCCTGCCGGACTATGCTCAAGGCGGGACGGCCGGAGGCGATGCAGTTATTTGGGTTTGGGGCTCCCAAAGATATCGAGGTGGTTGACCTGCGATTTGGTAAGAAGAAAGTTCGGATCGGGGAGACGACCACTATGACGTTTACGCTGGCAGTGAAATCCAAAAAGGCCTGCAAGGTCCGGATGGAATATTGTGTGTATTATGTCAAGGCGGGGGGCAAGACCGGCAAGAAGGTTTTTCAGATCAAGGAAGATCAATTTAAACCGGGTGACTATCCGATCCAACGGAAGCTGGATTTTCGGGATAGGTCCACCCGCAAGCATTTTGCCGGGAAACATGACATCGCCATTATCATTAATGGCGTGGAAGCGGCGCGCGGAGCGATTGAGCTGATGGGCTGATCAGGCCGGGGGAGTGCGGGAGCCGGCGTAGAGTTCATATTTCAGCAGTCGGCATTCGATGTTGCCGTTGTAGAATATAAACCGGCGGGAGGCTTTGAGGCCGACTTTTTTGGCCAGGTCAGCGTTGCCGGTCAGGAGATAGCCGTGGTAGCCCGGACAGCGCTGTTTGAAGAAGTCGCCGATGGCTTTATATTGGGTTTCGAGCGTTTCGATGTCACCCAGCCGCTCGCCATATTCGGGATTGAGCAGGACGATGCCGCCGGGCTCCTGGGGAACCTGGGTTTCGCTGAAGTCGCAGACCGCAAAGTCGATCAGGTGGTCCACCCCGGCGGTGCGGGCGTTCTGGCGGGCGGCTTCGATGGCCGGGCGGGCGAGGTCGGTGGCTATGATCTTTCGGGGTAATGCTTTGCCGGTGGCCGATTTGCGGGCTTCGAGACGCAGTTGCTGATACAGGGTGTCATCGAAATCCAGCAGGTGCATAAAGCCGAAATTACTGCGTAATATCCCGGCTGGTTTATTGAGGGCGATATAGGCCGCTTCGATCGCCAGGGTACCGCTGCCGCACATGGGCAGGACCAGGTGTTGAGAACCATCGTAACCGGCGGCCATGAGCAGGGCGGCGGCCAGATTTTCGCGCAGGGGGGCTTTACCGGGCATTTTGCGGTAGTTGCGGTCGGAGAGTTTCTGGCCGGAGGTATTGAGATAGAGCCAGGCATTGTCATTTTTCCAGAACAGGTTGACCACGATTTTGTGACGGTCCGGGCCGCTGTCGGGCCGCTGGCCGGTCTTTTGCTGCAACCGGTCGACGATGGCATCCTTGACCTTGAGGTTGGGGAACATGCTGTTGTTGATGGAATAGGTATTCACTTTCGATAACACACAGAGGTAGTTATCCGGGGCGAAGATCTTTTCCCAGGGCAGATTGTGGACCTGTTTATAGAGTTTGTCGGGACTGCCGCAGCGAAATTCCTTGAGCAGGTACAGCACGTTATAGGCGGTTCGCAGATACAGGTTGAGTTTCATGCAGTCGACGAGCGAGCCTCTGGTGACCACGCCGCCGGTGTGGCTGTCAACGATCTCAAAACCGAGCGCTTTGAGTTCCATTGTCAGGTAGTCGGCCAGGCCCGGCCCGCAGGTGATCAGAATGGGACGTCTTTCATGGATATTCATTGCGGTATGATAAGAAATTGGGACCGTTTTGTCAAAGTAAGACTGTCGGTTTAAGCTATCTGTTCAAAATCAGGTAAGTGGGATTACCAGGAATTGAACTACCGGTGGGAAATTGGGTTTTTCTTGATAAGATAGCTGTTAAACCTTTATGATTACGATGTATAAGTGTCTATGGTGAATGGAATTGACTGGAATCAGATATTCGGTTAAAATCTCGCCCAATGGCAGAAGAAGTCGAATTAAAAATAGATGAATTTTCAGAGGTGCCCTTTAGCATGTGAAACTGCCTTACTAAGAAGGGAATGAGTTATCATGATAGAGTTTATTCGATCCATAGCGGGCCCGGAATTTCTGGTCTATTATTTTATTTATGCTTCCGTATGTATTGTCGTTTGTTCGGTAATTGCTTATCAGGATGGTTCCAATAACTATCCGTTGCCGAATATTAATGAGTTTACCCCGATAGCCATTGCCGTATTGCGCGGGGGTTGGGCTCTGGTAGTACGGATTATTTTATACGATTTGTGGCGAAAAGGAGCCTTGTCAATTATTGGTAATGGTAAAAATCGCCGAATCAAGGTGGAATCCGGTATTGAACCTGCCGTGTTAGCTAATGAACCGGGCCAATTTGGTCCGGAAGGCTATTACCCGGAAAAGATTGTAATGCCATTTTTAGACGTATCTCAGGCACCGCGTGATCTGTTTATCAATGGTGACCTGAAGGAACGGATCCAGTTATACCTGACGCCGATTTATGAAAAATTACAGGAATATCAGTTGTATCGTAAACCGGAAGATGGCTGGAAAGCCTGGGGGAACTATCTATTTTTTATGGCTGTCATGTTGACTCCGGGAATTATCAAGTTGCAACTTGGGATCAGCCGCCATAAACCGGTTATTTATCTGATCCTGTTGCTGGTTGCGGTTGTTATTGCGTTAACGATCATGGTCAGGCCATGGCGTAAAACCACGGTGTTGGGACGCCGCTATCTCGATCAACTGGAACGGCATTTTAAATATCTGAAAGACGCCGATCCCGATTCTCATGAAATCTCATCGATCGGATTGTTCTGGCCGATGGCCATCTTTGGTGTCGGCTATATGTCAACGATGATGAGAGATACCGAATTGGGAGACGCCCTGATCCCGTCCAGGCAAACCGCGAATAGCTGGTTTAATGCCGGCTGTGGCAGTGGTTGCGGCAGCGGTTGCGGCAGCGGTTGCGGGAGTGGATGCGGGAGTGGTTGTGGCGGCGGCTGTGGTGGTGGATGCGGCGGATGCGGCGGTGACTGACAGCGATTGACTTCATGATGGCAGATTCAGGTTATATTCCCAGAGGTTTTAATTTACAGTGGCATATCACAGACCGCTGCAATCTGGCATGCAAACATTGTTATCAGGATACGGAGGTCAGCCATTGTCACTGGAACGAATTGAAAATCATCCTGGATAAATTTTGCCGGTTCATTCACCGCTGGCGAACGCAGGCCGAACGACCGGTGAAGGCTCACATTACCCTGACCGGGGGCGAACCGCTGGTTCATGAATCGTTCTGGGATATACTTAATGAATTTAAGACGCGGCAGAGGCAATTTACTTTTTCATTATTGACCAACGGTACATTGATCGATCTGGGTATAGCGGAAAAGCTGGCATATTTTGGCCCAACTTACGTACAGGTGAGTATGGATGGCAACCGGGAGACACACGAAGCCTTGCGCGGAAGAGGCGCTTTCGATCAGGCATTAAAGGGCATTAAGAACCTGCTAAAATACCAGTTGCGAACAACGATTTCATTTACCGCTCATCGACAGAATTATCATGAATTTGCGGCAGTTGCCAAAATTGGGCGAAAACTGGGAGTTGACAGGATCTGGACCGATCGCTTTTTGCCGGCTGGACGAGGAGCGGATTTGGACCATGAGGTTCTGGATCGGGAAGAGACGCGCTGTTTTTATGAAATGGTCCGGAAGCAGCGCGATCGGATGCGCTGGATACCCGGGAGAAAGACCGTAATTTCCATGCACCGGGCTCTCCAGTTTCTGGCAGGAGGGGGCAGGCCTTATCAATGTTGTGCAGCCGATTCATTATTAACGATAATGCCGGATGGTACTGTGTCTCCTTGCCGGCGATTGCCTATAACGTTGGGAAATGCGCTGATACAGGAATTGGATGAGATCTATTATGGCCATCCCATGGCGATTCGATTACGGGATTTCAGCGCTTCGGATACGGAATGCGGCCAGTGTGTCTACCGGAAATTATGCCGGGGCGGGTTACGATGTCTGGCTTATGCGGTCAATGGTGATCCATTCCGGCGTGATCCGGGGTGCTGGCTTTAAAGTGCTGCTGCCCAATCGTGATCTGTATTTGCCGTTTAGTGTTTAGGTTTTGTTAATAGTGTCGACAAATTGGGCCTGCCAGCAAAGGGGTTGCAATTCTGGCCGGGAATGGTTAGATTATGGTCGATGTCTTTGGATTGGACTGCGTTTGGCCATCAATGGCTCACGTTGTTATCCTGGTATATATTGTTTAAGACAGGAGTTGTTATGCCAATTTTGCTAGAACAGGAAACCCGGCCGATTCGTTATGGGGCTTATCCGGAATTGACGCCGACGGCCGTGATTGTGGGGTATCTGATTGGGATTCTAATCGCGATCAGTATCGGGTATGCGTGCCTGATACTGGGATTTTCAATTGAAGGCTCGGAACTGGCGGCAATTTTAGGTTTCGGGGTATTGCGGGGGATCTTACGACGGAGCAGCATTATCGAGAATAACATTAACCAGACCATCGCCAGTGCGGTCAACGGGGCGTCCTCGGGTATGATGTTTTCGGTACCGGCGCTGTTTATTCTGGGGTATACCCAGGCAGATTTCAGTCCGCCACTGATGGTGTTTGCCTGTATTGCCGGTGGGATATTGGGGATTGCGTTTATTATCCCGTTACGCAAGCAGATGATCGATTATGAGCGGCTTGCCTATCCGGGCGGTCAGGCGGTGGCGACGGTGTTGAAATCGCCTGGCGCCGGGATTCACAAGGCGATGCTGCTGGTTGGCGGGATAGCTTTAAGTGGTATCGTACATTTTCTGGCGAATCATTTTCATTTTGAGTATTTCGATCTGGGGGCTAAAGTGGGGATGCCGGAGTATATGAATACCGTCGTCTACGTGTCGCTGATGACGGTGGGGGTTGGTTTTATCGCCGGCAAGGGTGGATTTTCATTTATCGTCGGTGGTTTCACCTGTTACTGGGTATTGGCGCCGATATTGGCTCAACAAGGTTTGCTTCCCAGTCCGGAAGAACTGACTGAGATGAAAGAAGCATTACCGGATTATTTGCGCAGTTCCCTGTTTAAGCCGGTGGGGATTGGCATGCTGGTAGGGGGGGCGGTAACCGGTATTGTATTGGCGTTGCCGTTGATTGCCAGTGCGATCAAGAGTATGCAGGATGCCGCTAAAAGCGGTAAGGCGATTTCTCAGGATGAGATGCCGGTGAAGTTGCTGTATATCGGGATTATTGGCGCGGCTGTTTTGTTATTTGTGATTGCGAAGAATGCCGCGGTTGAAGTGGGATACGGGCGCGCTCTGGTCATGGCATTATTGGGCACGTTGTGGATCTGGATTGCCGGAGTCGTATTATCTGAATGTGTCGGTCGCACCAACTGGTCGCCGTTGAGTGGTATGACCTTGATTGCGGTGACAATTTTAATTTTTATTGCCAGAGACATTGGCGATAAGCCGGCGATTATCGCTTCGGTATTTGTTGGGGCGGCGGCCTGTGTGGCGATGTCGCAGGCGACCGATTTGATGCTGGATCTAAAGACGGGATATATGGTAGGCGCAACCCCGAAAAAACAGCAGATAGGGCAGTTTCTGGCCACCTGGCTGGGGCCGATTGTTGTCATGAGTCTGATATTGATTTTACATCAAAGTACGGGTTTGGGCAGTAAACGATTGCCGGCGCCCCAGGGACAGGCCCTGGCAGGTATGATCCAGGGGATATTGGGCGACGACGTGCCAGTGTTGAAGTATATTGCCGGGGCAGTGCTGGGTATTATGTTAAGCTCATGCGGTATCGGCGGATTGGGAATCCTGGTGGGATTGGGTTTTTACCTGCCGTTTGATGTGGTGATTGCCTATACCGTCGGTATGGCGCTGCGCATGCTGATTGATAAATTTAAGGGAACCCACTTTGCGCACGACGTCGGCATACCCGTTGCTGCGGGCTTTATTGTCGGTGAAGCGCTGGTAGGCGTTGGTTTTGCGCTTTACAATGTGTTTTCAGGAATGATGAATCATAGCGTAAGTTAAGAAGACCTGATAAGCGGCATGCATTAATATGAATTATTAGACAGGATAGGATATCATGGTTATTATTGGCTATCTTTTATTTGTTGTCAGTTTTCTGGCCGGGGCTTTGGTGGCGGTGCAGGATAAGACCCAGGTGAACTGGTGGTATTTTGGCGGGTGTGTGGCCGTGGGGGCGTTGGGGGTGGTGTTGATTCGACTGGCGCATCGGGACCGGCATCACAGTGACGAAGCCCTGGCGGGAAATTTTCAATCCGTTAGAGAGGCTATTGAGAAGATCGTGGCCAATATGAAGACGTTGGGCGCTGAGGTTTTAACACTCAGTCCTTACGAAGTGCATGAGCGGATCGATGACCTGTTTGCCCGGGATATCGAGACTTTTGTCGAGGCCCGTAAGAGTATCGCGCGTAAGTATTCCCTGCAAGTTTATTCTGAGGTCATGAATCATTTTGCCGCGGCCGAGCGTTATTTGAACCGGGTCTGGTCCGCCTCGGTGGATGGCTATATCGATGAGGTACGCGATTATACCCAAAAAGCGTCCGATCAGTTTGAAGAGACCCGGCGTATTATCGAGGGTTTATAATCGACTAAACAGAGTGGTCTGGGTATGAAACGGATTCATTCGATGTGAAGAGCCGTTTTATTCGATATTAACAGGCGGTTGATGGTAACGTCTGGCAATGTTGTTAATATGGGAAATCTGGAGAAAACAGGGAGGGGGGCGAGTGAATTGTAAGGGGTGATTGCTAAATATTTTTATCATATTAACTTGACATTACGGTGCCGAATCATATAAAATGATACATATATAAGTGAAAAGAGAATAAAACAGAGGAAAATGTTCCCCCCAGTTTTTAATCATTCTGATATCCCGTCTGTTTTATTTTACTCAGTTAAACTGTGTCAGTTTTTCGATAGTGTCTGACATTATTTTATTAAACACTGTCGTTAGGTGAAGATCTCTTATTAGAAGCAGGAGAAAACAGATGAGAAAAAATGTGTTGTTACTGGTTGCGTGTTTACTGATGAGCGCTCAATTCGTTTCTGCCAATGTTACCGAATGGAGTGGTTCTGAGTCGGGAAAGATCAAGGCCAAATGGAAGACCCTTTTTGGCAAGAATAAAAGCGCCAGTACTGATGCCGAAATATCGATGAATATCGCCTATCAGGATGGTTCGGCATTCGATCTGGATTATATCAATAAGAATTGGTATGGGGATGAAGACAGCATCCTTCCTGTTCTGCATCTTGAGCAAAACAAATATATTGATGTGACCATTGGCTGGTCCGGCTTGTCGCCCGATCTGGCTAACGCGTTAAGATTTGGGGCGGACTTTATGGTCTGGGAAGGCGAAGGGACCGAAGCAGCCAGTGACGCCATCTATCAATGGTCCAATTACATCTGCGATTCAGGCAGTATGACATTCAGTATGATGTATTCAGCGGATTGTCAGGGTGATAATTTACTGATTATTCTGGATGGCAATATTTTTACCTGTCCGTTCAATTATGTCGATGCATGTTATTTTGATATCTTTGCCCAGGCGAACGCGACCGGCAATGATAACAACAATGGAAAGCTTGGCATAGGCGCCCGGTTGGATTTTTGTTGCCAGAATCCTTTGCCGGGTGATCCTCCGGTTAATAATCCGGTTCCGGCTCCCGGCGCATTGGTATTGAGCTCGCTGGGTACAGCTGTTGTCGGATGGATCCGTCGGAAAAAATAAGTTAGCGCCTATTCAATTTTGATTATTACTGAGGTCAGCCCGCTCTGTGGCTGGCCTTTTTTAATGGGACATTTTGCCATTCATTTATTCAAAACGCTAAGAGGACCATTCTGTGCGGGGTGGAATAAAACAATTGACTGGATGAAGTGATCTTACTGGAGAATCCCAATGGCCGGGGGATATCTGATTCTTGTTCCTGACCCTATGCTGATCAGGATTTCTATTGAATTGCGTTCCTGAGTAGCATAAAGTGGTATAGTCCGGATCTTGTGATAGTGACTATATAAAATGCCTGTTGATTTGACTTTCATGGGTGTGCCATCACTTTTGAAATTGAGACTATTGCACTGGCAACTGATCGAAAGGGAATAATTTATGAAACCTGATCGCTGGATTATCACGCGGCGAGATATCCTCAAAAGTTCAACCCTGCTGCTGGCCGGTTCGGGGATCGGCTGGTTGACCTCATGCAGTCGACTTGTGTCTGGACATCCGGAACGTTCGGGTCGGGGAGTGCGTTTCGGAATGGTGACCGATATTCATCACGCCGATCTGGATGTCAATGGAACACGGTATTATCGGGATTCGTTGAGCAAATTGGCCGAATGTGTTGAATTCATGAACGAACAACAGGTAGATTTTTTGATCGAACTGGGTGATTTCAAGGATCAGGGGCCAACCGAGATGGAAACCCTGGAATATCTGCGAGAGGTTGAAGCTGTCTTTCAGCGGTTTAACGGGCCCACCTATCATGTGCTGGGCAATCATGATATGGACCGGCTTTCCAAAAAACAATTTCTGGCCGGCATCACCAATGATGGCATCGAACCGGGGCGAAGCTATTATGCATTCGATAAAAATGGATTTCGTTTTATTGTGCTGGACGCGAATTATACGTCGAACGGCCACGATTATGACCATGGTAATTTCGATTATCGAGACACCTCGATCCCCAACGGGCAACTGGAGTGGCTGACCAGTGAACTGGCTGAAGGTTCCGCTCCCGTCGTGGTATTTGTCCATCAATTGCTGGATGGTGATGATGCCCTGTGCGTTAAAAACAGTGAGGCGGTTCGTGAAATTTTACAAAGCTCCGGCCGGGTCAGGGCAGTATTCCAGGGGCATTTTCATGAAGGCCGCATCCAGACCCTGGCAGGAATACATTATTATACCCTCAAAGGTTTGATAGAGGGCCGGGCTCCTGACTCCAACGCGTATGCCATTGTCGAATGTATGCCGGATGGCAGTCTGACAGTCACGGGGTATCGGCGGGCGAGCCATTTTAATAGGATAACCGGCGTAAAGTGAAAAAGAGTTGCCGGTAATATCCAGAAACCGACCGGGTTTGGGACAGACCCTGGATCCGAATGCCATAATTTAAGGAGTGCCATGATTAATAACCGGGATAGTAGACGAATCAGAAAAATAGCGAGTGGTATTGTGTTATGTTTGATGCTGAATCTATCAACGCTCTATGGTAGCGGATTGGTGCGGGTATTGCCTGTGTGTCCAGGCGATCAACTCAGTGATTCCTTTCGGATTGATGTGGAGGGGCAGCCGGTTCCTGTCGCTCTGGAAACTTTTAATGGGGGCCAATCGTTCCATATCGCTTCGTTTGAAATGAATCAGCCGGTGATTGTCAAGCTATCTTGCGAATCGGGAGTTGCTCCCATCATTCGCCCCGCCCGCGCCGGGTTGTATCTGGCCGCCGATGGAGCATCCTGCTGGCGGTTCACTCTGGGTGAGCCCCAATCGATCGTGATAGAGCTGGCCGGTCAGAGGCCGTTATTCCTATTTGCGTTACCACCTGAATATGATACGCCAAAGCCAGACACGCCGGATGTTTTGTATTTCGGGCCGGGCGTTCATGAGGCAGGCCCTTTGCAACTCAAGTCAGGTCAAACCGTTTATCTGGCGGCCGGAGCCGTGCTGAAAGGGCGGCTTTATGGCCTGGAAGTGCAGGATGTAGTGATTCGCGGCCGGGGAGTACTCGATGCCCGTGGTTATACCAGCCGGGACAAAAAATTGCATGGTATTTTATTTGAGCGTTCCCATAATATCAAAATCGATGGGATCCAGTTGCGCACCGGCGACTGGTGGCAATGTCTGTTTGTTTTATCTGACGACATCCATATCAGCCGGCTGCATACCCTGAGTTTTGGCGTGAATAACGATGGGATCGATACCGATGGGGTCAGCCGGTTAAGGGTAGAAGATTGTTTTATCGGCTGTGGTGATGATGGCTTCGGCTGGCACGCGGTGGATGCCATGGCTTTTGGAGAGCCGCATACCCGGGATTGTGTGGCTGAACGTTGCGTTATCTGGAATGAACATGCCGGAAACGGTCTGCGGCTGGGCGCTTCCATGGAAACGGGTATTTTCGAGAACATCATATTTCGCGATATCGATGTGTTGCATGTCTGTTCCGGGGGGGTGGCGATCATGTCAGATCATTCAGACTGGGCGCATTTGAGGAATGTGTTATTCGAGAATTTTCATAACGATACCTCCAATGGCCTGATGCGACTCATGGTTGAGAAAACGCGGTATTCCAATAGCACCGGGTATCGAGATGAACGCGGCCAGATCAGCGATATCTATTTCAACAATGTTACCTCCAATTCAACCCAAGTGGTTCTGCGGGGGGCCGATTCGAGTCACGGGATCCAGAATCTGTGGTTTTCCCATTGTGAACTGGGAGGTAAGGCCCTGGTCGATACCCGTGGATTTGAAATGAATCCGTTTGTTTCAAATATTCAGATCGTAGACCAGATGCTCCCATTTAAATCGTATCCGGCAGTATCCTCCAAGTGTTATGCCCCATCCGAGTTGATTATAGACGATAACGATGGTGACAATTTCTTTGCCTTTGGCGGGAATGGATTGAAAGCGATTGACGACGATTCTGCCGAAGGCGGACACTGCCATCGCTTTGAACGATTGGGCTGGGGGCACGCCGCAGTCTATACCCCGCAGGTATCCGGTGCTTATGAAATTTCAGTTCATTGGGGTAATTACCAGGGGCTGGCAACCCGGGCGCCATGGACCGTCAAATCAACCGAGGGCTATCAGACCCGGATTTTCGATCAGAACGGCTCGCCCGGCTGGCATTTGCTGGGGGTATATCAACTGGATGGCGAGTCCTGGGTCCGACTGGTCGATCCCCATTATGTTATATCGAACGGACCGGTCATTGCGGACGCCGTGCGGTTCCGTAAGGTATCGGATAACCGTTAGCCGGATATTATCAGTTTGATTTCGGTCGATCGGCAGGAGCCCGTCCAAACTCTTTATTCGGACGTGATCCCATAGTCAAAATCAATTCACCGCCATCCATAATCATCTGGTGGGTAATATAGCTTTTAGGCCAGGGGCGGCCGTTCCAGGTGGCCGATTGAATATAGATATTCTTCGGACTGTTATCGATGGCTTTCACGCGGAACGTTTTGCCATTGGGCAATGGAATCGCAGCTTGATTCATTGCCGGGCTGCCCAATACATAGATGCCATTGGCGGGGTGAACCGGGTAGAAACCCAGCGCGGAAAGAACGTACCAGGCCGACATCTGGCCGCAGTCTTCGTTGCCGCACAAACCTTCGTGGGTGTCATTATACATGGTTGAAACAATTTCACGAACTTTCCCGGCGGTTTTCCATTGCTGGCCGGCGAAGGCATATAAATACGTAATATGATGACTGGGTTCGTTGCCATGGGCGTATTGTCCGATCAATCCGGAAATATCCGCGGAGGCGCCCTCATTTAAATTGGAGCTGATTTTAAACAACAGGTCCAGTTTGCTGATGAACGCATTTTCCGAGCCGAATAATCCGATCAGCCCTTCCGGGTCATGTGGAACCAGCCAGGTGTATTGCCAGGCGTTGCCTTCGCAGTAATCATCTTCGCGATGCTTGGAGGCAACCGGATCGAACGGTGTACGCCAGGAGCCATCACTCAGTTTGCCACGCATAAAGGTGGTTTCCTTATCGAAATAGTTTTTGTAATAAGCCGCGCGTCTGGCAAAAAGAGCGGCATCTTCTTTTTTACCCAGCGTGTCGGCCATCAGGGCGATACAGGCATCGTCTATGGCATATTCCAGCGCCTTGGCGACCGATTCCCATTCTTTATCGGCCGGGATATAGCCCCGTTTTTTCAATTGGTCCAGACCGCGTTCATCGCGCAGGGCGGAGGCTTTCATCGCTTCAAAGGCCAGGTTGGCGTCGAAGCCGCGGAATCCTTTCAGGTAAGCATCCACGATGGGCGGCACGGCATGATAGCCTACCATAGTGTCCGTTTCATTGCCCATTAAATGCCAGACGGGCAGTTTGCCCTGTTGCTGATAAATCGCCAGCATGGAGGCGATCATATCGTTGACGCGTTCCTGCTGAACGAGGGTCATCAATGGATGCAGTGAACGATAAGTGTCCCACAGGGAAAAGATCGAATAATTCTGGAACGGGGCGTTGGTGTAAACTTTTTTGTCAGTGCCCCGATAATCGCCGTTGACATCGTTAAATAAAACCGGACAGATCATGGTGTGATAAAAGGCGGTATAGAATGTCCGCATAAGCGCTTCATCGGTCGATTCGAACTGGATTTTACGAAGCTGCTGATTCCACTTTTTACGCGAGGCATTGATATAATCATTGAATTCCCAGTCGGGTGTTTCTGTCTCCAGATTTTTGATCGCGTTTTCGACACTGACAGGAGAAATCGCGACTTTCAACTGCACTTCAGTGGGAACCGGGCCGGCTGGAAACGACACGACGCCTTTCATTTTATTACTCTTGCCAGATAAGCCGTCGAGTTTCTGGTTGCCGTCAAAAGCGGCGAATTGAGGTATCTTTGTTTCGAATCGAGCAACGAAGTAAACCCGTTGATCACGAGCCCAGCCGGCAGAAAAACGGTAACCGCCAATGGTGTAATCATCGAGTTTCTGAATAAAAGTCTCGGTTGCCCGGTCACCATTGCCTTCCTGCAAATCGATCATAATGCGGCCGGTCTGGTCTGCTGGAAATCGATAACGATGCAGCGCAACTCGTTCCGTGGCGGTGAGTTCGGCCTTGATACCATAATCCTTGAGTACCAGCGAGTAGTAATCGGGTCGTACGGTTTCGTCCTGGTGGTTGTATCGGGACGCGTAGCCGGTGTCGGGATTGTCCTGGCTGCCCTTATCAGTTTTTAGCGGGCCGGTATAGGGCATGATTAAAATATCGCCCAGATCGGCGCAGCCTGTGCCACTGAGATGCAAATGAGAAAATCCAATCAGCACCGTATCCGAATAATGGTATCCGGAACACCAGTCCCAGCCTTTATGGATGTTCATCGGGCCGGGCTGGATCGCGCCAAATGGCACAGACGATCCCACAAACACATGGCCATGCCCCCCGGCGCCAATCAAAGGGTCGACAAACTGTACCAGGTCGGATGGGGCGGCCAGACTGATCGAATTAGCAAATCCGGTAATTATTGAAAATATTACAAGTTGGATCAGTTGTGCTTTATTAGTCATAGATGGCATCCCTTTCTGAATTAATTATATAAATAGAAAATTGTTTGATTTGATACTGGTCAGCAATTCAATTTTTTTATACGGGCATAACGTTTGTCAATAGTAAACGTAGATTAGCGCCGTATTATTCAAGTGAAAAATAAGCTACCGGCACAAAATTGCATTAATATATTGAATTCATCTAAATTAACTACAAAGGTATATCAATAAAATGCAGTAACAGCTACCCGAAAAAGCCTCGGATTGGATGGTATTGAATGCTGATAAATTAATGGAAAGTGTATTTGTTAAGTGCTTGTTATAAAACCGGCTGTGTTAAATGCGCGTCAAGGTATTTTATAAGAACGGATTATAGTTTTTTTCTCGTTCAATTGTTGTAGCCGGACCGTGGCCGGGAAAAACCTGGGTTTCAGGTGGAAGCGACAGGAGTTTTTCCTGGATGTTCTGGACCAGTTGTTCGTGATTGCCGGAATGAAAATCGGTACGTCCTATCCCACCGGCAAAGAGTGCATCTCCGGCAAAGAGAACCGCTTCCTGAGGGCAATAGAGACAGATTCCCCCCGGTGTGTGTCCCGGTGTAGCTATTACGTGGAAGTCAAGGTTGGCAAACTCGATCATATCACCTTCTTCGTAGAGGTGATGTGTCTGTTTGACAACCGAGGGTGCGTCCATCGAAACCGACAAGTTCAAAGTAGCGCTGGTCAGCATGGGGACGTCCGGTTTACTGATATATACCTTGATATCAGGAAATGTCTGGCAGACCAGGTCAACCCCGCCAATATGATCGCCATGGCCGTGAGTCAGAAGGATAAGAGTGGGTCTCAGGGATTGCTGCTGAAGGTATTCGATCAGGGCTTCGGCGCCCAGACCTGGATCGATTATCAGGCAATGTTCGGGATCCTGATCGCAGGTGACAACATAGCAATTGGTTTGATATGAACCGAGAGGCAAGCAGGCGATATTCACAGGAACTCCTTATGAACTGGTTGGTATAAAAACGAAATAATGCCTTTAATAAGTTATATCAAAGCAGAATGGAAAAAGTCAAACGTCCCCGGCGAATTATTTCTTTTTTTCCGGAATGGGTAGATTCAGTTCAGCAAGTACTTTTTTCATATCGTCCCATACGCGGCCACGGGCTTCCTGGGTGTAGTTCCGCAACAGATAAGCAGGATGATAGGTTGCCACCAGTTTGATGGGGGGCATATCATCCGCGGGTTGGTAGTACATGATTTTGCCGCGAAGGCGGCCGATTGCCTCATCCGTGTTTAATAAAGTACGGGCGGCATGAGCGCCCAGGGCGATAATGATATCGGGATTGATCGTTTTTAATTGCTCGGTCAGATACCCAATGCATTGTTCTTTTTCCGAAGCCGATGGATCACGATTATCGGGCGGCCGGCATTTGAGCACATTGCAGATAAAGACATCGTCCCGATTCAGGCCCATGGCCTTGATAATATTGGTGAGCAGTTGACCGGCGCGGCCGACAAACGGACGGCCCTGCTGGTCTTCGTCTCCGCCGGGCGCTTCGCCGACAAATACGATGCGCGCGGAGGGATTGCCTTCGCCCGGGACCGTATGTTTGCGGGTTTTGTGCAGGTCGCATTTTTGACAGGCTGCGACTCGCGCGGCAATCTGATCCAGTTGACTTTGGTTTTCGCCGGTTACTTTGCGTGGAACGGGTATTGACTCTTTTGCCATGTTGGTTGCCGGGGTTGAAACTCGGGTTGGGGGTTGGGTTGCCGGCGCCGGGTGAGTCCGTTGGGGTTGAGTTGGAACTCGTTCGGGCGGTTTCGGCATAGTCATTGGCAGCCAGCGGCCGCCCAGAAACGCTTCGGATTCCAGGTGTTCGATCAGGGTTTGTATGATTTTGTTGCGGGACATATTATGAGATTATCGCTAAAAGACATTATGATCAGGGACTGAGCGGTTTAATTCGGTTTTTAACGGGTAAGCAGATACCACATGGTAGCGTATTTCGGAGATAATTCCAGTGTTCTTTCCAGCTTGAAAGCCGTGGAGGGAGTTCCGTCAGCTTTAAGTGGTTGGCAGGTCCAGCCGGATTGCGGCAGTTGGATCGTCGCATTGATCGGTTCGATCATTACCGGTGCCTTGCCCCAGCGGTTGCCCACCGTCGTTCGATCTTCCGAAAATTCCATACCCTGGTTTTCGCACCGGCCACAGGAAGTAATCAGGATCGATCGAGTTGTTTTCAAGTCGCGGTGATCGAGGGTTGTTATGATCAGGGAGGCCTGTTGAGGGGCGCGAACCTGGATTTTGAAATCGGGGAACTCGGCAAAACGGGAGGTGGCGCCGCATAAAATTACTGACTGGGGCGAACTGGCGGCGTACAGGCCGCCTTTGTCATTAACATTCCAGATAAGATTACCGGGCGCATTGTTTTTTAGTCGCGATTGACTGCCGGAATTCGAAAAAGTCACTGCAACGGCATTGGAAGTCAACTCCTCTGTGCTCATACGATAAGCGCGCGCAAAGCTCCGGTCGAATTCCAGGTGCAGATCCGCAATTGCCAACAGTGGATTGTCAGTATTAGACTTAAGTGCGTATCCTTTTTTGTTGGGAAATGTATTCAGATTGGAATCACAAAAAACAGTCGCGCCGGCAGCCATAAAGCCCCACTTGGCCGGATTGGTGTCGATATCAAAGAAACTGTTCATCTGTTGGCGGTTCCATTCGGTGTTGCCATGACAATAGGTGTACAGCCAGATGCCGTCCCAGTCTTGCAGGGCGGCATACGATGCGATCATAGGAACGCATTCCGATTGGCTGTCCAGTGGCGCCGGATGGTTGTATTCCGAAACCGTATAAGGTTTGCCGGCCAGACGTTCCGACGCCAACTGGAACAGGGTTGAGCCATCCGGGTGGGCGCTTAAGGCCATCTGGTTGATGATCCAGTTATTGCCATCCCAGGGCCGGCCCGGAAAACGCGGATGCTGCCAGTAGGCATGGCTGTCCACGAAGTCCAGATCACTTTGAGTATAGAGCCCCAGTGGCCCAAAGACAATCGTGCCCGTTACCAGTGAGTTGCAACCAATATCATTTATGATGTGTTGGTACATCCCATCGAAGTATTTTTTTTCGGTTTCAGCCAGGAATACCATCCGGTCATTCAATCGCTGCTGAGATTCGGAAGCCCCGTAAAGCAATACCGTGTTGTCTTCCAGTTTTTCATTGTCGAGGGTGAATTCCGCGCCGGGTTTCATCTGGATATCCGCCAGATAGAACGGTCCGTCGGCGTTGCCAAATGAGAAGCTGAGACGGGCGTTGTCATCCGATTTCAAGCCCCGAAAGACAATTCGGAATGATTGGGGTTCGGATGTCAGTTTGAGTTCACGCGATACACCCAGATTACCCCAGGGTTCATGGTTCTGTCCCACGACCATGGAGATACTGCGAGGCGCGTCGGCATGGGCCGTGAATGTCAGCGTATAGTAACGGCCCTCCTCAATCGTGAAGTCGGTTTGCTTAAATTGCAGATGCCAGCTGGTTGGATCAATTTTAGTCGGGGTAATAGTCAGTGTCTTATTTTTCAGCATTAATTTGGCGCTGCATCCTGCATGTTGTTCCACCTGCCAGTAGGAAGGCACGCCATTGCCGGAAATCTGGCTGAAGTCACTGTTTTTCAGAAAATTGCTGCCGAGCGGATCGGGAGTCCGGCACCAGGCTTTTTTCAGTCCGGCGGTATTGTCGTAACGATTTCGCAGCCATTGGTTGTATTGTTTTTGCAGCAGATCGCGATAATAGGGTTCCAGGTTTCTTAATGCCTCTTCGCCGTCCCACATAAAAAAACTGTTTTCATTGGTGATTTCCACAAACGCCACCGCCGGATCGTCCGCCAGTCTCATTTTGCGATAGGGATTCATATACTTCAGCAGCATATTGGCGTAATTTTTCTGGGCGTCGATTAACGGCGGCGTAAAGATATTCACGACCTTATCGTAATTACGCTGGCTATCGGGTAACCCCAGGTGTTTACTGTATTGAGCGCCGACGTGCAGGTTAATGTTGGTATAGATACCATATCGCGCGAGTTGGTCGATCATATAACACAGTCGGTCCAGCGCTTCGGGATGCAGCGTGCGGTAGTCAGAGGTAGTGATTCCGCGTGGCCAGGGACTGGTATCCATGTGATGGCAGCGCACGGCATTCACACCAGCCGCGGCCAGACGCTGGGCCAGTTTTTCCGCGTCGGCATGTTCCGGGAAATTGGCGTTGAAAGAAAGATTAACCCCCCAGATGCGAACCTTGCGACCGGTCTGGTCCACAAAATGACCGTCTTTGCTGATCAGGCGGCTGGATGGGGTAATGGGAAAGTAATTGTGCTGAATGACCGATTCCGGATTGGTTTCAAATGGAATGGGAAACGGGACCATCTCTGCGGCGAACAGGCTGCCTGTCAGAATGAATGTGAAGACGATTAGAAAACGCGTCATGGCACAATACCTCCAAATTGCATGTTGTAGAGTTGTTTATAGAGCGCGCATTTTTGCAGAAGTTCCTGATGGGTGCCCTGGTCGACCAGTTGTCCATTATCCAATACGACGATGACATCGGAATCGATCACCGTGCTGAGGCGGTGGGCGATGATAAATGAGGTGCGGCCCTGAGAAAAGGCCCGGATGGCCTGCTGGATTTTCTGTTCGCTTTCAGAATCGATCTGGCTCATGGCCTCGTCGAAGATCAGGATGGCCGGATCACGCAGGATGGCCCGGGCAATGGCGATCCGTTGGAGCTGGCCGCCGGAAAGGGTGGCGCCCTGTTCGCCAATAATCGTATCGTAACCGTTGGGGGTATTCAAAATGAAGTCATGAGCGAAGGCCTGACGCGCGGCGGCAACAATTTCATCCTGGGTGGCGCCGGGTTTGCTATAGGCGATATTCGCGGCGATCGATTCGTGGAAGACAATCGGTTGCTGAGGAACGATTCCGATTTGCGTTCTCAGGCTTTCCAGGGTGCCGTTGGCGATATCGCGGCCATCGAATAGAATCCGTCCTTCATCCGCAATGAAGAAACGGGGTATCATGCTCAATAACGTGGTTTTACCGGATCCATTGGGGCCTACTACGGCAATGGTCTGGCCGGCAGTGACTTTCAGATTTATCCCGTCAAGCGTTTTATTCAGGCTGCGGGGATAGGTATAGCCAAGATTGCAGAATTCGATCGTCTCCGTCAGGCGAGGCAGGGCAATGGCATCCGGTGCATCCTGTTCGATTTCGCGATCATAAAGCTGGTAAACCCGTTCCGCGGACGCGTTGGCAGTCTGGACCTTGGTCCAGACATCCCCCAATTTGCGGCCGGATTCGGCCATGGTGCCTAAAATGACGATCAAGGCGAAAAAGTTGCTGACCGAGATCATTCCTTCCATAATCCAGTTCGTTGCGAAGAACATGCCTGCACAGGCCCCGACAATCGATAACCCTTCCATCAGGGGGGAACCTGCCGCGTCGATCCGGCCCATTTTGAACTGACGCTTCAATAATTTCTGATTGATAGCCAGAAACCGTTTTTCTTCACTGGTTTCCTGGTGATAGCCTTTCACCACGCGGATCCCCAGGAAAGTGCCTTGCAGGTGCCCCAGCAGATTGGACCACTCTTCCAGGGTGCGTTTGGTCGCTTTTTTCATTTTTTTGCCCAGGCGGTTCAGGGTCATGGCTGCCACGGGGCCTATCGTAATGATAAAAATGGTCATTTTAGGGCTGACTTTATAAGCCATGATCCCCAACATGATGATTTTGATAGGCTCCAGGATAGTTTTGCCCAGTAAAATTTCCAGACCGGCTTTGACACGATTGGTATCCTGGACAAACCGGCTGATGGTATCGCTGATCCCTTCCTGGCCGAAGTAATTCAGTGGAAGCCGCAAGGCTCTGCTATAGGTATCATTGCGTAATTGCTGGATGGTCCTGAACGAAATGACATGAACCAGGTATTGTTGGGTGAATCTTAAAATACAGCGCAACGCAGTTGTGACCATGATAACGAAAATGATTATCTTGAGATAACCGATTTTGGTTTCCAAGCTCTGGTCCCGAGGAACCGTACTCAGGGCCCAGAGCGCCGTGCCGGTATAAAACGGTGATTCTTCCAGGGTGACTGGTAAAGTTTCGGTCTGGCCGGTCTCATGCTCAACAGTGATCTCGACAGAATCGACAGCATTGACAATCGTTTCGAGCAGATCGATTTTGCTGGGATTGGTCTCTGAGGGGGCGGCCTGCCCCGGGATGGTCACTGACAAGATCGTATCAAAAGGGAGCAGACCCGCTTGAGCGGCCGGAGTATTGGACCGGATATCGGTTATTCGCAGTGGGACAACTGGGGGCGTGGGCTGGCCTTCTTTCGGGATTTCTTCCGGTGGAATCATGGCGAAGCCCATACCGGTGCGGGTCAGGACGATGTTACGATAAATCCAGCCATGCAGGCCTTCTTCACCGATCATCACTTTCATCAGTGGAAGCATGGCCGTGATGCTCACAGAAAACAGGACACCGACTAAAATTGCACAGACGATCGATATGATGACAGCCTGTTTCTGTTGCAGAAAATATTTTGCGATTCTTCCAAAATGGGTCATTGAGTTCTCTTTCAGAGTATGGTTCGGGCGGGCAATGCCGATCAGTCATGTGTTTTATAAGTATCTAATAATCATAAATTTATGCCATCAAAGAACGGGTTATTGATACCACAATACGTTAAACGTTTGGAATAAAATAATGTTACCAGCGTAATAAATCAACTGATTTGAAAAATTGACGAGTGAACCGGAGCTTAAATCTACGGTATTTGAGTAAAAATGGGTTTGAATTTTATTGACAAGAGTCAGGATTTTTCCGTAGTGACTATTGCATATTAAGTTGGGTAAAATAATGTAACAAATTATGAATTAATGAGTTGTGATTGATTCTTTATCAGGGATGCCCGTAAGAGCTGACGTGTTTGTCCGTGAGTAGATCAATTGTTTATCAGAAAAAAGGGATGAATCATTGTCAGATAACTTCAATCTTCAACCAGTTTTATGCTTTTTGGAATAGAATTTTTATTGTTTCTGAAGATCAACGAAAATTCCATACATGAAATCCAATAGATTTCTGATATAATCTTATTTTTTCAACTGGTATGCCCGATGTGAATATCAGTTTTGATTTGTGAAATACTCAAAAGTTTAATCATAAGGAGATCCCATGCGGATTGGATTGTCTTCTCAGGATATCACCCAGGCAGAAATTGATGCCGTTGTTGCCGTGCTGAAAAGCCCAAATCTGAGTCTTGGTCCCATTGGTCCGGAATTTGAGAGCCGGTTTTCTGATTATATTGGCCGCAAACACGCCATGGCCGTGAATAGCGGGACCAGTGGTTTGCATCTGTGTATGCTGGCGATGGGTATCGGGCCGGGTGATGAAGTGATAACGACTCCGTTCAGTTTTGTCGCGACCACTAATATTATCCTGATGGCGGGCGCTACCCCGGTTTTTGTGGATATCGATCCGGAAACTTATAATCTCGATATCGAACAGGTCAAAGAGAAAATCGGACCCAAAACCAAAGCGATCGTACCCGTGGAAGTGTTTGGTAATCCTCAAGGACTGGATGCTATCTGGGATCTGGCGCAAGAGCGGAAATTATTATGTATTGAAGATTCTTGTGAAGCGCTGGGTAGTATCGTCAATGGACGCAAGGTTGGAACCCTGGGCCATGCCAGTGTGTTTGCCTTCTATCCCAACAAGCAGATGACCACCGGAGAAGGCGGAATTATTCTTACCGATGATGATACGATTGCGGATATCTGTCGGTCATTACGGAATCAGGGACGCGCCACGGACGGCGGATGGCTGGCGCATGTGCGTCTGGGTTATAATTATCGTTTGTCGGATATCAACAGCGCTTTGGGAATAGAACAGATTAAACGCATCGAAGAATTTGTCGCCAAGCGTTCTCAGGTTGCTGAGATGTATCAGGCGGCGCTGGCTGAAGAAGCACGCTTGTGTGTGCCGCGTGAACCGGATGGCTGCCGGATGAGTTGGTTTGTTTTCGTTATACGTTTAGTGGATTCGTTCAGTCGTGAGCAACGCGATCGTGTTATCCAGTACTTACGCGATGCCGGTATTGGCAGCAGTAATTATTTTGTCCCGATTCATTATCAACCCTTCATCATTGATTTACTGGGTGATCAGCGGGGAGCATTCCCGGTAACTGAACGAGTCGGCGATCGCACCCTGGCTTTACCGTTCCATAATAACCTGTCTCGGGAAGAAGTACAGGAGGTTGTTAAGACACTTAAGCAGGCCCTGGATACGGTTTCGTAAGACTTGTCTGTTCTGTCTATCAGTGATTATTTCAATACTCCTAAAGTAGTTTTTGAGGCTACTTATATGATATATCATATAAAATGACCGATCTATTCAGTACCATCTCACAGCGTTTATTGCCCCGGATTCAAGGGCCCGCCCAGTATGCCGGCGGGGAAGTCAACCAGATACGCAAAGATCCCGGTTCGGTGGATATCAGTGTGGTCCTGGCTTATCCTGATGCTTATACCATCGGTATGTCGCACCTGGGTTTGGCCATTTTATACACCGCATTGAATCAGATGGAGGGTGTTGTCGCCGAGCGCACCTACGCGCCCTGGCTGGATGTCCGCAGTGTGATGCGGTCGGAGGGGATTCCATTGTATTCCTGGGAAAGCCGCCGGCCGGTTCGCGAGTTCGATGTTCTGGGCATTACCCTGCAACACGAACTCATTTACAGCAATGTATTATATCTGCTGGACCTGGCCGGGATCAGTTTTCGAGCGGCAGACCGCCAGGAAGATGAGCCACTGGTCATTGGCGGTGGCCCGATGTCGGATTGCTGTGAACCGGTCGCCGATTTTTTCGATCTGGTGATTTTGGGTGATGGGGAAGAGTCGCTGCCGATGGTCGTGCAGGCGATCCGGGTATTGAAAAAAACGGCCGCGCGCCGGCATGACATTCTGCTGGAACTGGCACGCCGGTTTGAATTTGTCTATGTACCCCAGTTCTACGAGGTATCGTACTGCCCAGATGGTACGTTGGCTGAAGTGAAACCGAATGTGGAAGGGGTGCCGGCCTGTGTTCAACGAGCTGCGGTAGCGGATATGGACGGGGCGGTTTTTCCGACCGCTCCCATCATCCCTTACGCCGAGACGCCCCATGACCGGATTGCCATTGAGATTATGCGAGGGTGTCCGCAACGCTGTGCTTTCTGTCACGCGGGACATACCCGTGGCAAGCTGCGTTTTCGCAGTCTGGAAAAAATAGTCGAACTGGCCTGGGAAAGCTATCTGAATACCGGGCACGATACCATCTCCCTGCTCAGTTTATCTTCCAGCGATTACCCCAGGCTGGCACAATTGGTTCAGGCACTTTATGGCAGGTTTGAGGGCTGTCATATGGGTATTTCGCTTCCCTCTTTACGGGTGGACCGTCAGCTGCGTGACATCCCTGAACAAATCACCGGTACCCGCCGGGAAGGGCTGACCATTGCCGTTGAAGCCGCCACCGATATTCTGCGCAAAGCCATCGGGAAACGGGTCACCGACCATGACCTGATGGCCACGGTTCGGAATGCCTTCGAAGTGGGATGGAAACGGGTCAAGCTCTATTTTATGGCCGGATTTCCTTATGAAATTTCTGAAGATATCGATGGTATTGTTGAACTGGCCGGCCAGATATCGCGTTTGGGCAAGGAAGTTCGCGGAACCCCGGCGGCAGTCCATGCCGCAGTTTCATGGCTGGTTCCCAAACCACACACGCCGTTTGGCTGGATGGCGATGCAGCCGTTTGATTACTTTATGGCAACCCGGCGGCGATTGATCGATCAGGTAAAGTCCATGCGCAAGGTGTCAATAAAGCTCAAATTTCATTATATGGAACGATCCATTCTGGAAGGGGTGCTGGCAAGAGGGGACAGGCGTTTAAGTGGTGTCATAGAAAAGGCATATCGCAATGGAGCCCATTTTGATTCCTGGGATGAAACATTCCAGTATGATCGATATCTCAAAGCGTTTCAGGAATGCGGGATCGATCCGGCGTTCTATGCCCATCGTGAACGCGGTGAAACAGAGGTGCTACCCTGGGATCATCTGGCCGGCGATAACCGTGTGAGTCTTTATCAGCGCCATTTAAAAATCAGAGACATACTGACCAACCGACCGGTTTCAGAACGGGAGCCGTAGCTGAGGTCCGATAACTATGGCGAGCATGTGAATCCAACAAGGTCAAGAGCTATACCCTCCAGACGGATCCTCTCAGACGAAACGAAGCCAAGGTATCATTTAATCCTTATAAGTGGCTGTTAAATAGATTCTTATATTGATTAATTCAAACAACAATTTTACCGGATGGGATTCAAGTACGACCGATCCTTGCTTTCATCGCTCCTTCCCGTACAATATTGAGCTAACCTTCAATTCAATAAGGATTTGAATATGAGACATGAGCATTTGTTAGATTCCAAAAAAGCGCTTCTGATGGTGATCGATATTCAGGATGCTTTTACGCCGTATATCTATGAAATGGACCGGGTGGTTGAACGGACCCGGATCATGATCGAAGCGGCTAAGTTATTAGAATTACCTGTCTTAGTGACAGAACAATATCCCCGGGCGTTAGGATCAACCGTAGAAACTTTGCGGGCGACCCTGGGAGATATCTGCTATTTCGATAAGCTGACATTCAGTTGCTGCCAGGATGAAACCATTCGGTCTGCCCTGATTGACAGCGGACGTTCTCAGGTGATCCTGACCGGGATTGAGTCTCATATCTGTGTTCAGCAAACCGCTTGCGATCTGATAAAGATGGGAATGACTCCTTTCTTGGCCGCCGATGCCGTCAGTTCACGCCGTCCGTTCGATGCCGACATTTCCCGACAGCGCATGCAGCAAACCGGGGTTTTCGTCACGACAACAGAAGCCGCTTTGATGGAAATGCTGATCAGCAGCAAACATCCTGCATTCAAGGCGATTTCAAAACTGATTAAATAATCGTTCAATTATAAAGAATCACAGGAGCATAACATGTTCCCACAAACTAGACTAAGTCGGTTACGTTCGAATAACATAATCAGAGCCATGGTTCGAGAACATCAGGTTAACACTTGTGATTTGATCCAACCGGTTTTTGTACATCATCGGGATGGCACCCGGCAGGAGATAGCCTCCATGCCCGGGCAATATCAGTTGGATGTTGCCTATGCTGCCGAATGGTCTGTCCGATTATATGAAGACGGCATTCGATCAATCCTTTTATTTGGTATCCCATCTGTCAAAGATGAAACGGGATCCGATAGCTGGGATGATGATAAAGGGATCATTCAGCGCGCTTTAAGGGCAATTCGCCAGGCAGTTCCTGAGATGCTGATTATTACCGATGTATGCTTTTGTGAATATACCAGTCATGGCCACTGTGGAATTATGGTTGAACGTAATGGGCAAATGGTATTAGATCACGATGCGACCTGTAAGAATCTGGTTCGTCAGGCGGTTTCGCATGTCCATGCGGGGGCGGATATGATTGCGCCCTCAGGGATGATTGACGGCATGATAGCCGTTATACGCAATGGACTGGATCAGACAGGTTTCAACCATATTCCCATCATGAGCTACGCCGTTAAATACGCATCGGCTTTTTATGGCCCATTTCGTGACGCGGCTGAAGGCGCCCCGAAATATGGAGATCGGCGAACGCATCAGATGGATCCGGCTAATAGTGATGAAGCCTTACGGGAAGCAAGCGAAGATATTAATCAGGGTGCTGATATGATTATGGTCAAGCCCGCCCTGGCCTATATGGATATTATTCGACGTGTCAAAGACAGATTTGGTATTCCAACCGCTGCCTATCATGTTTCGGGTGAGTACGCCATGATCAAAGCCGCCGCTGAACGGGGTTGGCTGGATGAAAAAGCCGTCACACTGGAGATCCTGACCAGCTTAAAGCGCGCCGGCGCCGATATGATTATTACTTATCATGCGGCAGATGCGGCGAAATGGATTCCGGAGGGGTAATGGTATGGCCAGTTTCGCTGCCAATGATCCGCGCGACCGTCAAAAACCGGTAAACAAACGCTTCAAATTGATCGCCTGCGAGATTTTCTTTCGCGAGATCTGTTCGGTGGTTGCCTGTTGCGATCATATTATCGATATTGAATTTCTGCGTAAAGGTTTGCATGATGCCGGCCGGGAAAATATGTTTGCGGAATTAAAAGCGGCAGTGCAGAAGGCAGATGAAGAGCAAAAATATGATGCGATTTTACTGGGATACGGGCGGTGTAACGATGGCGTTGTTGGACTGTCAACAAAGTCTTGTCCATTAGTTATCCCCAAAGTCCATGATTGCATAGCGGTGTTTTTTTGGTTCCCGGCAAGCTTTTGAGGCATGGTTTGATGAGTATCCGGGTACCTATTTCCGGACTACCGGCTGGACGGAACGGGATGATAGCGATGGGGATTCACTGATGACGCAATTAGGAATTGATTGCGGGCTGGATTATTATATTGAGAAATATGGTGAAGACAATGCCCGCTATCTGATGGAAACGATGGGCAATTGGACGGCTAATTACCATAACCTTGCTTATATCCGTACGGGTTTGCCTCAGGATGACGCCTATAGCGAATTGGCTCGACAAGAAGCGATTCGCAGGCAATTGTTGTATAAGGAAATACAGGGAAGCATGAGCCTGTTGGAAAGAATGGTAAATGCCCAATGGGATCACGATGAATTTTTAGTGATATCACCGGGAGAAAAAATCATCGCTGATGATTCCGGGCAGGTACTGGGAATGGAATAATTGATATTGCCATTTGGCAGAATCAAAATGGTGGACATGGCGATTTATAAAAATCAGTGATGTCAACCTGAATTCGTTCAATAACAATATATTGGTCGGGTTGTGGATGATAATAATCAATCAAGCGGAGGTATCTATGAGGTTACCGCTGAAATTGCCAGATTGCGAAACGAGCGAATCCAGAAAATCCTGCAAATCACTCTGGTCGACATTTCCTGATTGGATTTCCTGAATTAATGTCATCAACAACTGGCTGATTTCATCATTAACGCCGCTACTTTGTTCGGATTGTTCTGACTGGCCCGGGGGGGGTGGGGGAGTCGCACTGCCAAATTGTTCCCGGGCCGTTTCCATTAGAGCCTGGGTGTCAAAACCTCCCTCTTCAAGGGTGTTGATCATGCCTTTTCCCGGCTGGATGCGGGCAGAAATGATTGCTTGATTCATGGCTTTCATGTCTTCGACCGTCATATTTGACGGATCATATTTAGCCAAAATTTCTTCGAGTTTGGTTTGATCAGCTTGGTTCAGGGTATTGCTTCCCATTATGGGAGAGGGTGACCCTGCCACAAGGTTGCTGATACTGCTAATCATGATTCACTCCTTACGTCGATTAGATTTTTACATAGTATTAACGTCAATACCATGGTGCATCATAAAAGTTATATCGACGAGTTAATCATCATCTCAACAGGTCAAAACCCGCCTATTTTTTGTCAAAAGCACTGGAGTGGATACCCCAACTCTTTTTGAAATCTCCCGGCGCGCGGCCTGTGTATTGACGGAAAAAACGGGACATATTAGCAGGGTCGGTAAAGCCTGTACGATCAGCGATCTGTTTTATGCTCAAATCAGAATGGAGCAATAATCGTGTCATTTCCAAAATTGAGCGGTTATTAATGGTTTCTTTGGCGGTTTTGCCAAAGTACCGTCGTGTGATCTGATTGAGTTTTTTGGGGGTAATACATAATTTGTCGGCATAATCATTGACACAACGAGTGGTTGAGATATCTGTTTCCAGTAGTTGTTTAAAATTCAGGTAGAGCTTGTGTTCATAAGAGGTATGCCGGTTTATTTGAGATTGCATAGGCCAGAGTTGTTCAATCTTGAATAAAAAAAGGTGAAACAAACCTCGCAGCAAGCATAAATGGGATGGATTGGATGTTGATTTCAGTTCTGATTTGATTAATTCAATAAAAGTAATCAATGGCCGAAACTTTTCAGGGTTAAGTGGTAAAATCCCTGAAAATTGAGAATCAAACAAGTGGGTACTTAATCCCGGGAATCCCTGGCTATCGGGTCGGAGGATATCGTGTTCACAGATTTGTATCAGATAACCATGAGATTCAGAATTCGGGCGGAAGTTGACATATTGACCGCCTAGCAGCAGAATAATTGATTCATTATGCCATTCCACTCTATGCGTATCAATAATGCATTGGCCACTTCCCTTTGTAATCAGGCAGATTTGATGGCAACTTTGATATCGGGGATATTCTTGGGATAAATACTGTGCGAAATTGAATATTTCAAATCCCGGGCGACTCAAATCGTTGTGATGCCATGTTATGAGATTGCTCTCGTTAATCATTGTGTCTCCAAATATATCTCATATTGGCTTTGCGATAAGATTATTAATATAAATAATTGGCTGAAATAAAGGTTTAGTTTGGGCTGTTATAAAATGGCGCGGATAAGAACCAGGGAGCATCCACAGGTTATAACTGTCAGGAAGTTAAAGGATGATTGTTTTTTGCCTGGTATCCAACTCGGCATAAGAGATGTTCGCTTTTATGAAAGTAGAATACCCATCATGTTGTCAAAGGGTGGCAAATGGCAATTGGAAGTATAGGGCCTTCCATGATCAATATCTATTGATACGCATTGGGTGATGAAAGCCTGCGAAAAAAGTAACACGGGAAGAAATTGTGCCGATCAAAAGGTTACAGCAGGATAATATCACGAATTCAACTATGTTGGCGCTATTAGTGCCATGAAAAATTATTTAAAAATGACAAAATAGCCCATTATGACATTTAGCAGGTAGTTAACAGGTTCTGTCGATATGGAATTCGAGTCTTTCTAGTTGAAGTAGGGAAGGGGTGGGCACATTTTGACAGACAAGGTTATATGTTAATGAAATATTTAAAAAAACAAACTTGCATCGTACCGGCTTATGGGTCATATATATAATACTCATACCGTGTTAAGCACCCCATTGTCCAGATCACAAATTTATCATCACAGTTTGAGAAAGGTGAGTCATCATGAGACCTCACGTCAAAAAACCGTTATCGCGCTCAGTTAACAGTTCATTACGTCTGGAACAGTTGGAATCACGTTTTTTGCTATCGGCACACCCCGGAATTTCACATCAGATGATATCATCTGAGAATACCCGGAATGATATAATTGGAGATACGTTCACCACCGCCGCAACCCTGACTTTGGACGCATCTGGGGACTCCACAGCCCAAAGCAGCATTGATTCCAGGAAAGACAAAGATATGTTTGTTTTTGTCGCAAACGAAAGTGGATTGGTTCAAATTGATTTGAAGGCATTAGATACCAACCTGGACACCTATTTATACGTCTATAATAGTCGCGGAAAGTTAGTTGCACGCGATGATGACAGCGGTTCAGGGACCGATGCTCTGGTTTTGATCCAGGTAACGGCCGGGGAGAGTTATTATGTGCGGGCCGATGCTTTTCGCTCCAGCACGGGTGATTATACTTTATCAATTGATGGTCCGTCTACGGGTGAGGCTTATGCTGACGATTATGGAGATAATTTTGAAGACGCAACTTTAATTGAAGTAGATGATTATGGGAATGCCATCATTGTTGGATTAATCGGCCATATTGGAGATCAGGATCTGTTTGTTTATACAGCAACCACGGATGGTCAGTTACAGATCGACATGAAAGCTGCTGATTCGCCTTTAGATGCCTATCTTTATGTCTATGACAGTTCCGGACGATTAATTGCCCGGAACGATGATAGCGCAAAGGGCACGTTCGATTCCCAGATAATCATAGAAGTAGTCGCTGGCGAGCAATATTTCATTCAGGCGGATGCCTGGCACAAGAGTATTGGAGCGTATGAGTTGACTTTGACGGGGCCGGTTCCAGAGTCGGAAACTACAGAATCCGTAGCGCCGGATGAACCAGATATTACGCTGGAACCGGATGGTTCAACGGATATTATTGACACTGAATTGAGCGGCGATGGCCAGGTTGAGGGTTGGGCTGTATTGGTCAGTGCGATCGATTATCCGGGTAGTCAGAACGATCTGGCTTCCAGTCAGGTTAATCTGGACCAGATGTATCAGACGCTTATTGATGTTTATGGTTTTTCGAGCGATTCTATTCATACGCTCAGTGGGGATGGAACTGTTGTCAATTCTACGGCGATCAATACTGAGATCGTCTGGCTGGCCACTCAGGCTGACGGAAATGATCTGGTCATCTTTTATTATAGTGGTCATGGCAGTTATGGCGCTTCGTATCAGCGTGATGACAATGAAGCGCTTTCCTTGCCAAGTGGTGAAAGTTATAGTGAAACACAACTTGCCACTCAACTGAATGAGATCAACTCCGAAGCCAATAAAGTGGTTATTCTCGATGCCTGTTTTAGCGGCGGTTTTACCAGTTTGTGCAGCAGGGTTAGCCAGACATGGGTATTGGCGTCATCCGCCTATAATCAATATTCATGGGATACCGTATCACAATTTATGCCTGAGGGTGAGACCGGTTCGGTATTTACCAGTTGGCTGGTGACGGCCATGAATGATACGGGATCGCTTAATGTTGATATCGACCAAAATGGACGCGTCAGTCTGGCTGAAGCATTTAATTATGCCGATCGCATGATCAATCGTCTGACCGGATTCGGGTATAACAATCAAAATCCTGTTATGAGCCCAGGAAATGTTGATCTGGATCTTATTTTACTGTCACAATCGATTGGAATGACATAAAACACGAAACTTGATATTTGACGGCCCCTGTTTTGAATCAGGCTTTTGTGTGTTTTTTTCTGGTTGCTATCCAATCCCATTGCATCCATAGGATGGTCAATCCCCAGGTTATCGCGATAAACATGATAATAGAGCCCAGATCGAATGATAATTGAGCCAGTGAGTGGTCCTGGGCAAGGGCATGTATCTGACCTAATAAATAGGCCCAGTCATGTTGACCTCCACCAACCAGAGGCAATGAACGGGTTCGCGCGTCATTAATATAGGGAGCGATATCCAGAAAATTCTGACCGGACCACCAAAGCATAATTGAGGCGGCAAAGGCATCTTTTTTCTGGATCAGGAATGCCATCATAATTATAAGCGGTAACGTTATCTGGAATAATGTGCCGCCCAGGAAGTGCATAAAACGGCCAAAAGGGGTAAAAATAATATGCCCTGTTTCATGGATGGGAAGGTTAATGAAGTGTAGAAATGTATTTCCACCTTGAATAAGCGGTGAACAGACCATTTTAAATGTCCAAAGACATAAGGCAGCTAATAAAGCCGCTTGAGTTATGGTTGTATAAAAAGATGCATTTTGATTGAAACATAATAACCAGCGATTCAATGCTTTAAGCCTTTTAGATGGTTTGAATTGTTGATGGGCCTGGAAAGCGGACTTATCGGACACTAAATTAACTACTCCATTTTGTTTGGTCGTATTTGTGGATTCGGGTTTTCGAATGGGTTTCTCAAGTACAGGAGTTTGATTATGCATATTTAAGTTATTCGGCAATGATCAATCATATCTACACTGGAATCTAAATCTGGTATGATTGCGAAAAGGGTAATATTGAAGGGAGATCATTGAATCGAATAGCGCTGTGAATTTCATAACTTATTGTTATTAAGTGACTTTGACTTGTTGGCATTAAGCTGGCAGGATATTTATTTAAAAATTCTGCCGGTAAATTTGCCTTGATGGAGTTTGTATTTTATCTTTGTGTTGTAACGAAAATGAGTTACTTGGCAACTGAATAAAAAGCGGATTCGAAAATGATCAATTCGACCTGAATCGTGATACAGACGAGGTTTTCTTAAGCGATACAATGGGGCTGATCCGGAAAGACAGGCTCGCGTGCTGGACACGCTGTATGCCTGAGCCGGCGATAGCCTTGCCGGCACCCAAACCATGAGTGCGGTTCTTTTCGAGCCCAGACACGCATACACACAACCTCGATTATAATAGGGCAAGGTGCCCAGCCCCCTCTCAATGGGGGCTTTTCTTTGAACTTAAACGTCTTGAATGACTGTTTTTAATAGTAACTGGAAGAAACATTCCCGAGAGAGGGAGATGGATTTTCCCACTCGCGGACATCCTGGCGGATGAAATACCCAATGTCATGATGCTCCTTTTTGACTGGCGGGGTCTGGTGGCGGCCCGGGCAGTAAGCTGCCTTGGTTACCATCAGACCGCTTTTTTTAAGTAATTACAATTATTGATAGTAGAATATTCGACACTAAAAATATCTTATTTATGAATTGCGTTCTCCAATAGCTTTATTGGGATAAGAATATAAATTTTGGATACATTTGGAGTGTTGACACCCATGCCGGCTTTATGGCCTAAGGCTGGCTGGTTGTTGGCATCAATAACATAGAGGGCCTGCTGCGTTCTGCGTGAACCAGGGGTCCTTTTTTATTTTTATCCGAGAACATTTTATAAGACTGTTGGTGGGTATGACAGTAGCATGTCGGGCAGTTTAGGGAGAAAGACAATGTTTAACCCCAAGTGGATTAACGTGGGAAATCCTCAAAGTGGGGGCAGTTGGTTTTCAATTTGCATACACTGCACTATTGAGGCTGCTTATCTGGTTGTTGGAATTCGCTATTTCCACCAGATAACTGTGGGGGAGAATTGGCATCAAGGGGGCCGGGATTGATGGGTTGATCTGTGGTGGTAGGTCTGGCCAGCGGTATTATCGTATTGGCTTTCGAACCCGATTGAACGGTTTCGTTAGCAGTGGGAACGGTATGGAATAGAGGAGGTAATTTTATTGCTTTGATGAGCAATTCAACTGCAATCAGGCTGGTTTTTTGAGATTCAGCTTCTAATTGAAAGTGATCCTTTGCGAGCGCTTGTGGTTTATCACATTCCAATCTTACGGGATTTTCTTTCATGCGAGCCCAGGAGGCTGAATTGAGGTCAAACCTAACAGGAGAGTTAGAATCATAGGTCGGCAAAGCTATGTCATTACTATTTTTATTTAATGTTACTCTATCAGACGTGGCCGCCCCAAGATTATCCGCAGTATTAAGTGAGATTTCTGGAATGTCAACTGGGTCGTTTTTCAAATCAGTCTGTTCAGAGAAATAGTTTTCCTTGAGGTGATCCAGCTGAGATGTTTCAGAGGTATTAGTAGTTAAATCATTCCCGGGAAAAATTGTCGGCAATGAAGGGCTGCTCGTCAGCATCGAGTACCATAAGTTGTTGATGTTAAATTTATTGTCGATAACGGCTATACGCTCGTTTGGTAACATCCGTAAAATTCTGGCTGCCTGAACATCTCGATTCGCTTCGGTTGCAAGATTGAACGCTTCTTCATTAGAAGGTTCTGAGAGGATAATATCCCGGTTATTTTCCTCATCCTGTAATACAATTTGCATTGAGGTATTGTCAAGTTGGCTGAGTTCGCCAAATAAGTTTTTAAACTGGTGGTCTGTACACATGAAAGCGAACTGTGGATTTGTTGGATCTTTAATATTGCTGACTACGTGATTTATCTGGTTGTCATAAATCAGTTTTTGTACTTCAAGTCCGGGTTGTTGGGGAGGGCTGTAAGTTATAACTAGCTTGATTGTGCCATATGATAACTCGGAATCAGTATTTGGGATTAATAAATCAGCCATTTTGTTAACGGGAGCCGATACTTCCGGTGTGAAGCTTGAATTTAAGGATGATGAATCGGGTTTGATACCAAATGACCTGAATTTGTGTTCTTCCTTCTTTGTTGAATCAGTGGATTCATCAGGGTAATCATCCAGCATGACTATCGGTTCATTTTCAACCGTGAGAGATTGCTTTAAGGATCGGTTATCATGTAAAACATTATACACGATCATGACAATTGCTCCCGCCAGAATCAGCATGGCAGCCGTTTCCAGCCAGCGTCTCCAACGTAAATGTTTATGGCCTGCCGCTTCGGAAAATCCGGAATGCCCTTGTAATAAGATATCTCGTTCGAGATCATATAAAACTGACTCTGCCAATTCGACAGGGGCTTTCAGGCGAGGTAAATCCGATAGAACCTGGCGTACCTGGTTCAGGTCCGATAGAGTTTGACGAATCTGCTCATCTTTCTCGAGAAGACTTTCAACTTTTTGCCGTCTGGAATCCGGCAATTCATCATCCAGATATGCGTTCAGAAGATGGTTAATTTCATTTGTATTCATATAATTAATACTAATTACTTATGGTTCAGATAGTTCCGAAGGGTCATCCGTGCCCTGAACAGCCTGCTTTTGATTGTGCCTACGGGTTGTTCCAGGATGCGAGCAATCTGATTATAGCTTAAATCTTCAATATCGCGCATGATGACCACGGCGCGATGGTCTTCATCCAGTTTATCTAATGCTTCAAGCGCGCGCGCATGTTCTTCTTTCAATTCGGCCTGTCGTTCCGGGCCGCGATTATTACTCGATTCCATCATATCCAGCAAAGTTTGAGCCTGATTATTCTGGGCATGAGGTTCATCTAAAGAAGCAAAATGTACTTTTCCGGCTCGACGACGATGGCTCAGGCATAAATTTATCCCAATCCGAAACAGCCAGGTGTAAAAGCCGGCATTGCCCCGGAACCGACCTATGTTTTTCAAGGCTCTAAAAAACGCTTCCTGAGTAAGTTCCAAAGCATCATCATAGTGCCCGGTCATTCGGTAGATTGCGTTAAATAAACGGTCCTGATATAAATCGATCAACTGGCCATAAGCCACCATGTTGCCTTTTCGGCACCGAGCTAATATTGCCTCTTCATCAATCGATTTTACCTTGTGGCCTGTCATATAACTTTGACTCACCGGGCCCGACGAGGTTCCATCGAAAATGCCTGTTTTATTGTTTTCCATGCCTGCCTTGAAGATAAATATTAAAAACCGGCCGGGGAATCCAGGCAAAGCATCCGTGCCAGTTTGATGTTTCTGATTAAAAAGAAAACAGTCTATCCATTTACGGTAACTTGACTGTTATATAACAGTCAAATTATCTGGACTATAATATCATGTCAGAAACACAAGTGAATGTCAAGGGCAGACCAGCAATTTACTTGGTTCAACAGGGGAAAGCGCTTCATTTTCAGGTAGTCGTTTGAGCTGTTAATTTATTTGATTATCAATGCCTTATATCTTTATTTTACTCGAAATATTATGTTTATGAATTCATAAAAGTGGTAAGTATTTTAATATTTTGTTAATAAGGCTGGTATGATTATTATAATTGTAACAATCATTAAAATCGGAGTAATTGGTAAAAACCAGAGAGGTAGAACAATAAGCAGGGATTTTTCCGGGAAGGCCAGATAACTAACGAGAAATAAGAATGTTATCGAAATACAATCCACTCAGGATGATATTTTGAAATGGCAGGAAATATGATCCGTGCAGGGCTTGATATTGGAATTAAATGGGATTGGCGACTGCGGTGTTTTCGGTTTGGTAAATAATGCAATTGCGACCATTGGCTTTGGCCTGATAGAGCAATTCATCGGCCTGAGAAAAGATCAAAGTGTTGGACTGGCCTGCCCATGTTTGAATCCCGGCGCTGATACTAATTGGGATATGGGTGTCCCGGAATTCCATCTTTTGAATATTGCGACGAATGATATCCAGGGTTCCATAAGCCTGGTAGGCATCCTGATCGGGGAGAATGATAATAAATTCATCACCGCCATAGCGGCCCAGGAGATCCGAATCATGCAGTCCGGTAAGTAAGATGGCCCCAACAGCTAAGATAATTTTATCACCGATGGAATGGCCACAGGTATCGTTGATTGTTTTAAAATTATCGATATCAATGATTGCCAGAGAAAAGATGGCGTTTTCCTGGCGACATCTGACGATTTCTGATTTTAGCCGGTCGATCATATATCTCTGGTTATAAATGCCGGTCATACCATCCGTAACGGCCGCCAGTTCCAGCAGATTATTTTTCTGATTTAGTTCATCCATTAACTGGTTATATTGCCTGGTAAGAATTCCGATCTGGTCATTTCGATTATTATTCTGGAAGGTGTTCAGGGTGCCCGATTTAATAATTGATTTTATATGCTGCGAAAGATTGTCAATGGGCTTAATGATCGTACGGTTGATGAATGATCGTAGAATAATCAGCATGATAATAAATAATAACACCAGGAATAGAATGACCATACCGATGGTATTGCGTCCTTTTTGGATAATGCCGGCCGATTGTTTGATAGACACTTTAAAAAGCGGATAATCCGCGTAATCACAGATAAGCGCTGAGGCAACCAGATTGCTTTCAGGATCTAGGCGAATAAGATATTTGTCTTCTTTTTTTAATTTTAGCGGATAATGAGTCAGGCAAGGCAGGATTTTGAAATCCAGGTGTGTAATCTGGCTAAGCGCGTCGATGAGTGATTTATCCAAAAATCTACCGAATATCAAGGTTCCTCGACAGGGTCCCTCGCCTTCACTGGTAATGACCGGCCGGCAGGCAAATAAGGTGTAATAGCCATTAATTAATCTTATTCCAGAATGCCAGGATTCTGAGAGGCCATTTTGTTCGATATCCCTGTCGACAATCAGCATGTGATGGTCAGGTGGAAATTTTTCGGATGGGATTTCTGTTATGAGATACTCCGCCGGTTCTTCTAAATCCGGGTCGAAAAGATAGGCCTTGTGCCAGAGAACCGTTCCGTCTGGTTTAACCAGATAGCAAAAATTCAATTGGCATCCTTGAAATGTGGCAACTCCAAAATTCGATTCAATATAATCAGGGTCGGCTGAATCCATGTAATTGTAAGTATCGTCCCATCTGGCATAATCGTTACAGGTCATGTTGAGGGTTTCGATTTCGCGATTCAAGGCATCTTCGATCCGTTGCAGGTTTGTCCGGGCGGCATCGAATTCCAGATTGGTAAAGGAAGGCATAACGACCCGATCAGTTACCAACCATGCCCCCATAGCGCATAAGATTAATATAAATCCCATGGTCAGGCTGATTTTAGATTTCAGGTCTGATAACATCTCTCTCGATTACATCCATATTGTCATACTCAGGTGGCTGTTGGAACCTGCTACAAAGGTATGTTTCCAATAAGTAATCGGCTGGATATCAGGCCGGATTCATTGAATTACAGTTAAAGCTGCCGGATTTCTTTATGGCAATATACTTTGAATAAAGGACAAGGCGCTCTGCAAGGCCTGGTCAGTTTTGGAGGCATCTTTGCCGCCGGCCTGGGCCATTTGTGGGCGGCCCCCGCCGCCGCCACCGACGATGGGGGCGATTTGTTTGACAATATCACCGGCCTTGACGCCTTTTTTGATCAGGTCGTCCGTTACGGCGGCCAGCAGGGAGACTTTGTTTTCTTCGCCGATAATGGCCAGTACGGTGGCGGAACTGGGTTTGATTTTTTTGATACGGTCCATCTGCTGGCGGACCGCTTCGGGATCGGCGTTGTCGAATTTGCCGATGACGATGGCGCTGTCGCCGATGGTGGCGGCGGAGTCGAGCAGGGCGTCGACGGCGGATTTCAGGTCGCCGGCGCTGCCTTGTTTGAGTTGTTTTTTGAGTTTTTTGTTTTCGTCGATCAGGGCAGTGACGCGGGTAACGATCTGGTCGGGGGCGGCTTTGAGCAGGGCGGATAATTCATCGATACCGGCGGAACGTTCGGAATAATAGTCATTTAAAGCCCGTCCGGTCATGGCAGTGATCCGGCGAACGCCGGTGGCGATGCTCTCTTCGCGTACAATTTTAAAAGAGGCGATCTGGCCGGTGTTATTGACGTGGGTTCCGCCGCAGAATTCGCGGCTGAAGGCTTTTTCCAGCCGGTCGGGCGATTCGGCGCCGATGGCCAGGACGCGGACGTGATCGCCGTATTTTTCGGAAAACAGCGCCATGGCTCCCAGTTGACGGGCGTCGTCGATGGGCATGACCTTAAAGGTAACCGGCATGTCCAGATAAATTTGTTCGAGTACTTTCTGTTCGATCTGGTGGATTTCATCGCGGGTCAGGGCTTTGGGATGAGTAAAATCGAACCTGAGATAATCCGCACAGACCAGGGATCCTTCCTGATGGACATGGTCGCCCAGGACTTCTCTCAATGCCCATTGGAGCAGATGGGTGGCGGTGTGGTTTTTGCGGGTGGCTTCGCGAGCCGGGTCGATGGTGATGATGACCTGGTCGTTGACAGACAGATTCCCTTTTTGGAGAGTACCGAAATGGACCGTCGCGCGGCCGACATGGCGGGTATCGTCGAAATTAAAGACGGCATCGCCACTGGTAATGGCTCCCTGGTCACCTACCTGGCCGCCTGATTCGGCGTAGGCGCAGGTTTTGTCCAGAACCAGGCCGATGGTGGTGTCCGATGGAATCGAACCTGAACTTAAATATTGATCATCCTGGACCCAACCGAGGATTTTGGCGGTCAGGTGTGTAGTGTGGTATTTATCTATATCGTGGGTCTGGGGGAGTTGATCGGCCAGGGCATCGCCGACATAGACCACGTTTTTGCGGGCTGATCGGGCCAGTTCGCGTTGTTTTGCCATCAGCTGGTCGAAAACCGGGACATCAACTGTCAGGCCTTTTTCCTGGGCCAGCAGTTGGGTCAGGTCCAGCGGAAATCCGTAGGTATCATACAGGCGAAACGCCTTGTCGCCGGGCAGTACGGATGATCCTGCCTGGAGAACTTCGGCGGCATCGGCGGCGAAAATTTCCATACCACGGCTGAGGGTACGGGCGAAGCTGGTTTCTTCGGCTTCTATTACCGTGGCAACGTGTTCGGCGCGCTGTTTGATCTCGGGAAAACTATCACCCATGACGCCAACTACCGTTGGTACCAGCTTATACAGGAATGGTTGGTTGAGATCCAGCAGGAGTCCGAAGCGGGCGGCGCGCCGGAGGATACGACGGAGAATGTAGCCCCGACCGTCATTGCTGGGCAGGGCGCCATCGGTAATGGAAAAGGTCAGGGTTCGAATATGGTCTGCAATGACCCGAAAGGCATTGTCGGTGTCGTTGCCCAGATGGCTGGTATATTGTTTGCCGCTGAGTTTTTCAACGGCGTGGATAATGGGCATGAACAGGTCGGTGTCGTAGTTGCTTTTCTTTTTCTGCAGGACCGACACGATTCGTTCGAGACCGGCGCCGGTATCGACATGGCAGGCGGGTAGTTTATGGAGTTTGGCGGTTTCGTCGCGGTTGTATTGCATGAAGACCAGGTTCCATAGCTCGATGAAGCGGGCGCAATCGCCATTGACCCGGCAGGTGTGGCCGGGTGCGCCCTGTTTGTCGCAACGATCGGGGCCCAAGTCGATATGGATTTCGCTACAGGGTCCGCAGGGGCCGACATCGCCCATTTCCCAGAAGTTATCCTTTTTGCCGCAACGGAGGACATGGTCCGGGTTTATATCGGTGCGGGTTTTCCAGAGTTGTTCCGCTTCTTCGTCGGCGGGGAGGTTATCGCCGGCGTCGCCGCCGAAAACGGTGGCCCATAGAACGGCCTTATCCAGTTGGTAGACCTGGGTTAACAGTTCCCAGGCCCATTTAATGGCTTCCTTTTTGAAATAGTCGCCGAAGGACCAGTTGCCCAGCATTTCGAAGAAGGTGTGGTGGTAGGTATCACGGCCGACTTCTTCGAGGTCGTTGTGTTTGCCGCTGACCCGGATACACTTCTGGCTGTTGGCGGCACGGGTATAGTCGGCTTTGCGAGCGCCGAGGAACAGGTCTTTGAACTGGTTCATACCGGCGTTAGTGAACATGAGGGTGGGATCGTCCAGCGGAACGACGGAACTGCTGGGGACGAAGGTGTGGTTTTTGCCGATGAAGAAGTCGATAAAGCTCTTGCGAATTTCCTGGGAAGTCAGCACGTTTTGATTCCTTAATTTACTTATTATTAACAGGTTATCTTTTGCCTGAGCTGAGGGGGGGGTTGCCCGTCAGCATGATAGATAGAATGGAATACTATATCATAATCGGGTTAATTCGCCAACAGGTTAAATTATGGGATTGAGTGAAAGCCGAGAACAAGAGGTTGATTTACGGGTATAGTTTGGGGAGTCGTAAACCCAGAGAATATGAGAGCCTGTCAATTAAGGGGCGCAACATGGCTGGGTGGATTGAGTTTTCTGTTCAATCCATGGGTGTTATGCACTGGTTGTAGTGATCGGGGCTACCTTATTTCTTAACCTCCTGGATGGGGATGTCGGCGGGTGGTTTAGTAGGGATGCCGAGGGCGTGGAGGGCTTCTTCGCCGTTCTGGTTGGCGAAATCGTTGAGGGCCTCGTAGCGGTTGCAGGCGTAACTGAAGACCTGGTCGTCAGTTACGCTGTGGTCTTTCATCAATTCGGGCAGGCGGTCTTTGATGTATTCGGGGGCCAATTTGGCTTCGCTGGGGTGCGTGGGGATTCTGAGTGGGTTGGGGATGTGGACGCGGGGTAAGTCGGGAAATGGGTACTCTGGCGGGTAGGCGTTGGGTTCGTTTGGTTTTTGTTGTAATTGCAACTGTTGCAGTAGCTTAAGATTGGCCTGGAAGGTACGGTTGAGGTGGGCTTCGTAGCGGGCCAGGCAGTTGAAGGCGGGGACTTCGAGGGTGAAGGCGGTACCGACTTCGTTGTGGCGGGGCAGGTAGATACTCGAATGGGCGAAGGGCTGGTCGATGACGGTGTCTTTGCGGATTTCTTCGTTGGTGAGGCGGAGTTGATAGACGCGGGCGTCGATCATTTCGGCTTCGATGCGGCCGAGGCGTTCGAGTCGCCAGGCGGCCGAGACGATCTGGTCGGCGATGTGGCGCTGGAGGTAGGTGGTGGGTTTGAGGTCTTGTAACAGTGCGGCTCGGAACTCGAGGTAGGTGAGTTCGGATTCGCCGGGGACGATAAGGTGGGCGGGATCCTGGCCGCTGAGGCCGTGTTTGATGGCATTTTTCGATGAGATGGCTTTACCTTCGGGGGTTTTGGGGCCGGTGGATTTCTGGGCGTTGCGACGGTTGGCGCGTAGTCTTCTTAGGGACGATGACATGGTGGTACCTCCTGTTTTATAAATTTAAAGTTTAGAATTTAAAATGCAAAATTGTGGTATCCGCCATTCGGCGGATGAGTTTTTTATTTTTCGTTAAGATCGATATATTGTTAGGGTTATGGCAATATTTTAACCCATTGGCTTTGTTTCGTTTTCTGTTGTTATTCGCTATGCTCATGGTTGTTTTATCTTTCGCCTCCGGTGCGAAACCCTGCAGGTTCGCCTCTACGAGGCGTGGCGTGGGACAAATTAAAAACAATCGTTGACCGGCGGTCTTACGACCCTGGCTAGAAACGGTCGGCTCCTCCTGAGGCGGATCTTCGACCTTCGAGCCTTTTGCGTTTGGGTTGCCGGTTCGTGTTGTTTTTGTTGGTTTCCATTTCATTCGTAAGTTATTAACAGCCAAAATAAATTGGCTGGTTGGGTCTGGTCCGTATCAGATAGCACTGGGCCATGCATGCACCCATAAGCTTCGCTTTGCTACGCTTGAAGTCGCCACGGTCTATGCGCAGAGGGTCTCCGCTGGCGTGGCCGGTTTGGGCGGGGCGCGCCGGGAGTTGGCGGGTGGTTTGGGGCTATTGGGGCGACTGTGGTATTATAGGTTAATGTTGCTTAAGATGCAAATAAAAATTTATATAAATTACAAAAAAAACATATTATATGTTATGTTTCTATAGACAGATATGGTCAGGGTGGGGGTGTTCATGGTTTATTTGTATATAAGATATTAATTCATAGTTATTTACAGATTGATTTGATTATTGCGATTCGTTTTAAAAGTATGAGAGTTATGGGAATTATGAGAATTATGGGAGATAGGGGATGGGAGATTGGTGATGTGGGGATTTTGTTGCTATGGGATTATTTTTAGTAATGGTGTTCTGGAATGAATATGGAAATCGATTTAATATTTTATTATATTGATTCAAACAGGATTATCAGGAGCGCCCAGAAGAAACCTAAGTAATAGCAGTAAGACTGACTTGATATGATTTTGGATAATTATGTTTGAGCAGGCATTTAAAAATATCGACGATGTTCTCAGGAAAGAGGCAGGATGTACCACTGAACTGGATTATACCGAGCAGACCTCGTGGCTACTGTTTTTGAAGTATCTGGACGGGCTGGAAGAGGACGAGGCGACCGAAGCAGCGCTGGAGGGTAAAAAATTCGGCTATATTCTCGAGAAGCCCTATCGCTGGGAGAGTTGGGCGGCACCCAAGAATAAGGACGGCCAGATCGATCTCAACAAGGCGCTGACCGGCGATGACCTGCGCGATTTTGTCAACCAGAAGCTGGTGCCTTATCTGCATAGTTTCAAGCAGCGGGCCAGCGGGGCCAATACCATCGAGTACAAAATCGGGGAAATTTTTGGCGAGATCAAGAACAAGATCCAGAGCGGCTACAACCTGCGAGAGATTATCGACCATATCGACGAACTGCGGTTCCGGTCGCAGGCCGAGAAGCATGAACTGTCGGCGCTCTACGAAGAGAAAATCAAACGGATGGGCAACGCCGGTCGCAATGGCGGCGAGGTGGTGGTCCATCGCAGTCCGCAGGAAAAACTTAACGAGATTGCCGCGTTGGATGCTGAGAGCGCGAAGGTACTCAAGAAGATTCTGGGGTTGTTGTGAAGAAGAATGGGACTTATGGGAATCATGAGAATAATGGGAGGGATGGAAAGAAGCCTTCACAGGCTTCTCAGAACTCCCAGAATTCCCAGGAAACGCTTTTGCCGGCGCGAGGGGATTATCGAACGCTGCTGAGTTACCAGAAGTCGGAAGTGATTTACGAGATCACTTACCGGTTCTGCGAGCGGTTTCTTAAAAAGGGCGACCGGACGGTTGACCAGATGGTGCAGGCGGCGCGGTCGGGCAAACAGAACATTGTAGAGGGCAGCAAGGCGGCGACTACCTCTAAGGAAACGGAGATTAAGCTGACGAATGTGGCGCGGGCCAGTCTGGAGGAACTGCTGGAAGATTATCTCGACTATCTGCGGGTGCGCGACCTGGCGATCTGGGACAAGGGCGGCCGGGAGGCGGCTTACGCCCGCAAGCTGGGGATGACGGAGCCGCTGACTTTCGAGCTGTTTCGGGAGTTTACCGAGAGCCGGCCGGCGGAGGTGGTAGCGAATATTGCGATTTGCCTGATTCATCAGGCGACTTATCTATTGGACCGGCAGATCAAACGGCTGGCGCGGGATTTTCTGAAAGAGGGCGGCTTGCGCGAACGGATGACCCGGGCGCGGCTGGCGGCGCGGGACAAACAAAGGGGGAGATCATGAGACGGGCAATGCGGCGGGATCATAACGATGGGGAGCGTCTGGCTGGTTGGAGGGCGGCGAATTGGGAATCTGGGAGGGATGGGAATTATGGGATGGACCGGTCCGGCAGGGCAGGGGGAAAAATTGGCATGGGAATGACGGCGGTGGCCGGGTTGAATTCTGGGAATACTGGGAGGACTGAGAATGCTGGGAATTCTGGGAATGCTGGGAGTTATGATAGGGGGGATATTGATAACGCTTGTGTTGGCGTCGGTTATAAGCTGTTATCGATTTCGGAAAGAATTCGGTCAGAAATATCAGATTCATCCGGAACTGAATCGTAAATTCTCACCGACAGAGCCGGTGGATTAACTCATAATTCAGATCAAAGAACCCAGAATGCGTACAAGTTCTCAAAATGGATATTAGCAGTAGTAAAATAATTAAGGATGAGCAACGATAATTTGAGAAGGGCAATGTTGGAAAAATGATGAAAAGATGGAAAATACTAAAAAATATTCTTTTGACTATGTTAGTGGTTATTGGAATTATATTTTCCATAGTTGCCTACCATGTCTTTGATCGTATGTATTGGTTTGGGATCGAGGATAGAGTCGTTTATGCTTATGAAGGAGTCATTTGTGCGATAGAAAAATATATCGCAGAGAACCAGAAACTGCCAGAAACGTTATCTATTGTTCCTCCAGAAGACATGGAAACTATTCGACAAATGAAAGAAATTGCAAAAACTGAATATTATGTGATTCCTGCAAGAAATTCGTGGAAATTGGATGTGCTTGTTAGAGCCAGAGGGAAAGAGCGAGAATTTGTTTATGTTTCTGATGGTGAATTAACGCCTGAAGAAGAAAGTCGTTATTATACTGGTTGTCATGATTGGGTTATACTCAGGATGCCATAGAACGAATGAGGATAGATTTTTTCGTGTAATTTTAGTATGCACAGGGCAGTTGAATTCGGAAATTCTTTATGAAGCAAATAATAAAAAAGCTAATCAGAATCATTGCCAACATTACGCTTGTCGTGTTCATATTTTTTCTGTTATTTTATTTTATGAGTGATATTCGATTTACATCAGTCATTCCTGATGATGCGGAGCAATACAATTATAGCGGATCATGGGAAAGCGAAAGAGTCCCTATGGTTGCAGGGAGGATTCTTGCTCAAATCCCTTACCCTCCTCCCAAAGGAGAACCTTTTACCGTTAACGCCTATATTTATTACAATCTCACAAGCATATATCGCCCCGGTGAGTTTGTCCCTATGGTTATGGACGGTATGATTCAGGAATCTGGTGAAGTGGCTGGTGGTAATACTGAAAGCCCAATCATTTTACCACCTCGAATTAATTTTAAATATCAGGGAGAGCCAGGGCCAGGCGGAAAACAGACCATAGATTACGTTAGCACATCAGACACGGACTTTATACAGATTGTGGGGGGCTATCGTTCACAGTCTCCTTATGATATTGGCATTTTTCGCATTCAGAAGATTCGTTAAGTTTGATCACCCAATAAAATAAGTTTTCGATTTTTATCTTATTTGCATTCAGTGTTTTCTTATACGAAAGGGGTTGCGATATGGAACAGCTACTTTGCATGACTAAGGCCAAATGGCGTAACTGGCTGGTTCGCAATCATGAAAGCGGCGAGGCGATCTGGCTGGTGTTTTTGAAGGGGGGGGACACGGGGCAGGCGCTTAGTTATGCCGAGGCGCTGGATGAGGCGCTATGTTTTGGCTGGATTGACAGTCTTATCAAGCGGGTGGATGACCGCCGGTATCTGCGGAAATTCAGCCGGAGGCGGGAGGTCAGTAAGTGGTCGGAGGTGAACAAGGCGCATGTCGAGCGGTTGACGCGGGAAGGCCGGATGGAGCGGGCCGGGATGGCGGTGGTGGCAGCGGCCAAAAAAAATGGTTCTTGGGATAAGCCGGATCGTCCGGAGATGGGCGAAGAGCTCCCGCCGGCGTTGAAAACGGCGCTTGACAAGAACGCGAAGGCCAATGGGTATTTTGAAACACTGGCGCCGAGTCATCAGAAAAAGTTTTTGATGTGGATCGCAAGCGCGAAGCGTGAAAAAACGGTGAAAAAAAGGGTTCAGGAAGCGATCAAACTATTGGAAAAAGGGGAAAAACTGGGGATGAAATGAATTGTTCGACAGAAATCATGCCAGCGGGCATGATCAATTGTTAATGGTCACATATTATGAGGCGCTGAATTATGGCTAAACGAAATGTTAAAATGGTATGGGTCTTTCTGGTAGCGGTGTCGGCAGGGTTGAGTGGCTGTATCTGTCAGACGGGCTCTCTTTCGACCGGTTCCGATGCGTTACATGCAAAATGCTCCTATGTTGACCACAGTAGTTCCACCTGGACGGAATCCATTTATGTAAAAAAAGGACAGAGCGTCAAGGTGTCATACGAACTGATCATTGGTAAAGGCGTTTTATCTATCGGGTTTACGCCGGCCAATCAAACGGATCCTCATTATTGCTATTCGGCCTATGACAAGGATTATAAAGGGAATATGGATGTCCAGTTTCCGGAGACAGGGATCTATGACTTTCGTATCGAGTCGAAGGATTTTACGGGATCGTATGATATTTCCTTGCGGGTAGTGAACCACTATTTCAAGCGATAGCCACTTTACCGGATGCTTCGCGCGGAAAGATAAATTTCTATTCGATAAATTCTTCTGGACTATTGATAAATGGTTTATAAAACTACCGGTCTTTTTGTTCTTATGAAAGATTGAAGGGATGATCTGTAAGACAGGTGTTGGTCAGAGTGATCAGATTATGGTATAATATAGTTATTGAAAAATAATTAAGGAGATGAAACTGTGAAGCTGATTCGACGCGTGAGAATTTTGTTACTGGCGGGGAGCGTGTGTTTGGGTCTGCTGGGGGCGACTTATGCGGGGATGTATGGATGGATCCAATGGGATGCTCATGCTAAAGCCGGGCGGATCTGGCAGGGGTATCCCCAGGCCGAGGATGAAGTGGCCGCGCTGATACTGGCAATGCATTCGTGCGATCTTCCGATGGAGCAGCGAAATCAGGCAGTCTGGGTCTTGGGGCGTCTGGCGGATGAACGAGCGCTGGGCGCGTTGGAGCAGGCCTATACGGGAGAGACCTGTGACCATGAACATGGCCTGTGTCAGTATGAACTGGAAAAAGCGATTCGACGTTGCGGCGGGGAGATATAGCCATCGGGTATGGGGACTATTTGATCGTTGGCATGAATATAGATTGGTTGAAATGCGTCTCTACTTGAGGTCAGGCCGGAATTATCAAACGTTATTGGTGTCTAAGTTACCGGTGTTGATAAAAAACCAGCCCCTCAGTTTTCCGGCTAAGAGGCTGATCGTGGCAGGTACCACATGTCATCATCACTATTTATTATAGGGGATTTCCCTGAGACTGCCAAACGAAAATAAGCAGATATTCCGTCATAAAGCAAATTATTAAGGTGCCCTATACTGTGAAAATTTGAAACCCTTCAAAATCATCGTGTTTAAAAGTGTGACCATGATTTCCTGTAAAGAGAATTTCCTACATGCTGGGATAGGCTTGGGGGGGAGCAGAACCGAGTGGTTTCGACGGTTGCAAAAAGTATGGGACAGGGCTGATCAAATATAGGATTGGTGGAGACAATGACGTGATGGTCAAGAAGCTCTCACCATGATAGGAAGGAATATGTATATTATAGGACTATAATGGGTGATAATATTAGTATCTAATCTCGACTATTTCCCAAATCCTCATGCAAAGACCCTAAAAGCCAAATATGTTTATTAATTAAAGCTATACTGGTAATATATCATATTTTTGCGGGTATAATATGAAAATGTTTTATATATTTTGTTCAAATGATAGTATCCAAACTTTTTATTATATTCTTATCTGTTGTTCATTCAGAAGAATTAATTATGGTCAAAAATATGACATTTTTATTGAATTCTACGGATGGATTTGTTATCATCATACACTGGTAAACAAAGGTGTTTTTTTAATGTAACTTCATTTCGTAAAGGATGTGAGAAAATGAGAAATTTATTGTCATTTCTTTGTGTCGTATTGTGTGTATCTACTCTGTATGCCGGATATACCACAGGGGGAGATGCTGCGAGCCAGGCTGCTGCCACCGGTATCCTCGATATCGTATTCGCTATTGATACCAGCGGCAGTATGGATGATGATGCCCAGTCAATCAGTAATGCAGTCTCAAACGCTATTAATTCTTTGGAATGTTCAAAGGGAGATATCTGGGTAAGAGCACGTTTTGTGGGTATTGGTACGGGTCGTTACACCAGCACTATTTTCAACGAATCAATGAGTAGCTTAGGTTATTCATCGATTACGAATAGTATTGAAGACAATGGTCCCGCTGTCACTGACCTGGTGAACCGATACAATTGGAATAACGATGCGGTTGGCGATCAGAAGTATTTTAAAGCGATTGTCACCATTGGTGACGAGGGAACAGACAATGGCGATCCGGTGACTAGCTCTGATTGGGCCACTGCTTATGCGGCCAATCAAGCCGCGATTGCTAACGATGTATTTGTTTTCAGTTGGCTGGCTAATCCGTATTACGGACCCAGTACCGATCTCACCAATGTGTTTAAATATATGGCAGTGGGTGGTACTTATGGCAGCTATACTTTTGGAAACACCGGTGGTCTTTTTATTGACGGTACCAATCAGAATCCTGATTATATCGCAAGCCAACTTCAAACTATTTTCTGTGTGGCGGGCACAGGCGGTACGACGGCAACTGTTCCTGTTCCTGGCGCGATCCTGTTGGCCGGTTTGGGTGCGATAATTGTCCGAAGATCGAAAAAATATATTAAATAAACTGAGTCCAAGGTAAATATTCATTTAAGCCGGCAATCCATGAATATCGATTGCCGGCTTTTTTGTCTGCATAAATGATGATTAGAGTTTTATCCCGTGATGGAGCATCTTTGCGAAATTGATATCGGCGAGCCTGATGGCAGTCGTGACGGGTCGAAATTCGCCTGACTGATTCTGAACCTGACAGGGGTAATGAGTTTTGCGGCGCAGTTAGCGGTTTTCGGTAAGCGCAAACAAAAACCCTTGTAACCAGATGGATTTACAAGGGTAAGGAAATGTGAGAGCGCTGGGATTCGAACCCAGAACCCACGGCTTAAAAGGCCGTTGCTCTACCATTGAGCTACGCTCCCGGCGGTATGGAGAGATCGATTCGCCAAACTGCCAAAGACCAGAACTTATACCGGAAACGAGGTTATTAGTCAAGCGATAAAAAAGGAATAAATCGTTGGGAACCGGGTGGATCGGGCCGATAAATATCTGTAAGAAATGAATAGACAAAATCATCGTGTTTCAGGGAGTCTGCGGAGATGGGCAGGCTCAAGACTGGTGAATTGCAATATATTGTAATATAAGGATTTATGATGAAAATAATTGAGACTGGACTTCCGGGTGTGGTTATGCTTGAGCCCAGGGTGTTTGAGGATAGCCGGGGATTTTTTCTGGAGACTTATCATGCCGGGCGCTATCGGGAGGTTGGGGTGCCGGAACTGGATGGCCGGAATTTTGTTCAGGACAACCATTCCTATTCCATAAAAGGGACTTTGCGAGGGCTTCATTATCAGTTAAAAAATCCCCAGGGCAAGTTGCTGTATGTGATCAGTGGTGAGGTTTTTGATGTCGCGGTGGATATCCGGAAGGGATCGCCGACATTCGGGCAGTGGTATGGGGCAGTTCTGTCGAGTGAGAACAAGCGTCAATTGTATATTTCAGAAGGGTTTGCGCATGGATTTTATGTGATGAGCGACACAGCGGATGTGACCTATAAATGTACTGATGTCTATACGCCTGGGGATGATTTTGGTTTGCTATGGTCGGACCAGAAGATTGGAATTGAGTGGCCGATTTCAGAAAAAGTTAAAATCCCACTATTGTCAGAAAAGGATGCTTTGAATCCGACACTGGATTCGATAGATCCTGAGTTACTGCCAGTATTTAAGTAAATTCCAGGAGAGGTCTGATAATAATAAGCGCTGATTTCAGAACAATTTAAGTCGATTCTTGCTTGCATTTCCCGGTAAATTCAGGGATAATATGTATTCCTGCTGACTTCACCAGTCAACCTTGCTTTATCCCTGCTATAATTTCCGTGTCAGTTTATTACTGATGTATGAATAAAAATTGCCCGTTGAATAAACGGGAGCTATTTTATGGATAACCGAGACATGAATGAGGAACTGAACAATCAAGCCAGATTGGCGAGAGGGAAACTCCTGATTTTAAAAGGGTCACAAAAGGAATTGACGGGGAACTTATTCGGGCATTTAAACGAAACCTATGAGTTGTTATTAAGCAGCGAACCCAGGGATATGCTCAATGAGGGGCGACTGGGGGATTGCGAATGGGCGTTGATCGATCCGGCGCTGCTGACCAATTTTGATGAGCGTACCACCGGCCGTCAGGCGATCGAAATTCTGAATCATATTGGTGAAGGTGTTTGCATCGTGAATGGCGATGGCATGACCCTGTGGGCGAATCACAAGATGGAGGAATTCGGGGCATCCATCAAGGAAAGCGTATCGAAGAAGAGTCGTGAGGCCTGTGAGTATTTCATCAGAACCAGGGCCGGTCAGGAAAGTGGCGGCGATAATCTGCGGTCGAGAAAGTATTCTTTTACTGAAGAGGATACACACCGTTATTTTGAAATGTGTGTCTCGCCGATCCATGACGCGAATAGCAGGATTGCCCGGGTTGCCACGATCATCTGGGAGGCGACTGCCAGTCAGCGTTTGCAGAAACGGATCAACGCCATCGACAAAGCCGGCAGCGAACTGGTGCGAATCGAGGCTGAAACGATCCGCCATCTGAACGTTGAACAGCGAATCAGCCTGCTGCAGGACAAAATTGTCCGTTACGCGCGCGAACTGCTGCATTTCGACAAGTTTTCGATCCGGTTGCTAAACAGGTCCAATAATCAGCTGGAATTATTATTTGGTGTGGGAGTGCATCCGGGTGATTTGGAGATATTTGCCAATATCGAAAACAATGGTATTATCGGATACGTGGCGGCTTCGGGACGCAGTTATATCTGCAACAATCCCCTGTGTGATCCGCATTTCATGCCCGGGCTGGACAGCGGCGCCTGTTCATTGACGGTTCCATTAAGGCTGCATGACAAGGTGATTGGCTCCTTGAATGTCCAGAGCGAAAAATCCAACGCGTTCAGCGAAGAGGATCGTCAGGTTGCCGAGATATTCGCTCGTTATATCGCGATTGCCATGAATATTCTGGAGTTGATGGTGGTTGAGCGGCATCAAATAGCCGGTCAGGCGGCCGAGGATATTAATCGCGCGTTGAGCGGCCCGCTGGGCACCATTTTAACTGAAGTCACATTTATTCAGGAAGAATATATCGGCCATGATGATATCCGGCGCAGACTGCAGATTGTCATAGACAGCGCGGATCAGATCAAAAAAGCGATCAGGGAACTTAAAAACGCCCCCAAAGGGATCGTTGACTTGCGGGGTTCCGAGCCGGTCCAGGCTGATCCGAGATTCAGTGGGAAACGGATTCTGGTGGTGGATGATGAGGAATTTATCCGGCAGACGATAGTGGATGTGGTTCGGGAAAAGGGGTGCGAAGCGGATTATGCCTGTGATGGGAAACAGGCGATCGAGAAATTGAAAGCGGGCCGTTATGATCTGGTGATTTCGGATATTAAAATGCCTTACGCGACCGGTTATGATGTGTTTGCCGCCGCCCGGCAAATCGATTCTTCAATGGGGGTTATTCTGATGACCGGTTTTGGATATGATCCGAATCATTCCATTGTCAGGGCGAACCGGGAAGGATTAAATGCCGTCTTGTACAAGCCGTTTAAAGTGGATCAACTGCTGAAGGATGTGATAGACGCGCTCGAATCCAGGAATCTAACTAACTAAAATTCAATTGCTTAAGTTTAGTTGGTCCTTACTGGAATTGATCAGTATTTGTGTAAATATTCTGTTAAAGCTATTGAAGATTAAAGATATTTACACTAATATCAGAAATAGAGTGTTATAGAGGGACAAGAGAAATCCTATAATCCGTCAAGAGGAAGTATGTACCAGTACTTTTCAGATACAGCCAAAGAAGTTTTAAAGATAGCCAGTAAGATCGCAAAAGTCGATTCCAGGGAATACATTGGCACAGAAGATGTTTTGCTGGCCATTCTGGAGCATGGAGTCGGGTTGGGAGCGCAGATTCTGCAGAAATACTCCATATCCCTTTATGCGGTTCAGGATCAGATCCACCTGTTGAGGCGGGGCGCTAATGAAGAGACCTGGATAATGGGGCGGTTGCCGGGCACGCCCAATTTCAAGCAAGTGATAGCCAGAGCCATGGAAGAAGCAGAAGTGATGCGTGATACCCGGGTAGGGACTGAATATCTATTATTGGGAATTTTGCGAGAAAAAGGCTGTATGGCGGAACGGGTATTAGGCACTTTGGGCATAAAGTTGTCGCAAGCAAGACAGGAACTGGCGGCGATGAGAGGTCGGCCCATGCCATTGCCAAAAATGTTTGAACGTCTCTGCTATTAATCGTAAAAAGGCTGATATTGGGCGGCCCAATGGCGATATGAAATATAAAATAGGGTGTATTTATATAACATTTTCTGGTTTTTTGGCGGGATTTCGATTATACTTTAATTGACATGCAAAGATAAAAGCTGCCTGATACATAAGGTGGATCCATGTACCGGCTTTATGAAGAGTTAACAAAATATCAGGCCGCTTCATGCCCAGTTTAAGTCACTCCTATTTTTTCTGCATAAACACTGGAAAAATCAGTTTGCTTTTGTTAGATTAACATACCTGTTTTCAGATCAGGATGTAAATAAAAACCGAGCAGGCTCAGGCCGATTAGAAATTATAGCAGACAGAGCCATCAGCCGCAGCCGTCAGATACGAGGTCTTGATCTGAGATCCAATCAAAATCAATTAACAGCTAACTTAGTACAGGAAGCGATATTATGGCCAAATCCGCCAGAATAGCCTGGGGTATAGATGTAGGAAACTGTGCATTAAAAGCCGTCAAACTGGGCGTCGCCGGCGATCGGGTGGAAGTGCTTGATTTTGCGGTAATTGAACACGAGAAGATCTTGTCGCAGCCGGAAGTGACCCTGGACCAGAAACGGGAGATGATCACCAAGGCGCTGACGAATTTCCTGGATAATCATAACACCGCCGGCGCTTCTGTGGTGGTTTCAGTTCCGGGTCAGAGCAGCTTTGCCCGCTTTGTCAAATTACCGCCGATCAGCGACCAGAAACGAATTGCTGAAATCGTTCGTTATGAAGCCGAGCAACAGATCCCGTTTCCTATCAATGATGTCGAATGGGACTGGCAGAGTTTTGAGGATCCCAATACCCCGGAACCTGAAGTCGGGATTTTCGCCATTAAGACCGATCTGGTCAAGGCGGCCCTGGTTCCCTTTTCTGAATTGCGATTGATGATCAATACCGTGCAGATGTCGCCGATGGCGCTATACAACCTGTTGCGTTATAATCAATCATTTGTAGAAGGGACGCCATCGGGCGAGGCGATCATCTGTCTGAATATCGGGGCAGACAATACCGACCTGATCATTGCCGATGGAGTGCGGGTCTGGCAGCGCAGCATCCCGATAGGCGGCAATCATTTTACCGCGTCCGTTCAGAAGGCATTCAAGCTGGGATTTGCCAAGGCTGAGAATATCAAGCGAACCGCCAGCACGAGTAAATACGCGCGCCAGATATTTCAGGCGATGCGTCCGGTATTTGCCGATCTGGCGGCGGAGATCCAGCGTTCCCTTGGATTTTACAGCAGCGGCAATCGCGATACGCAATTTCATCACGTCCTGGCGATGGGCAATGCCATCAAGCTGCCGGGGTTGATCAAGTTTTTGCAACAGAGCCTGTCGCTGCCGGTCAAGCGGCTGGACACCTTTGAAGGCGTGGATCTGGGTGAAGAGGTATCGGTCGCCGATTTTACCGGGCATATCCCCACCTTGCCGATTACCATGGGGCTTGCGTTGCAGGGTTTGGGGCTGGCAACGATTAAGAGCAACCTGTTGCCGCGCGAAGTTGTCAAGCGGACCGCCTGGCAGCGGAAACGGGTCTGGTTTATTGCTTCGAGCGCGGTAATCATGTTCAGCGCGCTGCTGTGTTTCTTTCAGGCGTATGCTCAGAAAGGGAATATCAACGAAGCCAAAACCGTTCTGGCCCGCGCCAATACCAATAAAGGCAAGGTGGAGTCGGTAATCAATGAGCTCAATTCGGTCAAAACCGAATTGGAAACGACCAAACAGGAGCGCAGCAAATATACGCAGATTTATAAGGATCCGGATCGTTTTTTAAGCATGGAGATCTTACAGGCCATTTATGCCTGTTTGCCCAATGAAACGCATAATCCCAGCTTCAGTTCATTTTATCAGGCCTTTAAAGAAGGCCGGATGGCGGAGGTTATGAAAGTTGACCGTAAGCAGCGGCCTCAGGTATTTTTAACCAGCGTCAAAGTGGTTTATACCGAGGATTTGTCACTGGATTTCAGCCAGGTTATCCAAACCGGCACAGGCCCAGGCGCGGGATTGGGGATGGGGAATACCATGGGAGCCGCTCCGGCAAATCCCGGCATGGGTATGGGTATGGGTATGGGGATGGGCATGGGGATGGAACCGGGTATGGGGGATCCCGGGATGGGCATGGGGATGGGGGATCCCGGGATGGGCATGGGGATGGGCATGGGTATGGGGACCGGCGTGGCGACGGCTGCCCCGGAGGCCAAGAATCCGGGATTTGTTATTATTATTGAAGGTTATACCCCCAATGGCGATGGTTTGAAATTTCTGGCTCCACCAGAAGTCAAACTGGATCGTCGCCGCTGGGGATTCTTTGATCGACTGCGCCATTTGGGTAAAACGGACAAGAGCCTGAATGAAGCAGGAGCCCAGCAGGTAACGGACGCAGGGTATCAAAAACAGCAAAATGACTGGGCGGAAAGCCTGACGTTTGAGGCTTATTCGGGAGATGATCCGCTTTCCAAACGCTATTTTAACCAATCGGAAAACGGTTATATCAGTGGCGCCATTGAGAATCCGCTGCAACCCAATCCCTATGGTCTGGGAATTCTGAAAGCCGTCTCTTCAAAAGCCGGTAATAACGCCATGATGGGTAATATGGGGATGGAGATGGGGATGGGAATGGATCCATCAGGCATGGGCATGGGCGGAGGTATGGATATGGTGGGTGGCGGCATGGGCGCGGGGAACACCGGGCAGCGACCGGAATTTCTGGATCGATATACGATGGAAACCATTAGTGATGTGGTTCGTCGAGACGCCAATGGCGCGGCCGTGCCGGATAGCACCGGGAAACCCATTGTTGATCATAACGACAGCTGGTTCCGGGTCAAATTCAAACTTATCCGTAAAAAGGACAAGACCGCGACCCCGGAGTCGCCTGCAAATGACGGCATGAATCCCGGCGGAGCAGGAATGGGAATGGGCCGTGAGCCCATGCTTTAAGTTTAAGATGGGCATGAACCGGAGGCCTGTGATGATGAACAGGCGGCAATCCGTGCGACAAGCAGCGATCAATTTGTTGCAGTGATAGTTTGAGATACTGACTACTTAGAGGTAAGTTATGGCATTTATAAAGAAATACCTGTTCTGGATAATATTAGGGGCCGTTGTACTGGTTGCGATTGGAATTTTTGTTCCATCGATCCTGATGGGAAGCAGCAATGTCAAAGAGTTGAAAACCGTTCAGAGTCAGTGTACCGCGATTTTTGGCGTCAAGGAGATATCGCAAGGGGTCGTGGATCTCTGGAAAACTGAGCTGGCCAAGGTTAAGCAGGATTTAAACGCGGTGATTCAGCAGGCGAACCAGAGTTCGGGGCGTCCGATTATCGAACAGGTGGAAAACGATATTTTGATCAAAATATTTCCGAAGCCATCCTCCGTGTCGAATCAGCAGTTGTATTATCAGAAATTTGGCGACTATTACGCTCATTATATCGATCAGCTGATCACCCAGGTCAATGGCAGTAACAAGCCCAGCAAAATTGAGATTGAGAAACGGTTGCAAACTTCTCGCGGCAATAATATGGCGGGCGCCGGGATGGGCATGGGGATGGGTATGGATGGCGGTTTCGGAATGATTGGGGGCGGCAATCGAAGCCCACAACAGAAGATCGTTGAAGAACTTTATCAGGAACGCGCCAGTCAAATCAGCGTTTATATGAGTCCGCTGGCCTTTTGTTGCTATGAGTACTGGAAAAATCACAATGGCAATGGTGAATCAGAACAGTTAATGAAGGAGAGTTGGTTTACCCAAATTGCTTATTGGATATCCGAAGATGTGGTTTTATCGATCGGTGATTTGAACAATGCCGGCAAAAGCGTGCAGGAGAATCCTGTAAAGCGCTTGATTGAAATCTCTTTTGCCGGATCGCCCGTTCAGGGCAGCAATACCCTGGCCGGCGCGGTGGGCGGCATGGGCATGGAGATGGGTATGGGCATGGGGATGGGGATGGGCGGCGGCGCAACAGGCGGCGACAATGTTTCAGCCGGTCGCCGGGGCAGTGAATTGCGATTGCCGATTTACGTGAACGATATGGCAAAAACTGCCGCTGGCGGCGGCATGGGCGGCATGGGCGGCATGGGCATGGGTCCGTCAGCCGCCGCGACAAACATCCCCTCGGGCTTATTGATCGAGCCCTGGACCAAGCACAAAACGGATGACATGCTCGATGTGGTTCAATTTGAGCTGGCGGCCATTGTTGACACCACGAAAATCATGGATTTTATGATCGCTTTACAGAACGAAAAAGGACAGAATCTTAAAAATCGCCGGAACCAGATTACGATATTAAGTTACGATATCACTCCGGTTAATATCAGCGCCGAGAACAACCTGGGTTATTATTATGGTTCCGGTTTGCAGTCTGAAGTCCGGATAAAATGTGAATATGTATTTTTCCGGGGGGGCTATGAAGCCCTGATTCCCGAACCGGTTAAAACGCTGTTGCAACCGGCCGCCTCCGGAACCACGGCGACGCCCGGATATCCCGGTGGTGACATGTTTTGATAGATATGGCGAGCTAACGTATTAAACATATTGACCGGACCGTATCGTTTTCACTCGGTTCGACAATTTCTAGAAGGATTAAATTTATGGCAAAGAAACAGACCATGAACCTGTTCGAGGCCCATGTCGAAAAGCTGGTCGCCCTGATTGCCCTGGTTGTGCTGGCGTGGGTCGTCGTATTTAAACTAATGGATCCTCCGGCTGTGGAGTTGCGAGGCGAGAGAATTCCCGCGACCGAAGCGGCCGATCAGGCATTGAGAAAGTCAGAGGAGTTGACCCGAACGTTAACCAATCAATCGCGGGAAGGCTCGCCACCGGCGGAAATCGCGCAGGCGCCGGGTATGTTCGAACCGGGGGACACCCATTTTAAATTGAACAAAGATCTGTATAATCAAAACGTCATCGTCAAGCAGCAAACCGACAAGCGTGAATATCTTCTTCCGCCGGTACCGGATCTGCGTGAGGTGAAAATCGATTTTACCCGAGGCCAGGCTCAGGCGTCCAATCGTACTGCCGGCGGGGGCGATATGGGATTAGGCATGGGCATGGGCATGGAGATGGGGGGGATGGGGACGCCACCCGCCCTGACAGCCAATCTGATCGATGTTGATTTTGTTACGGTGGAAGCGAAATTCAGTATGACCGATTTTTATAATGCGTTTGAAGCCAGCTTAAAAGGGCCGGATATCGCCAAGCCGCTGTCAGAATATCCTGCTCAACCGGTGGTTGCGACCGTATTGCTGGAACGTCGCGAATTGCTGGCCGACGGGCAATGGGGGGATCCGGTATCGGTCCCGTTTTTGTCGACTAATCAAGCATTAAACCTCGGCGCGCTATCCATTGGGGATATCGAGCAAATGACCCCGGCGGTGTATGAGGCGTCATTCGTACGGCGCGCTCAAGCCTATCAAGAGCAGATCAATTATCTCCAGCCGATTCCCTATAATATGTATGGAGAGACCTGGAAACCCCCATCAGAAAAAGCAGCAGAGTCGACTGCCAATACCCGAACCGCCGGGCCGGGTATGGTTGGAGGGATGGATGGAATGGGGATGGATCCCATGGGTATGGGTATGGGTATGGGTATGGGAGTAGGAGGTATGAGTGGCAATCTGAATACCAATGATCTGAAAGTATGGGCTCATGACAATACCGTCACGCCGGGAGCCATTTACGATTACCGGATATCACTGGGTTTTTTCAATCCCATATACGGCAAAGAGTGGGCGGGTCCCGGTCAGGAAAAACTGAAGAATGAAAAGATTCTCTGGTCCAAGCGCGGCGTGCCTGAAAATGCCGTTCAGATTCCACCGCGTACGGTATTCTTTCCCAAGTCGGCCAGTGCCGGCAATCCCACCGAAAAAGTGGCCAGTGTGACCGTCTATCATTATCAGGATGGCAAGTGGTATGATCGTTCGTACCGGATCCTGCCGGGTTCTGTGATCGGTTCGGTGGAAGAAGTACGCCCCAAAACCAGGCCGCAGCCCGCGCCCAGACCCGGTCAACCTCGAACCCCCGCTGCAGAGGAACCGGCAGTATCCGTCGATTTCCGGACGGGAATCACCGTGGTAGATATCTTACCAAACAGTAAACGCTGGCTGCCGGGGCCATCCCTGACCGAGCAGATGGCCACGGATATCCTTTTCCGGTATCCGGATGGCTCGGTGCATCGTCTGGGGACAGAAAAGAATACCTGGCCGGAAAACCTGTCGAATGCCTATACCATGATTCAGAAAGAGTTACGCAAGCAACGTGATCGTGAGAGCCGTTCGCCCAATCAGCGGTCTGGCAATATGGGAATGGGAATGGATCCCACAGGCATGGGCATGGGTGGATAGGTAACGCGCATTCATTCGGACAAAAGTTATAACCGGAGATCGACGATGTGATCTTCGGTTTTTTTATATCCGGCAGGTGTAAGACCGAGATATTTCATTTTTGGGGGTACTATCGGAATATGGATGTTGATACATTTTTAGCAATGATGTATCCATTTTTGAGTGGTATGGCGTTTTTAGGCGGAACCGTTTTTCTTATGATTGCCGTTGGTATCTATCGCCTGCGATTCAAATGGACCAAGGTGATGGGGATTTTATGGGGTTTACTGGCGTTGATGGTGATTGTGGTCTCTGCCGAACCGCTATTGTTCCGGGTATACAGTATCTGGGGAATCGCCTTGGCAGGAGTTGTGATCGGCAGTATAACGAAAAAGAGACAATTGAGCAATTGGAGCCATGTTGTTTTTAACGTCATTACTTTGGTTATCTTGATGCAGGCGATTAATAAACAGCAATTACCAGTTGTTTTTCAGGGGGACTATGATGAAATTTATCTTATTGGCGATTCGGTGAGCGCTGGAATTGGGGGGCGAGACGAGATTATCTGGCCGGCGATATTCGAACAGGAAACCGGTTGTCGGGTAATTAACGCGGCGGTGGCCGGAGCAACCGCTGAGAGTGCCCTGGAGCAGGTTGACCAGATTAAAGAAGGCGGAAAAAAGCTAGTGATCGTCGAAATTGGCGGGAACGATCTGTTAGGACAGGCGACGCCAAGCGACTATTACGATAATCTCGAGCGGTTAATAGAAGCGATCAGAAAGAAAACCGATGGGCCGGTGGTGATGCTGGAATTGCCTTTACTGCCCTTTAAAAATCAGTTTGGCATGGCACAGCGCCAAATCGCCAGAAAGTATTCAATCAATCTGGCGCCTCGACGTTATTTCGCCAAGGTACTGTGTACGCCGGGAGCCACCCGGGATGGTGCCCATTTAACCCCGGAGGGCCATCAACTGATGGCCCAAATGATGCAACAGATTGTTTCGAAATACTTCAATCCGGCAGATTGATCCGAGCGGACTTTATCCGACATCGACCAGGACCAGGTTATCGCCAAAGGCCTGTCGCAGGGCTTTTTTCAGTTCCTGATGTTCCGGTTGAGATAGTTGCGGATCCGTCTTAGCCAGGGCAAAGGCATCGCGCCGGGCCATCTGTAAGAGATCGAAGTCATCGATCAGATTGGCGATTTTCAATTCGGGTAATCCATGCTGGCTGGTCCCGAAGAACTGGCCGGGGCCGCGCAGGCGCAGGTCTTCTTCGGCGATACGAAAACCATCATTGGTCTGGGTCATGATTTCGAGCCGGCGCTGAGCCTGTTCATTGAGCGGTGATCCAAACAGGAGGCAACAGGATTGCTGCCGGCCGCGTCCGATGCGCCCACGCAACTGGTGCAACTGGGCCAGGCCAAAGCGGTCGGCATGTTCGATGACCATGACTGTGGCGTTGGGCACATCAACGCCCACTTCGATCACCACGGTGGCGACCAGAATATCAATTTTATGATTGCGGAAATCATCCATGACCTGATTTTTTTCGTCGGCGCTCATCTGGCCATGGACCAGACCGACGGTGAAATCGGAGAATATGCGTTCCTGCAGGCGTTTGTGTTCGGCCACGGCCGCTTTCAGCAGGCGGGTCTGGTCTTCCGGCGAAGAGGGAAATCCGTTTTCGTCCAGTAAATCCTGTTCGGTTTCCTGAATATCAACCCGGGGATAAACGAAATAAGCCTGCCGGCCCTGGCGGATCTGGTCGCGGATAAACTCATAGGCCGAAGGGAGCAGGTCGGGAGTGATCCAGCGGGTATCGATCGGTTTGCGGCCGGGGGGCAGGTTTTCGATGATGGAAACTTCGAGATCGCCAAAAACGGTCATGGCCAGCGTGCGGGGAATCGGGGTGGCGGTCATCACCAGGTAATGCGGGGCGATGTCCTTGGCGCGAATGGTTTCACGCTGGCGGACGCCGAATTTATGCTGTTCATCCACAACGACCAGCCCCAGTTCTTTGAAGACCACATCGCTTTGCAGCAAGGCCTGGGTGCCGATGACGATATTGATGGTTCCGTCAGCAATCTCCGAAAGCATCAGGCGGCGTTGCGGGCCGGTGATACCGCCTTTGAGCAGGACGCGCCGAACCCGGGAGTGGTTCAGATACCGTTCGATGTTGAGATAGTGCTGTTCGGCCAGAATTTCGGTAGGGGCCATAATCGCGACTTGTTTCCGGTGGGCAACGGTCAGAAGCGCGGCGTAGAGCGCGACGGCCGTTTTGCCGGAGCCGACATCGCCTTGCAGCAGACGGTTCATGGGGCGGTTGCGGTTCATGTCCTGGCAGATTTCATCGACCACTTTATTTTGATCCGGGGTAAAATCGAAAGGAAACAGGCGCCGGATCCGCTGATCAATTTTTTCGGAGATCGCCATCGGATACGCATACTGACTGGTCAGGCTATGCTCTCGACGCAAGCCGATACCCAACTCCATCAGAAACAGCTCATCATAGGCCAGCGCCCGGCGGGCCTGTATGACCTGATCCTGATTTTCCGGATTATGGATCCAGTGATAGGCTTCGTTTCGAGAGGGGAGCTTCCGCTGTTCCCGCCAGGATTGAGGATATCTTTCCGTGACGAGGGTTAACAGTTGATCCAGCGCGGTGTTGATGACCCGGTTGATTATATGGGATGGCAGTTCCGCGGTGGCGGGATAGACGGCGAGTCCTTTGCCTTCCTGTTCGATCAAGTCCTCGGGACCATTGATTTTGGTCCATTTGGGATTGACGATTTGCAGGATGCTTTTATAGCGAACGATTTTACCCCAGGCGGCGATCTGATCGCCGGGGAAAATCTGGCCTTTCATAAAGGCGGCATTGAACCAGATCAGCAGGCATTTGCCGGAATGATCTTCCAGAACGATTTCCAGACGAGGCGGGTTGGAACGCGGTTTGAATTGCATGGTATCGACGATGCCGGCAACCGTGACGGTATGGTTCTGAAGCATATCATTGATGGCGACCAGCGGGGGGCGGAATTCATGGGTGCGCGGGAAGTAGTTTAATAGTTGTGAGGCCGTGGTAATGCCCAGCCGGGCAAAGATATCGGCCCGGCGCGGCCCTACGCCACGCAGGTATTGAACCGGGCTGTCAGATTGCAGGGTTCTATCAGTCATAATACAAAAATAATGTCCGACGCATCAGGATTCAAGCATTTAAACGATTTACCCTAAAAAGAAACGCGTCATCATATCACAGGCAAAAATACCTTTTTTGGCTTTCCCACCCAAAAAATGGAACAAGAGCCAATCCGGTTATACCCATCGGGTAAGGAAATGTCCGATCGTTCGCAAGCTAAGATTTTGCTCGTAAAAGAGTTATTTCACGGCCCAGGTATATTATCCATCGTTAAGGGTATAAATGATGCGAATCGGCTGGCTATGGCCTGTTTATACGGTATTCTCATCCGGGGAATCAGTATCCGGCAATGATGCTGTTTCGTCGCCGGCGTTTGCATTCTGGCCGCCGGCTTTGCTGATGATTTCATCCAGCAGCAGGCCGAGTTTGTCGTAGTGTTTATCGGAAAATTTCAAAGCTCTTTCCGAACCGTTTTCCTGAAAGAACAGGATGAAATACCCTTTTTCCTGGAAATTCCGTTTGTCCAGTTTGGTAATGGCTGAATAGGGAATAGCTGTTTTGCCATCGATTTGGAGCCCATTGTCATCGGCCACTATTTTTCTTTTTTTTAATAATGCCATGCTGACAAAACAGTAAATGGCGAACGCGCCGGTTAAGAATGGGGTGGCCCGGTTGATTTTCAGATCAAGCGTGGGCTGACCTTCGCCTTTTTCCATTTCTTTTTTATAATAATTGCTGTTGGGGTTGTAGCCGTCATTGATGAACCAGACCGAGACCCCAAGCAGAATAAAACCAAAAATGAGGAAGTTTTTAATTGAATAATTGCTGGATGGAATTTCAAGCGCCATTATATCATCCTTTTCAGAATTCGATCATCAAGATATCTGTCAGTATATATAATCATCGACATAATACGAGTATTAAATAGAGGCTATTGTAATAAAAAAAGTATATTGTTACCTAAATTAATAAGAGTTTAATGTTATCCGGGCCTTTAAAACTGTTTATTTTCCGCTAACTTTTCATTTCTGATCCAGGCAATAAATAAAATACGATTCATTTTATATTAATACGTTAATCCAGTGAATCTGGTCAACAGAATTTGCCTTTTGTGGAAATATATGTTAGAATATTCATGGTGAAGTTAAACCGTGTTCAGGATATATCCGGCACGCTAACTTATATAAGTCGGCTGTGAAGCACGTCTTCGCAGCCGGAAAATAAGCGCTTGAAAGGGCGATGAATATATCAAGACAATTCAAACAGGGCCTCGGGCCCATTTATCGAGGATGCGATCCGTCGCACCCCCTAATTAAAGCAGTTAGCAAACTGCTGGCGTTTCTTGCCTGAGCATCAGGTAAAAGAAAGCCAACCCCGAAACGAGCAGGTCATGGTGATCAAACGTCATGCCTGCTACTTTTTTGCGCGTACCAAACGACAAGGCACGACTCAGCGTGCCTTATCGTTATGGGGGAGGTATATTTATTTATCGAAGGATAGAATCTTAATGTTGCGATACCAGACCGGCGCGCCGTGATCCTGGAAGCACAGGTGTCCAATCCGGGGCAGGTCTTTGTAGGCGACATCGAATTTATTGGGGGTGCCATCGGGGTTTTTGTGGGCTTCTGTCCATTTATTGAGGTCCATATCGATGGTGGTCTGGCCGTTGAGCATCACCAGAACACGATTGTCGATAGCGGTGATGGTCAGGCGATTCCATTCGCCGGCGGGTTTGTTGGCATTGACTGAGGGCGCCAGGATGTCAAAGATACCGGCGCAACTGTGGATATTAACGGCTTTGCCATAGTCGTTCTGGATCTGGACTTCGATCCAGGGCAGCCAGTTTTTGGTATCACCGGTACGCAGGAACACACCGCTATTGGTGTTGTCGGCGACTTTGAAACTGCAATCGAGCACGAAGTTGCCGTATTGTTCTTTGGTCCAGATATCGCCATCGCCATTGCGGGTGAGCAGGCCGTCGTTGAAAGACCAACTGCCTTCTTTAAGAATAGCGTTACTGAGGTCATTTTTGAACAGAGATTTCCAGCCGCCGGGTTTGAGTTTGGCGCTGTAGCTGTCGAAGAACTCAACACATTTGCGGATTTCGGGCATGGAAGTCGTCCAGTTATATTCGTATTCGATCGAGAAGGTGCCGGTGAATTTCTGGCGATTGAGTTCATCGAGGATGCGCGGAACATTGCCCAGGCCCTGGCCCCAGATGGTATCGTGTTGTTGATCGGTATTGTTATAAAGCTCTTTAAGGTGAATTGTCTTGACGCGTCCCTGGAGTTTTTTGAGGCATTCGACGGGATCGAAACCGGAGCGAACCCAGTGGCCGGTATCACAACAGGCGCCCAGATATTGGCTGCGGCCTTTGAGTTGGTCCAGGACGATCTGTGGATCCCAGTAGCGAGTGGGTTTGGGATGGTTATGGATGGCGACGTTGATTTTGTATTCTTTGGCGAGTTTGTCGATGGTGTCGTAGGCTTCAAAGGCCGGTTCGGTGACGATGGTCCGTATCCCCATGTCTTTGGCGAAGTCGAACACTTTGCGATCCTGTTCTTCGTTGCCGGATAGCCCGGTAACACCAAAATTGACCAGCGAGATGCCGGTTTGCTGAAGTTTCAGTTTGATTTTCTGACGCGTTTCATCGGACATGGAAGGTTCAAATTTGGCATCTGAGCCTTTTTCGATGGTCTGGCCGGGGTAAGCTTCGATCCAGGACAGGCCCAGGTCAGCGGTTTTATCAACGGCTTCCATAAAGGTATATTGGTTAAATGACCAGCATTGGATGGCCAGTTTCCAACCGGGAGCCGCATCAGTAGGGGGATGGACGGCATTGGGAACACCAGCCGCTGACAGGAAAGCGACGCAAGAGAGCAGGATGACTAATCCTGATAAAAGCCATTTTGAATTCAACATGTCAGATCCTTTCAATAAAATCGGGTTATCCATATGATGTCAGACTGTTAGAGTATTATATGGTATTGATACCAGGATCGACCAGCCCGATCGGACAGACGGATCGATAAGATCGATAGGGGTATTCATTTTTTAAATGTTAATATGAGTTGGCTTACCGGTTCGAAGTTAGATTATTGTAACTACTTTAAATAAAAGTATTTATGATATTTATTTCTAGCAAGCCAAGTCAGTTTTTTCCACTGGTGATCGAGATTCGGTCTGGTAATAATATAATGGGTAGTACAGGGATATTATTGCATCAATAAAGAGAAGTAATGCCTGGGGATTTTGATTGTAATCGGGTGTGTTAAGTTAAGCTGTGGGAAACAGTAAGCATCGGTTAGGATATTTTAGTGGGATGGATGTAAGGGTTGTTTCTGAATACGGGCTGGTAATTTGACGCTTAATGGGCTGCCCAGCAATTGGCTTGTTATTGAATGATTATAGAGTTTGTTTGTGACGTAAAATTATTCAAATTGGCTGATGTTTATGCGTTCAGCGTATAAAATAAGGCTCATCCGGTTAATGAGTAGTTTTGGTTATGGATATGATGGATCCGGAGATAGAAGTATTCCTGATCGCGGTAGCCATGAGCCATTCGTTGCAGGAGGCCGATTTTACGGTTATTGACTTCGACTTTGCTGGTGCTGATGGGATGGTCATACCAATTGAGCAGGAAGGGTTTCCAGAGTTGCAGTTGTTTGGCGGCATCCAGCAGGATCCGAATCCCGCTGGTTTGCGCCTGGCTGATCCAGCGTTTAAGTTCCTGTTCAGCCAGCGGAGCCGTGATCGCATCAAAAAGGAGACGGAGCCGTTCTTTCATGTAATAGGCGGTGGCCAGCGGCTGGTTGAGTTGCAGAGCCTCCTGCAACCGGTGCCGTTCATCTTTGGCGCTATCGGCATGGGATTTAAGGTTCTCCGGCGCTTTGAGCAGCAGCCAGCGGCTGCCTTTAAGTACCGCTTTGCCCATGGTATCGGCCTCCCGGTACAAATCCCGGCGTAAACTGGTCAGTTTGTCGTTAAACCATTTGACCAGATGAAAATGGTCCAGCACCAGTTTGGCTTGCGGCAGTTCTTTCAGGACACTGGTCATAAAACCACTGGCCATATCGGTAGCCACCGCGGCAATCACCGCCCGGCTGCGTCGGACACGCCCCCAGAATCCCACCAGGGCCTCTTGGCCTTTGCCCTGGCCGATATGCAAGATTTGTCCGCTTTCCAGGTCGGTTACCAGCGAGATGTATTTGCTTTTCCTGCCCAGATACAATTCGTCAATCCCCAGATAACGAACCTTTTTCAGGGAAATCTTTCGGTACCGTCGACCTAGCCAGGACTTATGAATCGATTTGATGGTATCCCAGCTTAAGCCGGTCCGTCGGGCCACCTCTTGCAGGGAAGCCGCCTGACATAAATCGATGACATACCGTTCCAACGCATGGGTGTAATGCTTCTTGGGGTCGGCAAATGGCAGATGAGGCTGACGAATGGCCCCGCACGCCAGACATTTCAATCGGGGAATAGTGACAAGCAACTCCATTTGACGCAGACCGGCGGGTACCATGGCAAACCTCCGGGCCTTGTGACCGAAGTAAATGAAATTACGGGAGTTACAACAAGGGCAACGCAGACTATCCGCCGGCAAGATGCCGTGAATCACGCTCTTGCCCGCAAAAATATTCTGTCTTTTGGTATTGAACACCTCGAACACCAAAAGTATGATACAACATACTTGTGGACATGACTTTAGCTCCTAATATGAGGTTTTATTTTTTTCCTCAAACAGTAAAGTCATGTCTCTCTTTTTGCAACATTAACTACTCATTTTTCGGAAGAACCTAAAATAATCCCTTCCGACCGCTGGCGATTAAATGTTTTGTGTGATATTCTGGCTGAATTAGGGCGGGTGTTTAGAATATTCATGAACATTATCATAACGAATGCCTTAATGAAGAGATATCTTGCCAGTTTGAAATGAATCCGGTATTATGACAAGCAAATAGAGGATCGAATGATAGTTTATGAACGCTTAAACAGGAGATCTCAATAAGACATGTCTACGAATAAGCTGTCTCGTCGTGGTTTTTTGCGGATGTCTGCCGGAATGCTGGCCGGTTCGGCCTGGATGACCGCAAATGCCCAGAATGCCAATCCTCTATCGGCCTCAAAACCCAATATTCTGATCATCATGGCGGATGATTGTACGCATACGGAACTGTCGGTCTATGGCGGTCAGAATGCCAGGACCCCAACCATTGACAAACTGGCCCGGGACGGCCTGGTTTTCAATCGTGCTTATCTCAGTTCGGCCATGTGTCAGCCGTGCCGCGCCGAACTCTATAGTGGGCAATATCCGGTGCGTAATGGTTGCAGCTATAATCATTCGGCGTCGCGTCCCGAAACGCAGAGCCTGCCGCATTATCTGACGCCGGCCGGTTATCGTGTCGGTATCGCCGGTAAAGTCCATGTACTGCCGCAGAAGGCCTTTCCTTTTGAGAATGTGCCGGGATTTGATGACAACTGTGTACGCAACCCTACCCTGCCGCACGATCTGAACGGTATCCGGCAGTTTATGTCACGTGAGGATACACCTTTCTGCCTGGTAGTGGCGTTGGTGGAACCGCATGTGCCGTGGGTAATGGGGGATGCCTCGGCGTATCCGCCCCGGTCGTTGAAGATGGCGCCCAATATGGCGGATACCCCGCGAACCCGCAAGGATTATTCAGCGTATCTGGCCGAGATTACCTACATGGATAACCAGGTGAATGATATCTTGCAGACCCTGGAAAAAACCGGCAAAGCGGACAACACACTGGTGTTGTTTACCTCGGAACAGGGCGCCCAGTTTCCGGGCTGTAAATGGACCAACTGGGACAGCGGCCTGCATACGGCCTTGATCGCGCGCTGGCCGGGGCACGTACCTGTTGGCAAACGAACCGATGCCATTGTTCAGTATACCGATGTGGCGCCGACGCTGATGGAACTGGCCGGGACCGATGTGAAAAAGCACGCGGATAAGCTGGATGGCAGCAGTTTCGCGGCAGTTTTGAGCGGCCGGAGTCAGGCCCATCGCACCTATGCGTATGGCGTGCATAACAATGTTCCGGAAGGGCCGCCTTATCCGATCCGCACGGTGACCAATGGGGAATATCGTTATATCCGCAATCTATCACCCGAACGGATTTATATTGAACGGCATTTGATGGGACCCGAAAACCAGTACTGGCCGTCCTGGGTCGCCCAGGCTTCCGATCACGAGGATATCTACAAACTGGTCCAGCGGTATCTGACGCGTCCGGCCGAGCAGCTTTATCATACCAAAACCGATCCGTTTGAGTTGACTAATCTGGCTGACGATCCCAGGTACGCCGATATCAAAAAGCAATTGTCGGCCGAGTTGGATCGCTGGATGGCTCAACAGAAAGATCCGGGCGCCGCGATGGATACGCCTGAAGTACACCAGGCCGCTAAACAGGGGAAACATATTTATTAATTGAGCCAATAAACGCTGATGGGGTGATTCTCTAAAAGAAGATACCCCATCAGCGATTACCTGCTGCGTGATATTCTGATATTCTTTTTCTATTCAATCTCGATTGGCTTGGTTTCTGCATTCGAATCCGGCTTGGGATGGTAATCGGATGAAAGCTGTATGCGTATTGTCACACTGATCCAGATAACAGGAAGGTAATTAAAGGGGGTGGGCATCCAGAACCAGAACTTCAAAGGGCGAGAGTGTGAACTGGTGGGGGCGGTTGGTTTGAATAGTGAATGGATCCTGATTCTGTTGGTTGCGTTGCGGGCTGGTTAATCGGTAGCGGAAGGGTTTATTGCCTGGGATTTCAAAGGCTTTGTTGAGGTCCAGTGAGATTGTCTGCTCATGATCGGATGGATTACGCAGAGCCATAATGCCTTTTGAGTCTGACCAGGAGGCGTAGCCGTAGATTTCGGCCCGGGCGGGATCGCCGCCGATCCAGTGGGTATCCACCAGGATATTCTGATTGTCCCGGGCCCACCGGGCTGCCCGGGCAATTGTATCCCAGTTTCTTTGAGTCAGCAGTTCCGGGGTGATATACAATTCCAGCAGATTGGCGCCACAGGCGAACATCATCCATATCTCATGGTCGATTAATAATGGATCGCGTTCCATTTTGCCGGGATCGAAGCGGTCGCCTACCACTAAACCGTGCGGCATCAGGGAACTGAGTGGATATAATGGTCCGGCCTTGACGACGTGGCTGTGAACGAACCTGTCGCGATACGTTATCCATTGTTCCCGCATGGGGCCGGTGCCGTGAAATCCGGTATCACCGCCTTGCCGCCAGATGTTGTCGGCGTGGAACAGGAACCAGGGTGAGGCCCAGGTGCCGGTGGTGGCGCTGATATAAACAGCAGGATTTTCATGGCGCAGTTCCGCGATCAATCTTAACATGGCATCCACATCTTCGGCCAGTTTGTCTCCTGCCTGTAAACCGCTGAAGGTATTGCCGCCGCCGACACCGTCGAATTTGAAAAAGTTGACACCGTAATCCCGCATCATTTGCAGGCATCGGTCGCGAAAACAGGCGTAATAGACCGGTCCGGCCAGAGAGAATCCGCTCTGGTTCATTTCATAGCCATGGTTTTTCCCATATTCCAGTCGAAGTTGTCTGGCCTGACCATACCCGCCAAAGGGTGACAGCCAGACTCCGGTATGACAGTGGTACTTAGCAGCCAGCTGGGCCATTCTGGTAAATCCCTGAGGGAATCCTTCCTGGAAATCCCAGAGCGAGTTGAAATTATCCCAACCATCATCCCAGACAAAGCCATCCAGCACCACACCGCGTTTTTCGACCAGTTCGCGGCCGACATACTCAATGGTATCCAGACATTCCTTTTCCACCATCCGGTTGGTTTCGGTCCGGCCAATATTCAGGTGATACCACGAATTGTAATGCAGATACTGATGATAGGGCCGAGCCCGTTCACGTTCCAGGTAATAAAGAAAACCCCGGCGGAGCTGACCCTCTGGAACAACGCCCAGTACCGAAGATTGCTGCAGAAACTGACCTGGAGCGAGAGTGGTATTCCGGTCCATAAAACAATTCAGACGCTTTGGTTCTTGCTGCCGGTCGGGATCTGGCGGCGCGAACGCCTCCAGTTCGACAATATGTCCGCCCAAGGCGTTGCCTTCTGAGTTATGGGTGATCGTTACCCTGAGATATCGAGTCTGGACAGGAGAAAACGTATGAACATATCCCGCGGCAGTAGCCGGTGTTTGATTCCCGGTGGCATCGACAATTTCTGTCCATTTTTGCCGGTCGGGTGAGGCTTCGATACGGTAGCCGTAAAATCGTTTACCGTTATAATAGGTGACCAGGCGAATGCGATCCAGAATTTGTGGTTGTTCCAGATCCACCATCAACCAGACAGGCAGGTTGGCACAACCCCAGTGGCTGTTGGGACCGGGTGACCGGCCATCCACGGCGTATTCAGCCGCCAATGATCCATAGACACCGCTGGGGGATACTGGCTTGCATAATGCCAGGTTGACAGGCTGGGTTGGATCCCAGACGGTATTATTGGCAATAGGGTGCTCATAAGCCACAAACATGTTACCTGAGACGATCGGTGATCCGCTGACGACTCCGACTACCTCAGCCTGAGGAGCAGGCAGTGAGAGAAAACGAATTGACGCAATAGTGATTGGGCTATGAGCCGCTTCGGCCCGTATCGACTGGCGGATAGCGTTGGAGTCATCTCGCAATTCAAGGTTCCAGTTCACCCGAACGGTTTTGTCTGGAGATAGCAGTTCCGCTGAAATCCGGTATCCGCCATACTGTCCGGCTAGTCGACCGGCGCTTGCATCAGGTGTCAGGGAGTCTATCTGACATCCTTTTTGCTCCTCAATAGACATTTCGGAACATAAAATGACCCGTTGGTCAGCCAGAGTGATCGTGAAAAATTCACTTTGGGGATCCTGGTCGAAAGCTTCACCGTTAATCAGATTTTGAAATTGCCCAAAACGGATGTAGCCCCCCGCCTGAGTAAACCGCAATTTAAGCACCTGATTAGTTAAAACGATTTGATCGCCTTCTGTGTTGGCGATCGCCTTGCCAGGTTGAACTGAATCGGGAAAATCCAGGGCAAACAGGGCGGCTGGAAACCCAGCTATCAGGCATATTCCCATCAGTTTTTTGATTACATCGGCCATGATTCACTCCATGATTTTAAATGAGCAATTAACCGGAAAATTTCTCGCAAAGTTCCACCATGACTTCATAGTTTCTGAGAGTCAAGGCCGGTAATTCCCGACTGATCGGACTGGCGCCGGGCATCAGGACAAAACCCCGTCCCGGTCCCTGGGTGCCCTGTACGAGCGCCTGCCTGACTTTTTCGGCAAACTGTTCTGTTGGCAGATTTTCCAGGTCTACCAGTTCCAGATTGCCGAACAGGACCAGATGTTGACCATATTTTCGGCGTACGTAATCCAGTTCCACATCACCTTGAGGTGGCGGCTCGATTGGATCCAGTCCCATGCAGCCGGTCGCGATAATGTCATCCAGTACGGCCTGAAGTCTGCCATGGGAGTGAATACGGGCAAATCCACCCTGCCGGTGTATGATCTCTATCAAAGGGGTGTCATAGGTCACTACGAATTCCCGGAACAGGGCCGGAGGCAGATATGGAGGGGCGGCGTATTCCGGGCCGTAGATACGCCAGAGCCGGCCGGGAAGCATTTGGGCAATGCAGGCCACCTGTTTCTGGATTGCCCGGGCGAAACGTTGAAGTAATTGATGAAAGAGCTCTGTCTCTGTCATGGCGATAATCAGATAGGTTTGCATGTCAAACATTTCTGCCGCCAGACAGAGCGGATCGGCCAGGTCGATCATCACGATACCGCTGTCACCCAGGGTTGCTTCCGCGGCCAAAATATCTGAGACATCCGGCTGTTCATGCTTTTCGGATTCGGGCAGTGTCAGCCAGCGTTTCAAATCGTCAACGTTTTTGAGCCAGTGTTCCAGGCGCCAGATTGTATCGATATCCCGATCACGGCGACTATGGCATCGAAATTCACCGCTTGCCGTTATCAACTTGTTTATGGTATGCCGGTTGCCATTGTCATCCAGAAATGTCTCTGTCTGGCAATTCTCCGGTAATGAGGGCGGCCTAAACGGCATTTTACGCATCACAATCCGGTCTGTCCTGTTTATGGTCAGATCCAGCAGGGGTTTCCAGAAAGGGTGACTGTAAACATGAAAGGGATCGTCGCCGGCCGGAGTCTGATCGAGACCATTCAATTCGTAAAAGCAGACCGGAGGCCGATCGACTGTCTGACCTTGTAAGGTTGCCATTAAGCGTTCTTTACGATTCATTTAAGATCCCTTGCCGACTGGAAGTCATAATTATATATCTCATTAACTTTGTGCTATCCGATATATCAGGCACTAATGTTGAAATCCATAACAATCAGTCATTGTGCATTTCATTATCTTCATTGTGCTAACACTAATCCAGAAAAAACCGATTAGCAGGGTATCCAGTTTATTCGTTGCTATGAAACAATAATCAAGTCAGGGAACTGTTGATGACCAAGCCAAGCCGACAGAATTCTAATCAGAAACTGACAAAAAAGCAGGTGACGGGTGGATAAAATTTATTATAATAAGGGGAGATAGTGTCTGCGGTATCGTTTTTGAACGCAGGAGTATAACAGATATAAAAGGCCGTAATTGTGGTTACTTTACAGATGGCCTGAATTGGCGGCCTGAATTTTACAGGAGAGTCCCATGTCGAACTTGTGGATGTTGAATGCCGGGCGGGGATTAAGCAGGGATATTTTGTCAATAGGGGTCGTTTTTATGATGATGGGAGTGGTTTCGTGCCGGACGCGGGATTATTCCACCCAGGCGCTGGTAGGCGAGTTGGTTACGGGGGGGTATGTGACTTCTAACCATCAGATATTGACCCCGGCGGGTGTTCAGGTGGATTTGCCGGGGATGCGGCCGCAGGCGCTGGCACTGAGTCCTGATGGGCAGCTGCTGGTCACGGCGGGAAAGACCTCAGAACTGGTCGTGATCAATCCAGTCAATGGTGAGATCAAGCAGCGGGTTGAACTCCCTTCGAGTAAGCAGCAATCGCCTTCGAATGTTTCTACACATATTCTGGAACCGGATAAGTCAGGACAGGTCAGCTATACGGGACTGGTGTTCAGTCCGGATGGCTCGCGGCTGTATCTATCCAATGTCAATGGCGATATCAAAGTGTTTGGCGTTGACGATGGCAAGGTGGCCGGACTGTTTTCCATTGCCCTGCCGCAGGCTGATGCGCCCCGGCGCAAGCAGGCGATTCCGGCGGGGCTGGCCTTGTCGGAGGATGGGCGGCGGTTGTATGTGGCGCTGAACCTGTCGAACCGGCTGGGTGAAATCGATACCGATACCGGGACTGTGCTGCGGACCTGGGATGTGGGGGTGGCGCCTTATGATGTGGTGCTGGCGGGCAGTAAGGCCTATGTGAGTAACTGGGGCGGACGGAGGCCGGAGGACGACAGTCTGACGGGGCCGGCGGGCCGGGGAACCCTGGTGCGGGTAGATCCGGTGCGGCATATCGCCAGCGAAGGATCGGTTTCGGTGATTTCGCTGGATTCGCAAGCGACAGTCCAGACGATTATGGCCGGATTACATGCCTCGGCGCTGGCATTATCACCCAATGGCCGGTATCTGGTGGTTGCCAATTCCGGTAGTGATACGTTGAGTGTAATTGATACACGGACGGATCAGGTAATAGAGACGATCTGGGCCCGGATAAATCCGGCCGATCTGCTGGGTGCGACGCCCAACGCGCTGGTGTTTAATCCCAAAGGGGATATTCTTTATGTTGCCAATGGAACCCAGAACTCCGTGGCCGCGATACGGTTCCGGCCGGGTGAATCCAGATTGCTGGGTTTGATTCCAACCGGATGGTTTCCGGGGGCAGTGGTTTATGATAAACGCAGACAACATCTGTACGTAGCCAATATTAAAGGAGTGGGTTTGAATTTGAACCTGCGGCATCCGGAACGGCAGGATAACAACACCCATCAATATCGTGGGACGCTGTCGCTGATTCCGATACCGTCCAAACGGGAGTTGGCGGCGCTGACTGCGGTGGTGCTGGACAATTATCGCCAGCCACTCTTGAAAGAGGCGCGGCGGCCGGCGCGAGCGAATCAGCCGGCACGGCCCGTGCCTGAACGGGTGGGTGAGCCGTCGGTATTTGAGCATGTGGTGTATATCATTAAAGAGAACCGGACCTATGACCAGGTGTTTGGCGATATGGCCGAAGGGAATGGCGAGCCGTCGCTTTGCGTGTTTGGTGATAAGATCACGCCGAATCAGCATAAGATGGTACGGGAGTTTGTATTGCTGGATAATACCTATTGCTCGAGTATATTGAGCGCGGATGGGCATCAGTGGACGGATTCCGCTTTTGCCACGGATTATATGGAAAAATCGTTCGCGGGTTTTCCGCGCAGTTATCCGGATGGGATGGAAGATGATGATGTGGACGCGCTGGCTTACGCACCGAGCGGATTTATCTGGGATAATGCCATTGCCCGGAATAAGACGTTGCGGGTGTATGGCGAGTTTGCGATAACTGAGGCCCGCTGGAAAGATGGCAATCGTAAAGGGCGGCCCGCTTTTCTGGATTATTACCATGATTTTGTTAATAAAACGAATCTGATCGATATCTCCAGCCGGCCGGCGATTGAATCATTGCGACCTTATCTGAATATGGAAACGGTGGGCTGGGATATGAATATCCCGGATGTATTCCGGGCGGACCAGTTTATTAAGGAACTGCGAGAATATGAAGCAAAGGGAGAATTTCCCAATCTGGTGATTATCTGCCTGCCGAACGATCATACCTCGGGCACGCGCGAAGGTTCGCCGACGCCGGCGGCGCAGGTGGCGGATAACGATCTGGCGTTCGGTCAGATCGTCGAGGCGATCAGTCACAGCAGTTTCTGGAATAAGACCTGTATCTTTGGGATCGAAGATGATCCGCAGGCGGGGTGGGATCATGTCAGCGGGTATCGCACAACCGCTTATGTGATCAGTCCTTACACCCGTCGAGGGGCGGTGGTGAGCACGCAGTATAATCAGGCGAGTATTCTGCGGACGATGGAACTGATGCTGGGAATGCCGCCGATGAATCAATTTGACGCGACGGCCACGCCGATGAGCGAATGTTTTGTCGCTGAAGCGGATTTAACGCCGTTTAATGCGGTGCCGACCAATATCCCACTGGATCAGATGAATCCGGGTCCGAAGAAGATTTCAGATCCGATCTTACGCAAGGATGCGCTCGTGTCGGCAAAACTGCCTTTGCATGAAGTGGATCGGTGCCCGGAAGATGTATTCAACCGGATACTCTGGCGGGCAATGAAAGGATCGCAGGCACCATACCCGCTCTGGGCCGTGGCGGATGTGGAGGATGACGATGATTGAGGATTCATTAAGAAGGAGGTATTTAACGGATAAGTGCGGAAAGTGACAGAGCCTATCGCAAGGTCGCTGCTTTACGATTGTCCCTGTTTCTATGGAGGGGTAAATTGGTTTAGATGTTATCGGTCGGTGGCAAGGTATGGGGTCTGGTTTTATCCGGAAAAATAGTTAAACCGGGGCGTTAAAAGGCCGATTAAAGGTAATACCATTACAGAAGTTATAAAACGCAAAGGCTGACCCATTGGACTGATGTGTCCGATAATAATGAGAGGTAGCTTATGGAAGTGGCACCGGGCGATTTATTTGATCGCTTATCAATAGTAAAACTGAAATCCGAGCGGCTGGACAGCCGGCTGGTTGAGGATGAATTGCAGGAATTGACCGAGGCATTTGAACAAACTTGCCGGGACCATGAGGCGTTAGCGGTGAGTTGCGCGGATATGGTGGAGCTCTTGCAGATACTAAACGGTCAGATATGGGACCTGGAGGCGGATATCCGTAAAGGGAAAGAGGGCGAGCTGGGTCTGGAAGAGGTGGGACGGCGCGCGATCGCGATTCGCAACCTGAATGGGATCCGGGTCTGGGTGAAGAATCTGATCACCCGAACGACCGGGAAAGGGGCGATCGATTATAAGAAGGATCACGCCTCGACCGTGGCAGCGCAGGGCAGCGGGCGGCTGTTGGATAAAATGCACTTTCCCGGGAAAACACCCGTTGGAGTAACGGATTAGATTCTATAAGTGATGGCCGGGTTGAACCGGTATTTTAAGATTGAAGAGAAGAGACAAGCGGACGCTTGTCTTGTTTTTTAACGACGCCAACCTATGAATATCAGTTACGATCTGCGATTCGCTCATTTGCCCTGCGGCAGCTGGCCTTATGTTTATAATGCCATCAAGCTGATGAGCGCGGCGCATCCGGCTGATCACTGGCGGGTCTATTACAATGATTACGATCAGCCGCAATTGCGGATCGTTGGCCTGTTGCGAGAGCAGGAACAGGCGAAGCCGGAACTGGCCGGTCGATATGAATTTGTGCCGGTGAAGCATACCTGTCTGAGCTGGCAGCATCATCTGGAATTTGGCCGGGTATCCGATCCCAGCGAGGTCTATCACTATCTGCATTTCGATATGCCGCTGGGGATGAAAGGGCCGGCGCTGGTGGTGACGGTGCATGATCTGTATCCGCTGGTGCTGCCGAATTATTGTTCAAAATGGAAGCAGGCCATCTTCCGGTATATTGCCGGGACCAATATGAAACGGGCCCGCCGGGTGATTACGGTGTCGGAGAATACCCGTAAGGATATTATGGAGCAGTTCGGAATCGAACCGGAGAAAATCACTGTGATCAACCAGGGGTATTCGCCGGAATTCCGCAAGATCGATGATTCGAGCTTACTGGACGGGTTGAAAGAGAAATATCATCTTCCGGAGAATTATGTATTATATACCGGCAATCATAAATCTCATAAGAATCTGGAACGGCTGGTGCAGGCGTACGCGCAATTGAAACCGGCATTGCGCGAGCAATTTGCACTGGCGCTGACCGGCCCGGTGTCCGAAGAGACCGAAGCGCTGCAACGCCTGATTATCGCCCTGGGTGTGGAGCGTCAGGTACGGTTCCTGGGGCTGGTCGATTTTGAGGATTTGCCGGGTCTGTATAATCTGGCGAGTTTATATGTATTGCCCAGTCTGTACGAGGGATTCGGGATCCCGTTAGTGGAAGCGATGGCCTGCGGAACACCGGTGGTCTGTTCGGCGCGGGGGGCGATGCCGGAAGTGGTGGGAGGCGAAGCCAGGATGTTCGATCCCTACGATATCGGGCAGATGGCGGAGGTGTTGACGAAAGCGCTGGACCAGGATGTTGACGACCAGAGGCTTATCGGGCGGATTATGGCGCGGGCCGCCAATTTTACCTGGCAACGGAACGCGGAAAAGACCTATCAGGTGTATCAGGAAGCGGCCGGACAATAAAAAAGGCGTCACAAGGACGCCTCGAATTATTTGCGTTTAACCGGCCGATGAAAATCAGGGGATAACCTGGTTAAGTGAGTAAGTAAAGATACCGGAAGCGCCGGCTTTTTTCAATTTGGGTATGACAATGCGGGCGGTATCTTCTTCAAGAATGACTTCAACCGCGACATATTCTTTATCGGCCAGCGGGCTGACAGTGGGGGATTTTTCCGAGGGGAGGATGTCCAGAACCGCCGGCAGGGAAGCGGTGGGGATATTGGCTTTGAGCCCCACCTTTTCACGGCCTTCGATTGCCCCCATCAGCAGTAATGCGATGTCTTTTATTTTTTCGCGTTTGAAGGAATCTTCCCAGGCCTGTTTGTTGGCGATCAGGCGGGTGGTGCTGGTCATCAGAGTGTCGATGATTCTCAGGTTATTGGCTCGGAGGCTGGAACCGGTTTCAGTAATTTCGACGATACCATCCAGCAGGCGGGCTTTGACTTCGGTGGCGCCCCAGGAGAACTCCACTTTGACGTTTATGCCTTTGTTTTTGAAATATTCACGGGTGAAATTGACCAGTTCCGTGGCGATAATACCGCCTTCCAGGTCTTCGGGCTTTTCGATATCGCTTTCGCCGGGGACGGCCAGTACCCATTGCGCCGGTCGTGAGGTGGCTTTGGAATAAACCAGTTCACAGACCTCGACGACGTCAGAACCGTTTTCGCAAATCCAGTCTTTGCCGGTCAGGCCGACATCAATCACGCCATCTTCAACATAGCGGCTCATTTCCTGGGCGCGAAACATGATCGCTTCAAGTTCCGGGTCGTTAATCGTCGGGAAATAACTGCGGCTGGCAACGGTCACATTGAATCCGGCGCGTTTAAAGAGATCGAAAGTGGCATCCTGTAAGCTGCCTTTGGGCAAGCCGATTTTCAATTTATTATTCAAGAGAATTCTCCAATCGTAAAAACAAGAAACAAAATGTCATATTAAATAAAACGGCCCGGTTATTTGGGGGACGATTTTTTTTGAGTGGTTTTTTTCTGCCTGGGCTCGGTGGTTTTGGTTTTGGGGCTTGTTTTTTTTGTTTTGGTTTTTGGGGCGCCGTTAACAGGTTTGACGTTTTTTTCGCCGTGATCACAATAGTGCCGCAAAAGCGTAAACGATTCGATCAGTTCGGTGGCGTTGATCTGGCGTTCCAGAAAACCCTGTACGTCATGGACATCGGATTTGGGATTAATGGCCTCCTCGGCAAGCAAAACATCGACCATCTTCTGGTTGACGGGAAAGGAGTGGCCTCCCAGGCAGGTCATCATGATCCAGGCGACCAGATACGGGTTCATGCCGTCGATCTCTTCCAGGGCCGCTTTGGCATCCCGTTTCCCCATTTCGGCCAGATGATCCAGATTCAGTTGATCGTAACTGTCGTAAATGCTATTGAGCAGTTTTTTGATTGTGACGGCAATGGCGCGGGATTCAGGAAACGATTTGCCGAGAATCTGGTCAATTTCGAAAATTCTCGCCACGCGCAGCTCGTTGAAGTCGACAAAATGAGAGCGGATCTTTTTCAGCGCGGTGAGGGCTTTGCTTTCCGTGGCATCCGTGGAAAGGCAACCCAGGATCAGGGCTTCGATCGGGTCGGTACTGAGCGGTGTGGGCGCCAGGTCTTTGTAATTTTTTTTGATGCGATTCAACAATTTTTTTATACGGGAGGCATATTCAGCGCTATTTTTCATCGGAATTCTCCGCGGGTGTTACGGAAGGGGGCTGATCGACGGTTTGTTCCTGGGCGATCTGATCCAGCAGCCGTTCGATCTCCCGGCCTTTCTGGATTGACTCGTCATGATAGAAAACTAATGCCGGGCAGATACGCGTCTTTAGAGAACCGGCCAGGCGGGTGCGTACGAATCCGGTGGCGTTGTTAATGGCCTGCAGGCACAGGTCGCGTTTGGTCCCGGCAGGATCGAACATACTGAGATAGATTTTGGCCAGACTGAGGTCGGGCGCCAGTTCAACCCGGGTGACGCTGGTCAATGCCAGAATCCGCGGGTCAGAGAGATGGTTCTGAATGGTATCGCTGACGATATCGCGTATGGTGCGAGTCAGTTTTTCTATTCGTCTTGACATATAATCGGGTTAAATTTCAATTTCGTAATCGAGCAGGGTTACATTGTGAAATACACGGATAAAATCAACCACCTGCGTCAGAGTTGATTCTATAAAACGTCTGTCGTTGGCGACCGCGGCAACGCCGATAACCGCTTTGCGATGCATCTCGTTACAATCAACTTCGGCGATGGAGACATTAAAGCGATTCCGTATTCTGTCTTTGAGACTGAGAACGATTCTGCGTTTGTCTTTCAGGTTCATCGCTTCAAAAAGGGCCAGTTCCACTCGCAGTGAGCCAATAATCATATGGTTTGTCGATAAATCGCTCAGTTTGTTGTTTTGCTGGATGATTCCAGGGTCCGGCTGATCTCGATATATTCATAAGCTTCGATAATGTCGCCTTCTTTGATGTCGTCAAAACCGGCCAGCTTAATGCCGCATTCGAAACCGCTACGGACTTCATTGGTGTCATCTTTATGCCGCTTGAGGGTCTGAATGTCATTGCCGTCTCGAATAATCACGCCATCACGAACAATGCGAACCTTATCATGGCGATTGATCACCCCGTCATTGACAAAGCAACCCGCAATGGTTCCCACGCGAGATACTTTGAAGGTCTTGCGAACTTCGGCGCGGCCTTTGGATTTTTCTTCGATTTTCGGGGCCAGCATGCCTTCCAGGGCGAGTTTCAGATCGTCGGTAATCTTATAGATGACGCGATACAGCCGTATTTCCACCTTATTCCGTTCCGCCATTTCGCGCGCGCGGTCATCGGCTACCACCTGGAAACCAATGATAATCGCGTTGGACGCGGCGGCCAGCACAACATCGTTTTCGGAAATGCCGCCGACAGCAGTATGAAGAATTTTAACGGCGACTTCAGAAGTATTCAACTCGAGGATCGAATTGCGTAAAACGTCAATGGAGCCTTGAACATCGGCTTTGACGATAACATTCAATTCCCTGACTTCGCCAGCGGCGATTTCGCTGAACAGGTTGTCCAGGGTGATCTGGCGCCGGCGCGCCAGGGTGTTCTCCCGCATATTCTGTTCATGTTCGTTGGCAATCTGGGCGGCTTCGGAGATATCGCTGACCACATAGAAAGGATCGCCGGCAGTCGGAACCGCATTCAGTCCGGTCACTTCGATCGGCGTGGAGGGACCGGCTTCTTGCAGGATAGCGCCATAGGCATCGTGAATAGTACGGATACGGCCATAGCAGGCGCCGGAGACCACGGCGTCTCCCGGTTTGAGAGAGCCGGATTTGACCAGCAAACGGGCCAGGGCGCCACGGGCGGTGGACATTTCCGCTTCGACGATCCAGCCGGAAGCGGGACCCGTCTGTCGCGCCTTGAGATTATTCAATTCGGCGACATAATCCAGGTATTCAACCAGTTCGTCGATCCCCTGACCGGTGGCGGCGCTGGTCTGGACGATTTCCGTGTCGCCACCCCATTCCGTGGGGATCAGCCCTTTTTCGGACAGTTGTCCCAGGGCGCGGTTGATATCGGCATTGGGCAGGTCAACTTTATTCAGGGCGACTACGATCGGCACATTGGCGGCCCGGGCGTGGTTGATCGCTTCTTCGGTCTGGGGCATGACACCGTCATCGGCGGCAACGACCAGAACGACAATGTCGGTCATATTCGCGCCGCGCGCGCGCATTTCAGTAAAAGCCTTATGGCCCGGGGTATCCAGAAACGTCACCCGGCGTTTGCCGTCGTCATAGAGATAAGAGCCAATATGCTGAGTAATTCCGCCCGCTTCGCCCGAGGCGACTTTCGCCCGGCGAATCTGATCCAGCAACGAGGTTTTCCCATGGTCGACATGCCCCAGAAAGGCCACAACCGGTGGTCTCGAGTGCCGTTCAGAGTCTTGAGTCAGACTGTCAAATTGTTCTTTCAATTCGTCAAACCGCAATTTTTTCTTTTCAATTCTAATTTCGATATCGTATTCCAGTCCGAGCGTTTCGGCCGCTTCAGTATCCAGCGACTGGTTCACATTGGCCATGATTCCGTGCGCCATTAATTTGGCAATGATTTCATTGACGCGGACACCGATCGCCGCACTGAGGTCTTTGACCGTGATGGGTTCTTTCAAGGTGACTTCAGTAATGGCTTTCTGTTGTGCCGCCAATGAATACAGGTCTTTTCCTGCCATGCGTTCGCGCCGGTGCAACGACCGGCCGGACGCAGACGCGAGCCGCTCCTGACGTTCCTGCAGATCACGATCACCGTAACTGGTGGAAATATCCACACGTTTTTGCCGCTTGTTGGTCAGGCGGCTTTTGCGTTTGGCATCGGTTTCTGTGACATCTTCCAGGGTAACAGAACGGGTTTTTTTGGCTTTTTTACTTCCTTTGACTGATTTGGCCGGCGTCGTTTCCGCCGCGGCCTGGTCAATTTGAACCACCCGTTCGCGACGAGGAGGACGAGGCGTCGGCACAGGAACGAAATCCGGCCGTTCAGTCCGGATGACTTTGGGGCCTTCCAGCACTGCCGGTTTGGGAATGTACTGGACCGGTTTTACGGATTCTTTAACAGGGGGGTGTTTAACCGGAACCGGAACCGGCCTGGGTCGTGCCGGCTCGGCAGTTTCGGGAGCTTCTTCAATGTTCGGTGTGGTCAGGGCGGCGATTTCAGTTTCCGGGACCGCCGGCTCGCTGATGGGGGCCGGTTCCTGTTCCGGCGCAGGAGCAGTGATGATTTCCTGTTCCTGCTTTTGCATCTCAGCCGGGCTGATCCGGTGTGGTTTTTCGCGTCCGCCCAATTCGACCGTCACGAGATGGTCATCCACCTTGGGCGGCATCTCCGAGACGGGTGTTTCCGTGATCATGGTTGCGACCGGCGCGACCGGCGCTTCATCCGTGGCCATTTCCAGATCGATATCCGTAGAAGCATCGCTTCTGTCCGGTTTGGTTTTAACTTTTTCGAGATCGACTTTGGCGGTGGTTTCGACCGTATTATGGGTATTGGTATTGCTGAACCATTCGCGGATAGTCGCTTCCAGTCCGGCTGAAACGGTCGATTGGTGACCTTTGACCGCGGTCAAACCTTCAGCCTGGCATTTATCGACTATCGCTGTGCTTTTCACGCCGAGAGCTTTAGCGAGTTGGTGTATTCTGGTAGCCAATCATTATCTCCAAGGATTCAAATTATTCGCCTGGCGGAGGAGAGGAACTCTTGTCCTGTTCATCATCCTGAGCCGGTAAATTAATCGGTTCGGATGATAGCAGGTTGGACAATTTATCGCTTTTGCGATTACGGGTTCCCAGGCCGCTCAGTTCTCCGGCCAGGACTTGTTGAGCAGCGGTTTTCTGCGGTTGATTTTCACTCAGTAACTGGGCTTTGTTGTTGCAATAATTAACAATACGCAAGGCCATGGTCAGGTCGATATCCAGCGTTTCAATCAGTGGGTCGGTTCCAATTTCTTCGAGGTCCATCACTGAAATAATCCCCATGGCGCAGATTTTATCGATTAACGGATCCGTTATGCCGTCGATTTCCCGCAAGGTATTGACCAGTGTATCCATATTGGAGGCGAATTCCTGCGGGGTCAGGATGTCAATGTCCCAATCAGTTAACCGGGCGGCCAGCCGGACATTCTGTCCGCGCTTGCCGATTGCCAGCGAGAGCTGATCATCATTGACAACGACGGTAGCCCGGTTCAGTTCGAAACAAAGAGCCGTTTCACGAATCTCAGCCGGTCGCAACGCGTTTCCGATGAAGATTTGTGATGATTCATTCCAGCGGACAATATCGATTTTTTCGCCGCTGAGTTCATCGACGATATTTTTAATACGGCTGCCGCGTACGCCGACGCATGCGCCCACCGCGTCTACTTTATTGTCGTGACTGACCACCGCCACTTTGGAACGGTAGCCCGCTTCACGGGAAAGCGCTTTGATTTCGATGATGCCATCGGAGACTTCCGGAACTTCCTGTTCGAAAAGTTTACGAATGAAATCAGGATGGGTGCGTGACAGGGTGATTTTGATCTGGTTGGGCGATTCCTTCACTTCATAAATTACCGCGCGCACCCGTTCGCCCGGATGCTGCGATTCACCCGGAATCTGTTCACTTTTTGGTAATATCGCCTCAGTGCGCCCCAGGTTCACTATGGTCACCCCGCCTTCATAGCGCGCAACGGAACCGGAGACAATTTCACCCACACGATCTTGATACTCGGTAAAGATACTGCCCCGCTCATCTTCCCGGATTTTCTGGATCATGACCTGCTTAACCGTTTGAGCAGGAATACGCCCCAGGTCTTTGATGTCGATTTGCTGACCGTTCAGATAAGCGGTGATATCGCCGGAATGTCGATCAATCTGGACAATAATATCCTGATCCTGTCCGAAATGTTTGCGCGCCCCCGATATCATCGCTGATTCTATATCGGTGAAGATACTTTCTTTATCGATGTTCTTATCCTTGGCGATACCGTCAATGATTCTAATTAATTCCTGGTTCATTATTCGCTGCCTTAAAAAATAAAAAAAGCGGAACAGTGTCAGAACCCACTTCGAATGCCGCTTTTCGTCAGCCTCCGGGCCATTAAAACCCACAATAATAAGGCTAAAATTTCTCCTGATTGTTGCTGATACACGTTACATAAACAATCCTCTTGCGTGGGTTGTTTTCGTTCCTCAAGGTCTAACTATATTACAAGCAATACTTAATATAAAAGATATTGCCAGAATTTCAATTAAATACTTGGAAAATTATCGGCGTTTCCTGATAAAATCTTGGCCAAGGCTCCGTTTTTTGATGCAAATCGATCCGGAATCGATAGTGGTATTTCTTATAAGTATATATATTGCAATAAGATATATCTTGTATGGTGTCGGATTATGATCCATGCTCGATGTATATTACAGTTGAATGATGCCATCATGGATCGTGGGAATATAATTATAATTTAATATTGTGCCTTGAACCGTTTAGCCATGATGGGGGGCTGTAATTGATAACGTTCTGTCAAATCGTATAGTTATGATAAATATGGCCTGTTGATTTGAGAGTTTTTAGACGTAAAGAAACAAAAAAGGGGAAACAATGATATATGGGCGGCCCAGAGTATGCCAGTATTAAGTCATCAAAGAAAAGTTTTAATTAACTTCCTGAATGAGAACGCACTATTATTTTTGGTAGATTCAGGTAAACTGAAATGACTGAAATAGTATACCCATCAATCATTGCGGCTATCAATGACTGAGACTATGTTATGCTATCCGGCTTTTCAGGAAATCAGGATTATTTCAGACTTATACCCAATGGGTATGAAAATTCCCGATCGCTTGCAAGATAAGTATTTAACCGAGTAAAACTTATATCACGGCCCAGCAGGCATTACCAATTGTAAGCAGTATACAATCGTACACAATCAGGATCATTCAACGATGCAGTATAGACGATTTGGCAGGACAGAGATCAACCTACCAGTGATCAGTGTGGGAGGGATGCGTTATCAGACATCCTGGAAACGGGAGGATGCGGTTAAAGCTGAGTCGGTAACCAATCTGCAACAGATTGTCGCCAGGGCGATGGAGAATGGATTGAATCATTTTGAAACAGCCCATGGCTATGGTACCAGTGAGGAGGAATTGGGACAGGTCCTTCGAGACTATGACAGGGATCAATTGATTTTGCAGACCAAAGGGGGTCCCAAAGAAGATGTCCGGGAGTTCTTGAAAAACCTGGAGAGTTCGCTGACATGTTTACAGACAGACCGTCTGGATCTGTTTGCCGTCCATGGTATCAATAATGACGCCATTATGCAGCAGGCCCTGGTTAAAGGCGGGGTGGTTGAGGCGGCGCTCAAGCTCAAAGAAGAAGGGGTGATAGGGCATCTTGGCTTTTCAACCCATGGCCCCCTGGAAACGATCTTACCGACGATTCAAACCGGATTATTTGATTATGTTAATTTATGGTATTTTTATATCAACCAGTGGAACTGGCCTGCCATTGAGGCGGCCACCCAACGGGATATGGGTGTTTTTATTATCTCACCCAATGACAAAGGAGGGAAACTTTATGATCCACCGCAGAAATGGCGTGATCTGACTGCGCCATTGCATCCGATGGCGTTTAATGATCTGTTTCTTTTGAGTCACCCGCAAATTCATACGCTTTCCTGCGGCGTGGCGCGGGCTGAAGACTTTGATATCCATTTAGAAGCAGTAAACCAGATGGCTGTCTGGCAGGATGCGATAAAAAAGATACAGGCCCGGCTGGATGCGGAACTGGCCGGTGTATTGGATGATGACTGGCCGGAACATTATCGAGATGGATTGCCGGCCTGGGAAGCGACTCCCGGTGGATTAAATATCCCGGTGATCTTGTGGCTTTGGAATCTGGTTCGGGCTTTTGATATGACCGAGTATGCCAGAATGAGATATAATCTAATGGGCAATGCCGAGCATTGGTTTCCGGGCGCCAGACCGGATTCTTATGGCTCAGTCGACCGAAACGCTTTACGTCTCGCATTGGAGCGCTCTCCTTATCGTGACCGGATTATGACCATACTGGATGAAGCGCATCAGATGCTGTATACCGGCGCTATGAAACGATTAAGCGAAAGCGAATGACTATCCCATTTGTACTTTTTAGTTCCAGCAAGTATCATCCTGCTGGCATAGTGATATCAGGTCCCTGTAGATAATTAAATTTCTAGCCTTCTGGAGATGTTATGGCAAAAACAACCCCATTTACCCTGGTAATCTTTGGCGCAACCGGTGATCTGACCCGGCGCAAGTTGATTCCGGCGGTCTGGAGCCTGTATCGTCAGAATTTATTGCCCGAAGAATTTCGAGTCATTGGATTCGCGCGACGAGAGTGGACCGATGATGTGTTTCGGGACCGGATGAAAGAGGCCGTGACGGAGTTTTCGGATTGTCCGCTGGATGAAGAGGAGTGGCGAGGATTTGCGCGCTGTGTCCATTATCATTGCAGTGAATTCGATCAGATCGAAGGCTATCGGGACCTGCGTTTGAAATTAGAGTCGTTTGAGGCGGAGCCGGGCGATGCCTGTACCAACTGGGAGACCTGCTGTAAAACGGAACTGCGTCACAGTGTCTTATTCTATCTGGCAACGCAACCCGGCCAGTTTTCGCTGGTGATCGATAAATTGCGACAGGCCGGATTTCATTCGGCGCATCGTTCCGGTCAGGGTTGGGCTCGAATTATTATCGAAAAGCCTTTTGGGACCGATCTGGCCAGTGCGTTGAAGATGAATCGGGAGATCAGCAAGGGATTCTCTGAAAACCAGATCTATCGTATCGATCATTACCTGGGCAAGGAAACCGTTCAGAATTTATTGGTTTTCCGGTTTGCCAACAGCCTGTTTGAGCCGCTTTGGAACGGACATTTCATTGATCATGTGCAGATTACTGTCAGCGAAACGGTCGGTGTGGAAGGCCGGGGGGGTTATTATGATCAATCCGGCGCGATCCGTGATATTGTCCAGAACCATGTCATGCAATTGCTGGCCCTGGTGGCCATGGAACCGCCGGTATCGTTAAAAGGGGATGATATCCGCGACGCCAAGGTGCAGGCGATCCGGTCCTTGAGGCCCATACCGGAAGATTGTCTGAATCAACAAATTGTCCGGGCTCAATATACCCGGGGAGTCTTGCCGGATGGACGCGAAGCGAAAGGGTATCTGGAAGAGGAGGGCATCGACCCGAAATCTATTACGGAAACCTACGCGGCATTAAAGGTGCAGATCGACAACTGGCGCTGGGCGGGCGTGCCGTTTTATATCCGGACCGGGAAATACCTGCCGGTGCGTATTACTGAAATCGGAATCCATTTTAAACCGGTCCCCAACGTGCTGTTCAATTCGGCCGGCCAGATGCAACCGAATATGCTGGCATTGCGGATCCAGCCCAACGAGGGCATTGCGCTGCAATTTCAGGTGAAAGAACCTGGTCCGGCGATGAAAATAGAGCCTTATAAAATGCGGTTTGCCTATGCCGAGTCGTTCGATTCCCGCTCGCCGGAAGCTTACGAGCGGTTGATTCTGGACGCGGCGCTGGGGGATACGACCTTATTTATCCGCAATGATGAAGTTGAGGCTGCCTGGCGTTTTCTGGATCCGGTCTTACGGGGATGTCTGGGGCAAAACCGGGATACCCTGGCTGGATATCCGGCCGGGAGTTGGGGGCCTCTGGCGGCTGATGAATTACTGGAACGCGATGGTCACCAATGGGAACTGGTTCGGATGCCGGCCCGGAAATAACGAATATTTTTCAATTTGGCCGGCAAGTTTTTAAATAGCTTATTTTCGTCCAAGGGACCGTAAATAAATAACAGCTTCATTTCTCATTTCATCTTGCCGCCATTTTCAGCCGCTTCTCCATCGCGAAATCCTCGACATAGCACAGCACTGCCTGCGGTTTCGCTCAATCGGCGCGACTGAATCTGACGACAAGCCGGGCGATAAATGCAGCATTTATTTATTTTTCAGATTTAATTGCTTTGGCATCTGAACGGCCGAGAAAGCGAATTAAGCCGTCCAGAATCGTCAGTGGATGGGGAGGGCAGCCGGGTATATAGAGGTCAACCGGCACGACGGTGTCCGCTCCGTTTTTTACCTGTTCATGGTCGATATAGGGGCCGCCTGATATGGCGCAGGCCCCTACCGCGATGACAATTTTCGGTTCGGGGACGGCATCGTATGTTTTTTTCAGCGCCAGATACATATTCTGCGTAACCGGTCCTGTAATCAAAAGCCCGTCGGCATGCCGGGGAGAGGCAACGAACTGGATGCCAAAACGACCCAGGTCCCAGGCCAGGGTATTCAGTACATTGGTATCGGCCTCACACGCATTGCAACCGCCAGCACTGACCTGACGCAGTTTTAAGGAACGGCCAAACAGTGTCATCAGATTCTTATCCATCACAACATCGTTGCGCCGGACGGACTGATGATTCACCGCAAGCATCTGTTGACGCTGACGAGCAGCAAGACAATAGTTATCGGAAAATTTAATGCTTTGCTGCGAACAGACTTTGGCGCAATCGGCACAAAAGAGACATTTGCCCATATCGATGCAGGGTTGATTATCGTTCAACACGATAGCGCCTGTCGGGCAGACCCGGACACAGGCATCGCAATCCGCAGGACACCGGGTCGCGTCTATCATCGGCCATCCACGGAATCGGTCCGGCAATTTCGGCGGCGGTTCGTCAGGGTACTTGAACGTTTGGTGCCCCTGCTGCAATCGGGCGAGAATTATTTTAAGCATCGTTTTTCCTTATCTCATGCAAGAGATTCGTCATATAACCATCACAGGTCATGTCCGCAATAGGACAAATTAAAACTCTTATTACACAACGGAAAGTCTGAAATCTCCTGTCCACGTAAGACATAGGCCAACGCCGGCCAGTTGTGAAACGACGGGTCCACTATTTTATACCGGGCGAAACGGCCCTGTTCATTGGTAATGGCGACATGGCAAACCTCCCCGCGCCATCCTTCGTTGAGGGTAACGGCAAAACTTTCGGGGGCAAGGATACCGACGGATGTCAACGGTGACCCGACGGGGATCGTTTCAACCTGTTCCCGGATGAATTTTATGGATTGCTGAATCTCAAGCCAGCGAACAAATGCCCGGCTAAAAACATCGCCTGTCTCACAGGTAGAAACGAGGAGATGTGAAAACCGAAAAATACCAGACGGCTGGTCATGCCGGATGTCGCGTACCAGACCCGAAGCGCGAGCTGCCGGACCGACAATACCCAGTTCGACGGCAATTTGCCGCGGCAGCAGTCCCGTGTTTTCAAACCGTGCCATCACCGACGGCGTATCCCAGAGCAAATTGACGGCGACAGCGGTATCTTTTTCTATCTTATCCAGACGACGCAATAATTCAGATGCCCGGCGGTCATCAATGTCAAAATCGACTCCGCCCGGTCGAATCATTCCCCGGCCAAACCGGCTGCCGCATAACAGAGCTGTCATATTAAGAAAATCGCCGCGAATACGGCCGCAATAACTAGCAGTAGGCAAAAATCCCACATCATTGGATAATGCTCCCAGGTCACCGACATGATTGGCCAGGCGCTCCAATTCCAGGGAAACGCCGCGGAGCATCTGGGCACGGGCGGTTTTCTGGCAGCGGGCGAACGCCTCAATCAACTGGCAATATGCCATGGTATGAGCAATCGTCGTATCGCCTGCCAAGGTCTGTGCGTAATGGATCGAACGGTTGTCCGGGCCGCCAGTCATCACCTGTTCCACTCCGCGATGTTGATAGCCCAGTGCGATTTCCAGGTGAAACACCAGTTCGCCGTGACACTGGAAGCGAAAATGGCCCGGCTCAATAATTCCGGCGTGTACCGGGCCGACTGCCACCTCATGTACCTCATCACCTTCGACACGGAAAAAGTCGCCCACGGCAGGCTGGATCGGCTGATCCAAGGGCCGGTCCCAGGCATCCCGACCCGTTTTTGAGTGATGGTAACGTACGGGCTTGAACCAGGGATGACCAACCGGCTTTAATCCAAACTGCTCGGCAATTTCACGTTCAAACAGGTGTACCTGCGGGCAATGCGGCGTAAGCGACTCAAATTGATAGCCTTCAATTTGAGTCCGGCCTGCATAAAGCTGATTTTGCTCATCATCAGCCATGACAACGTAAAGCTGTATGACATCTGGCTGAATGGTTGAATGACCAAACATCGCCGACACACGCCGGCCTGCGGCAACCCCATTAAGGATTGCCTGACGGAAGCCGTCAAACGCAAGCAACGGGACCGTATCAAGCGGAACAGCCTGACCGTTTGTTAGTTTTGAAAACTGAGAAAAATTCATGGACGGCCCTCCAGAAAACGAACCGCATCATTAAGCAAATTGCTTAACGGGGCAGGAATCGATAAACCAAGCAGTAAAACCAATCCCATCAGAATAACCACGGGCGCGGCGGTCAACAGGCCGTCGCGATACGGTGTACTGCACGCCTCGGCCGGAACGCTGCCCTGAACAACCTGCAGCACCGTTTTTCCCATACCGATAAAAACAACCAGCAGTAGAAACAGGAACAGCCCCGCCGTGCAAAACCGCCCCGCATCAAATGCGCCATTGAGAATGGCAAATTCGCTGATAAATGGACCGAACGGAGGTGACCCTGTAATCGCCAGAAATCCGGCAAGGAATAAAGTTCCTGACAACGGCAGACGACGTATTGCTCCGCGAACCATATCCGTACTCTTGCTGTCATAGGCGCGGTGGATATTGCCGGATGAAAGGAAAAGCACGCCCTTGGTTAAACCATTTGTCATAATATGAAGTAATGTACCAAACAGAGCTGGACCCCCAATGCCAAGACCTAGTACGAGAATGCCCATGTGCTCAACGCTGGAGTAGGCGAGCGTCCTCTTGAAATCTCGCTGGTTGACCATAAACAAACCGGCAACCGTCATCGAAAACAGCCCGATAAATAACAGCAGCCGTGAAATATACGCCTGTTCTCCAGCCGCTAAACAAATCTGATAGATACGCAGAACCGCCAAAAATGCACAACTGGTAACACCGCCGGCAAATATCGCCCCAATCACACCCGGCACCTCTCCATAAACTTCCGGTTTCCATGTGTGCATGGGCGCCAGCCCCATTTTTGTGCCATAGCCCACCAACAGCAGAATAAAGGCGGCATGAAGCCAGGGTTTGGACAACAGGGCGGCATTTTGCAGAACATCTTCAAAAGCCAGAGTGGATTCGAGTCCGGCCTGCACCGATGCGTACGCAAGAAAAAAAGTCCCCAGCAGCGCCAACGCAATACCCACCGAGCCAATCATCAGATATTTCCAGGTTGCCTCAATACTGCGAGGTGTCCGGTTGAAGTAAATCAGCGGCGCCGTCACCAGTGTCGTGCCCTCGATAGCCACCCACATCAAACCCAGATGATGCGACCAGACCACGATACTCATGACACCCAGAAAGCCAAGAAGGCACGCGCAGAAAACACGATTGGAGCGTTCTTTCCGGTATTGCAGGTATCCCACCGTGTAAAATGAACAGAATAAAAACAACGTGCTGACAACCAACAGAACGATGCGGCCGGGAGGGTCTAATACAAGCCATTCGGCCGTCATCATCAGGTCCGGACGCGTCAGCACAAACACCGTCGTAGCAAAAAATACAACGGCGGTCAGCGGCAAAAGCCAGGGTCGCAGGCGATTGGACGGGACTGCCGCGGCAATCGCCGCCATCAAAAACGGGAAAAATATCATTGCAAACGCCATACATTATTCCTTCAGTGAGACCAGCATACGCGTATCCATCGAGGAGAACGCCTGGTTAATATGATTGATAATAATACAGGTTACGAAAATACCAACAAAGAGGTCGAGCATAACCCCCATTTCAACGATGACCGGCATCGCCTCAATCAATAACATACTGAAGATAAAAATACCGTTTTCCAAAATGAGATACCCGATCACCTGACTGATAGCCTTGTAGCGGGAGATCAGGAAAATAAATCCGACCATAACCGTTGCAATGGAAGTCGGGACAAGCAACGTACCGTAATGCTGCCCGGCAAGCGGAAGCTGACCCGCAATCAGCAGCGCAAAGGCCGTTGCCATGGCACCAAGAATGATTGACGGCAGATAACCGATCAACGGCTCAATTTCACGTTTTATCTGGGCATCACGAAGGGCACGCATCATGATTGAGGGAATAACCGAACCTTTGATGACGATCGCCACAATAATCATCATCGCCACTGGAATCGTCAAATGTTTATGTGCCAATAATGGAATCACACCCAGCAGTATGCCTTGTGCCGACACCGTACGGATGACCGCTCTAATCCGGCTGGTGCCGAGGGCAAACAGGTTCATGACCAGTATGATTACCAGAACCGCATTTAATAAATCCGTCATTGACTATACCTCATTAAAAGAATAAAGCCGAATCCGCAAAACAGCAAAGCCGCTATCAGCAGACCAGGGATATGACACATCCTGAGCCTGGCCATGATGGATTCTACCATGCCTATCACGATTGCCAGCCCCACAATTTCTATCATGAACAGCGGCCAATTCATCCATAGGATCCCCGCCTGGAAAGGCAGGACAATGTGCAGCAGAACGGAACCGAGAACAAACAGTTTCATGGATGCAGCATAGAGTATGATTCCAAACAGCGGGCCGCTGTGATCAAGGACCATCACCTCGTGAATCATGGTCAGTTCAAGGTGTGTGTTGGGGTCGTCCACGGGAATACGGCTGCTTTCCGCCAGCAGCACGACAAATAGCCCTATCGAAACCAGAATCAGCGGCGCAACCATCGCCGAGGAGAACCTGCCTGCCGGACCGTGGAGCATGTGAGTCAGTATCAGTGAGCCAGACAGTCTGGCCAACACAAGAAAAGCGAAGAACAGCGCAGGCTCTGAAAGACAGGCAAACGTCACTTCTCGGGCTGCTCCCATTCCCTCGAAAGGTGAACCGGTATCCATCGCCGCGGCTGTCGTAAAAAACCGTGCCAGCCCGAAGAGATAAGCAAAAAGAACTAAATCACCCGCAAACGCAATCGGCGCGTTAAATCCGCTGATTGGTATGAGCATGCCGGCCAGGAGAACCGCCCCAAGCGTCACAACCGGACCGGCAATAAAAATCCATGTTGTGGTGGTGCTGATGACCATCCCCTTACGCATCAGTTTAAACAGGTCGTAATAAAGCTGAAGTACAGGCGGGCCATTCCGGCCCGCAAACCACGCTTTCGTTTTGTTAATAACCCCCAGTAAAAGCGGTGGCATCATGACCAAAAGTAATATATGAATTATTTTGTCCGTCATCGTGAAACTCCAATACTGCTGAATATCAACAGAAAGATTACAATCACCAGAATATACAGCACATAAAGATGGGTCTGGCCGCGCTGCAAAACACGAAGCATCGGAAGATATTTGCCGAGGATGCCGAACAGCGGCATGACCAACCTGTCAAGGAACGTATCCGGAACCATGCTCTTAAAGTGTGCGGTATCGGGAAAGAGCCGGCCGGTCGAAGGCCGAGTTGTTTTAGGCCAGAGGATAAAAGCAAACAGTCCCACAAGCATTTGTCCAAGTGATGAACCGGTATACTGAATTCTTGCCGTTGGCCGTGCGTAGCCGCAATCCCATGTTCCGGCTTTGCTGGCAATTTTGGTTTGCATCAGTTTTTTCAACGCGAGCACAATTATTCCGACAAACACAATAAAAACGAGTCCCATGACGGTCATCCACTTCAGCGGCGCCGCGGTTGTAATCGGAGCCGTATGCCCGGGCAGTAACGCCCATGTCTTTACCGCGTTATCAAGCGAGGTCGAGGCTATCATTGGAAAGAGCCCAATACAACTGCAACCCAGCGCCAGAACCGCCATTGGGATTACCATGCTTGCCGGTGGCTGGTATTGATGATTACCCCTTTCATCGCGAGGAGCGCCAAGGAACACCGCGCCAAACAGCTTCACAAAACACGCAACCGCCAGCGCTCCAGTCATGGCCAATGGGACTGCCGTTATCGCCGCGGCGGGGAATCCGGCCGCACCGTTAAGACCGATCGCGTTGAATAGTCCGCTGTAAATCAGCCATTCACTGGCAAAGCCGTTCAATGGCGGCAAGGCACAGATGGCAACCGCCCCGATGACAAACAAAATCATGGTCAGCGGCATTTGTTTGGCCAATCCGCCCATCCGATCGATATTTCGCGTGTGACAGGCATGGATGATTGCTCCGGCATTCAGGAACAGCAACGATTTAAAAAGGCTGTGATTCCATATATGCAGCAGCGAACCGCCCAGCCCAAGGATAACCCATATCGGCTGGTTCTGCGACCGTCCGAGCAGCGCCAAACCCAGGCCAATCATAATGATTCCAATATTTTCTATGCTGCTGTATGCCAGGATTCGTTTGATGTCACTCTGGCCGATGGCAAATGCAATTCCCGCTACACCGGTGACGGCTCCTGCAGTCAATGCCGTCACGCCCCACCAGTCCGCCGTTACGGGGAGCAGGGCCGTCATGCGTATGATGCCGTATACACCCATTTTGAGCATCACGCCGGACATGATCGCCGATACATGACTTGGCGCGTTCGCATGAGCTCCGGGCAGCCATACATGCAGAGGCATGATGCCCGCCTTGAATCCGAATCCGATAAATGACAAGACAAAGATAGTCCCGGCTAATTTCGTCGAAATGCCTTGCGCCGATGTCAATACCAATGAACCTGTTGTATGCTTCCAAAGTGCAAACATGGCAATCAGGCATAATGTGCCGACGTGCGTTGCGATCAAATAAATCCAGCCGGCCCGGCAAACTTCCGGGTTGTCATTTTCAGCCGTCGCCGCAAAAAAGGCGGAAACCGCCATCGTTTCCCATGCAATCAAAAATAAAACGGCATCATGTGCAATAACGACAAGCGCCATGGAACCGGCCAGCAAACCATAGAAGAAGGCCAGCGATCGTCCATTTTCCGGATGTTCCGACTGCTTCCAGTATCTCAATCCATAAATCGAGCCAAGCGCCGGCACCAAAAACACCGGCATCAAAAACACGATGCTGACAGCATCGACGGTTACGGCAAACTGTCCCCACGGCAAAAACCATGGCACAGACAATGCCGGCAAATCCGCCTGTTTGAACGATACCGCTATCCCGCCGAATCCCGCCACACTGCCCAGAAGCATCAAACAGGAGGCTAGGCGTTGCCCTGTCATCGAACGCGATGAAAACAGGTAACCCGGAAGACCGCTGAAACCTAATAGAATTACCGCCAAAAGTATCAACTGAATGCTTAACATACTATTATTTTTCTGATTGTCCGCAAGGGACCGCATCACCTTGCGAACAATCGCATCATAACCTCCTTAAAAGGTATCATCGTGCTCAGCATCAGGATTACCGCAATCAGAATATAGAGCAAATAGTGTTGTGTAATTCCCTGCTGGAATCGGCGGAACCAGCCAAATCCTTTCTCAACCGTTCGGCAGGCCGGCCATATGATTCGATCCAGAATCATGTCACTCACATGACTGAACATCTTTGCCGACTTCGGAAACAATCCACCGATAAGCGGATAATGAATATGCGGGCCAAGCACCCAGCGGAACATGGCCACGATCATCTGTGCAAACGAAGAGGCGGTGTACTGTATTCGATTCGTCGGACAGGCATAGCCACAGTCCCAGGTGCCGACACAACGGGAAAACCGGCGGCAAAACCGCAGAAAGACCGTTATTGAGATAACTGGAATAACAAAGGATACCGCTAAAAAGCTAACCGTTTTCAAGGGGACAAGCTCGCTGATGCTTGTTATCGGCAAATCGGACTCAACCGTCCAGTTTGATATGACGGTATCAAGAATCGGGGCCAGCAATACAGGCGTCAATCCAATCGCAAAGCAAGCGGCGGCCAGAACCATCATCGGCACACGCATACTCATGGGTGATTCGTGGGCGTGAACCGTTGCTTCCGTACGCGGATTTCCAAGAAATACCGCACTGTAAACCTTCACGAAACAAGCGACCGCCAGTGCGCCAATCATGGCCAGAACCGGCACAACCATCACAGCGGCTGAGCCCATCGCTCCGTCAGTTATTATCGTTCTGAGCAAACCCAAATAAACAAACAGTTCGCTCACAAATCCGTTCAGTGGAGGCAAACCACAGATAGCCACCGCGCCGACAGCAAACATCGCAGCCGTCCATGGCATCGTTTTGGCAAGTCCACCCAGAGAATCGATATTCCGCGTATGCACATTGTGCACTACCGAGCCGGCGCTTAGAAACAGCAATGACTTGAACAAGCTGTGATTCCATGTATGTAACAGGCAGCCGGCCATCCCCAGTACAATCCATCCCGGCTGACCGGCCGAACATCCCAGCATGGCCAGCCCAAGCCCCATCAGGATAATGCCGATGTTCTCGACACTGTGATACGCAAGCAGCCGTTTTAAATCATGCTGACCAATCGCGAATACGACCCCCAAAAGTCCGCTGATTGCGCCCAGCAGGAGAATCAGGCCACCCCACAAATATGGCGGATTCGGCAGCAGCGACAGGATTCGCACAAGACCATAGATACCCATTTTCAACACCACACCGGAAAGCATCGCGGAGACATGGCTTGGGGCATTGGCGTGCGCACCAGGCAGCCAAAAATGTAACGGCATGATACCTGCCTTCACGCCAAATCCTAAAAGCGACAGAAAAAATAAAACGTTCATGACACAGAGACTGATTGCGTCTTCGGGAATCGGCTTTAAATCATAAGAACCTGTTGCCCATCGCCAAAGGGCGAACATTGCAAACAGGGTTAAGGTGCCCAGATGTGTTGCGATGAGATAAATCCAGCCGGCCCTCCGACACTCTTCTTTATGATCTTCCGCCGCAATTAAAAAGAATGCCGATAAAGCCATTGCTTCCCACCCGAACAGAAACGCCATGGCATGCCTGCTGATGACCAGCAGCGACATCCCGGCGACCAACAACCCCCAGAACAATCGAAGTTTGCTGCCGTCTTTTAGATGATGAAGCTGCGGCCAGTATCCAATTCCGTAGATGGAGCCAAGCCCGCCCATCAGGAATATGGGAAGAAGAAAAAATGCGCTCAAGCTGTCAATCCCGACAACTGAATTACCCATGGCAGGCCAGGGAAAGCTCATAACGTGCAAGGAATGAACTCCCAATGAAACTCCTCCGCCAATCAACCCAAGTATTGAACTGCTGCCCATCATCCAAACCGCGATACGCTGGCCCCAGAGGGTTCTTCGTGGCAGACATACTCCGCTCAGCCCACTGGCTGCTGCCAAAATAACAGCAACGATGATAAGATCAAGGGACATCAGTAAATCCGGTGGTGTGGATGAACTAAATATTTTATGTTATCATTAACGGGCATTGACAGGATTTTCATTGCCGGCGGTGTTTAATGCAGGAAGTGCCGCTTCAGCACGAGACAACGATTCCATCAAGTCCTCACGTGAGGCCTGCCGCCTAAGCGCCGTTTTAAATTCCTGGTTTTGCAGAACAAACCCAAGACGGGACAAGATATGCAAATGTGCCCGAACGGTTGGGCTGATAAGTGTAAATAAGGTGCTGACCGACTGGCCATCAATGGCTTTAAAATCGATCGGATGATCCAAAAAGCATAATGTGATACTGGGTTTGGAAACATGCAGCACAACCGGGTTTCGGACATGCGGAATTGCAATACCGTCACCAATTCCCGTCGATCCCAGCGTCTCACGGGCCATCAACACCTGATACAGGAATTCCCGATCCACCTCTTCCGGCAGATTCAGGAGGTCAACAACCGAACGCAACACAGACGCCTTGTCTTTGCCCCCGATTCGATAAGAAATACCGCCGGCTTTTAAGGCATCAGAAAGACTGGGCAACGGGCTTTTGCTTTGCTCTGTTTCTTGAAAGATTTCAGGAGAAATCTGGATGCGGCGAGACGTCGCCCAATCCAGTAATTCAGCTCGATTAAACCGGTATTGCTCATTAATCCGGTAGGCCGGAACAATCTGCTGCTTAATCCAGCGATAAATCGTTTTCTCTGAAACATTCAGAATTTTAGCCGTCTCTTTGACTGAAAGTTGCATTCCTATATCCTATTAGACGTTTTTGTATATATTATGACAATCAAGGACATTATAAAAAATATGTCCTAAAATGTCAAATAAAATATCAAGACCAGTCATCTTTCATGACTTTTTCGTAAAAAGATATAACGTGTTTTTAATTAAATATTTACCATGGTATTTCGTATAATAATAAACTACTTTTTATAACAAATCCAGGAAACTACCTGGTTTTAATTTGGAGATAAAGATACGCTTATCTGTCGCACAAATATGGCGAACGGGCCATGCTTTATGAAATAAACGGACCGTTCTTTTTCGGCGCGGCCCATAAACTGGTAGATGTCACAGGTAAGGTGGGCATGAATACGCGGCTGGTCATCATTAAAATGCGCGAAGTGCCGACGATCGATACCACCGGTTTGCATCATTTGCGTACTTTGTTAAAACCCTGCCGTCGTCATGGCGTGATTTTATACCGGACGGAAGTCAGGCCGGTGTTGCTGGCAGTACTGGAAAAAAGCGGTCTGGCGGATGAACTGGGAAACGCGTGTATCTGCAAAGATATCCAGACAGCGCTACGTCATTTCCAGGCATCCACGGCAAACCATCTTTGACGGCGGCAACTATAAAATTGAAATATTTTCTGATACACATTCAATGAAATTCGTTAAGGTAAATGGTTCAGGCAGGCAATCGTCAAATCCCAGGGCCTTGATGGCATCGATTTCTCCCGGACGCAATGGCGGGATAACGGCAATGATGCGGGTATTGGCGAACTGGTCGATTCGATGAATATCCTGGCAGAGTGATTTAATGTCGGCGTCTTCCAGCGTGATATTGATAAAGATCAGATTTGGGTTGAATCCGCTGGATGCAATGCCGGCTTCAAACAATGATTCGGCAGTGCGAATCAGATACATGCCATCGTTGCCAAGGGACTGGACGATATACTCATTGCGGTGTTGATCGCTATCGATGATCAATATCCGCAGTAATCCGGTACTGAGGTGGCTGACCGGCATGTTGTTCTGGCGCAGGAATCGAATCAGTTGCGATAACGGAATACGCCGATCCCGGCTGCCGGGTATGAGATACCCGCGCAGCTGTCCGGAATCAAACCACTTGGTAACCGTTCTGGGAGCGACGTTGCATAGCCGTGAGACATCGCCGGTCGTTAACACATCTTTGGGCTTGGTCGTTGTCATAGGACTCATCCTTTCAATGTTCGAAAAGAGTAAATTTTTGAATAGTGGCTTTGATCTGATCAGAAGTAAATGGACGGCGCAGAATGCCGTCAAAACCGTTTTGAATCAACGCCTGGACTTCTCCGTCGCTCAGGTCAGGGCAAATCGCCACGATCCGGGTATATTGAAATTGCCGGTGATCGTGAATCGTACGGCAGATTTGTGTCGGGATCAGTGAGTCATCATTCATATCGATGAATACCACATGCGGACAGAATTCTTCGATCGTCAGCCCTGCGTTAAATAAAGAGTCTCGATGGGCCACGGCATAGCCCGGCCAGTTATTCAGATGATGCTGAAGGGTTTGAAACGCATCGCCGTTCTTTCCCAATAACAGGATCTTGCGGCAATCGCCTTCGATGGTGATGGTTGGTATTCCATTGGCGCGCATAAATCGCAACAGGTCAGAAAGCACGACTCGCCGGTCACGACTACCGGGAATACGATAACCGGTCAGGCGGCCGCTATCCACCCATTTGGAAACCGTTTTGGGAACCACACGGCAGATTTCAGAAACCTGTCCGGTTGTTAAAATGGTGTCTTTCGAAAATTTCATGAGTGCCTCGCTTTCTTATTCGTGACTTTGAGAATGATCCGTTGTCTCAGGCGTTTCCGTGGTATGGTGGTTGAAAGCCTCAGGGCCGAACAGGATGAGTTTGATTTGATCATCCAGGTCATAGAGCCTCTGAATATGTTTGCGCAACAGATTCAGATCATTTTGGCATTGAGCGATCTGGCGTGCCACTTCGGCCTGTTCCTGTAACAAGGCGGCGACATTGCGTGATGGCGGGATACGAAGGGGCCAGTTGGCGCGAGACAGCATATTTTTCTGATATTGATTCATTTTTTATTTTCCTGTGTCAGGTGTTAATTTCTGCGGGTTACTGGCGCGTCCGCCATTGATATTCTCATCGATGTTCTGTGCATAGTTTCGACCGATGCGATCTGTCAATTAACTGGAATAAGACCGGGTGTGGCGGGTTTATTTCTGAATCAACGAAGAAGAAATCAGTGGTATCTGGGGGTGTTTATGAGAAGTGTTTAGTGGCTGCCGGAGTATGGCTGGCAAAGCCCGGAGTTTTCAAAAAAAAACCGCATGGTCCCGTCACGAAGAAAGGGATAGCGGTTTTTTGACGGCCAGGTGCCGGGTGATCTTTGCGGTGTTCCTGGGTGGCCTGGTAAAATGCCGGGTTATACTGCGTGTTTGACCGGGGTAAACCGGGGCGTTGGCCTGGGGGAAGGAGAAAGAAACATCCGGGTCAATTCGATCAATGAATCAACATGCATCTTACGCAAGATATTCGCGCGATGATAATCAACGGTTTTGGGACTGATATTCAAGTCGTTTGCGATAATTTTATTGTTTTTACCGGTTAACAGATGGGTAAGAATCTCCTTTTCGCGTCCTGTCAGGGTATCCAGTTTGCGGTCCAACTGCACTTTCTCTTCCTCCCGGTCGCGATTCAATTCATCTTCTTTAACGGCGCGTTGAATGCTGTCCAGCAGAACCTGGGAGCGAAAGGGTTTTTCAATAAAGTTGAAGGCGCCCCGTTTGATCGTTTCAACGGCCATGGGGACATCGCCATGGCCGGTAATAAAGATGATCGGGACGTGGATATTGTTCTGGGTCAGATATTCCTGAATTTCCAGGCCGCTCATCTCCGGAATGCGGACATCCAGTACCAGACAACTGGGGCGGGTGGTTTCAATTTGTTTGAGCAGTTCGGCCGGTCGATAAAAAGTTATGGCTTGCAGTCCGACGGTTTCCAGCATGGATTTTACTGAAATACAAATATCCTCATTATCGTCGAGAATGAAAACGACGGGTTGATAATGGTTCATAGAACACCTCTTTTTAGAAAAATATAATAATAGAAAACCTTGCTAAGTTCTTGATGCGGGCGCAAAAAATCCCCGCGGGCAAATCGATTTAGCCTTAATGTCCCCAGAATAAAACTCAAATTCCTACCATTCGCTCAGCGCATAAACGAATCCATATCTTTCGATACCTCGTGATTTGCGATGAACAATGGTATGGACCAATCCCAATTTTACTTTATAGAAAATTTAATAAAATCTTATTCATTGTTTTTCCACCTCAAGGATTCAATGAATACCTTCGTCAAACGACAAAAGCGTCGGGACAATTGGTATTAAACTTCACAGGAAACCAAACCCACTAAATGAGCTAGTATTCCATCCATGTTGTACGTCAAGCATCCAGTGCATTCACTCATTATAAAACGGAGAGGGCGGGATTCGAACCCGCGGTACGAGTAATCCCCGTACGACGGTTTAGCAAACCGTTGCCTTAAGCCGCTCGGCCACCTCTCCAACTGGCTTACGCCAGAGAGAAGCTATCATTAAACCGAAATCTCCAGGGCTTTGCAAGATAAAACCCTGGTTTGTTTTCAAATATTGCGATAAAGTTAGCTCGATCTGGCAGGGATAAATGTCCAATCAGGGCCAATGCTTTGTAAGTATTTTATTTGAATATAGTTAAGAGTTGTAATTTGAGGGGTTTTTATTCCCAGAATTTTGCTGGGTCACGCAGGTGGATTTCCGGGAACAATGCTTTAAAGCGATCTATAATCAGTGAACAATTTAAAGGGCGGTTTTTACCGTCGGATATATTGCCGGCAATGAGAGACGGATCAATGCCTTGCCAGTTGGCAAAGTATTCCAGTTCTTCATAACGAGAAATATAGCGCGGACCGGCAATATGAAGCCGGCCGGTATAATCGGACAATGACGAGGTGATGATGCCCCTGGAGAGATCTACAATATGGACAGGATTGCGAATTTCATTGGTGTAAAAGGTTACAATGTGTCCCTGTCGGAGTTTTTCCAGTTCATTCAGCCAGCGTGGCGGGATTGGATCTTTTCCGCTGATCAAACTGGTCCGAATAATTAAATGGTTGGAACAATTAGCGGTTACGATTCGTTCTGCCTGGTATTTCGCCTGGCCATAGGCCGTATTAGGATTGGGCGAGGCAGTTTCATCGTAGGGGCCGTTATTCCCATCGAAGACAAAATCGGTCGAAATGAAGATAAAGCGGATCATCCGAGCGGCATGTGCTAGGGATTCCGTCCCTTTAATAATGACAGAATCAAAAAATTCCGGACGCTTGTCATACGCAGTATGAATAATTATATCCGGTCTTATGGTGTTTAACGTATTTGAAACAGATTCAGGATCGCTAAGGTCAATAGGGCATGGGCGACCGTATCGGGTTTGATTACAGTGATATCCTGCATACAATTCGATATAGGGTAATTGTGATAGTTGTTTGCTAATCTCAGTGCCCAGATATCCGCTGGCGCCAGTAACCAGAATCTTCATAGTTTGATCTCGTCATTTGAAAATAGGATTCAATTTATCAATATCGACGATAAGCGAGTACAGGCAATTATCCCTGCTGATGATAACACAATAAGCGTTAAGGTCTGCCCAACAAGACATATTAACAGAGTGTCTGTGAGCATTTTAAATCAGGTTAATACGTATAACTGTTTATATCATAATAACATATGAATATCAATGCTCTCAAGGGATAATAGGCCTGACCAAACAAAAATTTTTTTCTTGTGTTGATTAAAAAAAAGGATTAAAAACAGGCAGTAAAATAAGTTACAAGAAATCTGGAGCAAGTTGGATGTCCGAAAAAATTGCCATCATTGGCGATGGGGCAATGGGCACAGTGTGTGCGATTACCCTGGCGAATAAAGGTTATCGTGTTTCCCTGTGGGGATACAACGATGAACAGATCCAATTTATTTGCGCAAATCGCGAGAACAAGCGGTTTTTGCCGGGCTTTCGGATTCCTCTTTCAGTTGAAATTACTTCTGACGATCAATCTGTTTTTGAAAACGCCGGCATTATCCTGTCAGCGGTTCCTTGCGCGTTTATGCGTCAGGTCTGGACCCGGCTGAAACCCAATGTCCCTGACCATACTCCGGTTGTTTCAGTAACCAAAGGGATAGAAAACGAAACTTTATACCGGCCTACCCAAATAATCAGTGAAATTGTAGGCGTTCGTCAGCTTGCGGTCTTTTCCGGTCCCAATATTGCTGATGAATTGGCACGGGCGTTACCGGCTTCTGCGACAGCTGCGAGTAAAGATCCGACTCTGGCCCGTCAAGTTCAGAAAATGATGAGTACAGGTTGGTTTCGGATCTATACCCATACGGATGTAATTGGTGTCGAACTGGCTGGTGCGACCAAAAATGTGGTTGCCATTGCCGCGGGGATTATCGATGGCCTGCAGGCCGGCGATAACGCCAAGGCCGCCTTGTTAACCCGGGGTCTGGTAGAGATCAGCCGTCTGGGAGTTTCGATCGGGGCCAAACCTGAAACGTTTGCCGGATTGAGCGGAATGGGGGATTTGATTACCACCTGTATCAGCCCCAAAGGACGTAACCGAACTTTCGGTGAGATGATAGGCAGTGGAAAAACCGTTGAGGAGGCCCTGGATCTGATACCAGGACAAGTGGAAGGCGTCAATACCTGTCGCAGCCTGATTAAGCTGGCAGACAAGTATCAGGTGGAAATGCCTATCACACAAAGCGTTTATGAGGTTATTTTCGAGGCCAAACCGGTTCGGCAGGCGATCATCGAATTAATGACCAGGGAGTTAAAGTCTGAAGTGGTGGTTCAGGATGATTGACGCGAATGGATGGTTTGATTTAACGCGGATTGAGAAATAATTAGGTACTGGAGTTGGGCAAGAGGGATGGATTGGGTGACAACGATCAACTGAAACCGTATAAACAGGGGAGATGTTATGATCTATGAGTCTTTACGGGATCGCCGGGTTCTGGTGACGGGCGGCAGTAGCGGTATCGGGGCTGTTACGGCGGAATTGTTCGCCCGTCAGGGATGTTTTGTCGGGGTTCATTATTTCCGGACGGAAACCGGAGGGCAGAAAACGCTCGATAATGTCAATCAATATTCCCGTGGATGTTTGCTCAAGGCAGATATGCGTAATGAAGATGCAGTGGGTGGTTTGATTGCAGCTTTTGTGGAACAGGCGGGGGGGCTCGATATTCTGGTTAATAACGCCGGTACCTTGATCGAAAGGGCTGATATTGAAACTATGTCACTGGCTTTGTATGAAGATCTGTTTGCCACCAATACCCGTAGTGTGTTTCTGGCGACCCGGGCGGCCCTGCCCCATTTAAAAATGAGTCAGGGTTGTGTGATTAATGTTGGTTCGATCGCAGGACATACAGGCGGCGGGGGAGGGTCGGGGGTGTATGCTGCCGCCAAAGCCGCCGTGGCAACTCTGACGATTGCCATGGCCCGTGAATTCGGTAAATATCGTATCCGGGTCAATTCGGTTTTACCGGGTTTAATCGAAACACGATTCCACGAACAATTCAGCACTCCGGAACGGCGCGCCAAAGTCGCAAAAGACACTCCTCTGGGTCGGAATGGCGCGGCGTTGGATGTCGCGCGCGCGATTGTGTTTCTGGCCAGTGATCAGGCAGAATTTATTAATGGGGAATATCTGGCCGTTAACGGCGGACAATATATGCGGGCCTGATAGAGATTGATGATGGGCTGTTAAGTCCATCGCTTTTTAGAATAGCCCTTTGACTTTGCCGGTTTTGGTGTTGACATCGATGCGTCGATAGGCCGGATCGGAACCGGTTCCCGGCATCAGTTTGATATCACCCGCCACCGGTACCACAAATCCTGCGCCGCGATAAAGCAGAAATTCCCTGACCGGTAAAATCCAATCGGTGGGCCGGCCTTTCTGGTCCGGATCGTGCGATAAACTTAAATGGGTTTTAACCATGCATGTTCCCAGTTTGAGCATTTCCGGATCGGTGTCATATTTTTCCAGCCAGGCTAGGGCCGCGTCACTATAGCTTACCCCCTGGGCGCCATAAATTTGCGTGGCAATGGTCTCGATCCGTTTAGAGATGGGCGTATCCAGATCATACAGATATTCGAATTCGTTGGTTTCACTACAGGCTCGCATGACCGTTTCAGCCAGTTCAATAGCGCCTTCACCGCCTTTGAGCCAGTGTTGAGATAACGCGGCATAAGCACCGTTCTCTTCAGAAATCTTTCGAACCAGTTGGATTTCAGCTTCGGTATCGGTATAGAAATGATTAATACAGACTACCGGACGGACGCCGCTGCGCTTGACGGTTTCAATATGAGCAATTAGATTGGCACACCCTTTTTTCAGTAATTCCAGATTCTCCCGGGTATAGGCGGCCTCCAGTGGTTTACCGGGTTTGACCGGCGGGCCGCCGCCGTGCATTTTCAGGGCGCGTATGGTGGCGACAATGACCACGGCATCGGGTTTGAGTCCTGAAAATCGGCATTTCAGGTTCCAGAATTTTTCGAAGCCGATATCGGCGCCAAAACCGCTTTCCGTGACGACATAGTCGGCCAGTTTCAGGGCAACCTGGTCGGCGATAATAGAGCTTTGTCCGATTGCGATATTGGCGAAAGGACCGGCATGGACCAGGACCGGTTGGCCTTCCACTGTCTGCATCAGGTTGGGCTTCAGCGCTTCTACCAGCCAGGCCGTCATGGCGCCATCTACCTCCAGATCACCGGCAGTAACTTCGTTTCCCTTTTTATCCAGCGCCAAGACCATCTTGCCAATACGTTGGCGCATATCTGCCAAAGAGGTCGAAACCGCCAGGATCGCCATGAGTTCACTGGCGACTGAAATGGCAAAACCCGATTCCATTTCGAAACCATCCATTTTCCCGCCTTTTCCAATGGTTATATTTCTTAACGCCTGTGCACAGAAGTCGATCGCCCATTTTACCTGTACCCTTTGGGGGTCGATATCCAACCGGCGTAAGCCGCGTTGGGCCAGGGTTTCATCGTCATAATTATTTTCATGCTGCATCCGGGCGGTCAGCGCCACCATGCCCAGATTGTGGGCATTCGTCAGTTTATCGATATCGCCAGTCAATCCCAGGGACAGGGGTGTCAGCGGAATGCATTGGGCCAGACCGCCTCCTGAAGCGGAGCCTTTGATATTAAAGGTTGGGCCGCCGCTGGGTTGGCGTACTGTACCAATAACGGATTGCCCCAACGCGCCCAAACCTTCCACCAAACCCATGGTCGTCGTCGTTTTCCCCTCACCCAACGGCGTTGGGGTAATGGCAGTGATATCGACATATTTGCCATTTTTTCGGCCTGCCAGGCGCTCTGTTATTTTTTTATAATCGAGTTTGGCCAGATAATGACCAAATGGGATGATCTCTTCCGTTTCCAATCCAAGCGCTTCGCCCAGTTGCCAGACAGTTTTCATTGAACTTTCGGCCGCTTCGGCAATTTCCCAGTCGGACATTTTGGTCGGATCCAGTTTTTGCTTGGTCTTATTGCAATTTACCGGTTGAGCGGTCGTCATGACGATTCTCCTTTGGGTTTCAAAGTATTTGAGATCCATGGTTCATGATCGTGATACAGGTTGATGCCAACTTGATGCTATTTCCAGTTGGATCGGTTCGCCGATACAAAACTAAAATACTACCATACTATGCTGACGGTCTGTTTCTGATCAATTTTCGGTGACTCGAAGAATAGCGTTTTGCTCTTGGGATGCCAGGTATAATTAGTGAATACCTGGTTATCAATAATCATTTTTTGGGGTTCTTCCGGCAAACGGATCCGGGAGACAATGGGAACCCCTTCGGTACCAGTCAGTTCGAATTCAACGCCGTTATCGATTGCTTTCCAGGTTTCGAATCTTGCTGCTGAAGCGATGGGTTCAGCCTGATTTTTTGAGAGTTTGTTCAGATCCATCAGCCAGGCGCGTTGTCCGGGTTTAAGAGTGACTTTTTCTAAAACGCTCAGTCTGGCGTCAAAAATATCCACGAACAAGCCATTTAACTCAAAATCCCGGTTGTTAATGGATTCTTCCAGACAGGCGGCAATTATATATGGCCCACGATTCAGACACAGAAAATTATGTTCCTTATAATTAAGTCCGGCGGTATCGGCGGCACGACGAATCGTGGCCAGATACTCCCCGGCCGCTTTTTCCGAGCGGGTATAATAGGCGGGATGTTTTCTCTCCACAAAGATATGACCTTTACCATAGGTATATTCACCATTTTTAGTTGTCCGGCTCAGGCCCATCGATTCAAACAGATGCTCAGCCGGCGACGCATAGATGTTTTCGCCGCTGTTCCACCAGTGTGACACCTGGTTGAATGGATCGGTATCCGCGCCCACATAAACGAGTGTGCCCCCATTGGACACCCATCCGGCCACTGCCTGATTAATGGCTGGTACCTGTGGTTTCATAAATTCATAACTCAAAACCAATACCTTATAATCACTCAGGTAATTCGCAAACCGGATGGTATTATCCAGTTGCACCGGCTGTACTGGAATTCCGTGTTTTACCAGCGGCAGACTCATGCCGTAAAACGCGGAAAAATGGCGGATATCCGATGCTTCGGCCCGGGTGGGATCCTCTCCATTGGGTGCCGCCAGTCTGAACGCCGGTTCCGCCCGCTGGAACATCCCGGAATCCGCAATCAGTACACCGATACCATGGGTCTCATTTACCCATTCAACTTCCGATTGTTTCATATCCCGGAATTGATTGAAGACCGTACAGAGGATGGTGGCATAGTCCGCGGGTATCCCGGTCGCGTTGGGGGAGTTGGCCGGATATTTTCCATTCATTACCCGTGATGGCCAGGGGCAGATTTCATAATGCCACACCTTCGGATGCAGTAAAGAGGCAATCAGTGTGGCCTTATAGTTATATCGATAGTCATCCCAGTCATGGCGGGGGTTGTCTTCGATCGGATCGTTTAAAAACCACATTCGCCGGTTGGTATTACGTACCAGTTCCTGCATCACTCCATATTCCAGAAATGCGGTCTCGAATGTCCGCTCCATCCGTTTCCCCTGATAGACATTTTCTGTTCTCGAGGTTCCGGTCCAGACCTGCGCGATGCATCCGTCAATGACATCCGAATCGATCAGGGATGATTGCGGCGACACAATATTCCAGTGGGTATAATTAACCAGGCTATGGGTCGGCACATACAATCTGACCTTGCGATTGTATTTCTGTAAGGCATATTCTTTGCAGGCTTCCGCGACCCGGCGCAGGGTGCGGCTGTAAAGATAATATTTTAACCGACTGGCTTTATACTGGGCATCCGGCGAAACATCCGGGCGAACAAATGGCTCATCATAATATAGCTGCCATTCGCTTTCAAACGCTTTGGAAAATCCGGTATAGGCCCAGAACTCCGGTTCTTCCAGATGAATGGCTACCACGCCGGCGTCGATGATCGGCTTCAGTTTCTCGGTCATATAATCGGCGAATTCAATGGAAGGAACAATGTATGGGGTTAAATGCCCATGCCCTTTCTCGGCTCCGCTGGCTTCAACCTGAATCAGGGACATGACCCCGTTGCCCTTGAGATCCTTGAAATCCGCATAACGGCCCCAGGCAATCCCCGTCATTAAATGGGGTACATAATCTTTATCAACCCAGGATTGAAGATATTCCGGCAGCCTGGGGTTATCCGCTCCATAGACCATGGCGAAATCATTACGGAAGTCACAACCCGCACTATACGGCCGGACATCCTGAAAACCGGTCAATTCCAGGCTGCGGTCAGTTACCAGTCTTACTGAATGTTCACCGTCAGCAGTCACAACGGCCCAAACTGACATAATAAAAAAAACAACCAGCATAAATCCATTTATCCGTTTCATTTCATTTCCTTACAGTTGAATACTTGATAAACTGATTTTATCCATAAAATCGTTTAGATAAACTAGTTACAATTACGGAATCTAAAGTTTATCAGACAATAGCTGATAAACCATATAGTAGCAATCTGATTTTGTGATTATCGTCACAAATGTCTGGATTGTTCTGCATATTAAGTATTTACGTTCATATTACAGCATGCTAGAATGAGATAGCATGATCCGGAAGAAGCTCACAACTGAACATATAGAAGAATTTATCCGGCATCTCAGGGTATTTGAGTTGCTGGATTCCGGCTATATTGCTCAATTAGCGCGGTTGGTCAAGGTTAGGCAATATAACAAAGGTGAGATTTTATGGTTGCAGGGTCAGCAGGTGGAAGAATTCAGTATCGTTTACAAGGGACGTTTGCGATCGGTGAGGGGGTCGGTTAGCGGCAGCGAAAAGCTCGTAGCGATGTTGCCCGTCGGCTATCATTTTGGTCTGGCTGAAATGGTAACCTCTGCGGTAAGTGCCGTTACTCTGCTGGCAGACACGGATAGCATTATTTTGCAAATTGACAATAAGTCATTGGAAAATATGTTGTTAAGTAATGCTGATATCTGTTATGCTTTTATGCAGACGATGGCGCGAACCATCTTTGCATTGACCCAGGAGTTGGAAAGGGCCAGTTTTGAAACGGTTCAAACCCGACTGGCGCGGCTTCTGCTACGAACCTGTCCGGATCAACGTCATTCCACGGATCCGGATTATCGGTCACCCACCCATATTCAGCTTGCCATGAGGCTTGGAGTCAGCCGGGAAACCATAACACGGGTGTTGGCTGATTTTAAGAAAAAGAAACTCATTGATACGGCTTACCGCAGTATTATCATTCTCGATCGTGACAGGTTGATGGAATTGATCGAAGATTTTGATCAGTGGTAACTTGTCTGGGTGGACCAGATAACTTTTTAAGACATTTCCTGTCGGGAAATTTCTGCTTATAAATAATAAGCCATTTCCAGTCTGGAATATTCTTTTTGTTGAAATTCAGTAGTATAAGGTCCAATAATTAATGACAGTCATCAAGTTCAAATTTTTTTTGATGAACCGGTGAATTGTGGAAATAAATGTTTGAATTTAACTTTATATAAACAAATAAATTATAGAATAAAATCGAAATGGCGACAAACGTGTTGTGAAATAAGTAACGGTATTTTTAAATTTATTAAAATTGCTATTGCCTCATGATGAGACCTGCTTTATAGTATTGAAAATCAGTTTGAATTAACTGATTGAATAACACTGGCTGCTTATAATCAGCATAATCGCTGCAAAGTAATGGATTACGATATGTTGAAAAAAAAGGACATATTACCTGTTTTAACTAAATTAATACACGGTTGGTTGTCGAGTGATATAGCAACGATAAATCGTTCTGGAAGACGGTTTGGACTTACCGCCGTCGTTCCTGCCAGATAGATCCTGAAATATGAATTGTTTGATGGAGAGTGAATATGGCCGACACAATTGAATCATTTGTCTCCCAACTCAAGACGGATGGCATCGAAGCAGGTCGTCAACAGGCAGATGAAATCCGAAAGGCGGCACAGCAGGAAGCGGATCGGATCATCGCTGATGCAAAAGCGGCGTCCGATAAAATGATTGCCGACGCTAAGACGGAAGCCGGCAATATTGTCGCGCGCGGCAAAACCGAACTGGAACTGGCTGCTCGCGATGCCGTTCTGAAACTCCGTGAAGCCCTGGGACGCGGATTGCAGGCCATTGTCGCCGGTCCGGTGGTCGACACATTGAATGATGCCGATTTCCTGAGAGATATCATCCAGGAAATCGTCATGAAGTATGTTGACGCGGAAATTGCCAGTAAAGGCACCGTTAAGGTCGATCTGACACCTGAAATGCACAAAAAGCTGGCCGACTGGGCGATTAAATTTATCCAGAAACATATCCGTTCCGGAGTTCATCTGGACATGAAAGAAACGCTGCATCAGGCAGGCTTTGAATACAGTCTGGGGGATTCGACGGTCGAGATTACCGCTGACAGCATTGTCTCGGTTTTAATGGATATGGTGGGCCCCAGCCTGAAAGACGTGTTAACCACCGCCATGGCGAAAGCGTAAGCAGGTAGTATTATGGCAGGTCGAAATTATTATTTACTGTCATTTCTTCCCGGATTGGATGATCTGGGGTCTGCTCCGCCCATGAGCCCGTCCGAAATGCTGGGGTGTGTGGGGGAGAGTGATCAGACTTTAAAAGAGTTGCTCGAAATTCTTTTCTTGAGCGATGATATCATGCAATACCAGGCGGTTCAAGCCGGCGAAATTGAAGAGCCGGTCACAACCGTGTTGACCTCAATGCAGATCAATGGTCAAGAGCCACTGCCGGAATGGTTGCTCGTCGAATCGCACGAATCCAGGTCTACATATGACCGGGGTTGGGAGAACTTTTTTTACTTTGCGGATCGGCTCGCGCGCCGTTCCGGCAGTGTTTTTCTGCAACGTTGGGTTGCGTTCGAAGTGTCCTTGCGCAACGCGCTGGTTGAAGCCCGCGCCAAGGCTTTGAATCTGGAGGCGACGGAATATGTCATTGCCGCCGATTTGACCGGCGATGTTGATCTGACCGCAATCATTAATGAATGGACGGCCGCGGCCAACCCCATGCAGGGATTGCGTGTTCTGGATGAAGCGCGCTGGAATTGGATCGCGCAAAATGAGCGCTATTTCAGTTTTGATAACGATGAGTTGCTAGCCTGGGCCACCCGCCTGATGCTCCTGCAACGCTGGCATCGTCTGGGTGCCAAAGGGCAGGCCGCGCCGGCTGGCGCCTGATTTATAAATGTCGATATGAACCTTTTTGAGAGGGACAGCCAGTGAATGGTAGAATAGTAGCTGTATCCGGAAACCTGGTAATTGTCGAAACCGCCGGGCGAGTTGTACAGAACTCGACGGGCTATTGCCTGCGTCAGGATGGCGCCCGGCTGCTGAGCGAAGTGATTCGTGTACGCGGTCGCGTCGCTGATTTACAGGTATTCGAAGAGACGCGCGGCTTGCGCGTGGGTGATCCGGTAGAATTTCGGGAAGACATGTTGTCCGTTACCCTGGGACCGGGTCTGCTGGGTCAGATATACGATGGTTTGCAGAATCCTTTGCCGCAGTTGGCCGAAAAGATCGGTTTCTTCCTGAAGCCGGGAAATTACCTGCCGGGTCTCGAAACCACTCCCGAATGGGACTATACGCCCGTTGCCAAAGTCGGTGATGTCGTGACGGCCGGCGATACGATCGGCACGGTACCTGAAGGAATTTTCACTCACCGGATTATGGCGCCATTCGGCTTAAAAGGCCAGTGGACAATTGATCGTGTCGCTGATCCGGGTTCTTATACGGTGGAAAAGGAAGTGGCTGTTCTCAAGAACAAAGACGGTCAGACCCTCTCCGTCACCATGCAGCAGAACTGGCCGGTCAAACGCGCCTTGAATGTCTGTAAACAGCGCCTCATGCCGGTCGTGCCGATGGTCACTCAGCAGCGTATCATCGATACCATGTTCCCGGTTGTGCTGGGCGGTACTTTCTGTGTGCCGGGTCCGTTTGGCGCCGGTAAAACAGTTTTGCAGCAGATGATCTCGCGTTATGCCCAGGTGGATATCGTGATTGTGGCGGCTTGCGGCGAACGCGCCGGTGAAGTGGTCGAGACGTTGCGTGAGTTCCCCGAACTGACCGACCCGCGTACCGGCAAGGCCCTGATGGAACGAACCATTATTATCTGTAATACCTCGGCGATGCCTGTGGCGGCTCGTGAAGCGTCGGTTTATACTGCTGCTACCCTCGGCGAATACTATCGCCAGATGGGACTCAATGTCCTGTTGCTGGCCGATTCCACTTCCCGCTGGGCTCAGGCCATGCGTGAAGTGTCCGGCCGTCTCGAAGAAATTCCGGGCGAAGAAGCCTTCCCGGCCTATCTGGAAAGCCGTATTGCCAACTTCTATGAACGCGCCGCGATTGTCGAATTAAAGTCCGGCGAAAAAGGCTCGCTGACCATTGGTGGTACTGTCAGTCCCGCCGGCGGTAACTTCGAAGAGCCCGTGACTCAGGGTACCCTCAAAGTGGTCGGTGCTTTCCACGGCCTCAGCCGCGCCCGGTCCGATGCCCGTCGATTCCCGGCGATCGATCCGCTCGATTCCTGGAGTAAATACAAAGGCATTATCGAGATGGAAAAATGTACGCTGGCGCAAAGTATTCTCCGTCGTGGTAACGAAATCAAACAGATGATGACCGTGGTGGGTGAAGAAGGCACTTCGCCGTCTGACTTTACCGTCATGCTCAAGGCCGAATTTTTCGATAACGTCTATCTCCAGCAAAACGCTTTCGATGCCGTGGATGCCGCCGCTTCAGCCGACCGGCAAAAATTTGTTTTCGACAAGGTCCTCCAGGTCATGACCCTTGATTTCGGTTTTGATGATAAAGACTTCGCCCGTCGAACCATGGTTCACTGCACCGATTTGTTCCGCAACTGGAACTACGCCGCGCCTGATAGTGATGAATACCAGAAAATCCTCGCCGACATCGAATCCTTCATCGAGAAAAAAGGGCGAGTGTAACTAACAGATAAAATAGGCAATGCTAACCAAGCATGATACTTTGATTTAAGGGATTTTGAGTATGCGAAAATATTACGACGAAATCACACGTATCGCAGGTAACGTCGTGACGGTAACCGCCACCGGCGTTGGCTACGAAGAACTCGCCGTTATTACTACTCCAACAACATCTTCGCTGGCGCAGGTTATTCACATTGAAGGTGACCACGTCAGCTTGCAGGTGTTTGCCGGTACTCAGGGTGTATCCACCGGTGATCGTGTCCGGTTTCTGGGCCATCCCATGCGAGTGCCGTTCAGTGACGACCTGATGGGCCGTATCTTCGATGGTTCCGGTTGCCCCCGTGATAATCGTCCGGAAGTGCAAGCCGAGGAGATCGAAATCGGTTCCCCTGCGGTCAATCCGGTCAAGCGTCGTATGCCCGACCAGATGGTGCATACTGGTATCCCGATGATCGATGTGTTTAATTCGCTGGTTGAATCGCAGAAACTTCCCATTTTCTCGGTGGCTGGCGAACCCTACAACGAACTGCTGGCCCGCGTTGGACTCCAGGCCCAGGCCGATGTCATTATTCTTGGCGGAATCGGTCTGCGGCACGATGACTATCTGACCTTCCGGAACGCCTTCGAAGAAGGCGGTGTACTTGGCCGTTCCATCATGTTTGTTCATACCGCGGCCGACCCGGTGGTGGAAGGATTGCTGGTGCCGGACCTGTGTCTGGCCGTTGGCGAAAGTTTCGCGCTCCAGGGCAAAAAAGTACTGGTGCTGCTGACCGACATGACGGCTTTTGCCGATGCCCTCAAAGAAATCGCGATTATTATGGAGCAGATTCCCTCCAACCGTGGTTATCCTGGCGATCTTTACAGCCAGTTGGCCCGCCGCTATGAAAAGGCAGTTGACTTCGAAGGCGCCGGGTCCATGACCTTACTGACCGTGACCACCATGCCCGGCGACGACGTCACCCATCCGGTGCCGGATAATACCGGTTATATTACCGAAGGCCAGTTCTACCTGCGTAATGGCCGTATCGAACCGTTCGGTTCGCTCAGCCGTCTCAAACAGCAAGTCAACGGTAAATCCCGGGATGACCACCGCGCCATTATGGATGGCTGCCTCCAGCTATACGCCCAGTGCCGAGAATCCCGTGAAAAACGTGATATGGGTTTTGAAATGAGTCGCTGGGACAACGCCCTGCTCAAATACGGCGAATTTTTCGAGAAGCGCGTCATGGACCTGTCGGTCAATATTCCGCTTTTTGAGGCCCTGGATCTCTGCTGGGAAATTCTCGCTGAGTGCTTCGAGCCGGCCGAAACCGGTATCCGCCGTACCATTATCGAAAAACACTGGCCCAAAGAATTGCAGAAAGAATCCGCCTGATCGCCGGGCGGTTCAATGCTGAACGGAACGATTCGTTATGGCAATAAAAATCAAACTTACCCGACCTGAACTGAAACGGCAGCGCGATACGCTGAGCCGGTTCCGCCGCTATCTGCCCATGCTCAAACTCAAGCAGCAGCAGTTGCAGCTGACCATCCCGGCAGATCGGCCAGGCTTATCGTCAGGGCCGGCAGGAATACCAGCAGGCGCTTGCCATCTTTGAAGCTTATCAGACGATTCTCAAGGAGGTTTCCGGCGTGGATGTTCAGGCGCTGTCCCGTCCCGCTGAAGTCAAAACGTCCACCAGCAATATTGCCGGTGTCAATATTCCGGTTTTTGTGGATGTTACATTCCGAAACCCAACTATAGTCTGTTTGCGACGCCACCCTGGATTGACCGTACCATTGCCGACCTGCGTCAGGTGAACCTGTGTGAAGCCAAATTGAAAGTGCTTGAAGAACAGGTCCGTTTGCTGCAGAAAGAACTGACAAAAATCATCCAGCGTGTCAACCTGTTTGAAAAAGTCAAAATCCCCGAGGCCCGCGAAATCATCCGCAGGATTCGTATTCAGCTTAGCGATGAAATGGCCGCCGCCGTAGGCCGTGCCAAGATTGCCAAAGCCAAACTCACTGAAAACCGAAAGTTCCTGCGATTGCCCTCCTGATGAGTCCGAACCAGTCATGGCCGCAGGCGCCTGAGGAACGAAACCTATGATTGCAGAAATGCTCAAAATAAATCTAGTAGTACGCCAGGCTGATCGCGAGCGATTGCTCGATAAGCTGGCGGATATGGGTGTGATTCACATCCAGCCAGTCGATCCGGCCCGGGCGATTGCCGATGAAAAGCTGACCGCCCAGATGGAAAAAGTCAATAAGGCGTTGCAGACGATATCGGCCTGCGAAGCCGCCGGAGATAAACCGCAGCTTGAGATCGAAGCGGCCATCGAAGAGATCGTTTCCCTGCAACGGGCCGAGGCCGAACGTGACAGCCGGCTCAACGCCCTGTATCGCCTGCTCGATCAGCAAAAAATCTGGGAAGGCGTTCATCGCGCCGATCTCCAGACAATCGCCGACGCCGTATCAACGTCGCTTTTTACCTGGCCGCTCCCGGTCAGATCGCCGAATTTAAAGCAGACCGGGTCATCCCACTTAACGAACTCAGCTCAAAAACCGTAATCGCGGTCATCGGCGATAATCCAGAAGTGCCCGCCACGCAGAGTTGTTGCAGGTTCCTCATCAGGATAATTTTGAAATCCGCGAAGAAGCGGCTCAAATCGATCAGCAACGCAAAACCGTGAGCCAGCGATTACAGCAATTGGCAGCCTTAAAAGTCGAAATTGAAAAATTTAAAATCCAATTGCTGGACCAGCTTAATTTCAGCGTTGCCCAGCGCGGCGCGATCAACGACGATCAACTGTTCGCCGTTCAGGGCTGGATTCTGAAAGAGCGTTCCGGTCAGCTTGTCGCCGATCTAAATAAAGTCAATGTTCACGCGGGAATACGGTTTTTGCCACCCTCAGAAGAGGATGTTCCCGCCCACCCGCATCGATTATGCCAACTGGGCCAAGCCGATCAAAGGACTATTCGATATTCTCAATACTTTTCCGGGTTATCGTGAAATCGATCTGTCCAGCTTTTTTATGGTGGCCATGCCCATCTTTGCCGCGATGCTCATTGGCGATACCGGATATGGCCTGATCTTTGCGTTACCGACTTTTATCTGGTACGACAAAATGGTCAAGGCGGCCGGTAAAGAAGCGACCAATCTTCTGAGAATCGTTGGTATTGCGACGATTGTCTGGGGCGTTCCTCACCGCCAATTTCTTTGGTATAACACCCGAAAACGTTCGCTCTGGCCGGTGGGTATGTCACCGAACAGGGCTTACCCGATTTTAACGCCCTGCGTGAAGGCTCCGGTCTGGGTGTGGTTATCGCCAAACTCATGATGGCCTTTGGTCTGTTCTGGCGTGAAGACGGTGAAGCCGCCCGGCAATTACTGATCAAAATCAGTTTTCTGCTGGGCAGCGCCTCACCTGATCGTCGCCCATATCCGCAAGGCGCTGGATCACTGGCCCAATATTGTCGCTTATAGCGAAATTGGCTGGGCCGTGGTTTTGTTTGGTATGCTCCAGCTGATCTGGTTGCTATTCTTTGAAGCCGCCTTTGTCCCGCTGATCTACCTTTGTCTGGTAGTGGGTCTGGGTATGGTCTTCTGGTTTACCGCACCCTCACCCAATATCGGCAAAAGGCTCGGTATCGGTTTTGCCTCGGCGCCTGCTGCCTCTGATCGGCACCTTTGGCGATACCATGAGTTAAATCCGTTTAATGGCGGTTGGGCTCGCCAGTTACTATATCGCTGTTGCTTTCAAACAGCTTGGGGGCAACCGTAGCCGGAGCGGCCGGCTGGCTGGTCGCTTCCCCGGTAATTATTTTCGGCCACGCGCTCAATATTGCGCTGGCAGTCATCGCGATCTTCGCACATGGTGTGCGTTTAAATATGTTAGAATTCTCAAACAATGCTGGTGTGCAATGGGCCGGTTACGCTTTTACGCCTTTTGCAAGATTAAGTAAGTAAGGAGAGACATCTTATGGACACAAGCGTATTCTTTGGACAATTGGGACTCGGTTTGGCACTCGGTATGGCCGCAACTGGCAGCGCGCTGGGTATTGGCGCGGCCGGTCAGGCTGCCGCCGGCGCCTGGGGTAAAGAGGCCAAAGCCGGTAAACCCCTCAATTTTGCCTATATTATTCTTACTGGTATGCCCCTGTCCCAGACCATCTATGCCTTTGTATTGATGTTCGTAGGACTGAAAGCCGGTATCATTGGCGATAACGCCGGCGCGGTTACTCCCGTACTGGCTGTTCACGGCGGTACCTTTTTCGGTATTGGCCTGGCTTGCGGGCTTTGCGAACTGTTCAGACGCCTGGTATCAAGGTAAAATCGGCGCCGCGGCTTGTCGCGCCATTTCCGAAGGCGAAGGCAAAGGGCTGGTCAATATGATTATCGCTATGGGTATCGTCGAAACCGTCGGTTTGTTCGGTTTTGTCTTCCTGTTGCTGATGGTTCCCAAGGTATAAGACCTGGCATTAACCGGCATGCCATAAAGGTGCAGACGCTACGGTTTCAGCCCGTTGCGAACACCACCAGATAATTAAAAGCCGACGGGGTATTACGAATAGCATACCTCGTCGGCTTTCTTTGCGCCTGACCGGCGCGGATTTTCAAGGCATTATCGCTGGTTCCAGCCTATAATCCGGCCATGAATATTCTGGAATTATTCCTGGATTTTTTATTCGATCTGGTCGCAAATGTTTTCCTGTACGCGACGGGAAAAAAACCTGTTTATTATCTTTACGCTTGGTCGCGATCTCAAAAAACACCCGTTCCGGATAATCAGTCGCAAAAAACGGCTGGCGCTCATTCGTAAACACGAAAAAGTCCGGCAAATGAATACCCGCCGTTACACTTCACTTGGATTCATGTTCTGGATGATTATTGTTGTAATTGCATGGCTCAGATAGCCTGATTGATTACTTCGTAAGAGTAATGCGTGATCAAATCCCCTTACGCTGTAAAACAGCGAATGAGAATACGCATTTGTTGTTTCCCCTGGGCTTTCATCCGAAGCAAGATCGTTTTCTTTAAATATATAATGAAGCCAATCCTGATAATTCATTTCAAAATATAATCAATTCTATTTGCATTTCAGTTCCAGTGTTTGGTCTGGCAGGCTGTCTGCAACAGCTTTAATGGTCACTTTTCCCTGGTTTCTTGTGCTACGCACCACCAGCAAACATTTTCCCTGGAAAGTCGTTTTTTGCGATGCGACCCACGGTTCGTCGCTGAAAATATCGCTGTTGGCGACCCCGGCCAATATACCTTCGCCCTCAACGGAAAAGGTCACCAGCCGGTCGGCATTGGGGACCATCACACCATTTTTGTCGATCAGACTGACGGCAATATAAGCCAGGTCAAGACCGTTTGCCTTCAGGCTGTTGACATCGGATTCCAGTTTGATGGCGACCGGATCGCTGGCTGTAGTTAAGATTTGTTCCGCGACGATCTTGCCATTATTTCTTGCCACAGCCTTCAAGGCGCCTTTCTGGTACGATACTTGCCAGTCGCAGTACGGCTGCTGGATAATGGTCAGATCACGGGTACCGAGCGATTGACCATTCAGCAGCAATTCCACTTCATCGGCATTTGTAATTGTCTGAACCGTTACCAATGGGTTTTCCCAGTTCCAGTGCTGGCTCATAGGATACCAGTTCCATCGCTTATTATCCATCTTATCGAACCATTCTTTTAATGGCCCGGTTTGTTCATAGACCCATAGATGCACCATGGGTGTATCATCGTAAAAGCTCTGGTACAAAGAACCAATCGGTGTGAGGGTATCGGTAATGTCAAAGAAGGCCCGGCCCCAGACTTTGCTGGGCCATCTTGATTCGCCCAGGTAATCCGTGGCCGTCCAGTAATAATGTCCGATGACCTTGGCCAGATCCAGTTCCAGCCAGGACAGTTTACGGGTGCCGAAATTCAGATTGGTGCTGCTTTCCGAAGCGATAAACATCAACTGAGGAAATCGTTTGTGATCGAGGGCAAACATGTTTTCGGTATAGTTCCAACTGACCACATCGCCATAAAAGGCCATCTCGGCCGGATTGGAGTCGATAAAGGTCTGATAGTCATTCCAATGCTCCCACTCGACCATGAATTTCTCCCGGGCCGGAAACAGGCCAACCGTCACTTTTCGAGATGGGTCCAGCGTGTGAGTCAGTTCAACCATCCGTTTAAAGAGTCCAACGCCATAGTCTGCCCCCGCCTCCGGCGTTTCAAATTTTGGTTCGTGTTTACCGCTTTGTTTGTAAACTTCGTTGCCCATACTCCAGATATACACCGAAGGATGGTTACGGTCTCTTTTGATAAAGGTCGTCAGGTCCTCAGGCCAGTTGTCTTCAAACGATTCCAACCCGCCATAGTATTGGGACGTCCATTTGTCATACACCTCATTGAAGACAAGAATCCCCAGCTGGTCCGCCAGATCCAGCAGGACCGGCGCATGTGGATTATGGCTCAAACGAATGGAATTGCAGCCCATGGATTTGAGCAGAAGCAATTTGCGTTCATACCCTTTCTCCAGAGCCGCGCTGCCCAGACAGCCCAGATCATGGTGCATATCACCACCTTTGGCGATAACCTTTTCGCCGTTCAGCAGCAATCCCTGATCCGGGGTCATCCGGATTTCACGGATGCCAAATACAGTTTCATAATCATCAACGGGCTTCTCGCCATCATAAATTTTTGTCACAGCCCGATAGAGATAAGGCTGTTCACAGGACCATCGTTGCGGGGATGGCACTTCGATTTCCTGGGTAAATTCAAAATTTTCACCCGAACGGATTGGGGCGGCGGCCACTGCTTCAGATACTTTTTTACCGTTCGGATCGTAAATTTCAGTAACCAGTCGAACCCGTTTGCCTTTATCGTAGTCATTGACAACACAGGTTTGTATCCGGACCAGGGCTTGTTCACTGCTGACCACGGGAGTGGTAAGATAGGTGCCATATTGAGGAATATGAAGTTGATCCGTAATAACCAGCCTGACATCACGGTAAATGCCTTCGCCGGTATACCAGCGGGAAGTATCTTTGGTGCTATTATCGTAATGGACAAGCAGGATATTGTGCCGTCCGAATTTTAAATATTGAGATATATCATGTTCAAAACCCAGGTAACCATTCAGGTGTCGACCAAGATGAATTCCATTGATGTAAACCTCGGCATCCCGGTACACGCCATCAAATTGAACAAATATCTTTTTATCGCTATAACCCTGATCCAGGGTAAATTGTTTCCGGTACCAGCCTTGCCCATAGGGCAGCCAGCCGTTAGCGCCGGTTGAGTTGTCACGGCTGAACTTGCCGCTGATGGCGGCGTCATGAGGCAACTGAACCTTTATCCAGTCGCTATCCTCCAGTTGATCCAGTGAATCGGGACGCTGATTTCCCTGAATAAACTGCCAGTCAAAATTAAAGTTCTGCACCTCTCGTATTCGGGATTCCGCCATAACAGTCAACTGCAATAAAAAGCTTATCAGTAATCCCGATAGTATACAGAGAGTTCTCATTTTTTTATCCTGAATAAATATCTAGTGAAATATAATTTAATGGATTACAGGCATAATATTGCCGGCAGGTTTGCAAGTCAATTTGTAACAGTATATAAACTATGATTGCAGCGAATATATCCATGGTGTATTTTCATCTCTAACTAACTGTATTATAATCTGTATGGGCGGCCCAGATAGTAAGATGTAAAGATAACGCCTGGTACCAAACAAAGCCAACATAGGGATCTACGATGATTGTGCGTAAAATAATTCCATTATTATCAAATGATTGCGTTGCCAGACTAAACAAACCCAATTTTACGGACTTTGAAACATCTCGTAAAGTAATATTTATAGTCAGATATTGAGCCGGGGCAGTTCAATCCATCTGACGCTATACGAACCCAGCAGGAACAATGATTAATCTGAAAACGTAAGTGTTTGAACCTTCTTGGTTAACCAGGCCATAAGGCATTGAATAACAACAAGATATCGATTATTATCAATTCTCTTGTATTTTATCTCCATTTTCGATACACTCTTATTTCTCATGAGGTGAGAAATTTGATTTTACCGGGCTGTAATCTTCATTAGTTCCGCTGGAGAATCCTATAAATGTACAAGTTGATCGCCAAAAACACGCTTGGTCCTAACCTGACCCTCTACGAAATTGAGGCCCCACGAATTGCCCGGAGCCGGCATTGCGGACAGTTTGTAATGGTCCGGGCCTTCCAGCATTCAGAACGGATCCCATTAACTGTTGCGGATGTCAACCGGGACAAAGGAACGATTACTATCATTGTCCAGACAGTGGGTAAAAGTACCTTGGAAATGACCACATTGGAACCCGGTCAGGGATTTCAGGATGTGGCTGGCCCTATGGGACTTCCCAGCCATCTGGATAAATACGGCCATGTTGTTGTCATCGGCGGCGGTCTGGGTACCGCTGTGGTTTATCCCCAGGCGGTTGCCTTGAAACAATTGGGTAATTCCATTACCAGTATCATAGGCGCCAGAACCAAAGACCTGTTGATCTTACAGGAACAGCTTGGATCAACCAGTGACCGGCTACTGCTGACGACGAATGATGGTTCTGAAGGTATTAAAGGTTTTGTTACCGATGCGCTAAAGCAGCTTATCGACGATACTTCTAATCCGGTTAACGCCGTTTATTGTGCCGGCCCGGTAATTATGATGAAGGCCGTCGCTGAAACCACCCGACCCAGTAATATCCCGACTGTAGTCAGTCTTAATCCCATCATGGTTGATGGCACCGGCATGTGTGGCGGTTGTCGGGTAACCGTGAATGGTGAAACCAAATTTGCCTGTGTAGACGGTCCGGAATTCGATGGCCATCAGGTTAATTTCGATGAACTGATGGATCGCCTGTCTACTTATAAAGACAAGGAACACAACTCCTTAACGCATTTCGAGGCCGAACATAAATGTAAATTACAATCCCTGTAAAATCGGGAGTTATACCACTTTACCAAGAGATAACGCTACCTATGAGTAACTCAAACGAACCCAAAATGACAGTTAAAGATCGCATGGCTATTCAACGTCAGCATATGCCCGAACGTCCTGGTGAGGAGCGTCGTCACGATTTTAAAGAAGTGAACATTGGATTGACTGAAGAAATTGCCATTCTGGAAGCTCAACGCTGTCTGCAATGTAAAAAAGCGAAATGTATCGAAGGGTGCCCGGTTGGTATTAATATTCCGGCGTTCATCACAGCGATTGCCGAGCGCGATTTTTCCCATGCCGCACGCATATTGCGCCAGGATAACAATTTACCCGCGGTCACCGGCCGGGTCTGTCCGCAGGAAACCCAGTGTGAATGTCTCTGTGTCAGATGTAAAACCGATGCCCCGGTTGCCATCGGTTGGCTCGAACGTTTTGTGGCGGATTATGAACTTAGTCAATCTCAACAGACCGTTGAATCAGTTAAACAAAAAACCGGTAAGAAAGTTGCCTGTATCGGCGCCGGTCCTGCGGGCATTACCTGCGCCGGTGAATTGGCCAAGATGGGGCACGAAGTAACGATTTTTGAAGCATTCCACCGGCCCGGTGGCGTATTGGTTTATGGCATTCCAGAATTTCGTCTACCCAATTCCATTGTCGATAGTGAAGTAGAAAAACTCAAACAGCTGGGTGTAACCATTGAGACCAATGTTATTGTTGGCCGGACCGTTACGATTGAGCAACTCTTTAAAGAAGAAGGGTTTGACGCCATTTTTATAGCGAACGGCGCCGGACTTCCCTCATTTATGAATGTTCCCGGTGAAAACCTCAAAGGTGTTTATTCCGCTAATGAATATCTGACGCGTTCCAACCTGATGGGAGCCTATGATCCGGATTGTGATACGCCTATCATTCGTGGTAAACGGGTTTGCGTTGTCGGAGGTGGTAATACTGCGATGGATGCGGTCCGCACCAGTTTGCGGATGGGAGCCAAAGAAAGCACGCTGGCTTATCGACGTGGCCGCGAACAGATGCCGGCGCGTGTTGAAGAAGTCAAGCATGCTGAAGAAGAAGGTGTTAAATTCGAGTTTCTGGTAGCCCCTCTGGAAGTACTGGGTGATGATCAGGGTTGGGTTAAAGGTCTGAAATGTACCCGGATGGAACTGGGAGAACCAGACGCCTCCGGTCGACGTCGTCCCATACCCATCCAAGGTTCAGAGTTTATCATCAATTGTGATTTAATTATTGTAGCCATCGGTATTAATGCCAATCCTCTTCTTACCCAGGCAACCCCGGATCTGAAGCTGAATAAATGGGGCTATATCATAGCTGATGATAATCTGATGACCAGTATTCCGGGAGTTTTTGCAGGTGGTGATATCGTCCGGGGCGCTGCAACCGTCATTCTGGCAATGGGAGATGGCAAAAAAGCTGCCGCCAATATTAATGACTATCTGAATCAAGCTTAAATGACAGTAAAACTCTACTTGACCGGCGGTACTGTTTAGCCGATATGGTCAATATGAAGAGTGAAACAAAAATTAACCTGATTTCATGTTATTGGAATGATCCGGATCTGATAGAAGTGGCGGATGTGTTTTTATCGGACCTGACGCAATCGCTCCAAAAGCTTCAGAATGCCCTGAAAAAAGAGAACTGGGAGGATATAGGCCAAGTCGCTCATTATATCAAAGGCGGGGCGGCAAGTGCGGGCTTTTCGGATTATGCCGGCTTGTGTGCTGATTTACAGTTATCTGCTCAAAAGGGTGATATGAATCAAATGCTACCACTTGCTGATGATGTAATATCTTTGGGCAGGCAGCTTCGGTCTTGCTGAATTAGTGTGGCAACTATAATTATGGGATGAAATTAACTTTTAATTTTTCGGGTATCTGGCATAATAGGAAACATTGATACAACATCTGCTTGAAATTTGTCTATGAACAAACAAAAAATTAATATACTGATAACCTGTATTGGCCGGCGCGTCAGCCTGATGCGCTCATTTTGCCAGGCTGCCAGACGGTTGGGTTTGGATTGCCGGATTGTCGCCACCGATACAACAGACTTATCGCCGGCGTTGCAATGTTCCGATAAATATTACTTGGTGGAGCCAACCCGTTCTGACAATTATCTGAATCAGATCGAACAAATTGTCCAGGATGAAAAAATCGATCTACTGGTTCCCACGATCGATCTGGACCTGGCCGGTCTGGCCGGTATTCGTGATCAACTACGTCAACAGAATTGTCTGGCTTTAATATCTGCGCCAGAAGTCATTGAGATTTGTCAGGATAAACGTAAAACATATCAATTCCTGAAGGATCATGGATTCGTTACCCCCCAGATCTATTCTCCGCAAGAGTTATTGGAAAGCACTCAATTGACTTTTCCCTATTTTCTTAAGCCCTGGGATGGTCATGCCAGTCGTAAGAATCGAACCGTGAGAGATCGAGAAGAACTGGCATTCTATTCGAGCCGGGTACCCAATTGCATGGCTCAGAATTTTATTGTGGGGCAGGAGCATACCATTGATATTCTGGTTGATCTTGAAGGGAAAGTCCGCTGTGCGGTCCCGAGGCGTCGTTTACAGGTACGAGATGGCGAAGTAATTAAAAGTGTTACAGTCAAAAATTATAGGATTATTGATCAGGCCGTTCGGGTGGTCGAATTATTGAAGGCTGGCCCCGGAGTTATTACGATCCAGTGTTTTTTGACGGAGGAAAATACGGTGGCTTTTATTGAAATCAATCCACGCTTTGGTGGGGGGGTTCCGCTTTCGATAGAAGCCGGCGCTGATTTCCCCAAATGGATCATCCAGTTCTGGCTGGGACAGAACCCCAGAATCGAACTGGATGGCTGGAAGGGAAATCTCTATATGCTACGTTATGATGATGCCGTCTGGATGCAGAAATGACACGATTAATCCCTGTGATAGAAATCTTTAGCAGGTTATGAAAATGTTCTCGAATTTCTTTTCTGATACTTATCCGCTCGAAAACGTCATTGCAACCTATTGGTATATTTTACCCGTTGCGTTTGTTGTCAGTTTGATAGCGACCCCAATCTGCCGTATGATCGCTTTAAAAACCGGAATTATCGATATGCCGGATAATACCGTGAAAACGCACAAAAAACCAACGGCTTATCTGGGAGGACTGGGTATTCTGGCGGGCTTGCTGGCAGGGGTGGTTGTGGGTTATTTTATACTCAAGCATGATACTCCCCATATTAATGGAAAAGTCCAATCCATTAATAATATTAATATGCTCACCGGTGTCGCGCTAGGAGCGATTATTGCAACGATAGTTGGCTTAATCGATGATATTTATGATATAAAACCGATTCAGAAGTTTTTGGGGCAGGCATTGGCTGCTTTGGTGTTGATTCTCGTTGGAGTACGACCCGATTTGCAAACTCCCGCCAGGTTAATTTTCAATATTTATATCTCAAATGAGATGGAAATGATATTGAGCGCTCCAATTGTCCTTTTTTTTATTTTAGGCGCGACAAACAGCCTGAACCTGCTT
>CAXXFK010000034.1:0-27970 GCA_963663965.2 Sedimentisphaerales bacterium
TTTACGGAACAGGGGGGACATGGCCTGCTGGTTCCAACCTTTTTGCAGGGCTTTATCTTCATCGGTAGTATAGCCGTGGGTGTAGCCGATCCATTTGGCTTTCCATTCCCGGGCGGAGAGGATACCCATAGACCAGAAGGCCGGCTCACTCCAGTTGGAAGGGGCGCCGGCGCGGTCCCAGACGCGACTTTCCAGTAGCAGGTTTGATAGGAGGGCAGTTTTTTTGCCCTGGTAGGCGATGTGCATGGTGGTGTCGGAGATGACCCGGCCGGAGTCCCACAGGTCGCCCTGATCCCGGTCGAGCAGGTCCGGGGTGGAGGCAACCAGAATCCGATAAGCGGTCTGACACTGGTTGCGCTGATCGGACTGAACGATCCAGCTCATACGGGGGGCGGGTGTGTCGATTCCTTCGGGATTGCGCAGGTATTCGCAGCGCAGGTTGGCCGGGGTCAGCGCTCCGTCGGCCCAGACAGTGGCCGGTGTGAGGACACATAAGATAGTGAATGAGATGACCGTGAACAGGACAGTCAAGTAAGATTTTTTGTGATCCATAATTTTAACCTCTTTGTAATGGATGCTAAAAAGAACTAATTATGAGCCATGAAGCTCCCATTGATAGTAAGACTGTTTTTTTAAGTGAAAGTGCACCAGGCAGTAATGCTATTTGGTTTCGTCGGTTGCCTCGCCAACAACCGGGGCAATTCTGGCTGGCGGAGTGATGCCGGGGGGCAGTTCCAGGATGCGAATGTTGCGGAAGTGGATCTCGGCGCCTTCGGATTCCAGACAGATATATCCTTTTTTAATGGGGGACTGACTGACGCCGTTGACGAATTTGCCGTTGACGGCCAGTTTGATCACGCCATCGACACAGACGGCGGTGTACTGATTCCACTGGTCTTTGCCGAGACAGCGTTTTTCCGCCGATTTACTGCGTTCGCCGCGGGGATTGTCAGGGGTGGCCTTGAGACCCATAGTGCCGAATACCTCACCGTGGACATAGGCATCAGTGGCCTTGTGCTGATTGGCCCAGTCGAGTTCGAGGACCTGAATTTCGATCCCTTTGGGCAGACGGTTGTTGGTGAAGGGCTCGCCTTCGCTCCAGACGAAAACGCCGGAATTACCGCCGGCTTCGAGGTGTTTCCATTCCACCTGTAAAATGAAATTTTCGTATTGTTTGTCGGTACGCAGGATGCCGACGGGATGGCCGGTGCATTTGATGATGCCATCCTCCACCCGCCAGGTGTCTTTGTCGGTATTGACATTGACCCAGCCGGAGAAATCCTTGCCGTTGAACAGGTCACGGAATTTCAGATCGTTAATGATCCGGGCGGTTCCTGCATGGGCAGCGGTTCCTGATTTTCGGCGCAATGAATAGTGGAGACGGTAAATGTGACTACCAATGATAATAAAATAACGATCATAACATTTTTCATGTCAAGCTCCTGTCATGGTTTATGAACGGATTCTAATGCAATGCATATACGCTGGCTTTCATTACCGCAACGGTCCACGGCGGACAAAGCGACAGCGGTAGTTTGTTGTGGCAGGGTAATCCGTGTATCCGGTTGATTGAGGATTTCGTAACGCCATTTATTTTTGTCCTGGATATAGATAATCCAGCGGAACACATCCGATGGATGGGGATGGGAGAATTGGATCAGCCAGTTGGAGTCCTGATTCTGGACATCGGCGATGGGTTGAACCGGCGGGCGCTTATCCAGCCAGGGGGTGGAGGCACCAGCGCCTGACGAGCGTAGGGCCCGGCCAGCAGGGCTTTCTGGAGTTCGGGATTCTTTTTGACACTGCCGATACTCCAGTGTACAACGCCGGGATTGGGACGTACCATACCCCGGGTGACCATGATCTGATTAATGCATTCCTCGTTGCCTTTACTCACGTTGATGCCGGGCCAGAGGTGACGGTGCTGGTGATTTTCATCCTGCCACCAGCCCAGCAGCAGCGGGAAGCTCTGGGGGAGTTTGCCGATGGGCCAGTAGAGTTGCGGGGTCCAGTAGTCGACCCAGCCTTTGTTAAGCCAGAGGCGGGCGTCGGCATAGAGCGCGTGGTATTGATCGAGCCCGGAGATGGTTTCGGGATAGCCGGGCCGCCAGATCCCAAAGGGGCTCAGACCGAATTTGACAAAACGTTTTTCCTGTTTGATTTCGTGATAGACACGTTTGATAAACTGGTTGACAGCCTGACGGCGCCAGTCGGCGCGGGAGAGTTTGCCGCCGCTGTCGACATAAGCCTGCCAACTGGGATCATCGGGGAAATCCCGGCCGTCGTTATAGCTGGGATAGGGATAGAAATAATCGTCAAAGTGGACGCCATCGATATCATACCGGCGGACGACATCCATAATCACCGAGCAGGAATAATCCTGGGTTTCTTTCAATGCCGGATCGAGCCACCAGGCCGCCGTTATTAAGACGATAGACCAACTCGGGCCTTTGTTTGACAATTGATTGGTCACTCGGCGTGTAGTTGCCGATATGGGCGCGATAGGGATTGAACCAGGCGTGCAGTTCGAGGCCGCGCTGATGGGCTGCGTCAATCCAGAATTGTATTGGATCGTAATAAGGCTCCGGCGCTTTGCCCTGCTGCCCGGTGAGATAGTAGGACCAGGGTTCCAATTCGCTGGGGTAAAGGGCATCGCATTGGGGGCGGACTGCAGAATCACCGCGTTGAAATGGAGATTCTGGAGCATGTCCAGCATTTCGATCGCTTCGGCCTGCTGTTGGCCGGAGTTGAGGCCGCGTTTACTGGGCCAGTTAATATTGGAAACCGAAGCCACCCAGGCGGCCCGGAATTCCCTGGGGACCGATACCGATGCCAGACTTCGATCCGTGGCGGTCTGCTGCCAGTGCATACAGCCGGTTAACAGACACAATATGCTGCCTAGTATTGGCCACCATTCAATATGTCTAACTGACATTCATTGCTCCTTGCATAGTTGGCATCAGAAACCTTTGATACTATAAAAGAAACGATGATGGCATGCAATGATGTTTTACGGGAGCCAGTGGATTAATTCAGCATTAACATAAGTTATGCCGGGTGAAGTTATTGTCATCCGGTTTTGATTTTAACTGATTTAGATTAATTGGGCCGCCAGCTTAATGGATTACTACTTGGCCGATATCGTTTAAGTGGTATGATAAACGAGGTGGGGATGAATGTATTGCCGGAGAAACTGCCAGATTGACAGTATATCAGGTGAATAAGTGGTACGACCAGACGGATTGCTGATGTTGTATTGAAATCCTATGACCGGGTATACAGTGTGAAATCTTACTATGTAGTTATATCCGGTTTATTCACCTGTCGTAATCAAGACGCATGCTCAATGACTGGTGAAATCACTTTTACCTTTAGAGGCGCCCTTTAGATTCAGCACAGTAGTAAGATCGCTTAATAGGCGATTGGTTTTGACAGGCTGATATGATCAAGCCACCTGGCCGCAAAAGCCATCATGTCTGAGATATCAATGACACAATTCTGATTTGAGTCAAAAACGCTGAACCGGTCCAGTCCGGATCAAGTTGAGCCGCTTGACAGGCATCGCCGGCCACCCGCACCGTCAGGGAGTCATAGCCAGACTGTCCGGAGCGATCGATTGCCGTCAGCCGAATGGTATAATCTCCGGCGATAGTTGCATCCGCAAGGAAGCGCGCGGCGGGGTGGGCCCAGTCCGCTGAAGTTTTGGTGAGTGTCGGCGTACTGCCCACGGGAGAAGTCTCAATTGACCACATGACATTCGCGTTCAGGATATCGCCTTCATCGTTATCCTGGATGTTTCCCGATAGGATGATCGTTCCATTATTCAACCAGGTGATATAGTTGCTGCCTGCGTCAACAATCGGAGCCAGATCGTTATCTTGATACACATTGCCAGGATTTTGAAAAAGGAATTCGATGGCTGTCTCGTCCAACGATTCATCATATATCTGTACGTCATCGATCAAGCCGTCTGTCCAGCGTGCGGTGGTGTTGCTGCCGAATGCCTGGCGAATTCCGGTCCCGAGTACTAAATTTTCAGTCAGGATGGTGTTAACCGTTCCCGGTGTGGCGGTGCCGTAAGCGTTGCCATCCAGATAGAATGTCAGGAGAGATCCATCCCAGGTCAGCGCCAGATGATGCCAGGTATTGTCGGTCATTGCCGTTCCGGTTGCGCTGGTGAATCCGCCGGAATTCAGCTCCAGTCTCATCTGGTCCGTCGTGCCGCCCTGCAATCCGAAATCATAACGGACACGAGAGCCTGATCCGGTATCGCCCCAGCCGATAAAGAATGTTCCGGCGGACTGGTTTACCGCGGTTTTGACCCATAGAGAAATTGTTCGGGGATCGGAACCGCCAATCCCTTTGAATCCCACGGTCGTTGCGTAATCATCGATGCCATCCAGACTCAAAGCGCCGCCGACTATGCCGTTCGGGACAATGGTTGCCCCGCCGGCCAGAGTCGCGTCCGTACCCACTGCGGCTGTGCCGTCGCTGTCAAAGGGTAAATGCTCGACAATTGCAGCACTGGCCATCAGGCCGGTTGTCAGAACCATGAACAGAAAAACGACTTTATTCATTCTCAATTCTCCAGAATGCGAGTTGTCGGTCCCATAAAATCAAATTATAACATTATGCTTTCATGGCCGGCCAGGCCGGATCAGTAGGCCAGATACCCGGTCAGATTCACATCGACCAGCCATTCTGCTGACAGTGCGACAAAATCGGGCCAGTCGATAATACAGTTATGGTTGACATCATAAGGATCAAAAGTCGTTCCAGCCCGGTGCCAGTTGCGCGGCGGCGCAGGCATCCCGGGCCACACGAACCATGATATCATCCGAACCGGATTGCCCAGTCGAGTCGATCGCGGTCAGGCGGATCCGGTAATCACCGGCAACGGCCGGATCCGGTTCGAATTCCGCAACAGGATTCGCCCAGCTCGTGTCAGTGGGGGTCAGTACGGCCGTGCTGCCCGCCGGAGATGTGACAATAGACCAGTTGATCCCTTCGTCAGAGATATTCCCTTCGCCGTTGTCATTAACATTACCGTTCAGCGTGAGCATTCCGTAGCCCAGCCAACTGACAAAACTGCTGCCGGCGTCAACCACCGGGGTTGGATCCAGGATGGTATCCGTGTATAAATTCGCCTGGGGGACGCTTTGTTTGGGAATACCAGGGCCGGACCATTTTAACGACAGCGAATGAGCGCCGGCGCCATGTTTGTAGTAAAGCCGATAGGGATGATACCCCTCGGACAGTTTCACAGAACCGGATACTTCCGAACCGTCATGGTGGAAATCATCCTCGATGATATGAGCGTCGTGGATAAAAAGATCGCCGCCGTCGTCAGTGGTCAGATAGAAGGTATAACTGCCATCCGCAGGGATGGAAAGATACCCTTCGTACAAAATTCCAGAATCGTTATCGGGGGCATGGGCCGCGGGATCAAAATAAGCCGCGGTGCCACCGGCCCGTCCGGGTAAATCGCGAAATTCCGGCACCCACGGAAACGGGCCGCTGCATGATTTCCAGTTGACGCCGTTATTGAATATTCCAGGAACCGACGGAAGGTTGAGGTTGTCATAAGGACGCGACACGCCCCCGCCCGGCCGGCGTGAGGTGACAGCCAGCGCCTGCATTTGAGCTTGGAGTGCAGGCATGGCTCCGGCCAGATTGGCGCCCTGGCTGGGATCGGTCGTCACATCGTAAATCTGAAACGCTTCCGAGCCGGTTTTAATATTGGTGCGGATACCCATGTAATTACCCACCCGGATACACTGCATCTGATATTTGGCTTCACCGCGATGGTTGGGAAATTCTGCCCAGTCCGGTGTGGAGCCGTTGTTGTTGAACTCAAAATATAGATACCCCTTATCGCGCTGTGTGTCGGTTCCTGTCAGCGTTGGAACCAGCGATACCCCGTCACACCAGGCGGGCGCCGGAACACCGGCAAGCTGCGCGAAAGTGGGCATCCAGTCCCAACTGGCGCAAGGATATGCAATCTTGCGGATATTGTTTTCGTCAAAGGTGGCATTGTGAATACCGCCCGGCCAGCGAACAATGGTCGGCGTGCGGATACCCGCTTCCCACATATCCCGCTTGATGCCTTCCATGTTCGCGAACGACTGGAAAGTCCGCGGGTTGTTGCCTTCGTTGTGGGGCCCATTGTCGGAAAAAAAGATGCAAAACGTGTTGTCATCGATACCGAGATCTTTGAGGGTTATGAAGGATATCGGCAATTGAATTGTCGATGCGGCGGATCATTCCCACATGCTGTTTTTTCCGAGTCCGCCCAACTGGCGGGGATATCCGGGTGCGTATAGCCGTCAACAACGCCCGTTCCGTCAGCAGTGGACGCGTACCGGACGCGCCCGAAAGCGTCGGTTGCTGTGGTCCATTGAATCCCGCCGGTGGTGGGATCGCCATCATCATCCAGCGCGGGATAAGCGGTCGCCGGCCGCTGCATTTTGAAATGGGGCGTGTCGTATGCCAGGTAAATAAAGAAGGGCTGCGTGTCCCCATCGGCGGCTTCGTCAATAATCACTTTTTTGGCCGCGGCCGTCCAGGCATCCGTGGTGTACAGGTCGAGAGAAGCGTTGGTTACCTGCTGATAGCCATCATAAATATAGGCGACCTTATCGGTTGTGCCGTTGCGGGGGTAATGTTCGTGACCGTCGGCATGGAAATGATAGCCGAAAAAGCGGTCAAATCCCTGCTTGAGTGGATTGGACGCGAGATTCTGAGAGCCGGCGCCGGACAGGTCAACCGAAGATTCGCCTCCGGATAAACCGGCTTTGCCGATCCAGGCAGTATAATAACCCGCCTCTTTGAGTATTGAGCCCAGCGTGTGATTGAGCGGCAGCGCTTTATCGAACTGGGAATCGCGTATCTCGCAATGGCCCTGATGGCGGCCGGATATCAAGGACGCGCGGGAGGGCGCGCACACTGACGCGGAGATATAATGATGCGTGAGCATAACACCTTCGGAGGCCATGGTGTCGATAGCGGGAGTATCAAACTTTTTAGCGGCCGTGCTGCCGTGATCCTGCCAGAAACAACCGATATCGCCATAGCCAAGATCATCGACTAAAAACAGGATGATATTCGGCCTGGCCGGCTGGGCGGCCGTCAGAACAGAAGCCAGTAGAATCACAATAAGGACGGTCAGGTTCAGTGTTTTGTGTGGGTAAATCATGATTCGTTTCCAAATGCGTCAATCAGTAATTACGCAAGGCGTATAGAAGATTTTTGAAACACACTTGCGAGAGGAGCAGATAATTTTCTGTCGTGCTTGATACTCGTTAAGTCGCCAGTCGATTCGACCGGCGAAAAAATTCAGGAAGCCCCGCTTAGTACAGTGAGACTTCCTGGTCTTCGTTTTTAAACGGATAATGGCATCAAACTTAATGCGGGAGAAGCCCGTTATCCAGCCAGTAAGCCGCGAAGATGGCAAAGTCGGCCAGATCGACAATACAGTTGTCATCAAAGTCATAAACGGAACCGGCGAAATCATTGATGCACGGGACGACCCCGGTTACATCATAGTATTCCTGTCCAATTTCTTCTTTAGAACGGGGGTAACTCCAGATGCGGACTTCATCAAGCAACCCGGCATAATCAACCGAGCCGTCGCTGAGTTCCGCGCCCAGAACCAGCGGTTCGGAATTCGTGGTTACTGCCGCGGTCCTTAAGCCGCTGTTGACCAGAATGCCATCGACATACAGTGATAGCGTTTGAGAGGCCGCATCATACGTGCCGGCCACCATGTGCCACTGGCCGTCATTGATTGCCGCGGGCGTACTCAGGCTGGCCTGACCGCGTAAGCCATGAATGGCGTTGCCGGAATTATGCGTGAGCAGGAATCCCTGACTGCTGGTCAGGGCCTGTTTGGAGACATAGGCTCCGTATCCGGTTTGCGCCGTGTTGATCCACGCGCTGACGGTGTAGCCGGCCGGATAAAAGTTGAAATCGTCCACATTGCCGCCGATCTGAATATGCCGCGAGGAGTCGTCAAAGATAAACGCCTGTCCTTTGCCGGGCAGATTGACGGCGTCGTCGACAGCAGTGAAGACCGGGGCCGGAGGATCGTTCGCCGTGTTGGGATCTGTGTAGGTTCCGGTATGAATGGCGTCAACCGTCGCATCCAATGTACCATTGAAATCCCAGTATTCCACCAGCCGCTGCGTCATTACGATGGCTTTGGCAGAGATGTCGGGACTGTTCAAGTCATTGTCAACCACACAATAATAAACACCTTCGCCGGCCAGTGACGCCGTAAACTCCAGAGTGGCTGTTGTTTCTGTGCCGCCGAATAAGGCGATATCCGGATTTGTTCCATCAAGGATCGCGCCGTCTTTGTACCAATGCCAGGTGGTGATATTCACGCCATCGACCGTTAACTGGACCAGTGTTCCGTCCGGTACCGTCTGATTGATGGGATTGGTTTCAACTTTGGCCTGTGCAGTAACAGTTGTAAACGACCAGGGTTTTCCCGGATGCAGGATCGCCCCGGTTGAATTAGGTTCATAGGAATCGACGATCCAGTAATAGGTTGTCAGATTATCCAGGTCGGCCTCGGGCGAGGGATCGATACTCAACTCGGTTTGCGGGCCGCCCGAATTCAGCAGGGTCAGGCCGTAATCCGCTTCGACATAATTGGGCTCAGTTGGGCCGAAATAGATATGATAGGACGCATTGTCATAGGTTGTGGGCGCATTCCAGCTTAACAGAGTGTCAATAGCCACTTCGCTTATACCATCTACTGGAGAGGGACCATAGGCCGTATCGATATACGGCGTGCCTGGATTATCATACAGAAACTGAATGGCGGTTGCGTCGAGCGCCGCATCGTAAACCTGGACATCATCGATCAGACCATTAGTCCAGCGTGCCGTCGTGTTGCTGCCGAACGCCTGGCGGATACCGGTGCCGATCACTATATCTTCTGTCAGGACGGTGGCAACACCCGTTGCATCTGACCAGGCGCCATAGGCGTTGCCATCCAGATAAAAGGTCATCGTGGCGCCGTCCCAGGTCGAAGCCAGATGATGCCATGCATCATCAGTGATGGTGGTTCCAGTCGCACTGGTGGCGGCCCCTGAGTTGAGTTCCAATCGCATCTGATCCGTAGTACTGCTATTCAAACCGAAATCATATCGGACGCGTGAACCTGTGCCGGTATTACCCCAACCCAGAAAGAACGTTCCCGCTGACTGGTTCACCGCGGTCTTGACCCATAAAGAAATCGTCCGGGGAGCGGAACCGCCCATGCCCTTATAGCCTACGGTCGTCGCGTAATCATCAATGCCATCCAGACTTAAAGCGCCGCCGGCCATGCCTTCCGGTACAATACTGGCGCCGTTAACCAGTGTGGCGTCCGTTCCTGCGGCGGCCGTGCCGTCGACATCAAAAGGCAAATGCAAGACAATCTCCGCGTTTGCCAGGGAGACCGCCGCCAGACATACCCATCCTATCAATAGATTTTTCATTTCTTTCTCTCCTGAAAAATAGTTTTATAAAAAGAACGACCGATGATATCACCGGTCGTATATTTGAAACTTCGCTTACTTTTTGCGTCTGATCAGAGCCAATGCGCCGCTTCCAATCAGCATCAGCGTGGTTGGTTCCGGAACGACACTTCCGGGATTGGCATAGAGCGCCGCAATATCCGTCGCTTCCAGCGCCGTGTCATAAATCTGGACATCATCAATCAGGCCATTGGTCCAGCGGGCCGTCGTGTTACCGCCAAATGCCTGGCGGATACCGGTGCCGATCACCATATCTTCTGTCAGGACAGTGGCAACGCCTTTTGAATCTGACCAGGCGCCATACGCGCTGCCATCCAGATAAAAGGTCATTGTTGTGCCGTCCCAGGTCGAAGCCAGATGATGCCATGCGTCATCAATGATGGTGGTTCCCGTCGCACTGGTGGCGGCCCCTGAGTTGAGTTCCAATCGCATCTGATCCGTATCACCGACATCCAATCCAAAATCATATCGGACGCGTGAACCTAATCCGGTATCACCCCAGCCGATAAAAAATGTTCCGGCTGACTGGTTCACCGCAGTTTTTACCCAAAGGGAGATCGTCCGGGGATCGGAACCGCCAATGCCCTTATAGCCCACGGTCGTCGCGTAATCGTCGACACCATCAAGGCTTAAGGCGCCGCCGGCCATACCTTCAGAGACAATGCCGGCGCCGTTCACCAGAGTGGCGTCTGTTCCGACGGATGCCGTACCGTCAACATCAAATGTCAGATGATTGACAATTCCTGCCTGAACCATACTGCCAACACACAAAATCAATAATAAAATAAACATATTCTTCATTTTCCAGTCCTCAGAAGTTAAAGTAAATAACGCCTCCTATGGAACGCTCATAAGAGATCACATTACTCTTCAATGTATAGCCGTAACTTGTCAGATTGGTACCACCAAAAAATAAAAAAAAGCAATTGATTGAGATTTTTACGTATCTCACTAAAGAGACTCTTGCCTGAATGATTTCTGAATCAGTTCCAAACTCTGCAATACAAAGGTGTTACACCCTTTGAGCGCAGTGGATGAAAGGGGTAAGACATGGACCGATAATTCGATGGCATCGAAATATTCAGCTGAACTGAGAGATGATTATTTCCAGTCCTTTTACCATTAGCGGATTTATAAATTTAGATATTAAATAAATCGAAAAATTATATTTTTAATGTGTGAAAATGCTTTTTTATGGGTTATTTATTAGGAAGATTATGTTCCAAATATTGTTGAAATATATTATGCAAACATATTTATTGGGAGTCGTTTATCGCTAAAATGAGCCAAAGGAAGACTACTAATCAAAGATGACCGCATAGATTGAATCACAATAGCATGGAGGTGGAAGTGACCAATAGTCGGAACATTATACCGAAGTGTATGTTTATCGAAAATTCGAAAATGATTGAAAACTGCTGATATCATTCGAAAGGAGATGTATTTATGAAAAGATTATTATGCTACAGTTTCATGTTATCGGTGCTATTGGCAACCGCCATGTCATTTGGCGCGTTGACGGCGGGTGTGCCCGTAACGGACGGGTTGATAATACACCTGGACAGCCGGATGTTGAACGGGTATATCGATGGAGATTCGGTATCGCTATGGCCCGACTCAGCCGTAAACGACGGCACCGACGGGACGGTCATAGAGGCGACCTGCGGAGACACTACGGCAAACCTGCCCACATACAAACGAAACGCCTACAACGATATGCCGGCATTGCATTTTAACGATGCGGACACGCAGGCATTGGCGTCCGGCCCATGGACCTGGGACGAATCACAGGGCGTCACAATTTTTATCGCCTGTACAGGCGGTGAAGCCAACAGCGACCGCGCGGCACAAATTGGTGATGCAGTCGGGGCCAACTTTGCAACCGTGGGTTGCGACGTCTCGTCCGATGCCAGCGGCGTAAACGCCACCGGCAGCGGTGTTCGGTATAATAACGGCTGGTGCCTCATATCGGATACCGGTACCACCAACCCCGTTGTAAATGGCGTCTGGCATACCAGTGTCCGGCAATTAGCTCAGGGCGGCGGCTACGGCAGTTTACTCTATGCTGTCAACAATTTCCCTGCAGTAGCGCCGTTGGAAACCAACCAGCCTACCCGCAACATAGCCTTTAATCCGGGTGGCAACGCCATCTTTTTGGGTAATGGCCCTAACAACAGCGGCAACTGGAACGGCGGTAGCGACTGGTACAACGGGGATATCGCCGAGGTTCTGGTCTATAACAGCCAGTTGACGCAACAGCAAATGCAGGATGTGCTGGATTATCTTAAGAACAAGCATCTCTACGCTGCCCAGAACCCAACGCCTGCGAATGATGCGGTGATCACGAATGGCCAGGTGTCTGGTAATGACCTGCTTATGACCTTGACTTGGGATACTGGTAAGAATCCGGGCAATACCGCAGTTGTGAATCCCGACATTACCGATCACTATCTATATATCAGTGCCGGTGATCCGAACTTTTCAGATGTGACGCCGATTCGTATTACTGCCGCCGGAACGACTGGTTCCCATGGGCCAATTGCGCTGCCGTTGGACACAACTTATTACTGGCGTATCGATGAGGCAGCTAATGGATCTGTTGCCGACGATCCGAACACCATTGTCGGGCCGATCTGGGCATTTGAGTTGACCTCTTACCCGGTTTTTGTGCAGCAGCCTGAGGACGCCGTGGTATTGGAGGATGAGAATGTGGCCTTCATCGTCAATGCAAACTGCATTTCGGACGTTCGCTACCAGTGGTATCATGCCGTGAACAAGGACGGTACCGTTGACAATGTAAATGATGTGGAAGTCGGCGCCAACTCGCCGATATTAACTTTGACGAATGTTCAAGGGGCAGACGAAGGCTACTACTATTGCGTGGCGAGCAGTATCACGACCGGAAACTCGACCTTCTCCGATCTGGCCTTGCTTGGTGTCAAACGTCTGGTCGCTCATTACACACTGGATCTGGATGATTTTCAGGGCGGCCTGTACCTTGACAGCAGTGGGGAAGGGCATCATGTCGATCCGAATATTGCCAGCGAAAGCTATTTTATTACCGGTGCGGACGCCACCACGGCCGAGGCACTGGATGTGTCACTGGACCCACAGGCTTCCGGTACAACCGGCGTAACCACGAACCTCTGGGCGCCGTCATTCGGCACCAGCGAATTGACTATAACATTCTGGCTGAACTGGCATGGCCCATACCCGGGTGGTGCATTCTTCCAGGGCGTGGTGACCAGTCGCGGCGATAATGAGGGCAACAACTTCCTGGTTGAAATTCGTCCCTCCAATGAAATTCAGATTAATGCCCAGGGTGATGATGAAGTTCGCGCAGATCTGACGGATTATATTGACAAGTGGGTTTTTGTTGCGATTACCGCTGATAATGACCGGCAGGTCATATACTTTAACGGAAAGCAGATGGCAGTCAACGAAACTCCCGATTATCCAATGCCACAGTTTCAGACTCAGCTGACATTGGGTGTCCTGAATTATTTTGAGAGCGGTCCGAATAATTGGTATCTCAACGGAGCGCTGGATAATGTGCAAATCTTCAATTATGCCATGACATTGCAGCAGGTCGTCGATGAGTATATTGGGATCAAAGGCGGAACGGTCTGTCTGGCGGCTGAATTGCCCGAAGGGGCGTTGGACCTTGATGTGTCAGGCCCGGAAGGTGTCGCTGACTGCGTCGTCAATATGTACGACCTTGCGGTCCTGTCAGTCAACTGGCTCAATTGCGCCTTTTATCCAGAAGCGGGTTGCCCGTAAGTGAAAGACAAATTCGGTTCACCAAGCGGCGATGTGTCGTTTGGCGCAACTTTGTTCTTTGGAAATAAAGACCATTGAAAGAGATAAATCATAAAATAAAAATTGATCAAATCCGAAAGGAATGGTGTGATATGAAAAAAGTGACGATTTGTTTAAGCTTATTACTGCTGGGCGCCTTGGCCGGCGCGGTGGAAGCGGCACCCTTGTTTGATGATTTGCTTCTCCATTACCGGGCCGATTCGCTGGGCCTGACCGACGGGGCGGTCGTATCCTCCTGGAAGGATGTCGCGTACGCCAACCTTGCCCATGCCGATCTGGGCCAGTGGAATTCATATGGATATCCGACATTTGTGACCGATGCCTGGAATGGTTTTCCGGCGGTCAAGTTTGAACAGCCGGTCGATCCGGGTACGGCAGCTGATTCTGAAAAGCAATTTTTGTACTCCGGCTCGACCAGATGGAATTATCCAGAAGGTTCTACTCCCGTTACGATCTTTCTGGTCTGCACGGGCGGCAACTCCACCGTAGCCAAGCGAGCCCTGCGTGTCGGCCGCGACGGCGGCGCCACCGGACGGGTCATTGACTGTACCGTTTCCGGCGCCCCGCATACCAGTGGGGCCCGTTTTAATAATGGGTATGCTGAAACAACCCAGACACCGTTTGCAACCGATGAATGGCATATCGGCGCCCGTCGGGCCCTTTTGGGTACAGACACTATTTCTGGCTTTACCTATTGGGTCAACGGAACGAAGCAGACCTTGGATGACATCGGAAGCCCGGACAATCCGATCAGGTATCAACAAGACAATAATATCATTATGGGTGGGGCCACCAACAGTTCCGGCGGTCTTTTACAAAACGAGATTTATAGCGGCCGGATTGCCGAAGTGCTGATCTATAATTATTTGACCGATGCGCAGGTCGAAGAAGTCAGCGCCTTCCTGCACAACAAGTACTACCACCTGATGGCCCATACCCCGTCACCGGTCAACTTTTCGGTTGACCAGGGAACTGTCCAGGAAAGTGCCACCCCCGGCGAGTTTGAAACGCTGGTGACCTTAAGCTGGGAAACCGCTAATGCATCCGAGGCGGATTCGAACCCGAATGCTGACGTGGCTAATCATTACCTCTATATTTCAAATTCGGAGCCGAACGTCACAAGTCGAAATGAGCAGCCGATCATCATACCAGCCGGTACGAATTCATACGGTCCGGTCGCCCTGAATGTTAATACCAAGTATTACTGGTGCATCGACGAATATCTCACGAATCCCGGTAATTCGAATATCACCGGCGACGTATGGACATTCACAACGCGGAAAGCCTTGCCCAAGGTTGTCACGCAGGCGGACAATGTTGTGATCTTCCCGGGTGAAACCGCCGTGATGGCGCCGGTGTTATTGATCCCCGAAGGCACGGACCCCAATTTTGCATGGTACAAAACACCGCAGGACAATAAAACCACCCCGGAAGACGATATCTTAGTCGGTATGGAAGAAACGCTGTCCATTCAGAATGCGCAGTACAGCGATGAGGGCTATTACTACTGTGCCATTTCCAATAATGCCATGGATCCCGGGGATGAGCCGGTGACCACCGACACCCGGATGATTGGTATCAAACGCGAGATGGCTCACTGGACACTTGATTCGGCCGATTATTTCAGCGGCCAATACCTCGATATCAGTGCCACCGATACCAATAAGTGGAACATAGATCCAAACCGCCCGACAGTGGCCGGCTCGTTTAAGCCCGGAAAAATAAATGAGGCTTTGGACCTGACCGTGGAGCCGCAGACCGCCGGTCTCACGGATCCTGTCTGGATGTCGGCCTATACGGATCATGTGACCGCCACCGCCTGGATCAAGTGGGCCGGCCCATCCGGCCAGGACAATGGCATTGTCAGCAACCGGGCCTCAGCTCTGGATCCGAACCCCTCCCAGAGTAACTGGTTCTTCCTGATCGAGGGCACTCCGGGCGATGCGGCTCTGAACAAACTCAAATTCAACCTCGACGGCAGTACCGTCATCACGGCCGATATTACGGCCGACGAATGGCACCATGTAGCCGCTACCGTCGGCCCTGAAGGCCAGAATCTTTATATTGATGGTGAGGTGGTTGCCGAAAATACGAATACAACGACTGTATATCGGCGTTACAATGCGCCGGTCTATCTCGGCAGTAACAATCGTGATGAGACAGGAATGATTGCGACCTTTAATGGCCAGATCGACGATGTACGGATCTATAACTACCAGTTGGATCAGTACGGTATCGTCGATCTTTACTATGCCGTCGAGAAAAAACCGCTCTGTCTCAACAAGGACAATTTGGATATGACCTTCGATGTGACCGGCCCCGAAGGAACGCCGGACTGCGTGATCAATATCCTTGACTTGGCGCAGTTTGTCAATGATTGGCTCGCATGCGGAATCTATCCGGATTGCTTTAATTAATGTAAAAGCGAAATTGTAAAAAACAAACTCGCCGGGCAGTCATCTGACTAACCGGCGAGTTTGTTATTGGCTTAGACTGTCTTGCGGCGTACGGCTTGCAGTGCAAAAATTCATCCGCAGCTGACTATATGCCCCGGCGACAGATGGTTTATAGAAAATCGGCGGCAATCGAATGTGACCGAAAGAAAAAAACATCCAAAGCGGTGTCGGTGTTCAGTGGCGCCTGGCAAACGGCTTGATCAAAAAAAAAACCGGCTCGGGCCAGTTTATCCAGATTGGGGGGTATGGACCCTTCGATTAACCCATTTCAGGGTGTCCCAACGGCACTGGTTGTCCAGCAGCAAAATAATATTGGGGCGTTTGTCGGGAGTTACAGAACCGCCAGAGGTAATCAGACAATTCGGTATCAGCGCCAGTGAACTGAGTGCCAGTGAGGATGTTCTGTTCATGTCAATCGTTCACATTCAGTCACAACCTTGCCGGCGAATCAGCATATCGCTGTAGGAACAATCAATCAGATCCGTTTCGCGGATTTCAAACAGATCCATGAACTGCCGGCATTGCTGATGGAGGCGGTCATTGCCGATGGTGCCATCCGCGTCAATGGCTTCGATTTCGACAAAGTCGCCCAGGCCGGCAATGTTGTCCAGATGGATTTTGACATTGCCGACAAAGTAGATTTCGCGCTGTTTTTCCACAACGATTTTGACCGGCAGGGCCTGACGTAACAGGGCTTTCATGTCATCGGTCGGTCGCTGAACCAGATGAACATCCGATTGACGGGGGCCGCTGTGGTCCGGTCGATGATAGAAGATAAGGCTGTTTTCGATGGCGCCTTCGCGTAATTTCAGGCGACCGTTGGGCGTGTCAAAATAGGTGTCAACCTGGCTGTCAAGCCCTTTGAAATACGCGCCTTTCTGTTTGAGAATTCCGCGAATAGAGGATGAATCGTGGCAACGCGCCTTAATCTCGATGTTTACATGGCCCATGTTTTAATTCCGTTAAACCTGGTGCAAATAATTCTGGCGATCAGATCGAAAATAAGCGTGGCGAAAAAAGTGCCCGGCAAAAATGATTTGTCAGGCACGTTGAGATTTGGTTTAGAATTTCCAGGAGGTATTGATGGCAAAGACCGGACTTTCGCCCAATTCGACGCGGTTGTAACCACGGTCATCCCAGTCTTCCCCTTCGAACAGGAAGCGGTCAAACTGATAGCCTGCGTAGGTATCGATACTGATTGCTTCATTGAAATCGTGTCGCAGGCCCAGACGGATTTCCTTGCGGTAGTAATCCAACCGGTCTTCATCACGGTTCCGGCCCGAAAGCAGGAATTGATCGTTTTGCCAGTAAAATCCAGTATAGAGCGCGGTGTCTTTACCGAAGTACAAACTGAGGGTCGTATCCACATTACGAACTGGAAACCAGGACGCCTGCAGAGTAACCGGTTTGACCGGATGCCAGAAGATCATGGTAAAGGGCAGCCCCGCTACGGTAATGAAGGTTTCATCCGGTTTCCAGTAATAAGCAAATCCGGGCAGGGGAACGCCGGGAGCGAATTCACGGTTGGCCGAGAAATTGAGGAAGAAGAGCCAGGCCTTGCCATTTTCGATGGGTGTTTGCAGCGTGGTGGTAAAATCAACCGTATATTCCTCCCAGGTATCGAAGGGTTTGTCGCTGGCCGATCCGACTTCGAACACCCCGCTGAAAATCCAGTCGTTTTCCAGTTTGCGCCGGTAGGCCAGTCCGGCATACGGTTCGTAAAAAGCCGAAGGCAGTTCCCGTCCGGTATCCGGCAGAACGATATCGGAATTAAATCGGGTTGTTTTATTGCCTCCCAGGACATACCAGGCTTCATGATCATTGTGACTGAATGGCAGGATCAGATCGCCACTGTAATTGATGAAAGATACATCGCTGTCCTGACCGATGACCGACTGGTCGGGAGCGTAGCTGTATCCCAGGTCGAGATAACCCGGCGCCTGCTCAAAATCCTGATTGAACATCAAGCGCATGAGATCCTGGGCCGGGCAGTTCAGCGCCATGAATCCAAGCAGCCAGCTTAAGTGAAAACAGATCCTTTTCATGATCGACTCCTTCCAATTCATGAGATCAAGAAATCAACAGAGAAGTTTGTATTCGAAACTGTCAATTAACGCGTGCCAGGAGGCATCGATGATATTGCCTGAAACGCCGATGGTGCCCCATTGTTTATCGGAATCTTTCGATTGAATGACCACGCGGACTTTGGCCGCGGTGGCTTCTTTGGGATTGACCACCCGAACGCGATAGTCGAATAGCTGCATGTCTTTGATGATGGGGTAATGCGGCTCAAGGCATTTGCGTAAAGCGGCATCCAGCGCGTTAACCGGACCATCGCCTTCGGCGACCCGATGTTCCACTTTGCCATTGACGATTATTTTAACAGTGGCTTCCGTGGTGAGTTTATCCTCTTTGCTTCGGATATTTATCGTACGGTAGTGATCCAGTTCGAAGAACGCTTTCCGGCCGCCGGTAAAGCGGCGGACCAGCAGGTCGAAACTGCCATCGGCAGTCTCGAATTGATAGCCTTCGTTTTCCAGTCTCTGGACCTCATTGAGGATTTTTCGCACGATGTTCTTGTCTTCCATCAGGGCCAGTTTTTCATTTTTGGCCAGCAGATTGGAGGCGCCGGACAGTTCGCTGATGATGATGCGGCGGGTATTGCCCACCGATTCCGGATTGACATGTTCATAACAATCGGTGCGTTTCTGAATGGCGTGGACATGCATGCCGCCCTTATGGGCGAAACTGGACTGGCCCACATAAGGCTGGTTCAACGGTAGATTGAGGTTAGCCGTCTCGTACACAAAACGCGAGACCTCGGTCAACCGCTGCAGGGAGCCTTTCACCAGGACATTTTTATTCATTTTCAGCGCCAGGTTGGCGATAATCGGGCAGAGGTCGGCATTGCCGCAGCGTTCGCCAAAGCCATTAATGGTCCCCTGGACCTGGATGGCTCCTTTGCGGATGGCGGCCAGCGAATTGGCCACCGCCAGGCCGCTGTCATTATGCGTATGGATCCCGAGGGGAACATCGATCTGCGCGGCGACTTCGGCCACAATCTGTTCGATTTCGTCTTCCATGCAGCCGCCGTTGGTGTCGCAGAGAATGAGGCGGGTGGCGCCGGCTTCGGCCCCGGCCATGAGCACTTTCATCGAATAGCCCGGATTGGCTTTATAGCCATCAAAAAAATGTTCCAGATCGACAAAGATTTCACGGCCTTTTTTGTGAAGATAGCGGACGGAATCCGCAACCATCAGGAGGTTCTCATCCAGGGTCGCGTTCAGGACGGTTTTGACCTGCATATCCCAGCCTTTGGCGACGATGGTGATGACGGGGGCCATCGATTTCTGCATTGCAATCAGGCAGGCATCATCCTCAGGCCTGGCATTTTTCTTGCGGGTCATACCAAATGCACAGATCCGGCTGTGTTTCAACTTGCGTTTGCGAATCTCTTTGAAAAAGGCGACATCCTTTTCGTTGCTGAGCGGGTATCCGCCTTCGATATAGTCAACCCCCAGTTCGTCAAGTTTTTCGGCAATCATCAATTTATCATTTAAGGAAAAAGCCACACCTTCGGCCTGGGAGCCGTCGCGCAGGGTTGTATCGTAAATCTCTATTCTATCTGGCTTTAATGAATATTCTTTTTTTCTGGCACACATAATTTAGCCTTTATGCTAGGGCGTTTTAACCAATCAATCTGCCAATCCGATAAGGAGGCGAATTTAGAGAGAGAATTATAGCAACCGCAATATCATTTGACCAGATAAAAACGGGATCAATTGGCAAAATTGTCATACCAGATAACTTTGTAAGTCATTTAATATGAAATAGATATGGCAATCCAGGCTGGTATCTGGCGGGAATGAAAGCGGTTTGTTACGGAAAATTATTATAACCTGTTATTTGAAATGCGGTTAAGAGAATTCGTGGTCAATAAAAAGACACGAAATATTAATCCTGCGTGGTGATACGAGCCGATATAGGATTGACATTACAAAGGTCACTCAGATAACAGTTTGAGATAATGCGTACATGATCAAACTGCTATGAGGAGTCGAAATCAGGGGATTGTTAAATTTGTAACGGCAGCAGGAAAAGAAAAGGTGGCCTTTATCTACATGTGAGACAAGATTTTACATTGAGTTTTACAAATTTGTTTTAAAGCTCTTTGAAAATTGCACATAAATCATTCCTTTTTTAATTGAAAAAATTAAAAAACCACATTATCCTGATTGGACTTTACCCAGTTTTGGAACTTTAATCGAATAAACTGTAACTTTAAACTAATATAAAACTTACCGATACTACTGGAGTGTGATTGCATGATCAAAGTGAAGTCGCGTACCGGCGAATCCGTTCAACAGATGATGAAGCGTTTCAAAAAGCTTTGTGAAAAAGAAGGTCTGATCAAGGATATCAAAAAGCAGAGCTATTACGAAAAACCCTCTGAGAAGAAACGCCGCCGCAACCGCAAGTCACGCCCAATGAATTTCAGCCGCTAACCGCCCCCCGAGTAATAATACCTCCCGCCAGGCGGCCTTAAGGGCAACTCTGCCGCACCACGCAATCGATACAGATAAAAAAGCTGGAGAGCACTAAGGCTTTATCTGAGATACGGAATCGGACTAACCGCACTCTGCTCCACTTAAAGCGGTACCTCTCCATCTATGAAGTGATCTTACTCAAGTTAAAATATGACTCTTGCACAAAGAGTAACAGTACAAGCATCAGATTAAACTCATTTTCACTCGAAAGGAGCCCATTGTGAAAACCTCGAAACAAAATGTCTGCTGGATGTTGTTAATCCTGGCAGTCGTGGCGATCTTTGCCGGGCCGCTTATGGCCCAGGATGAGACCGCTCCGGTCACTGACGGAGAACAGACAGTTTCTTTTTGGACTAATATTCTAAATGTTTGTTCTTCCATTCCGTTGATCTGGTGGATCGCACCGGTCATGGCGATTGTGGCGTTATTCATGGCCAGGAAATACTTTAAAGAAGTAAAAGCGGCTAATCCCGGTGATGAGGAAATGCAACGGATAGCCGGGTATGTGACCGATGGCGCAATGGCCTATCTGAAACGACAATATAAGGTCGTGTTCTGGTTCTTTCTGGTGGTCAGTATCATTCTGTTTATCATGGGTAAAATGCACCTTCAGCACCAGATTGTGTTCGTCGCGTTTCTGACCGGCGGATTCTTCAGCGGCTTATGCGGCTGGTTTGGTATGAAAACCGCAACCCTGGCATCGAGCCGAACGGCGCAAGGCGCTAAAGAGAGTTTGAACCGCGGTTTACAAGTGGCGTTTCGTGCTGGCGCGGTGATGGGCCTGGTTGTCGTTGGTTTTGGTTTACTGGATATTTGCGGCTGGTTCCTGGGTTTGAACTTCTTTACGGATATGTCGCTGGTTGAAATTACCGTGGTGATGCTGACGTTCGGTATGGGCGCCAGTTCACAGGCGTTGTTTGCCCGTGTCGGTGGCGGTATTTATACCAAAGCCGCGGATGTCGGCGCCGACCTGGTGGGTAAAGTGGAAGCGGGTATCCCGGAAGACGATCCGCGCAACCCGGCTACGATTGCCGATAATGTCGGTGACAACGTGGGTGACGTGGCCGGTATGGGCGCTGACCTTTACGAAAGTTATTGCGGTTCGATTCTGGCGACCGCCGCACTGGGTGTTTCGGCTGCGGTCAGCTTTGGCCTGGATAAAGGCGAGACCCTGACCGCTTCGATGAAATTGCTGGCGGCCCCGATGGTGCTGGCCGGCGTCGGTATTTTGCTGTCAATCTGGGGTGTATCGTTGGTGAGGACCAAAGAAGGCGCCAGCATGAAAGAGTTGATGGGCGCGTTAATGAAAGCGATTACCTGGCCGAGTATTGCGATTCTGGCCGCCGCGCTGGGGATCTGCTATATGCTGATGAATGATATCGAGTCCGTGAACTGGCTGGGCATGTGGGGTTCGATTTGTGTGGGGATGATTGCCGGTTTGGTTATCGGCAAAGCCACGGAATATTACACCAGTTACGATTATAAACCCACCCAGGAAGTGGCTAAAAACGCATTGACCGGCCCGGCGACGGTAATTATTTCCGGTATAGCCGAAGGCATGAAATCCACCTGGATGTCGCTGGCAACGGTGATCGTTGCCATTACCCTGGCCTACAGTTTTGCCGGTGGCGCTGATAACATGCTGCTGGGTCTGTATGGTGTGGGTATCGCGGCGGTTTCGATGCTGTCCACGCTGGGTGTATCATTGGCGACCGATGCTTATGGTCCGATCGCCGATAACGCCGGGGGTAACGCCGAAATGACCCATCAGGATCCTTCCGTACGCAAAAAAACCGACGCGCTCGATTCTCTGGGCAACACCACCGCTGCGATTGGCAAAGGTTTTGCCATTGGTTCAGCGGCGCTGACCGCCCTGGCGTTGCTGGCCGCGTACGTTGAAGAAGTGCGTATTGGTCAGGTTCGTGAAGGTAAAGCGGCCATTATCCAGATCGATGAGACCGCTGCCAGTGAAGCGGATGCCGGTATTGGCAGTCTGGTTTATGCCGGTTACGGTAAAATTGGTCACAAGAAAGAGTCCGGCATTACCGATCCCGCTTTTGATTGCTATATGATTCTGAATGGTGACAAACACCTGCTGGAAGATAAAAAAGGCCAGTCCATCCAGGCCGGCGCTACCCTGGGCGAACCGGATGAAGATACCAATGTTCGCGTTCTGACCATTGCCGGATTGAATGAAGGCAAGAACGCCAAATTTGAAGTCATCTCGGCTCATAAAGCCACGTTGCGTCAATACATGGATTTCTATGAAGTCAACCTGATGAATCCCAAGGTCTTGTGCGGTTTGTTCGCCGGTGTCCTGCTGGTGTTCCTGTTCAGCGCTTTGACCATGAAAGCGGTGGGTCGCGCGGCGATGGCGATGGTTCAGGAAGTCCGTCGTCAGTTTAGAGAGATTCCGGGTATTCTGGAAGGCAAAGCCACCCCGGAATATGCCAAGTGCGTGGCGATTTCAACCGCCGGCGCCCAGAGGGAAATGATTGTTCCTTCCTTGCTGGCTATTGCGATTCCGGTAGTCGTCGGTTTATTGCTGGATGTGGCCGGTGTGCTCGGTTTGCTGGCCGGCGGTCTGTCATGCGGTTTTGCCGTGGCGATCTTCATGGCCAACGCGGGCGGTTCCTGGGACAATGCCAAGAAGTATATCGAAACCGGCCAGCATGGCGGCAAGGGTTCTGACGCGCACAAGGCGGCAGTAACCGGCGACACCGTGGGTGACCCGTTCAAAGATACGTCCGGCCCGTCATTGAACATTCTGATCAAACTGATGAGTATGGTCTCGGTGGTCTTTGCCGGTGTGATTGTTAAATTCGCGCCGATTATCGCGGATATGCTGGGTCTGTAGTCTAATTAATTGATTAACTAACCGTCATGGCATCCACTGGTGCCATGGCGGTTTTTTTATGCAACAACCGTCGGGATTGAACGTTGGCAGTGAAGTAAGAGGTTCGGTTAGAGTGAACCCTGACGATTAAAAGAGATATCATGAATACATCAAGTTGGTGTCATTTTCTAAGAAAGACGGGTTTGATTACAATGAGTCTGTGGATCGTTACCGTGTCGTATCCGATCACGGCCCAGGCGGCCCCCGGTCGTCAGCCTAATATCATTATGATACTGGCCGATGATCTGGGCTGGATGGATTGCGGGGCTTATGGCAGCCGGTATTACCAGACGCCCCATATCGACACGCTGGCCCGGCGGGGCATGACGTTTACCAATGCCTATGCCGCCAGTCCATTATGTTCACCCACGCGCGCCAGTATTATGACCGGGCAATATCCGGCCCGGACCCGGATTACCACCCCGGCCTGTCATTTGCCGCCCTTGCCGCCGGATCGGCCAATGCTGGGTGAAAAAGCGGACGCGCGGCACGCCGTAGTGACGCCGGAAAGCGCCCGCTTTTTACCGCTGGAACAGTATACCCTGGGAGAGGCCTTTCGTGATGCCGGTTACCATACTGGATTTATTGGCAAATGGCATCTGGGTAAAGATCCGAAATACTGGCCGGGACAGCAGGGATTTGGGGTGGACCTCGGCGTGCCCAATCCCGGACCGCCAAGTTATTTTGCGCCCTATCATATGGAACACTACAGCGACGCGCCCAGGGGCGAATATATTACCGATCGCATCACCGATGAAGCGATCCGGTATATTGATCAGCATCGGGACGAGCCGTTTATGTTGTGCTGGTGGCATTTAGCCGTCCATGCGCCGTTTCAGGCTCAGGAAGAACTGGCCGCGCATTATCGCGATAAAACCGATCCGCGCGGCAAGCAGTCCTGTCCGATTATGGCCGGGATGATCGAGAGTATGGATATTGGAATTGGGCGGGTGTTAGATCGCTTGCAGGAACTTGGGATTGCGGATAATACGATTATATTTTTTACCAGCGATAATGGTGGGAATATGTATAATGAAGTCGAAGGTCAGCCGCCTACCAATAATGACCCTTTACGTGGAACGAAGGGGTGTATTTATGAGGGTGGGACGCGGGTGCCCTGGATTGTGTACTGGCCGGGTGTCACCCAGCCGGGCACACAAAGCGCAGAAATTATCAGTACGGTTGATATGTATCCGACTATGCTGGACATGGCCGGTATTGCTTATCCCGAACAACAACATCTGGATGGCATGAGTATTGTTCCAGTATTGAAAAGCGGCAGTGGACTGGATCGAGAAGGGGTGTTCTTTCATTTTCCGCATTATACCCCGGCCACATTAAACCGGCCATCCACCTCGGTGCGACAGGGAGACTGGAAGCTGATTCGCTTTTATGGAGAAGGGCCGGATCAAACCGATGGCTTTGAGTTGTATAATTTGAACGATGATATCAGTGAAACCAATAATCTGGCAGAGGCCTTTCCGCAACGCGTTCAAGAGATGAATCGTCTGATTGATCGCCATCTCAAGGATACCGATGCGATTATCCCGATCAGAAATCCGGCATATATCCCACGCGTACCCGGCTGGCAACCATCGAATGATGCCCGCATCGATCTGTCCAATGGCGTGATGAAGGTGGTATCAAGCGGGAACGATCCATATATCTATACTGAAGATATCCCGATTGCCAGTCATTTTTTCAGGATTCGATTCCGGATGAAATCGAGTCTGAGCGGTGGGGGAGCGTTGTATTGGACTGGGGGTAATGTCAAAGCGTTTTCCCACGAGAACAGGTTGGCCTTTGACCCGAACCATGATGGGAAATGGCATGATTATCAACTCGATTTTGAATCAAAAAATCCATTGAATCGTATTCGGATCGATCCGGGAACCAGCGCCGGTACCGTTGAAATCGAATCCATTATCCTGGAACGAAAATGGGGATTGCAGATCAAGGAATGGCGTTTTTGAGGTTGAATACCTGGAGTGATAACGGGACCTCATAAAATTCTGATGATAAAAAAGACCCTGTCGCGATTTGATCAGGGTCTTTTTCTAGGAGCCATTTAGAGGTTATTGTTGTTTTATTGCTGGGGCGCTTCGGTTGCGGGTGGATTGGCGTTGCGTCGCATGCCGCGCCCGGCCCCCATGCCCTGTCCGGCGCCCTGGCGTCGGCCTTGTCCCATTCCCCGGCCAGGTCCATATCCTTGTGGGGAGGGATTATTCAGTGGCTGGTCAACTGGCGGCGCTATCTGAGCGGGATTATTTGGTTTTGATTCACAATTGCCTTCACAGGAGCTATTCTGGTCGCAGGTATCACATCCCCCCTGGTTGGGTAAAGGGTACAAGTCGGGTGCGGGTCCAAAATTATTCTGGAAATTGGGGCCTTGCCATGGAAATTCGGGTAGTGTGGAGAACCCTTCCGATCCGGGCCCAAAGCCTTGCTGGCGTCCCATCATGCGTCCGCCGCCCATGCCCTGACCTCTCTGTTGCATCATACCCTGGCGTTGTCCCATACCGCGTCCGCCTTGCATGGCCTGCGGACCGGGACCAAAGCCTGTTGCGGGCCCATCATGCGTCCGCCACCGAAGCCTTGTCCTCTCTGCATCATCATACCCTGGCGTTGTCCCATACCGCGTCCGCCTTGCATGGCCTGCGGACCGGGTCCAAAGCCCTGTTGCGGGCCCATCATGCGTCCGCCGCCCATGCCTTGTCCTCTCTGCATCATCATACCCTGGCGTTGTCCCATACCGCGTCCGCCTTGCATGGCCTGCGGACCGGGTCCAAAGCCCTGTTGCGGGCCCATCATGCGTCCGTCGCCCATCCCTTGTCCTCTCTGCATCATCATGCCCTGACGTTGTCCCATGCCGCGCCCACCTTGCATGGCCTGCGGACCGGGCCCAAAGCCCTGTTGCGGGCCCATCATGCGCCCGCCGCCGAAGCCTTGTCCTCTCTGCATCATCATGCCCTGACGTTGTCCCATGCCGCGCCCACCTTGCATGGCCTGTGGACCGGGCCCAAAGCCTTGCTGGCGTCCCATCATGCGTCCGCCGCCGAAGCCTTGTCCTCTTTGCATCATCATGCCCTGACGTTGTCCCATGCCGCGTCCGCCTTGCATGGCGCGTGGTCCTGGTCCCATGCCCTGGCCCGGTCCGCAAGGTCGTCCACATACTGGACATTGATTATCTAGATTAGACTGAAATGCCGGACCCTGGCGGCCAAAGCCTTCATCCTGCTGCATGGCCATCTGGCGTCCACCGCCCCAGCCGCCGCCGCGAATGCCTTGTTGGCGGTTACCGCCGCCCCGGCCTTGTTGCGCGAAAGTAACAGAGGTTGCAAGCATTAAAATGACAGCAAAAATTTTTAGTGAAGTTTTCATTTTGTTTCTCCAGATGTAATGATTTTCAATTTTTAGTTTCAAACAACAATCTGCAGATTTTTGTTGCTTCCACTGTTTGAACGGGAGCAATGCGATAAAGCCTGCGAAAAAAAATGAACCTGAAATTTTTCATTCCCATTTTGTCGATATATTTTATATGATAATATAACACACGCATGGCAGACTGGCATAGTAAAACTGATGAAGCATTGATGTTGGAATTGGCCGCAGGGGACATGGCGCCCCTGGGAGAACTGGTGCGCCGACATCAGGATAAAGCGCTGGCGCTGGCTTATCGGACACTTCGAAATAATGATCTGGCCGAAGATATCGCCCAGGATGCGTTTATCCGGGTGTATAAAGCGGCGGCCAGTTATCGTCCGGAAGCCAAATTTACCACCTGGTTTTATCGGATTGTGGTCAATTTGTGTCTGGATGCGATGAGACGGTCAGCGAAAAATCCTGTCAATGTCGAAGAATTCCCGGAAAAATCTTCCGGTCGGAAACAGGACGATCCGGCTTATCCTCTGGAGGCTCAAGAAATTTCACAAGTTATTGAGAATGCCATGGATAAGTTAAATGAGCGTCAACGGGCGGTCCTGGTTCTACATCGATTTGAAGGTTTGAGTCATACTCGAATCGCTGAAATTACCGGCTGGAGTGAATCCGCGATAGAATCTTTGCTGGTCAGGGCCTACCAGAAATTAAGAACACTATTAAAAGACTATCGAATAAATCTGAAATAATCACAGGATATAAGAAACGAAAACGTTGAAATAACGGTGTAACTATGGAAAATCACATTAACAACATAGAATTACTGGACTATATCAACGGCAGTCTGATCGATTCGGACCGTCAGAGAGTTCAGAGACACCTGTCTGAATGTGACCGGTGCCAGGCGATGCTGGCGGACTATCAGGACACCTGGCAGATATTAGGCAACTGGCAACCGGCCTGTTCAAACAAAGATCTGACCTCAATCGTACTGGATCGAATCCGGTCCGAATCCACCTTAACGGTACGTCGTCCCTTCATCTGGGGATTGGATATCCGGGGTCTGATGCGGACCGCCGCCAGTGTGGCGGCTGCGATTTTAATCGGGCATCTTGCCGGACGGTGGAGTTTGCCGCCTGGAAACGAGGCGGTAAATGATGATACCATTGTTCAGGCGCTTTACATGGATATTCTGACACCGGGAACCGCTACCGGATGGGGTCAGATCATCCTGGAGTCAGAAACCGACAGCGATTCACAAGGGTAATCTTATGAGACTACGCGGCGCTGTTTTAATTCTGATCATTTTTTGCCTGGTGCTGGGACTGGGAGCATTTATTTTTACCC
>CAXXFK010000035.1:0-75467 GCA_963663965.2 Sedimentisphaerales bacterium
CAATTAAGAATCCCACACCCACATAATCCCAAAAAGCCGAGTCCTCACTCGGCTTTTTTTATGCTTTATGCACAATCTCTGAATTATCCACAATCACATAAAAATCCCACAATCATAGTCCACCAATATTTCAATTTCTCGCTTGACCAATATATGCGGATATGTTCGTTGAAAATGAAAAGACAATCTTCGAAATCCGCCCCATTGCGAAAATGTCACTATGGATACCCGAACCGTATCATCTGCCATTAGAATAATAGGTTCCGGATCGATCTTATTGGCTTCCCGTTTTTGTTTTCTGGTAAAAGGTGGTGATTCATATCGTATCCACTCATCAATTACCCGTGCGATATCATTCTTATCAACCACAACCTGTAGATCGGTATAACAATGCCATCGAAGGTAAAACTGACCTGCCAGTACCCGAAAAAATGCCAGTTCCAAAAAACCCTCCTCCGTATCGTCTGTCATGATTGATTCCAGATACTCCCATTTTCTTCTACCGGCCTGTTTGCGCAATGCAGCCACCTTCTCCCTGGTGTTATTGATATTATTTGGATCGCTCTTTTTCATATCCTCTATCTGATCCCAACCCAGAAACGATCGATATTCTCCGTAAGTTTTGAAAGGTTCATCTTCCTTTCTACGAACATAAAGATAAGGCCGCCCATTGGCATCATTCATATAGGCATAATCCAGTACCAGATCATCAGGTAATGAAATATGTTTCAGAACAGAAAAGTATTCATTCACATCAAATTCATCTTCACTGAAATGACGCGCCGGGTTCTTTTGCCGTAAATGATCCGGGAAATGTTCGCACGCATCCTGATGAAGCTTTTCAATCGCCTCGATCCGTTGGCGATATGGATTGGGCAAATAAAACGTTCCCTCCAAACACCCCTCATCCTCCTCCATTGAAGCACAATAAACGCTTGTTACTCCAAAAATCAAAACACCAACGGCGATACATCCAAATATTACATAATATGTCTTCATCTTATCACCATCACCACAAATCTTCTAACAGGCATAACACTATGCAAAACATTCCCAGCCACATTCTTTTTCCGTGTCTTTCCGTGTTTTTCCGTGGTTATATCTTCTTATATTTTAACAACTTAACTAAGTTTTTATCTGCGTCCATCTGCGATGAAACCGGCTATTATATTTTTTTATCTCTCCGGCTATTCCTCCACTCCCTTCACTTACTACACGGTGAAATATCCTTATATTATGTATTTTACAAATATAATATTATTATTTATTTGACTATTATTAAAATTCAACCTATAATCCCAACAGTCGGCCGCCAACGGTCAAACTCAAAACATTACTAAGGTTTAAAGGAGGCTCCCATGAATCGTTCCATGCAAATTCTCGCCCGCGCCCAATACTACCACCGCCCCGAAATCGATGACATTTTCCTCGCCACCATCAACACCACCCGCCGCCAACACCAGTACATCATCGACACCTACCCTTACCACTGCGAACTGGCCGGCCTGATCGCCTACGATCGCCGCGACTATAAACTCCGGGCCACCCGGGCCGGCCACCAGGCCCTCCAGCGCCTCGTCGTCCAGTCCCGCTCCGACAACACCATCACCGCCCGCCGCGCCACCACCCAACTCATCCAGCAATTCATAAAAATCACCGATCCCATCAAAGACCTCATCCCCGAAGGCCCGCCCAATGACAAAGAATACCAGCAGATTATCGACAATTGCAAAAACATCCTCTTCGACGCCGGCTACCAGATCACCCCCGCCATCCAGTGCGACCCAAACGCCACCCCCGAACCAGGCCAACAACCCGAAACCCCACCAATACCAAACGAACCCAAAGTCGGCAAATTCAACCATAACACAAACAATAACAAAAACTTAGAAACAAACAATCCAACCCATAACAACCACCGCAACCCCAACTCCCAGCCCGACAATTTCCAACCCGATCCACGGAATCCAACCCCCCATCAATACACCCCCAACCACTCCAACTACCCCTCAACGCCAAACGAACCCAACATCAACAATTACAACTATAACCACAATTATAACAATGACTTAAAACCATTCACGCCGACAGAAAATTCCCAGGAAACCCCAACCGACACCACCCTCCAATGCCGTCACTACTAAAACGCAGGGCAACCATCGCCCGCGCTGATCAAACCAAGCCATGAGCACAGCGAATACCAGCAGAAGCCCAGAATCCAAACGAACCCATCGAAAGAAAGAAACCATATAAACATAGCGATGCCAACCTGTTGGGATTCAGATCCCTGACCATTTTACCATGATCCGTTTTGAGTCCGTTCATCCAATTATCACATTGCCAACAAATTGGCTTGACGAAACACGTAACTTAACTTAAAATCAGTGTTTTGCGGATAATTTACAAGTTTTTAACGTACTATAAAATAATAATTTAGAGCGAAAAGTGCCTACTCTCTACTTACTCCAGGGATCGGACAAGGGTCACTCGTTCGATATCAACAACACCCCGGTTCTCCTGGGCCGTAACAGCCCGGATGTGCCGTTGACTGATAATACGGTTTCAAGACGTCACGCCGAACTGATCCGCAAAAAAAATGGTACCTGGGTTATCCGTGATCTGAACTCCGCCAACGGCACTTATGTCAACGGTATCAAACTGTCCGGCTTTATCGAACTCAAACCCGGCGATCAGATCCGTTGCGGCGCGACCCTGATTGTTTTTGGCAATATCCCATCAGGAATTATGGGCGAACCAGGCGGCCTGCATATCGATGAAAACGGCAATCTGGTCGAATCATCCATCATGGCCACTGTCCCCACCATGGATGACTCCGTCATTATTGCCGGCCCCGAAACCTCTAACGCGATCGGCAACCTGCGGTTACTTTATGAACTCTCCACGGCGATCAGTACCATCTTCGATCGGCCCCAGATGCTCAATAAAGTCATGGACATCATTTTCGATAACCTGCCTGCGGACCGCGGCTTTATCCTGCTGGCCGAAGATAACGCCGATAAAATCGACAGCAAAAACCTCAAACCCATCGTGGTTCGATATCGCGATAAAGAACAGGAACTTAAAATCACGGTCAGCCATACGATAGTCGAGCATGCCATCAGCAACAAAGAAGGCGTCGTCTGCACCAATGCCATGCGTGACCCGCGATTCGCCAGTGGCGAGAGCGTGCAGCATTACGGCATCCGATCGGCGCTCTGCGCCCCGATTACCGTACGAAACGAAATCAAAGGGGTGATCTATGTCGATACGACCATGGCTACCCATACCTATGCCAATGAACAACTGCAACTGCTCACCGCAATTGGATACCAGACCGGTATGGCGTTGGAACATGCCCGCCTTTACGAAACCGGTATTCAAGCCGAACGTCTGGCAGCAGCCGGTGAAACAGTTGCCTATATCTCCCACGGCATTAAGAATATTCTCCAGAGCCTGCAAGGCGCTGCCGACATGGTCGAGATGGGCCTTAAACGCAATAAAGTTGACCTCGCTCAAAAAGGCTGGGGGATTCTGCAACGGAATCTGACCCGCGTGCAAAACCTGGTTCTCAATATGTTGGCGTTCAGCAAGGCGCGCCAGCCGCATCGGACCATGGTCCAGTTGAACCGGATGATTACTGAATTAATTGAAATGCTCAGCCAGCAGGCGCAGGAAAAAAATGTCGGCCTCTTTACCGACCTGGACGATCAACTCCCGGCCATCGCAGTAGATCCTGACGGCATCGAACAGATATTGCTCAATCTGGTGCTCAATGCTCTGGATGCCGTAGAATCCAAAACCGGGGCAATTACCATCAAAACCAGCTTCGATGCCCAGGCGCATCTGGTAGTCATCGGGATTCATGACAACGGCAAAGGAATTGCTCCGGACCAGCTCAAATTTATTTTTCACGCGTTCCATTCCGATAAAGGCCAGGGCGGCACGGGATTGGGATTGGCCGTTGTCAAAAAAATTGCCGAAGAACACAGCGGTCGAGTGCTGGTCGAAAGCCAACCCAATGAAGGAACCACTTTCACCATTCTCCTGCCCAGCGATGCCGAAGTCACCGATAGCAGTATGACCGCCGGCCCGGGCGGCACCCGCTACTAGGAGGATAGATTGATCCATGTCTGGATTTGAAATCCTGATAACGGTCTTATTGATACTGGTAATCCTGTCCATTGCAGTATTGGCATTGGTCTTTGGGTCGCGTTTTACTCGAATCGAACAGGAAAAACAAACCGCCACTCTCATGCAGAAACAGGTAACCGACTTGATCGGCCTGCAGGATAATCGGTTATCAACGCTCGGCGAACATCTTAGCAAATCCCTGACCAATTTTAACAATACCCTGAGTCAACGATTCACCGAAAACCAGCAACTGGCGCAGACCGGCCAGAAATCTGTCGCCGAACGCCTGGAAGCGACCGGCCAAACGATCGCCGACGTCCGCAACCAGTTGGGCCAGTTATCCGAAGCCGCCAAACAAATTTCGCAAATTGGCGCCGATATGCGCAAATTACAGGACATTCTTCAAAGCCCCAAGTTGCGAGGCTCTCTGGGAGAATGGTCTCTGGAAAATCTACTGAGCGAAGTCCTGCCCAAGGCCCATTACCAATTACAATACAATTTCATTAACGGAGTTAAAGTAGACGCCATTGTCAAACTGATTGATGGAATGGTTTGCATCGATGCGAAATTCCCTTTGCCCAACTTTCTGGTAATGCTGGAAGCAACGAATGAAGCAGATCAGCAACGCGCGCGTAAAGCCTTTTATCGGGATGTCAAAAACCGTATTGATGAAATCGCCAGTCGATACATTCTCCCCGATCAGGGCACGCTCGATTTCGCCCTGATGTATATCCCTGCCGAAAATGTCTATTATGAAATCATCACGGCCAGTACCGATACCGATCTCAACGCCTATGCCCGATCTCGTAAAGTCATCCCGGTATCGCCCAATACGCTCTACGCCTACCTGATGATGATCGCCACCGGCCTGAAAGGCATGCAACTGGAAAAAAATGCCAGGTTGATTCAGAATCGCATCGCCGATCTTCGCCAGCAAATGACCCTCTTTACCGGCGACATTGGAATTATTGGTAAACACTTGAATAACGCTTCAATTAAATTCTCTGAATCCCAGCGAAAACTTGATCAAATCAACAACACCCTTGAACAAATCGATTTAGATTCTGAAAATTCTGTTGACTAACGATTATTTATGTGTTAAATTGTAAGTGTAGAGTTTAGGTAATAAGCCCAATAAAAAAAATGTGCAAATTATTTGCCTTTTAAAAGTTCATATTGTATAATTCTAAGCTTGGCTGATTTAACAATTAAATAACCGATATACGCTCTGGTATGTTACTCGTTTAAATACTCTTTTCACCTCTTAACCCGACCGGACAGCGAGTGATGTGCCAGAGCATTTTTTTTGCATTTTTTAACCTTTATGCCATCCGGAACCAACGGCTCAAAACCGGAATCCTTGAACCACCCGCCGATCAATTGAACATTAAGTCGTTATTAAATATGTGGTTACAAAACAATTCTCCCGATTCGTTTTTTCAGGAATTGAAACGAAACAATATCTGCCTTACGGGGCCTGCCTTAGAAAATCAACATTAATACCGCCAGGGTGGTCAATATCACAATAACGACAAATAACACTTGGGCCCACAGACGGCTTGATGGCGCAAAAATACCATCTTTCAAATGGCGGAACAGGATATCCCCGCAGTAGGGACAACAATCCAGATCCCCTAAAAAATCTTTTTTACATTTCGGACAGCGTTGTACCCGATCATCGTATTTAATAGGACTTTCATATTCATCCAAATCCTCTTCATCGGGTTCCCATAATTCATCATCCATGAGAACGGCCTCCCTGCTTGAGTAAATGGTTTAAAAAAATCATGATCTTACTCTGCTTACCCTGAACCTCACGGTAATGATAGCACAATAATTCATGCAGACTTATGACGACCTCACGCCCAACCGCACTTAAATTTTCCGGCCGGTTGAGCAGATCCAGAACCCTGGCATTCACCGGCCACTTTTCAAAAACCGCCCCTTCACATTCCCGACATAAAATCCCCCCGTTTTCAGAACTGAAATAGACACGAACCTTTTCCGGCAAACTTTTACCACAGGCGCAACACCGATGCCAGATCGGACTTAATCCAACCTCTCGAAATAACGCCAGTTCAAAGCCCACCAGAACCACTTCCGGTTGCGCTGTCTCTTTGAGACGCTCCAGGGTAACCTTTAATATATCGTAAAGATGCGGATGCGGGTCCAGTTCCTCAGTAAAATCGTCTACCATTGCCGCTATAAACTGACCGCAATGCAACGAAATTAAATGCCCGCGTAACTGGGGCCACGATTCAACCAGATCAAATTCCGTTAATGTTCCGAGCGATTGCCCCTCACGGGGTGATACAAATTGAATATAACCATTGTTAAGCAGATCAACGCCACCGCTGAATTTGGCTTTTTCCCGCCGGCTGCCTTTGGCAATCGCTCTCAATTTACCATACTCACGCCCGAATAACGTGACAATCTGACTGGTCTCGGAATATTTCCGCTGGCCAATGCAAATCGCTTCATCTTTCAAGGTCGGCATAATTATCGTCGTTATTGGCGGGGGCTTAACTGGATATCGCGTTTCAGTTTAAATAATTCCTTAAAAGCGCGTAATATAACCGCCGGGTTGGCGCCACTGCTCTGTCCGGTCTGCCGCGGATAATGCTTGACGCCTAACTGAGTCATGCGATATCCGGCACGCGCCGCTCTGGCCAAAATCTCCGTATCAATCAGCGCTCCCATACTCTTCATGGTGATTCGATCGAAAATTTCACGGCGATATAATTTGAAGGCGCAATCGATATCCTTAAGATGCAGCCCAAATATTTGATTTACCAGCCAGTTCCAGGCATGCCCATTCAGTTTACGTAGCCAGGAATCCTGGCGATTCAGTCGATAACAGGTCACAATATCATACTGTTCGGTCAGTGGAATTAATTGGATAATATCGGCAATATCAAACTGAGCATCCCCGTCGGTGTAAAATACCCATTGTTTACTCGCAGCTTTGAATCCGCTCTGTAAGGCACCCCCATACCCCTTGTTGGTCTCGTGATGAACCACCCGAACACGGTTGTCCTTTTCAGCCAACTGATCCGCTATTACGGCTGTTTCATCCTGACTCCCATCATTGACAATAATGACTTCGAAATCATCCGCAATCTTCTCCAGCACGTCCAGAGTTCGCCACGTCAAAGCTTCAATCGAACCTTCTTCGTTGTGGCATGGAAAAAAAACAGAAAGACTTTCCAGACGATTGATCACCAGAATAAACCTCCGGCCACGTCGTCCATTAACTCTCTTGTCATCGTTTCATATTGGCTGGATTGTTTATTGTAATCGGCAGCAGCCTGTTTATCGCCTTTAGCTTCAGCCAAACGCCCCAGATTTTCGCAGCAATTTGTCATCTGCCGCAATCGGTCAAATCTGCCAAACCGTTCTCCGCTTTCGATATAAGCTTTGTAACTTTGATATCGGCTTTGGAACCATTCCCACGCCTGATCGGTCTTTCGCAAACGCAAGGCCGTCTTATAAATGGTATCGGCCATCAGGGGGACGTAATCATTTTCATCTACTGACATAAGCAAATCCAATCCTTGCTGCCATTTAGAAGGATCAGGATTGTTACAGAAATGGTATCCCTGCGAGTATTTTCGGGTAAACTCATCCGGATAATTCATTTTCTCCAGACCATTTTTCAATAATGGCTCATTTTCCGGTGCATCATTACGTAATAGTACCAGTTCTTTGTCATCCATAAAAACAATGGTCCAGTTGCGCGATCTTAATAAATTTTCCATAATATAAACAGAACTGGCCCGTTTAAGTGTCAGTAAGGCCACCGTAATACCTTCACGCTTAAAGATATTATTATATAATTCCGGACGGGTCAGACCAATCCATAGCATCTGCTGAGCTTGCCGGGCCTGTTCGCTTTGACTGTTTTGCAGTTTAAGCAACGCATCAAAAATGGCCGGATCATCCGGCGAGAAGCCTTTTTGCCGGACGTAAGTTTCATAATTTTTGTAATGTTCTTTCGCCTTATCATAACTTAAAGCCGGATTCAACGCCTGCCAGCGGGCAAAATGAGAAACCCGATAGGCGGCCTGGGCCCGGCCATCCATATAAACTTTACAACGAGGCTCACCTGTCTCTTCCAGGGGTTCCTGCCCAAACGCCACATAACCACCGTTGGTCCATTCGTTAAACATGACTCCCTGAAGCCTGTTAGCGTCAACAAACTGCATGGCTCGCACGGGCTGATCATTGATTCCTACCATCCGACGAAATACTGTTCGTTCTATTCCATCAATCGGAGGAGAAAAATAGATATTTTTCATGCTCAAACCAAAAACGATCAATACCATAAAAGCAGCTAAAGCAGTTGAACCAGTCAATATATTGCACTTCCGATCTGTAACACACCCCGTGATTGGGCAGTTCTTCATAAAACTGATTCTACTTTGCAGCATAATCAACACATCTTGTATCATACGCGCTAAATATGGGCATAATACCACACCAGCCAGAAAAACAAACCGCCGGCTCTTCAATGACATAATAACCGTCAAAATCATAATCACAATGATTGTTATATCCGCACGGGGCCAGGAAACCATATCGTCTGGTTGTTCCTGCCCTTTCTTTCGATTGGTATTGAACTTTGGAACCGGTTTCAAACACCAGAGTATCCACCAGGCGGCAAATACGATCTCTAGAACAATCAGGAAACAGATATAAGGTGTAATATTACCAAAACCTGCCTTGTCCCACATCGGCTTCCATTCGATCACATTGCGCCAGATGCGCCCCTCCTCTCCCACGGCGATGACCATGGGATGAATCAGGTTCTCCATTCCAAACGGGCTGAAAATCGCTGGAATCAAGGCAACGCCCACCAGGCCACCGGCCAGCCAGATGATATTTAATCTTGGTATGTGATAATAACTTTCATCTCTAACGGCGTTCAGCCGAACGATCAACATCACCAGAATGATAAGTGAAAGCAATGATGTAACTATCGCCCAGGTTTTCCATAAGTCGGTTATCGCTTCCCCTGCGTGACGTAATCCATTCAATATCAACATTGCACCACCGAAAAATCCTGCCATCAGGAAAAAAATAGTCATCCGAGGCAGGAAACACTGGATTGCGTATCCCACAATAGCAATGGTAAATATCAAAATAGCATAAATGAAACCGCCGTGGATATTTGACCAGATGATCATTACGGGCATAAACCACAATAACGATTTGACATGCCCATTGCGCCAACGCGCCAGAATCATAATCATAATGGCCGCAAACAGAATGGTACTGACATTAGGGCGCAAATCCACAAAGGATCGACTTAATAAAATCCCAAAAACGGCAGTAGCCGCCGCCAGAGAGGGGTGCACTCCGAGGGCTCGAGCCGCCCAATACGCAAATAGCGCGGTCAATATCGCCTGAATAAATTTATAGATGACAATCGAATTCTCACCAAAACCGGTTTTCATTTTATAAAACAGGACATGGGTCAGCCAGTTTTGATTAATCCACCCGACATCTTCCAGGGTCGTATCCAATTCTTTACCCGTAACCGAAGCGGTGACTCGCTCAATAAGGGCGCCTAATTTTCGACTTTCCGGTTTATATGCCCGGGTCTCAGCGCCAAAAGGATCCTGTTGTGTGCAATGTATGCCAAACAGATCCAGCAACTTCATTTGCCAGGTCCGATTGGGCTGGTCTTTTGCCCAGGAACCCAGGGTGTACCGGCCGCAAGCCATAGCCACCCAGGTATCACCTCCTCCAATCGATTTATCGGCGCTGTGTAAACCTGCGGCAATCACAAGCAACAGGCAAGCCAGCTCAAGCCAGATATCTCTCATTTTGGACTGTTTGAGACTGGCATCATCCAGAGGCTGCATTGGCATGTTGTTTGCATCCATAATAAGTCATTTCTCCATTCGTCGACATCAAAGAATACCAGGCTTATCTGGTAATAATAATCGGTATAAAATCTCATGCAATCCATACCATAATCATGCGATATGGTTCAGTATTTTATACTGCTTACAATGGAAAATGCCCGCTGGGCTGTGATATAAGTTCTACACGAGTAGAAACTTATCTTGCGAGCGATCGGGAATTTGCATACCCATTGAGTATAAATCCCAGGTCAGGGCAGAAAGTTTTTAACACTTTTTAATTTATCAGGCAGGTATTGTTTAACGACAAAATCCAGTCCATGCTTGGCAAAGGCCTGTTGTTCGACACGAGTCCCCGCTTTAAGCATCTGGTTGATCGCTTTTTGCCAGGGCAGATAATGCTGGACAAAGGGATCGTTCTTGAGAGCGTCCTTGGCACGCTTGATATCCACATCCTTTAAAGGGTGGGTTGGTAATTGATAATCTTTGACATCCTGAGGTGTTACGCCCATAAAACTCGCCTGGGGCACACAGAAAAACTCATTCAGATGCGCGGCATTTCCTGAGCCTACTTTCAGCGTACGATAAATATTGAAATAACCATATGGATCACCATCGACAAACGCATAAACAGGAATTTTAAGGGTATCGCTTAAACGGCGAATAAATCGACGGCAGGCGCGGGTGGGTACCCCTCCCATACTGACCAGGATACAGTTAGCAGTATCCCAATAGCCATATTTATGCAAGCGCTGGAACATTCCGGCCGTTTCAATGGCTAGTATAAATTTAGCCTTACTCTGAAATTCCAGGTGTTCCACATCAATTGGAATGGAATAGGATCCGGATCCGAATTTGGTACAATCAATTCTCAAGCGCCGGCCTTCATTATCACGGTCAACCACCATGAGGCGCCCGGCAATCTCGCCGCCTTTCTCTTCGGGTACAAAACGCAACTGTTCACGAATCGTCATGAACATTGCTTCAATATCTTCCATCACCGTATCCGATTCCGGTTGTTCCTTAAAACCGGCATCCCCCCAGTTTTTGCTGATATAGTACGCTTCACGTTTGGTGGCCATGTCGTCGGTTTCAATTAATTCTTTGCTCAACGCCATCATTTTCAGTGTCTGAGCAAACGTTTTAACGGTATTAACCGTCAACGTCCTTTCTTTCAGCATGCCCTTCAGCTCAAAGTAACCCGTCTTTGGGCTGTAATCGACATTAGCCAGACTACGTACCGGTACCTTCATGGTGGGAGCATCTTTTTTCTCGATCGACTTGCACACATCGCGAGCAGACAGGACGATCTGGTCCAACACCGAGACGTTTGATCTTTTTTTAGCCATCCGTGTTACCTAATTATTATTGAAAGGGATTTCACTTTAGTTTCAAAGTCTACAAAATCTATAAATACAATAAGAACAATATTTTACCCGATATTTCAGTTAAAACAAGCTTTCTTTAGCCCTTAAACAGGACAAATCATCAGTTCGTATGCAAAGACTTCAGATATCAATTGAAACATTTAAATAAGAAAAAACAATTTTGTTTTACATTCATAGAACAATTATACATTTTTTCAATAACTAGCCAAAAATGCTTTATATCAGCATATATTAGTTCAGGTTCAGCCATGATAAAAAAAATAGTGTTTTAGTAATTCCATATTTATACATTATTAATCCAAAATACTGGGCCACCCAATCAGCGTGACCCAGTATAACAGAACGGATTCTATGCCTTAGATTAGTTTTTTAGATTTCAAGTTATTGATGAATCCACATCACCCTCTGATGACAGGTTTTGATCGGAATTCCGCTGGGTCATTCCCCATTTTTCCTGAGCCCATTGTAATAAAACTCCTCCTCCAAGTAGTACAAATGCCAGGATGAGAAGTCCAAATCCTTTGCCATTTTTCGACGCACTGACAATTTTGATGGCTTTTAAAGCGATACCAGCAAATGGTCCAATACCAGCCAGTAACATCATCCACCACATTGAAACTGTTATAGCGGCCAGCAGAAACATTAATGAAGACCAGGAGATGACCGGATAAATGGGATGGAGCCAGAATTTTTCATTCCATAGAATCCCCATTCTTAAAATACTATTCAAACCATTGTCGCCAGAATGAATCCCACTAATGTTTTGCGGAAATCCTTGCGGAAGCGGATCTGAAGCACTGATAAACATATAAAAAACAGCACCAGCCAACATCAGCCATCCCAGAATATTTACAGATCGAATTCTAAATGTCAGACAGATAACCAAAACTCCTGCTGTCATGAATATGGGCGAAAAGTACCAATATGCCCAATCAGAAAAAACGTAAGACACTGAAAATGCCTGTAAAATGCTACACAACAACAATATGGCAAGCATAAGCCATTGGGAATACCACGATTGAAACCAGTTCTTCGAACTAACAGTCAATCCCATAAATAGTTGCTTTCTGACTAAAATAAAATGGCCGGCCAGGAATAAAGCTATCAGCCAACATAAACCTAATGCTGCCCGATAACGTGATTCATCAGACATTAAATACATTACTGGCGCAGGTAAAGCCAATATTGATATCCAACCTGCCAAAAAAAGCCAGATAAGCACTGACAACCTTAATTCGATAATTTTTATCATTACCCAGATTTTCAACAAGGTGGAGAAAAAAGCAAGTAAAGATAACAAGTATGCACTCGTTGATGCAGCCAGATACATTTCATTTAGGGCGATAAAAAGAAAACCACAAAGAATCATCGTAAAGCTTGTTGTTCTCACCAGGTCTGAACTTAGATTCCTTGTTTTATGCCAACGTCCCAATACCACCAAAAGCCACATATAGAGTTCAAAGGTTATTAAAGTAATGAAAACATGAGAAGTTTCACCGATTTTTCGGTGATTGGGATCAATTATCATTCTCATACCGATTAATAGGACAATCACACTTACCCAATAAAAAATATTCGCAATCTGATGTGCAATTGGCTTTTGGGCAATGATTCTATTTGAATATAAAGATTGCGTTGATTTTGAAATGTGGGGAATTGTTTCCTGATCCATAATTTACCTCGCATTCTTATGGTGACCTGAAATAAGTCATTTCAACCAATGCCGCAGGTAGTTATCAGGATTAACTAATAATATTACGACCGTAAATGTTGTTAGTTCGCTATAAAACCAATAAGCCGTGTCAAGGACACGGCTTATTGTGGGAAAAAGGAGGGTTTAGGAGGACTACGGTATCTAGGACTCGAACCTAGAACCCGCTGATTAAGAGTCAGCTGCTCTACCGATTGAGCTAATACCGCTTCGAAAAGTTTTAGTTTTGGAAGCTATATTAAAGATATTCAATTGCCAAGGTCATTTATTGTTCGTGTATTCTAACTCAAAGGTTCGTTTGTTTCAACCCTTTTTTAAATAAAATTTAAACGAATTCACGTGAAGACAATTATGATATGCGCAAAAAAAAAGCCCGGCAGAGGGACCCTCAAAGACCCTGTTCGCAAATAGTCTTGGAGGAACTCTCAACCTCTGGGCTTTGAGGCGCTTATTATTTACTTTTCAATCTTATAATGGCCGCATCTCTGATTCAGTCCCACTTTTTTTCCGATTTTTTTAATTATTTCGTTTTTACTAGCTGAAATTTACCTACTCCCATCAATTTGCATAACCACACCACTACAATAAATTAACCTATTTTCTTTTATAATAAATAGTTATACCTATCTACCAGTACATTTAAGCGATTCACTTTTATAAACACGATTAATCAAAAAAAGGGCATCCAAACGTTAATACTCCTGTTAACCATAGAATCCCCCCACATTTTTCTCATGAAGATCAGGAATTATTCACCAAAGTTTGTCTCATACACTTTTATATTCTATTTTTGGATAGCAATATCCCTTGGATAAAATATTCATTGTAAATTCAGGAGACAGGAATGCAAAAACGCTATTTCAATCACTTATTTTTACTAACACTAATTCTCTCTAGTTTTTCTAGTGGCGCAATAACAGAGACCAATATTAATGGACCCGAAAAAAAACTCACTGGTAACGGTGGGATTCTAGACAAGCTCTATGGGTGGGAGAATTTGACTCGTATTGATGATTATGACAGCGTGATCACCGATCAATATTGGTCTCTAAAGCCAGGATCAGCAATGGCTTATGACACTATTGTTGCTAAGTATTCCAGTTTTAGTCTAGATCCTGGTTTTATAATCGATCAAAGCGACTCAATTTTATTTAACACCGATTTGAGCAATATTACACCCGGACAAACAGTACGCCTAGGAATTGAAATTGATTCTAAACCTGGATTTGTCTGGAGTTCTGCAGTGTCCGATAACAAAATCATGCCAAATGGCTACGTGTTCTCCGACACTTCTGTGATAGACCATATGGTCACTTATCAGATTTCATCATCGAGTAAAAAACATTCTGATAATATCGTCGGAAATTACATCGTTGCCTGGGAAGATTTGTCACCCGAGAAACTATGGTATAAATTTGATGGTGATTATAATGATATTATTGTAGAAATTTCTGGCTTAGAACCAGTATCATGTCCTACGCCAGTTCCAGAACCGCCTACGATAGCATTACTTGCAATATGTTCAATAGCCCTCATAAAACGATATCCTCATATTGCAAAAGCAAGCCAACAAAAATAATTTTGATAGGTAAACATTTTATATTAAGAATAATCTATAATATGATTCACTAAAGCCATTTTAAATAAATGGCTTTTTTTATGCCCGGCTCATTTATTAAAGTCATATTCCAACATTTTTAACTTCCGTTTGACTGCCATTTTTGAAAGCGTACTTATTTTATCAATAAATAGCTTGCCATCCAGATGGTCTGTTTCATGTTGGACAATAGTAGCAAAGAAATCGACAGCATCAACATGAAGTTTGTTACCATCCAAATCCAAAGCGTCTACTGTACATGCGGCTGCACGCCTGACTTTGGCTCTAACATCTGGAATCGACAAACATCCTTCTTCCATTTCCGAAATACCAGACAATTCGCTAAGAACTGGATTTATAAGGACTTGAGAATCCTGACGTTTACCGGTTGGGCTAACAGTAATGATTCTTAAGCTCACACCAACTTGCGGAGCCGCCAATCCAACCCCGCTGGATTCAATCATTACATCAATCATCCGTTCACTAAGTTGAACAATTTCTTCGTTAATGGTATCAACAGGTTGAGCAACCTGGCGTAAAAGCGGATTGGGATAAAATACTAACTGAACCTGATTATAATCCACGGGACGAGCAATCATAACTATAACCTACTATTGGGCATTAAGCTTAAACGGTTTTGTGACATTGAATTATAGCAAATATATTTTGATATCGTCAGAAGGAAATCACGAATTTCCACACCTCAAGCTATACTTTGTAGCTTAATATTTCATTAGCTATTATTAATAATGAATTTATGGTTAAATATTGACATTATCATTTTTTTTGCTATTGTAAGGATTTTCCATCGTAGTTCAAACCCGATATTAGTAATTATTTCATTTAAATGTCAGAATCCAATCCATCGTCCAATAATTCCGTCTCCCTTGAGTTTCCAGAGGAACTCAAAAAGCGTGCCCGTACATTTTTTGAAAAGGCAGCCAGTGTTGCCTATACAATGCAATATGATTTTGCGATCGAAATGTACCTGGATGGATTATCTTTCTGGCCAGAAGCCGTCGAAGAAGGACACAAGAAATTATGGGAAGTCGCTTTACGGCGACAGGCATCTGGAGGGAAAAAATCCGGCATGGGTGATCGCTCTAAATACCGAAAGATGGCGGCTAAATCGGAAAAAGATTCCTTACTAAAAGCCGAGTATTTATGGGCCAAAGATCCTGTCAATGCATCTCATCTGACCGACATGATCAAAGCCGCCCATAAAGGCCAGATGAAGCAAACGACTGCCTGGGTTGCCGATATTCTTTTTGAAACCAATATGAAAGCAGCAAAGCCGGCATTTGACACTTATATTTTATTACGTGACACTTATGCTGAACTGGAAAATTATACCCGTGCTGTCCAGGCCTTGCAACTAGCCTTGCAACTCAAACCTAAAGACCGAGATCTGGAAGAGTCTTTGCGTAATCTGTCTGCTAAAGAAACTTTGCAAAAAGGGAAATATGAAGAAGATGGAGATTTCCGCCAATCAATCAAAGATCGGGAGGACCAGGAGCGACTTCATGAAGGTGAGCAGCTTATTAAATCCGATGAATATCATCGAGAAGAGATTGAACAAGCCCGCAAATTATATAAGCATGATCCCGAAGGCAAAGGCAATATAGAAAAACTGGTTAAGTCATTGTGTAATACTGAAAAACCTGAATTTGAAAATGAAGCGATTTCGGTTCTGGAAGGCGCCTACCGCCGCACTAATCAATTCATCCACCGCCAACGCGCCAATGATATCCGGATACGCCAGTTACGCCGCGAATTAAGGCTACTGCAAGACATTCACAAATCCAATCCAAATGATCAAAGTACTATTCAACAGTACAATGCCAAACTGGGCGAATTCTCCAAGTTGGAAATGGATCATTTCCGGCAATGTGTGGAAAATTATCCTACTGATCGCAAGATGAAGTTTGAATATGGCAAGCGACTGTTGCGTGCAAGAAAATATGATGACGCAATTCCTATGTTTCAGGAATCTCGCAGCGATCCCCGATTCCGGACAATTGCGCTTAATAGTATCGGCATGTGTTTCTTCTATAAAGAATGGTATCCCGATGCGATAGAATCCTTCCAGCAGGCATTCGACAACCTGGATGACAAGGAAGGTTCAATGGCCAAAGAATTGCTTTATAACCTGGGACGGGCCTACGAAGCGGATAATAATGATGAAGAAGCGCTGAAATGCTATCGTCAGGTTACTCAGATTGATTTTAATTACAGCGACGCCAAAAACCGCGTCGATGAACTGCGAAAAAAACAACGTGAAAATTCATAACTTACTATACTTAGCTTTTAATAAGGAGTAACGAGTGGCACATTCGTTATCGTCAAAAAAAAGAATCAGACAGAACGAAAAACGCAGACTGCTTAATCGAGGTCGAAAGGGTGAGGTCAAATTTCAACTGAAGAAATTTACCGGTACTATCAAAGGCGGCAATCTTCAGGAAATTGAGACTGAATATCGCACTACCCAAAAGAAAATTGACCAGCTTTGCGCCAAAGGACTAATCCACAAAAATAAAGCGGCACGTCAAAAAGCGCAATTAGCTCGCCAAATAAACGCGCTAAAAGCACAGTCCTAATCTCGATCTTACCCAATTAGCCGATCTGCAAGCCTAAGAGCATGCAGGTTATCGATGGATTTCGATTTTCCAAGCCCGGATTTGCTCAGGAGGCATCCGGGCTTCTTCTGTTGCGCCTTATGGCATCAATAGAATTGCATGCCCCAATAATTTCTATTCAGGAGCTAATATCGGGGCTATAATAAAATATTAAATCTAAATAGGCCTCTGTTCAAGAAAGACATGAAAAGCATGCCCCGTTTTGGAGTCCATTGTTCTATCGCAGGAGGTTTACACAAGGCTCTTACAGAAGGCCAAGAACTTGGATGTAAATCCATCCAGTTATTTGTCGCTAATCAGCGCCAGTGGAAACATCCGCCTCTCACAGACCAACAAATTTTGACATTCAAAACCACCCGGGAGGAGACCGGAATTGATCCCATTGTCGCCCACAGCAGCTATTTAATCAATCTGGGCGCCACTGTCCCTGACACGTATCAAAAAAGCCTGATTGCACTGGCGGATGAACTGGATCGTTGCGACCGGCTTGGGATTGAATATCTGGTTATGCATCCTGGTTCCCATCTGGGGCAAGGAGTAAAAGCAGGTATTTCTCAAATCGCTCAATCATTGGCAAACGTGTTGAATCAAATCCAGCCGGAAAACACCATCATTCTACTTGAAACGACTGCAGGGCAGGGAACCAATCTTGGCTATCGTTTCGAACAACTGGCGGAAATAATAAATCAAACCGGAATGGAAGATTATTTGGGCGTCTGTCTTGACACGTGTCACATATTTGCCGCTGGATACGATTTTAGTACACCCCAAAAATGTGGAGAAGTTTTTGGGGCCTTCGATTCAACGATAGGATTGAATCGCCTCAAGGTTATTCATGTTAATGACTCAAAAACAGAGTTTGGCCAGAACAAGGATCGACATGAACATATTGGTCAGGGGAAAATTGGGACTAAAGCATTAAGCTATTTATTAAAACAATCTGAGCCTATGGATTTGACTTATATCCTTGAGACCCCCAAAGACGTAACCCCTGATGGGATAAATTACGATCGAATCAATTTGGAACTATTGAGAAAACTGTTCAAATCAGCAAAGAAAAGCTCATAAATGTTTTGCTGGTTATTTCCCAGGTCAGCCGAGTCTGATAAGATTCGTTTCATCTGATTGGCAATCGATTAGGCGGGGGCATTGCGGCCCCGGCCTCTCACACCACCGGGCATACGGTTCCGTACCACGGCGGTTCATTTTAGCCAATCCGGCTTACCTGTCAATTCTGCAAGTGTCACTAAGTTAAGATTAGCAAAGTACGACTTGGGGAAAGCGGCGTTCATGTGACCGGCTCCGGAGTTCCACCATGGCCCCCTGCCATTATAGGCAGACAGCGAAGCTCTTTCTTCCGATAAGCCTCGTCGCATCAGCATCTTACGCCTTGTCCACGGTCTTTTACTCTGTCGCCATTTCATGCACCGCAGCCGCCGTCGAATCCATCCGTCCAGATCTTTAAACACCAATTTAACCTCACTCTGTCGATAATATTGTCCCCAACCCCGTACCACGGGATTCAGGTCCAGACTTATAAACTTCGCCAGATTTCGGCCTCTACCTATACGCATCAGCCTCTTTACCTTGGCCTTGAAACGTTTAACGGATTCCTTGGGGGGTTTCAGTTTCGCTTCACGGTTGATGGTAAAACTATACCCCAGAAAACTTCGGTTCCAGGGACGATCCACCGCACTTTTGGCATCGTTGAGCTTCAGTTTCAGGACGTTGCTCAGGAATCCTTTGATGGAGGCCAGAACCCGTTCGCCTGCCACTTTACTGCGGACATAGATGTTACAGTCATCCGCATAACGCACAAATTGATGGCCGCGCCTTTCCAGTTCCTTATCCAGGGTATCCAGCATAATGTTGGATAGCAACGGACTGAGAGGACCGCCCTGCGGTGTGCCTTTAACGGCCGGAGAGACCACCCCGCCTTCCAGAACACCCGCTTGCAAATAGCGTCGGATGACGCCCAGTATACGCTTGTCCTTGACCTGACGGGCGATTTTCGCCATCAGGATGTCATGATTGACATTGTCAAAGAACTTCTCCAAGTCCATATCCACCACCCAGCGGTGACCCTGATTGATATGGTGACGGGACTGGCACAAGGCCATGTGCGTGGAACGGTTGGGACGAAAACCATAGCTGGAGTCCGAAAACTCCCGCTCGAAAATCGGCTGGAGTACCTGGTGAAGCGCCTGCTGAATCAGGCGGTCGGTCACCGTCGGGATCCCAGGCTTACGGGTTCCGCCTTTGGGTTTGGGGATCTCTACCCGCCTGACCGGCTGGGGCTGATAGCGCCCGGCCAGCAGCTGCTGCTTGATGAGAGGCCATTGGGTTCTCAGGACTTGGGCTGTCTGGTCGATGCTCAGGCCATCGATTCCCGCAGCGCCTTTATTCGCCTTAACCCGCTGCCATGCCTTCTGCATATTGGCAGGTTCGACCACTTGCTCCATTGAGCAGGATGCGGTGTCGCTGATTGGTGTTGGGGCAGTTGCTGACACTTGACGCACCGAGGGCTTATCTGGGCGGTTCCGCCGCCGGCCTCCACCCTCGGCATGAGGTTCTCTCATCTGCTGCTTCTCCATGTCGGTAAGCTCCAATCTAATCAGCCACGGCTGAAATGTTCAGGCCTTCGGTCTGGTCGAACTTGCAGACCTACTATGCCTTCTGCTGACTTCTGTATGCCCATCCCATTACCTCTTGATAATGGTAGCCGGTGGCAAACATACAGATCTCCCCGGGTAATGCACACCTGCCTTCCTGTTTATGCCCGCCGTATATACGGCCATGCCTTCCGGGCAGCTTTGGGACTTCGAAGATAATGGCCTTCTCATCCGGCATGACCGCCTCGTATACGATTCCTGTTCGTCGGGCCAACAGTTTGCCTGCGGCTTCCTTCAGACCCCACCTCACGGTGGCAGCCCTTGCCGTCCGGCTAATGGTTCCCGCTACCGGGCCCATAGAGGACTTGCACCTCCAAGCAGGTGTGCCCTGCCGGGCACACCAATTAAAAAGGTTCGACTGACAACAAAGTCAGCCGAACCTTGATCCATTTGGAGACCAAACAGACTGTATGGAAGAAGTTGTTAGTGTCTTATTTGAACAGCAAGAAGAGGGCTGTTGAAACCATAGAAATCATCAGGGTTACTACGGCTACCACTCCAAGCGTGTCATTGGTTTCATCAGGTACAAACTGCAACGATCGATTGGCCATATCAAGGGATTTCAGAACCGCCTGTTGGGGACGATTGAAATGGGCGTAAGCTTGCTCTTTTTCGCGTTGATTACCGCTTTTTTCAGATTCACCTTCGCCAGTTTCAGAACGAGATTGTTCGGCCTGTTCAAGTTCGGCCATTACCAGGCGATCTTCTTCACTTAATTCACTTGTCGTATCGGATGGCAACTCGGGTAACTCATCCAAATCTGGCATGTTCTCCTGCTCCTGGGTCACAGGCTCGATATCAGTTAGCAAGTCATCTGAAACGAAATTTTCTTCATTATCAGACTCTAAGTCACTTTTCGCTGATGTGTTATCATTTGATTCTTCTACCATGGATACCGATTGCATATCCGAGAGAATCTCCTGGTCTGATTCGGTTTGAGAGTCGGCCGTCACCTTTTCATTTGCATCAGCCTCATCAGAAGTCACTAAATCCCCTTCATCCAAATATTGGCTATCTTCCTGCAACTGCATAAGAAGATCATCAATTTTATTTGGCAGATTTTCAGAACTGCTATCAGCACCAGACTCCGTCTCTAGAAAGACTTCATCAATGGTCTCTTGCTGATCAATAATCTCAGTTTGACCACCTGATTGGGCGATTGCGTCCCCAGAAGAAGATATGCTATCCGCTTGAATTTCGTCATCTTTCGTCTGGCCAATCTGCTCAAGCAGATTTTCCAGAGATTCATCTTGCGCCTGCTCATTAACATTAGCTTCTATCTGATTATCTATCTCATCAGCCGAATCATTCTGACCAAATTGTTCTAAAAGATCGTCTATTGACTCACCAGTGTCCGGCAGTATTTCTTCTGGCGAACTCTGAACCTTTTGAGACGATTTAGGTTGCGACAGATTCTTATTAAGGCCTTCTAATTCAAACGCCAGTTCAGCAAGTATATCATCAGGATTTTGTTCTTTTTCAACCACGCCTACATTAGCCACATCGGCCGAATCCAGTGGTTCAGACCGATCATCGGAAGCTGGTACTATTTTTTCGGTTTCCAACTGAGATTCTGATAAAGCGATCTGATTCTCATCGACAGCAATACTAGATTCTCCTGATTCAATCATTTCTTCCTGTTGAATTTGCTGCTGAAGAGTCCCGAGTTCCCGCTCCAGGTCGTCTAAAGTCGAATCCAATTGTTCAGAATCAGCTATCGAACCCTGATCGGCAATGCTGGCATGATCAGGAGCTTCGATCTGATCATCGCTCAGTTCCGATTCTAATTGATCCATCGATTGAGAGGCAAGCGCCAACAATTCCTCAATGCTTTCCTGAGACATGTTATCGTCTTCGGTTGGAACCTGATTCTGTTTTGTATTTTCCATCTAACTCTCACAAAATTACACTAGCCGGAAGTATCCGGTTATGTTAGTTTTATCGACAGAAACAACTGTAATTTGAATAAAAGTTGAGAAATTAAGTTATTTTTTAAGGTAAGATACAGTTATGGGACTTAATAGATACTATTATCAACCGATAAGTTATGGATTACATGAGGTTATCGGTCCAGAGATGCTTCATATGACCAGGGTGATGAGACAGAAATCGGGGGATAAGATTGAATTATTTGATGGTCGGGGAACACTGGCTCAGGCCCATATATTAAAAGTTGGACATAAAGGCGTTGAAATCGAGATCCAGGATATTGATCATTTCTCAAGACCTCAAACGCCAACCATTCACCTGTTGGTGAGTATGGCGAAAAATGACCGGTTCGATTGGCTGCTCAGTAAAAGCAGTGAACTGGGAGTAGATCGGATTACCCCGATACTGTATGAAAGAACCGTCAAACAATCAACGAATCCTAAATCCCATCTGAGACATCAGGAGCTAGCGATTGCCGCCGCTAAACAATGTAAGCGATTGTTTTTGCCTACAATCGATCCGGCAACCGAATTTAAAAATACTTTATTACATGGGAACCCTAAACAAGGCACACAACTTCTTTATGGCCATTGCGGGCCACATACCAGGCCGATTAGTGAATTGGTCCCACCTACCCAAAATATGGTGATTGCCATAGGACCAGAGGGTGGTTTCACGGACTCCGAGTTAATCGTTTTAAAAGCTTCCGGTGGAATTCCGGTCAGACTTACTAAAACCATACTAAGAATTGAAACAGCAGCGATCGCATTTACGGCAATATTTGCGGTGTTCAGGGATGCTCAATCCGATAACACGAAACAGCCTGGTGAGCCATTCTTGCCGGTTCCGGAAGCCGGAAACGCAGGGATGAGTCCAGAACCAACTGAACTGCCTGAGAGATAGTTATCAGATGCCCAATTGAGACAAAAACCGGTTTAACATTAGATCGGGTACGTAATACACAGCCGATTTCTTCATCTTTGTCAATCAATGTCGTTCGACATCCTTTTTCCTTACCGGGTTCCTGATAATCACCAATCAAACAACTTTTGGCACAACCAACAGTGGGGGTATTGAGAATCAGGCCGGCATGACACGCCAGTCCTAAACGACGGGGATGAGCCAAACCCTGACCGTCAAACAAAAATACGTCCGGCCAGATTTTCAACAAGGCCGCCGCCTGCAGACAAACAGGAACCTCACGAAATGACAATAAACCCGGGACATAAGGAAACGTTAACCGAGACTGGACGCAGACTTGATCTACCAAATGAAATTTGTCATCCACTTTTTCTAAAACCACAATACCCGCAATGATATATTGTTCATCTCGACTTATCGAGCAATCGACCCCAGCCAGTCGTTTCGGAGGATAATTCATTGGACATATTTTTATCCGGCTTTGAAGTTCAATCTGAATCTGGCGAGCCTGTGCTGCAGTAATATCCCAGTCATGGAGTTGCTTAAAATGCATTCTTTACTGATAATATATAAAGTGATTAACGCTGAAATGGATTTACAATCAAAATACGTCAGATCGAACTTAGTGACCGTAAATAAATAACACCTTCATTTCTCATCCCATCTTGCCGCCATCTTCAGCCGCTTCTCAATCGCGAAATCCTCGACATAGCACAGCACTGCCTGCGGTTTCGCTCAATCGGCGCAACTGAATCTGACGACAATCTGTGCGATAACTGCAGCATTTATTTATATACGGCCCCTTACTTGATATATTAAGGGTAAAACATATCAAAGAGATTGGAAAAATCAGCTTTTTCAGGGATACCTGTTTCTGTCAGAGTCTCATTCAAAAATCCCATATCCTGACCATTATAAGATTTGATTCGTAATTCAGGCGTACTGTTCAGCAAAGCGGGTTTGGTTTTGTCAGGCGGCACCGGATCACCCAACTCATCAAATGCAAGTACAACCTCAGGGTGAAAGGTATTCCTGGGATTTTGCTTAAGAACCACAGCCCATTTCCCATTTACTAAAAGCAGTTTAGCGCCAATTGGAAACGGATGAACCAGATTAGCAAATACTTTAAGAATGATCGGATCATAACAGCGTTTATAAGCGCCATAAACCATTTCATGAATGACCATGGCTGGACTTTTTTTTCTTTGATACGCTTTATCGGCAATGGCGGCGCTATAGGCATCTGCAACTCGAACAATACGGGCAAATATTGCGGTTTTTTCACCAGTCAAACCTTCCGGATAGCCAGAGCCATCAAAGTTTTCATGGTGCTGTTGAATAACTAGTCGAGTCATCGCATCAGCAAGATCGGCAAGCATTTTCACGCCCTGAACCGGATGTTGACGAACTTGTTGAATTTCATCCGGAGTTAAAACTTCTTTTTTATTTATAAGATCAAATATTGAAACCAAACCGATATCATGAAACATGGCAGCCAATCCCAAAGACGCCAGGTTCATTGAATTGTGAACTTGTTTAGCATGAGTCAGACGTTCCCGTTCATTTTTGATATAATTACGAATCGTATTACCAATAATCATACTTAAATAAAAAACATTAGCCGCATGCTCCTGAAGGTAATTGTCCCATTTACCACTTTGCTCAAGCAGAACGGTTGTAACAGGATTAGCCTGGATGAACTCCATCATCTCCGTAACAGCCTTTTTCATCCCGGTAATACTCTTAGCGTCCAGGCTGGCACCATCACGGAGAGGACCTGACACTTTTTGTACCATCGTCGAGACATTGTGCCTGATCTGACGTGAGATTCGTGCGGCCTCTTCAGTATTATCAAATTCGAATTTTTCATCCAGAAGGGGATTGCCAATTGAAATGTCGGCATCCGGCATAATGCGTTTGATGGCACTGATATCCTGCTCAGAAATAACGTGCCCGGCCGGACGCAATAAGCTATATTCATTCATTAAATTGCCGGCTAATTTCATACCGGGCTCAAGTTCGTCAACTTTCAGTATAATGGGCATAAAAAATATTTATTCTACTATCAACAATAAATCGCTGTTAGCCAGATATTCCAATTACTGCAAAAAAAATACTTACGTATTTTCAGAATGGTTACTCTTTGGGTTTTTCATCTTGGTCATATAGATCGTCCAGATCATCGTCCACTAGCCATTCATCCTCCTCTTCCTCATCAAAATCATAGTAGTTACTATCTTTATTCTCACTACGTTCGGTCTTTTCGATTGTCTGGGAGTTATCTTCTTTATTCTCTTCATGCAACCGTTGCTGTTCACGCGAAAGCAAATCGCTCACTGTCGGTCTGTCGATTGTCTTGCCATCAATAATCAGTCGGACTTCCTCACCATCCAGAGTTTCATATTTTTTCAGCGCATCCGCTAATTGGCGTATGACTTCTGTATGCTTCTCGAGAAGTTCGCGTACATCAGAATAAGCTTGATCGATAATCACCTTAACTTCGGAATCGATAACCTGAGCTGTTTGTTCGGAGAAATCTTTTGTCAAGCCAAAGTCTGGATATCCCGATGCGGCCATATCCGGGCCATAATGAATAAATCCCAGACGATCACTCATCCCCCATTCCATAACCATCTTACGAGCAAATCCTGTTGCCTGCATGATATCGCTCTGTGCGCCACTGGTAATATCCTCACAGAACAGTTCCTCAGCGATACGCCCCCCCAGACAAATTCGAATAAATGACAAACAGAATTTACGGGAGTAGTAAAATCGGTCTTTTTCGGGCAGCGAGAAGGTCGCCCCCCCCATATTGCCTCGTGGAATAATCGAAACTTTATGGACAGGATCGGCATCTTTAATTAATGATTGAACCAGCGCATGCCCGGCCTCATGAAAAGCGGTCAGAGTGGTATCTTTCTCGTCAATGACACGACTGCGTTTAGCTCGCCCCCAGCGGACCTTGTCCCGAGCTTCTTCCAGATCACACATCTCAATATAATCTTTTTCCTGCATGGTGGCGCTGAGCGCCGCTTCATTTATGATGGCTTCGAGATCCGCACCACTGAACATGGAAGTGCCCCGCGCAAGTTTTTTCAAATCCACATCCGGACCGGCCTTGACTTTTCGGGCATGAACCCGCAGAATTTCGAGGCGCCCCTTGATATCGGGCAATGGCACATAAACCTGACGGTCAAAACGACCCGGCCGCGTAAGCGCGTTATCGAGCACATCAGCCCGGTTCGTAGCCGCGATAACAATCACCTGATCATTGGTACTAAAACCATCCATTTCAACCAGAATGGCATTAAGTGTTTGTTCACGCTCGTCATGTCCACCACCGGCCACTCCCATGCCGCGTTTGCGTCCGACTGCGTCAATTTCATCCAGAAAAATGATACACGGCGAATTATCTTTGGCCTGTTTAAACAGATCTCGTACCCGGGACGCCCCAACGCCGACAAACATCTCGACAAAATCGCTACCGGATATACTGAAGAACGGCACATCGGCTTCGCCGGCAATGGCTTTGGCCAGAAGGGTTTTACCACAACCGGGCTCTCCTATCAGAAGTACTCCGCGAGGTATACGGCCGCCAAGGCGCTGGAATTTTTTGGGATTTTTCAGAAACTGAATGATCTCCTGCACTTCATCTTTCGCTTCATCAATCCCGGCAACATCTTCAAATGTCACTTTGGATTGTTCTCGACTATGAACCCGATGGCGACTACGACCAAAATTTCCAAGCAAACCTCCCCCGCCGGCTTTAAATTGCCGGAATACAAAAAAATACATAAATGCAAAAATCAAAATCCAGGGGATGATACCAATCAGAATTTCAACCAGGATATTGGGGGATTCAAAATGGACTTTGACATCATTTTCATCCAAGACTTCATTAATCCATCCTTCTGAAGGGATACCGGGATGAATTTTTACCTTAAAAACCTTGGAACTGCCAACCTCCTGACCTTCCAGATCTTTAAGTTCCCCCTTAATATAGGTGTCAAAAATCCAAACCTCCTTGACTTTACCGGAACGAACTTTACCGAGAAAGTCCGAAAAATCGATGGTCTCTCTTGGGCCCTCCAGATTTCTAAGGCTGGTTATCAGCATGACTGCTAATAGTCCCAATATGGCCCAATGAAACATGTTACGGGGATTTCGACCTCCAGGAAACTCTTTGCCGGGCGGTTGATTATCCTTACTATTGCGCTTAGGATTATTATCGTTTTCTGTCATTTTTAATATCTACAGGTTTTTATAAACATAGGATTAATTAATGTTGTTGATTTAAGACATTTATCAACACTTAAAATCGAATAACTTCTTCTATATACGTTCAATAGAAAATTCTGTTCCGGAAACTAAAGCTACCAACTGGACTCCATAATTTCAACAATCTGGCGTGCCATATCGTTGGTTATCTGTTTAATGGCACTTTCGATACTTTCACCTGCAAGCGCCGGGTAATCGGCACTGAATTTAAATTTTCGATTTTCAACAAGAAATTCTCCGGATCGCAAATCTTTCCAGGAGACGTTAGCTGTCACTGTTATACGCTTGAGAGTCGGTCGATCCAGATCACGTTGCTGGGTAAGTACTCCTTCATCTACGTTACTCACTATACCATATAAAATCGTATCCGCCCGATTACGATCAGAAGAAAGCTGATATGGGGTTTGCATTTCGATCTGTCGGCATACCGCATGAGTAAGATCAAACTCAACCTGACGATAAAAGCTTTTTGATTCGAACATCTCAACATAAACAGTATGCACATCATCACGATATAGTGATCCGGCGGAATAACATCCACTCAGATAAAATATCGCGAGAAGTGAAATCGCAATCAAATAATTCAGTCTTATCATACGTGCTATCATTTGCTATTATTTTACATTTAGCTCATTTTCAGGATTAAGTTCAATCAACAAGGTCCTGGCCCGGTTTTCCCATTCTGTCCCGCTCCAACGAACCTGGATAGCTTTAAGTTGGTGACAGGCTGCTTCAATTTTATGCGTACGGATATAAAAATCGACAACCTCGAAATCCTTTAATGCCTGATAGGCATGGATAGCGTCAATTCGATTATCGACCTGTAAATCAACCGCCTGTTTGGGAAACTCCAACTTATATTGTTCGTAACGGATCAATGCCTCATCCAGACAACCGGTATCATATAGAATTCCCTGAAATTGCGCGTAACTGGCTTCAGCCACCAGATACATTGCCCGCTGGTATTCTTTACAGCGCGGATAGTTTTCGATAATTATATGGCATGTCTGCTGGGCTTCGATATACATTTTCCGGTTATAATAATGTTCTGCCTGCATTAACAGGGCCCGGGACGCCAATTCCGATCCTGGCCATCGCTGTTCAGTGCGTTCGAGAATTTTAATGCCTTCCAGGCGTGTTGGCAGAATAATTAATCCAAGAACATGACGTTTCCAACCTCCCAGAAATATTTCTGCCAGATCCACTTCTTCAAAAAGCGATTGTTCATAAAACTTGCTGGAAACATATTGATCAAGCAGTTTTTCATAATATTTAAAAGAGCGATAATATTTTTGGGTCTGAAAATTTCCCCTCGCTTGATAATAGATCGCATGATCTATCCAGACAGAATTTTTGTTCTTTTTTTCCCATTTTCTGGAAATTCTGGCAGCTTCTCCAGGTTTCCCTTCATTAAGAAACTGGCCGGCCCGCACCAGTTCATCTGGGACTGGTTGCTTTTCCTGAGCAGACAGATCAATGATTGTTTGGTCAGTTTTAGGCTGGCTACATCCATTAACGCCAGTGATGATAATTATTGAAAGACATATCATTAACCATTTTGTCATAAGACATTCCTGTGGGCCTGTTGTTCTAAAGAATTATTCGGAAGGAACAGGGTTAGAATTAACTATCATGCTAATTCTAGAAAATTAGACATAATTATTTTGTTAGATTATACTTACTGTTTTCCGGATTGCAATCAGAAACAATCTTGATAATATGGTACACTTACCGGCATTCGTTCCGATTTATTCTAAACAACAGCATCACGCTGTCTCTTGTTTTAATTTGAGCGGCGTAAATCAGATACAAAAATCCTGAATTTTATGATATTGAATTTTTATGGCAGCCTCATTGATTCATAACAAATTAAAAATAATAGAGTTATATAAAATATTGAGAAGTTTTCGTACTAGTGCAACAAGAGAATTATGGCTCGTATAGCTTTCTTATGTTATAAAAATCCTGCTCTGGCATTAATTGCTACTGGGCTGGCTGAATCGATTTGTGGCGAACAACATCAAATATCCGCCGCTACAGTCGAAAGCATCCCAATGGTTCATGCCGCAGTCAAAGCGATGGCTGAATCGAATATTGATATTCTGGGACAGCGCTGCAGGTCATTATCAGTTTTTCTTAAACGTCCTTTCGATTTAATTATCGTTCTGGAAAATGAAGCTCTTTCATATTGCAGTGATCTTCCAGGACGAGAAACGGTTTTACACTGGGAACTACCGGATAAAGAGCCTGCGGATGTGGAGGCATGCCGAGAGTGGCGCGACATGTTATCCAAGAAGGTATCTATCTTATTTACAGAAGGTTATCTTGAAACCATCTTAACATTGAAGGGGAATCAGGAGTCTATACTGGACGATTTTCCGGATGGCATTATTGTTCATGATCTCAACCGCAGGATCAGCTTTTTTAATATTGCAGCAGAAAAAATTACAGGCTATAGCAGAAACCAGATACTTGGTCGAGACTGCCATGAAGTTTTTTCGGGTGGTTTTTGTGCTGGGAAGTGTTCTTTCTGTGATGGAAAACCGGATCCTGAAGACAAATTCGAATATTCACTTAACTTATCAGACAGAGAAGGTCGGCCCAAAAAACTTGAAATGTCAGTTTCTTGTATCCGTAATGCCAACGGACATATCCAGGGCGTATTGGCCTGTTTTCGTGATGAAACTGAGGTCAGCGATTTGCGTAAACGGTTGCATAATATCACCCATTTTGAGGGAATCATCGGCCGGGACGCCAAGATGCAAGCTATCTATCAACTCATTCAGGACCTGGGTGAAAGTGATTGTTCGGTATTAATTCAGGGGGAAAGTGGAACTGGAAAAGAATTGGTTGCCAATGCTATTCATGGTGAAAGCGTTCGCGCCGGCAAACCTTTTATCTCAGTCAATTGCGGCGCCTTGCCGGAGGGTGTATTGGAAAGCGAACTATTCGGTCACGTTAAAGGGGCATTTACCGGCGCGATTCGCGACAAAAAAGGGAGATTTGAACTGGCAAATGGCGGTACACTGTTTTTAGATGAAGTAGCGGAATTGACGCCAAATATGCAAGTAAAATTACTACGGGTATTACAAGAAGGAACCTTTGAACCGGTTGGGGGAGAGAAAACCATACAAGTCGATGTACGTATTTTAAGCGCGACGAATCGGAATCTGCGTGAAATGGCTCGTCAGGGGGAATTTCGGGAAGATTTATTCTATCGTTTATGTGTTGTGCCAATTGAATTGCCACCATTAAGACAAAGGCGTACTGATATCCCATTATTGATCGATCATTTTATCGGGTTATACAATGAACGACATGGCCGCCAGATCGAATCGATGAGCAATCAGGCGATGGAATTATTGCTGGACCATGCCTGGACAGGGAATATTCGAGAATTACAGAATGCCATCCAATATGCTTTTGTAAAATGCAAAAACCGTATCATAGAACCGGAACATTTACCCATGGAGATTTCAGGTCGTACAGGAACCTATCTGGATATTAAACTCGCACGACGCAAGCGCAAGCGTAAACTGGATATCGCTCAGGTACATAAAGCCATGGAAGAGGTAAATGGGAATAAAGCAGAAGCAGCCAGGGTACTGGGTATTGGCCGGGCAACTCTCTACCGAATTCTACGGGATCAGAGAGTATAATACTTTGATCAGTTATAAAAGATATCACAAGAATTTATGATTGTTTTTTTGATAAGCATACTAGACGCTCAGAACCATAACATCCTATTCAAAAAATGGTTAGGAACATTATTACAGGTTAATAACCCACCCGGTCGTTGAAATCTTTATTTTATGTGTCAATAATCCGTTAACAGCCGTATTGTATATAAAAGACGCCGTATTAACTCATTCGCCCTATTTAAGTAAAACGATCCGAACGGCAGGCGTTCGGAATCTTAATGTGAACCCGATACCGAAGGAGTATCCATGAAGAAATCACTTATTATCGCCATTTCATGCCTAATATTGACACAGAGCGTCTGGGGGCAATGGAAAATGGCAGAGAAATCAATTGTGAGTCGATGGGCCAGGGAAGTCACCCCAGAAAACGCCTGGCAGGAATATCCCCGTCCCCAGATGGAACGCAGCGACTGGATGAACCTGAACGGCCTTTGGGATTATGCACTTCAGAATCGAACTAAAGCCGAACCTAAAAATTATGATGGCAAAATCCTGGTTCCCTTCTGTGTTGAATCGTCATTATCCGGAGTTGGCCGGGAAGTGCTGCCTGAACATAAAATCTGGTATAAACGGAGTTTTAAAGTACCCGCCGGGTGGTCTGGCAAACGGATCATTCTTAATTTCGAGGCGGTAGACTGGGAATGTGTCGTCTGGATTAATGGCGCCTGGCTGGGCGGCCATAAAGGGGGTTATGATCGGTTCAGTTTTGATATAACGGATTATTTAAAATCAGGTCAACAGGAATTAGTTGTTTCGGCCTGGGATCCAACCAGCTATGGCACTCAGGCACGTGGCAAACAACAAAATTCCCCTCGCGGAATCTGGTATACCCCGGTCAGCGGGATCTGGCAGACCGTCTGGCTAGAGGCCGTTGCGCAGGAAGCAGCCATTCAGGAAATCAAGATCATTCCATCGGTTGATAACAGCAGTGTCACGGTGATTCCAATGGGTTTTGAGCCGGCCACCCAGAATCAGCAGGTCAAAGTCACGGTTCTTGACAATGGCAAATCGGTAGCCAGCGGCTCCGGCCAGTTGGACAAAGCTATAACTATTAAACTGAACAATCCCAAATTATGGTCACCCGACAGTCCTTATCTCTATGATCTCAAGATTGAACTCTCCAATGCCCCGGGGAATAATGCTGCTGGAAAAGTCGTCGATACGGTATCCAGCTATTTTGGCTTGAGAAAAATCAGTCTGATGGATGGGGCTAATGGCAAAGTCCTTGCCCTGAATAACCAACCGTTATTCCATTATGGACCGCTGGATCAGGGCTGGTGGCCGGATGGTCTGCATACCCCACCTTCAGACGCGGGCATGAAATACGATCTGGAAATGACCAAGGCGATGGGCTTTAACATGATCCGTAAACACATTAAAGTGGAACCGGCCCGATGGTATTACTGGTGTGACAAACTGGGATTGATGATCTGGCAGGATATGCCCTCAGCCATGGTTGTGCCACGACCGGAAGCCCGCGAGTGGGGTCCTCAACATATCCGTGATGACGCACCAGACCTGTATCGCCGTAGTGACGCCGCCGCCCAGTTTGAATGGGAGTTAAGACGCATGATCGATTTACGAGGTAATGCGCCATCGATCGTTATCTGGGTGCCATTTAATGAAGGCTGGTGCCAGTATGACACCTGCCGTATCACAGAGTTTGTCAAATCTTATGACCCGACCCGGTTAGTTAACTCCATTAGTGGCTGGGCCTTGCGGCCTTGCGGCGATGTTTATGATATTCACACCTATCAGGTTCAGGTGACCGTTCCGGAGATGCAAAAAGACCGGGCGACTGTTATTGGTGAATATGGTGGTATTGGATATCCGGTTAAAGGGCATCTATGGAATCCTGAAATGCGTAACTGGGGCTATCAAACCTACCAGAGCCAGGAAGAACTGCTGAAAAACTATATTCATAAGTTTAACCAGATCGTCGAGATGAAGAAAAACGGGTTATCCGCCGCCGTCTATACCCAGACAACCGACGTGGAAGGCGAAGTGAATGGCTTGATGACATACGACCGGGAGGTAATAAAGATCGAAGCCGATACGCTGAAGCAAATGCATGACGTTTTATATCATTAACCAACAACAACTTCATCGATAAATAAAAGCCCCCATACTGATTTACGCTTCGGTATGGGGGCTCTTTTCAAAATAGCTGAGCTGATACACGAGTATTGGTTATTCGCCAAATCAGGCAAAGAGCATTTGCTGTACCTGATCCAGGCGACAAATATTTATACTTTTTATTCAATCGTACCGTTAATGATCCTGCTTCGATTTAGCACGATAGGCCGTTGTTGGAATCACACCCATACTGACGGCCACATTAATCATTTCACCAACATTGAGGCCGCCGTTGAGACGATGCAGTTCATAGAGAACCTGTTGGGCCTCGAGGTTGGCGATGGAACGTTCGCGTTGATTGACTTTGTTGTTTCTGACACGTTGTCTCATGATAGCCTCCAGTGAGCCGGCTCTATGCGCAGAATCTGCGCGGGCACTTACGACTCTGTTGTAAGATTAAAAAAACCGTTAACAAAAAAAGCCGCTGTCAGGTGGTTCTGGCAGCGGCTTTTTTAAATTTTGGATATTTATGTTCGTTTACCCGCCACTGCCAGGACCTTTCACAAAATATTTCTTAATGCACGAGGTCTGCATGGAAATACCGGAAGTCATGCGATGCCATGTGGCCGCATGCTTCAGGCTGGCAGATAGGATGGATCGGGTATTGAACATTAATTGCCTCGTTACTATTTACTAATAAAGATTACTTCTATATTGACTATAGCCGCTAAACGGTCATTTGTCAATATCATTCTAAAATAAATATCGTCATCAACATGGATTATCTTTATCTGAAAAGAATAAAACTCCAGTAATGATCAGACTTAAGGAAACAGACGTTCGATTAACGCTTCAAACATAGCCCGGTTGTCTCCAGGCCCGGTTCCACTCCCGGTAGCTACCGTAATATTGCCCCAACGCCCGTTGGTTTCGTTATCGACAGAACACAATAGTTTATCATCACAGAAATTCACATGGCCATCACCAAACAAGGTATTAAAGCCCTCAGGATTTCCAGCCCGGCCATGCGATCTATGATTATTGGTAATCCAATGATAAATAAAATCAAAAACAACCGGTTTGCTATTCAACTGGTCAAGCGTTTTTTTGCCATGGACCCAGTAATCATAATTCAGCCGAATCAGATCATCACCCGGCAGGAAATAAGTTCCCCAATGACCATCCTGGGTGTAAGCTTCATAGGTATATTTCCGGACATAATCCGATTCTCTATTCTGCTGACTGATGCAATAAAGCATTTCAGGCTTATCTACGTAACCTTTGCCCGAATAAGCATTGTAGAGTTTACCCAGTTGAAAAGATTTTAACTGGTCCGTCGTCCCGGATTTAAATTTGCCACCAATGTGAGTAATATAGGCCTGAAAGGGCTGATAAGTATTACCCGGTTTGCTGTAATCATAACTTTCATTGCCCGTATTACGGTCAACCTGAGGCGGGATTCTAAGGTTATTATCTTCTTCATAGCAACGCAAAGCCAAGCCCATACTGTGAAGATGGGAACTGCACACCTGACGTTTGGCGGCCATCCGCGCCTTATTGAGTGCCGGCATGAGAATAGCCACCAGCAAAGCAATGATGGAAACTACTACTAACAATTCAATCAGAGTAAAACCATGACTTTTTTTTGTTCCAGGGTACGTCATAGAAACGCTCCTATATAAAAGACCAAAACACTATTTTAACCGTTTTAATATCTCAAATATTGAGTAAATTCCATAAAACCTAATTGAATAATCACAAAAATTTTCACGAGAATCAACTGGGTTGGGATGGATAGTCAATCAGAAACTTACCAAAAAACTCTCTGTTCTTCCCGTCAATGATATTCATCATAGAATTATTCAATACTGACCACTCAACGAGTATCAAGATGCCGTAAAAAATAATTCAAAATACTATTCAGAACTACTATAAATTCGATAACCAAGATATCAATATTATGACATCACCGGTTGCTGAAATCAACTATTTTTCGTACAAATAAGCCGTTTTCAGTTATTCATATATGGAACTTTTCATATTTCACATTTGAATAAAACTATCAAAAATCACGATGTTTCGCTGGATTCTTCGCGACCAACGGTGCGGATACAGGCGTGGATATCATAAAAATGGGCTTTACGAAGATACTGGGTAACCAGAGACAATACGTAGCCAAAACCGCCATCCCCCGCCAGTTCGGGATCGTAGATATCGATACGCCAGTCATTATCCAGAATGGGCCAGGCCTTTTTCAGGATATTGCGTTCCACGAGTTTGGCGACGATACGATTGTCGGCGTTGCGAACGTAAAACTTACGACGCAAGGCAATCGAAGCGGTAAATACCCAGGAGCCAAAGAAATCCATATCGACATCGTATGAGCGACTCCGGAAAATCAGTTTATAGCCGGGCCCCCAATCGAGCAGGCGCCGCAGGCCCATCTTATCCCAGCGCTCGAAGGTGTTGGCATCGAGTCCGCCCACACTATCTTCAAGATCATCATCCATTTCTTCTTCGATATCGATATCGCCATCATCCCCCCGTTTAATGTTAAAACGCAAACACATCAGGCATTTTTCATCATGAGCATAACTGTCACCAAAAGCCCTGGTGGATTTGGAGCGGGTACGACGGGGTGATTCTTCCATGTAGGCACGGCGCACCAGGGTTTTGCTCTGGCCATCGACCGTCAATAAATATCTGATAAAAACCCGCTTGGAATCGACCTGACCTTCGCTGATTCCACGCGGTTCAATATCGGTTTTATAGGAAATATAGGTATGTTCAAGGGCGCTTCGGGTGGGATAATTAAATGCCGTCACCGCCACACAGATACGTTCATTCTCATCGGTATTGGTGGCCCAGTCCGGCAGGTGGACACCTGCTTTACCCAAAAACGGCAAGAGGCGGACTTTACGCCCAATAACCCAGTTTTTCCAGGAAAGTTTTTCTGTCAGCCAAGCATAGCCATTCACCTCGACCCGGCGTAAGGTGGGCCCATGTTTACGGGAGGCAGCCAAACCAAATAATAACATAAAAATGATAACGCCTAGAAGTCCTGTTATTAATTTAGCAGTAATCTGTAACGCGGGCGCCAGATTAGCCAAAGCGTCACCTCCATGGTTCTGAATAATGCCAACTGACCCACGATAGAGCGAATCAAGCGGGCCCACTACGTAAAAGAGTAAGCCGGTTCCCGGCAATGCCAATGCCAGTAAAACCAGATATACCATCAAAAAATTCCATGGTTTAATATCCGAATCAGGTTCATTACCGGAAGGGTGGGCCGCAAGCCACTTTACTGTGGCGTTATGCTTGACATAAGCTTTGACCAGTTGACCTGCCAGCCATAACAGCAAGAGACCTGTTAGTAAAAAAGCCATTTTGAGCCAGGCGGCAGACCAACCGGTATTCGTCAAGGCTTCTGTCATGCTGTTTTGAAGCTTATCAAAGGATTGGCTTACCGATTCCTGCTTGAGCAACTGGCGATTGACCAACTGAGCGCTGCCCAACAGGATACCATACAAAATCGTACCTTTGCCATATTCCCGAATCAGATCACGCATATCATGTACCCCCGAAAAGGTTAAACGATTCATAAATAAATCGCAGGCCAAAAACAAACATTGCCATTCCACAAATTACAATAATACCCTTTTGGAGTTTTCCTCCCATTAAGCGGGCACCTTTAAAGCTGGCTGATGACAGAATCGTAAACCATATCAGATCGCAAAGCCAGTGTAGTCCGGCGAATACGATAAAAATATGAATTCCAAATTCCCGAGCAATACAAGCCCGGGATAATCCAATGGTAGCCCACCAAAGCAGGAAGAAGGAGTTTGTCGCGGTAAGGATAATTCCTAACCAGATTGGGTGGCTTTGATTTAGAAAAGAACTGGAATCATCAGTTTTTTTTAAACCGATCAAAGCCAGATAAGCCAACCAGAGCATAAACGCCCCGCCGATAAGAGAAATCCAGGCTCGAACGAGTTCATTTTCCAGAGCGACACCCATCCCCAGAAAGAGCAGGAACATAAGGGGGAATTCTACAATGCCATGGCCGATCGCAACCAGGGCGCCAGCAAACTGAGTGCGCAACCCGGCATTCAGAACGGCAACGGTAATCGCACCAGGCATCATGACTCCGGTGAGGGATATGGCAATCCATTGCAGGAGAAATCTGGCCGGATTACCGTCTGTTATTAACAGAATATCAGACATATCTGCTTTCTTTTCAATTAACTATGCATATCGGTTATAAATAATAACCGCATACAAATCATAAGTTTAAGGGAGCCGTATCAGTAACTATTATAAAAGTCCCCTTTTAGTCGGTCAAGTTGCTATGGTGTTACAACGTTATAAGAATCTGCTCTAGTGGTTTGTTTCATAACCTTAAATTAAAGTCAATAACCACATGCCCTTATCGCTATAATTGCCGTAAATGGCTTCGTTTGGTCACGACTACCAAACGAAAATGCAACTGAGCACGGCTCACACCCAACACATAAAGGATTCATTTTTAATCGCACTCAAGAATAAAGCCGGCCTACAGGGCGATCTGGCATAAAACAGAACAATATTATAGTCATATCGTATTATATATCAATGATTTATGTTATTTTTTTCATAGAATGGGTTCGTTTGGCAATTCACTCTATTAACGATCAAAATTAACCTGTTCATATTAAATTATCGGAGAGCGACCGTAGGGTATATTTCAATCGTTTGAGATTGTTTAAATATTGAACTGTTGGAATTATATGTCTTAGTTTTACTAACAGTCAAACAAAATCCCGAGTTTATATTAATAATAAACTCGGGATATCAATTTTATTACATGACACCCATCTAACTGGGCACACCAATAGAGCTATTACCATTTACCGGATTTAGCCATACTGGGTTTGGGATATTTTTCTAAAACTCTGACGGACTTCTCAAAGTCTTCCTGAGGCAACGGATGGTCCACGAGCTGACCTTCGAGATAGGCCTGATAGCCCTTGAGGTCCATGAGGCCGTGGCCGCTCCAGTTCATGATAATGACTTTTTCTTTGCCTTCTTCTTTGGCTTTATTCGCTTCGCGAATAGTAGCCGCGATGGCATGGCTGGTTTCGGGGGCACTGATAAAGCCTTCGGTGCGGGCCCAGAGCAAGGCCGCTTCAAAACATTCGGTTTGATTAATTGCCATGGGATTCAGTAATCCTTCGACGGTGGCCTGGGAAACCAGCGGCGCCATACCATGATAACGGAGTCCGCCAGCGTGAATGGGAGATGGTACAAAGGCGTGCCCTAGCGAATGCATCGGGAGCAGAGGAGTCATTTCAGCAGTATCGCCATGGTCATAAACGAAGGGAGCCCTGGTCAATGTCGGACAGGAGGCCGGTTCGACAGGGATAATGTCAATATTGGCGCCATGGATCTTGTCGGCGACAAACGGAAAGGACAGCCCAGCGAAGTTGCTACCGCCGCCGGCACAGCCGATCACGACATCCACTTTATTTTCACCGGCCATCGCCAGCTGTTTTTTGGCTTCCAGTCCGATAATTGTCTGATGAAGCATGACATGATTAAGAACACTTCCCAGCGAATAACGGGTTTCACCTTTGGGATCGGTGACCGCGGCTTCGATCGCTTCACTGATGGCAATACCCAGGCTGCCGGGGGTATCCGGGTCTTTTTCGAGAATGGCGCGGCCGGCGTTGGTCTCCATACTGGGACTGGGAATACAAGTACCGCCCCAGGTTTCCATCATTAGGCGGCGGAAGGGCTTCTGGTCGAAGCTGATACGCACCATAAATACCTTGCATTCCAGGCCGATCAGGGCACAGGCGAAACTCAGGGCGCTGCCCCATTGGCCGGCACCGGTTTCGGTAGTGAGTTTTTTAATACCAAACTTCTTATTGTACCAGGCCTGTGGAATGGCAGTATTGGGCTTATGGCTACCGGCCGGGCTGACCCCTTCATTTTTATAATAGATACGGGCAGGGGTACCCAAGGCTTCTTCCAGATATTTGGCGCGATAGAGCGGGCTGGGACGCCAGCGATAGAGGATATCCAGGATTTCTTCGGGGATATCGATCCAGCGATCCTGGCATACTTCCTGCTCAATCAGATTCATTGGGAATACGGGAGCGAGCATATCGGGACTGATTGGATTGCCATCCGGCCCCAGCGGCGGCTGTAAGGGAGTAGGCAGATCGGCTGCCAAATTATACCATTGACGGGGAATGTCTTTTTCGCTGAGGAAATACTTAATTGTCATAGAGGAAACTCCTGTAATTTAGCGCCATCGTATTGTTGAAAAGGCACCACAAAAGATTTAACTCATTACCTAACAGAAACTTACCGTAATTTCTGATCGAATTAATCATAAGTTGATTTAATTTTACCATAAAACCCAAATCAGACCAATCAAAAAACACTAAAAGGTCATCCCGGCATCCGATTGATTTCATATCAAATGAAAGACCGGGGCCACCCATGAGGGCGCCCCGGTCTGATAAGAGCTAAATCATACTGGATTGAGTCTAACTAAATCAGTTAGAGGCATCCAATAACCAATCAACAGCGATAATGGCAACATCGTTAAGATTTACCATACAGTCGCGATTAATGTCCTCAATATTGGTCAGGTTTTCTGGTAAACACAACTTGACGGTGGTATCGTTCTTTTTCAGGTAGAAGTTGCCAAACTCCCAGGTAAATTCATTGTCACCAACCCAGATGTCATAATGGTCAACATTCGGGCAGTTATCGACGATATCCCACTCATAGTTAAACCATTTGTTGTTATTGGAATCCATACCCCAAATGGTTTTCTCGGTTAAGGTGTTACCGTTTACATCCTTAGCTCGCAACTGGAAATTGCCATTAGTGTTTCTACCATAAGCCCAGAAGCCCATCTTATCAAAGTCGTTGAAGTTTATTACACCTTGAACGTAATTGACTCCGATAAGCCCCTGTTGACCTGAAGTACCTTTGCATGTCCATAGCAATGTCTGGCTCGGAGGCGTGTAGTTCCCGGTACCCGGGGTTGGATCGGTCTTAATAGTGAGAGTACTTGCAGACCAGTCGTCGCCTACTGCATAGCGGTCATAATTGGTAATATTAGGATCACCGCCTGTAACATCCCAGGCATCCTGATCGATGACCAGATATTCATCCGGTGGGGTCGCGGAAGTATCATCGAGCCATTTACCGGCGATCATTCCCAGATCGTCACCGTTTAATTTCAGGTCACCATTCAGATCTGTCGTCAGATCACGCACGGTAAAGAGCCAAGTAGCACTTTCAACATCACCTTTTGGCAAAGTCGCGGTTACTCTCCAAGCGTACTGAGTATTCAGATCGAGTTTGTGGCCTAATTTTGCCACGACATCAAAGCTTCTAACATCACCCGCGAGTGGGAAGCTCTGAGCGTCCGAGAGGTCCGACATCTTACCAATTTCCAGCGTTTGAGACGTTGTGTCGCCAGAACCGGTCCACTCAAGAACGACATCCCAAGCTACCTCGGTCGTGCCGCTGGAAGGAACCGGAAGGATCGGAGCGCCGCCGGCGCCATTCACAAATTCAGTGATTACCTCGTCAAGACTAATGGCTTTGTTATACAGCTTGATATCATCAACTTTTCCATTGAAAGGCTGTGAACCTTCCAAGGCATTGCCGACGCAGAAGTAAGTTTTGAGTGGATTCATATGAATACTATACGTATTGGCAAGAGCGCCATCCACATACCAGTAAGCGATACCGGCATTACTGTCATATACCAAAGCATGAAAATGCCAGAATTCTCTAAGGAAACTGTCATCATTTGGAGTCGCTTTATATTGATCCCAATTGATGCCCCAGACATAGCGTTTGCCGTTGTAGCGTCCCATCTCAAATATCTCATAACCGGTAGGATCCCCATTAGCAATGATGGTTTCCCAAGCTCCAGGACTTTCCGCATAGCTGTATTCCCAGAACGTGAAACTAAAGGTTCCGCCGGAGGGGATATCGGCAGTCGAAATCTTGATTGGATCCTGGGCGAAATCACCAGCGAAGTCCGCCGACTGGGCGCCAATGTACCCTTCAGCAAAATGAGGAGTTCCTCTAATACCATCGTTGTCACCTATCGTATCAACGAGGTCTCCATCCAATGGCCAGTAGCTAATCAGTCCGCCAGTTGTAAAGGAACTAACAGGTCCTTCTGATACTACGGCACCAGCATGTTTACTGACAATCTTTATCTGATAGGTCGTATTATCGTTCAATTGTGGCGCCAGCCATTGATTATCACTAACCGACGCGATCGGGGCTCCAGGGATCGTTTCGCCAAAATAAATATCGTAACTATCGATGTAGGTAGATCCCGCTGAATCGCCATCCCAGGTAATAACCAAGCCATCCGTGGCAACCCTGATCGCGCCATCGGCCGGCCAAACGCCGGTAATGTTACCACCGGTGTAGAATGACAGAACCTCACCCGGTTGGACACCATCATCATCATTGATATCCACACGCCAGAAATAGGTCTGGTTAGGATCCAGGGGAGATGACGGCGTATAGCTCGGGTCAGAAACGGTAGCCAGCTTACTCAGGCTATTCATTTCGGTGCCTAAATAGACATCATAGGTGACGGTTCCAGTAGTATACAGGGAATCCCAGGTAAAGGAAATGTCCTGGCCCTGACGCTTTGCCTTATTGGCGGGAGATTGACGAAGAACCATGGGGACGAGAGGATCACTGGTATATGTGGTGGTTAAACCGTATTTATCAGCCAGATATTTACCAACCGCATTATCTTCAATTGGAGTCAACGGACGATTAAAAATTAACAGCTCCGCCAGCAAACCATTCCACTGCCGGCCTTTTTGTGTCCGGTCACAGGAGAACGTTGAGGCGGTCACGCCTTCTGTCGTGACCAGGCTCACAACAGAAAGGTATGTCGGCGGCTTGGTAGTCACACCATCGATTTTGGCACCGTTAATCCGAGTGGTACCGTTGATAATCCCCCTATGAGTCCAGCCATTCTGGGTATTCCACATCTCGCCATTTCTACCGTCTCCAGGAATATTTCGGTGGAAATGGTAGGCGCTAGTATCTCCCAGCATAAACCCAGTCTGATTCGCGCCGGGATTTTCTTTAATAACCCAATAGACCGTTCGGATATCAGTCCTTCTGGCAAATTTGATATAACTGCCAATGACATTATCAGCACCATCGAAATTAACTGCCGGCATCCCATTACTAACATTAGCGACAAAGTTCGGGTCAGTCATATTCGGATCCGCTGATCGCACGACAACGCCGTCGCTGCCAACCGTCGCGGGCCAACTGGCAATTGTTGCCCCATTTGCCACGCCGGTAATGGCGTCGGCCTCAAGATGCAATACTAAAGAATCGGTTACCGGTGAAGCGGCAAAGGCCACCCCAACTGACATAAAAAGAGATACAATCCATAGCAACACACTAGACCTTTTCATAACTTATTCTCCTGATAAAAACAAAAATTAGTAAAAACCTACATCAGGTTTTAATCTATTCACATAATACGTACTATTAAAATCAACCAATTCAACTTGATGTTGTTTTTTCGATCCCAAACCTCGAAAACAACCACAGTTTAAATGAATTCGTCAAATCGATATCTCTTTGTTTTTTGACGGGAAAATTACTTGACCTTGAAAGTTTCTATTAGAAAGTTCTCCAAATTAACGTTAAACCAGGATTATACCTGATAGTTACTTAGAGCTTTGGCCGACAGCAACATTTTCCGCTCAGCCTCGCAATGTTTAATGAAACTTCTTATATATACTAGTGTAAAGCATGGATTTGAGATGTCCACAAAAAAAACAAAAACATTTAAACTGCCAGAGAGTTCGATCAGAGAATCAATCTTAACTACAAATACGTCACACCTGACAACGAGAAACCGGTTTAACCTGTTAAATTGACGATATTAACGTGCATAAAAACACAAGGGAACCGGGAGGCAGATTCTTTTATTGCCAGCGTAAAACAACAAGTATTAACCGATTTGACTCTCATATGCCAGTTATGACATATTCCAGGTTGATATTTTGCTATTAATCAAGAAATTCCTTTGGTTTTCATCAAATTGCTCATTGCGTTTGTCAATTTGAATGAAATTCTGCAAAATAATTGCCAATTTTTTAATGAAGGAAAGAAATTTCCAAGTCTAAGGATAAAATAACCTATTTTATACAAACTGGAATATACTCGTTTCATTTATATCGGGATCAAACCGGATTAGACTTTTTCCCATCATTGAATTAGACAGCCTATTTTGTTTATTAATCGCTCTCGGGCTTATATCTAAGAATAATCCAGGCACGTGAAAGTGATAAAAAAATGCTGAATTGATCTAATCAAAATCACGATCCTATGTTACAGCAGCTATGATCGAATTAATCTGAGTTATGATATTCGTAGCATTCAGCTAAATTAAACGATCAATTGGATTTAATTATCAAAAGTTCCCCCAACAGTAAAATTAAAGTCGAACATGGACCGTAGCGCAATTTTTCCGCCATAAATTAATGACAAAGAATTTAGTTGCGACAGTTTAAGTCCTTGATATTCTTAATATAAGCAAGCTATTTAATGAGAAATCCATTGCAAAAAGGAAACATGCTATGGCAACAGAATCATCCGGGGAATATCCTCTGGCCGACGAACCCCAGTATACCCGATATGCCGGAAATAACTCGAATCCTGCACCGCAGGCCATCCCAGTGTATATGCCTACTCAACAACAACCTCCCAAAAAGCGGTGGTCATTAATCCGATTTCTGTTCCGAACCGCCATTACCCTGATTTTTCTGATTTCAATCGGCGCGAACATCTATTTTGCAAGTCTTTTTACGGACGGAATTTACGCCGATACTTATCATATGGGCGCCGACATGAAACATCAATTGGCTCTGATTGAGTTGAATGATACCATCGATATGAATACGGCAGAATATTTCCGCAAAGCATTACAAAAGGCTCATGATGATGAGAGCATTAAAGGAATTATTCTGGTCATCAACAGTCCGGGCGGCGAAGTGACTCCTTCGGATATGATTACGGAAAATATCCTCCGGGTCAAAGAGCATGCCAATAAACCGGTCTACGCCGTCATCGAACAAGTCGGCGCCAGCGGGGCTTATTGGGTCGCTTCGGCGGCGGATACCATCTACGGCCAGCAACACAGCGTCATAGGAAGCATTGGCGTTATTTATGTGAATATGGTTCTGGAAGAGGCTTTAAGGAACAAGTTGGGAGTCGATCCAGTGGTCATCAAATCGTCCCGATCGCCCCATAAAGACCAGGGTTCTCCATTCAGGAAACCCAGCGAAGAAGAAATTCTGGATATCCAAGCGGATCTTGACACCATCCACCGGGATTTCGTTGAGACCGTTATGCAAAATCGAAACCTGACTTCCGACCAAGTCTGGGAACTGGCCAATGGCGATGTATTTGACGGCCCGGAATCACTGGCCCATCACTTGATCGATAAACTTGGGGTATTGCAGGATGCCATTTCAGAGATGAGTGATGACCTGGGGTTGGCTGATCCAACCATTATTATCTATCGCCAACATACCTCATTCCAGGAAATGCTGGCCGCCCGACGCCAAACAGAATTGTTCAATCTGCAACACCAATTTGACGCGCTGATTCGCAAACCCCGTATACAGGCAATCTGGCTGGGCCACTAACAGATCCACAGGCATCCCCATCGGGTATGAAAAGATCCGATCGCTCGTAAGCCAAGTTTCAATTCGTAAAAGACTAGTTTTACGGCCAGGCGAGCCTTGTCAATTGCTAACGGCATATAAAGATGAACGGATTCATAGAGATTCTTGGAATTCTGGCTCTCATCGCGGCGGGCATGGCCAGCGGGAAGTATTTTTCCGGTCTGAAATCGCCCTGGTGGTTAACCGGTTATTTACTTCCAATGTGTCTGGTTCTGATGGTTGCGATCAGCCGCTTTAATCCGTCTCTGTCATTTCGGGAACCGTTTGTCATGATCACCCGCGGCCGAACCGAGTTTGTGCTGATGGCAGCGGCAATCACCATGATGTTCATGACCCTGTTGCCACGCCTGCATAACCGACGCACGCGCCGACTTCTGTTAGGCTTCATGGCGCTGACCACGCCCTATTTTTCCCTGACCCCATTTCTGGGCCCCCTGCTGGTCCGGCATGAACTCAACCATCTGGAGATGAACATGTTTCCGGGCGGCATTTGTGTCCAATCCACCAATTATACCTGCGGCCCGGCCGCGATGGTATCCGCCCTGTGGCAACTGGGCATCAAAGCGGAAGAAGGCGATCTGGCCATTCGAGCGTATACGAATCCGTTCTCCGGAACCCCGGAAGACCTGTTGCTGGAAGCAACCCTGCAATGTTATGGTGACCTGGGGGTGGAATGTGAATATCGCCAGTTCCGATCGATGGACGAATTACGCCAGGCAGGATTAACCGTAGCGCTCGTGCGATTCCGTTTTATGATCGATCATTATGTCACGGTGTTCGAGGTGAATGAAGACAGCGTCGTGCTGGCCGATCCCGCAGAAGGCAGTCAGCGTATCAGTGTGGAGCAGTTCGAACGCACCTGGAAAAGAACCGGGATTATCCTTCGCCGACGCGACTTCCATTATCAAAATCCTACCTTCTTCCAAACCGAAACAACCGACCCTGACGAGGCGAATCCGCCTTCGTTTATTTCTTCTTTTTAGCCGGGGCTTTCAAACAGATCCGATCAATTGTACTCTTATCATAAATCTGATAGAACTGGCAACCCACCACATACCATTGGCTGATATTTTTTTCGCACCAGACCACGCGCGCCAGGGCGTTCCAGTCTTTCCCAGGCCCATCAAATCCTTCGAGCGTCAAACAGACATTGGTATCTTTCAGAAATGACCGGCCACTGAGAAAGCCAAATCCAGACCGGGAAATATTACTCATCATAAATTGCTCGGATTTACCCAGTTTGACTTTGCCCTCTTCCCGGGTAACCTCGCGAACCAACACACTGGTCCGCATATAATGGCGTTTGTGGCGACGGGGCGTATCGAATTTGTCCTCCCATTCGGTATCGGCGACTTCCTGCAGCCGTTTAACCAGAGAGGTAGTCAGGCTGTTTTGACAAATGATTCCAATTAAAGCCCTGGCAGCCGGCGCATGGTATTTGTCATAAGAATGATCATTAATATAGGACAAAACAATTTCCAGCGGTTCGTTTTCCTGACGATAACTGCGCTGGGATGTCATGGCGTCAAATACATCGGCCACCGAGATAATCATACCCAAATCCGACAGATCTTTAGCCGTCAATCCCCGCGGATAGCCTTTGCCATCAAGGGTTTCGTGATGTTCCAGGATCAAACGGACAATGGCCGGGTCCAGATCCTGGATCTCTTTGATCATCTCGGCGCCCAACATGACGTGTTTTTGAACCAGCGCCTTTTGCTCGTCGGTCAGTTTATCCGTAGAATGTAATATCCCGGGAGGGATTCTGGCCTTGCCCAGGTCGTGAAACAGCGAACCAACAGCCAGAGCCATCCAGTCTTCCTTCAGCAATTTTAACCGGATGGCAATCGCGATACTATAAAAACAGACATTGGCGCTATGGCAACCCACGGAATCTTCGTGGTCCATAATATTCACAATCTGTTTGAAGGCATGTTCTTCGATAACAAAAAATTCCACAACCGCTTCGGCAACCTTACGAACCTGCTGGTAGAGTTCCGACATGGAAAACTGTCCAGTGGAGGTATATTCAAAGAAATTTTCAGCCAGTACCGACGCGGTTTCATAAAGAAATTGAGCACGGATATTAACGGGCAACGAAATATTCGTAACAATTTTAGTTAAGGTGTCCTGCACGACACGGTAATAATTAACCGCCTTACTCTTTTCGATATAAAGGCATTCAATGCCCTCGTGTAATAAGCGGTTTTTGTCTTCATTGGTGAATTCGGTGGCACTGTTGCAATAAAGGGTGAAATTGCCCTGATTATCGATATAGCATTCCAGTCCTTGCAGCCCCTCTAGAGGGACACAACGTAAGGACACCGGAATGTATCCATCCCGCTTGGTGTATTTGGCAACCTGAATTTCATCAATGACTTGATCGGTCATGTGTTTAAATTACCTATTGTCTCTAACCATCTCTCAAACCGTAATGTTCAATAAATTGATCGCGTATTACCGTGATCGACTGGTATTCATACTATCTTAAATGGAATCTGGTACGACCAAAAATTGGGAGTCAGACTAAGTATTCAAACCAGCTAAAAACACCAAAAAAGCTTTTAGCAACGCAATTTTATTATACAAAATTGGTCTAAAAAACAAATTTCAATGCTTAATATAAACTCAACTTAGAAAAGCTTGAAACCAACAGATTTCATATAAATTTATAACTTTTTTGGAATGTCCGATAATAACAATCATTTTGCCATAAACTTATAAACTGTTGTCGACGAAAAGGTATCGCCGGGATTGAGAATCGTTGAAGGGAAATCGGGGCGGTTGGGTGAATCGGGGAAGTGTTGGGTTTCAAGACAGAAGCCGTTTCTTATCCGGTAGACTTTTGCGGCTTTACCGGTAATTGTGCCATCCAGATAATTGCCAGTATAGAGTTGCACCCCGGGTTCGGTCGTATAGACTTCCATGATGCGTCCACTTGAAGTTTCTTCAGCCCGTGCGGCCAGCGATAATTCGTCAGACGTTTTGTTAAGAATAAAACAGTGATCATATCCCTTCCCAAAAGCGAGCTGCTGATGATCGGCTTCGATGTCACGACCTATCGGTTTCGATTGTCGAAAGTCAAACGGGGTTCCCGCAACTGACGCGGGTTCAGCCAATGGAATGGCTGTTTCATCGGTGGGCAGAAATTGATCGGCGTTGATGGCGAGCAGATGACTTAAAATATCACCATTACCCTGCCCGGCCAGATTGAAATAGCTGTGATTCGTTAAATTAATAATCGTCGTCTTATCGGTTTCCGCCTGGTAAGTAATTTTCAGCTCGTTCGTATTCGTCAAGGTATAAGTGACCGATACCGACAACGTGCCGGGATAGTTTTCTTCACCATCCGGACTGACATATGAAAAGATCACATTATTGTCGGTTTTGGTTTCATGAATCACAGCGGTCCAGATAACTTTGTCAAACCCTCTTAAGCCACCATGCAGATGGTTGGGCCCGTTATTCGTCGCCAATTGATATTCGACATCGTTGAGGCGAAATCGTCCCCGGGCGATCCGGTTGCCGTGCCGACCAATAGTCGCGCCCAGATAGGGCTCGTTTCTGAGCCAGCCATCCAAAGAGTCATAACCCAATACGATGTCGGCGACAGCGCCGTGGCGATCCGGCGTTTCAAGTGAAATCAGAATAGCGCCATAATTAATAACCCGGGCACAAACGCCACTGGGATTGCTCATGGTAAAAACAGTAATATCCTGACCATCGGGCATCTGTCCGTATCGTGCTTTTGTTATCGCCATAATAAGCTCCTATCATTTTAAACAGCCATCAATTTTGTAATACCATTTCACTATAAGGGTCTGCTGTCGTATTGTCAAATATTCAAAACGAAACACCCTCTTAATACAACCCAGCCTTCGCTCAGTTCACCTCAGACTCAAGGATTGAGAATTACTTGAAGATATCGCCCGACCTGCCCGGGATCACTGCCATCAGGCGCCCAGGGCGCCTTATCAGCGTCATCCGGATTAAAAGGCCCGGCCGTGGTCTCATGAATTACGACATAGGGCGTTAGTGGAATAACCATGTGCCACCAGGCACAATTGATGCGGCAGTAAAAAGGTCGGCCGGAGCGGCATTCTCCCAGATATAAACGCTGGGTCACCTGACCGGCATTATCAAAAAAGATCACCAGCACTTCGCCTTCAATGATATGAAAGGATTCACTTTTTCGGTGATGCCGATGGGGATGGACGTAGGTATCCTTACGCATGGCGATGATCATTTCGTGAATGCTATCATCGGGATTGCGGTGCAGACAATAGCGAGCCCGCTTGAGCGGAGAGTCATCGGCAAGCTGCTTGATCCGGGCGAAGTCACTTTGGCCCAGTTGGATCAGGTCACAGTTTTCAAAATAAATCGCACTCATTTCTTTCTTTCATAGAAGGATCGAATCGTTTCAACCACATATTCCATTTCCGCCTGAGTCAGTTTTTCGTGAGCGGGCAGGCACAAGATCCGTTCTTGCAGTTTTCGGGCATTTTCAAAGCGACCGTCAGTCCAATTTTGATAGGCCGGTTGTTCCGGCATCAGGATGGGATGTTGAATTTTGGTTTCAATGCCCTGCTGCTCGAGATAGTTTTTAAGCTGATCGCGGTGGTCGGCCTGGATGGTATAGGTATAAAAGACATCGTAACGATCATCCAGAGGCGGAACCGTTACCAAAGAACTCAAATGTCGATTGTACCAGGCGGCAATTTCGCGCCGTCTTTCAATCAAGACTTGCAGGCGATCCAACCGTTTAAGCAGGACGGCGGCTTGAAGGGTGTCGAGACGGCCGTTCAAGGCGGGCAAAATACAGGTCTCTTTATTGACCGTGCCATTGTAACGCAGTATCTGAATACGGTCATAGAGTTCTTCATCATCGGTCACGATCATGCCGGCCTCGCCCACGGCGGCCAATACCTTCATGGGATTCATGCTGAAACAGGCGACATCCCCGAAAGCGCCGGCCGGTTTATCCTGATAACGGGCGCCAAAGGCCTGGGCGGCATCCTCTATCAGGAACAGATCATGGGCTTGCGCCACCTCAAGCAGCGGTTCCATATCGCAGATGCGTCCGGTATAATGAACCGGCATGATTCCGCGCGTGTTTTCGGTAATCAAGGCAGACAGACTGCCGGGATCCATATTCAGATCCGGGCCGATATCCGCAAAAACCGGGGTCGCGCCGGTCATGGCAATGGCATTGGCGGTGGCGATCCACGATAGCGGCGTGGTAATGACTTCGTGGCCGGGGCCGATTCCCAAAGCACGTAACGCAATGAATAGGGCATCAGTACCGGAATTGACCCCAATGGCGAATTTGCGACCGGTATATTGGGCAATACGAGATTCCAGCGTTTCAACCTCAGGTCCGAGGACAATTCGGCCGTGGTCCAGGACCCGGGCCATGGCATCGAGGAGTTCCTGCTTCTCCTGAAGGTCGGTAATCTCCAGTTTCAAAAATCGTATTTTAGTTTGCATGGGTTAATGCTCGCTGGATTTGGGGCAAAAAGCCAGAACAAAATAGTACCAGGCCAGTTTATGATATCCGGTATGAACCACTTCATCATTCATGGAAAAGGTCAGGGTGCGGCCAAAACTGGATTCGATGAGGGTGATCAATTCAGGCAGATCGTAGCATTTGACATGCCTGGCTTTGCTTAAATCACTTTGATAAGGCCAGGAATAGCAACTGGGCGTGCCCACAAACAGAAATCCGGCCGGTTTTAAGTGCTGTGCCGCCTTGGCGACCATTTTGCAGCCGGTGGTTTCATCCATGTGTTCGATGACATCCATCAACACCACCACATCAAACTGGTTCTGTATATCAAACTCGAAAAAATCTCCGGTCGTCAGATAAACATTATCGCGGCGATTGATTTTGCGGGCAATTTCAATTTCGTATTCTTTGACATCCATGGCCACTACCTGGCGGCAGTGCTGGGCGAGAAAAACCGCGCCAAGCCCGGAACCACAACCGATTTCCAGAACCGAATCGGTTGATTTCAACTGCCGGGCCAGGAATTTATATCGGGCCAGCCGAATCAGCCACTGCATGAGATTATCACGGGCGAACATGGCATATTCCGGGGGGAACTCCATGGGCGGATGCTCACGGCACAAGGCTTCGACCAGATGATCGTACGTTTCATTATCCCGATTATAATCTTTAGGTTTTTCCATAGTATTTAAATGAAATAGTGAAATAAAATTTGAGCCGCAGCATCGATTTGATTGGCATCCATATCCATTTTTGTGAGAAAGCGGGTTATACTTCGAAATAATTCACGATTGGTTTCTTCCCCGTTGTTATCATAGCTTTCCGGTTCGTATCTGATATTCATGACAGGAACAACCGCCCCCCCCAGGCCTTCCTTAAAACGGACCAGGCCGTCATTATGACCATCCAGAATACTTAAACCCAGATCCAATTCACGACATTGCCGCTGACCGGCCCAATTCAGCGCGGTCCAGAGCAATAGATTGTTGGGGCAATATTTTGAACTATGCGGTAAGGATGCGCTATATTTGTAATACATAACATCGTTATGCTGCAATAAAATTAAGGCCGCTAATAATTGACTTTCAAAGCGGGCTTCCAATACCCATCCCTGATTCTGCGCCATGTATTCCATCAGCATAGTCTGAAATAATTTTCGCGGGGGTGATAAAATTTTAAACTTCTCCTTACGCTGCCTGGCAAACAACTGATAAAAACGCTCTAATCCCTCCCAATCCTGGCAAATTCGGATATCCACTCCCTTTTTTTGAGCTGTACCCAAATTCCTTTTAAACAGATTGGACAACCGGTCATGCATTATTTCTGGTTCGTCAATCGCCACACGATGAAATACTCCGCGGCGAATGACACGCCAACCCGGCAACAATTGTTGCTCATCATAGTAACCGCCCAAGCGGAGGACAATGGCATAACCGGGATATTCGCCCTGCCAGTCTTGAAACCGATTCAAAATTGAAATTAATGAGCCATTGAATAACAGATAATCTGAGAATGGCAACGTAATCAATAATTTGCCTGGTAAACCATCGCAACGACAACAGGTCAACATTTGGTTACCAATGGTGCGTTTTGTTTCAAATCGCAGCGGAAACGAACTATCCAGAATGGTCAGCCATTTATGGCTATTGAACAGACAATCGGTATCGAGTTCTATGGTCATCATGAACTTCAAGTCCCCAACCATTGTCCCGCTTTCAGAGCGGACGGCAATATGGCATCAAAATACAAGTTGACCGAACCTGAAACACACTGAACTTGAAGACACGTTGATTGATTGCATTCGCGCCGCTCAAGAACCAATCCTCCGGTTAACGCCGTGGAATCTTCCTCTTCAATGGTCGAACGTCCTGCCGCCAACCGATGTTGACACCAGGTTACGACCCCCCCCCCCATATCGAACCTGGCTGCGCGTGATGTTATGTACCATCCGGGCAGTCATGAGACGAAAATTAACAAAACGAATTTCAGCAGTCAATTTTGGGAAATAGCTGCCGGGTTCCGTCTGGGGCATCGCCTTAAGTTCCCCCGTCAGAATCCCATGCACGACATCCTCCAGATGTTCATCGATCAATCGATCCTGCCGATCCATAATAGTCCGGGTGTCATCCGCATCGGTAATCTCCAACGGGACCGTTCGATAGACGCCTCCTGTGTCAATGCCGCTATCCAGTTTCATAAATGTGACTCCTGACTGCCGTTCGCCATTGATCAGACACCATTGCACGGGATAAGGCCCTTTGTACTCCGGCAACAAGGAAGGATGGATATTCAGGCAGCCCAGTCGCGGCCGTTTCAGAATCGCGTCAGGTAGTATTCCGAAGACACTTACCACAAATAAATCGGCGGCCGGTATGTTAGTCAGGGCCGCAGCCAGGGCAGGGCGAGAATTTTTCTCGATGGCAATCTCCGGGACAGCCCGCGTTGACAACAACCTGATTGTTGCCGGACAGAATTGCAGATCATGTTCTTTCTCGTGGATTGCCGCCAATAGCTTGATATTCGCATTCAGAAGCGTTATCAGCGTCTTTTCGTTATTCCCGATGAAAATCACATCGCGCCCAGATGTCATCACACAATTCTCCATCAGACCGGCAACGCCGGACGATCCTTTTCCAACGAAAATTCTTCATCAAAAAGACGGCAACCCCGGCAAAAGCTCAGTTCATTGCGATTACCCTGACTATGTAATCGCCGAACCTCCTGAAAGGGTTCGCCCGTCCAGATTTCCTGTATTGTATTGTCATTGACATTACCCATACAATGTTTCGCTTCGTAATCCTGTCCACACAAAGGCACGGACCCATCGGAATTGATATTGAATGTGGACCAGGGCAGGATACAGGGATGATAACACAGGTCATACTGAGGGATATTGTCCTGCCAGCTGTGTTGATTGCCCCAGGAATGCGGCCGTTTCATATAGATACGATCCTGTTCCTTTTTCAAACCGTTCCAGAACCGTTCCCAGTTTTCGATAAAGGCCTTGCCTTCCGGAGTTTCCAGATCTTTGAACAAGATGCCCCGGATCCGGATCAGCATATCCGGTTTTATTCGATCCCGCATTTTGAAGACGGTGTGAATATTATCCATGACGGTTTCAAATTTCAAGCCCGGTCGCAGCGATTCGTATTCTTCTTTTTCCAGTGAATCGATGGACAGCATAATTTCATCCAGCCCGGCCTCCATCAACTCAACCGCTTTGGTTTCTGTCAACAAAGAAGCATTGGTCGAGAGATTGATTCGCTTTATTCCACCGGCTTTGAGCCGCCTGATCCGCGGTGCAATTTTTTTATCCAATAGCGGTTCACCCGCCTTCTGGAGATAGACATAGAATATCCAATCGGCATGCCGGATCAATTCATCGGCAATTTTATCGAACAGCGCATCGGGCATAAACGGGGTATCGGTTTTCCATTTATCAACGGTACAAAACGGACAGCGGGAATTGCAGGCATGCACGGTCTCGACAAGGACAAAACGGGGAAAACGCATTGCCTGGGCGATATTTTCCAATTTGAGCCGGCGGGCGAGATCTCTCATTTCCAGTTCCAGCTGTTGAGGAGTCCTGTGGTCTAAATCAAATATCATAACACTCTTCTCATGTCAAATGGGTTTGCCATGTAATTTTATGACACGCCCCGGCACGCCGACAACGGTCGCGCCGGGCGGCACATCTTCTATAATGACGGCGCCGGCGCCAATAATCGCGTCGTTGCCGATTTTTTTCTTATTGATTACTGTCGCATTTGACCAGACAGTTGCACAGTTTCCAATCGTCACATTACCAGCGGCTACCACTCCCGGGGCGATCAGAGCCCCCGGCCGAACCACATCGTGATGATCCAGTTGAGCCCCGGTGTTGATAATCACACCGTCGCAGATCTCAGCACGATAGCCGATCACTGCCCGGGCATGAACCACAACATTATCATGAAGAACTGCATCCGGCAAAATCAAGGCGCTGGGATGCACCGCGTTGATTAGCCGCAAGCCGGCCTGGCGCGCTCTTTCCAGCATGCCAAGCCGGGTATGATTGTCGCTGACAGTAACCAACACCTGTCGAATACCCAATGCCATCAGCCGTTCAGGCCAATCCAGGGAGGTCAATAACGGAACCCCCTTAAAAGAATCGGGGAGTGGGGTAATCAAATAATCGAGAATCCCGGCGGGTTTTTTCGGACGGGATATCGATTTCAGGCGGATCGGCAGCCGGATTGACAAAACAGGTTATACGATAATCCGTAGCGGTTTCCAGCCAGGAATGAATCTGGCCGGCGCCGCCCTCTTCCCAGCCTATCAAGGCCACGGCATTATCATGGTGTTTAATAGTTTCAGGTATCAGTTCCATGGGCTACCAGGGTCGGTATCGGCTATCAATTTCCTGCAAGACATCACACACACGCCGGACATTGGCCATGCTTTGATCCGGTCCACACGGTAACAAGATCAGATGTTGGGCAAACCGGTCAGAGTTGGGATACTCACCCTGTCCCCCGATATGGGGCATGGTATTAAAACTGGCAATATGTGAAATGGTATGGATATCAAACGCTTTCAGATCCTCCAGCAGGCGGTCCTTCTCGGTACAGAGGCATTCGGACCGGAGAGGTACTTCGCCCGCCTCGATATCAACCGGGACAAACCGGATACTTTTCAGATTTCGCAGGTTGTCACGGTACATTTCATGGATAGCAATCTGATTATGGATTTTCTGTTCGGTTTTTTTGAGTTGCGATAAACCCACCGAGGCAAGAATATCATTAAACTTGAAATTGCCGGCCAGCATGCGGTAACTGAGCTCGGGGTGTTTTTCATTAATGCCCTGATTACGAATACTTTTTAGCAACTCATAATCTTCTTCGGAGTGGCAACACACCGCCCCCCCCCTGTCCCACGGCAATCATTTTGGCCAGTCCCAGCGAAAAACATCCAAAACGAGCCTGAGTTCCCAGGCTCCGGTCACCATGACGGCTGAACAACGCCTGACAGGCATCTTCCACCACCTGCAGATGATGGCGCCGGGCAATAGCCATAATTTTATCCATCCGGCAGCTTTTCCCGTTCATGTGAACCGGCACCAGGACTCGGGTTTTATCGGTCAGCACCGATTCAATCTGGTCCTCATCGATAATCTGGGCATCCGGACAAACATCAACGGTTCGTACGGTAGCGCCCAGTAACATGGCGGCATGCGCGGTTGCCAGAGCCGTCCGGTTAGGGACAACGACTTCGCAACCGGGCCCGACACCACTGGCCAGGCAGGCCATAATCAGGGCCGAGGTGCCGCTGGTCGTGCAGACGACATGAGGCGCCTGCAGGCGAGCCGCCAGTTCCGCTTCCAGTTGCGCCGTGCGGGCGCTCTGACTCACACACCGATTCCGTATCGCGTCGGCGGCTGCCTGCGCATCGGACTCATCCAATTGAATATTCCACCAGTTAATCGTTGATGGGGACATCGAGTTTACCTTTCATTAACGCATCGAGCAACCGGTTGTCCTGTGCGGCCTGACACATACGACAACACATTTCTTTCTCCAATCCCCGTTCCACTTCAGCAAAAATCTGTTGTTTCTTTTGGGAAAACCAGATATCCCGGAAACGGGCCTCCAGTATGTTGCCATAGACACTGTTCTGATAAAAATTACGGGCACAGGTATACAGATTGCCATGATGATCCATATTAGTCCGAAAATGGATACCGTAACATTGCTGCCAGCCAACCGACTGAGATGGATCGATAAAGGTATCCCAGCGAATTTCAACGTTATCGAGATCACGATAATTTTGCAGTTCTTTGATAATGCTGTCCCAGGGCTGATCCTGATTCATACCGGCATCCAGACTGGCCTTACGCATGATCAAACGGTCCGCGCCGGTATCATGCATTAACTGTACCATAGCGTCCATTGATTGCCAATTGAGATCGTAAATAATGTAAAGAATCCACAATTGGCAATCGAGATTGTTACGATCACGGAAATTAACAGCTTCTGAGATATTATGACTCAGGCGTTGAAATTCGTCCCTGCGGCAGCCATGAACGCGAGCGTAGGTATCCGGATCGCCCCCCCCTACGGAGAATTTAATCCATTTCATGCCGCGGAGTATCGCGTCACGTCGACGATCATCCAATAAAACACCATTGGTGCTGAGTAACATATTAAGGCCCAGTTCACGGCCATAAAGCGCCCAACCCCCCAATTCCGGATTGATTAGTGGTTCGCCATTGCCGGCAAAGAAGACATCCTGCCCCCCCAGAAACGCAAAATCCTGCAGGAACCGGTTGAACACATGACGATCTTCCAAATACAGGATTTTATCGCCATACTCATCGTACTGCTGGAATCCGCAATGGACGCAGCGCTGATTGCAACCCCGGACACACCCAACTTCAATCGATAACGGTCCGGGCTGCCGGCCCTGCCGCCATTGGTGCAAAACCTCAGGGTTGTTCCATAACTTATTATTAATCAATTGTCGTTTATCGAAAAGCGTATTCATAAATTATTACATTGCATCTGGATCAAACAAATCCCAGATGATCGGGGTCCGCATTCAGATATTCCAGTACCATAAGATTTTTGCCGTTGGCGACGCAATGATGGCCGCAGACTCGTGATGGATCAATTTTAAAAAACTTCTCTTTACCGGTCATCCAGAAATCGCGAAAGCGCTGGTTCCGGATCGATCCTAACAATCCATCCTGAAGATTATAGGCTTTGTCCTGACAGGAATAGACGTTCTGGTCGGCGCCGATAACCATCAGCACCTGGAGGTAAGGACACCATTCATACGTTTTCTGGAATTTATCATCCAATTCGTGATAGGCGTCGTAAATTTCAAAGGATGGATCGGCCAGTTCACTTCTGGTTTTTTGGATCTGTTCTTTGACCTGTTCAAAGATGGGCTGATGGTAAGCGTTATTGCGCCCTCCTTCATTATCAACGATACAGGGCGACAGTTTGACGCTATTCACACCGACCGCTTTAAGACGGCTGACCATCTCGAAAATATGGGAAGCGTTATCCCGGTCGATGATCATGCTGACCCCCAGATAACAGGCGGGCCTGAGCGCCATGAAAGCCGCCATATTGTTGAGAATGCGGGTATATTCACCATCACCGACACCGCGATAGTGGCGGTAGCTGGCATCATCCCAGCCATCCATCGATATCCGCAACCAGGTGGCATGGCGGGCGAACCGTTCGGCAATGCGTCCGGTCAGGCGGGCGCCGTTGGTCAGGGCAGCGAATTTGACCGGCGAAGCGGCCAGTTTTTCCACGGTCTCTTCCAGATAAGGATAGCAGAACGGATCCCCGCCGCCGCTGAACGTAACGGCCTGGACTTTCATTTCAATGATATCATCGACAATTTCCATCATTTTATCACGCGGGATAAAATCGCGAATATTCATATTCTGACCCAGCTGCAGGTTGTCAACCCGGTAGGCGCAATACCGGCAGTTATGATTGCAGACATTGGTCGGCTTGATGCGAATATGAACCGGTGGCAGAATGGCATCGACAGAGCGCGGCAGTGAATCCAGCTTCTCTTTGTAATGGAATAATTTTGTTTTGGAATACAGTCCAGCCATATATCAATATAATGTTATTTATTATTCGAAATAGATAAATTCATAATCACCGGTATAACTGAATTGATCAAACAACCAGATCCATTCCTCCGGGCGAAAAAACGCCTGGCAGGTCAGGGCCCAGCATTGCAGATTAAAGAGTTCCAGGTCGTTACGAAAACTTTCGGCCACGAGATATTTATTTTTGCCCACCCGTTCTATTTCGACCAGGGCCTTTTGCAAATCAAAAATCATCAAATTATGCAGGGTGGTAATGGAAATCACCAGGTCAAAATAGTCATCGGCAAAGGCGTAGGGCTGCTGGGCCTCCTGGATAAACAGATGATCGGCCATTTCCGGATGGCACTGCGTAATCGCATAGGAGGATATATCCAGGCCGACAATAGTTGGTTCTTTCAGGCGCTGACTGATTTCGTAGAGCAGGTATCCCTTGCCGCAGCCCACATCCAGAATGGTGGCGCCGTCTTTCAGCCGGTACTGTTCGATGAGTTTTTCGGCTACGACACCCCAGCGGCCATCGTAGCGATAGCCGCCGTAGCCATACCGCCGGTCACCATCCCAGTAATCCTGTCCGTATTGCCTGGCAACCTGCATACAATGCACTTTATCATCCATCATGCGACCGAGGTAGTCGCGGGCTGTTTTCTTGTGCAAAGGGGTTACGATCTCCAGCAAGCCCACTAGATACCTCCTTCCCGGCTTTCCAGCAGGTCGCCGGCCCGTTTGGCAATGTGTTCCGCGGATAACCCGTTGAGTTTTTTCATCTCTTCGAGCGTGCCATATCCTTTGGGGAAGGTGCCTCGTAAACCCATCCGGGCAAATCGTACCGGCAAGCCATCATCTTCGGCCAGCGCTTCGGCAACCGCACTACCTAAACCCCCGTTAATGGCATGTTCCTCAATAGTAAGAATCCCCATGGTTTCCCGCGCCGCTTCAATCACCGCCTGTCGATCCAGAGGTTTGATCGTGTGCATATTCAGCAACCGCACCGACTTGCCCTCTTTTTTTAACATGTCCGCCGCCTTGAGAGCTTCATGAACGATATTGCCGGTTGCGATCAGGGTGATATCTTCGCCATCGGACAACGTGACCGCCTTGCCGGGAACAAATTCATAGTCCTTTTTGTATATTTCCGGTGTTTTGCTGGTCGCAATCCGCAAATAGACCGGACCGTTAATCCGAGCCGCTTCACGCGTGGCCAGCCGGGCTTCGAGAGGATCGGCCGGGGCAAAGAGGGTCATACCGGGCAACGCACGCAGCATGGCCAGGTCTTCAACAGCATGATGGGTGGGTCCCAGATCACTATAGACAAAACCGGCTCCGATCCCCACCAGTTTGACATTGCTTTTTTGCAGACAGACATCATTGCGGATCTGTTCAAAGGCGCGCATGGTCAGAAAAGCGGCAATCGTATAACAGAAGGGAATCTTGCCGCAATGCGCCAGACCGGCGGCAACCCCCACCATATTGGCTTCGGCGATGCCAAAATTGATAAAGCGACCCGGATAGGCCTCACGGTATTTATCATAGACTATGGCGCCATTATCGGCCACCAGCGCCATAATGCGGGGATCTTTTTTCGCCAGATCGTATAACTCGGCAATATAGGCATTTCTCATGATCTGGCCTCCTCAAGTCCCAATTCCTGACGAGCGACCTTCATTTCCTCCTCATTGGGCATGCGATAATGCCAGATTGGCACATTTTCCATAAATGAAATCCCTTTGCCTTTGGTTGTATGCGCGATAATCATAGTCGGTCGGCCTGTTTCCAGGGGGATGGCCTGGAATACTTCCAGGAGCCTGCCCAGATCATGGCCATTGACTTCCTGGACCTTCCAGCCAAAGGCTTTCCATTTATCCGCCAGCGGCTCCAGCCCGACAATCTTATCGAGCCTATCAAGCGCCTGTAACTTGTTGTAATCCACGATTCCAACCAGATTATCCAGTCCGGCCTGCGCGGCAAAAGCGGCCGCTTCCCAGACGCTACCTTCCTGACATTCGCCATCACCCATCAGTGTGAATACCCGGTAATCCTTTTGATCGATCTTGCCAGCCAGGGCCATGCCGGCGGCAAAAGCCAGACCATGTCCCAGGGCACCGGTGGAAGCCTCCACACCAGGGACTTTATACATATCCGGATGGCCGCCCAGTTCGGTGCCGGGATGGCCATGAGTAGCCAGCATTTCGTAACTGATAAATCCTTTTAAAGCCAGCACACAATACAAGGCAACCCCGGCATGACCTTTACTCAGGATAAAACGGTCACGATCTGGTGAACCGATTGTCTTGGGAGAAACCTGTAAAATTCGATCGTAGAGTACGGTTAAAATCTCGGCGACTGACAGGCAGGTGGGGATATGCCCCCCTCCCGCTCCACAGATCGTTTCGAAAATTAACTGCCGGACTTTCTGGACCGATTGGCGCAATTCCGACAAATTGTTCTCCGGTTCACGTTTGGTTTCAGGTTCTATTTGCGGTTCGTTTTTTTTCTTCTTTTTCATAGGATTATTGAATTATATCCAGATGGATCGATCGTTCCGATACACTGAATCAAAATAACTAACTGATGGTACTTAATACTTTCCAGATATATTCCGTCGCGCCGCTCATAAACATGGCAACGGCTTTGGTGGCCAGAAAAATATACAGCAGGCGGGCAATAATAAAGCCAACATAAGGACCGGTGATTTTCATCAGCCGGTCAGCATTGCGGGCAATCAGATAAACAAAAACAAAAGTCACTGCCGCGATTAACAGCATCGTCATCCGTCCCAGGCCCTGGCTCATAATGATCGTAACCGTAATCGTACCAGGCCCCACCATAATCGGAAACGCGATCGGGAATACCGCCAACAGGCGATTATCGGCATCCTCCGCCAGCAATCCTCCATTTTTACGGGGCATAACCCCTTTTAACGCGACAATAAACAATAAGATTCCTCCGGCCACTTTCAATTCCATTAAAGTGACACCGAAAAGATTGACCAGACACCAGTCGCCAATTAAGGCAAATGTAACAACAATCATCAAAGCCGTTAAGACAGCCATGTTCATCACATGACTCTGCTCGGCCCTGGCAAGTTTGCGGGTCAGATCGGCATAAACCGGGATATTCCCCACCGGGTTAACCACTGCCAGCAACAGCAAGCTGTTTTTCAAGGCGACATTCAAGATATTCTGATCGCCGGTATCGGTCATAAATGTCATATTCTGGGCGAGAATCATTGTTCCATCCCTGTTATTTCAACGAAATTGCCTGCATGGTTTTTATATTATAGTAACGTTTGTCCGTCATGGGACTGGGAATTCGCCCTTCATCAAAAGCCGTCACCAGATCCCTGATCGCATCATAAATCGTATGCCCGGGTTCAAAACCCAATTCACGCTTGATTTTATCGGACGAAACATGATAGGACCGGTTATCGTCGGTCGGAGTAGTCTCGATGATTACATGATCGCCCACCACGGTGCGAACCCGATTCGCGATCTCACTGACAGTATGATTTTCATATCCGGCATTATAGATTTTTCCGTCAATGGCCTCATCCGGCCATGCCATGGTCTGGACATATAGATCCGTCATATCCTCTATATGTAAATTGGGACGCATCTGGCTGCCGCCAAAAACAGTAATTTTACCGTTATTAACCGCGTGGTTGGTCAGGATATTGACGGTCAGGTCGAGCCGCAACCGGGGTGAATAACCGCAGACGGTGGCAGGACGCAGAATCAGGGTGACCAAACCCGGCCACTTCTCCGCCATCAGGACATCTTCGCACATGGCTTTGTATTTCGAATAATCGGTGAGCGGATCGCGGTCCAGGTCTTCAGTGACATCGACGGTATCCTTAATACCGTATACACTGGAGGAGGAGGCGTAAACGAACCGATTAATTCTGTTTTCTCTGGCGGCACGGATCACGCCAAAAAAGGCATCGTAATTGATCGACTTGCCCAGTTGCGGATCCAGTTCAAAGCTGGGATCATTAGAGATGCAGGCCAGATGGATGACTGAATCACAACCTTGCATTTCATGCCTAACCCGGTCTTCATCACGGATATCGGCTTTGATCTGAATTAAACCAGGATGGTCTGCAACCGATTTGAGGACATTATCCCCAAAGAGGTAAAGATCGTATACTTTCACCCGATGTCCGGCGGCCAGTAACTTGGGAACTAAAACACTGCCAACATAACCGGCGCCGCCTGTTAGAAAGATATTTCTCGATTGGACACTCATAACTTCCTCTGCAATAATACCTTGTCAAATAACCTGCACTGTTTCAGCTTGAAGCTGCCGTTTCAAAAAATCTTTCCAGCGATCAAGGACTTCTGCTGCGCCTTTTCGCATTGTCATGCTGTTTAAGGCTCGCTGACGAAAACGTTGCGCTATCTCAAGCCGTTCTACTTCATGTTCAAGATAATAGCGACACTTCTCTACCAGATCCGCTGCGGTATCAAAGAACACGATTTCGCGCCCGTCTTCAAAATAAGGCCGGGTTGGGGCACCATCGCGGGCCGGATCATGATTCGAGACTAACATAAATCCAGACGATAAAGCACACTCAACCAGACGCTGGTGCATTGTCGCCGACTGGCTGATATGCAGATTGATTTTGCTGAAATTATAAACTGATTTCAGCTGTTTTTCACGGTCAATCGGCCCTCGGGCATATTTCCCAAGTCTCTCATGTTTATGCCAATCATTGCCATATAAAGCCAGATCCATTCCAACATTGGCAATTGCTTCCAGATAATAACAACGCCAGGCCGCTGAATGGATGGTAATATAATAGGTGGCTACATATTTTTCAATAAATGCAATTAATTCGGGGCCAGGATTTCCTTTGATTCTTCGCAAAGCCTGTTCGAGCAAATCAGATTCATAGTAACGCAGATCACAATTTCTGGTTGCTTCCTGATGTAACCAGGTGAACAATTTAATAATCAGGTTTCTTGCGCTTTCATCGGTGAGTTGCTGTTCAATTTTTTTGAGGAAATTCGCAAACATCCCCTCTACCGCAGGATGACCGTGTTTCACAAAACTAATATCAGCCAGGAATTTCTCGCGGTCAGGATGCGTCTTTTCCAGGGGATAATACATGTTTTCATCTACCGGCAGTGGTAAAATCATGGTATGGTTCGATGGCACCTGTTTGTTTTGCATATAATCTTCTAAATAGGGACACAAACAGACAAAGAAGTCCTTATGCTCGAAACTCCCGCGCCAATCGTCCAGAGTCAGGATCTTGCCACACTTATCCTGGATATACGCAATAATCGGCAATTCTTTCGGTAGATGAGGGTAGGTCGGCCTGGCATGGCTGACCATAAACACCGCATCAGGTCTAAATTCATCTAGATATTTTTTGTAAATGGCCGGCGTCAGGTTTTGAACATCATTTTCTTCAATTAAATACCGTGTCTGACAACCGAGGTTCTCAAAAGCGCGGCAAAAATCACTCGCACAATATTTCAGAAATGTTGTCCAACGACAGGTCACAACCAGAATTCTGGGCATGATTTTACCATCAGCAATCTGTATCAGTCGCCGGTGAAATTCATCGGAACCATAATAGTTTTCAATTCCTTCATCATCAGGAACAAGATCATCACAATACTGATCCATATCCTGAAAGAACTTCGTTGCCAGAGCATAATTCCCGACAATTACTGCCGGAGATGGATATCGTAATGTACTTAGCAGTTTTTTGCCTTGCCGGCAGGCATGATCTCCAGTTAGTAAGACAAGATTTCTCTGGTTTATTTCATCGCTGAGATCAGATAAATACAAAAATGCCCTTGACATGCCGATATCGGGTTCATAAACATAATGTAGCCGTTCCATGCCATGAATCCCTTTAAAAGGGCGCTTGAGACAATAGCAGATTTCCTGTCCGGAACAAATCGAGCCAAACGCAATCGGCGCTCGTTCTTTTACCAATTTATCCAAATCATCCTGTGTCTCTTGAGACATTGTCATAAGGATTCTGGATTTCTGGTCATAAAGATGCAGTCCCTGCCACATATTAACTAAGATCAGATCTGGCCATTTGGAACATCGAATATCTTCCGCAAGTTCCGGATCAATCTGTGCCAAAGCTTTTATATTTTTTTTAAATAATTCATATCCTGCCCGGGTAGCTGCCCGTTCTCGACGATCTAAATTGAGTTGCGCCTGTAACCAGATAACCGAATAGATCGAATTTTGTTCAGGAAAGCCCGAATTCTCTTTTACTAATTGCTCTTTTAATCGAATCGCCAGACTATCCACCGGTTTGAAATCGTGTTTCACAAAACACAAGACCATCTGAGTCAGACGAACTTGATATTCTGAACAGTTAACCTCCGCAAAACTTTCAGCCAATTTCCTGACTTCAGCCAGATTACCTTCCGCAATAAGTCGTGTTATTTCTGATGTAAATATTTCAAAATTCATCAAAAGCCTGTCTGCTGGTGCAGGGAAAAAATCAAAATCTCTATGATTACTAAATATCGGATGAACAACTTCCGATAAATATAGTAATTATCGGTCCTAAGATGAGGATAGCTTAAACAATAATGAAAAATCGTCAAGTACGATTTACTGGATATAACTCATTAAATTGCAATACGATAAACTTAAATCAATTTATAATCTCAGCATTTTTCATCCCTGAATGCCACGTCACCATAAAAACCTGAGAATGCTATTAAGAATGGCTCATCCGGTTAATGAGTAGTTTTGGTTATGGATATGATGGATCCGGAGATAGAAGTATTCCTGATCGCGGTAGCCATGAGCCATTCGTTGCAGGAGGCCGATTTTACGGTTATTGACTTCGACTTTGCTGGTGCTGATGGGATGGTCATACCAATTGAGCAGGAAGGGTTTCCAGAGTTGCAGTTGTTTGGCGGCATCCAGCAGGATCCGAATCCCGCTGGTTTGCGCCTGGCTGATCCAGCGTTTAAGTTCCTGTTCAGCCAGCGGAGCCGTGATCGCATCAAAAAGGAGACGGAGCCGTTCTTTCATGTAATAGGCGGTGGCCAGCGGCTGGTTGAGTTGCAGAGCCTCCTGCAACCGGTGCCGTTCATCTTTGGCGCTATCGGCATGGGATTTAAGGTTCTCCGGCGCTTTGAGCAGCAGCCAGCGGCTGCCTTTAAGTACCGCTTTGCCCATGGTATCGGCCTCCCGGTACAAATCCCGGCGTAAACTGGTCAGTTTGTCGTTAAACCATTTGACCAGATGAAAATGGTCCAGCACCAGTTTGGCTTGCGGCAGTTCTTTCAGGACACTGGTCATAAAAACCACTGGCCATATCGGTAGCCACCGCGGCAATCACCGCCCGGCTGCGTCGGACACGCCCCCAGAATCCCACCAGGGCCTCTTGGCCTTTGCCCTGGCCGATATGCAAGATTTGTCCGCTTTCCAGGTCGGTTACCAGCGAGATGTATTTGCTTTTCCTGCCCAGATACAATTCGTCAATCCCCAGATAACGAACCTTTTTCAGGGAAATCTTTCGGTACCGTCGACCTAGCCAGGACTTATGAATCGATTTGATGGTATCCCAGCTTAAGCCGGTCCGTCGGGCCACCTCTTGCAGGGAAGCCGCCTGACATAAATCGATGACATACCGTTCCAACGCATGGGTGTAATGCTTCTTGGGGTCGGCAAATGGCAGATGAGGCTGACGAATGGCCCCGCACGCCAGACATTTCAATCGGGGAATAGTGACAAGCAACTCCATTTGACGCAGACCGGCGGGTACCATGGCAAACCTCCGGGCCTTGTGACCGAAGTAAATGAAATTACGGGAGTTACAACAAGGGCAACGCAGACTATCCGCCGGCAAGATGCCGTGAATCACGCTCTTGCCCGCAAAAATATTCTGTCTTTTGGTATTGAACACCTCGAACACCAAAAGTATGATACAACATACTTGTGGACATGACTTTAGCTCCTAATATGAGGTTTTATTTTTTTCCTCAAACAGTAAAGTCATGTCTCTCTTTTTGCAACATTAACTACTCATTTTTCGGAAGAACCTTAAGAATCACTGCCATAGTTACTATGTCCGCAATTATTCCTTTATTTTTCCCATACCGTTGGATGCAATTGATTCATCAAGAATGGCTTGGTTTAGGGACCCTGCCGGATATCCCGATTTTGCATTATCTCAATCGATCACTCAGTGCCTTATATGCTTTGAGTGGATTTATTCTATATTATGTCACTTTTGACATAAATAAATATAAAGGCTTGATAAAAATAGGCTTATGTGCAAGAATACTCTTTGGTGTCACAACGACCGCTATTGCATATGAATCCGGTTTACCATGCTACTGGATGCTGCTGGAAGGGCCGACCATAGCGATACTCTGCCTGTTGGGACTGAACTGGTTAAAACCACACTGATAAGACATTAATTCATACCAGTATCTGTTTCGTCCCCCACCATTTGCGAATAAAGCCGATCCAATTCTGAGCATAGTGGCCCCTTCTTCAACGGCTACCACATAATCGTTACTCATTCCCATTGACAGATGCCTGAATTCCCGGCCGGCAATCTTTTCACTGCGTAAATCCTCAAAGATTTCACGTAAGCGGGCAAAACAGAACCGACATTGTTCAGGATCATCCACTTGAGGCGCCATCGTCATCAATCCAACCACCTGCAAATTGGGCAGGGTTATGATCTGTTCTGTCAATGCTGAAACAGCACCCACCGCTAATCCAAATTTTTGCTTTTCTTCACTGGTATTAACCTGAAGAAAGATTTTAACTTTCCGATCAAGGCCCAGACGAGCCGCCGCAGTATTAATTTCTTCAGCCAATCGCAACGAATCGACGCTATGGATGTATTCAACAATCGGCAGTAAAGCTTTGACCTTATTTCTCTGTAAGTGTCCGATCATGTGCCACTTAGGGAAAATAGTACGTTGCGAGCCACTCAATCCCGGCAATTCGATCTTTCTGCTGAGCGCTTCTTTTATCTGGGCGTTTTTTTTGTACTAGATTTTGCGCTCGTGACTCACCCAACTCGACCTGGCCCATCTCCAGAATCTCTTTTATGACTTGCACTTCCACTGTTTTCGTTACGGCAATCAGCCGCACTTCATTGGGATCGCGACGGCTGCGAACACACGCTTCAGCAATATTATCAAAGACTCGTTTGAAATTTTCTTTCAGGGCAGCAATATCCATTTTACAGTCCCGCAGATTATATCAGTTCAGTTAACACAATGAATGCAGGACTTATTCTATTTAAATATTATTTGATTGCAACCAGATTTTATACCCATCGGGGTTGGAAATGTCCGATCGCTCGCAAGCTAAGTTTTTACTTGTAATAGACTTATTTCACGGCTAAGCGGGCATTATCAATCGTTAATGGTATATCTGAAAATTCAAACGAACCAACCCATAACTATCTGGCAATTAAAAAGTTGCCAAATAAGGCCCCCTGAGCGACACTCCATGCGCACCCGAAAATCCGGTTTTACCCGTTTCGCAACACCATTAAAACTAAAAAATCGAACAAAATAAACATTAACACACAAAAAGTCAGCATTACCAGCATGGATAAGTGATCTTTTTTGCTGCCCTGAGCCCGGTATAATTCTTTTTCTTTGCGGCCAGGCAGATGCAATTGATGTGTTCTGACAGATTCGACAATCTGGGCAATCAATAAATTCGCCTGAAAAAGCGGTATCTGCCAGGCCGTCGCCATTGCCAATAATTCTTGTCGACTACTGTATCGAACCATGTCCCCTTCAAGTCGAAAAATAACTTCTTTACAAAACAGGTCTTCCAATTCTTTTTTCGAATATTTTTCGACCAGGGCAGGGTCACCCCAGGTTTCTTTCATGTCGGCATAGGTCAAACGAACCGATTTAATTCTTTGCGGTTTCTGGCTAATCGTCTCAGACCAGCGAGATGAAACGGCTTTTTTATCCTCCAGTTCAACAAACCGGCCAACCGTAAATGGTTTTTTTATCGAACTTTTAACCGGCGGCTTACGCGTGATACCCGTCCGCAAAGCATTGACCCGGCGCGACAAAATACTCACCGGCCGATTAAGAGTAGTCGGAGAGGTATGGTTCTGTAATTGCTGGTCCAATCGACACGCGGATTCAGTCAACTCCACACGATCCTGAATGGATTGGCTGCTTAAAGCCCGGTAGGCTTCATCAGCATCTGTTAATAACACGTGCCGGTAATACCGCAACGGCCCCTTTGAAGTTAATCGCAGGTAACGCTCCTGACTGATGCGATAGGCCAGATCAATTCGATCAGACGATTCGGACTGACTGATTTGCAAAATGTTTTGATAATTTCTGGACATTTATCTCTCCGTTATCCATGATAACAGAAAAGAGGCAGGCACAGAATAATTTTCAAAAATAAATCACCTGATTCTCGCATAAAATAAACTGGCTATTTAGTTTGTAAGGAATATATCAAGTATAATGATTAAACCCAGGCCCAAATCCATATTAAAGCCGCTGGCCATCTGGCTGACGCTCATAATCATTCCGGTACTGATATTTATCATAACTATCTATCTAATGGTATCTTATCGCCCCAAAGCCTATCATCCCATCCGCATCAGCCCCCAAAATCAACAAATGGTCCTGAATGAAGGCATGAAAAAGGTTGAAGAGTTTCACAATAATTTAACTTCGAAATCTCATTTTTCCTATGAATTATCGGACCATTTCATTAATCGCCAACTGGCTTGTGATGACAATCAAATCCTGCTGGGAAAAATAGCCGGATCATTCAAGGGTTTATTTAAACAACCGCAAATTAAATTCGATGATGATATCATATCCATAATGGGAGAGGTGAATCATGGCCAGATTCGTGGCATTTTGACTATATCCATTCAGCCTATGGTAGAATCTTCCGGTCTGACTTTGAAATTACTTCCATTGAAAATTGGAGCCCTCAAATTACCTGAAAAGATTCAAACCGAGTTGATGACTCCTGTCTGGCAGGAAGCCCGGAAACTCTCGGCGGACTATCAACGTACGCCCCGCAAGAAAGAATTATTTGACCGATCCTTCGGTGAATTGGTCATGAAACTTCCGGAATTTCTGCAATCCGGTCACATTACCATCAATCCAGTTATTTATCCATTTGAAGACATCCAGGCTCGAATCGACGGCATTGAATCTAACGAAGGGACACTGAAACTGGAAATGACATCAAATAACACTAAACCGCCTATTTGAAAATCCATACCCAATGGGCATGAAAATTCCCGATCGCTCGCAAGGTAAGTTTTTACTCGTGTAGAACTTATATCACGGCCCAGTGGGCATTTTCAATTGTAAACCGTATTAAACCCATGATTCATATTACCCGTGGCATCGATCTGTATCTGGACACAACGAGCCGTATACTTCACAGCGGTTGTTCCAAAAGCGTATTATTGACCGACCTCCCTATGCGGTTCTGGTTAACCTACGCGGGTGAAAGTCATCCGGATACCGGCCTGGTTGTCAATGTCAGTTCCATCAGTCAGGCGGTTCGCCAGCGGATAGCCGGTCAAAAGTCCCCTGATGGGCCGGTTGTCAATCTGATGATCTGGGTCTGCAATCTGATGCGACACTGTTTTGATGAGTGTGAACTGGTTCGCCTGGTTGTAGACATGAATCCCTCTCTATCAATCACCGTCATTCCAATGGAGAATCCCATGGTTTATATGACTTATAAATACGAATTGGCCGCGTCGCATCGTCTTATCAATGAAAACTGGGAAACAGACCGCAACCGCTCGGTATTTGGCAAATGCGCCAATCCATCCGGTCACGGCCATAATTACCTGCTCGAAGTGTGCCTGGGCGGAATTCCAGATGCTCAAACCGGCCAGATCGCCGATCCTTTCCAGGTGGATCAGATTATCCGGAATCTGATCATCGAGCCTTTTGATCACAAAAATCTCAATTGCGACACCCTTGAATTTAAAGAGCGGATTCCCACCGTCGAGAATATGGTCCAGATATTCTGGCATCGACTCATCCATCAATTCGAACCGGCCCGTCTGGTCAGCGTAAAAGTCTGGGAAACTTCAAATACATTTGCTGAATTCCGCGGTTAAGGAACCGTTCATTAATAAATACTTCATTTCTCATCGCATCTTGCCGTCATCTTCAGCCGCTTCTCAATCGCGAAATCCTCGACATAGAACAGCACTGCCTGCGGTTTCGCTCAATCGGCGCGACTGAATCTAACGACAAACTGTGCGATAAATGCAGCATTTATTTATGGACGGCTCCTAATTTCAGCATGATTTTTCCGTACGACACGATCCATCCTTTGCTAATGGACTGACAATTCCGTCTCTTGAAGAGACGCCTTATCGTTCTTGTGTCTGGTTGAACCATCCTGGGGCACCGCCGGCAGCCACACAATAAAACTGGCGCCTTTACCCGGTTCGCTTTTTACGGTAATCGTCCCGTGATGTTTATCAATGATCTGCCTGCTAATATTCAGGCCCAACCCGGTTCCTTCACCGGCGGGCTTGGTGGTGAACAGCGGATCAAAGATCCGGTCAATAATATCACCGTGGATGCCGCACCCGGTATCGGTAACCGTTACGGCGACACCATCTCCGCTGGATCGGATTTGAATCTTTAATTCCCCTTCATAATTCATCGCCTGCAACGCATTGATGATTAAATTGCTCCACACCTGATTCAATTCATCCGCGTTGCCATAAACGGCGGGAATCGTTTCATACGACCTTTTCCAGTTTCACCTTGTCCTTGAGTTTATTGTGATAAAGGATCAACACCGTTTCCATACCCTCGCGAATATCGATCCTGTCTCGCGTTTCCTGTCCTCTTGCCCGCGTACCCTGATGAACATAATTTTTCAAAGCCATAATCGTTCGGCTGGCTTTCTGAATCGCAATATCGATAATGGCATGACTTCTGAAAATATCAGCAATGATTCTCAATCCTTGCAGTAACTGGCCGGAATTTTCCACCCGCAATAACGATTCGTATGGTTCCCAGTTTTCATGTAATCCCATATCCACCAGCAAGGCCGCCATTTCACTGGGACGCGCCAGGTTGAGTTTTTCTAATTGAGTACGAATCTGTTTGCGGAATTCTCTCTGTTCCCGAGTAGTCAGCGTTGCCTGACGGCCTGCCCGCAATTCATCCAAAAGTTTCCCAAGCAACTCGCCTTGCGGCCCGGAGAGCCAACCGGATAACTGTTCCAGGTTTTTCAGTAACGCATTCACATTTTGCATGATGATCGAATTGGACGCGTTGATGGCCCCCAAAGGCGAATTCACCTCATGCGCCACCCCGGCAATCAAGTGGCCCAGCGCCGCCATTTTTTCCGAAAAAATCAATTTGCTCTGTGTTGATTTCAGTTCTTCATGGGCGGCCGCCAGTTTATCATGTTCCGCCTCCAGTTTGCCGGTTCGTTCGCGAACCAGTGTTTCCAGCCGTTCACTGTGCTGTTCCAACTGGCCGCGAGTCTGACGCAGCGATGCCTCCATCTGTTTCTGTTCGCTGATATCCACTCCAATCCCCACAATTTCGATCCTGCAGTTGCCGGATCCGTCATTTTACGAGTGGACCAGGCGATCCACAGCGTACGCTCATCACGAGTCAGGCATCGATTGAATCCCACGATATTGGCGGCTTCATGATCCGGCAATTCTGCATGTAATCTGGTCCGGATCCGATTTCTGTCATCCGCATCCGCCACCAGCAGATCCATGGCATCGGTTCCCAGGATCTCTTCACCGGTATATCCCAATAATTTCTGGGCATAATCATTAATGAACAACAACCGGAAAGTTTCATCCATGATGATAACCACACAATTTGCCGTTTGCAGGATCTTATCAAGACGGTCCTTGGCGGCGACAATCTCCTTCTTGGCATTGATCTGGCCGGTAATATCTGAAAACGACATGGCGAATCGCCCGCTCTCAGCCTGGATTTTGAAAACCGCCCCCTGGAAATACCGGCCGACAATTTGATGATATAATTCGAATTTGACTGTTTTGCCTGTCATCGCCGTTTCGCCAAAACATTGCAGCCATTGCGGTTCCAACCGGGGCCAGATTTCCTGGATATCCCGGTTGGCCACCTGCTGGCGACTGACTCCCATCACATTTTCGAATGCCGGATTAACGCTGATGAACCGGCAACCGGCAAATTGTCCGGCGTCATCCAGAATCGTATCGAAATAAGCCAGGCAATCATTATTCTTTTCGAAGAGCATCCGGAACATCTCTTCACTTTCTTTCAAAGCCCGCTCCTGACGATATTTTTCCGTGACATCGTGAAAAACCAGGATCACCCCCTGAATTTCATTCCCCTGACTCCGGATCGGCGCGGCGCTGTCGGAAATCTGATACTCTTTGCCATCTCGAGAGATCAGTGAGGTGTGGTGGCTGAGGTCGACAATCTGTCCGGTGTGCAAAACTTTATTCACTGGATTTTCACAGGGCATGCGCGTTTCCGTATCGATGATACGAAATACTTCGGCCAGTTCCAAACCGAGAACCGCCTCCTTGCGCCAGCCCGTCAACAGTTCCGCGATGGGATTCATGGTTAAAATCCGGCCGTGGGCATCCGTGGCAATGACCGCATCTCCTATACTATTGAGCATGATTTGCAGATTTTCTTCCCGTTCGCGCAAATCCAGTTCCATACGTTTGCGTTCAGTAATGTCCATATGCAATCCGATCATACGCGCCGGACTGCCATCCGGATTGCGCTCGGTGACTCGTCCGGCATCGTATATCCAGAACCATCCTTTTCGCATATGACGGAAACGGAATTCCACCTGATAACAGGATGTCACCCCTTCCAGATGATCGTTTAAAACCCGCAAAACATGGTCCCGATCATCCTCATGGATATGGGTAATCCAGTCCATATGCTGGACAGGATAATCCCTTCTGTCATAACCGGTGATCTCCAGCAAACTGTCAGATGGGATATGTTGATCCGCTACAATATCCCATTCCCATAATCCCATGCGCGCAGAAGCCATGGCCAGCGCCATGCGGTCTTCACCCTCCTGAATGGCTTGTTCACTGCGTTTCTGTTCACTGATATCCAGCAGCAGGCTGATAATTCGAACCGGAACCCCATCGGCGCGACGTTCGAACACCTGCCCGGTTTCCCGCAACCATATCCAATTTTTCAACGGATGAAAAAAACGATATTCCATACTGAGTTGGCTGGTATGGCCTTCCAGATGATTTTGTAATGTCTGAATCGTGCGAACTTTGTCTTCCGGATGAATATTTTCCAGCCAGTAATAGAAATAATTATCAATCATGGGATCTGGTTCAATACCCAGGATTTCCAACCACCGATCGCTGACGCGAGTTTCATCGGCTTCCAGATTACGTTCCCACTCCCCTAAACACACGGATGCCATGGCCAGGCTTAATCGCTTTGAATCTTCCATAATCTTACGCCTGGCTTCGACATGTTCCGTGACATCTTTGACAATGGCCAGAATATACGTTTGGCCGCATAGTTCCACGCTGGACAAGGTCACCTCAGCGTCAAAAACCCTCCCATTCAACCGCCGATGCCACCAGGGAAAAGTACTGACCATTTCGCCGGCCATCACCCGGGCAATAACATCCCTGGCCCGAGTCTCGGAACGGCCCCCGTCCGGTTGAAATTCCGGCGAGAGTTCCCAGGGGCGTTCTACCCAGTAATTCATCCAGACTGCTGGCCCGGAACATATCCATGGCCCGGACATTGCATTCCACGGTTCGGCCATCCAGCATGAGCCAGGCGGCATCATTCGATTGTTCAAACAGGCTGCGGTAGAGATCGCGGTTTTCCCGTAAATTCTGCTCCATCCGCCTGATGTCAGTCACTTCATGGATGATACCGACAATGACTTTCCGTTTGCCAATGTTTTCCAAGCGGTAGCTGGCTGCATATTGACAGACCGTATCGCCTGACCCATGCCCTTCAAATTCCCGCTGTAGCTCAACAATGCCCTCTTCAAAATCATCGCGTTTTACGCCAAACAAATCAGGGGGCGGAGCCATCCGCGAATCCGAGGCGGCCAGCATCAGCAGCCTGTTATTTTGATATATTCTTGCCTGATCATTCTGCCAGTAAATCGTCCCATCGATTCCTTTAATGAAAACGAGTTCCGGCACGGCACCCAGCGCCTGGATCAGAAATGCGATCCGATTCCGCAAAGTCATATGGATTTTGATCCACCCGACCACTCCAGTTGCGATCAAAATCAGGACAAAAACAAAATACGTGTTTCGATTCGCAGGTATTCTATCCAGCCCTTCATTCAAATCTGACCCGGTATCATTCAGGCCAGAAGACATAATGACCTGGTTCAGTATTTCCAATAATATCCCCTGTTCAGGATTTAAACGAAATAGAAACTCTAACGGAGGCAGGTCCGGGCAGTTCGTCATCCAGACGATAGCATCCAGATCATAGGTTTTGATCAGGGATTTTCCAAAATATTCCGGCCCGATCCATCCATCAACCTGTCCTTCAGCCAGGCGCTCCAATCCCATTCGCCCGCTATCCAATTCAAGATATCCGGCATCAGGATACTGCTGTTTTATTGAATCCACGCAGGTCCATTCCGGACTGATCGCGAGGGTGTGACCAGCGCCAATCTTTGATGAATCGATATTCGCGTTCCGATTGACAAACAATGCCTGAGTCAAGACCAGCCAGGGTTCGGTTGTAACGAAACCAGCTTCGTCACAATCCGAATTTTTTATGCCGAGAACCGCGACCGGATCACGACTTGTTTTCCGAAATTCGCCCAGTTCAGAATGCCTGCCAATCACACGGCAGGAAATCTTCAATCCCGTCTGCCGGCTTAACCGGTCACAAAATGTTGTTACGTAGGGGTCCAGCAGCCATACATGTTCATTACCCGGATAATCCACCTCCAGCAGAATCTCAAGATTCGGATGTTCTTTGATCCATTGCTGCATGACCGGATCGAGCACCTCAGACTGATTTTGCCGGTGACCGGAGGAAGCCTCCAAACACACATCCAACAGTAAAATCAGCATCAGGTTTACACTGACGATAAGCCGAAGCGACATGGTTCGATGAAATAAATCGTATAAATTTATAAAGTTGACTGGATACATAATCTGGTCTTATGTTTTCCGTTGGTATCCAACATGAATTCCCTCCTGCCTGGCTCATGACGGTATTGATTCAGCCAGCATACTTTACAACTCAGGATCAAACGCCCAGTTCAACTGGCTGACAGGGTAATTTCAAAGTAAAGGTCGTTCCCAACCCCGGCTCTGACTCAACCTGAATGGAACCGGCATGTTTTTCGACGACGATGCGGTACGTCACCGACAAACCCTGTCCGGTTCCTTTGCCAACATCTTTTTGTGGTGAAAAAAGGATCGTAGATCCGGTTACGGATTTCATGAGGAATACCGATTCCGTTATCGCTCACGGCGATGATCGCATGTTCATTTTCACGATAACTCCGAATCCTGATGACGCCTTTTTCAAACTCTTTGGCATGATCGATCCGTTCTTCAATGGCATGGGCGGCGTTGACGATCAGATTCAATAATACCTGGCTCAGATCATTGGCATACCCTCTGATTTCGAGCGCCTTTTCTTCAAAACATTTCTCCACGTCAGCGAAATATCTCCATTCATTTCGCGCAATCATCACCGCGTTATCG
>CAXXFK010000036.1:0-109088 GCA_963663965.2 Sedimentisphaerales bacterium
AACCAGACAAAAGATGTGCCGAGCGACGAGTAGTTTTTGTTTATATATTGGATGCTATGGGGCAGGATAAACCAGAGATCAGGGAAGTTATGTTAACCGCGGAGGTCAGGCGGCAATGGGTGGATTTACAAAAACGATATTATCCACAATTAGTGTATATTGATCCTGAGCGTATTCTGAGCCAGCAAAAGGCCTGCCCGAAATGGACGTTTCGTCTTTTTCAGATCCGAGAACCTGCTCGCGCTGAATCCATCGGATTGCTGCCCTGTTGGGAGTTGAGTGTGAGGGCCATAGAAGCGGTGGGAGTCGTCAGGCCCATAACGGGTGATATTCAACTGCTTGTTATTCATAATGGGGGGCTGCTACTGCCGGCTTCTCATTTGCGTACGGCGATCCAGGCGATATTTGAGTCCAATCGTCATATCGGGATCATTCATTTTAAACTTGCGCCCGAGGCCTATTATGATAGCTGTAAAAAAGGGCTAGTATCGAAGGTTGGCGATTACCTGCATTGGGTAACCACTGTTCCGGAGACGATGGAGGGATTTTATCAGACTTTATCTAAGAAGCACCGAAGGAACCTGAAGACATTTTTGAAAAGATATCGAAACAATCCCGAGTTTACCATTAAAACCTGTCCGAGTGTCGATCAACTTGAGACTTTTTTGGCGCAGGCTTATGACGTGTCGCAAAAGACATATCAATTTGCGCTGGGTGGCGGTCTGAAAGAAATCGAGAAATTCAGGATTCTGTTTCACGACGCTTTCAGGGCCGGCTGGCTGGATTTTAATGTGGCTTATCATGGCGAGCAGCCGATTGCGTTTTTGATTTCTTATCGATATCGACAGACATATCATATGGGGATTATGGGTTTTGATCCGGCTTACGCGCGAGAGAATGTCGGGACAGTTATGTTTTTGCATAAACTGGAAGAACTTTGCGGCAGTGAAATCAAGTGGATCGATTATGGATTTGGGGATGAATTTTTCAAGAACAGTTATGGTGACGAATCGCGCCGTGAGATTTCGTTTAATGTGTACGCGCCGCGGCCGGGAGCTTTTTTTCTCTGGTTCAGGGATAACTGCATCAATTATATGCTCACAGGAACTCGTAAATTAGCGACGCGCTTAAATTGGATGCCGTATCTCAAACGACTCAAACGAAAAAGGGGGGCGGGTTTAGCGGATTAAAATAAACGCACTTTAATGCTTATAAATCCTTTATCAGTCAGATTTTGTTCTGGTTGATAAAGGATTTTTTATTGGCAAATAATTCAGATTAGGGAGAATTGGGAAAAATATTGAAAACAACAGGTTATTTTTATATCATAATGGTTAATGTCAATTATACTGTCGATAATAAGATTAGCGCCTGATTATTTTCTCCGGAAAGAAGACCATTTGAATGTTGAGAACGGATATCTCGTAAGTCAAAGAATTCAGGTAAATTGCGAGGAAAAGCATGTTCGAAGATATTAGCCAAAATGGAATAAAAAATCGTAATCCACGGGGCTTGAAGGGGATTATTGTTTGGGTTATTTTGTTTGCCTTCCCCCTTTGGGCTGAACATATTAAAGTCGATATGGATACACGCGGTGACGCAACAGCGGCCGGTTTTACTTCGTGGCAGGCGTCTCACGGATTGTCAAAAAGTTTTGGGGATTTGACTGTGAGTCTAGCGCTGTTGAATCCGCCCAGTTCAACGGATTGGAAGATTAACTGGTATAACAAGGATGGTTTAAATAAATATGAACTGGCGATGGATTGTTTCTACGCCAATTTTGATGATGGTACAAGTTCACATCCCAGTTATCAGGGCGGCACCATTGTCATGACGCTTGAGGGATTAACGCCGGGAGCGCATACGGTTATCAGCTATCATAACGCGCCGTGGCCGGTGAGTAAATATGGGCGGGCGATTTGTTCCTGTCAAATTCATGTTGATGATATTAAGCAATTAATAATTCAACCCTCACAGTATGTTACTGATGATACTGATATTACCAGTACATTTTTCACGGTGGAAGCGGTTGCCGGTCAGCCGGTGGTGATCCGGTTTGAGCCAGTAGGCGATAGCGCGACGGAACTCTGTACGGCGGTTTTAAATGGTTTTGAAATCGACAACCTGGCATCAGTAGACAGTTATGCCGCTAATCCGATGCCGGTGGATGGCGATCATCATGTTTTTGCGAATAATGATGACGCGGCAGCCGGTTCGGCTGGAACCGGTTATACCGTGCTTAGCTGGACCGCTTCGCTGTTTGCGGTTGAACATGATGTTTACTTTGGAACAGATCGGGATGGAGTGGAGAACGCGACCATTTCCACTGCCGGTGTTTATCGCGGGCGTCAATCCGGCGCTGATACTGACTGGAATGCGGAGAATCTGGATAGCAAACTGACTTATTACTGGCGGATCGATACGGTGAAGGCGGATGGATCGATTACTAAGGGGTATGTCTGGTCGTTTCAGACGCGCCATCTGGCTTATCGAACGGCTGAAGGATATGGCCGGTTTGCCCGGGCAGGCCGCTATGGCAGGACTATCGAAGTGACGACCCTGGAAGATTATAATCCCGGCTCGGAAGCGGTTATCGAAGGTAGTTTACGCCAGGCTATTGAGGTGGAAAAGGGGGCCAGGGTAGTGGTATTCCGGGTTGGGGGGACAATTTTTCTTAAAGGCAAACTGGTCATACCCGCTGATGGCGGGAATGTTTATGTTGCGGGTCAGACTGCGCCGGGAGAGGGGATCTGTGTGGCACGCTATCCGTTTGGTATGCTGGGCGCGGAAGACGCGGTGATCCGGCATATTCGTACGCGGGTGGGCGATTATGCCCAGATTTCGCTTGATGGCATGGGCATGGCCAGCAGTAACCATTGTATTATCGATCATTGCTCAATCAGTTGGAGTATCGATGAAGGACACAGCTCCCGATCGGCCAGGAATATTACTTTTTCGCGTAATATTATTTCGGAGGCCCTGAACAATTCCTATCAATACGCTGATCATTCTTTTGCCGGTTCGATCAGCGGGAATATCGGCAGTTATCATCATAATCTATTGGCGCATTGTGCCGGGCGTAACTGGTCGCTGGCGGGTGGACTTGAGCCGGATGGCGAGTATGCCGGATATTGCGATATCCGGAATAATGTGGTGTATAACTGGCAGCATCGAACGACTGACGGCGGCGTGATGCGATGTAATTTTGTCAATAACTATTATCTGCCGGGAGCGGCGACGACGCTGTTTCTGTTGATGCGGCCGGATGGGGATCAGATGGGGACGGGCAATCCCCAGATGTTCTATATTTCGGGTAACCGGATGGAAGGGTATCCTCAGTTTGATACTGATAACTGGAATGGGGTTTCGCCCAATTACGCGACGGAATCTCAGATACGCAGTGATGTGCCGTTTTTTCCATCTTATGTGACAACGCACCCGGTTGCAGAGATTCTGGAGAATGTATTGAACGATGTGGGGGCGACCTGTCCCAGGCGCGATGCGATTGACCGGCGTATTATCGATGAGGTGTGGGAACGGCGCTTTACCTATCGGGGCAGTATCGATCATCTGCCGGGTATTATCGATACGCAGGAGGATGTCGGGGGTTATCCGATCTTAAAAAGCGGGCCGGTTCCGCCTGATAGCGATCATGATGGTTTGCCTGATTGGTGGGAGCAGGACAAAGGGCTTAATCCAAACTCGCCGGTGGGCGATACCAGCGATATTCATGGTGATCCTGATGGGGATGGATTTACCCATCTGGATGACTATCTGGAATATCTGGCGGAGGGGGGGACCCAGTTTCCCACCTATAATTGCGCGGAAGCTAACATGGCCGATTTGGATGACGATTGCCAGGTTACCATACAGGATTTCAGTTTGTTTACCGGGTTGTTAGCGCTTGGATTGCCGGGGGGGGATGTGAATGGTGATGGTTCGATCGATCTGCTGGATCTGGTTGGTTTTGTCAATAACTGGCTGGTCTGTTATCGTGAGCCGATGTCTGCATGTTACCGATGAAGGGCGCGATTTCTGCTGCTACGGGTTAGATAGTCATTCGTTTGATATTTTGCCCCGCATCTGTTTGATTTTGCCGCGATGAGATTTACTTTCGAGCCGACGCTGGCGAGAGGCTAGTGACGGACGGGTTGGTTTGCGTTTTTTGGGGGGCTTGAGGGCAGCGAGAATCAAGACGCGCAGCCGGTTGAGGCATTCCTGCCGGTTGGCAGACTGGGAACGGGACTCATCACAACGAACGACAATGATTCCTTTGTCGCTATAGCGATGGCCGGCCAGTTCGATCAAGCGGCGCTTTATCGATTCGGAAAGTTCGGGGCATTGTTTCACATCGAAGAACAGTTGAACCTGGGTATTGACTTTGTTTACGTGCTGGCCGCCGGGCCCGGAGGAGCGGGCATATTGATAGCGTAGATATTCTTCGCTGATACTTAACTGGTCGTTGATTTCAAACATCGGGATATAGTAACGGATTCGGTTTATTAATACAACACAACTTTGGATGGATATCCAGGAATCGGGCCGGCAGATAATGCGTACCCTGGATATATGAATGGATCACATGGGTTCATTCATGCATTAGGAGACCATGTTGTGATGATTGGGATTAGTTTATTTCTTATCCTCCTGGATGGGGATGTCGGCCGGGGGTTTGGTGGGGATGCCGAGGGCGTGGAGGGCTTCTTCGCCGTTCTGGTTCGCAAACGTGTTGAGGGCTTCGTAGCGGTTGCAGGCGTAACTGAAGACCTGGTCGTCAGTTATGCTGTGGTCGTTTTCCATTTCGGGCAGTCGGTCTTTGATGTATTCGGGGGCCAATTTGGCTTCGCTGGGGTGCGTGGGGATTCTGGGCGGGTCGGGGATGTGGACGCGGGGCAGGTCGGGAAATGGGTACTCTGGGGGATATCCATTGGGTTCGTTTGGTTTTTGTTGTAATTGCAACTGTTGCAGGAGCTTAAGATTGGCCTGGAAGGTTCGGTTGAGGTGGGCTTCGTAGCGGGCCAGGCAGTTGAAGGCGGGGGTTTCGAGGGTGAAGGCGGTGCCGACTTCGTTGTGGCGGGGCAGGTAGATACTCGAATGGGCGAAGGGCTGGTCGATGACGGTGTCTTTGCGGATCTCTTCGTTGGTGAGCCGGAGTTTATAGACGCGGGCGTCGACCATCTCGGCTTCGATGCGGCCGATGCGTTCCAATCGCCAGGCGGCGGAAACGATCTGGTCGGCGATGTGACGCTGGAGATAAGTTGTTGGTTTGAGATCTTGCAGCAGCGCGGCGCGGAACTCGAGGTAGGTGAGTTCGGATTCGCCGGGAACGATGAGGTGGGCGGGATCCTGACCGCTGAGGCCATGCTTGATGGCATTCTTCGATGAGATGGCCTTGCCTTCGGGGGTTTTGGGGCCGGTGGATTTCTGGGCGTTGCGACGGTTGGCGCGTAGTCTTCTGAGTGAAGATGACATGGTAGTACCTCCTGTTTAGAAATTTAAAATTTAGAATTTAAAATGCAAAATTGTGGTATCCGCCAAGAGGCGGATGTTCGTTTTATTTTGGTTAAGTTTGGTTCGTTGTTGGGGTTAGGGTGATATTTTTTCATGTTGGGTTTGTTTCGTTTTATGTTGGTATTCGCTGCGCTCATGGTTAGTTTTATTTTTCGCCTCCGGTGCGAAATCCTGTCGGTACGCCTCTGCGAGGCGTGGGTTGAAAATTTTCTACGCTGGTTCGGGTATTCCCGCCAATGAATTGGCGGGCTATGCGTTTTTGATCTCTCCGAGATATTATTTGTATCCGTCCTCCTGAGGCGGACCTGCGGCCTTGAGGCGGATGAGTTTTTATTTTTTGTTAAGCTCAATTCTTGGTTGAGGTTAGGGCGATATTTTTTCATGTTGGGTTTGTTTCGTTTTATGTTGGTATTCGCTGCGCTCATGGCTGGTTTTATTTTTCGCCTCCGGTGCGAAATCCTGTCGGTACGCCTCTGCGAGGCGTGGGTTTAAAATTTTCAAATTCGGGTTTGGTACCCAGGGTGGCGCTCGTCCCGTTAGACGGGACTCGCTCTGCCCTCATAGGTTATACTAATCCTTAGAGTATATGTTATTATTAATATCAGTATTCTTTCTTTTTGCTTCTTTTTCTTTCTGTGAAATCTGTTAAATTCTGTGAAACTTGTTATTTCCCCGAAACACGCCGGGGTGTGGCGAGGTCCGCGTTGCCCAGACCTTCGAGGGCCCAGCCCAGACTGACCCGCCATCACCCCACACCAACAACCATGAGGAACAATAGATTGTCTTCCTTCGAGGAACACTATGAGGCTGCCTGGGTTGTTCGGCTTGGCGTAACACAACCACTAGAAAGGAGATGAGTCCATGCTGTTCGCCGGAATCGATTGGTCCGATCAAAACCTGGATTATTGTTTGTTGGAGGAACAGCAGGACCCACCATTGGCCCAGGGCCAAGCGCCCGTTAGCGCCGAGGGCCTGGCCGACCTGTTCGTGCATTGGGAACAATACGCACGGCCTGACCAAATCTTGCTGGCGGTGGAAACCTCCTGCGGCTGCTGGGTTCAAAGTCTGCTGGACCGCGGCTATCGCGTATATGTGGTTCATCCCGCCGCCATTAAAAAGTTTCGCGAAGCCTTGTATCCCCAAGGCAACAAAACTGACAAGATCGACCGGTATGTGATCGCCCGATTTCTGAAAATCATGCATGCCGAATTGAAACCGTTGAAGCCCGACAGCGACGACATGATCGCCTTGCGGATCGCTACCCAAAACCGGTTGCGGCTGGTAGAAGAACAAACCGCCAAAATCAATGAATTGAAATCTCTGCTGAAATGCCATTATCCGGCCTTCCTGACGCTGTTTGGCAGCATAAAAAGCCATATCGCCCTGGATTTTCTGTGGGCGTTTCCCACCCAGAACCGAATGATGGCCCTGACACCCAAACGACTGGGAAAATGGTTGATCAAACACCATTATCCCAGCATGGGCCGTTTTGAAAAAATGGCTGCCATTCTGAAAGCGCCGGTTTTGCCCATTGCCCCCAATTTGCAAGAAGCCCACGCTTCGCTGATTGGCTATTTGGCTAAAAGTCTGCAAGCGCTCACGCGCGAAATCGATGACTATGATCGGAAAATTAACGACCTGCTCGACAATATGCCCGAAGCGGATTGGATCCGATCCCTGCCGGGTGCCGGCAATGTGTTGGCCCCGGCTTTGCTGGCCTGTTTGGGGCGAGACCCGGAACGCTTTGACAATCCCGCCCAAGCCCAGGCCTTCTTTGGCACCGCGCCGGTTACCAAACAAAGCGGCAAATCGTGTCAGGTCCATTTTCGCTTCGGCTGTTGGAAATTCGCCCGTCGCACTTTGCAGCTCTTTGCCGCCAGTTCCTGTCTCTTTTGTCAATGGGCCAAAGAATTCTACCATAAACAACGACAGAAAGGAAAGTCCTACCATGCCGCCCTGAGAAGTCTGGCTCACAAATGGGTAAAAATATTGCTGGCCATGAAAAAAACCGGCCAACCCTATGATGATAACATGTTTGTTAACAGTCAACATAGATATCTCGAAAATCAATCGCAATTAATAGCGGTAACTGGTTAATTTTTAAATTAAGATTTGACATAGATTGTCTGGGCTATTTTATGCCGGCCCGTTGGGCCGCTTTGGGTATCCGCCATTTGGCGGATGAAATTATTATTTTCGTTAAGCTCATTTCGTTGGTAAGGTTAGGGTCATTATTTTCATCATTGGGTTTCCCGATAGATCGGGATTTTGCTGTGCTCAACGTTTTGTATTGGTATTCGCTGCGCTCATGGTTGGTTTTATCTATCTCTTTTGCGAGATATCCTGTCGGTACGCCTCTGCGAGGCGTGGGTTAAAAGTTTCAAACTCGGGTTCGGGTATTCCCGCCAATGAATTGGCGGGCTATACGCTTTTGATCTCTTCGAGATATTATTTGTATTCGTCCTCCTGAGGCGGACCTGCGGCCTTGAGGCGGATGAGTTTTTATTTTTTGTTAAGCTCATTTCGTTGGTGAGGTTAGGGTTATTATTTTCATCATTGGGTTTCCCGATAGATCGGGATTTCGCTGTGCTCAACGTTTTGTGTTGGTATTCGCTGCGCTCATGTTAGTTTTATCTATCTCTTTTGCGAGATAACCTGGCGGTACGCCTCTGCGAGGCGTGGGTTAAAATTTTAATTTCGTGTTTGTTACCCAGGGTGGCGCTCGTCCCGAAGGATCGGGACTCGCTCTGCCTGGGCTATTTTATGCCGGCCCGTTGGGCCGCTTTGGGTATCCGCCATTTGGCGGCTGTTCGTTTTATTTTTAGTTAAGCTCATTTTAACGCTGAGGTTAGAGTGACATTTTTTCATCATTGGGTTTCCCGATAGCTCGGGATTTTGCTGTGCTCAACGTTTTGTGTTGGTATTCGCTGCGCTCATGTTAGTTTTATCTATCTCTTTTGCGAGATATCCTGTCGGTACGCCTCTGCGAGGCGTGGGTTAAAAGTTTCAAACTCGGGTTCGGGTATTCCCGCCAATGAATTGGCGGGCTATGCGCTTTTGATCTCTTCGAGATATTATTTGTATCCGCCTTGAGGCGGATGAGTTTTTATTTTTTGTTAAGCTCGATATATTGTTAGGGTTATTATTTTCATCATTGGGTTTCCCGATAGCTCGGGATTTCGCTGTGCTCAACGTTTTGTGTTGGTATTCGCTGCGCTCATGTTAGTTTTATCTATCTCTTTTGCGAGATAACCTGGCGGTACGCCTCTGCGAGGCGGGGGTTTAAAATTTTCTAACTCTGGTTCGGGTATTCCCGCCAATGAATTGGCGGGCTATGCGCTTTTGATCTCTCCGAGATATTATTTGTATCCGCCTTGAGGCGGATGAGTTTTTATTTTTAGTTAAGCTCGATATATTGTTAGGGTTATTATTTTCATCATTGGGTTTCCCGATAGCTCGGGATTTCGCTGCGCTCAACGTTTTGTATTGGTATTCGCTGCGCTCATGTTTGGTTTTATCTATCTCTTTTGCGAGATATCCTGTCGGTACGCCTCTGCGAGGCGTGGGTTAAAAGTTTCAAACTCGGGTTCGGGTATTCCCGCCAATGAATTGGCGGGCTATGCGCTTTTGATCTCTTCGAGATATCATTTGTATCCGCCTTGAGGCGGATGAGTTTTTATTTTTTGTTAAGCTCGATTCAAATTGGAACACACAGGGCGACGCATGCACCCACAAGCTGCGCTTGAAGGGCGCCACCCAGGGGATAAACAATAATTCGCTAAGCTCATTTCGTTGTTGAGGTTAGGGTGATAATTTTTTATATTGGCTTTCCCGATAGATAGGGATTTCGCTGCGCTCATGGTTGTTTTATTTTTCGCCTTCGGTGCGAAATCATGCAGGTACGCCTCTGCGAGGCGTGGAAAAAATTAAAAAAACGTTGACCGGCGGTCTCACGATTCCGGCCAGGAACGGTCGGCTCCTCCTGAGGCGGATCTTCGATCTTCGGGCCTCTCTTATGCCAATGATACTCTTGTGGTTACGGGCAGTCGGGCAGCCTCATATGATCCATCCATAAACAAAATCAACAGCATGTGCCAATCACAGATTTGCCGCATCCTCTATGATAATGGTTTGAGTGATTTTTTGGTTTTACGAATAAAATCCGGGGGTTATTATAAAAAGTGGAATCCGGCTGGAATGTTCTTAATGATTTAATATTAAAGAGTTATGTTGTTTTAAGGATTTGTCAACACGATAAATTACACTGTGCTTTGTAAAGACAAGTTTCAATGAAGCGGATCAGTCTTCGCCCAGCGATTCATAGACGAGATCAAGTGCCCGTCTCAGGATCCAGGCTTTTTGACTGGGAGTCTGTTGTTCGTCGTTGCGTATTTGACTCAAAGCGTCCTGCAGAACCGAGTAGTCCTGCTGCCTGATGGCTTTGTTTTGCGATTTCAGTAAAGATTCAATGGCGACCTCATAGATGGCCGCACAGGCGGCGGGTTGCCCTTCATTGAACAAGGGGACGCCCCGTTCGATCGCCAGTTCGATCACTTGCCGGGCCCCTTGACGAGGCGTCAACTGCGTGGGGGTTGGGATCAGGACACTATCGATAATATGTATTACACCATTAGAGGCCATGATGTCAGTAGCAAGGATTTTTACCCCGTTGATCTTAACAGGCATGGCCGGTTCAATTGATATGGATTGGCCCTGCAGTGTTTTGAACGACTGGGAACCCAGCAGAATCTTTCCCGGCACCACATGATAGGTCAGAATTGCGCGGAGTTTGTCGCGGTTTTCGGGCTGAAGCAGTTCTTCTAAAGTGGTGTTGGGCAATTTGGCAAAGGCCTGATCATTGGGAGCGAAGACGGTGAGCGGCCCTTCGCTTTTCAGCGATTCGACGAGACCGGCCGCTTCGACTGCGGCAACCAGGGTCTTGAACTGGCCGGCAGCCACGGCGGTATCCACGATGTCGCCTGGTGGGTCAGACGGATCATCGGTATTGGTGGTCGGACCTTTTTCGGCCTTTATCCATTGGACTTCCAATCGAAACTTGCCGGCCTGTTTGTCCGCCAGCGTAAAGCCCACACTCTGGACATTGGCTGCCACGAGGGGGCCGGCAAACGGAATGAGTTTGCCGAAGGCTGCGTATTGGAAACCATTGAGAGGGATGCGAACTTCCTGCCAGGTATCCTTTATCGTCTTGACCGGCGCACGATAGGAACCTGCGGAAATGCCCGAAGGGGTTCTCAGATCGAAGTAGTAGCTCCTGCCATCCCCTTTGACCCGCAGGGCGATGGTGTCATAACCGGCCAGATCGAGTTTTGCCGGGCGGGTTCGAATAGAAGCGAATCCGCCGTTGTTTTGCAAAGAGATCTCGCCAGAAAATTCCAGTGTTTTGTTTTCGGTAACACGGAACCTGCCTTTGGAGACGCCGCCCATGACATTGTCATTGACGGAAAGCCATTGCTTGTCAGCCGCGGCGTCGGAGAAATCTATCAACACTTTTGCATTTATCTCGGAGGCGAACCCAGGGGATATCGCACCGAATAAAATAACCGGAATTAACATCAGACAGGATGGGTATAACATTCTATTTTTCATGGTAAACAGCCTTTTTTCTGGAATTAAAGAATGGAATTTTTTGTTTGCATCTATCGTAAGTCACCAGGATTGTGCATAATTCTTTCAATCTCAAGAGCCTTTAAAACGATTGATCGTGGCACACTTTATTAATTACTGATTTTTTGGCATCGGTAAGGTCTCGGCAGGTTCCTGCCAGTGATAAACGGAAATGGCCCGCAGTTCCCGGACGAATATCTGTCGGCCAGCCACAGCGAGGTGGCCCCAGGTCTCCTGCGAGGCGATCTTTCGGCGATCGAGTAAATTGAAACGATCGGGGCCGGCCTCGATCAGCAGGAGTTCGCCCCGCTGGTCAAGCGCCAGGATCCTGTTACCGTTGGCAACGAGGGAGCAGTACTGACCATATTCAGGCGAGGTCCACAGGATTTTTTTCGCCGCTGGATCCAGACAGCTAAAACGCCGGTCCCGACGATGGAAATAGAGTCGGCCGTCGATTACCACCGGGGTGGACATATAGGCCTGGGATTTTTCATCACTCCAGATCTCGGATACCGTAAAACCCTGGTCGTTTCTGGTTAATTCATGCAGTATGGAAGCGCCGCGATAGCAACTGGTAAACAGGGTATTGCCCAAGGCGACAGGGGTTTGAATGTTCATGCCGCGGTAGGCTTTAATCGGTTGGCTCCACAGCACCGTCCCGGTGGTGGGGTCGACGCCGGCCAAAACCGTACGGGTTTGTACCAGCAGCTGCTCTATTCCACAAAGCGACTGCAAAACCGGAGAGGAAAAAGCGCTGCCGAACATGCCGCCGCCATCCTCGAGAGTCCGCCAGAGGGTGTCGCCGCTGGTTTTGTCGAGTTTGACGAATCCGGCGCCGGCCTGGACATAGACAGCACCGTCAACCACTAAAGGCGAGGAGACAAATCCAAAATCGGGCAGCGGGGCGCCAAACCGTTCAACAAAATCGACCTCCCATTTGACGGCGCCATCGCGCACATCCAAACAGACCAGAACATCGCGCATCCCACCGACATAGAGATATTCTCCATCCAAAGCGGGTGTGGACCGGACCCAACTGCCATTGCGGGCGGCAAAAAAGGCCACTTTCATGGAACCCTCCCAGGCGGTCTCCCACTTCTGTTCGCCGGTGACGCGATCGAAGGCGCGGACGATCTCGAATTTTTTATCGCGGGTTTCGACTGTAAATACCCGATCGGTACTGACAATGGGGCCGGGATAGCCTTCGGCGAGTTTCTGAGACCACATTTTTTCTAATCGGGCGCTGTCGAGTTTGTCGGGCCAGGCAGGTCCTTCGATAGTGCCATCCCTCTGCGGGCCGCGCCACTGGGGCCAGGTACCGGGGGAGACTTGAGATAAGGGTTGGCCAAACAGCCAGTCCGCCGGCCCGTAACTCAGGATGATCAGGAACAGGCATAACTGGATTAAAAACTTCTTTCGTTCCAATTTTACATCGCGTTCACGCCCACGAGGAACGGCGGCTCTGTTTGTTATGTTCATGGCATTGATTCCATTTAAATAGTCAAGCTCAGGATACAATAGAAACGGCGGAAAGTTCGAACCACACATTCAGATAAAAGGTTAATAATATTCGGTGACCGGGTTATTCTACGGGGAACAGGACTTCATTGCGGCGAAGGAACCATAACTGGAAGGGAGGGTCGTAGCGGGCAAAGATATCTTCTCCAGAGATGGTTAAACCCTGTCGGCGGATAAAGTCTTCGAGAAGGGTTCGTTTCTGCTGATATTTTTTCTGACTCCAGGTTCCGGAGTAGCGAACGGCGGCCATTTGGCGGGTTGGGATTTCTTTAATGACCACCATGGGGTCCAGCGGTTCGGGTATGGTACTCGTGGAATACCGGGCCGGCATAAGAAAACTGACGGCGTATTTATCCTGTACTTTGCGCTGATTGACGGGCGAGGTCATGGCGATTTTTTCGGCAGTGGGTTGCTGGTTGACCGGAGCGGTCATGGCGATGGATTCTTTGGTGCGATTGTTGCCTGAGATATATTGGAAAAGTCGCCGGAAGGCGATATTGCCGGATTGGTCAAAATCGGCATCGACGATGGTCTCGGCCACGAGCTGGCCTGGATAGCGCCGGATCTCGAACTTGCCTTCTTTGTGGAGGACGGTATATTGAGCTTTTTCGATTCCCACGGTTGCACAGGAACATAAAGATATCGGGATAATTAAGCTGGTCAGGATAACAATTTTCAAGGTTCTGTTCATAGTCGTTGGCCTGTCTGATATCTATATTCTATGGCGCTTTCCCATAGAATTCAAATACAGTGCCATTAAGTTGTAATGACTTTTCAATTCGCCACCGATGAACATCACGCGGGATCTGAGCTATAACATGTTTCATTATATGGAATTATAAACTGATTCCGGTTGAAGCTATTGTTTGGATCGGTTGCCGGGCTCAGGTGCGGTCGATCAATTTTAGAAGAAAATTTCGGATGGTTAGTTCTTATCTTAATGGTTTGTTATTAAAGATTTATGTTGATTTCGGGAGTTTTCAACAAAATAATATGCACTGTGTTTATATATAAGTGACGATCATAGCGGAACAGCCGGAGAAGGCAAAAAACCAAAAGGCATTATTTACCGTGAAGATAGTGAAGTCAGTGAAGGAACAGCCGGAAAGGCAAGATATTTAAAAATCTTTTTTTCTCCACAAGTTTCATTCCACGGTGAAAAGGTTTTAAGGATTTCAATATGAAGCCAGAACCTGAAATAACCGAATTGGCCAGAAACGTCATTGGTTGTGCGATCGAGGTCCATAAGGTGTTGGGGCCGGGGTTGCTGGAATCAGCCTATCAATGCTGTTTATGCCATGAGTTAACATTACAGGGTATTCCGTTTGAAAAGGAAAAACCGTTGCCGGTGGTGTATAAAGGGTGCGAACTGGATTGCGGGTATCGCATGGATATCCTGGTGGCGAACGAGATTATTCTTGAGCTGAAAAGCGTAGATAAACTGTTGCCTATTCATGATGCCCAGCTTCTGTCTTACTTGAAGCTGGCCGGGTTGAGGCAGGGGTTGCTGATTAATTTTAATGTGATGTTACTTAAGGATGGGCTGAAGAGTCTGGTGAATCCATTGGATCGAGTGTGATTGCTTACAGTCATAAATATTTTTACCGTGGAGGAAGTGGAGGAGCCGCCGGGGAAGTCAAAAAACCAAAATACATTATTTACCGTGAAGGTAGTGAAGCAAGTGAAGGAACAGCCGGAAGAAGTTAAAGACCTGGTGTTAATGGCAAATAACTGGTTGAAGGAAGAAAAATGTCTCCAGTCTCAGGCAAGCTTACTGGGAAGTTATTAACTTAATATTAGCGATTTTTGTTTTTATGGCGGTTCCATGTTAGAGGGAAAATTCGGTGGACTTGATCTTAATGGTTTGTTTTTAGAGATTTATGTTGATTTTTGGAGTTGTTAACAAAATAATATGCACTGTGTTTTTAAAAGCTGCTTACAAAGGAAGTACTTCTAACAAAATGAATCGGGCTGATGACGCAAATGGGCCAAAGCCTGATTCTCGACATTATATTTGAATGATCCAATGCTGGTAAAATACATCGGTAACAACAATGAAATTTATGTGAAAGGTCGTGAGCTTTTTGAGAGTAGTGATGACGGTTGTTTTACCGCCAGAGAAATAGCGAACCTATTAGAATTGGATGTGGACCATGTTCTTGCTGAAATTGAGAAACTGCAGGAAACCGATTGGGTTGTTAGAGATGATGAGGATTGGACCTCTCCGGCAACTCCCGATACTCGCTGGATAGCAAGAAACCATTCCTCTTTAACTTCAGGGCGAACATATGAGGTTCTTGGCATTGAGTATGGCGACTACATGATCGTAGATGACTATTGTGATCTTACCCTTTTTAATACATCCGGTTTCGAAATCGTGGATGGCACACAACCTGAGTTTTGGGAATGTAAAGAATATCGGGATGGTGATCGCTATTACGGTCCTCCGCGGTGGAATAAACCAGGCTTTATGGAAGATTATAACGACCGTGTTAAAGAAGCCCGTAGGCAATTTCGTCAGGATCTCAAGGAACTTTATCCCTATACCTGGCGTCAGGCGGAAACTCAAAAAAGAAGCAATGTCAAAAAGCTAATTCAACTTCTTGAAGAGATCAGAAAAGGATTTCTGTTGCCCTATGATAACAATGGTGTGTTTGCCGGTATTGGCCAGGCTATTGATAACTTATTTGACCAACAGATCATGCTGCTCAAAAAAGGAGACTTCTCCCAGATCAGGAACCTGCGAGTTCTAACAACTCAGAGCGTTCTACTTCGTAAAATGCAATTGAGTGAAGAAGGCTGGGATAAGATATTCAGGTTGATTAGTAGTGTTTATTGGGATAAGTGAAGATATATAACAGAATAGCGATACTGACAGTTATATAAGTTGCGAGTGGGTTAACGCCTGACAGCGCAATTCCCTTCCGATATTAAGCAGGCTTGCGTTATTATGACAATAAAAATAATTTTTCTAGGCATTCAGTTTCTATTTTACTTATTTGTTGGATTTCTTTGCCTTTATGTAGGCATACAATCAATACCTGAGTGTCAAAAATCATACGGGGCAAATGGTTATTCCCTTAAAAAAGGGATAATTGTAAAAAAAGAAATTAAGGAGGCATTCTTGTCTGTTAAAAGACATCTTTTATCTATTCAGGAAATTGAAACCGGGATTATTCTAAAAGCCTCTCTTTTATTGGATACAGATATTGAATCTTCAAATGTAACTTTTTACTACTCAGGAAATCCTGATGAGGAAATATTCCTGCAGGAAGAATCAAGCCCATTGATTTTTGGATTATTGTTCTTAATAATTGGAAGTATCGGTATAGTTTTAAATTCAAGGTGCTTAATGAATATTAGAAGAATAATACAATCAGAGAGCACTTAATATTGGGATACGCTACTGTGTGATTTGGGCATGTGATCTTTGCGTTTGGCCTTGAAAGATCGAAGTTTTATGGGAAAGATTGTACGAACTGTCATAAAGCCACAGCCATCGGGGACGCTGGAAGCGTTGGGGGTTATTTTTGTTCCTTTTGTTGCCGCTATTGTGCTGAGTCTGGTATTTGCCGAATTGGGTATCGTTATCGGGGTGGGTGTGGCGCTTGCTATGGCGGCCGGGGTTTGTGTCGCGTACCGGCGGCAATTAAAAGTGAAATGGACTTGTTCTCTGTGCGGACATACCCTGGCGGGGCCGGTACGTCTTAGAGACAGGGCAGAACTACCCGGGGAGTGTCCCAATTGCAAAGAGACGTTTGAACGTGAAGATGAATGATGGCCCAGTCAATCATAGTATACCCAATGGATATGAAAATTCCCGATCGCTCGCAAACTAAGTATTTACTTGCAGGAGACTTGTCTTACGGCCAAGCGGGTATTATCAATTGTTAATGGTATAAAATGGGGTATTCGCTGCGCTCATGGTTGGTTTTATCTATCTCTTTTGCGAGATATCCTGGCGGTAGCGCCTCTGCGAGGCGTGGGTTAAAATTTTACATTCTGGTTTGGCTTACTCCCCCCAATGAATTGGGGGGCTATGCGCTTTTGATCTCGCCGAGATATTATTTGTATCCGTCCTCCTGAGGCGGACCTGCGGCCTTGGGGCGGATGGTTTGTTTTATCTATCGCTTTAAAGCGATATTCTGGTGGTAGCGCCTCTTGCTAGGCGTGGGTTTAAAAATTTTACATTCTGGTTCGTTACCCAGGGTGGCGATCGGCTAGATGGATCGGGACTCGCTCTGCCTGGGCTATTGTATACCAACCCGTTGGGCTGCTTTGGGTATCCGCCGGGTGGCGGATGGATTTTATAGTGGTCGACTGGTTGTGGTTGGGTTGCCTGGTGCAGGCGGGTGGTTTGGGGGCTATTGGAGCGTCCGTGGTATAGATGCGGGGGGGGGTGCTGGTCGTATAAGTTGTTGTTTTATCGCTGGTTAGCGATTCATTGGTTTGTTGCTGCCAATTGTTTTAAAGGCATGGGAGGTATGGGAATTATGGGAGTTATGGGATTGGAGCGGGGTGATGAGGGGGTTTTGTCGATACAGGATTATTTTTAGTGTGGGGAGGCTGGATTGAAAGTGGAAATTGATTTAATGTTTTATTATATTGTTTTAAACAGGATTGTCAGGAGCGGCTATGAAGAATGGTGGAGGATGGGAGTTGTGAGAGGGGGATTGGCGCCATCAGGTGTTTGCTGGAAATTGACAGGAGTCATTTATGAGTGAGCGACCCGGACAACAGACAAGTATTATTTTATACCAGACGGAAGATGGCCGGACCCGGATTCAGTGCCGGTTTGAGGATGAGACGGTCTGGCTGACGCAGGCGTTGATGGCAGAGTTGTTTCAGGTGACCCCCCAGAATATAACCTTACATTTGAGAGCTATTTACAGTGAAGGAGAATTGGAGGAAACGGCAACTTGTAAGGAATACTTACAAGTTCGAAATGAGGGGGGCCGTAAAATTACGCGTAAATTGAAACATTACAGCTTGCCGGTTATTCTGGCGGTGGGGTATCGGGTGCGCAGCCATCGGGGGACGCAGTTTCGGCAATGGGCGACTGAGCGGTTGACAGAGTATCTGGTAAAAGGGTTTGCGATGGACGATGAGCGGTTGAAGAATCCGCCGGGCCCTGGGCAGACGGATTATTTTGATGAGTTGCTCGAACGTATCCGCGATATCCGGTCTTCCGAACGGCGTTTCTATCAGAAGGTATTGGATATTTATGCGACCAGTGTGGATTATAGCCCTGATACCGATTTGTCCCGGATGTTTTTTGCCACTGTCCAGAATAAGATGCACTGGGCCAGTCACGGTCACACGGCCGCGGAGGTGATCTATGAAAGGGCCGATTCCTCCCAACCGTTTATGGGGCTTCAGAATACGCGGCCGGGTGGGATCATCCGTAAAGAGGATGTCTCGGTAGCCAAGAACTATCTAACCGGAGATGAGTTGCAAGCTTTGAACCGCATTGTCAGTCTTTACCTGGAATTTGCTGAACTACAAGCGCTGGAGCGGCGACCGATGACGATGGCAGACTGGGTCAGGAAACTGGATGATTTTCTTAAGATTTCCGACCGGGCGCTGCTTGATCATGCCGGTAAGATATCGGCGGAATTGGCGAAGACCAGGGCTGAGATGGAATACGAGAAATATCAAGCCTATCTGGATACTCAACCACGCAAGGTGGATCAAGATTTTGAGGATGCGATTAAGAAGCTTCCGCAATCAAGAGCATCCCAGTCAGGTAAGGGGCATAAAACATGAACGTAACAGGAACAATCGATCCGGTGTTATCGGCGGTGGGTACCGGCAAAGGCTTAATCATAGTTCCGGTTGACTGGAATCAGAATGGACGGTTCCGTTTCAGTCAAGGTGATTATGTTTGTTAGTAGTAAATAATCATGTTGGAGTACTTTCTGGTTATTGGCAAACTCTGGATATAAGGAAATGAATCATGACTGACAACTGGAAGTTTAAGGCCCTGGTGGGATTGTTGGTGTGTTGGTGTGGCTGTGAGATGGCGGCGGGTCAGGACTGGCCGCAGTGGCGGGGGGCAAACCGGGATGGCCGGATAGTGGGGGCGGTATGTCCGGAGCGGTGGCCGGAGGCGCTTTCGCAGAGGTGGAGCCTGGAGGTGGGGAAGGGTGATGGCACGCCGCTGCTGGTGGGGGGGCGGCTGTACTGCTTTACCCGGCAGGAGCCCAATGAGGTGGTGTGGTGTCTGAATCCGGCCGATGGCGAGATACTCTGGCAGGCGGGCTATCCGGCGAACCTGACGCCCTCCGGGCCGTCGGCGAAGCATTCGGGGCCGTGGAGTACGCCGGTGATTGCTGACGGCAAGCTGTATACGCTGGGACTGGGGGGGATTTTGTCCTGCTTTAACGCGGTGACGGGAGCGGAGATCTGGCGGAAGCAGTCGAATGAGGATTACCAGGGGATCGAGTTTAATGGTGAAACGGCGATGTCGCCCCTGGTGGAGGATGGGCTGTGCGTGGTGCAAATTGGCCGCAAGACCTGCGCGATTTTCGCATTCGAGAAGGAGAGCGGTGCGATCAAATGGCGTTGGGACAGCGATGGGTCTTCGTTCTCATCGCCGGTGATTATGATGGCAGGGGGTGTGAAACAACTGGTTACCTTTACCGCCAAAAAGCTAGTCGGTCTGGCGCTGGCGGATGGCCGGCTGCTCTGGCAGATGGATTATGAGGCTTATCAGGGCAATAATACTACGCCGGTAGTGGATGGCTCGACCCTGATTCTTACGGGCCAGAGCAAGGGATTATCGGCAGTGCGGATCGATCGGCAGGGTGAACTTTTTACGGTGACACCGTTGTGGACCAACAAGCCGCTGTCCGCGCGATTTACTACCCCGGTTTTGAAGGATGGTTTGCTGTATGGCTTCAATGGCGCGATTTTTTGCGCGAACGTACAGGATGGCAACCTGGTCTGGCAGGATCCGGCGCGACGGGGGCCGAGCGCGTCGGTACTGGATGGCGGTGAGGCGTTGTGGGTGTTGACCTATAAGGGGGAACTGGTTGCGTTTAAGCCGGCCGGTACGGAATTTCATGCGTTGGGGGTTTATAAGGTGGCCGAGCCGGAGGTGTGGACTCATCCGATTATTGCCGGGAAGCGGATTTATATTAAGGATGACCTTACTTTGAGTTTGTGGAGTATGGACTGACGTTAGAGACTCAATCGGGAGCAATCGATATGAGATATGGCTGGATGATATTCATTGGGATAATCTGTCTGTTTTTGGCTGTGCCCTTATCCGCCGAGGAGAAAGATAGTTGGCGGGGGGTGCATGTGCCGGCGACGAGTGGGGGGCAGGTTGAAGGTCTTACCAGAGGGATTAAGGACCTGGCGGAGGCGGGGATCAATACGATTGTGGTAGAGATTAATTATGGGTATGAGTATGCCTCTCATCCTGAGTTGAGGGGTGGGGGGGGGAGTACGGCCCGGCAGATCAAGCGGCTGGTAGCTGAGTGCCGAAAGTATCAGGTGCGCCTGATTCCGCAGTTTCAATGTCTCGGGCATCAATCGTGGGATAAGACGACCTATTCGCTACTGACGAGGTATCCGCAGTTCGATGAAACGCCGGGGAAATATCCGGGTAATAAAGGGATTTACTGCCGCAGCTGGTGTCCCCGGCATCCGGAGGTGAATCCGATTATCTTCGCGCTGATGGATGAGTTGATCGATGTGTTCGAGGCGGACGCGCTGCATGTGGGGATGGATGAGGTGTTTCTAATTGGGGATGAGGATTGTGCCCGCTGCCGGGGAGCCAGTAAAGCGGAACTGTTTACCGAAGCGGTTAAAGGCTATCATGATCATCTGGTGGGGAAACGGAAAATTGAGATGCTGATGTGGGGGGATCGTTTGATTGACGCGGGTAAGATCCGCTACGGCCGGTGGGAGGCCAGCGCTAACGGGACGGCCGGGGCGGTTGATCTGATTCCGAAAGATATTGTGATCTGTGACTGGCATTACGAGACCCGGAATGCTTATGAGTCCATACCGATGTTTCTGGAGAAGGGGTTTCGGGTGTGGCCGGGGAGTTGGAAGAATGTGGAGGCGGCCCGGGCGCTGGTTGATTATTCGCGCCGATTTGCAAATCCGGGAGTGATCGGGCATTTGAATACGATATGGGGGGCGGTACCGATGGATCAACTGGCCGGATTTGCGCCGTTGAAATATGCTGTCGGGGCGTTTCGGCCGCTTCGGCTTGGGGTCTGTGCGGATGTTCATAAGGATATTATGCCGGATGCGGATAAGCGGCTGGGGGTGTTTATTGACCGGATGAATCGGGAAAAGATGGATTTTATTATCCAACTGGGCGATTTCTGCCGGCCTTATGAAAAGAACCAGGGGTTTCTGGATATCTGGAATGGTTTTGAAGGGGACCGGTATCATGTACTGGGGAATCATGATACCGATGGCGGGTTTACGCGGGAGCAGACACTGGCGTTCTGGGGGGCGGCGGCGAAGTATTACTCGTTTGACAAGGGAGGGTATCATTTTATTGTGCTGGATGGCAATGATAAGAAAGAGGGGGCGGCCAGCGGCTATCCGCGTTATATTGGCGCGGAGCAGCGCGAGTGGGTGAAGAAAGACCTGGCGGGGAGCCGACTGCCGGTGATGGTCTTTTCGCATCAGAGTATCGAGAACGCCGGGGGATTGAAGAATGGGGCGGAAATCAGGGAGATATTTGAATCAGTTAACCAAGAAGCGGGATTCCGGAAGGTGATTGCGTGTTTCAGTGGGCATCATCACGCTGATTATGTCAAGGTGATTAACGATATTTACTATGTTCAAATCAACAGCATGTCTTATCAGTGGCTGGGATCTGAATACAAGCATGCCCGGTTCGGTAGGGAGATTGAAGAGGCGTATCCCTGGGTGAGCGCGACGGCGCCGTATCAAGACGCTTTGTATGCCATTGTTACGGTTAATCCGGACCGGAGTATACGCATTGACGGTGTTAAGAGCGATTGGATTGCGCCGGGACCGGCGGAACTGGGTGTGCCAGTGGGGTTGGAGAGCGCCTCAGTGCCGTGGATATCCGATCGAGTGTTTGAGGCGCGGTGAGGGTTAGGCGTGAACGAATTGACTTAAGCTTATAATTGATCTATCAGCATCTGTAATGCAAACTTTTTTTGTACGGTCATCATAAAAAGCTAATTTACCCGTTTAAATACTGATGGATAAATTTCACTAGTATCATCGGGAGATAAGATAAGCAAGGAATAGGGGACTAAAGAGATAGCTGATTCATGTCAAAGTGCTCCATATGCCAATTTGCCGCTTTTTGATTTTCTGAAGAATTTGTACCAATCGCTTTTAATAGTTGATGACTGATTTTTTTTAGAGTGGATCGCAAAGTCATTGGAAGGTCATAGCGTAAATTATGCAAAACCTCTCCCTGCTGATCTGCTAATATAATAAAACATGTTTTAGCTGAGGACAAACGAGTCAGAAGCGCAGGAGGGGAACTGTGAGGAGCAGGTGATTCGATTTGCGGAGAAAGAATCAGGCATTCCTGACGATGGGTCTGGCCATTTCTTTCCAGAAGAATATAATGGGCACCGATTGGACCAAATGGAGTGCGATTACACACGGCTTCCCAGCGATAGCGGGTTGGAGAATCAGGCCAGTCATGTTTTGTGACAGTAAACAATATAATGAGCGCAGTTTGAAGGCTATGACGAACTGATTGTAAAACCTCTCCCTGGTTAGCATTTTCTGCCAAGACTGGATGTATAAGATTTGACTGGGATGACCAAGGGGGTAAGAAGAGAAGGTGATTCCATTCCCCGGCATACTGAAGCATATTGAACGCTTCAATATGTTTGGGATTGATTTGCAGTGCATGATTCAGGTCATGATTAGCTTGATCCGAGTTATTTAATAATATATGTGCAGAAGCCCTAACTACCAACAAGTCAGGATCATCAGGCGACTCATTAAGAGCAATATCCAGCATGCTAATAAGATCGTGCAAAGAATCGGTATCCGTACAAATGGAAGGTTTACTGTCGACCACCTTAACAGTCATTCGCCGTTCCGAGATGACTGTAGCCATCTCAATCCACTTTTTGGACGGGTGATTTGGATCTGCAAGTCCTAATGATAGGGTTGGTTGGGATTTATTGAATAATTTTTGGAAAAAGTTCATTTTTGTAGTTTATGATTTTTTTAAGCCAGTTAACAATAGGATCAAGAATCCACTTTCGAGAAAACGAACAGAGCCTTTGCCGTTTTTCCAGCCATTTTGCTATTGGAGGCGAAAAGGTATAATATATATTAATTAGAAAATTGCCCCATCTGGAATTGGATAGCCGTTCATCCCGGTAAGTTCTCAAGATCCTAACTTCTTCACAATCGGCATTTTTATAGCACGCAGTAGCAATAAAACATCCGCTCTTATCTGATTTTTCTTTCATTGAAGCTTTTGCTGTTGCCAGCGCTTGCGGAATTCCTTCTAAATTCGGATTCAGTTCAAGAGCTTTTTCGAGCCAGGGTATGGCTTGTTCCGGTTTACCTTGTTTCAATAAAATTGCTCCCATGTTCCCATGCGCGGTAGGATTCAGGGGGGCAAGCTTAAGGGCGATCTGCAGTTCTGCAATGGCTTCGTTATATTGACCTGCTAAATATAAAGGCATAGAATTGTCCACGTGTTCTTTGGCCTTGTACTGGTCTTGCATCGAATCAAGCATAGAAAGCGCATCTTCGGCGCTATATGATCCAATCAAAGTACCGCTCCCACACTTTGGGCAGACATAGGCTCTATCATCAACCTCGGCATTACATTCCACGCACTTTTTCATCAGACAACTCCTAATTAGAATGACGAATAATACCTGAGTACCACTTATAGTGGATTTGCCATAACCACAATATTAAGACTATACAACAATAATTCAAGATTTGTCAATTAGGAAAAACAGGGATAGTTTAAAAAAAAGATTACATAATAAGAGCTTATTATAATAAATTATAATTTGATATTGACCCTACATAACTATCTATTGAATAGTAGCTTAGGATGACGGGGGGATGTGTCTGATGAACTGGACTACAAAAACCGACTGCAATCAATATAGTTGTTTAAAGTATAGAAAGGTCTTGCAGTAGTATTTTTATTACTCTATATTGCATATACAGTAAACTGGATGTGGCCAGTTCTGATAATTTTATACTCTTTATTGAGGTGTTTTTTGAAACTTACCAAGAAGACCGAAGTGTGACAGCGCACACATGGGTGTGCGCGCCAAATTGCATTGTTAATTGGAGGTAAACTCTATGATTAAATAAACAAATATCACACTGCGACCGGTGGTTGCAGTCAGACATAAAGGAAATAAATATCATGAAACAATGGTATGAAGCATTGTTTGAAAATTACGCTGACGGCTATGAGAACGAGCATTTTACCCAGGGTACCCCGGGTGAATGCGATTTTATCGAGCGTGAGATTGGATCGGATAAATCTATCCGAATCCTGGATATTGGCTGCGGGACGGGCCGGCATTCGATTGAACTGGCTCGGCGCGGCTATGAAGTGGTGGGCGTGGATCTTTCGGAATGCATGCTGGCCAAAGCGCGGCGGAAGGCTGAGCAGGCTGGTGTGTCTGTCCGGTTTATTCATGCTGATGCCCGTGAATTGACGTTCGATAAAGAATTCGGCCTGGCGATTATGCTATGTGAAGGCGGTTTCAGCCTGATGGAAACCGATGAGATGAACTATGCGATTCTGCAGAGCGCGGCCCGGGCGCTGGTTCCGGGCGGCAAGTTTATCTTTACCTGTCTGAATGGCTTGTTTCCGCTGTTCCATTCGGTGAAGGAATTCATGGATAAGGCCGCCGCTGAAGCGGAGCAGGGTAAACCTAATACCAGCTATGACGGGCAGCGGTTTGACTTGATGACTTTTCGTGAATCCGGCGAGATCAAGATGACCGACGATAGCGGACAGGAAAAGGAGTTGCTGTGTAATGAGCGGTACTATGTGCCCAGTGAAATTACCTGGCAGCTCAAGAGCCTGGGTCTGCGAGACGTCGAGATTTTTGGCTCGAAGCTGGGGGCCTACAGCAGGCAGGATCAACTCCAGACCAGCGATTATGAAATGCTGGTGGTGAGTCGAAAAGCTTAGACTATCGCCAGATAGCGATGTTTATTAGTTAAAAAGATCGGATTGGATCTGCCAGTCCGGTCTTTTTTTATGGCGCGCTTATTGGCGGGAAAGTATAACCTGGTGGATGTAGCCGGTTCTGTTTTCGCCGAGGAACAGTCTGAAGTCGGCGCCGTTGTTCTGGCGGTCGGCAAAGAAGGCATCATTAAGCTTGAAGGTATGGGTGCGCCATTGATTGGTACCGTTGAAGGGGGCGTTACCGGCTGAGCGGTAGATGTTGGAGGCGCCTTCACCGGCGGCGTCGTATTGCAGTTGGAGGCAGCCATCGGGGGTATCGAGATAGGTGACCTGGAGTTGATATTGCCGGGGAGGTTCGGCGAAGGCTATAAGATTATCTATCGCAAAGTAGAGGTAGCGGTCAGGGATTTTCCCGGTAGGGTCGGCATTTTTTCGACAGGCTTTTCCGGCTTGATGAGTCAGTTCAGTGCGGCCATCCTGATTTTGAATATGGGTCAGGCCGTCGGGGGTATCGATGTTATCCAGATTCAGAGTGAGGTTTTCCCGGCCAATGATGGGAACGGTGGCGGTTGCCTGATGGTTGGCGGTGGTATTGACGATCAGGCGGATCCAGTTATGGGTTGCCGACGGGGTATTGAATGGAATGGCGTTGAGAGTGACAGTCAGGGTGTTGTTCTGATTGGCAGGTTCGTCCATGGTGGTTTCGTTCAGGGTGATAAATGATTTCAGATTGTCGGTGGAGTATTCCGCTTTCACTGATTTTTTGTCCAGTTTTTCTGCCGGATTCGATACCTGTAACGCTATCGTTGGTGAATCTGACTGGGGATTATCGATCCGAAGTATGTTGATTTCGGTACGAGGCCGGCCGACGTAGAGGATGATATCCTGTTTCGTTGGCGGGATGGGGCATGCGTTCTGGCCGGGCTGGGCCTGATGATGCTGGAAGAAGGCACCGGTGGTGGGATTGTACCAGTAAGCATGGGGGGTGGCGGGTTTGAGATCAAGGAGCAGAGCGCCACCGGGACAATTGCCTTGCAGATAGATGATGTATTCGCCGCGTCCGGCCAGGCAGGAGGCTTGGGTATGGGGCGGTTTCTGGAGGATGATTTCATTGGCCGGGTGCAGGTGGGGAAGGGGGAGTTGCCAGTCGTGAATGAATCCGGCGGCGTTGTAGTAATAAAGGCCCTTGCGGAGATTGTAGGCGGCGGGTGATTCGGGTGAATAGTAAAACTCATCGGGATTGGTGACATAGAAGTCGCTGGAATAGTTGAGCCAGCCGGATAGGGCGGCGGTGAAGGCTTGCCAGAGGCAGCGCCGGGCGCCATCGGAACCAATATTGGTGATCGGACCGCCATCGGAACTGGAGGCGATGAATTTGTTTTTTTGCATGAGTTGGGGAGCAAAGGGAGTAGTGACCCGGGATTCTTTCTGGACATGAGCGGTCGCGCCGGCAAAGACAGGGTCGCTGAGGCCGATGTCGCCGTTGTAGGTGATCAGGTTATCGCAGCGCTGTCGGATGAAATTGACCCAATAGTGAATCCAGTCGATGCCGGGGTCGGGTAATTCATTGCCGATTTCGTAGATAACATTGGGGAAAGGGGAGGTCTCGGCGATCAGGCGTTCGATCTGTTTTTCCTGATAATATTTCAGGGCCTTTTGCTGGGGGGTGGCATTGGGACTGGTGAGGGCCTGGTAATCGTAGAATTCGCCTGGTTCGCAGCCGTTGCCATCGCCATCGTGATCGAGGTCGCCCAGGTCGGTGTTGATATTGAATTTGGGATTAAAGGGGTGCTGGGGCCATCGGAGGCAGCCTTCAAACAGGCTGACATGGGCAATGATGCCGTGATTTCGCATGAAGGTTAGGTGTTGAGGGATTCTGAGCCAGTTGGCTTCATTCCATTGGCCGAGATCCAGTTTTTGGGAGTCGACTTTGAGGAACATCAGCCACTGGTGGTCGCCGGGGGTGTCTGCCATTCTGGCGCTGAACGGGAAATAGCGCATATAATTGATTCTATTTTGGGCGTTGGCAGCGAGCAGGGTATCATAGCCGATGGAGTTGCCGAGATCGAGATTGTGGGCATGGTAACCGATCAGAAACATGGGGTGATTATCAGGGGAAAGAAGGAGATAACGATTATTATCCTGGCATAATTTGACAGGTGTATTCGTGACTGCCAGGCCAAGGGAGCCACACGTTAGCAGTATTATGAGTATTCTGGTCATCTTCATTTTCCCTAATTTTAAGAGGGGATTCCAATCGTTTAAAAAAGCCAGTCGAATCAACCAGGAATTTTTAGCCATGTTAACTATTCGGACTGGTTTTGTGAAGTCAAATATCGAAGAGGATCGATGGTCAGATATTGTAGACAAAAAAGAAGCCTGAGATTGCTCTCAGGCTTCTGTGATTACACGGGTCCATAGCCGCTCAGAGGCGGTTATGATTTACTGGATGCAAGTGGGCACGATGTTGCATTCCAGCCAGGCATCAATGGCGGGCAACAGGTCGTAGATATTGACGATACAATCGCGGAATTCATCGCCAACGCCGTCCGGACCGGCAATATCGTATTCAGGATATTCGGTACAGACTTCTTCGCCCGGATTGAAATCGACATACAGATTGGCAATGGTAACCGGATCCAGCGGGTAGGTATAAAGCCGGACATCGTCCAACTGGCCAATAAAGGCAACCAGATCATTGCCAGTGGGCACTTCAGCGCCCAGCAGAAGATCAGCGGTGTTGGTACCGGGAATACCATTATTAATGGTGGCATTTCTGCTGAAACCATCCACGTAGACCTTGCCTTGGCGCATAGTGGCGTCATAAGTACCGACTACCAGATGCCATTCATCATCGTCGATGTCAGTATTAGAGTTGAGATCGCCAAAGGATTGGCGCAGGGTATGGATGGCCTGGCCGGCACTATTGTGAGTCAGGATAAAGCCGATATTGGTGCCATCTTTGGTCTGTTTGGTCACATAGGCACCCCAACCAGAGGTTTTTTCCGGGGCCTTAACCCAGGCGCTGACGGTATAACCCAACGGATAGAAGTTGAAGTAATCGGCCGTGCCGGGCATGGTCACCAGACCGTCGGCATCGCCGAGCAGATCGAGGGCGCCGCCGTCTTTGCCGACATCAACGAAGTTGGGATCAACGGAGGCGCCATCGTGAGCGGGCGCGCCGGCAATTGCTGAATCGACGGAGTCTTCCAGGTTGCCATCGAGCTTCCACCAGCCGATCAAGCGCCGGGTCAGCACGCGGGCATCCGCAGAGGTATCGGGAATACCCAGACTGTTATCGACGACGCAATGGTAGTAACCTTCATCTTCCAACTGAGGATCGACAATCGTGAGTGCCGCACTGTCTTCGCCAATGAATTTAGTATCGGTCTGGTCATCAATCGCGGCCCCGTCTTTGTACCACTGGAAAATCGTGGCGTTGAGGGTGGCAACGCTTAACTGGGCATCGATACCGGCGGGGATAACCATACTGGCCGGATCGGTTTCGACCCGGGCGGTATCGGGCTGAGTGGTGAAGGTCCAGACAGCGCCGGTATGGAGAACCGGGGCGCCGTCATTGGGTTCCAGAGCATCGACACGCCAGATATAAGCGGTGCCTTTGGCCAGGTCGGGATCGGGATCGAAGAAGAAATCGGCCGGATCGGCGGTGGTGGTTTTGACCGGAGCGGCATCCCAGGTATTGGGATCGCTGCCCAGATAGACCTGATAGGTCACACCCGTTCCAACGGAACCATGATGCTGCGACCACGAAAGCACTTTATCAATCGTCACTTCTTCGCCGATAGCAGGATCGGGTTCCATCGCCTGGTAGATATCAATTTCTTCGATAATCACCGCGTTGACAGTACCACGATATGACTGACCATTCAGATGGACCTGTGCTTTAATGTTTAATGATGGTCCATCCGCTTCCTGTACCCAGTAATTACCGATTACTGAAGAGCCGGCGACCATCGGGGTCCACCATTCCCCATTGGCGGCGTTATTATCCGTAATCGAGGCATTAAACTGCTGGGTATTATCCGCCGCGGCGCCGCCCATCACCCAGGTGCCGTTAACCTGCTGGTCGGCAAATCCTACCGGTGAGCCCCAGTCGGAACCCAGCAAACAATAGACCCGGTAGTAGGTATAGGGAATATTAGAAAAGGTAATGCTGATTTCTGACCAGTCATCGAGATATCCCACGGCCATGCGGTGTTCATCATCCCCGGTACCATCTTCGTTATACCATACGCCACTGCTGGTCCAGGTGACACTGACACCGGTATTGGCGCCGGTATCGTCGATCAGGTCGGCTATCGAACCGTTGCCCAGATCACCACTATCGTAATCGTCGGACATATTCCAGTTGGCGCTATCGGTTTTCAAGGGACCGATCAGCTCGCCACCGACGAAACGCTGGTTACCGGAGTTTTCGCTGAAGTTGAGCGAAATCATGTTGGCCGCCCAACCCTGGCCGGCGATGACGATGATCAACGCCGCGACAAGCCACATGAACATTGTTTTTGTTTTCTTCATTTTTCATTTCTCCATAAAAAAGGTGTGAAGTATTGCATCATGTGAATACACATTAACTAATCGACGTAAAAATAGAATGGCTGATTTTAAAAATAGAAAATTGTGTTTCATATTCTCACTCACAATGGTGAAAGCGCCGTTTTTGATACGGGTTAAAGTAACAGTCCCAAACGGCAACCGTTAAGGATGCTAATTATCGGAATCAGGACTTTTCTGCCTTTTTTGTCATTCCAGGTCATATTGATAACAATTGATATCGGACATTCCGGTTTTATTTTGGGGTTAATTTTAAAACCGGATTTCCAAATATGACCCAGTCGCAGCCGATGAGATTTTCGGCTTCGGTAGAGACCAAAGTTAAAAATCGGTCCTGGCTGGTTATCGGAAGTTTTATTAAGGGGATTTCTGAACCAGGGGATAGTTTCATTTTTTTAAAACGCAGATCGCCATCGATCAAGACAAACACATCGGCTGACGCAGAGGCCGGCGCGTTAGAAGACACGCCGCACAGAGTCTGAAAGCATTCCAGATTCCAGTCAGACCAGACTGCGCGAATCGCATCCAGATCAAAGGTGATACCCAGGTTGGGATGGAAATAGAGGGCGGGATTGGATTCGGTTCCCACCTGTTGATAGTCCAGCATCATGGGGAGAGTTGAAGAATCGCTCACGATGATCTGGCCGCCGTTACGAATCGAATCGAATATTTCGCCGGAGGTATCGGGGCAGCCGGTAAACAGATGGCCCCGGGAACTGATCTGAAGATCCCCCACGCCGCCATCGGGCACAAAAACGCCATCCACATAAGGCAGGTCTGGCACCCGGTGGTAAGCTGGTTCGGTCATGAGGTTCTGGCAACTGCAAAAGAACTCCAACGAGCCGTCCGTGGGATTGATTCCCCCGGCGATTTTGCCGGTTCCCAGTCCGTCGCCACCGCCCACGATATCGGCCAGATTGAGGTCTTCGCCGCGCCAGACGAGGCCTTTACTGGATTCGATGTGGCGGACGAACGCCATGCGGTCGAAATCGGTTTCGACAATCTGGCCGGACTGGCTGTTGACATGAAATGCCTGGGCGTCATTCAAGACCACACTCTGGCGCTCTTTCTGTTTGACCATGGAAATCAGGGAAGCTTTGCCCTGATGCAACTGAATACGATGGCTGTTATCTTTGCCGATACTGACCCCGAATTCGGTGCCCAGATCGCAGACCCTGAAATCGGGTGCATCCACGGTAAAGCCGAGGCCCTGTTTGGTAACCTGGACATAGACATTGCCATGGTTGAGCAGGATGTTTTCGGGTGAGGTGCAGGAAAATGACGCCGGGCCTTCCAGCAGGACCCGGGTGCCATTGTCATATAGCAGTTCGGCATAGCCGCGAAGGAGGCGATAATGATCGCCGCCCAAACGATCGCCGTTGGCCAGATCGGGACCGGCCGGATCCCAGGTGGATTGGTACTGGTCGATCAGGGCCGCCACTTTGGGACGGGCGGGCGGCAGGGCGTAGCGTGTGACCATCCGGTCAAAAGCCAACATGCTCAGGCAGATGATGAGGATAGCCGCAATTTTGGGCAGGGTATGCAGGATGTCGTTGCGACCAAAACGGCGGGGCGAGTTTTTTTCGGTGATTGCCAGAGAGGCGGTCACGTCATTTGCGTTGCATTGCAAGGCCTGACGCATGACCGATTCGTCCAGGTCCCTGATGACCGTTTCATAGAGAGGAACGGAATGAATAATGTCGAGATAGACCTGGTCCTGCTCCAGTTGGATAGGCACACCGCCCATGCGATAGAATCCGGCATCGATAATCATGGATTCGATATAAATCCGCCGGGCCTGTGGATAAGTCAGCAGCAGGGATTCCAGTTCGTTTTTTTCAGCCTCCTCGATGGAATTGTCAAGCGCCCGGTTGAGTAAATCATACAACCGACGGATAATCTGGTCATTGAGGATTGTCATACTGCCTCCTCCGTCAACAGGACCGGAAGACCGCGAATTAACAAGCTGGTTATCCGGACCATTGACCGATAGCGGCTCTGAATGGACTGACCAAGCCGGGCAGTAAATTTTCTAATACTTAAGGGCACCTCTAAAAATTCATTCAGGGCTGCAAGCGGTCTGATTTTCCTCTGGACTGCGTCACAAAAAACCGTGAATATTAACAAATATGCCCGGTTCTTTGTTCCTTGCCAGTGAAAAATCATCCTCGCTTTCGCCTCTAAAGCAATTTTTAGAGGTACCCTTAAAATAAAGAAGTATTTAAAGAACAAGAAAATCCTGGGATCAGTCATTTTCGAAAAACAGGCAGACGGCACCCCGGAGTAAAACGGATAAGTGTATATCCAGAAAGGACTTTGTCCAAAACTTAATGGCAATATTTGTGTCTCGATGTTTCATCAATGATCCAAGTTCTTGTACTTAAAGGCACCTCTAATAATTCATTTTGGGTTGCAAGCGGGCACTCCGCGTGGGGTGAGACAAGCATTTTCCTCTGGACTGCGTCACAAAAAACCGTGAATATTGACAATTATGCCCGGTTGTTCGTTCCTTGTCAGTGGAAAATCATCCTCGCTTTCGCCTCAAAAGCAATTTTCAGAGGTACCCTTAATTGGCATCATCTGATTTTTTTTTTCGCTTAAAATTAATATTTATGCCCATCGGGCAAGTCAGTGTCCGATCACTCGCAAGATAAGTTTTTACTCGTGTAGCACTTATAATACGGCCTGGCGGGCATTTTCAATTGTAAGCAATATATAATTATTGTGTGGGTTGGGCCAGCCAGTGGGTGGGGAAGAGAGTCAGGTCGTTGAGGTCGACGGTGTTGTCACCCCCATAACGAGGGACGATATCTGCGAATGGGGTGTCAGAAAGCCAGGATGAAGTGAAAATGGCGAAATCGGCGAGATCGGTCAAGCGATCCTGATTAAAATCGGTTTCATAAGGTAAAGTTGGGGGCCATACATTCATAGCTGTGGTGAATTTATATTCGAAATCATCCAGGCCAAAGAGTGAAGCCGGAAAGGTCAGTTCGATGAAATAGGCGGTCCAGCCTGATTCAGGTTGGGGAGCGGGAGTGGAATAAATCCCATTACCCAGATCGGTGAGCGGGGTACTGGTCCAGATTTTTCCGGTGACGGGAAGGCGGAAGTCGCGGGTATTGGGATTGTTTGCCTGCCAGAGGCTGACGGAACTGGGACTATCGACGGTAACGACCGTGATCTGGCCGTTCTGATCGATGGTCCAGGTGAATTCCGGCCGGGTTCTTTGATTAAGGATAGAGTCATACCAGGGCGCGGCGCTATAGAGGACATCATTAAAGACATCGGTCAGGTAATGATCGGCATTGGGGACGTGCCGGAGGTATGTTTCGCCAATAAGATTATCGAGATAGAATCTGACAGAATCGGAGACAAAGAAATTATCGCCGGAGGCGTTAATGATGAGTTTTGGGATGTCCAGCCGGTAGCGATATTGATAGGGATCGACAATTTCGAGCAGTTCCTGAGCGCGTGGATCGGTGCTGAGCTTATAGAAAATGTCGAGGTCTTCGTAGGCATAAAGCGCTTCGGCCCAGAAGCCGTGGCAGGCCCAATGATGGATGAAGGATCGTTCCATATTGAGCAGGTCACTGACAATGGGAATGATGGCGGTAACCCGGTTATCGACAGCCGCGGTTAGCCAGGTGGTCCAACCGCGCTTAGAACCGCCGGTGAGAATAAAAGAAGAGATACTTTTTTCGCCATGGTATTCATCCGCCAAAAAATCCTGGACGGTGTTCATGCATTGGACGACGGATTTGACCATGGGCAATTGGACGGGCCAGTAGTTGTCGCCGGTTTTCAGGAACTTGTCCCAGGAATAGGCGATAATTTCATCTTCACTGCGGGATGCGATTTCATCTGAGAACAGCAGGGGCTGGTTGGGAACGGCAGTCAGGATGACCAGAACCGAACGAGTGCCCGCGGCCAGTAAACGATAATTGGCGTCGATAGCCGGGGCGGGATCGTTGTGATTACCGCCGTCGATCAGGATGAGCGCGGTATTTCTGGTGGCGCCCAGAATGGAATCCATTTCCGGAACGATAATCGTCACCCAATGCTGCCAGATGGCGGGAGACACTTGAGAGCTGTCGCGCCAGGAACCGGAAGTGAGACGGAGGGTGAAGCCGCGGGTGAAAGTGGATAAGTCGTAGGCTGAGGTGACTTTTGAATAAGAATAGCCGGGATCGGGCTGAGCGACAAAGTCGTCCAGCGCGGTTGCGCCGGCAATGGAGGAGATAACAAGGAGAAGGAGAATAAGGGATTCTGTGGATAAGTTATAGTACCGATCAGCAGTTGTGTTCATTTTCCTAACCTCAAAAATCAGTTGAATGTATTGATAACGGTTATTATGATTTTTGTGGATAGAAAAGGAAAAGTCAAGTTTTATCGGGGAAAACGCCAGGAGAGATGAAAGATCCCGAATTTTGAGTTGATTGCAATGGTTATTGGGAATAGATTTACTCATTCGTAAACAAAAAAACAGGGAGGACAAAGGCGTGATTTGTCCTCCCTGAGTAGAAGAGTGGTAGGAGTCTTATTTTATAACTGGACGAACGTACTGCCATCGCGTTTTAAGACGATGGGGGTTTTAATACCGCTGGGCAACATTTTTTCTTTGTCGGGTTTGATCAGGATGGTGCCGATATCACCCAGTTCGACGGTTTCGCTACCGCCGTCATCGAGAGTGGCGCCGATGTTGGTGACATACCCGCTGGTCCAGGCGGTGGTATCGCACATGGAAACAATGGTACCGTAAATTTTGGCATTACCACGGACATCGACAATCCCGCCAAACAATAGCGCCGGTCAGGATGTTTTCATCACCGGCTGACGGGCAGGTATTCCCCAGGTTGACATTAAAGTGGGGCGCGAGGATGGGTGGCCTCGGCCATGGCGGTGTTCTGGAAGGTGGCGCTGCCCGTGAAGTAGAGGCAGTTTTCGCGCCATTTGAGGACTTTTGGGGTATCGGTAATGATGGGGGCCGCGGAAGGTGCAGTCTTCGAAGCGGACGTTGTTATAATAGGAACTGGCGCTTTTGTAGCAGTCGATGTACAGGATGCCTTCGAAGGTGCAACGGCGGAAGAGGGCGTTGTAGTTATCGGGGTACGCGCATATTCATGAAGGTTTTGTCTTCGTAAACATGACGGGTCAGGCGCAGGTTGGAGGTATAGGACGGCGTTCCATCGCGGGGATAATTGTAGTTGCCGGCGGCTGTGCGGGAAATATTCGACTTCACGATCACCGGTGGGGCAGGCCGGCAGTGAGGTGAGTCCATTGAGGTATTCGTCCGTGTTGTAATCGTTTGATGGACATGCCGGGGACATCGGAACCGACGCCGTAGTTGATGCCTTCGTGCTGGCCCTGGATTTCATCGCCGGGGCTGACAACGGGATTGCCAAATTCATCGTAAATGGGCTCGCCGTTTTCGTCGAGGGTTTCCAACTGCCAGGCGGCGCTATTAACCTGTTGTTTGGTAAACACGGTATTGATGGGTGCCGAGGACTTTGGAATCGCTGGTCATATTAAATGGAGAGCGGGCCAGGTTGTCCCAGTCGCTATAGACATCGCCGTCAATGGTGGTGTCGCCGGTCATCCAGATACGGCCCCGGCTGGCAATGGCATATTCCAGCACGGAGGCGTCTTTTTTGATGGGATAGGACATCTGGACGGCGCGCTGGACATCGCCGGCTGAGCCGGTACAGACGGCGCGGAGTTCATGGTAGTAATTGGCATCACCGGGAATGAATTCGAAGCGAATGGAGAATCCCGCCGATTGGTCTTGCGCCAGGGCGATCGAACCTGATGCGGGGATTTGAATGGTCAGATTGGCGCTGTTGTAAGCGACGCCCTGTCCGGCCAGGGCGGGTGAATTATACAAGACGGTCTGAACATGCTGAGCGAAACTGCCGACGGTGTCTTCGGCTTCGGTCTGGCTGATGGTATTGGTTATGGTGTAGGCCGTGGCGGGCGGGACGTAGCTGCTGATGAGATAATCCGCGAAGGCCAGCCCCGATTCAGCGGCGGTTTGGGAGACGGCCACATTCTGATAACTCTGGGAGATGCCGGCGTTCATGTGGCTCAGGGAGTTGAACGAGAGCGCGATCACTGCGAAGAGGAAAATGAAAAACAGTGCGATCTTAAGGAACACAGGCCGTGAGCATTTCTTTTCTTACACCTCATAACGTCGTCCTTTCAATAGTATTCGGAAAAGTTGATCCAAAAAGCACCGGGCGCCCTGGACGAATATCCGACCTTTGCAAGTTATTAATGATAAATGACATTCCGGGGTATTGCCGACATGGTTACGATCTGGGAGGCATCACAGGAAGAGGCGCGAAAGGCAATTTCAACCTTGCCAACCGTACCGGCGGGGAGGGAATCATCGAGTGGATCCCACGCGGTAAAAATCGGGGTCACCGCATCGACCGGATCGATATTCCGGGCCATGATATACCAGGTGTCGGAACTGTCGATATTGACTTTTAGCGTTTTATTGACGGCATCGTAGGCATAGATCACATCACGTCCGAGCGAATCGACCAGGCAGCAGGAGGTGCCGTCGGCATTCACCAGGATGAGTGCGGTATCGGGCGAGTTGGCGGCCGTTCGAATCACGCTGCACATCTGATAGACGGCGTTGCGGGACACCGTGGATGTGCGGGCCAGGTCGTTATTGACTTTATAGCTTTTAAAGGCGGCATCGAAGGTGACGGCGGTGGCGGTCAGCAGGATGGCCATCAGGACGATCGCCAACAGAATTTCGATAAGGGTCATGCCGCGTGTTTTCGAATGACAATGCCGGCACAATTGAACGTGCGGATTAAAGACTTTGTTATTATTATGTCGTAATACAGGATGCATGAACAAGCCTTTCTAATAAATATTAATCAGCGACGCGCAGCCAGCTCATGCGACTGAGCCGGGTATTGCCCTGGCTGACGGTTACGGTAATGCGGCAGGCGGGCGGGTCGGGGTTGGTCCACGGGGTCATGGTAGCCGGGTTAATCGGCTCGACCAGGATGGACTGTGAGTAATGTTCCAGACCAGACACCGGATTGCCATTGCCATCGCAACCGGTAAATGCCTGGCCGTTGAGGGCGGCCAGGTCATCATAACTCATTTCTTCAGTCATATTACGGATCTGTTCGGCCAGGAAGACGGCGCTGGACAGATCGCGGCCGTATTCGTTGACCTGGGTGCCGGCGCCCATCAGCATCATCAGGGCGGTCATGCCCAGACCGATAATGAGCGTGGCAATCATGATGTCGATCAGGGTGAACCCTGATCGACGGTAGCGTGCGGAACGGTATTTTTGGGTGAGAATCTTTTTCATGCCACTTATCCTTTGACCATACTGGACATTTTGAAAATCGGCAATACGATACTCATGGCGATAAAGCCAACGACGCAACCCATGACGACGATCATCAGGGGTTCGATCATACTGGTAACGGCACGGATGGTGGTTTTGAGTTCTTTGTTATAGAAGGTGCTGATATCACCCAGCACATCGGCCAGCTTCCCACTTTCTTCACCGCTGCTGATCATCTGGACCACACTGCTGGGCAGAAGCTTTTCGCTGGTGAGCGGGGTGGCGATTTTTTTACCCTGACGGACGGCATTGGCCACTTTTTTCCACATGTTTTTGTAGATGGTGTTACCCGATACGTTCGCGGTAATATTGATGGTATCGAGCATCGGGACACCGGCGTTAACCAGTTCGCCCATGGTCTGGAGGGAGCGGCAGATATAGAGGCTGCGGCAGAGCTTTTTGAAGATGGGGATGCGCAGTTTGGTGGCATCCCACCAGGCGCGGCCCCAGGTGGTATTGATGATATAGAGGAAGAGCCAGGCGGCGCCGACCACCCCTCCAATGACCAGATACCACTGATGGCGGAAGACATCACTGATGGCCAGGATGATCTTGGTGGGGGTGGGGAGCATGTCTTCCTTGCCTTCGAAGATCACGACGAATTTGGGTAAGACGTAGGTGAGCATAAAGACCGTGGTCAGGACGGCCATGACCGCGATGATGATCGGATAGACCATGGCGCTTTTGACCTGGGACTGGGTTTCGATCTGTTGTTCCTGATATTCGGCGATGCGATCGAGCATGGAGCCGAAGGAACCGGACAGTTCGGAAGCCTGCACCATATTGACATAGAGAGCGCTGAAGACCTTGGGATGTTGGGCGAGCGCTTCGGAAAAGGCCTTGCCGCCTTCGACGTCGCGTTTGATCTGCTGGAGGATATCCTGGAATTTTTCGTTGTCGACCTGATCGACAATGGCTTCCAGGGCCGCGCGGATACTGATACCGGCTTTGATCATGACGGCCAGCTGGCTGGTGAAGTTGAGGACGTCTTTGGCGCCGGGCCCGAACTGGATTTTGATATTGGCCAGGTCTTTGAACGATTTGGCTTTTTTCTGGGCGATTTCGGTCATCGACACGATATAGGCCCCCTGGCTCTTGAGCATCTGGGCGGCCGCCGCGCTGCTCTGGGCGCCGATCACGCCGGTCGAAATTTTTCCATCTGCCTGTTTGATTTCGTATTTAAAATTAGCCATATTTGCACCTGAATTCTAGAGTGGGATTAAGCCGAGATGGCGCGTTTAAGTTTTTCGGGATAGGCGGCATGTGCCAGAGCGTCTTCTTTGGAGATCATGCCGTTGTAGAACAACTGGGCGATGCTATAGTCGAGCGACTGCATGCCGATGGCCCGGGAGGTTTCGATCACGTTGGGGATTTCAAAAATGCGGTTTTCGCGGATACAGTTTCGCACAGCCGGCGTACAAAGCATCACTTCGACGGCCGGCACCATACCGGGTTTATCGGCCCGTTTGAAGAGGATCTGGCTAAGCACCGCCTGGAGGGTATTGGCGAGCATGGACCGGATCTGGTTCTGCTGGCCGGTGGGGTAGATGTCGATGATACGTTCAATGGTCTGGGAGGCGTTCATGGTATGCAGAGTACTTAAAACCAGGTGACCGGTTTCAGCGGCCGTGATCGCTGACGAGGCCGTTTCCAGGTCCCGCATTTCGCCCACCAGAATTACATCCGGGTCCTGACGCAAGGCATGGCGCAGGCCGGAGCCAAACGAGGTGCAATCACTGCCGATTTCACGCTGTTCGATGGCGCATTTATCGCTGGTAAGCAGATATTCGATCGGGTCTTCCAGAGTGATGATGTGTTTGCTGTATTTGCCGTTCATTTCATTGATCATACTGGCCATGGTGGTACTTTTACCGGAACCGGTGTCTCCGGTCACCAGGACCAGGCCGCGGCTCAAATCGACCATCTGGACGACCGCCTGGGGCAGGTTCAATTTGCCGATATGGGGGACCTGGTCCTTGATGGCACGAAAGGCGATGGCGATGGAATTACGCTGGAAGTGGGCGTTGACACGGAAGCGGCCCTTGCCGATCACTTCGGTGGAGAAGTCCAGGTCGCGTAATTCCTGAAATTCGTTATACCGCCATTCGGGCAGCATTTCGCGCACCATGGCGTCGGCGATATCGGGGGTCACCATTTCGTAATCAGATTCTTCCAGTTCGGTGTGAATCCGGAAAAGCGGGGGCGAGCCGGCCATGATATGGACGTCAGACGCGCCGCGTTCCAGGGCATCGGTGAGTACATTTTGCAAACAGGTTGCCATATAGGTTTCTCCTTGCTTCTGCCTGAAAATTTAGAGGGTGCTTTCGGTAACCCGCATGACTTCATCAACAGTCGTCAGGCCGGCCTGGACCTTGCGGAATCCTTCATCCCGCAAGGAGAGCATACCGCGTTCCTTACAGACGCGGCGCAATTCGGTTACCGTGGGATTTTTGGTGATAATATCGCGATAGGTGTCGTCGAGGGCCAGCAGTTCGTAAATACCGATCCGGCCGGAGTATCCGGTGTGGCGGCAGTGGTCGCAGCCTTGGCCCATGAACATGTTGTCTTCGGTAAAGCCATAGGATTTCAGAAAACCGGCGTGTTCGGCATTGGGTGTGTGGGGCGCCTTGCATTTGGGACAAATGCGGCGAACCAGCCGCTGGGCCAGGCAGGCATTGAGCGAGGCGGCGATCAGGTAGGGTTCGACGCCGATATTGATCAGGCGGGTGATACTGCTGGGGGCATCGTTGGTATGGAGGGTGGACAGCACCAGGTGGCCGGTCAGCGACGCCTGAATCGCGATGCGCGCGGTTTCGGCGTCACGAATTTCGCCCACCATGATGACGTCGGGGTCCTGACGCAACAAAGAACGAAGCGCCGCGGAAAAACTCATGCCGATCTTGTCGTGAACCTGGACCTGGTTGATGCCGTCGAGCTGATATTCCACCGGATCTTCGACGGTGGAGATATTCATTTTGCCGGCGTCCATGGTGCGCAGCGCGCCATAGAGGGTGGTGCTTTTACCGGAACCGGTAGGTCCGGTGACCAGAATAATCCCGTGCGGCTGCTGGACCTGATGAGTCAGAATTTCGAGGGTATCGGGTTCGAAGCCCAGATCCTGCAGGGTCATGGAAGCGGCTTTGCTGCTGTCGAGGATACGAATCACCACTTTTTCGCCGTAGGCGGTGGGCAGGGTTGAAACCCGCATATCGATATTGCGGCCGTGAATCACCACGCGAATGCGCCCGTCCTGGGGGACGCGCCGTTCGGCGATATCGAGGTTGGCCATGATTTTGATACGTGAGACGATGGCGGCGAACATGGAATGGGGGGGATTGAGCATTTCGAACAGGATGCCGTCGATACGGAAACGGACGCGTAATTTCTTGTCACCCGGTTCGATATGGATATCGGAGGCTTTTTCCTTGACTGCCATCAGAAAGATATAATTGACAAATTTGATGATGGGGGAATCCCCGGCGGCTTTTTCCAGATCGGCGATATCTTCTTCCTGTTCGTCGACGACTTCGATATCATCATCGGTGACGGTTTCGATCAGATCGTCCATCTGAATGTTGGCGGTGGAATCGTTATGCGTTTCGAGAATCGCCTTGATGTCTTTTTTGGTCGCCACTTTGATGGTCAGGGGCATTCCGGCGCGGCGGCGGATTTCATCCTGGAGGAAGATATTGGTGGGATCGGCGGTGGCGATGACCAGTTTATTGCCATCGATATCGATGGCAATGGTCATGTGTTCTTCCATGAAGGCACGATCCAGCCTGGCCATGGCTTTGGGATTGACCATATCGTTGACCAGCTGGATGAACTGCAGATGGTATTGTTCCGCCAGGCACATCAGCAATTGTTCTTCGTTGACCAGCCCCATTTCGAGGAGAACCTGGCCGAGGCGTTTGCGGGGCGACCGTTCGTGGAGGGAATGGGCCTGGGCCAGTTGTTCGTTCGAAATACGGGCGCGTTCGCACAGATTCTTTTCGAACGTGGATAAGGCGGCCACTGCCGGGGAGGGTTTCTGCTCGGGTTGCCAGAGATCGTGCAGTTCGATCGAACCGGGCATGATGCGCGTATTCGGGCGCGCATTGCCTTTTTCGGTTTTGAGGACTACATTATTGCCGAACTTCTTAATCAAGTTGTCGCTCCGTTACCTAAAAAAACCTGGATCGTTGTGGTAAACCGAGAGATTCTCACTTCGGTTACATGCTTAAAGAGAACGTTTCATCACCGGATTGCAGCACAACCAGGTTGGTTCGGATTTCTTTGATAGTAAATTCGCCGACGGTCTGGCCGGGCCGATAAATTTCGCCATCAATCATACAGGTCCCGCCTTTTTGGGTGACGATGACGGACTGCAACGCGAGAGAGGCGATTCTGGATTGCAGGGCCTTGCGAATTTCTTCTTTGGTGGGGCCTTGAGGCTGTGATTCGACCGGATCGGCGATGACGGCGCCCTGGCTATCGAGGGTAAAGGGGTTTTTCTGCAGTTCGTCGCTATTGACCTGCTGATTGACCGGAAAGCTATTGAAGGCACGAATCATCTGTTCGGCGTCGGTGACCAGTTTTCGGGAGGACAGATTCCCGGTCAGGCGTGTCAAAGCCTTATCCACCTGGGTTTCCAGCGTTTTTTCCGCGGCGCTGGCCACCTTGGAGCCGTTTTTAATGCCAAAGAAGTAGATTCCTGCAATCGCGACCAGACAGACCGCGGGCAGAATAAGGAATTTTTTACGGGAGGATTTCTCTTCGTAATAAAACTCTTCGCCGTTGTCCGATTCGGATACGGAAGGCGGATCGAAGGCGTTCCAATTGGGAACTTCTCGAGAAGTCGAGGCGTCGGTGTTTTCCAGAGAGTCGAATTCATGTTCATTTTGGTTGTACATATTCATAGTTCCTTCAACAGGAAAGAGATGGTTGGCTTATTTATTAAAAAAGATACTTATGGTCATTTCGACATTGGTATTGCCTTCGTGCTTGCTGTCTTTTTTCAAGACCAGTTCTTTCACACGGGTAATGCGGGGGAGTTTTTCGAGATCGAGCAGGAATTGATAGAACGCGTCAAAATTACCGTAGACTTCCATTTCGATGGGCTGTTCATAATAGTTGGCCCACGGATTGGGGGCGCCGGTTTTAAACAGCCGCGTATCGAGCATTTTATCGTCGGCGATATGGGTTACCTGTTCGAGGACCTTGTGGATTTCATGCTGATCGGGCAATTTGTCCTCGAAGAACTGCAGGGCATTGCCTAGACTGTCGATTTCGTGTTCCAGATCTTCGATCTGATCGGCGGCCTTGACCAGCTGGGACAGCTTTTGTTCTTTGGTTTGCAGTTCCTGCTGCTGCTGAGCCAGGCGGGCGTCATTTTTCTTGAATACCTGGAAGTAAGACAAGACCGGTATGGCGATCAATAATCCCAGGAAAAGTATTTCTTTAATCCCTATTTTCATAATTCAATCCTCGACTTTCTTGAGGGTTAACCCAGGTTTCAATTACATGCCTTCAACGTGTTGGCGTCGAGCCCATTCCACCGCATCCGGGGTGGCCTGGGTTGAGGGCGCAATGACAGTTTTAATGACAAACCGTTTCAGGTTCATCTGTTCCAATTGATGTTCTTCCGAATACAGCAGATCGACACTGCTGAACAGCGATGACCGATTGAGGTTTGAGATCAGTTGAGCGACCTTGTGGTCATCCGAAGCCAGACCGGTGATCTGGATGGTGGATTCATATTCTTTGACGGCGTCTTCGGTGGTTTCTTCCGGTTTTTTTGTTTTGGCGGCGCTGCTGCTGCCACTACTGCTACTGCTGCTGCGAGAAGTCCGGGTGGTTTTCGCTTTCGGCGCGGGTGATTTTTTGATTTCTTTGCTGACCAGGTTGAAATCGGTCAGGGCGCAATCCGAAGGCAGGTTATTGGTAATGGTCGCCAGGATGAGTGAACGTGGAACCGGTTCCATCAATAAGGCGCTGATCTTGGCTTTGTCCAGCATCTGCAATCGTTTCTTATCCAGTTCCTCCAGTTTTTTGAGGGTGTCATCGGCGGCCGTCAACTTCTGGTTGACCACATTGATCCGATCCTGCATTCTTTGCTGGCGCTGGTTCGACAAGACAAAACCAAAGCCGACCCCTGACACTACCAGAACAAACAGAACCAGACCAATCACAGTCATGCGCTGCCGGGCTTTGTTTTCCAGGTAATCTTCCGGTAAAAAATTGATACTGTTGCTCATAGCTTAACACCTTGTAATAAATGGTTTAATTTGCCGTGGATTCGTCGAGAGCCGGCAGTGCCAGTCCATAGGCGACGGTCCAGTCGGAATGGACGCCGTCCTCCTGCAAGCATTGGGGCAACTTGTTTGAATCGGAGAGGATGGCGGCAATCGGATCGCCGATTTGAGCCGGCAAACATAAATTCCGGGCCAGTGAATGGCAGAAATTGATATTTTTGACCAGCCCTCCCAGGAAAACAACTCTTTCAACCGGGTGAGCATGGAAAGACATTTCATGATATCTCAGGCAATTCTGCAGTTCGCTGACCAGCATTTGAATGTGCTGGGTCACCGCGACATTGCAGACCGTATCGACCGCCACAGCCAGGTTGCCCTGACAGTAAGGTGAGTCGCTATCCTGTCCATACTGGCAGATCATTTCATCGGCCATCAGATCGTTGACTTGGCGATCTTTCATGATAGAGCGCTGAAGGGTGCTGTAAGACAGGGAAATACTGCGACCGAATTTTATCTCGTGACCGGCGGAAATCTGAACCCGGGTGCGGCTATATCCCAGATCAACCAGCATATAACGCGCTGACTGGCCGGCAAAGGATTCCATTGCCCCAAATGCCTTCATTAACGCGTTGGATTCTGTTGTGATGTTTTCAGTCATAAGTCGGCAATTCTGAATAATACGCAGGAAGCGATGGACACAGGCTGCCGGAGCGGCCATGACAATGACATCCAATTGGGGTTCGCCGGATGTTCCCTGGTACACTTCTCCAGAGACCACATGGCGTAAAAGAGCGCCTTTGGTACTAAAAGGCAGTTTGCCTTCCAGTTCCTGATTTAAAACGCTGGCCAGCCTGGACTGGTCCTGTTTGGGCATTCTGATATGCTGAATCAGTAAATCTTTGCCAGGAACCGCAGTAATGCATTTTTTGCCTTTAAAAGGAGCTTCATTCAAAAGGGTTCGAATTGACTGGGCATACCAGGCATCCATTTCTGCGGGTTTGTGACGAATCTCAAAAGGAGCAGTGCAGGAGCCGGCGGCCCCCAACTTTACATTTTTGTCACAGTATTCCAATTGCAGCATTCGGATGGTATGGTTACCAAAATCAATCGCAATCGGGCCATAATTTCTTTTCTTTAGCGTAAACATCCCTATTTCATTTCTATGTTATAGGTACTTATTCGTTTTGAAAGATTCCTCCTGCTTTGCAAAGAACCAATAAGGGCACTTTAAATCTATGATAAGATTGGAAGTGAGGCAAAATAGATAAGCTATAATTTCTCGATATTCATTAGCAGTAATCATTACCCTGTCGGCATAAAACTCACATTTTGACATAAAGGTCGACCCAGTGTAGTCCGAGGAGGGATTGTGAATGTAAATAGCTGAAATAAAAGTAATTATGGAATTTAAGGTCGTATTGGCCGATAATCAAGCCATGGTATTAATACTGATATTGAGGTTTTTTAAAAAAATCGTCCGATAAGAATAAAGAAATCTGGCGCGCAGAACCGATAAACGGAATAAAAGTTTTTTTGTTAGAAGTACTGTATAAATATGTTATTGCGTTCTCTCCAGCAGGATGAGGAGGAACCAGCTATAACCAGTTATGTCTTGGTTGGGGAGCCAAATAACGAGGTGTGATATGCGATGTATAGCAATCATCAATCAAAAAGGGGGATGTGGAAAGACTACTATAGCGATGAACTTATCGGCCTGTCTGGCGGTACAGGGTCATCGTACGCTTTTAATTGATATGGATCCCCAAAGCCACTGTGCGGTTGGCCTGGCGGTTCCGGAAGATCAGATCGAGCATAGTATCTATGACGTGCTGATCTCAGCGCATTCCGACACAAAAATGCCCTTGAAGAATGTGGTCTGGCAAATTGCCCAGCATTTCGATCTGGCGCCATCGGGAATCGAGCTGGCGGCGATTGAGCCGCAGCTGGCAGGAAAGGATCGTCGGGAAGATTGTTTACGCGACGTATTGCAGGCTGAAGCGAACGGCTATGAGTTTGTTATTGTGGATTGTCCGCCTAATGTCGGTTTGTTGACATTTAACGCATTGCGTGCCGCGGATGAAGTGGTCATCCCCGTGGAGACGGGTTATTTCGCGTTGCATGGTCTGGCCCGTCAATTAGAAACGCTTCAGGTATTGAAGCAGCAGTGTCAGCAGGACATAACGATCCGGGTAGTCGCCAGTATGTACGATGTGAGAACGAAACTGGCGCGTGAGGTATTGAATGAACTCCGTAAGAATTTTTCAACATATCTCAGTCAGACCGTTGTGAATTTTAATACGAAATTGAAGGAAGCCGCCAGTTTTGGTCAGCCCATCAGTGAGTATGATCCAGCCAGTAAAGGGATGAAGGATTTTATGACGCTGGCTTCCGAAATAAGCTCGATCCAGGCCGATACCGAGCGGATCGGCAGTGTGTCGGCGATTGAGCAGCAGCTGAAGAAAATCAGCCGGACGGCCGATCAATTGTTGAGCGAGTCAAGGCGCACGATTGGTGAAATGCCTGTGACAGAGCGTGAAACGAAGAAAACCATGACGCTCCAGGAAAAGATCGATTATTTTTATGGGGTACGTAAGGAAGGGGACCGAATCCGGTTTATGGCGCTTTATCCGAATGCCAAAGAGGTCTGTCTTGCGGGTGATTTCAACGGCTGGCAGCCTGAGAAAACCCAGTTAAAGTCCATGGATGAGAAGGGACGCTGGGCCGTCGATTTACCACTGGATAGCGGCACCTACCGTTACCGTTATGTTGTCGATGGGCGCTGGCAGCAGGATCCGTATAATGAATCGGTTGAGCAAAATGAATTTGGCGAATATAACTCACTGGTAGAGGTGCAATAAGATGTCCCCCCCTGATCCGGCTGAAAAGGGCAAGCGAGGCATCGACTCGATTGCCCATTTGTTTTTATCGCAAAATAATTCATCGCAGTCCCGTCCACCGGTTCATCGCAAGCCGCCTCAGGTAGAAGACCATAAAACGCCCCAGCATCATCCAGGATTGGATGAGGATGACGCTTCGGAACCGGCGCCGGCGGAAATATTGATCAGCGCTCATTTGAGGCATCCGGTGCGTAAAGCGGGATTGTACGCCGCATATTTAACGCGTCGCGGGGACGATATCCGGTTGGTGAACGTCGACAGCTATGAAGCGGCCTTGATCAAACTGGAATCGCTTTCCAGTCAGCCGCGGGATGACTGGGATCATCCGGGTCTGAAGGATTCGTTGGTTCTGTGCGAAACGGAAGATATTCAAAACTGCCTGATTCCTACCCTGGTTGAAGCGGCCTATGACTGCGATAATTTATTGATCAATATTGATCCTTCGTTTATGAATAAGACGGCTGAATTAATGGCCAGTTTCAGTCATATCACCATTCTGACCGAATGTTCAAAGGACAGTATCATCGAAACCTACCAAGCGGTCAAAAAATGGTCTTCTTATCTGCGTTCCGATCAGGAGTTGGGGTTGTTTATCTGCGAGGCTCCCGATAATGAGACGGCGGATGAGGTCTACTATAAAATAGCGGATACGACCCGGCAGTTTCTCAAAAAGGTTATCGTGCCGGCCGGGTGTCATGTCGTACCCGGCAGTTACGACGATGAGTTCGAAGAGGTGGCTGAGGTTGAAGCCGAACAGGGGACGATTGTGTCAGATGCTGAGGAATCAGTCAGGGCAGAGGGCACGATCCCCATTCAGCCGGCTATCAATGAATCGCATCTGGAGGAACTGGCCTCAATCGTGGAACCGGTTTTGGGAAATGAACCTGAGGATCACGCGGAGAACCCCGGAACATTGGATGCTGAAATGAATGAGAACCCTTCCGCAGAGATAGGGACAGAGCCGAACTCCAATCAAACAGCCTCACAGGAGCAGGTGACTATGTATACTCCGTTGGAAATATCCCAATCCAGAAACGAAAGCCATCAGGCGCCGCCGAAGTTATTCCCCGCGGTCTATGCCCCGGTGTCATTACATAAATTGCCCGGAGACGACCGGGAACTGTTGCAGGTCTTACAGAACAGTCTGGCCCAGTGGCTGGTGACGATACCGGGGGCGCTGCCGGTGCCCTTGCCTGATTTTGGTCAGTTTGAACAACCGGCGTTGCTGCTGCTGGATGGGGCGGGGCGTTTTCATGTTCTGGCCGCGACGTTGTCGAGCCAGATCGGCTTGCTGGAGTCCGCCCTGGAATATCGCCAGTGGTTTTTAAAAAATCGAATGGGATTGATGCGGATGTTCCAGCAACTGCAATTTAATCCGGGCACTGAACCGGGTATCATCCTGATCAAGCCCTCTTATAGCGAGAACCAGAAAACGGCCGCCCGTTCATTGCCGGCCATGACCTGTCAATTGATGAGTCTGTGCTTTTTTGAAATGGGAGAGAATAAGGGCATGCTTGTAACCCCCTTATCGTGATTGCAGCCGATTTCGGTAGGGAGACACAATTAAAAGCAACGGTTTGTGTTGCGGTCCGGTTAATTTTTACGGAGCAGTATTATCCAGTCTGCTGATGGTTCGGAAGGGGGATTTCCCAGCGAGACCAGTTTGCCAGCCTTAATGGTTTTAATGGAGCCATTCTGCAAAGGGCCTCCTGTTCGGGGATTATACCATTTTACGAAAAAACGTCCGGTCGCATTGGTCAGATCCAGTTGAGTCGTATCTCCATTGGGCAGGTAAACGACATAAACGTTATTGGGTTGCGCCAGGCAATATTTTTCATTGGAATGGGCCTCATTGCCGATTAACGGGTCCGCATTGGTCATCTGCCAGAACGGGATATGGTTATTATGGAAGAAATCCAAGGCAATCCGGCAGTAATCCCAGGATTGGTCACGGCTGCGGTAGTCTTCACAGACCAGATCACTCTGAGGCAACTGGTAACCGAAGTAGTATTCCACCCCGGCGCCACCGGCCATTAAATTGCCCCAGAGGGTGGCTTTACGGATATCATCGATTGACTGGACTTTGGCGCCATCTTTTCTGGTACCCTTATAGCCCTGATAGCCCATATCCGGGGGCACACCGGTATCGGCGCCATTTTGTTCATCGTTGGCAACCACCCAGGGCCGGTTGGCGGCAGCCGATTCTGTGACCCACTTGAGTGTCCGTTGATGAACGGCGTTCCAACTGTTTTGGAGCGAGGCGCCGGTCAGGCGGGACCGGTCGCCTAATAAGGGCGGGTAGACTTTGTCCTGCTGATCGGGATAGGTATGAATGACGATTGGGTGGTGATAAGGATCGAGGGCGGCAATATAATCCGCCATCGCGTTGATTTCGTCCGTTGTCTGGGTGTTTTCTTCGCCGATATTCCAGTTGAGAGCCAGGTTATGAGCAAAACGCGCGATCAATTCCCGGCAATACAGTTTGCGTTCCGGGCCGAGTTTGCCGCCGTCCAGTGATTCGGGTACATTTGCCGGCCCGTTCTGACCGCGCCGGTTATCGTCGATTTCGGTTTCCTGTAATTTGAAGTGCAGATACAATCCTCTGGCTGTGGCATGGTCAAATACCATTCCCCACTGATCCAGCTTGGAGCAATCGTAATGCATTTTATCCTCCCGCGCCACAAAGGGCCAGACATTGTCGCCATCGCCTCCGGCGTTATAGGGCAAAAAGGAAAAGGCGTTGAGGCCTTTGCCGGCCAGATAATTCAGGGCGCCGATCAAGCCCTTGCCTTTATCCTGCTTCCAGGTGGGATCGCCCGGTTGCCAGTCGGCAATATGGGGTTGCCAGGTTTTCAGAGGGGCAGATGGCTTGCGGGCCTGGGTATTGTCAAAATCGGCATAAGCCAGCAGGGTTTCAGGGGCGTCGGGACCGGCCTTGAGGAAATAATCTTTGGAACCGGCAAACTGCAGGTAATGCTTGCCCACATAATCCAATCTGCCCAGGGCACGGAAGTCAGGGGCGGTTTTGTCGCTGGCGGTGACTTGAAAACGACCTGTCAGGCCATCATACGGTTTTTGGGGTTTGCCGCCGCCATCGAGAGCGACTTTATCGCCTTTGGTGAACGATATTACGTAGGTCCACCGGCCGGGTTTGTCGGGCGCCAGATGCGCGCGCCAACAAGTCCCTGAAACGGCAGAACTGTTAGCGGCATTGCCATCAGCGGCAAAATAGCCCGGTATCTGATAGGAAGGTGAACCGGATTCATGGGTGAAAGTGACGGTCAGGTTGTAATCGGTAAAGGGGTTGGGGTTGTTATCCTGTTCACGCGCGGATGGGCCGGCAAGATTGAGTGTTACTTTGTGCCATTGTCTGAGTTGACCGGAAATGGTTACCTGACTGTTACTGTCAGGTAATTGTTGTGAAGGTGGGGGAATGACCGGCTGGGTTTTTACGGTCTTATCTTCAGCGGCGGCATCTTTATCCAGATTCATCTGGATCCAGTTGGCCAGGGTGGAACTGCCCATGCCGTAGCCTCCGGGCAATTCACGCAGATCGCGCGTTTGAATTTTAGGAGGATCGCCCCAATGTTCAGGATACTTCTTTTCAGGTTGCGGGTAGGGAGGTTGTGTTTCAAAATCGGATTGATTGACCCAGCCGGCTTTGATTGGTTCGCCATTCATGTAGCGTTCATAGAAATTCCGTTGTGCCGGATAAGCAACGGGATACTGATCGAAAACCTCGCCGTGACCCAATACCCGTGGGTCTTCCTGTTCGGTCAGTTTCGCAGTCAGCCAGTCGCTCATTTCGGTGCGACGCCGGGTATATTGAGGATTATCCGCTAAATTTTTGACGCAATCGGGATCGATTTTCAGATTGTAAAGTTCTTCAAGCGGGCGTTTGCCAAAGTTCAATGCCCAGAACGGATCGGACCGATTTTTACGGTGCGCATCCAGGATGAAGGTTTTGGTGGGGCTGCCATCGGTATTCAGATAGCCGGTTTCGGGATTGCCGGCCGGCCAGCGATCCGGCTCCCAGTTGTGCAGATATAGAAAGTCATTACGAATCAGGCCACGGATGGGATAGCCTGCATCATTGGGCCGGCCTACGTCGTGCCGTTCTTTGCCAATCAGCATATAATCCCGTCCGGGTTCGATCTGGCCGGATTGACTGCTGGTTAGAATCGGGAGCAGGCTTTGGCCGGTTATGGCCGCCATACCGCTATTTTGCTGAGATAAGCCGGTGACGGCGAGGAACGTCGGGGCCAGATCCACAAAACTGACATAATCGTTGACCGTGCGGCCGGGGTGAGTGATGCCTTTGGGCCAGCGGATTGCCAGCGGAATATGATTGGAGGCCAGATAGGCCTGACCCTTGACGCGGGGAAAGGGCATGCCGTGGTCGGAGGTGAAAACCACCAGGGTGTTGTCAAGCTGACCACGTTTTTTTAATTCCGCCAGCATCATCTGGAGGTGCCGGTCTACGTGTTCTACTTCGAAGGCATAATCCAGCATGTCCGTACGTACCGTTTCGTTGTCGGGCCAGTAATCGGGAACATGGTCTACCTGATCCAGGTTTTTGTCACCTTTGTTGATCCCTGATCCATATTCATATCCCCGATGCGGTTCGTAGGCGCCGAACCAGAAAAACCATGGCTGGTCTTTGGGGGCGGCGTCGAGAAAATCTTTGAAATTGGCGGTGTAGTCATTATTGCTAATGCCACGAGCCGGCGGGGTAGCGGTTCGAGATTGATAGGGTTGGCCGCAAAGCTGACGGGGTTTATCATTGGCATCGTTAGCAATTCCCGGGGCCCATCCTTTGCCGGTGGCGCCGACGAAATAGCCGTGTTCGATGAGGGCTTCGGGGAAACTTTTGAATTCGGCCGGGAAAAATGGCTGATGGTTGGCGGCCGCGCGCAATTGCCAGGAATAGCGTCCGGTCAGGATAATCGCGCGTGATGGGGCGCACTTGGCGTTAGGCGTGAAGGCATTGGCGAATAACACCCCTTCGCGCGCCAGGCGGTCAAAGGCGGGGGTCTTGATCCAGGGAGTTGTGCCATAGGCTCCAGCGTGGCAACCCCAGTCATCGGCTATGGCGAACAGGATATTGGGTTGTTCGGAGGCATGGCTGAAAGCGCAAGAGATTCCGGTTAACATGCCAATATACAGCCATTTATACATAACTATTCTCCTGAATGGGAGGTAAGTGTTTCTGTTTCAATCGATTACACAATATGTAAGAGACCGGATTGGATAGGCGTTGACCGGTCGTCAGGAAAGATTGCTATAACAGATATCCAAGAAACGAGTTCGTTTTTATTTTATTGCCGGATTGTCTGGTTAGCAACGATGCAAGGATGTTCAGTTGCCGTAAACTGAATCATTGAAATCGAAAATAATTTGATATTCAAAGCGGGAATCAGCGTTTATAATTCAGGTTACATTTGAGATTTGATGTCAAACAGGTTAGCAGGCAATAAGATTATAGGGCACCTCTAATAATTCATTCAGGGCTGCAAGCGATCTGATTTTCCTCTGGACTGCGTCACAAAAAACCGTGAATATTGACGAATATGCCCGGTTCTTTGTTCCTTGCCAGAGAAAAATCAACCTCGCTTTCGCCTCTAAAGCCATTATTAGAGATACCCAATATTATTTGATCAAGAAAATCAGAAAATCGGAGAGTAAGAATGAAAAAGCCCCGTCTTGTTCCATTAATGATTTTTATCCTGACCTTCGTTTTACTGCTGGGAGGTTTTGGCTTATATTACTGGGGGTACCGATCGAAGGAAATCTTGATGGCACAAGCTGAGAAAGCGGGCCTGGCTTTGACCCTGGAAGAGGTTGAAAACCGGTATCGGAAAGATGCGGCTAATGCCGCGGAATATTACGAGCAGGCGTTTGATCTGCATCGGCAATGGATCGAGGCGCACGATGATTTGTCAATAAAGGCGTTGAGTATTCCCGCGGACCGGTACAAAACAGCCGAAGAGAATGAGTCGGAAGCCCAGGCGGTTTATACCCGTTATGTCAGGGATAATCCGGAAATCCTGGACCTGTTTCGAACTGCCGCGAAAATGAAGTATTGTTATTTTAGTCTGGAAACGACCCGTGAAGACCCGCTAACGACAGTTAGTTACCTGGGGCCCCTGCGGGACTTTGCCAGCGTGATGTCGCGAGACGCCATCTGCGCCATCCGTTCAGGCAGGGTAGAACAGATGAGCGAATCTGTTGAAACCTTATTTCGTATTGGCCGGCATGTTATGGAACAACCCTTTTATCTCAGTCATTTAGTGGGAATCCGTATCCAGAATCTGGGTATCAACACGATTGAAACAATACTGAATGAAATGCAGCTGGACGATGATTGTTTACACCGTCTTAGTGAACAGGTGGCAACGGTATATTGTGAAAGCGATTTACAGGATGCCATCCGATCTGAAACCGCCTGCGGCAAGGCCTATATTTTTGACTTCGACCGTTCCAGAATGCCTGGCTGGCTCTGGCATACCTATTCATTTGTTCAGGGACCGCAGGTGGCCTACCGGGATTATCTGACAGGAATGATCCGTTTATCGCATGCCGCGGAAGCGGCGTGGCCGGATAAACTGGATAATGTTCGATCTCTTAAGGAAATTTATTCAACTCAGCAGAGCAGGTATTTCCCATCGCGTCTGGCTTCCATGGATTTTGATTTTAGCGATCATGAAAAAATATTTCTGTTCAATTTGAGTATTCTGGTCCGGCATACCCTGTGTCAGGCCGCACTGGCAGTAGAGAGGTATTCTAATCAACATAACGAATTGCCAAAAACCCTGGATGAGTTAGTGCCCGAGTACCTGGAGCAGGTACCACAGGATTATTTTATTAAAGGTCAGGTTCCAATCTGTTATGAAGTAACTGAATCCGGATATGTGTTGTACAGTGTGTCAGCGGATGGTATCGCCAACGGCGGGCAGGAAATGGAGGGTCATTTTGACAGTGGAAGCGATCTGGTATTCCGGGTAAAAAGACTTCGGTGATATGGTGGTGTTTTTTCGGGGGAAATGGTATTCATCTGGATGAATTGGCAAGGTTTTGGAGATGGAGACATGATTGACCCTGTGGATTAACTGGATGGCTATGAGATGGACCGTTTGTTTATGGATAACTGCCTGATGATCGAGCAGGAGATACTATGAGGTTTGTTGTTTTGTGTTTATTGGCGATGGGATGGGGGGTGGCTGGTTGTCTGGGGGCTGAGGTTGAGGGGCGTGAGCCGCTGTACCGGGAGTCGTTGCGGCCGCAGTTTCATTTTACGGCGCGGTACTGGGATGAGTATCAGTTGAATCCGCCGAATCATCATGAGGGATGGATAAACGATCTGAACGGGCTGGTCTATAACCAGGGGGAATATCATCTGTTCGCACAGCGGTGGTGGTCGGCGTGGCTGCACGCGGTGAGCCGGGATCTGATCCACTGGGAGGAGATGCGGCCGGCGTTTGGGAAGGGCGGGCCGTTCGGTGGGACGCAGTCGGGGGGCGGGGTGGTGGATGTGCATAACTGTTCGGGATTGGGAAAGGGCGATGAACCACCGATGATCGCGTTCTGGAGCAGTACGGATAATTTGAATCAGTGTATTTCGTATAGTCTGGACCGGGGGCGGACCTGGACGAAGTATGAGAAGAACCCGGTATTGGTGCATCCGTATCGTGATCCGCGGGTGTTCTGGTATGAGCCGGATCAGAAGTGGGTATTGATCCTCTATGGGCCGTCGGATGAAGGGCGGCGGGTGTTGCGCTATGGTTTTAATGGGGAAGAGAATGATGCGCATGATTTACGCGCGTACAATGATGAGCAGTGGATGGTATCGGTGGTACGAGTTTGCGCGGATGGTCAAGTCGTGGTGAACGATACGGAGGGGAGAAGCGACGGGCGGATCGATATCGGCAGGCTGAATATCGGGACGGAGGCGTTTTATGTGGGGGCGAAGGCGAACGGTTCGGAGTATCTGAAAGGGGAGATTGGGGAGGTGCTGGTGTATGACCGGGTGTTGTCGGATGAGGAAACGGAATGGACGCTGGGCAGGTTGCGGACGAAGTGGGGATTGTGCGACGACAAAAGTGATGGCAAGCTGGTATCGGATGGGCTGGTGATGCATCTGGATGGGGGGGAAGGTGTGGTTGAAAATGGGGGGCGAGTGACCGGTTGGAGGGATTTGTCGGGATTGGGGCATGATGTGAAGGTGGCGGGGGACGGGGGTATGCCCGGATATATCGAAAATGGGTTGAATGGGCGGCCAGTGGTGCGGTTTGAGGGTGGGCAGGTATTACGCGGACCGGCGGTGCTGGGGGAGGGAGATGATACGTTTACGATGGTGGCATTGTGGCGGCGGGACCGGGCGGATGGGTCGCAGGTGGTGTGTGAGCAGAATATCGGGCGGCGTGAGGCCGGGCGGCGGACGGCGCTGTTGACGGTGTGCCGGGAGGAACGGGAGAATGTGTATCTGCTGTTTGAGTCGAGGAATCTGCTGGAGTGGAAGAAACTGGACAGTTCGATTCCGAACTCATTTGAGTGTCCGGATATGTTTGTGCTGCCGGTGGAAGGTGAGCGGGATCGGAAGGTGTGGGTGGTGATCGATGGGAATGGGGATTATGTGACGGGGCAGTTTGACGGCAAACAATTTACCGGCACCGCGCCGAAACGGAAAGGGGATTATGGGCGGAATTTTTACGCGACGATGACCTTTGAGAATATGCCGAAGAGCGATCCGAGACGGATCCAACTGGCCTGGATGCGAGGGTGGGATGATTATCCCAAGACGATGCCGTTTAATCAGCAGGTCAGTTTTCCGTGCGAATTGACGTTGCGGCAGGTGGGAGAGGCGTTGGTGTTGTGCCGGTATCCGATCGATGAGATTAAGCGGCTTTACCGGGATACCTTCCGGTTGGAAAACCAGAGGCTGAGGCCGGGCGAGAATCCGCTGGCGGGGTTGGAAGGGGAGTTGTTTGATATTTCGATGACGGTGGATGTGGCGAAATCGAAGGCGTCGGCGCTGACGCTGCATATGCGGGGGAATGAGGTGCGCTATGATATCACGCGCGGGGTTTTAGCATCGGTGGGATCGGAGGTGGTTCTGACGCCGAGGGATGGGCTGGTTGAGATCCGGGTGTTGATGGACCGGTTATCGATTGAGAGCTATGGGAACCGGGGCGAGGTGTCGATTACGAATATCGCCTATCAGCAGGATGGCCGGCCGGATCTGGCACTGGAGGCGGTGGGGGGTGAGGTTCGGATTGTGTCGCTGGTGTCTTGCAAGTTGGGATCGATGTGGGTATATGGAGGATGACAGGTCAGGGAATAAACTCGTCGGCGCCGATGTCTGTGGGGGGATGGCGGGGAGTGAGGTCGATGTCGTCGGTAATGGCGTTGAGGGGACGGGCCTGGTCGATGGCGGCGGTTGCCAAGGGGGTGAGGTGGAGGTTGCCGCGGGCCGGATCGACGAACCAGGAGGGGATGGGTTTGATGAGATTGCCGGCCAGATCGATGGGGCCGGGATCGCCTTCGATAGAGAGGCGGGGGCCGCTGAACAGGTTGTTTTTGACGATGAGGTTATCGTTGGCGTGGACGACGCGGAGCAGGCGGCCATTAGGACTGTCCGGATCGTGAATGGAGTTATGGATGATGATACAGTCGCGGGTATGGTCGGTGACGATATTGCTTTCGGGACAGCGGGTAATAAAATTGTTGCGGACGATGACGTGATTGCAATGGCGGCGCGGACCGCGAGCGCTGGAGTTGCCCAGGGCAATGCCGGTATCGCAATCGATGATGATATTACGTTCGATGATACAGTTCCGGCAGTTGTGCCAGAGGAAGATAGCGCCGCGGGCCTCGGCGGTTTTGCCGTGGATGTTGAGAAAAACGTTGTCGCTGATGGTCCAGTCAGAGGCGTTCATGATGTCGATGCCGCCAATGTAATTGTAGCCCATAGGGGAGCCTTGATTGGCATCTTCCCAGGGATCATCGCCGTGCTGCTTGGGGCGGTCATTATAGAAAAGGCAATATTGCACACGGCAGGCGTTGACCCATTGGGGGGCGTTATCACTATCGGGGACTTTGGGGCCTTTGATGTGGCGCTGCCAGATGTTGTGGCTGATGATGTTATAGATGGTGGCGTGATGGGCGTTGAGGTCGGAGTTGATTTTGATACCGTTCTGGGTGACGTTCTGGATGGTGAGGTTGGCGATAGTAACACCAGCAGCATGGCTGATGGCGATACCCTCGCCGTGGATACTGTTGGCGAAATCAAGTACGACACTGGACCGGTTGCCGGATCCGCCGCGCAGGGTGACCTGGTCGGTTTGCAGGGTCAGGGTGCGGGACATGGAGTAATGGCCGTCGGTAAGCAGAATGGTTGTGCCGGATTGAAGACTGGCGGCGGCCTGGTAGAGTTCGGCGGGGGTGGAGATTTTGATGACCGGACCGGAGGGCGGCTGCAGCGGGGGCGCCTGGGGGTACCAGGACTGTTGGAGTATTTCCGGGGGGACTTCCGCCCTGAGAAGGGATGTTATTAAGATGGCGGACAGGAACGTCTGGACCAGGATCGGATGGTTAAGTTGTCGATAGATTCTTTTCATAAGAATCACACACAAAAAGTTCTTAAGAAAGAATAAACATGTGGATCACTATCCGTTTACCACTGCCTAAGACATGATGAAAATCATTATTGTCAGGCAATTAAAAAACCAGTCAGGTCATTTCCAGAACTGCCACCATTTTTTAGAAGATTTTGTCGATACGGGGGCCGGCTCGGGCTCTGGTTGTAACTTGTTCGGGGTATGAACTGGCTGTTTTTTCGCCGGGGGTTGACCGTTGACATGGATAGTGAGTCCAGGAGAGTCAGATAGTGACTCACCTGTGGTCTGGAGATCGATGACAACGAAATCGCCCTTGAGACTGACTGCCAAAAGGTAACGCTGAGAAAGCAAGGCCATATGATAAGCTTCAAAGTTTATCGGAGCAACGGCCTGCATGGTTTTTTGTTTTCTATCACATTTCCAGACCGCATCAGGTTGTCCGGCCAGATAGATGGTGTTCAGTGCGTCATCGCCTGGAATCAGGGTGAAAAATGGTTGATGCGTCCGGGGATTCGACAAATCAATCGGATCACCATCTTGATTGCCCTGATCATCCACCCATAGCAGGATTGGGGACATCATTTCCGAACACCAGAGGCTTCGGTCCCTGCTGTTAATCAAATGATGACAGCAATAGCCGGGCATCCCATACTGGTACATATCCAGATGGATATGGTATTCATTTGGATTACTGAAACGATAGACCATTTGTGAGGCATACTGACCGGCAATGAGATCCCCGTAGTCATTAAAATAAAATACCTCGAAGGAGCCTGAATAGGAGTTAGGCACGGGAAACTGTCCTAATGTTATTTCTTCCTGGTAGTCGTAAATTACCAGTTCAGTCCTATCGGCAATGGCTACATGAGGATGGCAGGGAGACAGGGCGATTCGTTCCGGGTTTTCTATGGGGCAATGGCAGGTGACGTTGGCGCCCTCCAGTTCAATATGCAGTTCGGAGGCCAGGGCGTAAGCTTGTCCATGAGGCGCAATATACACGCAATCGCAGGACAGATCTTGTTCGATGATCTGGATATCGATGACGGGCAGGTCCGGGTTGTCTTTCAAATCGAAGGAGAAGAGCTGTGCACTATTTTTATCGAAAAGGAAACGGCCGTTGGCGCCGGCTTGTTCCAGAGACTCAAGCGGGCCGTCATCGCTGTATTCGTTCAATTTGCCTTCCGCGACAATCGGGCAAGCCAGGTCATTCAAAACGGTGGCATTGATACCGGTTAGCCTTGGTGGTTCCTGGCTGATTGCCGGGGAGGCATCCGGTCGGGTTTTCTTTGCCGCGCTTTGAGGTGTGTCAGAATTTTCTGGCAGAACCGGGTTGATTTCCATCGGCATGATATCATAAACACACTGGACAGATCGCCGATAATCCCTTGAGTATGCCGATAAATCATCGTGAAATTGCAGAACAGAGGCCAGTTCCTCTTGTAAGGCTTGGCGGCATTCCAACGGCAGCGCCAGGTCGATGTCATAGACGGCTTGAGGGGAGGTTGCCTCCTGGTATTGCCCAGTACTGGTATCGTAAAAGCTGGTGGTGCTCATACTGCGATCGGCAATTGTCACCACCAGGGTATTGTTTGTGAACGCGTCTTGATAAAGCTTTACCGTGGTGTCCCGTTCATCCAGACCGTTAATCATCTCCAGGAAAGGGTTCGGTTTGCCAAAAGCTTCGCGTAAAGAACCCGATTCCATTCCAACATAGATGCCGACCAATCCGCCATATTGAGTTCTGAAGAAGGAAAACGCGATTTTGATATCTCCTTCAATCAGTTTGCCGGTATAATCGTCTAACCGGGTCAACAGGAATGGTCCCTGATCGGAATCCAACCGGAAAAAACCGGCGCCATGTTTATTGATGGTTAAATGTCGATAATTGGCCGAGAGTAACAGGGTGCCAAATCGAGATGCTTTATGCATGCCCTGGGGGACGCAAAGCACCACCTGACGTAAATTTTTATCTGGATCTTCGGCAAAATACCATTTCAAGTTGGATTGATCGTCACTCATAGATTTTCCTTTGGGCTATTAAAGGGTACCTATAGAAATTTATTCTGGCGGGCAACTAGTTTTCATCAGGTTATATTGGGTGGAAACTGCCTGCCAGGGGTTTGAGGAAAATAGCGGTTTTCCTATGGCCGGATCATTGGTAAATATCCAGTCGTTGCGATCCAGAGGGAGATCCCGCTTATAACACAATTATTCGGCAAAATACCTTTTGGTAAAGATTCCTGCAGGGTAAAAGTATACTGAAACTTTTTTGGAAACTATTAAACAGGAATAGGAAATTGCTGACAGAGTTCGCGGGTTTCGTTGCGAACCGCTTCGATGACCCTGGTGTCACCGCCGGAGCTGAGGATCCGGTCGAACCAGCCGGCGATCTGAACCATGTGGTCTTCTTTGAGACCGCGGGTGGTGATGGCGGGGGTGCCGACCCGGATCCCGCTGGCTTCCATGGCTTTGCGGGTGTCGAAGGGGATGAGGTTCTTGTTGACGACAATCCCGCCATCATGGAGCCAGGTTTCGGCGGCGGCGCCGGTGAGATTTTCGTTATAGGGGCGCAGGTCGACCAGGACGAGATGGTTGTCGGAACCGCCGGAGCAGAGGCGGAAGCCTTTACTGAGTAGGGCTTCGGCAAGGGTATGACAGTTTTTGACGACCTGTTCGATATATTGTTTGAATTCCGGCCGGGAGGCTTCGGCGAAGGCAACCGCTTTGGCGGCGATGATATGACAGAGAGGCCCGCCCTGCATGCCGGGGAAGACGGCGGAATTGACCTTTTTGGCCCATTCTTCCTTGCACATGGCAATGCCGGAACGGGGGCCGCGCAGGGTTTTGTGGGTGGTGCTGGTAACGAAATCGCAGACGGGAACGGGATCGGGATGGAATCCGGTGCAGACCAGTCCGGCGATGTGGGCGATATCGGCCATGAGCAGGGCGCCGGTGTCTTTGGCGATCTGGCTGAGACGGTCGAAATCGATGACGCGCGGGTAGGCGCTGGCGCCGCAGACAATGAGTTTGGGTTTATGTTCGCGGGCGAGCTGGTGGACCTGGTCGTAGTCGATGGTTTCGGTTTTGGGATCGACGCCGTAAGAGACGACGTTATAGAGCCGGCCGCTGAAGTTAAGTTTGAAACCGTGGGTGAGGTGGCCGCCGTGGGAGAGGTCCATGGCGAGCATGGTATCGCCGGGATCCATGCAGGCAAAATAAGCGGCCATATTGGCCTGACTGCCGGAGTGGGGCTGGACGTTGGCATGATCGCAACCGAAGAGGGCTTTGCAGCGGTCGATGGCGAGGGTTTCGACCTGGTCGACGTTTTCGCAACCCCCGTAATAACGTTTGGCGGGGTAGCCTTCGGCGTATTTGTTGGTAAGGCAGCTGCCGCCGGCGATGGTAACGGCGGGTGATGCATGATTTTCGGAGGCGATCATTTCGAGCATGGACTGCTGGCGTCGCTCTTCCTTGGCGATCAGGTCGTAAATGGCGGGGTCACTATTTTTGAGGTATTCGGCTGATCCAAACACGGTATGCTCCTTATAAAAAAGACAAACTGTCAAGCTGACAAGGCTAACCATAGCCTGTCAGCCAACCCGTCAGCCAACTCGTCAGCAACTGTCAAAACAAGTAATTGTTTTTTAACGACTTAGCTGGCGATAAGCTGGATAAGTGTTTCAGTAAAAGATATAATTTATGAAAAAAATTGCTATAATACAAGGAAATAGTTTATTGTATGAGCCGAGTTAAGTGGATTGTGGGCAATGACAAGGAATTTAGATACTAACTTATTAAATGTGAAACAGTTATGGTTAAGATGGCAGACAGTCAGCAGATCGTTCGAGAATTGGGAAGTGAACTGGCCGGACAGGTACTGGGTGATAATCTCACATTGGCGATGTATAGTACGGATGCGAGCATCTTTCAGATCCGGCCGGCGTGTGTGGTAATTCCTGAGCATCGAGAAGATGTACAGACCGTAGTACGTTATGCCCGGGAGCACGGATTGAGTGTGATCGCGCGGGGTTCGGGCAGCGGTCTGGCGGGTGAGAGTCTGGGTGAGGGGATTGTTCTGGATTTTACCAGTCGGATGAACCGGATGCTGGGAGTTGATCTGGAACGGGATACGGTGACTGTACAGCCGGGGGTGGTATTGGAATGGCTGAACCGTCAGTTACGGGTTCATGGCAAGATGGTGGGACCGGATCCGGCCAGTGGTTCACGGGCCACGTTTGGCGGGATGATCGCCAATAACGCCACCGGGGCGCATTCGCTGGTCTATGGGTATATCGGGGATCATTTAAAGGGATTGGAGATGGTCTGGAGTGATGGCGAGGCGGATCGCATGAATGGCGCGGGGATGGGGGAGCGATCAACCCGTTACACGGGGCAGGTGGGTGATTTGCTGGCGGGAGTGAAAGGGTTGCTGGAAGCGAAGCGGCCGAAGAGTCCGCGGCATGGCAGCGGGTATAATCTGTATGGGACAATGGAAAATAACGGGATTAACCTGAGGCAACTGATAGCGGGTTCGGAAGGAACGCTGGGGATTGTGACAGAGGCAGAAATCGGGTTGGTGGATATCCCGAGGGTTAAAATGCTGGCGCAGCTTAATTTCGATACGCTGGGAGCGATGGCCCGCTGTGTGCCGGCGATTCTGGAACATGATCCGGCGGCGTGCGAATTGATGGATGGGACATTACTGGAATTGACGCGGGAGGCGCATCCGGATTATCGGGGGGTATTGCCGGATGGTGTGGCGGCTTCGCTGCTGGTTGAACTGGCCGGCGGCAGTGAGGGTGAGGTTCGTCGACGAATCGAACAATTTGGCGCGGCCATGCGCGGGTTGCCGGTTGCGGCACGGTGCCGGGATATGAAAGAGATTATCAGTGCGACTGATCAGGCGTTGGTGTGGAAGGCACGCAAGGCGGCGCTGCCGTTATTATTCCGGCGGAAGAGCGCGTATCAGCCGACGCCGATTATTGAAGATGTGGCGGTGCCGCCGGAGGCGCTGGGAGAGTATCTGGATGGACTGACGGAGATAACCAGGCGGTTAGAGATCCCCATCGCGTATTACGCACATGCGGGTCATGGCGAGATTCATCCGCGGCCATATTTAGATTTGCATCAGGCGTCCGAGATCAGGAAAATGCGTCAACTGGCGGATGAGGTCTTTAAGCTGGCATGGAAGCTGGGTGGCTCGATCAGCGGAGAACATGGCGAAGGACTGGTGCGAGCCGCGTGGATCCGCCAGCAGGTGGGGGATGAGGTGTATGAGGTATTGCGCGGAATTAAAGGGGTATTTGACCCGGAGAACCGTCTTAATCCGGGCAAGATTATTAATGACGATCCGGATATCATGGAGAAAAATCTTCGGTTTCAGTATCCACGTTTGCGGGAGAACTGGCCAACAAACTTGGTATTTCGAAAAGATGAGTTCCGGGCGGAGATCGAGCAGTGTAACGGGAATGGTTTGTGCCGGACGGCCGATCCGACGTTGAGTATGTGTCCGGTATTTCGGGCGACGGGGGATGAAAAGGCCAGTCCACGGGCGAAGGGTAATCTGATGCGCTGCTGGTTTGACGGGCTGCTGCCGGAGACCATTATGCAGACGGCTGAGTTCAAGCAGATCGCGGATTTGTGCATTAACTGCAAGATGTGCGCGTCGGAGTGTCCCTCGCTGGTGAATATCCCCAAGCTGATGATGGAGGCACGGGCGGAATATGTCAAGCATCATGGTTTGACGCGTGCGCAGTGGCTGCTGACGCGGAGCGAGTTGTTGAGTATGGCGGGCAGTCTGCTGGGTCCGGTGTCGAACGCGGTGTTGCGGATGCCGGTGGTTAAGCAGGTGATGGCGATGGCATTCGGGCTGGATCGGCGTCGGGATTTGCCGCCGTTTGACTGGGGTTGGAACCTGGGCAAGTTGCGGCGCTATCTGAAGCAGTCCGGGCAACCGAAACAGCCGCTGGCACGGGTGGTTTATTTTGTGGATTTATTCGCGAATTATAATGATCACGCGTTGGGGCGGGCCACGGTTGATGTGTTGCGGCATCATGATATTGAGGTGGTGATTCCGGCGCAGATGGGTTGCGCGGTACCGGCGGTGAGTTATGGCGACCTGGGATTCGCGCGGATGGCGATTGAACATAATGTGCGGTCGCTGGTAGAATGGGCAAAGAGGGGATATCAGATTATTTGCAGTGAACCGACGGCGGCGCTGGCGTTAAAACATGAATATCTGGATGTAGTCGGTAGCGCGGAGGCGCGACTGGTGAGCGGGCAGACGCGGGAGTTGACGGATTATCTGTCGGAGTTGCAGCGAAAAGGGCAATTGAAGGCCTTTGAGCGGCCGGTTAATTTAAAGCTGGCGTACCACCGGCCGTGTCATTATGAAGCGCTGGCGGTTGACGGGGGGACCGTGGCATTATTGAAAGGGATAGAGGGCTTACAGATTGAGCGTTTGCCGGTGAGTTGCTGCGGGATGGCCGGTACGTTTGGATTTCAGAGCAAGAGTTATGACCTGTCGATAAAGGCGGGCGAGCCAATGTTGCAGGGGTTGCAGGGATCGGATTGCGATTATGGCTTGACGGAGTGTTCGACCTGTAGAATGCAGATGGAAGGGATCGGACGCAAAAAAACGCTGCATCCGGTTAAGGTACTGGCAGCGGCATGGGGGTATGGGGAGATCGGTTGAGAACGGCGCAGACTCAGAAGGCGAGTCAAACCATGGTATGAGCCTGGGCGATGATATTGAGCATGGCGGCGGCCTGTTTGCGGACTTCGCTATCGCTGTGAGTGACGCGGCCGTTCCATTTGCGGTATTCGCGGCTGAGATAATTTTTGATGTCGCCGGGCAGCATGTCCGGTTCGATCCCCAGGATAAAACCGGGATCAACCTGTTCCATGCGGGTGACGGGCAGGTGGACTTCGAGGAGATTGCGGAAGCGGGAGCGGTTGATTTTAAAGCTGATAGCGAGATTATCAAGTTCGTGGAGTTCGGTCATAACTACCTCACCACGGGTACATAATACATCCATACATTGGGTAAGAATGGCGATCAGCCGTTTGCGGGGTGACAGCCGGGTGAGTTCCCGAATCAGTTCTTTGCGGAGGTTCTGTGGCGATTTAAGGCGGGCCAGTCCTTTAAATAAAAGCGCTTTCAGATTGCCTTTGATGGTCATACCGGCCTGCAGAGCCGGCTGGTGACCTTTGGGAACGAAGGTCCAGGCCAGAACTTCGCCAAGGTGGTCGATGTAGGGTTCGAGTTCGATTTCGTCGAGGAACCCATTTTCAGGATTGTGAATAACAACGACAGATTGAGCCAGGGCCAGCGGGGTATTCATTTGCTCGTGATCGGCGTTGATGGAGGCGGTGACCAGGATTTTACGGTTGCCTCTACGGGCAAAATGCAGGTTATGATAATCGATATCGGCAATCGCGGTCCAATCGGACAGCGTGGCGGTACCCACGGGCAGTATGCCATTAGAAGCGGAGATGCGAACGGTTTCTTCCGATAGAGAGGGATCGTCTTTGATCCGTACGGGCAGGGGATCCCTTTGCGATTGGGTGATATCGAGCATTTCAAAGACGATGGTGGTGGCAAGATCGGGTTGGGGACTGTAAACAGAGCCCCGGATTTCAAAAATAATTCTGCCGGAGACATCATCTTTTTCGATTCGCGGGCGAACATTCAGATCACTGCTGCTGAGCGCGGGCGAATCGGCTTCCTTTTCAATGACTGGCTGTACCAGAGTTAGATTCATAGCTTTCCCTGCATTATTCCCAAAATTTTACCTGGTTTCAAAGCGAGCGAGTTCTTCTGTCTGTTTCTGGATATTGTTCGCGGAGGCATCCCCATTTTCGCCCATGTTGAATTCGACATCGAGCGTTTCACCGGAATTGTAGTTCGTGAAACGGCAGTGCATACGCTGATTCAGGTCATAGCTGTAGGTGGCGCTGATGGGCGTGCCGGCAGGGGTGCCGGGCGGCAGTTTGAAAGTTTCGTTGGTGAGCACATTGACAAAGGCCGGATCGGTATCTTCACCCTGGGTAATGGTAATACGAACGTGTTCCTGATCATCAACCATGGTGTAGAAGGTCAGGGTTTCTTCGCAGGGCAGCGGGGTGTTTTTGTGCAGAATGGGAGTGTTGATCAGAATATGCTGGCCGGTTTCTTTGTCAAAGGGGGCGCTGAGTGTGCCATAACTATGATTACAGACATCCTGTAATTTGACATCGCGGAGTCCGCCGGCAATGCCTTCGGAGACCGATTCGGGTTTTTGGCGTATGGTAGTCAGGCCCGCGTGGATCGCGGCGCCCAACGCGACGCATTCATCGACGTTCACGGAATTTTCGGGTGGGAATCCGAACATTTCTTCCAGTTTCTGGCTGACCATGGGGATCCGGGTACTCCCTCCAACGAGCAGGACACGATCGATATCTTTTTTCGTGCAACCGGCTTCGCTTAATACGGAATCGATGAGCATTTCGGTGCGGGCCAGCAGTGACGCGATCGCCTGTTCGAATTCCGGCCGGGTGATTTCGGCGCGGGCTGAGCCAGTCGGTCCGTAAAGGATTTTCTTGGCAATATCACGCCGGGACAGGGTCTTTTTGGTGTCTTCGGCCTCATCTTCGTACTTGGCAAGGTCGACATCGGAAGCGATCAGGTCTTCGTTACACTGGTCGCGATAGTTGTTTTTGAAAATTTCGAGGATGCTGCGATCGAAATCGATACCTCCCAACGCGTGATCGCCCTGAGAGCAGAGGATTTCCATATCACGCCCGTTGATATCCATCAGGGTGACATCAAAGGTACCGCCGCCGAGGTCATAAACCAGGACCCGGCCGGAGACATCCTGTTTGGTGGCATAATAGAGCGCGGCCGCCACCGGTTCGTTGACAATACTGATGACGTTGAGACCGGCCAGGGCGCCCGCGTCCATGGTGGCTTTGCGGCGGATTTCATCGAAATGAGCCGGGACCGAAATTGCGACATTGTCAATCGATCCCACCTGAGCGGCGGCATCCTGGGCGAGTTTGCGTAAAATCAAGCTGGACAGTTCGACGGGAGTCCATTCCCGGCCGTCGATTTTAACTTTATAATCGGTACCGATATGGCGTTTGATCCAGCGAACGGCCCGTTCGGGATTGAGCAGTCGTGAATTAACCGCTTCGACGCCCACCTGCACCACAGATGGATTTTCTTCATCGAAATAGAGCGCGGAAGGCGTAATGCGTTCCCCCTCGCTATTGGGGATGATTTCGGGGCGTCCAATTCCATTAAGAATTGCGATCGCGGAAAAGGTGGTACCTAAATCAATACCTGTTATTGTAGCCATGGTCCAAGTCTCCAATATATTGGATGCATTCGTATTACAAGCGAAGTTGTCTCAAGTTTATCCGGCCGCTACGGCGCATTGCGCCTGGTATAGCATCACTTGCGCGGTCCGTACAATTTTGGGTTGTTGCGAGTCGACGACATAGCGGTATCCGGGGCGGATGACCGCGGCGATGGCGCCGTCACGTTTGGGATCGGCGCATAATTTTCTCTGTTTAACGACTTCCATACATTTTTCCTGCCCTTTATACTGGGAATCCAGGTCCGGACGATATTGTTCAATGCTGGAGGATTCCAGCGCGAATACCAATTCATCATAGGCATTTTGCAGCGACGTGACATCTTCGCCAGCCATTTCCAGTTTTTCGATCTGGGTTTCGAGGTTGTCGATGCAGCGGATGATCCTCAGGCAGAAGTTTTTCAGAATGTTCCAGTCATAGCCATCCTGATATTTTTCGATTCTGGATTGCTGGCTGGAAGCGTATTCGCGCAGGGCCGTTAATTCTTCGGTCAGTTTGCCCAGGTCGCTGGGTTCCGGTTCGGATTTGATTTCGGCGGAAACGGCGATATTTTTTTGATTTTGAAGCTGAGGCGGTCCAAAAGCCGAGGGTGGCGTATTGTCCGTCAGCGGTTTTGCCGCCGTTTTAACCATATCCAAATCGTTTTGGCGATCTTTGGGAATTTCCGAAACGGTGTGATTCCAATTGGCCTTGTTCAAACGCGCCGCAGCAGGCGGGCTCTGGCTCCAGAATTCAGTGGTATTATATTGTAACTGGCGTCTCTGGGAGATACGATCAGAAACGGATGAGTCGTCTTCAGAAATTTTGGCAGCCGGTTCCGGTTGCGAGTTGACCGGAGCGGTTGCCGCGCTCTGTGAGGCCGGCTGGGAAGAACTGGCTCGTTCTTCGGAAGCGGTCTCTTTCTGAGCGTTTTGATGCTGAATGACGGAAGAGGCAAACGGATTTTTTTTGCCAACTTTCGATACGATACTGACCAGCAGCCACAGGATCGATATGATAAAAGCCAGACTACTCACAATCGTGCCCAGTAAAGCATATTGCATCCACTGGTGTCTGGATTGCATATCGGCGATTTTATCGTTGGCAACGGTTTTCCAGTTGGCGCCGTACAGTTCACGGGCGTAGGGCCCCGGTTCAAATTTTCCGGCGGCTATGCTTTCCAGGCTGGCCAGCAAGTGCACCCGCTGATATTCCGACTTTTTATCCATAGGCGCTTCGCCATAGGGTTTGCGTCCCCAGGGGGATTGGAACTGCTGATCCAGGGGAAGGGCTGACCATTCGCGATATTGCTGCCAATAGGGATCTTGAGATGTTTTGAATTCCTGACGACATTCGAGGATCTCAGCCAGTGAGTGTTGATAATTTGAAGACGCGACGTAGTATAGCGCGCCGCATCCGCAGGTGATTATCAAGAGGATGGTTCGTATAATCATACTGGGGCCCTCATTTCAAGTCGATTGATTTTGGGGATTCGTATCAATCATAAGTTATCGGGTTTCACCCAATTCGGGTATTTTATTAAGACTCAGGCCGAAAGCCAGGGACCATTCGTAATTGCCGGATTCATTGGTGATGTCGCTATGGGGACCGACGAGAGTTTCCGGCTGGACCTGACTGATCGAGTCGGCCAGTTGGGCGGGAAGTTCGAGCGCCTGGGCCAGTGACTGACAGAAACCGGTCTGACAGGCCAGGCCGCCTAAAAAGATCAGGCTGTTTAAAGGCTGATGCGGGAATAACATATCGTGATACCAGATGCAATGTTGAATTTCGTCCCGCAAATTGCAGTATATTGCTTTCAAATGGGTATTTTGTTTTTTCAGGGTCGCCGTGGCGGTGTTGCCGCCAGATGCCTGGGCGTTGCTTTCGGACGCTCCTTCGTCATGGTCGTGATGGGCGGCCTGACAAATTTGTTCAGCGCCAATGGCGATATTGCGGGAGAATGAGAGTTTGTCGCCATGCAGGCCGAGGATGCGGGTACCGCCAAAACCCAGGTCAATGATGAAGTAAGCAGAATCCTTAAGATGGGATTTTTGAATCAGGGGGGCAAACCCGCTGATCAGACCGCAGGGTTCGATGTTAATTTTGTCCGCCTCGAGTTTGCACTTATCCAGAATCCCCATGTAATACTCGAAGGATTTTTTGGGGACTGCCATCATGATAACTTCTTTGCGTGTTTCATTTTCTTCATAGATGTCACCCACCACGGTATGACGGATAATTCCGTGTTGCGGGTTAAAAGGCAGCCGATTGGCCGCTTCCAGCTCAATTTTTTCTGCGATCTGGGCCTGGGGGCAGTTGAGCCGGATATGATCAATAAAAACCTCTCGAGATGGCAGCGCCAGACAGACTTTGCGGCCTTTGAACGGTTTGACCGTCATGAATTCGCGGATGGTTTCAATAAACCATTTCTGGCGAGTCATCTTATTGGGCCGCAGATCGGCGGGAACTTCGGCCCGGGCAGCCGCCACCAGAGACAGCTTGTCCTGGTTTCTGGCGAGTTGAACCATTTTAAGGCTGTCGGATCCCATATCGATGCCAATGGGAAGAACGGTTTTGTTGTTATTGAAAATATTGAACATTTCTAATTCAGAGACCGGTATCGCTCCGGTTCCTCTGCCGCAGGGTCAAAATAATTGGTTAGCTTTTGCAATATATGTTACAGAGGATGGGGAGGCAAACCTGATAGCTGGTATCTGGAAGGTTTTTCTATCTTTTTTATTTTGTGGGTCTTATGTATAGCTTAAAGTCGGATGATTTGTTACTATTCATATAAAGATGATTATTTGGAGAATGCTTAAATTTAGTAAAATCGTTATAATCAGAAACATTCAGAAAATTTGTACCATCCTATTTGCGGTATAATGGCCAGGAGGTTGTATTTGCGATGTGATTTATTTAAGTAACTATCCCATGTCATGTCATTGAAAAAACCATAAAATTAAACCGAAACAAGAGTTTTGAATTTACATACGGATTGAACGGTCATAAGATATCGGTCATTGTATTGTGATAGATCCCAAACAAATTGATTATTTTTTGGTTATCATATATCCATGAGAAAGGGCTGATATGTATCGCAGTCATTATATCAAAGCGGGTTTAGTGGGATTATTGATCATGGGAATGATCGGATCCTGTCGTCGCGAAGACGGAGGAAAAGAATCCAATGTGGATAATGTTGGCAACGAAAAAAAAGAGGTCAGGCAGAAAGAAGCAGTGATTGCCGTAGTACTGGGGCGGGAAATCGGGGTAGATGAAGCGGAACAATTAAACAGTATAATTGTCAAAGCGCTATTTGAGCAATTTGCCGTTGATCATAAGATTGAACCGACAGAAGAAGAGATGGAATGTCTGACACGCAGAACAGAAGCGATTCAGCAGCAACGGATGGATGAGATGGCAGTAGAGTGTGAGTCTTTGAGAGAATCAATTAAAAATGAGGATCTGATTGAGGAAGAACGGGCAAAACAGGAGGAGAAACTTGAAAACCTGGAAAAAGCTCTGGCAAGCATGCAAGAGACCCGGAATGAAATCGGGGCATTGGACGATGCGCATCAGCGAAAGATAAAAATGGGAGTCGCACACCATCTGGTTAAGAGCTGGAAGATCAACGCGGCATTGTACGCCCGGTATGGCGGACGGGCGATTTTTCAGCAGTTTGGGCCGGAACCGCTGGACGCCTATCGCGATTACCTGAAAGAACAGGAAAAAGCGGGCGCGTTCGAAATTATCGACAAACAATATGAGCCGGCATTCTGGAAATATTATACCGATGAATCGATGCATGTTTTTTATCCGGGTGAAGATGCGGATCAGGTGATCAATACCCCGTGGTGGATGATGGAGGAGAGCCAGTGACAGGTTTTTCGTGTCGCATTCATGTCTGGATGGTTGATCCCTGTGGTAACCAGCGGTATTACATACTGAGTCTGATTCATTGCCCTGATCATTTTTACTCTTGAATTCATGGCATCTGAACGAGTATAATACAACCAGAGTCCGGTTGATTAAGTAGCCGGGTTATCTTTTCTCAAGCGATCTGATCCAATCGATAGTTGGCTAAATGAATTATTGAATCGATAACTCTATTTGTTTTGGAGGTTAATCATGGCTGAGCAGGAAACGCAGGTGACTGGTGAAGTGAAGGGGCAAGAAGGGCGTGATGATCGGGAACGATTTACTAAACTGGGATTTTTAAAAACATACCTTATGCCAGTCTTGATGATTTTTCTGATTCCCGGTTTTTCATGGTGGTTTTTTAATTATGTGCAAAGCGATTATGATCAGGAAGCGCTGGAATCCATCAAGGCGAGTTTGTATAACGAGCCCAATATGCCTGAAGAAAAACGGGCAGCTGTGCTTGTGTTTCATGAAAAAATGCCCCTGTCAAAGATTTTGAGTATTAACGATCCTGTTCTGGATGACTTTAAGAGCGGGATTAATGACAGTGTCAAACGGGATTATTTTATGTTTCACTGGTTAATTATCCTATCCGAAATATGTTTGTACTCGGGGGCAGGAGTTTTTGCGATAGCCATTATCGCCGTGCTATTATCCTTTAAATCCCAGCAGATTCAATACCTGAGTCTATCAACCGGTTGGCATGTCCTCAGGTTTTTTTCTGTTCTGCAAGTTGTGGGGCAAGGATGTCTGGCGCTGGCATTATCATTCTGGATAACCGCATTCTGGTTTAATATGTATGTGCCAAAAATTATAATCATTGTCGGGATTTTTGCTTTGTGTGCCATTGGTTTGATCATTAAGGCCATATTTAAAAAACTGGATAATGACTTTATCATTAAGGGAGTTTTATTGGATGATCGTCGGGCAGAACCCCTCTGGCGTCATATCGGGAGATTGGCCGACAAGTTGGGAACTGAAAGACCTCAGCAGATCATCGCGGGAATCGATGACAATTTTTTTGTAACAGAGCAACCCGTTACTGTTGAGGGCAGGCAGTATTTTGGCAAGACACTCTATTTGAGCCTGCCGTTGATCAAACATATGAAGAAAACTGAGGCCGATGCTGTCTTAGCCCATGAATTGGCACATTTCAGCGGCCGGGATACCCTGTATTCCAAAAAAATTTCACCACTATTGGGACGGTATCATTATTATCTGGTTGCTTTGTATGAGGGGGGAATCACCCGGCCAGTGTTCTCATTTATGTTGTTTTTCCGGAGTTTGTATCAACTTTCGATCAGTCAGTTAAGCCGGTCGAGGGAGTATCGGGCTGACATGTTAGCCGCCGAGTCGACATCGCCGCTGGATCTGGCACATGCCCTGATAAAAGTTTCCGCCTATTCAAATTATCGAGACAAGGTTGAACGGGGCTTGTTTGAAAAGGAGCATGTCCAGCATTCATTGGGTATTCGAGAATTGATCGCCAAAGGGTTTGAGAGTTTTGTCAGAACAGAGATATCCGATTCGGAGATCAATAGCACTAAAATCGTGCATCCATTTGATTCTCATCCACCCATCGCTCAACGGATTCAGGCGATTGGCGTTGAAAGTACATCGAATTATTGCGAGGAAATACTGCTCAAGCCTGTTGATGATAGCTGGTTTAATGAAATTGAAAATGCCGAAGAATTAGAAAATCTTCAATGGGCAGAATACGAAGAGGCGTTTTCGGAATATCATGAACAAGCACTGTGTTATCGGTTCCTGCCGACGACTGAAGCCGAAAAAGAGATCGTCACTAAGCATTTTCCTGAGGTCATCATCCAAACGAAGAAAGATGAACAGCTAGTGATTAATTATGAGTCCATTCATTTAACGAGTTGGGATAGTCCGGTTTTATACGGATCGATAAAGAATTGCACCAAAGACAACAATTATCTGGATATTGGCTGTACGGGTGGATTAAAACGGATCAAGTTAAGCGATTTAAAAGGCTCGCAAGAGGAAGTTCTGCATATGTTTGAAATGTATTATGGTCGATATCTGCAAGCCAGGTCTTATCAGGAAAATAAGCAGAAAAATCACGAATAATATTTGAAAAGGTTATTATGGGTGATTTGAAGAGTAAAAAGTTGATCATATTAAAGGGGATTTTATTCCTGGGTATTGGTTTACTTAGTGGGGGGTATATTCTGGTGATCAGTCCGGATATCCGGGTATTGGCGCTGTTGGGCGTGTGTATCTGGGCGTTTTGCCGGTTCTATTATTTTTTATTTTATGTGCTGGAGAAGTATGTCGGGATAGAAGGGAAATATGCCGGGATTGGGGATCTGGTCAGAAGGTTGATAAGGAAGAAGCGGGAAGATAACTGCGATAGCGATCCGGTGAATGATCATTAAAGCAAATGTATCACAGGCGTTTATGATATTCAAAAGCTTGCATATAATCGTATCTAGTATATTCCCCGGAAATATATGGTTTTGTTTCCTGCTTTGCCCAGCTTAACAGTGGCTGAGATTAAAGATGTTTCATATTGGTCCAATATAAGTGTTTTCTCTTGACATTTATTTGTGTCTGGTCTTTAATTAGTTATTGTAAAAGGTTAGGAGGTTTATCTGAAAAGGTTCTTACTAAACAAGTATATATAACATATTGGATTTGTTAGAGAGAGGTGAAAGTTAAATTTAGCGTATTCAGGTTTGTGATCAATAATTAATTTGAAGGAGAATGTTGTTATGAAGAATGTAGTTTTTGCTTTTGTGATTGTTGTGCTTGTTTTATCGGGCACTTCCGTATTAATGGCCGGAATGACTACGATCAATGGAAATGTTTTTGATCTGGATCAGTTTAACGGGGCTACTGTGACTTATCGGGTAGGCGGTTCCGTTGATTTCGATGGTAAGCTATGGGATAATGCGGTAGGGGTAGATTTATACACGCTGGGTGAACTGGCATCCGGGCAGTATGGCAGTGATCCGGGTGATCAGGTTACATTACAAGATCGAACAAATCCGGATTGGTTGCAGCTTAACTATGCGAATCCATTATTGATCAGCGCTTCTCAGCATAGACTGGTCATTTATGAAATCACCAGCGCGACCAGTGGAGTCGATACGGAGGGACTCAGTTTCAATATTTCGTTAAACGGTGGTTCTTTGATTGGGGCGGGCAGCAGCGTTGCGACTTTTTATGCCCATCCGGGAGTTGAGGCAACGAACCAGTTGGTATTTGATCTATATGATTTTGGTTTTTCGAATGGCGATTTGTTAAGTACATTGTATATTGAAAACACCGACTCTGGGTCAGGGACTTCTGATCCAGATTTTATTTTTGCCGGGATGGCCACCGATGCTGCGGCGGTTCCAGTGCCATCTGCATTTTTGCTGGGTAGTATCGGCGTCAGCTTTATCGGCTATCTCAGGAAACGTGAAAGAAATTGAGTCGATTGAAGCGATAAGCAAATGTAAAGGTAAAAAAACGGGAGAACGTGTTCAGGCGTTCTCCCGTTAGTTTTTGCTAGCTAAGGGACCGTCAATAAATAAATACTGCATTTTTCATCCCATCTTGCCGCCATCTTCAGCCGCTTCTCAATCGCAAAATCCTCGACATAGAACAGCTATGCCTGCGGTTTTGCTCAATCGGCGCGACTGAATCTGATGACAAGCTGGGCGATAAATTGCAGCATTTATTTATTTACAGCCCCTAACGAATTAAAGGTCGCAGATTTCAACAGCTCGGGTAAGGGCGTCGAGTTGTTCTTCCTGGGAACCGCGGGAAGAGAATTCGTGGGCGAGGTAGCCTTGATATCCGGTTTTTAGAATGGCTTTGATGATGGGTGGGTAGTTGATTTCCTGGTCCAGGTGAATAGGCCCGCGGCCGGGGACGCCGGCGGTATGGAAGTGTTTGATGCAGTCTTTGTATTCTTTGATGGTGGCGATGATATCGCCTTCCTGAACCTGCATGTGGTAGATATCGTAGAGCAGTCCGAAACGGTCTGAACCAACGCGGCGGGCAAGTTCGCCGCCCCAGTGAGTCCGGTCACACATGTAATCTTTATGATTACGTTTGGAGTTGAGGAGCTCCATGCAGAGGTTGATTTTCTTTTCTTCGGCGTAACCGACAATTTTTTTGACGCCGATTTCACAGTTTTTCAGGCCTTCATCATCATCCATACCATCGCGGTTGCCGGAGAAGCAGATGACGTTGGGGAATCCGGCATCAACGGCGTTATCGATGCTGGCGCGGATTTTGGCGATGCATTCATCGTGATTTTCGATGCGGTTAAGACCTTTGGTAATGCCGTGTGAGCCGATCATGGTGCAAATGAGGTTGTGTTTCTTGAGAATGGGCCATTCGTTAGGGCCGACCAGGTCAATGCCATGCAGACCGGTTTGGGTGGCATATTTACAGAGGTCTTCAATGGGGATTTTGCCCAGACACCAGCGACAGGCGGCCTGTTTAAGATTATTGTTGCGGGCCCGGTGAGGTTCTTCATCAGCAGCCTGGGTGTGGGTGGCGATTCCGGCAACGGCAACGGCTGAACCGGCCAGCATTTGACGGCGGGATATGGCGTTCTTTTTCATGGATGCCTCGCTTTCGTATATTATTTAAGGATCGATCGGTATTATCTGATGTTCTATAAGGGTTTATATCTGATTATAAACGTGCTGGAAAATATTTTATTGAAATTTATCAGAGAAAATTTGACAACTCTACTCAAGTAGAGTATAATCGAATAGAGTAGATATTGTAAAAAACTCATTATCTGAGGATAGCACATGAAACCAAATGAGCATGACAATGAATTGTTTGAAAGCGAGTGGACCATCATGCAAGTGGTGTGGGAAAAGGAACCCTGCGCGGCGCCAACGGTGCAAGAGGCCCTGGTAGAGGCGAAAGGCTGGGCTTATACCACGGTGAAGACTCTGATGGACCGGATGGTGAAGAAAGGATTGCTGACCGTGGAAAAAGTTCGGAATCTGTATTTGTATCGATCAGCGATGTCACGACCAGAGGCGCAGCGGACGGAGATTGCCCGGACGATCAAGCGGGCGTTTGACGGGGCGATGACGCCTATGATGCAGTTTATGATCGAGGATCAGGACATGACGGCGGATGAATACGATCGGCTGGAGCAGTTGATTCGAGAGAAGAAGAAACATTTGAAATAATAAACGTGTGAAGTGAGATCAAGCCGCCAAGGGTGCAGGGATCACGTAAAATTTACAATTTAATCAGGTAAATATCCAAGATTTATGGGAGTATTCTAATGGGCGCCATGGAAACAATGAATGGATTAGGAATGAGGTTTGTAGCAATCGCCTGGTCGATGATGTGGCAATCGAGTGTATTGATCATTCTGATGCTGGGTGTGGACTGGCTGATCAAGAAACGGGCGCGGGCAGTGGTTCGTTATGCCTTATGGATGCTGGTGCTGGTAAAACTGGTATTGCCAGTGGGATTAACATCACCGACCAGTCCGATGTATTGGGTGGACAGTGAGTCCCTGGCACAATGGGATCAGGGAGGAGAGCCGGATATGCCCGGGACAGAGGTAAAAGCGATTCAGGATGAGCTTGTTACTGAAAGAACGTCAGTCGATCGAGAAACTGGGGCTGGTGGTGATGGATTGAAACAGACTGAAGTCACTACTGCAAACAGGTCAGCAATAGAACCGATTCCAGCACCAGGGGCAGACAATCCAGAACCCGCAACGGCCAGTACTATTGAGCCGGTTCAGTGGCAGGCCGTGGCCATGTCAGGCTGGGTTGTTGTGGTTCTGTTGCTGATAGGCATGCTGGTGCAACGGTACTGGTTTGTATTGGACCTGATACGCCAATCGCAACCGGCAAATGAGTATCATAAGCAGATACTGAACCGGTGTCGTGAACGAATGGGAATCCGGCAGGAAATTGATTTGCGAATATCGCTCAATACGGTGAGTCCCTCGGTATGCGGCCTGGCCTGTCCGACAATTTTGATCCCGGTGGCCATGGCGGGCCATCTGGATGAGGAGCAAATCGAGTCGATTCTGCTGCATGAGCTGGCGCATGTTAAACGGGGAGATTTATGGCTGAACCTGATTCAGACATTGCTGCAGATTGGATATTTTTATCACCCGCTGGTATGGCTGGCTAATAGTGTAATACGGCGGATTCGGGAGCAGGCAGTGGATGAAGCGGTTTTGGTAGCGATGGGAGACCAGGCGCCGGAGTATCCGGAGACCTTGTTGCGTGTGTCCAAGTTGGCCTGGTCGCGGCCGATGTTGAGCTTGCGGTTGATCGGTGTGGTGGAATCGAAATCGGCACTGGCAGATCGGATCCGGCATATTCTGAACCGGCCATTACCCAAGACCGCCCGGATCGGCCTGGCGGGCCTGGCGGCAATACTGGTTTTCGGGTTGGTGCTGCTGCCGATGGCGAATGGGCGGAATCAGGAACCGAAATTTGTTTTAAAAGGAGTGGTGAGCGATGACATAACCGGAAAGCCCATTGCGGGAGCGCGAGTGGGCGATGCGGGGTATAATGATAGCAAATACTGGACGGTCAGCGACGCGCAGGGGCGTTATGAATATAAGACTTTTTATGAAGAACATACGATCTATTGCGAAGCGCCGGGTTATGGGCGTGTGGAAAAAACCTTGTTGACGTTAGCCGTAGGGCGTAAGCAGCAGGAGGATATGAATTTTGAATTGACTGCAGGTCAGGGATCATCAGTGGATTTTGAGAATATGGATTTCTGGAAAGAACAGATCGGCCATTATATGACCGGAGTACGGATGATCGATGGCGAGTTTCTGGCGGACCGGCAGATATTTGAAGAAGGCCAATCGGAACCGAAACACTACCGGACAAAGATCGATTTTAAGTGGAACCGGGATACGGGATGGTATGATTATGCCAGCCGGGATTTACGCGAGAATGGTCATTATGAGCGGAGTATTTTAAACGATCGGGAAGACTGGTGGATTACCGAGCGGCATGCGACGCGCAGTCTGGCCGGAAAAAGCGAGATGTTGCGACAGTATCAATTTGGAGTGATGTCGGAAAAGGGCGAATGGTGGCCGGGCGATATCATGCATATTTCACCGGTAGCAGAATTAATCGCCGGCGATTATTTGCGGATTATGGTCCATCAGATGAAATGGGATTTGCGGCCGATCAGTCACCGGCTAAACGCAGACGGGATGCATGAGCTGGTTTTGAAGGAAGTTGAATGGCAGGGTAAGACGCATCGAACGATCATGACGGTGGTCTGGGAGGATGGCTTAAAGCTGATCAATTTGAAATGGCACACTGAAGGAAAAGAATCACACATCATTACCGAATGGAGCGATCATGTGAAAGTGGGGGGGCATTGGTTTGCCCGCAAGTCGGTCGATTACGATTATCGCGGCGAGAACAATGACCTGGCCGAAGTCGAGACCGTACTGGCGGAGAAGGTGACATTCAACCGGTCGCTGGCGGCGGATGAATTTCACTATCGGCCTTCAATCGGGATTCGAGTAACGGATAAGGTGGAAGAACGCGATTATGTGGCCTGGCCCGATCTGGAAAAAATCAAGGCCAGTGGCGGTAAGGAATGGATCGGGATCGATGGGAAGGTATATCTTGATGGCAAGCCGGCGAAAGGCGTTCGGGTGACAACATCGACATTGTATGATCCGGATAAGGATATCTGGCGGCCGATTTCGGGTCAAACGGATGATGATGGGGTGTTTCATCTGGAGGGATTGCTGCCGGGTTTTGAATATCGTATAACGGCGGTGACCGATACCGGCAATAAAACCAGCCAGACCTGCAAAACCGAACCGGATGGCCGGGATGTCAGCGGGGTGGTGATTAATCTATCCAGTGGTTATGCATTGAAAGGGATCGTAACGCGATGGGATGGCAGTCCGGCCCGGGATGCGGTTGTCAAGCTGACGGATTTTGATGAAGTCCGAACCGATGAGCGGGGAAAATATATCATAACCGGATTAAAGCCCGACAGGGTTTATACCGTGCAATCCGCCGCCAAAGGGTGTGCGCCTTACCGGCAGGATGATTATAAATTAAAGGTTACCGACGATTCCAGCGCCGCTTCGTTAGATATCGAACTGGCGCAAGAGAAGGTATTGACCGGCCGGATAATCGATAAGAATGGACAAGGTATTGCCGGCCACCGGATTATCGGCTTTTTCGATTGTTTTGTGGGCGAAAGCTGGCAGTGGTGCAATACATATACCGATGAAGAAGGCTGGTTCCGGTTGGGCAATCTGGGCGACCGTGAGTATGAAATTTTGATACCGGGCGGCCGCAAATGTTTTGCCGCCGGCGATTCGCCGGTTGTTATTCAGATGGTGAATGATAAATTCGCGCTGGAAACCAGGCCGGGGCGACTGCTCTTTCGAGATAAGGGGGATTTGTCAGCCTGGGAAAAACAATATATCGACTGGTTCCAGCAGGAAGATCATTTTACCCATCCCAATATGCGGGTAAAACGGATTGATGCCTTGATGAAACAGGCCGAATCGGATGATCGCAATACCCGGCTTGAAGCGATTGCCCGCCTGGGAAATATTGAAGCGGTGCAGGCGGTTGCCAAACTGGGCCGGATCGTGACGGATTCCACGGATCGGGATGAGGTGATGATGGCGATGCGCGCGTTGGGCCGGATCGGCGATGTGGTGTCGAGCGATTCCCTGTTGAATCAGCTGGGAAATGCCGATGATCTGGTGAAATCCGGCGCAGGGGCGGCGTTGTCCGAAATTTTCAACAGCGGCGTTAAAGACTGGACAGACCCATCGCAATGGCAGGCCTGTATGCGGCGCTATTTCGATAGGCGTCAACAATTAAAAGCGGTCAATGGCCCGAATCGTTTGCTGGAATCGTTTTTCAAGGCGGTATTGGCCGGAGACCATGACGTGGCCATGACGGCTTTTCTGCCCGGCAGCGCGGGGGCGAACCGGATGTCAGCTTGTCTTGATTATCAACGAAGTCGTATGTCGGATGCGACGGTGCAACGCATCAAATTGTTGGCCGAAGCGATCGACTGGCCGGTTTTGGAGGGTGGTAATGTGACCATGTTCCCTGATCGAATGCAGGTTGACACAAAATATTTTAAGTTCAAGAAGGCGTGTGTGATTGACGGCCGAAATTTTGAAGCCGGCAAGAGTCATAAACTGTTTGAGACCGTCTTTCGTGAAGTCGATGGCCAGTGGTGGCTGCTGGATCTGCGATTCTGGGATGAGCGATTCGTCAATGATTAGACCGGCATTTCAAAGACATAATCATCCATGATATAGCCATTGCCGATGTCCTGGACAACAGGCCCCATCAGGATGAATCCGGATTTCTGATAGAATTGGATGGAGGCGGTGTTGTATTTATTGACAGTGAGCGAGATCTTGGGGAGTTGCAGTTCCCGGGCGCGATTGGCGATAAAGTCGATAGCGGCGCGGCCATATCCCCGGCCGCGCTGGTCGGATTTGACATAGAGTTTGCTGAGGAATAAAGCTGCTTCTCGCTGGACGATAGCGAAATAACCAATTGGGTTGTCCTGGTGGCAGATCAGATAATAGCTGAAACCCTCATGATTGATCTGGCGGTTTATGGCGTTAAAAGACTGGAAGTTGGTAAGCATATAGTTGACCTGATCCGGGCCGATGATGGGGGTGTAATGTCCGGTCCAGATTTCTGACGCCAGATTCACAACTATATCAACTTGTTCAGGATTGTTGACGGGCATGATCATAGGCATTATTGTAAAGTGTCGGTCAGGACAATGGCAATGGGAAAGGTGTAAAAATAACGATAAATGGAGTTTTTTCTATTGTATTGCAATTGAAAGGATTATAATCTGTTTAGTTTTAAGGCAGGGAGAAAAAACGGCGTTAGGCTCGCGCAAGGAGAGGTGAATGTAAGTAATTAAATCGTAATTAATTATAGAGGGCAACTTGGAATTCTATCCGAACCAGGGAGATTAAAACCATGAACCGATATGCAGAAAGACACAGGGTAATGACATTGGCGCTGGCGCTCGTCATCTCATTTGTGAGTATGAAAAATTTGAGTGGGCAGTCCATTTGGGATTCGACGATCCGTGGAGAGACAACAGAAGCTGAGGCATTAGTCAAGGATGATATTACGGCAACTGAAGCCAGTGTGCCGGCCGTAGCGCCTACAGAAAGCAAGGCTTATATTGGTTTGATCACCGCAGATCGTGTCTATGTGCGATCCGGCCCGGCAGGTATTTATTATCCGGTCTGTTATCTGCAGAAGGATCAGCAAGTGATTGTCCGGGAGGTATTGAAGGGCAAGAATGACTGGGCTAAAATCGAACCCACCGCGCAATGTTTCAGTTATATTGCCAAGGAATTTGTTGAATTAAAAGAGTTGGAGCGCCCGATTGCGGCTCGCGTTGAGGCTACGGAGGGTATGGAGGATACTCCGGCAGCGCCTGCAGTTAGAACCGGCATGATGGGTACTGATCTGGCGGCGCTGGTGGGTAAAGAAGCGATTATGGGTGAAGTGACCGGAAATGCCGTGCGCGTTCGAGCCGGCAGCATGCGAATCGCGCCTGAGATGGCAACCCAGGTTCAACTCAAATTAAACAAAGGGGATAAAGTTCGTGTGATTGGCGTACGGGATAATTATTACAAGATCATTTCTCCGTCCAATGCCTATTTCTGGGTGTCGCTGGATTTTATCAAGAAACTGGAAGGAGCAACCCCGGAACAATTTGAGCAGGTCAGGCAGCTGGCCAGACGTGATGTGGCGATGATGATAGAACCGGAAAAGTTTCAGTCACAATATGATGATTTTCTGACCCTGTCGAAAGAATACGAACTGGAGCAGAATAAACCCCTGCTGGCTCGTGATTATGAATCGATCATGCAGAAGATCGATACGATTCTGTCTGAGACACGGTCGACATCCATCCAACGTTCGGCGGAAAATCTGAAACGTAATGTTGAGCGTGTCATGACCGCTCAAATGACGCTGAAACGGTCGCGTGAACGCGATCATATGCTGATGATGAAAATGCAGCAGATCGATAACGAGTTGCAAACGATGGTCGGTTCAGAAATGGCGCTGACCAACAAGGATGAAAATGTGAGCGTTAAGGGCATCCTGGCGCATTCGGCCGTGTTTACCCAGCCTAATAAGAATCGCCGGTATCTGGTGATCAATAACATGGAGAAGATCGAATGCTATGCGGTGACCAATTCAGATATGATCGATCTGGAAGACTGGGTAAACCGGCAGGTCTTTTTGCGGGGGAATATTAAATATGACGCCTTCAGCAAGAGCCGGATCCTGTTTGTCGATCTGATCGAAGAAGTCAAGCCGATGGCAGTAACACCGGTCATTCCAACCATCGTGGAGGAAGTTGAACCCCAGGGTTAACATATGATAGTGATCCGGCTCGCCGGTCAAAAAGATTAAAAGCCATGCTGTATATGAGATCCGCATGGCTTTTTTATTTTTTGGCTATCTGACTTTGAGGATATTGAGTGTGGAGGGGAGGATTGTCGTTGAAAGCAGTTTATGGCCGGTTGGGGTAATAAGGACATCATCTTCGATGCGAATGCCCCATTTCCCGGGTAGATAGATGCCGGGTTCGATGGTGATGACCTGTCCGGGTTGGAGGGTTTCTGATTTGGCCGGGGCGATGAAGGGTTGTTCATGGATATCGAGTCCGATTCCGTGGCCGGTACCGTGGCCGTAAACCGGGAACTTTGACCGGGCAATCGTCTTTCGGGCGATGTGATCGATTTCGCCTAAGGTGACACCCGGTTTCATGGCATGGATAGCGGCGTGATGGGCGGCGGCAACCGTTTCATAAGCCCGGATATATTCTTGAGTAACGCCGTTAACGCCGAAGCAGCGGGTCATATCGCAGCGGTAATTATGGATTGCCGTGCCGAAATCGATGAGGATCACATCGTTTTTGCGCAGTTTGCGGGGGCCGGGAATGTGATGATTGCGAGAGCCGTTGGGGCCAAAACAGACAATGGTTTCAAAACCGATGTGACCTTTATTTTTACGGATTTCAAGTTCGAGTATGCCCGCGGCTTCGTTTTCAGTCATGCCAATCCGAAGTTGTTGCAGCATGGCCTGTAGCGCGGATTGATTGGCGGATACGGCTTTTCGGATCAGGGCGATTTCGCCGGGTTCTTTGATGGCGCGAACGGATTCGGCCAGCCCGCTGACCGGCTTAAAACGCGCTTTGACCTGCTTGCGTAAATTTAATTGCAGGGACAGGGATATTTTTGAATCAAGACCCAGATTGGGTTGGGTTTGATAGTGTGTCAATACCCGGGCCACTTCGTCGGCAAGTGATTTTTTTCGTTGAATAATGGTGCATCCGAAACATTCCTTGCGCGCCTGTTCGGTATACCGACTGTCGGTCAGCAACCAGACGCGACGCCCAATAATCAAAGCCCAGCTATCGTGCCCCTGAAATCCGGTCAGATAGCTGACACTGGCAGAGTCTGTAGTCAGGAATCCTTCCAGGCCGGCTTGCGCAATTTTTTTTATAACCTGTTTCTGTCGGTTTCTGATGATAGCCAGATTGATCATAACTATTTCCTGTGATGGGTTTTTAGTCCCTTACGAGTAAAATTTTGCGTAAAATGACAAAGAAATCTCAACAGGGAGACTGATGCCGCTGTGACCCTGTTTGGCTCCGGCACTGCCGGTTTAGGATTGCATGTTTCGATAACACTGTCGACAGAATCGATCGGTCATGCCTGCCAGATAATCGCAGATGACCTGTTCCAGTGATTGATTGTCAAGCCGTTTGCGGTAGCGAGCCGGAAGTTGATCCGGACTGTTGCGATAGGCATGAAACAGGAAGGATAATTCGCGTCGCGCCAGATCTTTTGCCTGGGCTACTTTGGGATGGAGGTAGACGCGTTGGTAGAGGAAGTTTTCCAATTCCCGTACCTGCCTGAGACAGGCATCGGAAAAAACAACAAGTTTAAGGTCAGCGGCACGGATATCATCCAAACCGGCTGGTTGTATCTGATTGAGGCGGCAAATGGCTTCCTGCAACGCGTCGGTGATAAGCAGATTGATGAGACTTTTAGCTCCGCGGAGCTGGCGGGCGAAGCGATGGGCATTGGGATAATCTTGGGCGACTTTCCGTGAGATGGTTTGATAGATTTCCAGTTCGTCAAGGAGCATGTCTTCCGTGATCAGGCCGGACGCCAGGGCGTCATCGAGGTCATGTGAATTGTATGCGATCGAATCGGCCAGGTCAGCGATCTGGCCTTCAAGGGGGGCCTGTCCAGGCGGGAAGTTGATGAATTGGTCAGGATGATCATAGCGGGTTTCATGTTTGGCCAGACATTCGCGGGTTTCGCTGGTAAGATTCAGACCAAGAAAGCTCGGGTATGGATGTTCAAGATATTCGACAATCCGAAGCGAATGACGATTGTGTTCAAAACCGCCAAAGTCAGCCATGAGTTCATTGAGGATTTCTTCGCCGCAATGGCCATAGGGAGGATGACCAAGATCGTGAGCCAGTGAAGCCGCTTCGGCCAGGTCTTCATTGAGATTAAGCGCGCGGGCCAGCGTTCGCGCGACTTGAGCCACTTCAATGGTATGCGTGAGCCGGGTGCGGTAATAATCGTTATCGGAAAGCGTGAAAACCTGGGTTTTGTGTTCCAGGCGGCGGAAAGCGGCAGAATGAATAATGCGATCACGGTCACGCTGAAAACAGGTTCGCAGAGGATGGGGTGGTTCCGGATAACAGCGTCCCAGTGAGGATTGGCTGGTGACGGCCCAGGGCGCCAGTATTTGTTGCTCGCGGCGTTCAAGTTGTTCGCGGCCAATAATCATTGGAGAATATGGTTGATTCTCAGGCATTTTTGTGAAGTTCTTCCCATTTTTCGATTGCTTCTGGCCGACGCAGATAATTTGGAATCAGAGTATCGGGATCCGAAAAAAGTCCGGCTAGCGCGCGCTGCCAGCCACATTCATGAACATGAATTGCCTGGGGTTGGGCAAGTTCGGCAGGCAAAAGGAATACTTCTGGCTGGTTCTGAAATTTATGGAGATGGTATCGAATACCTTCTCCCAGCAGATAAAGAGGTTTGGGCGCACTCGCGATCAGTTCGGCGGGTTTGAGGGACAATTCAGGCATAATCAAATCATAACCAGGGGCGTAACTTTCATTTGACGTTTGGGGATTCCAGAGATTATTGGCTTGGTAAACGGCAGTGAATACCTTGCCACGGCCAGCCTCTAATACGGAGGCTATGAAACAGGGGGATGAATTCAGGTCTGATAAGTATTCACGAGAAGCAAGAATCTGGGCTTCCAGACTTGGGACGGCAACAATTCTGACATGATGGGCAAATGCGAGCGCTTTAGCCAGTGTGACTGCGATCCGAATCCCGGTAAAACTTCCCGGGCCGTAGGATACAAACAGGCAGTCGATATCACTGGATGACCAGTTTTGCTCACTACATAACTTAGCCAGGGTAGGGATCAGTTCGCCAGAATGGCGTAATGCATCGCTAAATGATTTTTGGCAAATGACTTGAGGCCCAATGCCCGCGGCCAGATTGCCAACCCGGCCTGAGGTTTCTATAGTAATAATTTTCCAGTTATTCATTTGGGATACTATAAATAGGAAATGGGTATTTATACAATAATTTTTTGGTCAGGAAGAGGGAGAGACTCTGAAACTAGCGAAAAACCGGGGTGGAGACATATGAAATCATGCCTCTTCTCCGACGGTGTTTGATCGGGCAATGATAATGCAGATGTAAGTCTTTGTTTTTTGATAATATATGTTTGTATTATTCGCATTGATTTGGCGGACCTTTAAGTGCAGGTTGAATTTTTTTACGATGAATCAGGCTGAAAGGTATTTATTTAAGTGTTTAATTTGTATAGTATTATGTCGCTCATGGCAACTATTGTGTTAAAAGGGAGGATTTGCATTAAAAGGCTGGCCCAAAACCGTAATCATGGTCACTTGCATTTGAGATCGTTATTGATTCCGGGCGATGAATTGATTATGATAAATCTAGTTAATTGAATCTTTTAAGTGTCCGTGCGCTGATCAATACGATCTGGCCAACTTTCGCATTTTTTGTTTGCAAGATATTTTATTATGCAATAGACTATTAAACTTGAAAAAGCCTAGACAGGTAGTACAATGCATTAATATAACCTGCCGAAAGTAATCCTCATTGTCAGTGCTAAAAACACGGCAAATCCTCATTAACAGTATTCAAAACCGGCTTAACTCAGGGTAAATTCACCCTGTCTGACTTGCAAAATGAAGTTGCCGTTTTGCGCAAAGTTTATTCGTAATATCCTTATACCAATTTACAGATCATGGCTGCTTTGTAAGGAGTGTTGCTTTGTATCACCAGAAATCATCTCAAAGCGTATTAAAAACCGTGGCAAGAATCGCGACGCAAGCTCTGGTCTGCTCGCTAATGCTTGGTGTTTTGGCTGTGAACGCTCAGGAAACCGGTGAGAACGGTTTATCGGAGGCACAGATCAAGGCTCGGCAAGATCGCGCCCAGCAATGGCTTGATATTGCTGAAGCGGAGATCAAGCAACACATGTATGAGACGGCAGCCAAGGCGTTAAAAGACGCTTCCGCCTTTCAAGACATTCTGACTGATCGTCAGAAAAAGGAACTGGCCAAGTTGAATGAAGTCGCCGCCTCGGGTACGGAAGCCCAGGCCAATGTGGCGCTTGTGCTGGATATGGTCGAAGACCTGTTTGCAAACAAGAAGTATGGCGAAGCCAGGACCATGATCGAAAAAGCAGAGGCGAGCAAGAAATATCTGACGGATACTACCTTGAATAAACTGAAGGAATGGGATGCCAAAATCGAGCTGGATATCAAGGACCAGAAATCGGCAATGATCAAGGTGTTTAAACAAAGCAAAGAATATTTTAAAGCGGGTCAGTTTGAAGAGGCGAAGATCGGATTTGGTGATGTGATCAACAGCGGGGTCTCGTTATCGTTTTTCGATACGGGTGATTTCAGCGATGCTGCCGGTTATCTGGCAAAGATCGAAAAGGCTGAGATGAAGGCCGTGGAAAAGGAAGCCAGGCGCGCAGAGGAAGCATTGGCCGCCGCTGAAAAAGAAGCGGCCAAAGCCGATGCCGCCGCCCAAAAGGCCGCCGCGCAATCCGCCAGGAAAACAGCTGAGCAGGAAACTGTGGATACTGCCAAGCCGGATATGGCGAGCCAGGCTGTTGTCGTACCGCAAACTGAGGTGAAAGAGAATGTGGTTGTCGTTGTGGCGGAACCTGCCCCGGTTAAAGAAAAACCAGTCGCCAAACGTAAAAAGGGTGAACTGACTGCCGGCGAAATAGAAAAGATCAAAAATCTTCTGGCTCAGGCTGAAAGTTCCATTGCCCGTGAGAATTATGAGCAAGCCAAGACGTACTATATGGAAGTATTGGCGGTTGATCCGGAAAATCAGATCGCTGCTGATGGCATCAAAGCCGTTAATCATCTGATAGCGATGCCCAGGCCGGTGCGGACCAAGGATGTCCCCAGCATACTGGAACGTTACTCCACTCAGATTGATTTGCAAATTCAAGCCGTTGAAGCGGACTGGCTGGCTGCCAAGGCGCGCATTGAGAATCTGCGTGGCTTGAAACAATATGAAAACGCCATTTCCGAGGTGAGTCAGGCGATCAGCCGTTTTGAGGCGACGCGTCAAACCCTGGGAGATGCCAAATATGTCAGTCTGAAAAATGAGGCCAATGGGATCCTTGCCAATCTGGAAAAAGAACAAAAACAGGCTCAAGAGTCGATTTTGACCCAGCGGATTCTGCAGGCGGAAAAAGAGGAACAACTTCGCCAGGAGAAAGCGCGTTCCGAACGTGAGAGCAAGGTGAAAGAATTGTTTGATCTGGCTGAGAAAGCGCGCCAGAACCAGGAATATGAAAATGGTATTACCACACTGGAGCGTTTGCTGACGATTGATCCAACCAATAGAGAAGCTTTGGCGTTGAAAGGTTCGTTGGAAGATTTGAAATTTTTCCGGGATCAGGTTGAAGTTGCCCGCCGGGCCGACCGTGAAGAACAAAAAGTACTGCTTGAGTCTGATGAAGCTGCCACTCCCTATTCGGACCGTTATCGATTCCCGGAAAAAGAAGAGTGGGATCGAATCACCCGGATGCGCAAAGAACCAGAAAGCGAAAAAGACACGCGCAAGCAGGATGTGGAGGCGATCCTTAACTCCAAACTGATCAACTTGACAGTTTCGGATTACGAACTGAGTCAAGTCGTTCGCACCATCAGCAGTGAGACGGGATTGAATATTCTGGTGCTCTGGAATGATTTGAATATCGCTGGAATTATGGAAGATGATCTGGTCAGCGTTCAATTAGTCAATGTCCCGGCCGGTAAAGCGCTGGATCGGGTATTGGAATATGTATCCGGAGGCAAGTATGGACGAGCCGGTTTTGAAGTGGATGAACAAGGTATTGTCAACGTCAAGCAGGTAGGCGATACTTACGGTTATACTCTGCGAACCTATTACGTTGCCGATCTGATTGAGTCCTCCAATTCGAACATGATGGGTGGCATGGGTGGCATGGGCGGTATGGGCGGTGGCGGTTACGGTGGCCGGGGTGGCATGGGCGGCATGGGCGGTGGCGGTTACGGTGGACGTGGTGGAAGCTATGGTAGTAGCGGCAGCAGTCGCAGCAGTAACCGAAGCAGCTTTGGCGGCGGCAATCGCAATTATGGCGGCGGCGGATTAGGCCGCGGCTACTATGAAGTATTGCCTGGAACCGAACCCATTGAAACGGGATCTCAATCGGAAGGCCTTAATGCCGAGATCGACAATATTTCTTATGATTCTTATTATCCGAATTCATCAAACAACAAGGCCAATCAAAATGCTCAGGCTAAAAATGCCCAGAATGGGGATTTGCGAGTCGTCGAAACCCAGTTTGGCGGTATGGGCATGATGGGTGGCGGTATGGGTATGATGGGCGGCGGTATGGGCGGCATGGGCAGAATGGGCGGTATGGGTGGCATGGGCGGTATGGGCGGTATGATGGGCGGCGGTATGGGTGGTATGGGTGGTATGGGCGGTATGGGCGGCATGATGGGGGGTATGGGTGGCGGCAACTTTTATGAACAATATCAGTTGCAGTATTTAATCATGTCGACTATTGAACCGGATACCTGGATGGGAATGGGGATGATGAATCAACAGATGGGGCAGCAGGGATTGCAACAGGGCCAGCAGGGGCAAACCGTTACCTCAACTTCAGGTATGGGGCGTGGAACAATTATGTTCTACAAAAATTCCTGGATGAATGTCTATCAAACCGAATCGGTACATAAAAAAATCGATGAGTTGCTGGCGAAACTGAGAACAACCATTGGTGATCAGGTTGCCATTGAAGCCAGGTTCCTGCAGATCAGCAATAACTTTATCGAAGATATCGGCATGGATGTTGATTTCCTGATTAACATGGGCAATAACGGTTTCAATAACGAGTATTGGACCGATGTCACAGGCACTTCGGCTAGTGATGAATATACCAGTCCTCCGCCTGCAACTTCGGTGCCTGGTTCGCTGGGCGGCGCCGGGGCGCCAACCGCTTTCACCTTACAGGGTTCTTTCCTGGATAATATCCAAGTGGATTTCCTCTTACGTGCCACACAGGCCCATAACCGTAACCGGACGCTGGTTGCGCCTCATGTGACGGTGTTTAACGGTGAACCTGCCATGGTCAGTTTCCGAACGGATACCAACTATGTGCGTGGGGCGACCCCGGTGGTGGGTTATGGCATCGGTTTATATGAGTTGGAAATCGACACAGATTCTTCGGGTATCGAACTGTACGTCACCCCGGTTATTTCCAAGGATAAACGATATGTTCAGTTGAATGTTCAATTTACCCAGGAAATCACCCGTGCGATTCAGACCTTCAATTCCGCAACCGGCGCGGAGGCTCCGGATTCCACTGAGCCCATTTTTGACGCGCCGACAGTGACCATTCAGGAGCCGATTAAGGATATCAATGAGATCACCACTCACGTCGCGGTACCGGATGGCGGCACGTTGTTGCTGGGTGGTCAGAAGATTGTGGGTGAGGCTGAGCGCGAAAGCGGCGTTCCAGGATTGAGCAAGATCCCAATTATCAATCGTTTGTTTGCGAACCGATCGTCGGTTCAGGATGAAAGTGTACTGCTTATCCTGTTGAAACCGAAGATTATCCTGCAGAGCGAAGAAGAAGAAGTGCGATTTGGGTTCTGATGGTATCCGAAAAGTAGTTTTCGATATTAAATAATCATCAAGGCGGACAGTCGATGGACGGTTCGCCTTTTTTCTTTAAACCGAGTCGCCCTTTTCATATTACAGGTTGCTTAATGATATGGAAATATGTTTTTTTATCGGCCTGAATGAGTTTTCAAAGGCGCTTTAAGGTAAAGAATAAATTTAACATTATCCTCATAGGTAATTTGATTTCAGTCGATAATTCAAAAAGCGAGTTGTGGTTTGAAAAAAAAGAAACAAGTCAGTTTAAAGCAAATTGCCGAGGCGACCCAATTATCCATTACTACGGTATCGCGAGTATTACGAAATCAAGGGGAGATCACCCAGGAAACCCGGGATCGGGTATTGAAAGTAGCCCGGGAGTTGAACTATCGGCCGAATTTGTTAATCCAGGGGATTCAGACGGGTAGAACCCGTAATGTCGGCGTGATGGTACCGCCTTATGACGCGTATTGGGCCGAGGTATTGAAGGGGATTCACGATACCCTGGTCAAATATGATTATGCCCCTATTATGGTTTGGGATGAAGTGGACCCCGCGCCGGAAAACAAAGAATTATTTGTGTTACAACAGATGCACCGATTGATAGATAGGCGCGTCGATGGTGTGATTTTGTGGCCGAAAGTCAGCGAAGTGTATGGTTCACATCTGGATGAGTTGGAGTCGAGGAATCTGCCGGTCGTGACGATCGATCATGAACTGGATTTCGCCGATTCCGTCGTTACTGATGAAAGACAGGGCGCCGAACTGGTCGCCAAATATTTGTACGGACTGGGGCACCGTCGTATCGGGCATCTGGCCGGGCATCAGCAATGGACCTGGGCGAAACTGCGTCGTCGTTATTTTGAAGAGGCTCTGGCGGAGTTTCACGATGTGAAATATTTCATGCAAGCCGGATCGGATGATGCCGATAAAATCCCCCAGGCGGCTTTGGAATTGTTGGAAAAGAAACCCACCGCGATTTTCGCCTGTAGCGACTGGGTCGCTTTTGAAATCTATAATGTCGCATATGAACAGGGGATCCGGATTCCCGATGAGGTATCGGTGGTGGGTTATAGTGATTCGCATAAATTAACACGGGTGATCAATCCTCCCTTGACCACGGTGCGACAAAGGCCTCGAAAAATAGGGATTCAGGCGGCGACACTTTTAATGGATCGACTGAATAACAGCAGTGAGGTATCCAGCAAGCGGATACGCAATGTGATGGAATGCGAATTGACGATACGCAATTCATGCCGGCAAAAATAGGAACGGTTAGAAAGTTCTCATATTATTTAAGGACAGGCATAATGCCAGCTTTGAGATAATCTGGAATAATCCTTCAGATTGACGTGATGGTCATTATTGTAATCCGCGGTCGAACCGGTACCCTCGGTAAGCCATTGGTTTGTAAGTTCGATGAGATCGGACAAGTCTCCGATACAAACTGGATATATCTTCAGGGCGATATCGCGTTCAAACGCAGGAGCAATACAATTGAGGAGACCGTTGGTCGATTGGGTCGTCTGGCTGGCAATGATTCCACCGGTATTGCGTGTGTCGTAAAAATCGGCCTGATAGCGACCATCGTTGAGCCCCCGAATGGTAATCAATTCATCCGTAAAGACGCCACAGGGGATTTTTCCATACTGGCTCATGGTATCGTAAATCCAGATCAAAGCCCGATCGTCTTTGATCAGGCCGATGGAATCAAGCGGATTGTTTCCGGATTTAAATTCGTAGGCATTGATTTTAAACCAATCCCGTCCGTTATTGACTATCTGGACATTAAGGGGGCCAGCCGGTAAGGGGACTGAGATGGTAAAATTGTTATGTCCGGCCGGATAAGTGGCATTGAACGTTTCCTGTGCATTAACCAGAACTCGAATTTTACCTTCGCTGTAACTCGATACTTCCTGAACGTGTATCAGAAGCTGGCCGGATTGTGGCAGGGTGAGGATGAATGTTGGATCAGAGCGATAAGCGTTATGCCAGGAGCCTTGTAAGTATTGAGGCAGCTTATCCATATCAGGAAAAGAACCATTTTGCAGGGTGAATAGGGTTTGAACCGGGATGTAGGAAAAATCCCAGACCTGGGGGATAGCGGAAATTGGGGCCAGCCCGCTGACAACACGTTCAGCCGGATGCATATTGCTGAGATCTTCGTTTTGAACATATTGATGAAGCGGAGCAAAGGCGTGATAAAGCTGGTAAGGTTCGATGTAACTGTCCCACCACCAGAGATGGGCGCTGCTATTGGCATGAAAACTACTCCAGATTCCGTTATGAATTACTAATCCATCCAGCAACTGGCTCTGATAGGGTTCGGGTAAATCCGGCAAATTAGTTTCCGAGTTTAGTCCATTGACCGACCCGGCGCCGTATTCTCCGATAATAACCGGTTTCTGATACAGCGCAGCCATGTCATGAGCCGCGCTGCGAAACGGGCCAATGACCGGGGTGCCATAATGATGAATCTGTACCAGGTCGATGTTGGGGAGATTCCAGATATTTTCAAAACCACTGGCATGGGAACTCGTGGTGATTAAGTGGCGGTGGGGATCTATGGCGCGAATATAATCAGACATTTCCCGGTGCCAGTTGATTACTGAGGATGGATTCAAACGCCAGCCGTCAGTAAACTGGACTTCATTGAATAACTCCCAGGCCAGAATAGCTGGAGAATAGCCCCAGCGAGCAACAATATAACGGCATTTGTTGCGCGTGAGGTTCCGGGCTTGGGTATCCGTAAAGAAATCTTCAGCGTTTGGTAAAAAACCACCGTCATCCGGTCGATTGGCATTGTAGGGGTTATCCGCCCAGTTGGCATTGGTCGTGGTGCTGAAAGCGCCGTGGTATAACAGGACCAGTTGGAGGCCGATCCCATAATTTTCTGCCAGTTCGATCAGGCTGTCAATCCGCTGAGCCGTTTGCATGCTATACTGTCCTGCACCGGAAAAATTGCCGCTCCAGTGATCTTTGGTCCATTCGAGAATCACCCAGCCATCGTTCCCCCAGGGACACATCCAGACACGCGTCCAGTTTTCTCCTGCCAGGGACATTTGGGAGAAGTAACTCTGACAATCAGCCAGTTCTTTGGGGAGCCAGCAGACATTATGGCCGATATTGATGCGCGGTGAGCCGTTGCTGTAACGCAGGCAGGTTGAATCGGTGGCATCGATTTGTATAAATCCCGGTCGATTGCCCTGAATACATTCAAAAGAATTCACGTTGGTAAAATGGGTTGTCCCTTGTGCATCGGTGATAAATATGTCCAAAGTATGAATACCAATCCGTGAAGGAGCGTAGCGGATTTTCCAGCCTTCGATGCCTGGATTACGATAGCGTTCGGGGGCAAAACCGCTGACTTCGTATTCCCGATAATAAAATGCCGGGACATGTATTTGAGAAGAATCCGGAAGAGATATCACGGCTTGGATATCGATAATTTCGGGATCGAAAGGATTTGAATAAGTAGTGTCTAAGGAAAAAGTCAGTTCGTACTTGCGATATTGTTCAATTTGAACAGCGTTGGATGATTTTTTTAAAATTTGTATCCCAAAAACATTAGAAAATGGAAAGAGAGAATATAGTAAAATACTACCAATAAGCCCTGGTTTCAAAAACCTATTCAGATATTGGTTCATAACATTTCTCCTTACTCAACCGAAGTCGCATAATTAACCTGGAATCAGGATAAAAGGTTCGTTATTATCTCAATCGGTATTTATTGGATTGTATTTAAGGTTTTTTTGAATCATCTCGATACGTTGCCGGACACACGAGGTGGATCGAGTTCCATCCGGTGGGGTATGACAGACATAATCCAGCAGAACTGCCAGGGGACTGGATGCGACATGAAGGCGGGTATCGGATGAACCATAGTAGAGATAGACCATATCATTCTCATCCAGAATCCAGCCGTTGCTGAACAGGACATTGGAGACATCTCCGACGCGTTCGGAGCCCTCCGGAGCCATGAAGTAACCGCCGGGGCAATGAGTGACTTTCCAGGGTTCGGAAAGGCCGGTCAGGAATAGATAAAGTACGTAGCGTAAGCCGGCGGCAGAGTTACGCACGCCGTGCGCCAGATGCAGCCAGCCGATTGGGGTTTTAATGGGGGCCGGGCCCTGGCCGTTTTTGGATTCTTTGATGGTATGATATATTTTGGGATCAATGATCGTTTCTTTCACAATGGGATCGCCCATTCGGGGAGTGAGCCCCCAACCGATACCGCCGCCAGATCCAGTATCAATAAAACTATCCTGCGGTCGCGTGTAAAAAGCATATTGATGATCGACGAATTCCGGATGAAGCACGGCGTTGCGCTGTTGCGATGCCGGGGTGACCAGATTGGGTAGTCGTTCCCAGTCGATCAGATTTTTAGACCGGATAATTCCGGCCTGGGCAACCGCCGCCGATGTATCACCTGCATGGGCAGCGGGATCCTTGTATTCCACGCAAAAGACCCCGTAGATCCAGCCATCTTCGTGGTAGGTGAGACGCATATCGTAGTGGTTAGTTTCGCTGGCGTCCAGTTCAGGAATGAGGATAGGATAATCATGGAATGTAAAACCATCGATGGGAGAGTGGCTTTCAGCGATGGCAAAGAAAGATTTACGATCCCATCCCTCGATACGCGGCATCAGTATATAGCGATCGTCGATTTTGATGGCTCCGGAATTGAAAACGGCATTGATGCCCATGCGTTGGAGCAAATAAGGATTGGTTTGATAGTCAAAATCAAAGCGCCAGGCTGGGGGGATATGTCCGGCATCCAGAACCGGGAATTCATAGCGTTGATAAAGCCCATGGTCATGAGGACAGGGATGATTGATGCGCGCCATAAACGTGTGGTAATCGGATTGGATTTTTACAACTTTTTGTTTGAATTCAATTTTGTTCATAGGATATCGGATTATCTTGTCTGAACGCGTGATTCAACGCCTTGTCCAGTCTGTTAATTGTTTCGATGCAAGCGCGACCGTTGTGATAGGGGCATTTCCATTGCGATATTTTGGGCAGCGTTAAATCGGGCTGACCATCGGCATCGGTTTTCCAGAACCATTCACCGAATTTCCGGTCGACCTGGTAATTCTGAATGTATTGCCAGACCTGCCAGGCGGCATCCAGAAAAGAATTGTCCTGACTGATTTGCCAGGCATTCAGGAAACCAACGACAGCTTCCGCCTGGGCCCAGAAATGCTTTTCGCAGATTAGTTTACCATTGCTGTCTGTTTCATTGATCAGTCCGCCGAGGCGGTCCAATGCCTGTTCCTTGACTGCGCGAGCCATATCGATGGCAATTGAGGCCATGGTTTCAATCAGGCTCTGGTCATTTAACTGGCAGGCCGCATGGTAAAGCAGCCAACTGCCTTCTATGTCATGGCCGAATGAAATTTCAGAGGCACAGGAAGTCCAGTCATTCGAAAAAAAGAGGCGAAAATGATAGGTGTCAGGATCAATAATATGAGATAAAAAAAGTTCAATGAGTGTTCTTAACCGGTCAGCCAGATGACTGTTTTTCCAAACCGCATAGAGATGCGCATAGGCTTCCAGAATATGCAAATGATTATTCATGGACTTGGGGGTGTCCATGTCTTTATCACTGAGTTGCTGGTTCTGGGAAAGTTTCCAGTCTCGCTCTAAAACTTCATGATAACCATCGAAGTATGGGTCGCGCGCATATTGCTCTATCAGGGTAAAGAGGTTACGGGCTTTTTGAAGCGCGAGTTGATCACCAGTGAGAAGATAATATTCGGTGAGCGCGTAGATATAAAAAGCCTGGCCGTAGGTTTTTTTGTGCGAATCGACAGGATGGTTATCTGGATCAACCAGCCAGTATCCGCCCTGATGTTCCGGATCATCAAAACAAGAGGTTAAGGTATGATAGGCTCGGTGTGCCAGTTCCCGACAGGATTGGCGGTTGGTAAAACGGGCAAAAGCAGAAAAGGCCTGGAGCAGACGGGTGTTGAGGATCAAGCCGTGATGGGCCTGGGGTGTTTCCTCCAAATCATTGCTCAATTGGGCCTTGAAACCGTTATGATAAGGATCGGGACTGTATTTAAGCCAGAACGCAATGATATTGTCGTTGAGTTCGGCCAGAACCTGTGAGCGAAATCGATGGATAAAATTTTCATTCATCAGTTCAGTTTTTCGTGGTTGGATTTTGAGCTTCACAGACCGGTTCTGTTGCCAGCTTATCATACCAGTTTGATTTCAGGAAAATCGAACTGGCGATCAGGACGATCGAGGTCAGCGCAAATCCCTGCCAGTTACGGAGGATCAGATAGATCGGTAAGACACATAAGCACACCTGCCAGATAATGCCAACAATGATGTTGATCCAATCACGCCAGGCATTGCGATTCGTATCAAAAACTACACCTTCGGCACGTAATGATTGAATAACAGGCTGCCACCATCCCCATGGTCTGGTTTTTAGATAAAATGATTGCAGGACTGACATGTTTTGAGGTTTCGTCAGCAGGGTGGTGATAATCGAGACCAGACCGCTCAGCGTCAGAATGATCGGAAATGTGTTGAGGGGTAACATGTCGGGCAGCAGTTTGGGGAAAACCAGTGCGGCGGCAATACCTGTGATCATACCGGCGAAATAACCGGCGCCATTGAACCGCCACCAATACCATTTTAACACATTGGGGGCTATATAACCGCCATAAAGCCCGGCCACAATCCACTGAAGAATATCGTTGATCGATTTGGTCATAAATCCAAAACAAATCCCGACTATGACAACCAGGATAGAACTCAGGTAGCTGAACCAGACCAGGCTTTTGGAAGAGGCCTGGGGATTGACATAACGCTGGTAAATATCTTTGACAATATAGGATGCCCCTGAATTTACCGTGCAGTCAAATGTACTCATAAACGCCGCCAGGAGGCCCGCCAGAATGAAACCCATCAAACCGGTCGGGATAAAATGATTGATGACATAGGGCATGATTTGTTCGAAATCGACTTTATCCCCCATTTCGTTGAGATGATCGCGAAAGAAAACAATACCCAGCACCCCGATGGCGCCAATAAGGAGGTAACGGGGAAAGAACAAGGCAACGGAGGTAAACCCGCTCATCAGGCCGGCCTCACGAGGGGAACGGGTGGCGAGGATACGCTGCATGTCGTAGTTTGGCGCCGGCCCGGCCATGCTGGCAAGAATGCCTTTAAAAAGCACCAGCATCATAAAAACTGTAAACAGATTATAACCATCCGTCTCGATCTTATTATTGGCGGCATTCAGTAATCCTGACCAGTCCAGATTGAGTTTCCAACCAAAAAACAAATTTTCCCATCCTGGAGGAACCGAACTGGTGATATCGGTTGGGCTGGTTCGCAGCATGGCGATACCGGCAACAAATATTGCCGATACAGTCAGAATGACAAACTGAACCAGGTCTGTGATAACGACACTGTACATGCCACCCGCGATCACATAGAGGGTCGTAATTCCCATTAGAATCAGGGCGTAGATATGGGGGTGGATATCCCAGGGGAAAAAAACGGCCGCGAATTTACCGATTCCCTGGAAGGCATAGGCTAAAAATCCAATAACGCCAACCAGGGCGAAAATAACGACACTGATATGAGATAATGTGGCTCCGCGTCCCTGGCCAAAGCGAATCGTAATCCATTCCGCACCGGTCATGACCTGCGATCGTCGCAGCCAGCCGGCCAGATAGATCATGAGAAATATCTGGTTGAAACAAGGCCAGAGCCAGGGGATAAAGACACTTTTCAGACCATAAATCACGAAAATAGTCACCATCCACATAGTACCGGTGATATCGAACATGCCCGTGGCATTGGCGATACCCAGTAAATAGAACGGTATGTTATTACCGCCCAAGAAATATTCATTAATGTTGCGGGAAGCAATTTTTGATAAAACCAACCCAATAATCAGGACGACTAACAGATAAGAAATAATAATGGTTATGTCAATTGGGTGCATGATGTTAAGTTGCTGTCATCAGGGAAAATGATTCCGTCAATTTGCCGGTTTTATATTAATTATTCTTATATAGGCGTGTATTACCTTGAGATTGATGGTTTATCTCGCCACGTAAATTTATGCTATCAAAAAACCAGAACAAATTCAAGGGTAATATTTTAAGCAAATAATTACGCAAATATTTGCAGAGGGCAAATGCTGGTTTTAATGTTGACTCGTCGTTAACAGGGCGCTAAGATCCGGACAATAAATATTGAGATATATTGCGCTTCGTATTCTAGTTGTTATGGGACGAAAAGGGCAGGATTATCCATTTATGAAACATAAAGATAAATGAGGTGTCTAATGAAGTCTGTATCCGCTGGGAATTGTATGGTAATCATTTGTGGCATCATCCTGGGTTGTCAGGGCTTGAGAGGAGGAGATGGCTCCAATGAGATAGTTAAACTGGCAGATCCAGATACAACCGTAGAGACGGCCAACCTTTATCACAACATGAAACAGATGCTGGGACATGGCATAATGTTTGGTCATCAGGATACCCTGGCGTATGGTGTTTATTGGAAAAGTCATGAATTTGACAGCGATGTCTATCAGGTGTGCGGTGATTATCCGGCGGTTTTTGGCTGGGATATTGGGCATATCGGGGACAAGGCAAATATTGATGGAGTTTCTTTTGCTGAGATGAAGCAATGGATTGAGGCGGTATATCGGCGTGGAGGAATTAATACTGTGAGCTGGCACGCCCGTCATCCAGATGGCGGATCTGCCTGGACTACCAAACGGGTTGTTCATCGTTTACTGGATGGAGGGGATTTGCATGAAGCATTTCTGGAAAAACTGGATCAGGTTGCCGCGTTTTTTTTGAGTCTGAAAGGTGATCAAGGGGAACCCATTCCGATTATTTTCCGGCCTTATCACGAACAGAGCGGCGGTTGGTTCTGGTGGGGAACGGCCACGACCAGCGCGGAGGAATATCAGCAACTCTGGCGTATGACTGTCCGGTATTTGCGAGATAAAAAACAGGTGCATAATTTACTTTATTGTTTTTCACCGGATGTTTTTAAGACAGAAAAGGAATACTTAAAAACCTGGCCTGGGGACGAATGGGTGGATATTATGGCGCTGGATGATTATTATCAGGTTGTTCAGCACAGGCGAAACGAACAGGCTGGCGTGATGCTGGATATGCTGGTGAAAATGGCCCGGGAAAAGAATAAGATTCCAGCCGTCAGTGAAACCGGATTAGAAACCGTGCCTGATGCGACCTGGTGGACCGGGGCTTTGTGGCAGAATTTGACTGATGGATCGAAAGCCCGTCCGATTTCGTGGGTTTTGGTCTGGCGAAACGGGCGTCCTGATCATTATTTTGGGCCTTTTGTCGGGCAGAAGAGCGCTGAAGATTTTAAAAAGTTTGAAAGCGAGCCTCAGACTTTGTTTTTAAAGGATTTAAAAGGGACATATCAATAAACATACTTCCCTTTTCAAGTGAGCTTGAAATCAATAATCTGTTGGCATTTATAAGATTCTATGATTATTGAAGATACCTCATCCTGGAGTATGGATGATGGAATGGCCGAATGTAAATTCAGGTAATCCGGCCGGTGTCAATGTGGCGTCAATTCGGGAAAAGTCTTTACAAATTATAGATTTATGGTAATTTTTACGATGAATACCTTAGGGTAGATAACTGATTGAGGTGTAAGGATTTGTATTAAGATAAGGCTTTATTAACAGAAATGATAGCCTGTTACAGGAAGTACGATGAACGAAAAGACTAAAGAACACTGTCGATATACTTTGTTGTGTTTTATCACCGGACTCTTTGCGATGACGGTATTGGCAGGATGCGCCCAGTTGAAAAAGTGGAATGAATACGATAATCCAGTCATTGGTATCGTAAAAGATTTATTGCCAAAAACGGCTAATGAACGACGGAAAATTATCTATGGCAAACTGATTGATCCTGATGCCGATGTTCGTCGTCAGGGTGTTCTGGCATTGGAAAAAGATCCCAAGGCGGCCGGCGAAAAAACCTATGAGATTCTGAGTATTATGGGGCAGGGCGATCCAGATGCGCAAGTACGTCTGGCATGCGTCAGGGCGTTATTTCATCTTAAAGCGGAGCAATATCTTCCGGGTACTTTAAAATTTGATTCTACGGATAATGATGAAATGGTACGGCTGGAAGTGGCAACGATCCTGGGGGAGACTCAATTTGAAGGCAACGCGGAACTTCTCACCAAGATGCTGGAGGAAGATCAATCGGTGGAGGTGCGCGCCAGATGTGCAGAATCGTTACAGGCTTTTCCAAGCTCCCGAACAGTCCGCGCGTTAATTGAAGAAGTTGGTATTGAAGAATTTCATATTGCCTATCGAGCGTTGGAGTCACTGAAGAAAATAACTGGACAGGATTTAGGTTATGATCACGACGCCTGGGAACAGTGGTATATTGAGACTGACAATCCGGTTAAAAAAGACAATTGAAAGAAGAAAAGATGCGAGCATTGGTAGTTGAAGGCGGACAGGTTCGATACGAGGCCGAATATCATACACCGAAACCGGGCGCCGAAGAAGTTCTGGTAAAAGTGGAACTGGCGGGTATTTGTTCCACAGATCTGGAAATCATCAAAGGCTATATGGACTATCGGGGGGTCATGGGCCATGAAATGGTGGGGACGGTGGCAAAGGGAACCGGCGATCTGGCCGGAAAGCGGGTGGTTGCTGAAATTAACCGGGTTTGCGGCAAATGTGACATGTGTCTGTCCGGGTTGAGCAATCATTGCAGAAATCGCAGTACCATGGGGATCAAGGGATGGGATGGGTGTTTTGCCGAGTATGTGGTTGTTCCCAAACGGAATATTCATGTGGTGCCGAATCATGTCAGCAATGACCAGGCCGTACTGGTTGAACCGCTCGCCGCGGCGTTTCAGATTGTGCAGCAGATTCGGATCGAGTCGCGAGACAAGGTCATCGTACTGGGTGACGGGCGACTGGGTTTACTGGTGGCCCAGGTATTAAACAGTCAGGTTGGCCCTAATCGATTGACATTACTGGGCAAACATGAGAACAAATTGACATTTGCCGAGAAACGCGGGATTCGTACTGCCCAGGTGTCTGAATGCATAATCCGGCCCGAATGGGATCTAGTGGTGGATTGTACGGGAAAAGCGGAGGGATTCGAAATGGCTTGTCAGTTGGTGCGGCCGCGCGGAACACTGGTTTTGAAAAGCACTTTCCACGCGGAAGGGCCGGTTGACCTGGCGCCGTTAGTGATTAACGAGGTCAAATTGGTGGGATCCCGTTGCGGCCCGTTCGCGACTGCGGTGAACGCACTGGCGACGAATCAAATTGAGACAAACGGGATAATTACCTCGAGATTTGGGCTCAATGAGGCAAATGCCGCCTTTGAAAAGGCTCGCCGTTCAGATCAAATCAAAGTGGTCTTTGATTTATCCCGGTGAGCGTCAGGGTTATCCGTTAATCGATCAGATTATATATAATAATCCTGGAGGGCCTTGACGGTCCAGTCCCCTTTTTTCAGGGCGGCGATGGCCTGAGCGGCGGCGGCCGCGGCGGTTGTGGTTGTGATCATCGGGATTTTATGCATGACGGCGGAAGAGCGAAGTTTGCCTTCTTCAGTCGCCAGACCTTTTTGGGTTGGGGTGTTGATCAACAGGACGACATCGTTATTCAAAATATAGTCATTAATATTGGGGCGTCCTTCCTGAATCTTGCGCAGGCGGGTATTGGCAATGCCATGCTGGGCCAGGAAATCGCCTGTACCCCGTGAGCAGAGCAGGTTAAAGCCCAGATTGCCCATCAAGCGGGCCGTTTCAACGATCAAAGATTTGTCACTGTCTCGAACGGAAATAAAAACATTTCCCTTGGTGGGCAAACTGCTGCCGGCAGCCATCTGGCTTTTAGCAAATGCCAGCGGGAATGAGTCGTCGATACCCATGACTTCGCCGGTACTGCGCATTTCGGGTCCCAGAATGACATCGACGCCCGGGAATTTATTGAAGGGGAAGACACTTTCCTTGACACTGACATGCCTGGGAATCGGGGCGTGGGTAACGCCTTGTTGGGTTAAAGACAAGCCTGCCATGACTTTGGCGGCAATTTTGGCCCAGGGAATCCCCGTAGCTTTACTGACAAATGGTACCGTACGTGAAGCGCGCGGATTGACTTCAAGAACATAAATGACATCATCTTTAATGGCGTATTGAATGTTCATTAGTCCCAGTACATTCAGACCGCGTGCCAGCTTGATTGATTGTTCACGTATGCGTTCAATGATTTCCGGCTTCAGAGAGTAGGGCGGCAGGGCACAGGCCGAATCACCACTGTGGATGCCGGCTTCTTCAATATGTTCCATGATGCCGCAAACGAGAACCTGTTCGCCATCGCTGATGGCGTCAACATCAACTTCGGTGGCCATACCCAGGAATTTGTCGATCAAAACCGGATGTTCGCGGCCCACGGTAGACGCATCGACGGCGCGGGCCATATAATTATCGAGTTGAGCCATATTGTGGCAGATTTCCATGGCGCGTCCACCCAGAACATAGCTGGGGCGAACCAGAACCGGAAATCCGATCTGTTCGGCAATTTTACGCGCGCCTTCAATCGTAGTCGCCGTGCCGTTTTCCGGTTGGGTCAGTTTTAGCTGGCTGAGCAATTGGCCGAAACGCTTGCGATCTTCGGCCAGGTCGATGCTGTCGACACTGGTGCCGATGATGGGTACGCCGGCATCCTGTAACGGACGAGCCAGGTTCAGCGGGGTCTGGCCGCCGAATTGGACGATGACGCCAAAGAGTTTATCCCCCAGTTTTTCACAGATATTCAGCACATCTTCGCAGGTGAGCGGCTCGAAGAAGAGCATGTCAGAGGTGTCATAATCGGTACTGACCGTCTCGGGGTTGGAATTGACCATGATGGCTTCGAAACCCATTTCACGGGCGGCAAAGGCGGCATGCACGCAACAATAATCGAATTCGATGCCTTGCCCGATACGGTTGGGGCCGCCACCCAGAATCATGATTTTTTTCTTGTCGGTCACCCGGATTTCATCGTCGAAGATTTTTCCGGTTTCGCCACGATCATTAATGACAGTGATGGCGTTTTCGTGCGATGAGTAGTAATAGGGGGTGAACGCTTCAAATTCAGCCGCGCAGGTGTCGACCAGTTTGTAAGAAACATCAATGCCAAATTGACGACACTGTTTCCGAACATCGGTTTCGGAAGTGTTCCAGAGATGAGCCAGTTGATGATCGCTGTAACCCCAGATTTTGGCCTGGGAAAGCGTCGGCGCCGGGACTTCTTCCAGTGACTGATAGCGGCAGAGCTCATCTTCAAATTCAACCAGCTGCTGGATCTGGTCAAGGAACCAGGGATCGATCAGGGTGTGTTCGTAAATTTCTTCCACGGTCCAGCCCATTTTGAAGGCATATCGAATATAATAGAGTCGGCCCTGGCATGGGACGCTCAGTTTGGCGATAAGCCGTTCGCGCGGAATGGGAAAGCTGGTTTTAAGCGGGGCCTCATCGCCGCGGTTCTGTTCGGCCGGTTCGTGATCATCCAGGCCGCGGACATGACGCAGCCATTTATCGTTGCGGTCGAGCCCAAGACCGTACCGTTTGATTTCCATCGAGCGGATGCCTTTTTGCAGCGATTCTTTGAAGGTGCGGCCAATACTCATGGCTTCGCCCACGCTTTTCATTTGCGTGGTGAGTGTTTCATCGGCTTCGGGGAATTTTTCAAAAGTCCAGCGAGGAATTTTGGTGACCACATAGTCAATAGTGGGTTCAAAACAGGCGGGTGTTTCGCGTGTGATATCGTTGGGAATTTCGTCCAGGGTATAGCCGACCGCCAGTTTCGCGGCGATTTTGGCGATGGGGAATCCGGTGGCCTTGGAGGCCAGGGCGGAACTGCGGGATACGCGCGGGTTCATTTCGACCACCACCATGTCCCCATTTTCAGGATTGATGGCAAACTGAACATTACTGCCGCCGGTTTCCACGCCGATTTCGCGCATAATCGCGATCGCGGCGTCACGCATCAACTGGTATTCTTTATCGGTGAGGGTCTGGGCAGGAGCCACGGTAATTGAATCGCCGGTATGGACGCCCATGGGGTCGAAATTTTCGATGGAACAGACAATGACGACATTGTCTTTGCGGTCACGCATGACTTCGAGTTCGAATTCTTTCCAGCCGATAACGGATTGTTCGATCATGATTTCGTTAATCATGGAATAATCCAGGCCGCGGTTACAGATTTCCTCGAATTCACGGACGTTGTAAGCGATCCCTCCGCCAGTGCCGCCGAGGGTGAAGGACGGTCGAATAATCGCAGGTAAACCTACTAGTTCCAGGGCCTTACGCGCTTCATCCATGTTATAAGCAACCTGGCTGGTGGGCATTTTCAGGCCAATATTCTCCATGGCCTGGCGAAACAGGGTGCGATCTTCAGCTTTGTGGATGACATCGCGGTTAGCGCCGATCATTTCGACGTTATAGCGTTCAAAAATACCTTTATCGGCAAGGAGGACGGCGGTATTAAGGCCGGTCTGGCCACCCAGGGTTGGCAGGACGGCATCGGGCCTCTCAATCGCGATGATTTTTTCGACCGCCTCAATCGTAATGGGTTCAATATAGGTTCGGTCGGCAAATTGAGGGTCGGTCATGATCGTGGCCGGATTGGAGTTGACCAGAACGATCTGATAGCCTTCTTCGCGAAGGGCTTTGCAGGCCTGGGTACCGGAATAATCGAACTCGCAACCCTGTCCAATAACGATAGGGCCCGAACCGATAATCAGTATTTTTTTGATATCTGTGCGCTTGGGCATTCTTTAATTCTTTCTCTCTATAACGGATCAGGTTTAAAATCGCTACAGACTAACAAAAAACGTACGGATATGCAATACTGAGGTCGTTAAATTCGGTGATTATCTTTGCAGCAGGATTATCCATTGACTGTTGGGACGATGGGGATCCACCGTGATGGATGGAATATTTATAAGTTCAGTGTATTATTTATGTTATGGCGGTATTTTTATTCATTGGCTTCGTTTGGTTCTGGTTCTTTGGGATTTTAGTTTACTGAGGTATCCGTTGTACTCATGATGATATATAAGTCATTTTAATGTATTATTTTATGATCAGAATTTATAGTATTGGGTTCGTTTCGCATTGGGGGTTGGGTCGCTTCGTCCGGGGTGGGAGTAGTTTTGGGGTTACATGGGGTGACGGGGTGATGGAAGTATTGGATGCGGACGAAAATTTGCATTGTAATGATTCGTAGGTACACCGTTGTTCTCTGGAATATAAATGAATAATTTTAAAAGAACTTCCGATTTTGACCAACTCATTCATTATAGGCAGAGTTGCTGTAAGAGTCAAAAAAATAATATGTTATTTTTAGAAATAACATATTATTTTTGATTTATGAAATAATTGAAAACCATTCAGGAATAGTCTCAGGCTTGCATTATTTTAACTAATTGTTTGTTATGGGTTTGTGCTTATTATCCGTTTACGGCAATAAAAGCATATCCATTTAATATGACAGGATCCTTTGGGTTCTGGATCAGGTGTTGCCATCCTGTTCCTTTTGGATTCGTTTGTTCTTTTTAACATTGTTACCGTTCGCATTCTTGTTGTTGGCTTTGCCGGCGTTATTGGCGGCAGCGGCTTTTCTGGCGCCGGTTTTGGCGGCGGGTTTTTCAACCGCCTGGGCCTGAGGAAGGCCGGGTTTTTCAGCCGGGGCGATTTTGCGGGGCGCCGGTTGATCCAGCGGGACTCCAGTGAGTGGTGGCTGGAGGGTGTTCAGGTTGATACCGAGCCGTTCGAGGATGGTGGGGGCGATGTCCATACGGTCGCCGTCGCGATTGACCTTGGGATCGTTGGTAGCCAGGAAGACGTAAGGCGCGTAACTGTGGCCTTTCTGGCCTTCGTTAAAACCATGATCCACCACGACATAAACCAGGGTTTTCTGGTAGAGGCCCAGTTCCTTGAGTTTGGCGATGATTTTTCCGGTCCATTCATCATCGGATTTGATGGCGTCGGTGTATTCCTGCGAGTTTTCGCCGAATTTATGGCCGGTGTGATCGGGATCGGCAAAATGGATGAAGAAGAGGAAATTGTGGTCTTTGCGTTTTTCCAGCTCGGCGAGGGCTCTTTCCCCGACTTTTTCGTTTTCGACCAGGCCGTTGACAAAGAGGTCCATGGTCTGGCTGGCGTTATACCAGGGTTTGCCGGGGACGATGACAAATTTCTGGCCGTTTTCTTCGACTATCTTACCGCCCTGCATCTGACCCAGGCCGGCTTTTTTCTGGTCCACCTTTTTTTGTTTGGTTTCGTTGGCGAGCCATTTGTCATAATCCACTTTTCGGGGTGAGTCGTTATCGACATGGGCTTTTTTACCGACGATGGCGACGGTATCGATGTTCTGGGGGCCGAAGTATTTTTCGGCGCGTTCGAAGATGGAGTAGCCGACGGGAATAGGCTGAAATTTGCCATTGCCATAGACGCCGGTGATCTGGCAGGAATAGCCGGTGAGGATCTGTGACCAGCCGGCCTTGGTATCGGTGTTGCCGTCGGTGACATCGATATCGATCAGTTTGCCTTGCCGGGCCAGGGCCATCAGGTTGGGCGTTTCGTTACGGGCGATCATTTCTTTGAGGTGGTCGCGCTGGGCGCCGTCCCAGCCGATGATGACAATATTCGTGGGCGGGGTGGCGCCGGACAGGTTGCAAACAAACACTGCCAGCAAAGACAGACATACAGACAGACGCTTGAGGGTTGACAGTACCATGAGGATGGTCTCCATAAAAAAAGGAATGAGAGGTTAAGCAATCTACACAATCTTGAAACGACGGACAGGAAGGGGAGTATTGGTAAAAATAGTGTAAAATTACTGAGGATGGATAGTTGCCTGAATTGGATAAAAAAACCAACGCTCATTTAGGGATAGATTTGGAGGGGGAATATGATTTCCTGCAGGATGATTATTCACTTGAGTGTTCAGAGCAAAGGAATAGAATGATTTGAAGCTTAAACAATAGCTATACCTATTGGGTATGGACATATCCGAGCGCTCGAAAGCTAAGCTTATATTTACTAAAGACTTACTTTGCGATCCAGTGGACATTTTCAATCGTTAAATGGATTTATTTCTGATCCGGCGAATGAGTTCATCAGGGACAGAAAAATATGATGGTTTATCTGTGGGACCCAAACTTTTTCAATGAAGACCAAAATCGGTAAAAATTTGAATCTGCTGATCGCGCTGGTTCTGTTTGCCAGTTCGATCTGGGTACTGCATGTGAAGTTGAAAGACACACATCCGCGGGATATTGTTCGACAATTGCGTCAATTTCCGGGGATGATGATCTGGCTGGCGGGGTTGTTTACGGTGTTGAATTACTGGATATTAACCTGGTATGATACCCTGGCGCTGCGGTATCTGAAGCACCGGCTGGCGTATCCCAAAATTATGCTGGCTTCGTTTATCGGGTATGTTTTCAGCCACAATACCACGGTTCTGGGGGGGACCGCGGCCCGGTTTCGCATTTATTCCAACCTGGGCTTGAATGCGGAGCAGATCGCCCGGTTGATTCTATTTTGCGCGATCACCTTCTGGGTGGGTTTTCTTAGTCTGGGCGGCTTTGTATTTACCTGGTATCACCAGGCGGCGCCTTCGGCCATCCACCTGCCCGGCAAGACCCTGCTGCCCTTGGGGTTGTTGATGCTGGCGCTGGCTGGGGGGTACCTGGTCATCGTTGGCTTTGGTCGACGCGAACTGGCGTTACGCGGCTGGACTTTCGAACTCCCGACGCTACGCCTGGCGCTGTTGCAGGTTGTCATATCCGTAGGCGACTGGCTCTGCGCGGCCGCGGTGTTGTATCTGCTGATTCAACCGGTATGCCACCTGTCCTACAGCCAGTTTCTGGGTTTCTTTCTACTGGCCCAGATCGGTGGAATCCTCAGTGCGGTCCCGGCGGGTCTGGGTGTGTTCGATTCGGTACTACTCCTGCTGCTGTCGCAGACTGTTGCCCCCAATGTGCTGGCCGGCTCCCTGCTGTTGTATCGCCTGATCTATTATCTGATACCCCTGCTGGCCGGTTCCATTCTGCTTGGACTAAACGAGGCCTTGCAGCATGTGGAAAAGTTGTCGCGGGCGGCCCGCTGGGCTTCCGGATTGACTGCCGCATTGGTCCCGGTGGTCTTTTCCCTGGGCAGCTTTATGGCGGGCCTGATCCTGCTTTTTTCCGGTACGCTTCCGGCGGTTAAGGGGCGACTGGAAATCCTGAACCATTTTATCCCACTGAGCGGTATCGAGTTCTCCCCATTTTATGGGCAGTATGGTCGGGGCCAGCCTGCTGATCCTGTCACGCGGTCTTTTACGCCGGATCAACCTGGCCTGGTACCTGACGGTGGCGCTGCTGATGCTTGGGATGGTATTTTCACTACTGAAAGGTTTCGACTACGAAGAAGCAATCACTCTGTTTATTTTGCTGGTGGCGCTGCTGCCCTGTAAGAACAAGTTTTTCCGCAAGGCATCCCTGCTGGCCCAGCCGCTCAACCCGTACTGGATCGGCCTGATTATCGTGGCCATGGGCAGTGTCATCTGGCTGGGTCTGTTCGTTCATAAACATGTGAGCTATTCCGATGAACTCCTGGTGGCGGTTCGCGTTAAATGCCAATGCGCCACGTTTTTTGCGGGCCACGGCCGGGGCGGTGGCGGTTATCCTGTTGGTGGCGATGGCGCGGTTGTTCAAACTGCGCGCCGGTCTGCCTGCGCCGGTTGAGCCTGTGAATCTGGATGAGGTTCAGGTTATTGTCCAGCAGGCGCCCGATACCACGGCATGGTTGGCGCTGTTGGGCGACAAACAGTTTTTGTTCAGCCCCACGCGCAAGACCTTTATTATGTTCGCCATTCAGGGCAATAGCTGGATCGCGATGGGCGATCCGGTTGGACTCGATAGTGAAAAACAGGATCTGATCTGGCAATTCCGCGAGCAGTCCCATCGTCAGGGCGGCAAGGCGGCGTTTTATCAGGTAGACAGCAACTGTTTAAACCTTTATCTGGAACTGGGGATGACCTTTATCAAGCTGGGTGAAGAAGCGCGGGTCAACTTAACCAGTTTCAGTCTGGAAGGGCCGGAACGCCGGGAGCTGCGCCATATCCATCATAAGTTTGCCCGGGAAGGCATCCTCTTGCAGATCCTGCCGGTGGATCGGGTGGAATCCTGTCTGGAAGCGATCATGGCCATTTCCGACAGCTGGCTGACCGCCAAGAATACCCGTGAAAAAGGGTTTTTGCTGGGGTATTTTGATCGGGACTATATCCGGCGCTGTCCGGTGGCCCTGGCCCTAAAAGGCGACAGGATACTGGCTTTCAGTAATCTGTGGCTGAGCGACACCCGCCAGGAACTGTCCGTTGACCTGATGCGCTATCAGCCGGATGAGGCGCCGGGCGGGACAATGGATTTTCTGTTTACCGAACTGATGCTCTGGGGAAAGAATGAGGGCTATCAGTGGTTCAACCTGGGATCATCTCCCTTGTCGGGCATCGAAGACCATGCCCTGGCCACGTTCTGGATGAAAGTATCCAACCTGATCTATCGCCACGCCGAGCATTTCTATAATTTCCAGGGATTGCACCAGTACAAGGAAAAGTTCAATCCCGAATGGCGTCCCAAGTATCTGGCCTGTCCCAATGGCTTTGCTTTGCCACAGATTATCTCAGATCTGACTACGTTGACCTCCGGGGGATTAAAGGGGCTGTTCAGTAAATAAGCATGGACCCCCAGGCAACCCTTCTATGGGTTGTCGAGGATGATTGGCCTCGAGAACGCAGATGACGACTTTTGCAGCCGGTCGCAGTAGAAAATTCTTTTTGTTAGGTGCTCTAACATTGAAGCGTTCGTATGGACCAACGGTCGCAGTCGTATAGCGCGGGAAAAATATGCAGGGCAGGCAAAATTCTTATCGATATGATTTGATGGGGCTGGCCGAATGGTTTGACGAATTGTTATGATGATGTTTTGTCCGATGGATTTTGCATAACCCCATTCGCAAATGGCCACCAATTGACCCCCATC
>CAXXFK010000037.1:0-83349 GCA_963663965.2 Sedimentisphaerales bacterium
ATTATCGACGATCAGGGGTTTGTCGTTGCGACAGACCTCGCGGGCAATAATAGCGATATTTTTGATAAACGCGCTCTTGACGGCGACGGACTCCAGACCGGAAACCGATTGGATAAAGAATTTGCCTTTGGGGGTGAATGTACCGGCCATACAGCGGTAAACGCCGAGCAGTTCCTGGGCATAGTTGGCCAGGGCGTAACCGGCGCGTTTGGATCGAGGCTTGCTATGGACCGCACTGACAAACTGCCGTAATCGTTCTGAGCGATCGATTTGAGCCTTCTGGTTGAGCAGGCTGGCTCTTAAGACAAAAACCGAGGCCTGATTACACAAGCCGGCCACGAACCCGGTGAGGGCCGCGAATAGCGCGGGCATCGATTCCTTCCGGAGCGATCAGGAGTAGAAACCGATTCAATTTTTTCTTCGACAATAATCGGAACATACATCAAAGTATGGCCCGATGTGTTTTCTGATTTTATCTGAGACACCTCCATCATAGATATTAGACATGTTTTCGGGCGGTAAAAACAACGGGTTGACGGGTTTCGTAAATCTTTCGGAGGGCGACAATACTAATCTGCCACTGGGATCCCTCTGGCTGGAGGCCGGCGGCGTTCAAGTTAATATGGTTGATAAATCTGGAATTCGCTGCCTTCGACGGGAACCCAGATGGCACCACCTTTACCTAACACGCGAACGACTCGATCCAGAAAATCGCGATAGAAAATATCCAGCGAACAGTCGGCCATACATAGATCCGCCACTGTCTGTTCGAGGGCTTTCAATTGGGCCTGAAAATCGTTAACTTTTTCCATACGCGCCTGTGTTTGTCATAGCCGCTCTCTTTTCGCTAACTTGTTACGATATCATTCTTTAAACTTAATGGCACTCATCACCACTGCAGAAATATCACTCTACGAATACAGCGGGGTATCATAACACATTTATCGTCCGATATAAACAATATTCTCGCGCGAAATGGCATTAAATGATTTGTAGTGTGACAGTTAAGATCAAAATGGGTTGAATTGAAGGGCAGGGAAAAACCAGTCAACCGGCTGGGATGTTGCTTTATGGAGTTGTTAAGTGTAAAGCGAAAATTGGGTTCGTTTGGTTATAGAATATAATTTCTTTGTTTACAGCCAGTAACGTGGTTTTGTTTGATAAATACTGAACGTTGGGTTCGTTTCTCAACTTTTGGTGATCTCCCCCATACCCCCATAAAAGGAAAAGCCCGGGCGGCTTTTAAGGGCCGTCCGGGCTGTTTAGGACTTCGTTATCCTGATGAAATCAGGATTCAGAACAGATTAGATTTCACCTACGATCGAGTCAGAAATCTTGACAGGATTGAAGATGTCATTGGTGCCGTTTTCGCCAACCCAATCGAAGTTGGTGGTCAGGCTACCTGCACCGTTGGTGCTTACCAGATAGGAATCATTGATGATTCCGGCATACTTGCCGCCGCCAGAGAGGAAGATGTTATCCACATCGCCGGCCACGAACATGCCATTAATCTTGTAAGCGGTGATATCATCGCAGTCGCCTTCGATATCGATATCATCGAACTTGGTACCGGCAATCTGAGTCAAATCGCCTTCGACATGCAGATTCTTAACGGTCTTCATCGCGCTGATCTGAGCGACATCGCCACCGAAGTAGGCGTTGATCAGAGACTTGCCGGCAATGATACCCACGCCATTAATATCGCCTGAGACAAAGGCATTCTTCAGGTTGCTATCGACATCGGTGAAGCCGCCCAGATCGCCATCGACTACCAGAGCGTCAACCTGAATACGAGGACCAACATTGATCATTGGCAAATCAGCATTGCCGGGCATATCAAAGTCGATCAGTTCGTTATCCATTTCTTTGCCTTTGATCATGGCCTTGCCATACTTCACGGCATCTTTCATGTCGCGCTCGGTCGGAGCAGTCGCGCTTTCGAGAGACACGATAGAGGTAGACCCTTTACCGTTCAGTTCGAAACCGGAAACCTGGCCGAACAGAAACACTCATAACGACTTCAACATGGCTGTTGGAGACATAGACCCACTGGTTGGTTGTGCCAACCTGGACAGGATCGTCACTGCCATTGAAGGACTGGGTGGCCGCGGAGAGCGGATTGCCCATGAAGTCAATCGCCGTGTTATAAGCAGCGCCTGTTAAAGCGGCAGTCGAGACATCGCCCCAAACCTGAATGACATCAATGGTCGGGGTGGCAGTATTATAGCTGTTGGTATTAGCCAGAGTGACACTGCCGGTCCAGTCACCCTGAACAAACAGATCATCAAAATCACCGGTGATTGAAATGTCGCCGGCCAGATCGCCAACAACAGTCACATCATCAGTGATATGATCGGTATCAGATTCGTCAACAGTTACGGTAGAACCGGCTGCCAGACCTTCAATGGTCAGATCGCCGGCATTCAACGTTGCCATTGCCGTAGCACCAGTCACATCGATGCCATCCATACAGGTATAACCGGCAATCGCAAACGGATCGCCAACAGCGCCATCGGCATCAACGTTGGCATAACTGATGACTGACGGATCGTACGTATTCAGCGTATCGTTGAACAAGCCGTTTACAAACAGGGTATTTACGGTACCTTCAACATTGAACGCACCGGTGTAACCGCCACCGACATTGATGATACCTTCGAAGGTATATGCTTCATCCACGCCAATACCGGTAGTAATCGCGCCATCCGCAACCATCAGGCCCAAATTACCGGCATCGACGGTGATCGCTGTACCGGCAATTGCACCACCGGCGGTAATATTACCCAGGTTGCCAGTGTTAATATCGATATTGGTAAACGACATGGCGCCTTCAACCGTAATGCCGCCGAGAGCGCCCAGATCCAGATCGAATCCGGCAGCAGTCGCGGCTTTAGTCAGACCACCGTTAAAGCTGGCCGCCATGTCACCGCCGGCGGTCAGGCCCAAAGCGGAGACATCGGCATCGTCGTCAACGATGATTGATCCGGTAACAGTACCATCTTCAGCCGTGGTGGTGGTTGGATCATCGACATCGATAGCGGCGCCAAGGTTATCGCCGGAATAAATGTTGCCAGAGACATTACCGTTGATTTCGGTATTGCCAGCACCCAGCAGAACGATATCGGTAAAGGCATAGACCTGATAGCCATTGGTGGCGTCATAGGTTGCCGTTCCAAAAATCGCAGCAACGCCGGCATCGGTCGAGAAGGCCACTTCACCGGCATCGGTAAAGTCACTGACATCGGTACCACCAGCGCCATCCATCAACGCTTCATCATCGGCATTGGTATCGATACCCAAACCAATGGTCGCGCCATCGTTGACACCGATACTGAAGGTACCGGTATAGGCGATGGGTTCAGGACCTGCGTTCGAGTTGATGATACCCAAACCATCGACACCGGTTGAACCGATAACGAGGTTGGACAGGAAGGACACATAATCAATATTAGCATTGGCCGCAACATTCAGATCGATCGCAGAAAGCGATTCCGTTACGGTAATGGTAGAGGTTGCAGATCCGATCGTGCCATCAAGGGCCTGATCGGTCAGGGTCAGGGTTGCAATCGAGCCGGTTACCAGGATATCAGAACCGAAATCGCCGGTAATGGTCAGGTTGACCGCGGCGCCCTGGGCATTGGTCAGATTGAGAGTACCCAGCATATCGTTGGTAATGGTTACCGTACCGCCATTCGCAAGTTCGGGCAGGGTAATGGTAGAACCAACCGCAACCGAACCGATGGTCGCGCCGGCCATACCGCTGGTCACATTGGTGCTGACATAATCAGACGCCGAAACCGTTACGGTAACGCCGGTAGCGACATCTCCAAGAGTCAACGCGCCGCCAACCGATGCAATCGTTACATTACTGGAAACCGTACCACCCACACCAATGCCAACCGCACCGGTTACCGTACCAACCGTTACAGCGCCGGATACATCACCGGTAATGGTAACAGCCGTCAGGCCGGTGGTGGCCAGGGTCAGGGCGCCGGAGATATCACCAGTAATATTAATCGCACCCTGGATGTTACTCAGGTCGGTATCAGCGGTAATATCCTGTGACAGGGTAATACCACCTTCAGAACCGGTCATATTGGTGAATGAACCACTGGTGAATTGTACAGAGGCTTCATTGTCATCGGCAGCGCCAACACCCACCTGGGCAATATTGCTGGCCTGGAGGAAACCGGCAGCCGCACCGGCAAAGACCTGCGTTCCAGCCGTTGGATCAACTGGAATGACAAAGGTGCCGGTTACAGCGGTGGTTACCGGCTCGGTTGCCGAGGTAACGGCAGAGATCGCCGGAGCGATGAAGGTGGTCGATGCCGGATTAGAGTTTACAGTCGCACAAGCCAGTACATTCAGGTTATCCACTTTGAAGATATCAGAAGCGTTATCGCCAAAGTTGCCTTGAACGATCATCGCGTTTACAGAAGAATTGGCGCCCAGAGAAACGGTGGTCGCGCCGCCATCAACCATAAAGTCGCCATCGATCGTTACAACATCAAGAACCTTACCGCCGGTAACCGTGGAGGAACCGAAGGTAATTTCTTCTACGTCAAATTCATTATCGTTCACCGCGGTATAGCTGTCATCTTCGTTGGCATCGCCATCGACTGCCGTATCGGCATAGGTCTTGAAGGACAGGTCAAACGCAGTGGTTGTCAGATTGGTCATTTCGACATCGGCGCGAATGTCAGACGCGGCCACATCGTCAATGGTGACATCGAAGGTCGCCTGAGCGGCGGTGGCATCGGTTTCGATCGCGTACATCAGACCCAGGCCGCCATCGGCTTCGCCACTGATGATCTTCAGGATATAGCCATTGGCATCGGCTGTTTGTGCCTGAGCGCGAATCGAAGCGGTTACCGCGCCGAAGCTGAAACCAGTACCAGTATCCAGACCATTAGCGGTAATGTGGCCAATGGTGGTCGTTGCGACAATGTCATCATCGCCATCGCCAATGGTGATATCATCATCGGCCGTCATGCTACCGATCGAACCGGTATCAGCCGTGATGTCATCGGTAATGGTAATATCGGCGGTATTGCCGGTATTATCAGCAGTGATATTACCGAGGCTGTCGCAGACAATCGCGCCAGTGAGCGTGATGCTGCCGGCCGCGGTCAGATTACCAATGGTACCGGCGGACGCGTCAATCGCGCCAATTGCCAGTGCACCACCGGCAGTAATGTTGCCCACATTACCTTCGGCCGGATCGTCAGTCGTGGTGCCCGTCAGAACGGCGCTTTCATCGGCATCGGCATTGATCGAGCCAATAGTGATAGCGCCCGTTGCGGTGATGGCGCTGATTGAGCCATTGGTGCTGGTTAGAGCATCCATACTCAGTGCGCCACCAACGGTACCGCTGAAAGTGATATCGCCACCGGCGGTCACATCATCAGTTATCGTTGCTGCACCACTAAAGGTCAGGGTCATATCACCTGCAGTTCCGGCTTCCAGATCGTCATTGACAACCAACGTACTACCTACTGACAGAGTCACATCGTTGTCGGCGGTGATTTCTTCGATCTCCGCGGCGCTGGTTACCGTCAGGCTGACATCATAGGATTTTGCCGTTCCATCATTGGAGTTTCCAATAAAGATATCGTTGGTGCCGCCGGCAACTGAAATGCTGCCGCCGACGGTGATATCCAGATCACCGGTATCTACGGCTGCCGCGTTGTCATCGTGGTCGGAATAGATAATAATATCTGAGCCGCCGGTAGTATCCAACGCGGTAATATTGCCCGATACGTTAAGCGCCACGTTGCCATCAGCCCAGATGGTAATCGCACCGCCGGTATCCGTGCCAATAATATTGGCAGCGGTCAGACTGGTTATACTGCCGCTGGTTGCTGAAATGGTCACAGCGCCGTTAGCGCTATCGATATTGCCGGTAACTGCCAGGGAGGTAATATTACCGCTACCTGCTGTTACACTTGCCATCAAATCGCCGCTGACTGTAATAGCGCCACTGAACGCGCCGCCACTGGTTGACAAGGTGTCAATCAGATCATTGGCAATTGCAATAGTACTTGAGAATCCGGATGTCGCGCTGATCGCGGCATCACAATCACCCTCGTCACCGGTTACGGTACTATCGGTAATCGAGATAGCGCCAATCGTTCCGGTTGAGGTGATGAGAATATCGCCGAGTACCGTTCCGCCCGTTGGATCGGTTTCATTTAATCCACCGGTCGAACTGATCGAGGTTATATTGCCACCCAGGATCTTAACATCGCCGCCATCGTCGGTACTGTAGTTAAAGATACCGTCTAGTAAAATGGCGCCAATCGTTCCGGGCGCTGCGTTAGTTGAACCCAGCTGTATGGCGCCGCTAACCGCGGTTCCAGAACTTGCCGATCCAACAACGATAGGATCATTCACTGTAATCGTGCTCATATTACCGGTACCATCCACACCGTTGGTATGGGTGGCATCGCTATCGGAACCAATAATGATGGTACCGCCGCCCGTATTGGTATTCGTAATCGAACCAATGGTCAGAGCGCCAGTGAAGGCCGCGCTGGTTGAGGTCGCAACCAGTACATGTGCTGCGCCGGTACCGCTCACTGCGATATCGCCAAGAGAGACGGTCGATCCAAAACCAGAATCGCCACCACTAAGCACTAGATCACCGGTACTACTTAACGTTATGTCGCCAATGGATACGGCACTGGTAATACCATCATTGGTCGCGTCGATATCCGAATCAATCGAAACACCGCCAGATGAACTGATGGTTATGCCATTGGTAATTGTCAGGTCATAGATACCTTCACCCTCAACGGTAAAGTTACCCGTACTGGAAACGGTTACGCCGCCGAAGCTCAAACCGGAGGTTGAAGCACTCAGATCAATACCGGTTGTTCCGGTATTACCTACGATACGCACATGATTGGCGCCATTGGCCAGGACATCGCCGGCCCAGGTAATTCCGTTAGTAATCGAAGCGCCTTGAATCAAAGAATCATCAACGATGTCGATGCCAGTATCCGTTGAGGTAATACCCGTGATAGCGCCACCATCGGCGGTCACATCACCGGCAATCACGTGCATATCAACACTTAAGCCGGCATGGCCGCTGGCCAGAGTCGGCATCGTAATTGTGCCGAGGGCAGAATCGGTGGCCTGAGTCGGATCATCGCCGTTACCATTGGATATTTGAGTACCGGAAATACTTGTCCCGGCCAGAACTGTAGCTGTTCCGGTCGCTTTGCCATCAATGGTCATAGAGGCAATATCATCATCGCCATCCGCGCCGGCATCAGCCACCACCGCGGCAACATCCTGACCGGAAGCGATCAAAACCGTAATAGCCGTAACACTGGTAGGAACCGCACCGGAAAACGTTACGCCACCAATGGCAACATTAGACACAATATAAATCGCGTCGTTGTTGCTTAAGGTGGTCGCGTCAATAGTAATCACCGGCGCGGTATCATCCGCTACTGACGCAATAGATATGTCCGGTCCGCTATTAGCACCCAGGAACAAGATACCATCGGTATCATCCCAGTCGGCGGTGCCGCCGGTGATGTTCCAGGTGACATATTCGCCTGGTTGAACCGTTGTCGCAGGCGCGATCCTGTCTTCCAGCTCTTCTACGTTGAGTCGGCCGGCAAAGCGGTTACGGCGAGCCAGTAAAGCCATATCCTGCCGTTGTGCCTTTCTAATAATTGAACGAAGCCCATTAGCCATAATAATTATCTCCTTTTCTAAACGCGTTGTTTCGCGGCACCATGCCACAAACACTTTAGAATTCTATTTTTCAAATACTTACTTTAAAGAAACGAACACTATGAACTTTTATATTGAAATCTTGCCCACACGGGGGTCAAGCTTGCAAGGATACGGAATCTGTGCGGAGATTCCGTCAGACAACACATATATTGTCTGATTTCGAAAGAGTTTAAGTTGAATTTTTTACAGGATTTTCGGAAAAATTTTCCAACTTTTCGTTATTTATCGATTTTATGCCCTTTAACGATAAACCAAGCCAGGTAAAAAGTCCCATAACCATCGATTTAAACTTAACTCTCTGTTAAATTGTCAATTATAACTCTTGAAAGGAGGCCCGAGGTTCCGATGAATTACTGACCGGCTAACTGGTCAGCCCAATTATTCGCGATCCCTCGCGTCATTTTCAGTGTTATCTCCTGAGTTTTCTGTGTAATGCGTTGCAGACTTTACAGTTACAGAACATTACTACTTATCGGGCGTTTTTAACTCTGATTGGAAGTTATGTCAACACAAAAAATAAGAATTTTTTGCAAAGAACTAAGAAAATATCAGAAACTCTATTCGGCCCAAAGCGAGAAAATCAATCCGGCCGATGCGGAACCGGCCGGATTGCATGAAACTAATTTACTTATTGTCGCCGGCAGGATTCAATCTACGTTGTACATTCAGCTCGATCACTCCGAAATTCTGCTCATGACGGAGAATGGTCTGTTGCAAAGCGGCCAGCAGACGTTTGGCGGTGAAATGATTTAAAACAAGTCTCTGGTCGATCTTCACGGTTTGATCCTGACGAGAGAACGGATTGGGATTTAACGCAAAATCGATGAGAACCTCTTCAGGCGTGCCGGTCACCCGACAGAAATTGGAATATGACGCGTTCACAGTGGCATCATCCAGGGTAATTTTGATCTGTTGGCCATCGCCGGGTTTTTCCACGACTTCGCCTTCCTTGTTCTTAGCATCAGCCATTCGATATGTCCTTTCGCTAGAGTTTTATTTATATAAACCTATATAACTGTCACATTAACAGATTATTGTCACTTAATGAAATAGTTTTCAAGATATAGCACTGCGCATTATACAGTAACAGACTAATATTCCTGAGCAGACCCCAAGAGTCAAGAAAAATTTTCCGCTGGGGGGCTTTAAGGGCAAAAAAGTGAGATTTTCGCCATCAGGCTCAGTCGCCGGGCCGATGTTATTTTAGTGAGTTAATGCTTGGTGTTTTGCCGGGCAGTTGTTATAATTTTTTATTTCTGGCGTTTTGAGTCCTGTTAACAACTCAGCTGTTGAATTGTAACATTATGAGCAAAAACGAAATAATCACAGACAAATCCGTAATCCATTCCATTAAAGACACCTTCGAATCGCTGGTCATCGCGTTTATACTGGCGTTCGTATTCCGGGCGTTTGTGGTGGAGGCGTTTGTTATCCCGACCGGCAGTATGGCCGATACGCTGCGCGGGGCGCATTTCCGGCTGACCTGTCAGACCTGCGGCTATCAGTACAATTATGGCTTCGACACCCGCTATTACGGTATTGACAAGGGCAAGATTCCCTCCCGACCGTTAAAAATATCGGTTCCCAATGCCGGCTTGCGGAAGCAGAACACCCTGTATCCGATCTGTCCCATGTGCGGCTCGCCGGTCGTGAACGAACTGGACCGGCATGTCGCCAACGGCGATCGTATTCTGGTATTGAAGTATCTTTATCAGTTTGTCGAGCCAAGCCGCTGGGATGTGGTCGTCTTTAAAAATCCGTGGAATCCTTATGAAAACTACATTAAACGCCTGGTGGCCAAGCCTGGTGAAGCGTTACAGATAATCGATGGGGATATCTATATCGACGGCACGATCCAGACCAAACCGGACATGGTGCAAAACGCCCTATGGATCAAGATCTTCGACAATTTTTATCAGCCGGACGATGACCGGGTTCAGCCGGAATGGCGCCAGCCTTTTGTGCCCGGCAGTCTTGAGTCGGGCTGGACACTGGACCAGGCCAGACACAAAATCACTTTTACGGGCAACAGCAAAAATGCCACGTTGCACTTTGACCAGAACCGGCTGGACCGGCTGACCCGGAGTTTCTGCGCTTATAACGGCGAGACGGTCGATCCGTGGTCGCAATGCAGCGATCTGAAGTTTTATACCCTGATTATTCCAACGGGCGACAGCGGCAGCTTTGAAGTCCGCCTGGGCAAATATGAACATGAATACACCGGACGACTGGATTTCTCCGGCCTGATTCAGATTATCGATCAGGCGACTGGAGAGATCCTCGCGGAAGAAACCGTATCACCCGTCAAGCCTAATCAGCCCATTCCGTTTTCCTTTGCGCTGCTGGATCATACCCTGCAGTTGCGGCTGGGCGACCGGGACCCATTAATCTACGTCGGGCCTAATGATCCGAAAGCATGGGGCTATCGACCGGGCGATCCGCATCCGGCGCCGCAACTGCCGCCCAGTGTGGCGTTGAACGCCCGGGGTGATGGTTTTGAACTGGAAACCGTTGAGCTGTACCGCGATATCTATTATGTCTCGCTGCATGGTTCGCAGTCGGTGCGCGGCAGCGAACAGCATCCCATCAAATTGAAAGAGGATCAATTCTTTGTTTGCGGCGACAACAGTCCGCAAAGTTACGATTCGAGACTCTGGGAACAAAAAGGCATCACTAACGATGACAATAAACTCTATGACGCCGGCATTGTCCCGCGCGATTACATGATCGGCAAGGCTTTCTTTGTGTACTGGCCGGCCGGTTTTCGCCCGACGGAATCAACCCGCATCGCGATTATTCCCAACTTCGGGCAGATGCGGTTTATTTATTAGCCAACCCTACGATTTCAAGCCAACCGGCAGAGTAACCATACAAGCATAAACAGCGCTGTTTTAATCAATAAAAAAAGACAGGCTATCATTAACAGCCTGTCTTTTTTTATTTGGGTTTGTCTATCGGTGTTATTGCTCCAAATCGATCAGATCGCCGGCGCGCAGATAGACCGGCCCCAGCAAACCGGATGGCAGCAATTTGTCATATTGGGTCCAGTGTTTCCAGGTGGTAAAGGTAAAGCGGCCGGCACTGGGGCGCTTCTGCCCTTTGAGGAACCATTCAGGCCACTCTTTCAACGGCTTGCCGGACCATTCGCAATCGTCGGGCAGTTGTTCATCGCCGATGATACGATTCACCCAGAGGTTGGTAACGCGAATTTCCAGATCGTTGTCACCGGCGCGCGCGGCATCGGTAATATCCACACGATAGGGATTGCACCAGAGCACGCCCAGGTTCTGGCCGTTGACAATGACTTCGGCCAGACAACAGACCTGGCCCAGGTCCAGCCAGATCCGGTCGGCGGCCTGTTTGAAATTATCGGGAATCGCCATCTGGCTACGATAAGTCGCCGTGCCGGAATAATAGCGAACGCCCGGGTTGTCATGATCGGACCAGCTGATCAGTCGCGGCAGCTTGATCCGGTCAGGGGCGCCCCAACCGGGGGTAAAATCAACCGTCCAGGGCTGATCCGCCATAATCAGAGCCGGCAGAGAATCTACGGTGACGACCTTTTCCTGACCATCCGATTGGCGCAGGGTATAGCGGCCATTATCCCAGGCCAGCATCTGAGTGCCCTGACGGCGGCCGGTGAGTTCCGGCAGCCAGTCCGCCAGACGCCATTGCATCGCCGGCAGACGCACTTCGCGGTTTTCGGCTACGACTGTTTCTTCGGCCAGGCCATCCAGCGAATATCGAATACGCAGGCGCTTGGGCACCAGATAGGCGGGGTCTTTACCGGCAAATTCATTGGTGGCTTGAATCCTCAACATATTGTCTTTGACTGCCGCGGCCACTTTTTTCGTTACATCGATGGTCTGAAGTTTGGGCAGCCAGTCTTTGCCTTCGTCAAGTTTGCCGTAACCGGCAATGATAATACGCAAAGGACGACCTGAAGGACTGCCGGCCGGGGGCAGAACCAGCGTTTTGTTTTCGGTTACCTGGGCCCGGGCCGTTTTGCCGTCGTATTCGTATTCGACATACAAATTCTTGACCACATCCCGCAAAGGATCGCCGGCCAGACTATTGGAAGCGACGACTTCGAGACGGTTGTTTCGCACCATTTCATTCAGTTTGCCGGTGACATCCACCATGCCATCGCCGGTACAATCGAAGACACCATAAACCGCTTCGAGAATTTTCAGTTCGTGTTTGGGCCGGGGCAGCAGATCGACAACCGATCTGGGATTGGCCTGTTGGACTGCGGTATAAGTAACCCGATCGGAACGGGTGGGCCGGCGGAACATGACAAATACCGAACCTTTGGGTCCCAGCGGTAAGGTAACCTGGGTTCCCTGGACGCTGGCCTGCCACAAACCGGCCGATTTCATCGAGCCGGTTACCGCGTCCCACAATTCCGGACGACGGTCATTGACCCGGAAGAAGACATCCGCCATGATCGATTCATCCGCCTGATTGGAGACGAAATAGATATCGGTATTATCCACGATACGATGGATATAAACCAGGTTCGCCTGCGGATTTTTCGCCAGGCAATCCGGCGCGATCTCCATCCGCTTGAGAACATCCAACGGTTTGAAGCCCCAGTAGACACGGCCATTGCCGAATCTCCGGTCACCATTACGTCCGGCGGCCGAGCCCCATACTTCAGAAGCCGCGGCCCGAACAATACGGTCGCAATCGGGATAGTCATTCAAACTGGGAGACATATCCGGGCGCGGCGCCAAAACGGTTGCGCCATCGCGTACCAGTTGACGCACCTTATTGGCCAGGCGCGGAGTCATATACGGGGTATCGGGCAATACCAACAGGTGATAACGCATGCCGCCGGGCAGCATGATCCGGCCATCTTCCACTTCAATTTTATCGATCAGATCGGTTCCACAGACATCGAAATCATAACCGGCGTCACGCAAGGCATTGTCCGTTACCGAGCCGTTGGGGGCGGCTTCGCCGGCAAAGAACAGGACATCCGCGGCGAAACGGCCCTGCTGCAAGAGGTACTGTGAACGGGCAATATAGGTCATCCATGCCTTGCCCGGCTCCCACCAGGTATTGGTCCGTTCAAAGTTGGTGCCCCACTGCCCCATGGTCATGCCCGGATAAACATCCAGCCAGGGCTGATGGGCGTAACGATGGAAGATATAGCGGTTGACGCCGGTACACCAGACCAGATCGCCCTGTCCTTTGAGCGAACCGGGATGATTCAGCCAGCGTCCCTGATCCGGGGCGGAGGTAAACGATTCGGCGCCCACCAGGGTCACACCATGGGTATGCGCCACCGAAGCGGCCAGTTTCACCGAATGATTGATACTGCCGCCAACCCAGAACTCGCCCATGACGATATCGGCCTTGGCGCCCACGGCCAGGCATTCGAACGGCCCGTCATAAGGTTCGATCGAACAGAGCAGACCGTGCGAGCGGCATTTTTCGGCAAAGTAACCAAAATAATTATCGCCGATCAGATCGGCCGTCGTACGACGGTAATCCCAGAGGAACCGTTCTGTGGTGATGCCATCTTCAATCACACGGCCGGTGAGGGTGGGCAGATAGCGCCAGAGGTCGTAACCGCGGCGTTGAATGAAATCCTCGCGCATTTTGGGTGTCCAGTTGTTGAGCCCGACTTCGTAGCTGTCAACCAGAATATTGTTAAGGACTTTACCGGCCAGCGGGCCCATCTTATCCAGTACCGGTTGAACGCCGCCATTCCAGTGGACATCGAGCGCGGCCCGGCTGCATTTATCACATTCGAGCCCCAAACCGGAATCGGGCGCCGGATGGTTGGTCTTACCGGTAGAGGTATGCCCAATACGCAATACGGTCCACTGACCAGAGGGCGCTTTCCAGTTGAGCTTACCTGACGCATCCATTTTATCAGAAATATCGATAACGCTTTTCAAAGGAATAATGGCATCGGCCGGAACCTGGTCACGGCTGGGCTGCATACCGTATCGGGTATCGAATCCGGCCTTGACCCGTGCGTCTTTGATGCGGAAACTGCTATCTTTGGGAGTGGGAAAAGCCAGCACGACGATATCACGATAGTAATCGCGCACGGTCTGAGGTTGAGCCAGCTGGATACCGGCCGGGCTGTCAGATGAGACCTGAGCCTCCGACCATGTGATTTTCTGCATGGAATATTGCGGCGAAATCCACGGCCCGCCACTGCTGGACCAGCCGGCACAGTTATGAAAACAAAGTTCCAGACCGAGCCGCTCGGCTTCTTTGACGGCATGATGCACCAGATCAAGCCATTCCGGACTCAAATAGTTGATCGGACCAATCGGGATATTCACACTGCCGCGGTCGCCCACATTGAATATCTGGGCCCCGCCGACACCTACCCGCGCCATCGCCTCCAGGTCGGCGGTGATACCCTCGCGGGTGATATTGCCATTCATCCAGTGCCACCAGGTATGCGGCCGGGCGGAATCCGGCGGCTGACGAAATCCGCTATCCAACCGGATTTCCTGCGCCGGTAAACAGGAATATAAAGCGAGCATGAACACCAGAATAAAATACCCATTCTTTGACATCTTCATTTTTTAACCTTTCTTTTAACAGCCTTAAATACACCAAACCTGGTCCGCCTATGACCAGGGTTTACTACGTTGTTATTAAGAACTAACGCTTGTTGACTTTTTACATTACCTTAAAAATCGATAACACTCTATAAAAATGAGCAATGGGTGGAAATAAAAATCAGTGACAATCTTCCTTTATGACAGGATATAGAAACCATGGTGATTCGTACAATCTCATGAAGCATATTTTCACCGTAATAAGCACATAAACAAATTGCTAACCTATGCCACATCAGGGCATTATGAACAATTTTAATATGCCGTTCAATTTCAGAGCAGAAATACCGTTTTAATAATCTGAAATAAAATATCATTTTTCGTTTCATTTGGCCAGAGAGTTCTAAGTTTGATTGCCCCTGGTTGGTCTTTGCAGTAAAGCTTTCCGGAAATTTAGCATATATAGTCTGCACTTTTGAAATAAATTTTGCTTCTAAGCTGTTTTGGTCGCAAGAGTGGATTAAAAAAACTGTCATTATGACCCTGTTGCTGAATCTAATGCAGGTGAAAAGACCCGTCACATCATGAAATAAGGATTCAAAGATGAAACAAGCATCCCGCCTGGAACAATCAAAAGGGATCGGTCCTGTTATAATGACAATGATCATTCTGCTAAGTTGTCAGGTCTTGCCGGTTTATGGGGTAACGACGGTCATGGTGCAGGATTTTGAAAAGGAGGTATCGTCGCCCACAGTATGGGTGGTCAATATTCCCAACGAGAACGCGGCGGTCCGGTTATCAACCAATCCGATTAAGGAGGGGCAACAATCGCTCCAATTGCATTATCATTTCATCGAGACCGGTAATTTTCAATATCTGGGCATCCCGAACAAAGTTAAAATCCAAGCCCCGGTCCATACCTTGCGCTACTGGCTTAAAGGGGACAATTCAAAATGTTCCTATGGCGTACAGATTAAAGACGCCGGCGATGAAACGCATCAATACAGCATGAACACCGGGCAGTGCGGGTTGATCGATTTTGTCGGCTGGCGCGAAGTGGTGGTGAATCTGGACAGCGGCCATGAAACCTGGGGCGGCGACAAAAACGGCAAGCTGGACTATCCCATCACCGCAATCACTCTCACCGTCGGCCAGCCCAAGGAAAACGATAAACAACTTGCTATCGAGAGCGATTTGTATTTTGACGCCATCCGGGTCGATTCTGAAAAAAGCGTCGAAGAGACCTTAGGTTGTCAGATCTCGGTCGTTTCGCCGGACTATGGCTCGGAGATCAAAGGAGACACCACGGTAACCCTGGCCGCCGCGGGTTTTAAATCTGTGACGGTGAGATGCTGGAAACAGAGTGAGGCTTTTGGCACCGATTCAACGGTGGCAACCGTTTCACTTGATACCAAAGGCGATGGATCGTTTGTCTTCCCGGCTGATGCCTATCCACACGGTCCCATCACCGTGACAATCAGCGGCGAAAATGGCGAGGTCAAAGACAACTGTTATCTTCAACTTTACAATAAGGGAGGCGTGTCGTGGCAAGAAGGCATGCCCAAAGATCCGCCGCCGGCGGCGAAAGGTATGGCGCTGGTCTTTGCCGATGACTTTGATGGGCCACTTTCGATATCGGGCACCGATCCCAACGCCAATTACTATGACCACAAGCCCCCACACGGCTGGCAGGATTTCAGTACGATTCGATTTACCAGCGCCAATAAGCCCAACAGTCCTTTCCATCAGGTTGATTCTTACCTGCGGATCCGGGCCAGTGACAAGGCAGGCAGCTCCGGTCTGATCTCCTCCATGAAAAATGACGCCAGCGGCATTACGGCCTCGGCGCCCTGTTACTTTGAATGCCGTTTCATCGGCCCCAACGCCACCGGGTCGTGGCCGGCGTTCTGGCTGCTTTCCGATTACATGACCGATCACCTGAAGGGGAATAAAGTGCCCTGCGACGAATTGGACATCATCGAAGCGTATGGCGGGGAAGGGCCGCGTCAACCCAACGCGTATGACAGTTATATGATCTGCCCGCACGCCTGGGACCAGGGCGACACCGGCAAGGCCATCGAGAAGAAGGCGTTCGACAACCTGCACAATCCGATTCGCATGAAGAAGTTCGGTATCCCCTCAACCTGGTACGAGGCTTTCCATATTTACGGCTGTAAGATCACCTTAACCGATACGATCTACTACTGTGACAATATTGAAGTGGGACGTCACGCCACGCTGCCAATCTCCAAAGAAAAGCCGTTTTTCTTTTTAATCAACCTGGCAACCGGCGGCGGCTGGCCGGTAGATCTGTCCCGGTATGATGGTCAGATCGATATGTATGTCGATTATGTGCGGGTGTATAGCTCGGCTGCAGCGTTTAATACGGGCCGTACCCGATAGCGGAATAGATACGGTTAGAAACACCGGCCCGTTATTTTACGCTGACAGCCGTTATGGCAGCATTTATAACAGATTTCGTTGGGCAGGGCATCCTGACGGAAAAAGGTGTCGATATTTCGGATCGTCGTCTCGGCGATGTTCTGAACCGCCTCGCGGGTAAAAAACGCCTGATGGGAGGTCACCAGCACATTGGGCATGGTCAACAGCCGCGCCAGGACATCGTCATCGATCACCGAATCGGAAAAATCTTCAAAGAAATAGTCGGTCTCTTCTTCATAGACATCCAGCCCGGCCGCGCCGACCTTGCCGCTTTTAATCGCCTCGATCAGGGCCACGGTATCGATCAGCTTGCCCCGGCCGGTATTGATAATCATCACGCCATCCTTCATCTTCGCCAGACTGGCCGCATTAATCAGATACACATTTTGTGGCGTCAGGGGGCAGTGCAGCGAAACGACATCGGAGCGGGCCAGCAGTTCATCCAGCATTACATAGTCGAATCCAATCGAGTCCGCCTGTTCCGTTATGGGATAAGGGTCATAAGCCAGTACCTTCATTCCCAGCCCACGCAGTATTTTGATCGTCTCCAGGCCAATGACACCAGTTCCCACAATACCGGCGGTTTTGCCATACAGGTCGAATCCCATCAAGCCATTGATGCGAAAATTATTATCCCGCGTCCGGTAATAGGCTTTGTGGGTTTTGCGGTTCAGGGCCATGATCAGCGCCAGGGTGTGTTCCGCGACGGCATGCGGTGAATACGCCGGCACCCGCACCACATGCAGCCGCCCGTAAGCCGCCTGCAAATCCACGTTATTGTAACCCGCACAGCGCAACGCGATCAGCCGGATACCATTTTCCAGCAGGCCATCGATTGTCGCTCGAGACAGATTATCATTGGTAAACACACAAACAGCGTCATGCCCCCCCACCAGCGCCAGAGTATCCACACTCAAACGCGGCGTGAGGTATTTGATCTCGATATGGGCCTGTTGGGCCGGGGGATCGAAAAAGGGGGCTTCGTATCCGTGGGTATCAAAAAATGCGGTCCGAATGGGGATCATCGACACCTCGCTATCTTGCCGGGATGATTCATTTCTCCTATAGATAATCATAGCGTTTCAGACCGCGAAAATCAAATCTCGAAAAAGCTCCAATACACTTGAAAAGAAAACAGGAACCGATACCGCCAATCCGCTCAGGCTATCGGTTCCTGCTGTTTTTAAGAGGTTATTAAATTTTAGCCAACTACCTTCAGCCATTCCTGCGCCATCAGATGAGCGCCGGCCATAGTGGGGTGTACACCGTCACCGGCCCAGTGGCTGGCGGGCGCCTGGGCCAGCGCCTTATCGAACATCGCCTGAAACGGCACAAACCGGGCGTCAAACTCATCCGCCATCTTTTTGGCGGCCGCACGATAGCCATCGAATTCCGGGAACCATTTATCGTTCACCGCCCCGCAACGCAGCACAAACGGCTCGCAGATCACCAGCTTGACAGCGGGCAGCGCTTTGACGGTGCGTTGCAGCAGCGCCCGGTAGTCGTTCTCGTATTTTTCCAGGGTGCCGTTGTAGTTGCCGTTGAGCGTGTGCCAGATATCGTTAACGCCGATCAGGATACTCAACACATCAGGCTTCAGCTCGAGACAGTCTTTATCCCAGCGTTCGGCCAGTTGGTACACCTTGTTACCGCTGATACCGCGATTATAGATTTTCAAATTGTCACCGGCCCGATCCGACAAAAGCTCGGTGGCAATGGAATAGACATAACCCTGGCCCATCGCGTTCTTGTCGTTGGGATTGCCCTCTTTTTTTCGATCCCGGCCGGCGTCGGTAATGGAATCCCCTTGAAACAGGATCACGCTCTCTTTTTTCAAAACAGACTCCTTTCGTCCGCTACAGGGGCAATGACAGCCCGACAGCATCAACGCCGCGCCGCCCAGGGTGGTGGCGGTGGCCGATTTTATAAAATTCCGTCTCGAGGTCGGATCCATATGCTTCATAAGTCATCTCCAGGTAGTCAGATATATAGTAACAAAAACCAAAGCCGGCCGAAATGACCCGCCGGCACATGACCATCATACCCCCATTTACCCGCCGGGGCAAGGGATTGTCCGAATTGGCGTACCAAGCCCCTAAGGGACCCATTATTAACTCCATGCCACATAAGACTTAATGAGTATATTCAACTCGAGATGCCTTCTACTTAATTTATTATACATTTGGCGAAAAAAAGCATGATATAATTATTTGGAAAAATTTACCAATCCCGTATTTACCACGATTGAAAACTACAGGTAAAATTGTTATGATATTTAGTGTTGTTTGTAATGCCGACAGGTCAAAATAAATAATCTGTTCAAAAGGTTTTTTATTTGTATGGAGCCCTTTTATTTAAACTTTGGTAACAGCAGGGGATATCGTCTTGAATCCGTCTCAAAATCCTTTAAAACTGATGCCCGGTGTCTGATCTGTCACAAATTATGCCCATCAGGCATCGAAATGTCCAATTGTTCCCAAGTTGCGCCTGGCCTCATAAAAGACTTATTTCACGACCAAGTGGGCATTTGCAATTGATAATACTAAATTCATGCAGAAATCATAAGGGCGCGCAATATTTATTTATATGAATATCATGCTTTCATAGTGTTAAACAAACCATAACGCTATATACGCGTTAGATAACTATTCATTTTGGAGGAAAAGTTATGCTATCCACGGTTTCGGTTGTTTTATACAATCTTAAAAGCGTATATCATGGCCTAAAAAAGAACTTCTTCAGGTTGAATGGCAGCCATTCAGGGAGGGCCACCCATTATTCCTGTTGCCTTGAACAGTGTGAATCACGGGTCATGCTTTCGGGTACGATGGAGACCTGGGATAGCGCCAAAGCGGGCAAGTATGTTCCAAATGATGATGATCCGACCTTTATTTCAGGTGATATGGGTAAATGGGTGGTTGACGATACGGTTTCATCATTTCCGGAATGCGGACCAACTAAAAATTATGCCCAAATCAGCGGCGGGGTTCTCAAGCTGCATGCCGATGAATCCGATCCGGATGAAGGTTGCGCCGATAATATCTGGGCGGCGCTCTTTAAAGGATTTGACGGTATTCCGATCAACGGTTCCAAGGCCATTCCGTTTGATTCACAGACGGTCATCTCCTTCGATGTGGCCGGTGAACTCGAACATCCAGATCGGGGTTGGGTGAGCGCCCTGTCGTATGATTCCATCTGTCTCAGCCTCGAAACGAAATCGGGGATCGTTCTGGATTATGTCTTTGATCGTCATGAAGACCGCCGCGAAAATTCCGCGGCGGATTATCATGACCTTGACTTCTGGAGAGAGGTGTTTCTGGATATGGAAGGGGGGAGCTATACCCGGAACCTCTATAACGACTTTGCGACCATCCCAGCCTTTTCAGATGGATACTTAACGGCCAATGATTTGCTTATCCATTCGATCGGGTTTGAAGTCGGCGATACCGGCTGGGGGACGCTGGACAATTTGCGTATCGGCGAGACCCTGCCCGGCATCAGCATACACGCATCCGATCCGGATGCGTCCGAAAGCAACCTGGATCCGGGCCGGTTGGTCATCAGCCGGAGCGGATCGACGGACAAAGCGGTCAATGTGACATTGAACATCCAGACCGGGGACAGCAATGCGGCGACCGAAGGGATCGATTACCAGACGATTGCCAGATCGGTCCGGATCCCCGCCGGGCAATCGTCAGTTGCGGTAGATATTCTGCCACTTCAGGACAATCAGGCGGAAGGCGATGAAACGGTGACAGTTAGTATTACCGCTCCCAGCGGGTATATGCTTTCCGGTCAAGCCGAAGCAACCGTTACAATAGCTGATGATGATTTTCCGGAAGTCAGCGTTACCGCCAGCGATGCGTTTGCCTCGGAAGGCGGGTATAACACTGGCCAATTCACCATCAAACGCCTGGGTGAAGCCTTAGATTCTCTCGACATATATTATTCATTAGAGGGTACGGCTGAAAAGGAAATAGATTTTGAATATCTGAGCGGTACTGTTCATTTTGAAATTGGACAAAGAACCTCGGTCGTTGATGTCGTGCCAATAGATGACCAGATTACAGAACCGACTGAGTTTGTCACACTGACTTTGATCGATGGGGATGGTTACGATATTGGAGCTTCCGGATCCAGCACTGTTTACATCGACGACAACGAAATTAAGATTCTATATTATGAAGTTCAAAATTCAATACCCATAGAAGATTCAAGTCATATAGTATGGATAACAGACTTCCCGGAACAAGCAGAACCGATTGCCGACGCCATATCACAACCCGGTTTTCTGGTTCATGCGGTTTTTGATTTTCCCCAAGGAGTTAATCCCAATGTTATTTGCAACTATCATATCAGAGGAACCAATCTTCAAGGCCAGGCAAAAACAACCTATTTAGATAATAATACTTTTCGTATTCCAACACCTTCAACGGTTGGAGAATACGACCTGACTCTGTCATTTTGGACTGATGATCCTGAAAAAGGGCAATTCATGTTCCAAAAAACCGAACACCTTTTATATCAGATTTTGGATGAACCTGAAACCACTGACAAAACCGTGACAAAAAAAGAATTAGAGACTGCAACACGATTTGCCGCCGGTGCTACTAGAAAAAACAATTCCCTGAAACCGCCTTACGATGATGCACTGAATAGAATTATGGCCTCTATCGATGCCGCTAATTGGAAATATGAAACGGTCGCACCCCCACATAATTACATGGGCTTGATAACAGATACTGTTGATTCTGGCGATTGCAATGACTTTTCCTTTGCCATGAAAAAAATTGGGCAGATTCTTGGGATTGGTGGTTTAAGTACTATCTGCGATAAAGGACGCTACAATAATGGCTTTCTAACATTAAATAACCCCGCGCTTCCTCTGGAATCACCTGATGAACAAACAGGAAATGCATCAAACTATCTGTATACTAATACCAAATGGGACCGCTGGTATTTCCCTTCTCATACTTTTGTCGTCTACGGTTCAACATGGTATGACCCAACATTTAATACCTCTTATAATGGAAAAGATGATTGGTGGAATAATATTGACAGCACAATTGAATCACACGACAACTGGGAACAGGGTGAACTTTATGCCGTTCAATTTATAAAAGTAGACAAACATGGCCGATTTCAATATCGATTGGGAAATATACCGCCCGAGGCTGATTCTGAAAATAAAGTTTCATTGTCAGAACAGGCACAAGTCATCTATAACGATCTTGATAAAAATGGATTATACGAATCGCTGACCATCAATATGACTGTCTCAGGTTTGGCAGGCGATTACCTCCTTGCCGGACATTTACGCATCGGCCAAGATGTCATATCATTAACCGAAACCATGGGAGCTGAATATCATTCATCAACCTATTTCACCTTGGAAGGATCAACATCTACTCAAACAGTATCCATACAATTTAGCGGTGAAAGTATCCGTAAAATTGATATATCGAACCGGGAAGTTATCGCGGATCTTTATGTTTTAGATGACCTGGGCATTAAGCAAGACAATACTTCAGTAGCAGTAGGCACACTGGATTCAAATTTATTTGGAGAAAACAATGGGTATCTCCAGAATCTTGATGTTGTTTTACTGAATACTGGTTCTGACGACACTGTTAATTCCATCCACGTTGAAGCGGAAACGATTGCCACCTCTGCCGGTGAACTTACTCTGGTATTGTCTATCCAAGACGCATACAACACGCTCGCATTTAGCGCCGAAAAAATAACTCCAGGCATTTCTTCTATCGCCGCATTCTTTGATGCTGAAGTACTGACATACGCTGCTCCCTCCGATTACCTTACTGTTACGGCAGAATTATTCGATGGAGATCACAGTATTGCCTATCACAAAGACCAGTTAAGCATTGAAGATATTTTATTGCCTCTTCCAAAGTTATGTAATACCACATATATCAATGACAGAACAAACAACTTGGATTCGGATAATCTTTGGGATGAACTAATTGTCGACATGAGTGTTGACGTGCTAATTCCTGATATGTATGAATTCGAAGCATGGCTTTATAATAAAAATGAAGACTTACTTGATATTGCCATTGTTAAACAAAATCTAACTAAAGGCACAAACATCTTCTCACTTATATTTGATGGAGGAATGATTGGCCAGGCCGAAGTAAACGGGCCCTATTCGCTCAGTTATCTTAACATAAAAGATAGCTCCGATACCATTATCTGTTCACTTTATAATATTGGTGAAACTAAACCCTATCAGGTAACCCGCTTTGAAAATAGCCCCGGAAACAGGATACCCCAAACTCACATTCTGGCTATTGGCGTCCGTGATGAATTCACTAATATTGCATCTGATATCGCGGCACAACGCTTATCAAAAGCCTTCGAATATCTTCCGGGTGTCTCTTCCAATGAATTGATAATGCTTAACTCGGCAAACTCAGGCAACTATTCAGCTATCATCGACGCCGTCGAATTGGCCGGAAGGATTGTAAGGCCTGGAGACACATTCATTTTCTACTTTGGTTCCCATGGTGGTTATAATATTTCTGGCGATGAAGCGCCTGTTATGACCCAGTACAATCCTGAAAATCTCGATGCACGAATAAAAACCACAGGCGATGAAACGATGTATCTTTCTTCCGTTGATGGTTCCCAAAATGTTATGACTGACGACCAATTCAGCCAGCTCTTTGTTGGCGGAACCTGGCCTGAAGTCAACAAGTTGTTCATTATGGATACCTGTTTTTCCGGAGGCCATATCGGATCCACCGAATATGGCGATACGGGGGATCTTTCTCGACTTAACAGAACGGGGGTTATTACGGCCGCAGAGGAAGGCAATTTTGGTTGGGCCAGATGGGATTGGTCGACAAATGCATATATCAATATTCTTGCAACCGGATTGACAAATGCGATCTTAGACCTCAAAAATGCCGACGAATTAACCTATGCGATGCTATTTGAAAAAGCTTCAGTATCTGGCTCTGTATTTGATGGGGAAAATGGTCGCCTGATAACATTTGATCCTGACATTCAGGACATCTGGAAAAATGATGTCATCATCGAATTTAATCCGGGATTCAACCAGTCAAAAGGCTTCGAAGGCGCCGTCGGTGAAGTCGTTGAACTGGATTTGCCGGCTAACGCACCGGACTTGACGGGTAATCTGGTGGATGTGGTCATGCCTGCTTCGCTGGTGACTGGCCAGGGTGGTTCGGGTAAGATCGTATTGGCCGTCGTCAATGATGGCACGGTTGCCGTCGACAAGGGGCAGAAAATAGATATCCGAGTTGTGGCGCGTCCAATCGCCGGCGGACCGGATGTCCATTTAACCACCTTATCCAATCAGTCGATCAGCGCTTTGGCGCCCGGCCAGAGCAAACTGTTCAAGGCAAAGATAAACATTCCCGCAACCCTGACAGAGGGTGACTATACCCTGCTCATTCTGGTTGACAGCCTGGATGGGTTAGATGAATCGGATGAGTCAAACAATTCGATCGCATCGGATTCCGCGACCCTCCGCGTCGCGCCTCCATTCTTCGACCTGGCCGGTTCCGTACTGGCATCCAAACTGCCTGAGCATATTATCTCCGGAGATGGCGCCAAAATCTCCCTGCCGGTTGTCGTAACCAATCTGGGCAATATTCCGATAGATAATGCCGCGATCGATCTGGCCATTATCGCTCGTCCCGGAGGCGGAGGTCAGGATCTGGTGATTGATACCATTCAGGGATTGTCCGTTAGCCAGTTAAAGCCCGGTGCGGACAAAAAAGTTAAATGCAATGTAATGCTACCGGCCGGTCTGCCCACGGAACAGTATACTCTGGTGGTAAGCATTGACAGTGGTAATCAGGTGCTGGAAACTAATGAGTTGAATAACGAGGCCATATCCGAAATCTTGAGTGTCGAACTGGGCGCCATCGACTTATCCGGCCATCTGGAAAAAGTCACCCTGCCTTCGGCAGTTATCCAGGGAACCGGCGCGTCAGGCAAAATGCAGATCGTGGTTACCAATCTGGGCAATGTACCGGTAGCCAAGGGGCAGACGATAGACATTGACCTTCAACTTCGATCAATCGATGACGGACAGGACACCCCATTGATGACTATTCACGATGCGGCCATCAGTAATCTTAAACCTGGCAAGAGCAAAAAAATATCCACATCCGTCACGATCACGGATGCCATTGCCTCCGGCGACTATTTCCTGGTAGCGAAAATCGATTCTGCGAACGAGGTGCCCGGTGAACAGAATCAAGCGAACAGCGAGGCCATCAGCCATATGATCAGTATCGCCCCACCGTTTTATGATCTGACCGCGGCCTTGTCAAATCCCCAACTCCCCACCAGGATCGTTTCCGGCGATGGCACGAAAATCACATTGCCGGTTACCGTTACCAACCAAGGCAATATTCCGCTGGGCGATCAGGCTATTGACCTGGCCATTGCGATTCGCCCCAACGAAGGCGGCGAGGATATTGTCATTGATACGATCCAGGGCCAATCGGTGAAGAATATGAAACCCGGTGCGGCCAAAACGATCAACTGCGAGGCACTACTGCCCGCCGGCATTCCCGAGGATCTTTACCATCTGGTCGTGTTGGTGGACAGCAGTAATTTAATCGAGGAATATAATGAACTGAACAATGAGGCCGTTTCTGATGTCATGGCGGTTGAACCGGGTGAGATCGATCTGAGTGGCCAGATTAATGCCATTACGTTGCCCAAATCATTTGTTGCCGGCCAATCCGGCCGGAGCCTGGCTGAAATCACTATTTACAACACCGGCAACGTACCAGTTGCCGGAGATTCGGTTAATCCCCTGGTAAAAGTCATGTTCACTCCGGTTGATTCCAATGAAACCATTGAAATTGGATCTGCAACATTCGCGAAATCGATTCTGCCAGACAGTTCTGTTACATTAAAAGTGGCTTTAGAACCTCCAGCCAGTTTGTCCCAGAACCAATATCAGGTGACCGTCCTGCTCGATCCGGATAATTCAAGAACCGAATCCGATGAATCCAACAATATCCTCGTTCATCCTGACACCTGGAATGTTACTCTTCCTCCTGCCGATCTGATTCTGTCAGCATGCAATGTTCCCGGAAAAATTTATGGTTATGAGCGTTTTTATGTATCAGACACCGTCAAAAATATCGGCGGCAATCTAAAAACCTCGACCCATCTGGCCTATTACCTGTCGCAAGACAAGAAACTGAGTGGAGATGACATGGAACTGGGTGACCGGACAATATCGCCTTTAAATTCCGGCCAGTCGGACAGCGGCAGTACCCGGCTGAGTACTTGGAACATGATCAATCCTTTCGACCAGCCCATACCCTATTATATTATTGTGGTGGTCGATTCATATGGCCAGGTTCAGGAGGGAAGTTCTGGTGAAACCAATAATATTAAATCCTATTCCGTCAAGTTTATGCCGGGTGATGAATAAGAAAGGATCAAGTTCGCCGATTTACTATTGGGATTAGTGAAGAACGCCGCTTTCTCCAGGCCTGACATAATGAACAAACATTGGGAGTGTTTCCCCTGGCTACTTATTCCCCGGATATCCCCAGGAATTTTTAAAGGCGATCGATACATTGGTGGTGGTACATCGCGCCAGGAGTTTTCTGTGTTCTTCCGTTTTGACACAATCCATCAAATGCTCGGCAAACGAAGCATAAACGGCGTCCATGATGTTTCGATCGGGTAAATCCAGCAACCGGTCCATCGCCCGCATAATCGCCTTCAAGGTATCCAGATCATGCTTTGCCATCGAATCCTTGTATAAACTCAGCATTTCAATAACCAGATTCCCGGCATTATTGGGGTAATTTTTATCAGGATGGCAAAGCAACCGCTTAAACCGGGGTAATTCTTCCAGAATGATTTTTCGCCATTTCGCCATTTTATTCTCAATTATGCGACTCTACTTACCCATTATGTTCAATCACTTCTATTCTACTCAATAATATCCAACCATATACTATTAGACTATTCATTTTCGTCACAGCTTACGATTGCACTTATTTTTATTCTGTCCCAAATATTGATATCCCAAAAGCTACCACGAGATAAAGGATCAATAATATATTTTGCCTTGAAATTTCCACCAAGCGAAAATTGTTTTCCTTGATTTTTCAAGCAATAATAAAACTCTTCAGGCATCTTTTGCCAAAGGAATATTTCTATTGAATTATTTGTTTCAATATATGTTTGGTTAAAGACGTATGTTAATCCGTATACTAATTTTTTTGCAAACTGTTTTAAACTATTTTCTGAAAGTAAAATTGGAACACCGGATCCATTTGCACCAAAACCGGGAACAACTGCTGTACTATATTCATTGTAATCAATGTTAGACACTAAATCGTAACTCTCCTTAATAAAATTACGTTTAATTGAACTCCGAACATTTTCATCCTTTTCATTGCGACCACATGATACATCAATAGCTTTTACTGCATTGTTAGCAATTTTTTTAAAATTTGGATCTTCCGGATTCAAACCCAATCCCAATTTCCTTATTAACTCCCCCTCTATTTTACTATATTTTTGATTGCACTTTTCACAAGCTGGCACTTGATATTGCTCTCCTCTAAAATTACTATCATCTGGATACCAAGATTTTGGCAACACATGGTCAGATGTCATTTTCTCATAATAAGATAGACAATAGACGCAACGATAATTCTTAAATTTCTTACTCATAACAGATCAATGCATATTCAATTTGCACTCTTTTCTGTAAGACTAAAATTTCGTTGAGATAATGATTCGGATTATACTAACGTTTTTCAGTAAAGGCATTTATATTTCAATTTTAATCTAATGACAACATATAGTCTGTTCATTTCAAATCCCTCACCCTTTCTTGAATATAAAGCAATTTAATCCTCTTCTTGATATAATCTTTCTCCATAAACTCCAGCCGATACTGAATCTCCTGTTCGTAGGTTCGCTCCCGGCCGGGCTGCTGATAGCCGGCGATATGTTTTTGGATGGTCGCATCGGTAAACAAACCCAGTTGGGCTTTACAGGTTTCGCAGATCGGGTACCCAAACAGTTCGGCCCCGGGCTGGCCGCACTGGAAACAGGGTTCTGGGTTTTTCATAATAAACTCCTTTGATAACTATTACGAGCGCCTCGAATCCATTCATGATTGTCAAACTTGTGTCACTATTGGCCGGGATAAATTTGGAACCGGGTTATGCCGGCCTGGTTGAGTTTGCGTAATCTTTTGAAATAAACTATCCTGTGACGTCATGAGAATAAAGAATATTTTTATAAAAGTCCCGCCGGGCGGCATCCTGTCTGATCGCCCGCAAGGTAAGTTTTTATATGTAAAAGACTTACCTTGCGGCCTAAGGAGCCATTCAACGATTAATGGGATCTATTCTCCGGTTTAAGACTTGAGCTGTCCGGTTCATTTATGGACACCATCGGGAATAAATCCGACCACGAAATCTGTTCAAAATGAAGGCACGGGCAGCGTATTAGATCGCCAAATCCACACTGCCTCAATTCCCCTTCCATAACACGCCGCTAAAAAAGGTTACATGTTCATAGGCTTTGTGATATAATCCGGACAAATAATGTCAGTGAAATCCTGTTTTTATTTAATTTTATACAGAACGCAATGGGCAAAACCCGGCGCCGGCACAAAACGCGCTTTTAAAAAGGCTTTGGTCAGAACATTATTGTGGAGGCTTTCTCAATGGTATCAGCATTCAAGTTTCAGGCGGTTATTATGCTTTTAACAGGTATTTGCTGCAGCTGTGGGCTGGCTGCTTCCGCGACGCAGCCGCCGGAGCGTGCGTATCTGCTGCTTCCTGTGCCCAGGCAGGTTCAATATCAGGAAGGCATCGTCAAAAGCCCGGTCGCAGAGCTGAGCCGGATGATCAAAATCGATCCGGCGACCGTGCCTCACGAGCAGGGATACGAGCTGACGATTGCCCCGGAACAGGTATCCATTATCGGTCATGATCAGGCCGGCTTGTTTTACGCGGAGCAAACCCTGAATCAACTGCTGGCTCAGGCGGATAACGGCAAGCTGACGTGTCTGACGATTCGGGACTGGCCGGACTTTCCGGTGCGCGGGGTCATGCTGGATATCAGCCGGGACAAAGTGCCCACCATGGATACGTTGTTTACCCTGGTGGACATGCTGGCTTCGTGGAAGATCAACCATTTCGAGCTTTATACCGAACATACCTTTGCCTACCAGAATCACGAAACGGTCTGGAAGGATGCTTCGCCGATGACGGCCGATCAAATCCGAATCCTGGATAAATATTGCCGGGAGCGTTTTATCGATCTGGCGCCCAATCAGAACTCGTTCGGGCACATGGAGCGATGGATACAGCATGAAGAATACCGCCATCTCGCCGAAGCGCCGGATTATGTGAATACGATCTGGGGCAAACGAAGATGGCATACCCTGTATCCGGCCGACCCGGGATCCATTGCACTGATCAGCGAACTCTATGATGAGCTTTTGCCGAATTTTTCCAGCCGGTATTTCAATGTCGGCTGTGACGAGACGGTGGAGTTGGGCAATGGCCGAAGTAAGGAACGCTGTGAAGAGATCGGCCGCGACCAGGTTTATCTTGATTATTTACTGAAGATTCACGCCCTGGTGGAAAAACACGGCAAAACCATGATGTTCTGGGCGGACATGATTCAGGACCACCCGGAGGCCATGCAATCGCTGCCGAAGGATATCATTCCGCTGTTGTGGGGATACAGCGAAACGCATCCGTTTGAGAAGTACTGCAAGGTAGTGGCCGGGACCGGCTGCCGGTTTTATGTGTGTCCGGGAAATTCCACCTGGATCAGTATTGCCGGGCAGACCGACCGGGCCAGGGCCAATCTCCTGAACGCGGCTGAAAACGGGAAGAAGTACGGCGCTGAAGGGTATTTAATTACCGACTGGGGCGACCTGGGGGCGTGGGAACCCATTACGGTCAGTTATCTGGGGTATGCTTACGGAGCGGCCCTGGGCTGGTCGGTTGAGCATAACCGGGAGATCGATTTGCCGGGTGTTCTGAATGCTTTCGCTTTCAAAGATAAAGCCGGTATTATGGGGCGGCTGATGTACGATCTCGGCAATGCTTATCAGGTGGGAGATGTGATTACTTCGAACAGTTCATGGTTTGGAAGGCTCCTGCTTTTTGAGGACTGGGATCTGAACAAGGGGCCGGGCAGCCAACTGACCGTTGAAAAAGTGGAAGCGCTCAGGCGCTATGTGGCTGGCGTGATGTCAAAGCTCGACAAGGCCGAAATAGACAGGCCGGACGCCGGCTATATCCTCGATGAAATCAGGCAGGTGGCCCGGTTGATTGATCATGCCTGCGATCTTGCCACGGCGAGACTGAATGCCGAAGACAAAAAAACCGCCAATATTCCCAAGCCGATACGAGAAAAACTGGCTGTCGATATGCGGGCGATCGAGAAAAATCATCGGAAACTGTGGCTGCGCAGAAATCGCGAGGGCGGCCTGGGAGACAGTTTATCGCGAATGGAGAATCAACTGCGTTTGTATCAGCCGTAACTGCGTTTTTCGGCAGGGCGTATCGGCAGCCTCCGGATTTCAGCGAACCCGGAGGTTGCCGATACTGGTAACGTTTGTCGTATTGGAAGGCATTTCAGCAGAAGAGGTATTAATCACATTCCCCAGAAACGCGGCGGCGGCAGTGGATTCAATGGCCAGGTAGTGATCGACGAAATTGGTAACGTCGCCGCAGTAGACGCGGGCCGTGGTATTGTTGCGGATATCGTAGGCAAAATCTTCGGCATCGCGCGCGATGTGGAACTGCTGCAATTCGAGATCGCCGCCGCCGGCAACGACACTGCGGTTGTTGGTACCCCAACAGCAGGTTCCAAACATGCGGAAGGTTTCGTTGAGAGTGTTACCGGTTTCAAGATACCGGCCGATTTCACCATTGACGGTGACGATCTGGGAATTGATCATATCGAGTCCCCGCGCGCCGATTTTATCGACCTGAATCGCAGTGGTGCACTGATCGACCCCCATACCCATACAATACCCGGACGGGCCATTGCCGTTTTCCGCCAGCAGCTGGACCCCGTACTTACCGCCAAAAACGAAATTCTGGTGCAGGACTTCATTGGTCATATCGCCAAAGAGGTAAGGCCTGCCATACTGCCAGACGAGTTGATAAACCCCGCCCAGATCGCCGGTAGGTATACTCTGGTAATTGGAAGCCTGATGGGCATAGGAAGAGGGATTGAACTGGCAATTATGGATCTGGCCATCCACGGAACCATGGCCGACATGGATGCCGGTTTTTATGGCGGTGCCGAACAGGTAATCGACGTAATGGCGATCACAGCGATACGTGGCCAGGTCGAGCAACTGCCAGGGAATGGTTGAGGCAACATTAATCACATAGACATCGGCGCCCAGGCCGCGAATCATAAAGGGGTAGGGCGCCATGCCGTAACTGGTCGTATCGCTGCTATCGTACACCTGGCCGGGATAGTGGATGGTCAGGCCGCGAACGCCGGAACCGGGAGCCAGTTGAATAAAGGGTGTGCCATTTTCCTGATTGCGGCCGTACCAGGTATTCAGGACACTGCCCCGTCCGCTGCTGCTATGTGCCAGATCGAATACGCCGCGCAGTTCGACGCCGGTGGGCACAATCAGGGCGCCATCCAGACGATAATCGCCGCCGGGAACAAAAACAATACCGCCGCCATTATTCCAGGCATCGGTCAGCGCCGCCTGAAAAGCAGGCGTGTCGTCCACCTGACCATTTCCCTGAGCGTGATAAGGCGGATTGGTCACAACAAAGAGGTCGGTTCTGGGTGGGGTGAAGGCCCGGGAGGGCTTACGATATTGATAATCGGGCAGCGGCGCCAGATTCAGCTGGGTGTGATCGACAATCACCGGATAGCCGGTATTGTCCACGATTTGAGGATTGCGGCTGAAACGGTTGCCCAGAATCGATGCGCCATGAACGCCGCTGTTGATCCGGATGTGGACCCCACCGGGGCTATTGAAATCGCAATTCATAATAGAGGCATAGCCACCGTCAAAACGCATTTCGCCGTTCAGAACCGTGCAACTGGTCAGGAGCATACGCTGTAAACCGGCATTATGGACGGCATAACCGGACGCGTCGATAGCACAGGAATGAAACAGTGCGGCGTTGTCGGTTGAGGCTGAACTGTAATAAATACCGGTCCGGGCATTTTGAATATTGAACCGGGTAAACATAAAGCCCGCGTAGGAGCTCTTCTCGACATAGATGCCGGTTTGACAATTTTTTAAGGTAAAACCGTAACACTGGCCGTTGGGGGTATCGGCGGCATTGCGCCGTGAGGGCCATAGCTGTAATCCCCGGTTATAGCCATCCACCGTCACATACGCGGCATAAGACCAGTCAATCCGGCCCAGTACCACACCCACGCCATTGCCATAGATCCATGCCGCATGCTGATTGGCTGTAGGCGCCTGAGGGAGGCCGGAATTTTTCCAGAATTCGGGGGAGAAATAAACGGTTTCAATCCGGCCCACATCCGCCAGGCAATCAAATTCGATCCCGGTTTTCAGGGGTGTGCCATAGATATGGCGCAGGAAGGGACTGGCGGTAATATCGCTACTGTAATTGGAGAAGCCGATATACGCGTTGATCAGGGTGATATTTTCAACCGTCTGATTACTGCCATAAATGCGCTGGAGCGTGGGCGGATAGGGCAGAATGTTATCGGGTGTTTGTTCGGGGTACCAGATTGCCAGGCCTTTAACGCCGGCACAATTACTCAGGCCGATAAAAGGCGTACCGGAATCGCTGCCCCGACCGGCATAGGCCATGAGAATGGTACCGGTCACCGGCTGATCGGGATTGGGGATTTGCCAGTCGCCGCGCAGGGTAACCCGTGAAGGAATCGTTAAGGTACCAGACACTTTATAACGACCGGCGGGCAGGAACAAAGCGCCGCCGCCCAGATTACTCACGGAGATCAATGCGGTTTGAATCGCTTCGGTGACATCGGTCTGGCCATCGGGAATAATGCCGAAATCTTCGGCATAATGCGGTGTGACGATCAGGTCATCGGTGGGATACAGGGTCTGGGCAACATGCCAATGGGTAACGATCCCTTTCATCCAGTTGAGCGCGAATTGGGTAAAATCGCCCCAATCGACACCGGGATTGCCATCGAACTCGGCCGGGCTGTTACCGGAACGATTGAGCCATTCCGGCGCGAACAGACTCAGATCGTTCACATCCACATCGAAATCTTTATCCAGATCCCCCAGAACAGGGGCTTTGGCAGTAACGGTTGTTTTACCGGGATTCGTTACGTTATAATCATAGACAATCGAACCGGCTCCGCCATAGGCCGTGAGTCGACCGGCAGTTACTTCGGTGGCAACCTGTCCGGTAACATCGCCGGATTTGATAAAGACGCCGCCGGCAATATCCATGGATCCGGCGCCGCCGCCATTGACAAGGTCCCAACCGCCATTGGCAAATAATTCACCGCCATTGAGTTGGTAGTGGCCGCGACCGCCATAAAAAGCCGGGCCCAAAACCCCATTCACCGAGACGATCCCGCCATTCTGTTCGACCGAGGCGCCAAAGGTCGCGTTTTTATTATGAGACCAGGGGCCAATGAATAAATGACTGTTACAATCCAGACGGCCGCCATCAACCACAATGCGCGCGCCGGGCTTGCTATAGGCCAGTATCGCCCAGTCCATCACGGTAAGATGGCCTCCGGTGACAATTCGCAAGGGTTTATACTGGTCCAGATGCAGATTCTGGATGGTCGGGCCATCGTAATCCAGAACGCATTCATTCCAGTTATCGAGCAGATAAACCTTGTAGACATCGGTCGCGCCCGGTTTCAAACTATCCGGGACATCGTGATTGTTCCAATTGGCCGCATTGGACCAGAGTGTGCCATTGACAGGTCGCCAGAAACAACCGATTTCAGCATATAAATGACTGACAAAGCCTAACAACATGCAGGAAACGATCGATAACTTCATCATTTATCTCCCGGTCGGGGTACTAAAATCAGATCACAAATAATTATAAAACAAGATAGAAAACAATCTCAAGGCAATCTAAGTCATAGCAGATATAAGTATCGCTGAGATTATCAGACGCATGGTCAGGGAAGGTAAATAAAGGAAGTAATTAATGACTGAATTAGATTCATTTTCTCCAGATCAGGCACCATTTTCAGGCTACCGGTCTTCTATTCTTATCGATTCCTTTACTTATAAATAAACCATCAACTAGTCTAAAAAATTAAACCTGTTTTTTACAAAAGGAGGCATTTAACCATTTATAGGACGTATCTATGTATCTAAATTTGATATCACCTGAGATAGCGATGGTATTTTCATTCATAAAAAACGATACTATCCTGTCAGATAAAAGTTGGCAACTGGGCACCAACGATCAAAAAAAAACCTTAACCGCTTATTAATTAAATAGTTATCTCTAGCATTACCCTGATATCTAACTTGAACAAAATAATTGGCTCAGATCAGCGTTTGGCTATAATAGGAATCCCGTGAAAACAGGATATTGCTTACAAATAAATTTCTGATACTGAATATTCTGAGAGCGCCAATATATTAAATCCATAACAGCAGACTGAAGGAAACCACTTATGAATTGGAAAAACAGAACGAATCTGGTATTACCGTTATTGACGGCCAGTCTATTGCTGATGGCGATAATGAACGTGACGGTAAGGGCGGCAGAGTCGCCGGAGATGTCGGGGAATCCATTATTTCCGGGTTGGTACGCCGATCCGGAAGGGGTGATTTTCGGGGATGAATACTGGATTTTTCCAACCTATTCAGCCCCTTATAAACAGCAACTGCATCTGGACGCGTTTTCATCGAAGGATCTGGTACACTGGACCAAGCATGAACGGGTACTGGATAATAAGGCGGTGACCTGGGTCCACATGGCCATGTGGGCTCCGGCGGTTGTCGCCAGGGATGGGAAGTATTATCTGTTCTTTGGCGGTAATGATGTCCATGAAGGCGAAATCGGCGGGATCGGGGTTGCCGTGGCGGATAAACCGGGCGGACCCTACAAGGATTACCTGGGCAAGCCGCTGATTGGCAATATTATCAATGGCGCTCAACCGATCGATCAGTTTGTCTTTCTGGATAAAGACGGCCAGTATTATATGATCTACGGCGGCTGGGGCCACTGTAACATCGCCAAACTGAACAGTGATTTTAACGGATTTATTCCATTTGACGATGGCGTGACGTTTAAAGAAATCACACCCAAAGGCTATGTCGAAGGACCGTTTATGTTTCTTAAAGATGGCCGTTATTACTTTATGTGGTCGGAAGGCGGCTGGGGCGGCCCGAATTACAGTGTCGCGTACGCGATAGCGGATTCACCGCTGGGACCATTTAAACGGATCGGCAAAGTGTTGCAACAGGATCCACAGGTTGCCACCGGCGCCGGTCATCATTCGGTAATCCATGATCAGAAGGCCGATATCTGGTACGCGATTTATCACCGGCGGCCACTGACGGAAAGAGACGCCAACCACCGGGTCACCTGTATCGACCGGATGTATTTTGATGAGAATGGCTTTATCAAGCCGATTAAAATCACCCACGAAGGTGTGCCGGCACGAAAACTGGAAAAATCCGTTGACGATAAAGACCAGAACCCATCGAAAAACACTTTTACCAATCCTTTGAATCCTGGAGCGGACCCCTGGATGCAGACTTACCGGGGAAACTACTACCTGACTACCACCCAGGGCAATTGTATTCGCATGTGGAAAGCGCCGACCCTGGCCGGCTTGAAGACGGCGAACGCAGTCATGTTGTGGCGCGACAGTAATCCGGAACGGTCTGATGGTATCTGGGCGCCTGAGTTTCATCTGATTAACGGCCGCTGGTATCTGTATTATACGGCCATGGCGGCAACAAAAGTGGATACGACCCATCGAATGCACGTCTTGGAAAGCGAGGGAGATGATCCGCTGGGGCCCTATCATTACAAAGGCCGATTGTTCGATCCGACCAACGATCAATATGCCATTGACGGCAGTGTGTTTCAGCATCCGGGAGATGGGGCGTGGTATTTTTTGTGGGCGGCGCATCCGGGGCATGTGATCAATATCGCCCGTATGAAAAATCCATGGACTTTGGCCACGCCGGGTGTAGTAATACCGGCTTCAGGATTTGGTTGTGAAGAGGTGCGTGAAGGGCCGGTCGTCCTTAAGCGTAATGGCAAGCTGTTTTTAACCTATTCCGCCTGCGATACGGGCAAACCGGATTATAAGATCGGGATGCTGATCGCTGACGATACCGCCGATGTGATGAATCCGGCCTCGTGGAAACAATATCCCCGGCCGGTCTTTGAGCGCAACGACGAAAATGGCGTCTTTGGCCCGGGGCATCACGGCTTTTTCCAGTCTCCGGACGGCAGTGAAGACTGGATCGTTTACCATGGCAAAACCACATCTCAATATACCTATCGCGGACGGACCACCCGTGCCCAGAAATTCATCTGGAACGCGGATGGTACGCCAGACTTTGGAACGCCTTATTCGCTGGATACGGTACTGGAAGAGCCATCGAAAGTTTCAGCAAAGTAAGTGCACCTCACAAAATGAGTTTTCTCCTGTGACCGGCTGCAAAAGTGGTTCCGATCTATCGGAATTCTCGGGGCCCAATATTCTCAACACCCCATAGCAGGGTTGCCTGTCCCGATTTATCGGGATTCGCAGCCCCGGGATATTGTCAATCTATTTTAAAGATTGAGGGATGGCTGAAAAACTGAGTTGAAATCAAGTTATGATTGTGGTATTATTAAGCTTACAAGGTAGATATCGGGCAGCTGATGAAAGAGACGTTTTCGGCAATCTCTCTGGCAGGCGAGGTTATCATGGAAAGATATCATATCTTAACAAGCGTCGCGATAAGTATTTGTGCAGGGTTAAGTGTGCTGGTTCCTGTCGCCCTGGGTGATAACGGTGATGGACGATATTTGCTGATCACGGGAGAAGCGCTCAAAGACAGTTTTCAGCCACTTGTCGATCATCGAGTCGCTCAAGGTCTGGACGGGATCCTTATTACCATTGAGGAAATAGCGGCAAGCGGCGAATACTCGGGGATCGATATCCAGGCGAAAATTCGGGACTGTATCCAGCGCCACTATGATCCTAACCGCTCCATGTATCTGGTGTTAGGGGGAGATGAACACATCGTGCCGGTACGATATTGCCAGACAGAAGATGAGACCGTACCTGTCGATCTCTATTACGCAGATATGGATGGCACTTTGTGGGACGCTGACGGAGATGGTATCTATGGAGAGATCGGCGACATCGGGCTTGCTGAATTGACCCCCGAATTGTGTTTTGGCCGAATTCCCGTAGACACCCCGGAAGAAGTGGAAGCCTATTATTCCAAGATGATTCGATATGAAACCATCGATCCCAATGAGTTTGTTGATTCTCTATTACTGTTGTCCGGGTCGGGATACGAATTCTGTTATGAGGGGCCTGAACGGCCTGCGGCATACAGAGACCATGAACCCGTGAGCCAGAAGGAAGTGGAAATGACGGATGTCTTCTTGAACATTATCCAGCCCTATTGGCAACCCGGACACCTGGCGAGATTATTTGACAGTAACACGGATTGGGACGTCAATCAGTTTGGTGATTTTCCGATCACCTGGGTTAATGTGTTCGATACGATTAACCGCGGTTATCACTACATCTATTACTGGCAGCATTCCGGCACCAGGTATTGGACCTTCCAGGATGAGGATACGGGGTGTGTTTTTAACTGGGTACACGGGTCCAATGTAACCAACACGTTTCCATCCATCATGTTTGCCCGTGGCTGCTCAACTGCCCGTTATGATGAAGATGATACCAATTTGTGCGAGTCCTTGATCAAAAACGGTAACGGGGGAGCTATAATCTACTTCGGACATACCCGCTCGGCGGGCGGCTCTCCCCATTGGGATCAGATCCTCCGCAACGTTTTTCAGGAATCTCACCCCAGGATTGGAGAAGCCTATAAAGCGTGTTTGACCATCTTAGCGCCAGAGAAGATAAGTAATCCGTGGCACCAGTATATTTTCGTGCTGCTCGGTGATCCGGCCATCGTATGCCACCAGCAACAAAAGAGAACCTTGCAGTTGCTATCTCCGAAAGGGAACGAGATTAGCCAGGCGGGTTCTGATCTTTTCATAAGATGGAATGGCGCCGGGAGTTTCTCTCCACAGGACCAGGTCACCCTTTCCTACTCGGACGATGACGGGCTCCACTGGTACTCCATCCCCGGGGCCGATCATCTGCCGTACAATGCCGCGGTTTTTACCTGGGAGAACTGCCCCCTGCCATGTGGATCGGGCTATCGCGTGAGAGTCTCGTCACTCTCTAATCCCGAGTTGCAGGTCGAATCGTCCCAGTCTTTCAGAATCGCTGATATGGTTGAGTTAACGATAAAATCCAAACCAATGTCTGCTGTAAAAGTCACGGGAGCACATTGCTATCAGACCGACTGCATTTTATCCGTTATTGCAGGAGAGCCCGTTCAGCTTACCGCACCCGAGCACTGGGGCGATCTCACCTTCATTAGATGGATTGCTGACGATGGCAGCACGTTCAGCAGCGACTCTGAGTTGAATCAATCATTTGGCGTTAATATTACTCTAACAGCCACCTACGAATATCATGGTGACATCGCAGGCTTCTTTGTTAACGACGAGATCGCGGAAGATGGTATGGCCGCCGGTAACGACAGTCAGGATGGCCGCTCTTCCACAACACCTATGCGTTCCGTCCAGGCCCTGCTCGATCGATACCCTGACATTGGCTATGGTGACATAGTACACGTTTCAGAAGGGCGGTATATAGAGAACCTTTTCCTGAGTCAAACGCATGTCGGCTTGACCCTTCGTGGCGCAGGACCCACCCAATCCATCATTGACGGCGGCCACGTAACATCCTGCCTTCTGGCAGATAACGGTTGGTGTGGAGAACTGCAAAACCTGGGTTTCGAAAATGGGTTGGGTACTACCCATGGCGGCGCTCTGCAATTAGGCGGCGGTGCCGCATGTATCGTTCGGAACTGTCGGTTTGTCGGTAATGAGGCACAAAACAGGGGAGGCGCCATCTATTTAAGCTGTTCAATCTGGCCGATGGGGCTGGAGGTCTATGATTCTATCTTTCTTAACAACCGCGGTAACCAGGGTATAGTCTTCACGGCAAAAGACGTCATGGCAACATTCCAAAACTGCACATTTCAAGGCAATACTTCAAATAATGGCTGTGTTAAAGTTACCGGAAGCACGCAACTTATATTTACCGACTGTTTGTTCGAGAATAACGTTACCCTGGGCAGTGGGGGCGCGATTCAGATGAGCGCAGAAGGAGTCAGCCACGCGAATCACTGCACGTTCACTGCGAATTCAGCTAAACAGGGTGGGGCCGTGGAAGCAGATACTGCTGCGCGGTTCACAGCGGAAGACTGCATCTTTCAGGGTAATACCGCCCCAGAAGGAGGTGGCGCCGTTCATTTCTTTGGTTCCGCCACCGGTCAGTTCCGGCGATGCACCTTTAAAAATAACACCGGCTATCAGGGCGGCGGTGTTTACTGCAGGGATCAATCCCGTGTTGAAGCGGATCACTGCCTTTTCACAGGTAATGTCGTTTCTCAGGCCGGCGGCGCGGTTGGGATCTATAACGATGCCGTCTTCACCGCGACCAATTGTACCATAGCCGATAACAGCTGCGGTAACCTCAGTGGGGGTATCGCATGGCATTCCTGGGGTGATCTTACCTTAAATAACTGTATCCTGTTCAACAATCCCGCCCCCAAGTACCCGGATCTTCGTTTGTCGGGTAATGGCACCGCCATGGTCTCGTTCTGCTGTACCCCTGATCTGAGGGATGGTATCGGGAATATTACCGATGATCCTTTATTTGTAGATGCTGAGGCCAGCGACTATCACCTGAAATCTCAGGCGGGACGATGGGATTCGAACCTGGGCCGTTGGCTCGTGGATGATGTAACCAGCCCGTGTATCGACGCCGGGGATCCTGCTACTGACTGGAAAGAGGAGTTCTGGCCTCACGGTGGTCGTACGAACATCGGTTTCTATGGGGGAACAAGTGAGGCAAGCATGTCCCAGAGTCCGGTGGGTAATGTGGCCGACCTTAACCTGAACCATTCAGTGGATATTGCCGATCTCATGCTTTTGGCCGACCAGTGGATACAAGAGTTACATCTGCTGCGAGCCGATCTCGACAGGAATGGGCGAATTGACTTAAAGGATCTTACGATGATGTCCCTATACTGGCTGGAGGTTTTAGGTTTATAAAAGCAATCTGAAAACGGATTCAAGAGTGAACTCGTTACTGTCTCTAAACCTTGGGTCAATAAGAAGGGATCGATATTGTTCCGATTGATGTCTGCCGACGTTGCGCCCGGCGATCCACCAAGCATCAGGCGATTCTGCTCGCGTGGCTGGAGTTTAATCTGCCCAGGCAAATAAAAAGTAAATACGAAATGTAGTGAAAACTTGTATACTGCATTGACACTATCAAAAACGCCGTTTTAATCCCGCACGTGTAAAATCTGGGTGAAAAAAAATGAGGGCGCCAAAAAGCGACCTCATTGATACTTTGATTAATAAATGAAAAGTTGATCAGATCAGCTTCATTTTTTTGAGGCTGTCAAAACAGCGCTTGACACATTCGATGGGCGGGTAGGCGTAGCTTTCGTGTTCGATGATGTACCAGTCGGTTTCACCCACGGCCTGACAGAGCGCGAAATAGGCTTTCCAGTTGATCTCATCTTCACCGATCAGGGCCTTGTCATCTTTGGAACTGTATGCCTTGACATGGACGGTCGTAGCGCGGCCGGGATAACGATAGAGATAGGGCAGCGGATCGGCGCCGCCATGGCCGGCGTTGCAGGTATCGAGTTGCATAATCACTTCGGGATGGGTGTTCTGCAGGAAGACATCCCAGGGAATCAGGCCGTCCATGGGCTGGAATTCGACACTATGATTATGATAGCCGACACGCATACCGTGAGGCTTGACTTTATCGGCCAGTTCGTTAAAGAGCGCGGCGGTTTTCTTCCAGGCATCAATTGAATTACGATTTTGATCGGGCAGGCTGGGAACGATCAGGTATTTGTTACCGATCGTTTTGTTATATTCGATAGTTTTAGCCAGATTATCACCCATCAGGGTATCCAGTCCGGTATGGGTGCCGCAGCAAACCAAACCGTTATCATTGAGGAGCTTACGCATGTCAGTGGCCGAGTAATTATAATAACCGGCAAACTCAACGCCGGCATAACCGATTTTTGATACGGCGGCCAGAGTCGCAGGCAAGTTTTTACCACAATCTTCGCGGACTGAATAGAGTTGCAGCCCGACATTGACTTTATTCTTTTTGCCGACTTTGGGTTTTGTCGGCTCAGCGGCCTGTAACGATGAAGCCAATACGGCCGAAGCTGAAACAGTACCGGCCAGGAACAGCCGACGGGAAAGCGGGTCAGATCGATTGGATGACATGATATTCTCCTTGAATTACAGGTAGATATTATTGATGGAACATCAAGGAGATACTATAGCGCAGGCCGGGATATCTGGCAAATAATTTCGAAACGTAAAATATGCCTATCGGGTATAAAAATGTCCGTTCACAGGTAAGTTAAGTTTTTATTCGCAAAAGACTTATTTCACAGCCAAGCGGGCATTTTCAATCGTTAATGTTACTACTCAGGGATTAGGACAAAGTACTTCTACTACCCCGGCGCTCAGTGGCGGCATAGAGAAGCGCAGGGTCTGGTTTCTGAGATTGACCTGCCCTGATTCGGGCTGGACCGAGACAGGATTTTCGAGCAAATTGATCGCAGACAGTGACCCTGGCGCTACCAGTTGGTAATCGGCATGAATAGCCTGCCGGGGAGTATCGAGCAGGATTCTGAGCGGGATTTCCTGATCGGTTGGATTCACCGCCTTAAATATTATCCGGTCGCCGGATTCACTCCGCGTGGCCACAACGTTTAAATCAGAGACAGACCCTTCAATAGCAACGCGTTGCGGGGCGTAATGGTCGCGCCAGAGCCGCATGACAACATAGTTTGGCGCCGGGAACCAGCTCTGATGGTTGAAATTAATAAAGGCATTGTTCCAGCCGCCAGCCGAAACATGACGCAGGAACAGGGCTGGTCCACCTATTACGAATGAGTCGCCGGTACGTTCGAAGACATTGAGCAAACCGCCGGCATAGAGCCCGGTGCGCCAATCGATGCTCTGGGCATTCCATTCGGACATATAGATTTTGATATTGGGATTGGCGGATGCCGCGATCCGATCGGAAAGCGCGACAATGAAATTTTCGTAATTGCCCGGTCCAGTCTGGTAATTGGCAGGATCTTCGTAATGATGGACACTGATATAATCCATCAGATCGGCACAGCCATTGAGGATATCCTGGTTCCAGCCCTGATCGAAGCCACTGCCACCGCAAACCAGGATGGTGATATCCGGATCGCAGGCTTTCATCGGGGGAACAAACTGGCGTACTTTGGCAACATAAGCGGCGCTGCCGGCTTGCCAGGTCTCGTTATCGATCTCCCAGTATTTTACGTGATAGGGTTCGGGATGGCCATTGGCGGCGCGGACTGAACCCCAGGTGGAATCGGCCGGACCATTGCAATATTCCATCCAATCGAGCGCATCCTGCAGGTATTCATCGGCATCTTCCGGATGAGGGATGGGACCCACACCACAAGTGCTATCGAGAACTCCGACGTTGATAACGATGATCGGCTCGACATTCAGGCGTTCACACATGCGGAGGAATTCATCGGTTCCATAGGAATTGACATCACGGTCCTCCCAGAGGGTCAGGGCATACTGGCCGCGCTGGTGCTGGGGACCGATCCCATCTTTCCAGCGATAAGCGGAAGCATAACAGCCGCCGGGCCAGCGGATAATCGGTGGACGCAACGCAGCCACTGCCTCATATAGATCGGGACGATAGCCATCGTTGTCGATCGAATCCTGACCCATCATACTGACTTCATCGACCAGAACAGTGCCAGAACCCTGCAAACCCACCTGTAAAGTGGCGTCCGGGGCAATCACAGTGGGTATGAGGGTAAATGGGTATTCCTGCCAGGTATCGCCAGGTGATCCGAGCGATGCCTGGGCCAGGACCTGAGAACCGTTGAGTAACCGTACCATAAGCGTGCCACCGTTACCTTTGGCCCAGAACGATCCACGATAGGGTTGTATTTCAATATTAAAAGGAGTCTGCTGGATTCCGCTGAAGCTACTATCCGTATTATTGATCTGGGTACAAAGCTGATTGTTATATCCATCGGAATTCAGAAAAGCCGTACCGGAGCCAAAGGATGTCCAGTATTGGGGTAAACCGGTAGGATTGATCGCCGGTAATCCGCTAAAGAGTAGATTGTTAGCCAGGTCGCGTACTTCGATATTGCGGTACCGGGCCGTGGTAGACCAGGTACCCAGGCCAACCTGACCGGTTAAATAAGGGGCGCTGTCGGTATAGTCCAGGACCAGTTCTTCATCCAGATACAGGCGCAGGCGATTGCCTTCGCACCGCATACGGATATTGTGCCACCGATCGGATTCAATCACGCCGTTAACCTGATTACCGACCACACCCCAGGTGCCACCGGCAGTCCCCTTTTCGACGGCATGAAGGGTGTTGCCCCAGCCGCCCAGGTTGAACCAGTAGAAATTATTGCCGTTGGCCCGGCAGATAATCAGGAAACCTTCGGCGCCGCCGGTTTTCATGGCCTGACAGGTCATTTCATAATCGGTCCAGGTTGTATCGCCAAAAAGCAGGCGGACATTGGCGCTGGTGGCGTTCTGGACCAGTTCATCCGCTTCGATCGACCAGTCACCCTGGCCGGACGCCAGCATTTCCATACTGCGGTTCCAGACCAGATCACCCCAGAGTCCGCCATTGGCGGAATGATAAATATGTTCGAAGAAATGACCGTAAATTTTTTCGTCGATTGGGTTGAGAATCTGATCGGCATGGATCGTCAGAACGTTATCGGTTTCTTTGATCGGACCAGTTACCGCGCCGGGCGCGTAAGGTTCGGTAGTGGCCAGCCAGTCTACCGTAAAGGTACGGAGAGTTTCGTTGAGTCCGAGCCATTCCATGGCCAGTTGGGCATAATCATCCAGATCAACCCGGCAATCGAAATTGTAATCCTCGTAGAGATAGCCCCAGGCACCGCAATCATTTTCAGCAATCTGGACTGAAATGGGCTGGGTGTGTGAGTCATGATAACGAGGATCCTCACTGATCACAGTGAAACGGATATAGGTTTCATGGGGATCGGATTCCAGAATATCATCATCAACGGCATTCAGCTGCACGGTTTGTTCCGTTGACCAGTTTTGTGGAGTAAAGATCAGCTGGGCAGGTTGCAAAGTAAGCTGACCAGCTTCGCTAAGTATTACAGTAACATCACTCTGGGGCGGCTGATCACCAGACGCGGACAGCAGGCTGATCATCAGCTGATCACCGGTGGATTGATATTCACTGACAGCCGTCGAGTCATCTGTTTGCCGGACCGCCAACAGGGAGGTTCTGTTCTGCAAAAATTCTTGCGGCTCCAAAGCCCGCAAAGTGAGTCTGACATCATCGATCATACCGTTGAGATAATCCACTTTATTGTTGTTATACATGGCCCTCCCCAGTACCCAGGGGGCATTGTCGCCGCTTTTAGCCAGAGCGCTATTGCCGGTAAGCGGCGTTGAGGCTTCCAGCTGAAAACCATTGCCATCGAGCCGATCCACATACAGTTCCAGGGCCAAACCAGTGCTACGGCCCACCACGTGATACCACTGACCGGCAGAGACGGTCCAGGATGTCGTGGCCAGGAAATTAAGACCGTCCACGCTCAGAAACTGAATGCGAAGGTAATTATCCCAGGTTTTCTGAAAATAAAGTGGACAAAGCCTGGCATCATTGCCAACCTGATAACCGTCGCGGGAGACGAAGGTGCGCCAGCCGTTCAGATCGTTGAATAATACCGAAGTTTCCAAGGTCCATTGGGCAGGAGTAATAATATGAACGTCCACCCCCGTTACCGTGGTCTGGCTGGTATAGGCCTCCTGATTACCGGTGAATATCAGGCACAGCCCCTGATTGTCGGGAGCCTGGCCCAACTGAGAAAATTGCGGTGTTGAACTACTGCGCCATCCGGCGAGGTGATTGCCGTTACCACTGAGGTCGGCTGTGCCGATTATTGATGGATTCGCGCCGGAGCTGGTATGAGCCATCAAGGAACCGGCGGGACTTTCTTCAAAATTCCACCAGGCAACAGCATCAGCCAGATTCGCCCCGGATAAAATTGAGCAATCTGGACAGAACAGTATGAACCATACGCCCACAAACATAAACAGATTGAACAGACCGATACTCCGGGATGCTTTTTTTTCCATAATAGAATCTCTTTTACTGTTCCAGTTTATCCATTTTCAGCCTGAGTGCGGTAATCGATAAAAAGAATTATCGAACATCATGACTGATATACTATTTAGTATTATCGCATAAATTCAATTGAATATAAAGCCTTTTTTGGCTTACTGGCGGATGGAATGATTCCAGAATGAAAAAAATATAAAGTCACATAACCTGTGACAGGATCGATACAATTATATTTATTAACCAAACATCGCCCTAACAGAATTCAAACAAATCAGCAGGGCTATTCTGCAAACAGATGCCCAATTATCCGGTTCGGTTAAAAACTCGTTTAAAAGCTCAAGAGCGTGATATCGTTATAATGAGCGGAAGAGTTATCGGTACCAATACCGAGTGATCCATCGGTAATCGGCGTATCAAAAGTAAAGCTGACCGCACCAGCAGTATTGGCAACCAGGCTTGCGGTGGTCCCGTTAATCAGCAGACTCAGGGCCACGTCCTGACCGTATTTAATTTTCTGGTGGCTGTAGGCGTCGATGATCCATTCGCTGCCATCGTAATGGCCGATGATGAGTTTGTTCTTGCGGGCAGAAATTCCGGCGAATTTGAAGGTGCCATCTTCCTGCCGGTCAAAGATGATATAACCGTTGCCATCGAGCCCTTTGCCGGGTTTGTCGATGGTTACAGTCGTTTCAAATTCGACATAATCGGGAACCTGGCCGGAATCAACCAATTGGAAGTAGGTCGCGGTATCGGGAACCGAGGCATCGATGAAGACTTCACCATCGGCCAGTTGAGAAACCGCCGCACTGGCCAGTTCATTGAGTTCAACCCGATTGGCCAGCGAGGGAATAAAGGTCAGTTCCGTTCGCGGCTGGCTTTGCGCTTCGGTCAGACTGAGCAGGAAGGATCGGAACGGATCGGCGCCGATGAGGAACTGGCCACCGGCGGCCTGACTGGCAGCCGGGGCGGGCAGGTCACCACCACTGCTTTTAACTGTGGCGTCGGGGCTGGTGGTTATGGTGTCTTTACCGCTACCGCCATAGACCTGAGCAATGCCCTGATCGAAACTCATGGTATCAGCGCCCCACTGGCCGTAGGCAATGACATCACCCATGGCCTCGATGGTATCGATATTGACAGTAGACGCTTTTTTGTCATATTTACGAATCTGGCGAACCGAGACATCTTCTTTCAGACTGGCAATCTTGAAATTGAGCGTTCGGTTGACGGCATAGGGATCGGTGAGCGATTGAGCGTCGACGGTACTGAACAAGGTGGCGCTGTCGCCGATGAGATAGTCGTTGCCGCCGGCGCTGTTGAGCGAGTCATTGGCGGCGTTGATGGTCTGGAGGGTACGATTACCGCCACGATCGATGAAGCTGTCGGGATGGTTGGCAAATTGGATCTTGCCGGATTGCATATCGTATTGGTCATCAACAAAGCGACCAATATCCTTAAGCAGGGCGTCGATATCTTTTTCCAGTTGTCGGGCTTCCTTCTCATCCTGGACGCTGGTTTGCACCACCGGCAGGGCAATCACGGCAGTATTACCAAAGACAACATCATCCCCCAGACCGCCATCGACACTATTGTTATGGATCGACAGGTCATAGGGATAATCCCAGGCGATATCATCCAGTTCCCACGATTTATAGGTCAATTTTTTCAGGGCCAGGTCATCGACGTGATTAGCCAGGGCCTTATCATAGGCTTTAGCCTGATCTTTCAGGGCCGATTCGGTATCTTTGGTTATGGCCGGATCGAAGGACAGGCCGGTATCACCGGAGACAGGACTGTCGCCAACAATGGTCACTATCAATGTGCCATCATCGCCGACAACCAGATCCTCACCGGCGCCGGAATCGATGGTGTCGTTATTGAGATACAGATCGTGTAAATCAGGATCCACCTGTTCGGACGATTTGATCTTTTCCTTTTTGGGATTTTCTACCCCGGCTGAAGCAATCTGTTCACCGACAAGCTGATAATGCATCTGGAAGAGCGCCGCCTCGGTATCCACCGCAAGGCGGTTCATATCGAGCAGATAGCGCTGGAGCTGCATAGCCTGGTCGACATAACGGTTATCGATATCGGGCAGGCCATTGACGAAGGACTGGATAATGACCCCATTGTCGCCAAAGACCATATCATTGTCGTCGCCGGAATTGATCGAGTCCGCACCAACTACCAGGTCATGTTCATCGGTCGAACCGGCATATCCAACCAGATCGGTCATCAAGTAATCATCGGCGGCCAGCACGGTTTGCAGCGTGTTCCAGAGAGTGGTGCGGGCATCGACGATGGGCTGAAGCTCATTGGCCAGTTCAGAATGGACCAGCCCTTTATCGCCAAAGACCAGATCATCCCCGGCGCCGGCTTCGATGGTATCGTTACCGGGCAGGATTTCGCGATGGTCGGAGATGGCCGGGACAAAAGTAAAGAATCCACGCGCCAGCGAGCCATCGGCCAGGGGCAGATCGGTGATGTTTTCCTGACGGCTGATATCGCGAATCGATTGGGGCAGGACCGCGCCAAACGGGGTATCGAAGATATAAGGCGATACGATATCCAGCGCAGCCGTCTTGAGGCCAAGTGGATCAGCGATGACCGTGCCGCCGGACCGGATAACAATCTGATCATCGGCGGTATTGGTCACACGCAAGGCGTTGAGGACATGTGGCAGGTCGGTATCGAACGAGACAACATTCTGTGCTTCATCGCCAAAAATCGTGTCGTTGTCATCGCCGCCCAGGATCGTATCGTTACCCAGATCGCCAAAGATGATATCGTTACCGGAACCGCCATCAAGGGTATGCTGACCAATATCAGGCAGATCGATCAGCACCAGCCGGGTTTGCCAGACACCATTGACCGTTACGGGTGAGCCATCGGAATGATAGAGACCGGCCGCCATGACCAGATCAGCCTGGTAAAGGGTCTGGGCCAGCAGTTCGCCACTCAGATCAAGTGTGCTGTCAATATCCATTATGCCGGTGACCATTATATCACGTTGCAGCATGACATCACGATGCCAGCTGCCATCGATATTCAGGCGGGGCAGGCCATCGGCGTCATAAGCGCGTTGGATCACGGCATCCTGGCCGGTGATCACGTCGTTATCATCTCCACCGGAAATCTGATTGCTGCCGGCACCGCCGATCAATTCATCATCGCCGGCTTCACCAATCAGAATATCATCACCAAGCTGACCCCAGATCCGGTCATCACCGGGACCACCGGTCAGCAGATCATTGCCGCCGGTGCCGGGATTGTCATAAAACTGGGTAATTTCACGAATCACATCCGCAAAGGGCGCGGGATAAACGACCCACTGACCGTTTTCCAAGGTTCGCTGGGATGATACCATTATCGCCTAGAATCACGTCAGCATCGGCGCCGCCATCAATCACATCGGCGCCATCAGCACCACCGGCATGGTTATGGCCGCCGATCAGGTCATCCTGGCCATCCTGACCATAGATCATATCATCACCCTGCTGGCCCAGGATAAAGTCATCACCGGCGCCGCCAAACAGGGTATCGTTACCGGCGTAAGCACTTTCGATGGAGAGAATGGTCTGTCCGGCAGGCGCGGTAAAGTCATAACTGCCATGATCGCCTAGAATGACATCAGAACCCGCCATGCCGTCAATGGTATCGTTGCCACTGCCACCAAAGAGGATATCATTTCCGGCATTACCCACAATGATATCCGAACCACCCAGCTCGGGCGAAAGGGTTTCGGAGGCCATCGGCGCGCGCCAGTCCCCTTCGACCGAGCCAAAATCACCAAAGATCACATCATCGTTACTACCGCCGGAAAGGGTGTCGGCATCCTGTTCGCCAAAGAGATAGAGCCGGTGAGTAGAAGCACTACCATTGAGGGTATCCTGACCTTCCTGGCCGTGGACGACCAGCGTATCATCCTGATTTTCATCCAGGGCCATCGTGATGTTGTCGTTGCCGGTATTGGCCCAGACGGTGGTAATGGTATGGACCCCAGCGCGGCGATGAGTGGCGTCGATCGCGAACTGATCATTCGCCTGGCCCAGCCACAGGTTAACCCCGCCGGAGAAATCACCCGATTCCGTATCGCTACTGAAGCCGATCCGGCCACCAGACAATCCGGCCAGGGTCATTTCTGATTCGGCCATACCCTCCGCGCCGCGGGCCCAGCTTGCGCCGGTAGTATCGAGGGTATCGGCTTCATCGCTCATCAGCAGGGTATGCGTACCAGAGCCGGCAACCAGTTCGAGATCGCCCAGGATCGCGTTTAAATCGCCTGATAACGTATCATCGGGGTCATCATCAAGTCGGACATTGGCCAGCGATGCGACATAGAACGATTCATCACCGGCGTTCGTGCGCAGGATGGTATGGGCCGTTGTACCCTGAACGTTAATGATATCATTACCGGAACCCAATCCGATGGTCAGATCGGACAGGCCGGTATATTCGATGGCCTGCGGCAGGGTTAATCCTGTAATCTGTGAGCCAGTCAGGTTCAGAACGCGATCATCCACTGCCGCGGTATCATCGATATCCAGCCAGTCGCCATCATTGGCTCCGGTAATCTGCAGCAGACCGACCATATCATCAACCGTACCACCGATTTCAGGCATAGTGCTGCCAACATGGACCGCGTCAATCCCTGCGCCGGTCTCAATCGCAGTGATACCGGCATGGATTGAGGTAATATACAGGGTATCCCGGGCCCGGCCCAATAGAAGTTCGGTTGTTTCAAAGTCAAGATAGCCAATACCGGCCGGGGCCAGCCCCAATCCGGTCAGGGTATCGTTGGCAAGGTATCCAGTATTGTCAGCGGTATCGCCGCTGTCGTCAAAACGGACCGTATCATCTCCGCTGCCGCCACTGATATCCAGCCGGCCATCGATATCGTCAAGCCGCCGCAGTGTGTTCGCGATGTTGACAAGATCGTCGCCCTGGGCAAGCCGGGCAGTCGTTTGTCCAGTATGGGTACTGACAATATTCAAGGTATCGCTGCCACTACCGGTGGTCAGGTTCAGATCATCGAATTGAGTATACTGGATCTGACCGGCCATATCGAATCCGGCCAGAGAAACAGCTGTAAGAACACCGACATTGTCATTAGTATCAGCGCTGTCATCCAGATTCAGAACATCCAGATCCGTACCGGCATCCAGACTCAGAACGGCTCCGATAGCATCCAGCGTGCCGCCGGTCTCCGGAGCGGTCGTACCAACATTGACAACATCCTGGCCCGCTTCGGTAAGTACTTCGGTACGACCGGAAATGGTCTGGATATTGATCGTGTCATCCTGACCATGACTGTTAAGGTGGGTCAGGCCGGTATGGGTGGATTCGATAGTAAAGGTATCCATACCATCACCCAGATCGATATTCAGCGTTTCGGTGTTCATATAGGTGATACCATCCTGAACCATATCGGTCCAGGTCAGCGAATCATCGGTGAGTGTACCGGTACGATTGCCGTTATCAGAACGATTGGATACCCAGATGGTATCGGAACCGGTCTCGCCGTCGATCGACAAGGAATCGTCGATTCCCGCCAGAGACCGGTTATTGCCGGCCGGTTGTCCGACATTAATCTGATCATTGCCGGCGCCGGCATCAACCTCAGTCTGGCCGGAGATGGCTTCGATATCCAATACATCGTTCCCATTCCCCAGATCAATCGTAGTAAGGCCATGATGAGTGTCGGCTACCAGTAAATGGTCGCTGCCTCCGCCCAGATATAAATCAAATTGTTCCAGTTCGGTGTAGGAGATCCCGCCGGCAAAGGTATATTTTCGGCCGTCGCCGACATCCAGCAGCAGATCGCCAGAGAGTCCCAGACCGGTTAAGCGGCTTTCCGTCAATAATCCGGTATCGTTTGCGTTACTCTGATCGTTATTGACATGGATGCGGTCGGTGGCGTTGTTGTCATCACCAAGAATTGGGGTATCGGGCAGTACCGGTCCGGTACCTGCGCCACCATCGGTTTCGTGGGGCAACATGATCGGTTTATCCGGAACAAAACTCTGGACCTGGCCGAGACCGCCTTTGATAACAAGCGGGCCGCCCAGGCGGGTCAAGGTATGGCTCTGTATCGGGAAGGTAGCAAATTTTCCATTAGTAACGGAAACGCCATCGGGATTCTTTTTCGCCAGATCGGCTGCGGCCAGACCAATATCGATCGCACCGGTTACGGTACCGGTCAGTTCGATGGTATCGTTGCCCAGGCCACCGGTTACTTTGGTGACAACCTGGGTTGATGTACTCTGGACAAAGATGGTATCGTCACCTTCCAGGCCATCCACCTCGATCACTTCGACATCAGTATACCAGTTGATCCGGCCGGCACCATAGATGGCATTTTCAGTAATGACAAAACGATCATCATTGTAAGTACCGGTAATCAGCAGGGTATCGAAGCCGGCGCCACCGTTGACATTGACGGGTGAATTGGCGGCATAGGCAATGGTGTTATCGCCGGAACCGGCGTCAATATCAATTTCTTTCTGGGCTTTGGCGCCGGTGGGATCGTTTTTCACAACAAAGGAACGTACGACGAAATAATCATCGCCATCCTGACCATTCAGATTCATCTCGGCGATATTATGATATACCGAGAAGACATCGTTATCATCGCCGCCATGAATCGTAGTGGCCCGACTGACGCCGTTGGTCAGCCAGGCGGTATTGCTGCCGTCGGTCGTGACTTCAACCAGATCGGCCGGCAGATATTGATCACGCGGTTCGATACCGGCATTGGCATCGCGCGGAGTGGCAAAGAGCTGGCCGATCTGGAACCAGTCGTTGCCAATACCGCCATCCAGGGTTGTTTCGGCGCTGTTATCATCCAGGGCAAAGAAGTCATTGCCACCCAAACCATAAACGAACATTGTTTCGACGCCGAGTCCGGTCGTGTCATTGGCAGGGACATGGTAGTTGTAGTTAATACGCTCCACGGCATCGGCAATCTGGTCATTTCCGGCCAGATCGTTGAGTAAAGCAACAAAATACTGACGGAACAAAATCGTATCGTTCTGGCCAGTGGCAAAAATGGTCATTTGATCGGCATCGACACCCAGGCCATGGTCTTCGATATTGACTTCGTAGGCGCTGTGACCGGACCAGACAACCTGATATTGATCCGCGCCGGACTGACCATCCAGGGTGAGGGTATCCAGAACACCGGGAATCCACTGGGAGGTCAGCGATGGGATGGTAGTGACAAAATACCGATCGGTATTATCGCCGCCAAAGATGGAGGTCGGACCGTTGATCTGATTGATCGCGAAGGTATCCTCACCATTGGCGCCGTAGATTTCGGTTACACCGGTGTGAGTGCCGTTAATCGTCAGATTATCATTCTGACGACCCAGGTGGATACTTAAGAGTTCAAAAGTTTCATAAGAGACAGTAGCGGTCATGCCCAAGCCGGTCAGGGTAGTTCCAGTCAGCGTACCGCTAGCGTTTTGTGATTCCCCGCTATCGATCAGATATAATGTATCCGTATCACCCTGTCCTAATAACCGAAGCGGGGCCATGATCCCATTGAGTTGTCCAGTGATACTGGAAACAGCAATCTGGTCATTGCCATCACCGGATGCCACCGTTGTCGGACCCTGAATGGTCCTGATATAGATCTGGTCATCATTGGGGCCGGTATGAATTTGAGTTGTCCCGGTATGAGTATCGACAATCGTCAAGGTATCTTTGCCCTCGCCCAGAGACAGATTGAGGTCTTCGAAACCGGTGTAATCGATAGACTGGTCTAAACCAAATCCGGTAAATTGATTGAAACTCAACTGGCCACTGCCATCGAGGGTTTCGCCAGTATCGTCGATATTCAATTGATCAGTCCCATCGCCGGCATTGATGGCGATAACACCCATGAGATTATTCAAGTCACCACCGAATGACGGAGAATTCGAGCCGATATTCACGGTATCATCCTGCGAGCCGGTTTCGAGATTGATCGAACCGCCGGTCGTCAGGATATTCACCTGATCGGCGCCATCGTGGGTTTTAACAGTGACCGTCATTCCGGGCATGGTGCTGAGGATATCGAAACGATCATCCTGAGATCCGGTCTCGACAGTCAGGACTTCTACGCCATTGTACTCGATAAAACCGCCCGGCACTCCGGTCTGGATCAGAGTGGAACCGGATACCTGATTCACCGATTGATCGGTAATCGTTTTCAGGCGATAATCGTTGCCATCCAGTGCGGTGATTTCGTTGCTATTGAGAGTGGCGGCGCTGTAATCAACTCCAAACAGGCCGGCAGCGTATTCCAGATGGGTCAGGACATCGAGGCTGGTATTACGAGACCAGCGCAGGACTTTGTATTGGGTATCCGCTATTTGGGTATCATCCTGCGATGCCGGAGGCTGAGTCCCTTTCACCTCCATGGTCAATACCTGCTGAAGGGTTTTGCTGCCATCGGTAGCGGTCACGGTCCAGGTCTGGTTTCCTGGGGTAGTGGGGATACCGACAATCCGCCAGGTATCCGGATCGAGTACAAATCCGGTATTGTCCAGGCCCGCCACCGTATAGGATACCAATCCCGGATCATTAAACTGACCCCGGAAAATCTCTTTGAGATCAACCGCTTTGATCCGGTAATTGATATAGGAAGTGAGAGGATCAACATCGATATCAAACGAATAATTTTCCGTTTGAGCGCCTTTTTTCGCGGTAAGTTGTATGGCATATTGACCGGCATTGAGCGGGACACCGTCGATTACGCCATCGGCGAAGTTCAGGCCGCTGTTGGCCAGGCCGGAGATGGTATAGGTGACATTATCCAGCGATCCAAAATCTTTTTCGATCGCTGTCCGCAAATCGATCTGGCCAATCTTGTAACCGGTCATTTCGACCGGCTGATCGATAAAAATGGTCAGGCTGCGTTCTTCCCGCTGGTTGGTATCGGATATGGCGACCAATTTGATGGTGCGGCCGGATGGACCGGTGACATCCATGGGGGTTGGCCGGCCGATAATCAGGCCTTTGGCCGAGGCCTGTTTCAGGCCATCATCTACTTTCAAGCCGCTGCCGGCCGGTAATCCTTCCAGATGATAAGTCACCTGGTTCCAGTTTTCTAACGTGCCACCAAACATCGAACGCACGTCAATCCCATCCAGTTCGACACCGGAATGGCCCTGAACCTCTTTAATGGCCAGTTCAAACTCATATGTCAGTGATTTGTTCTGACCGGATTCACGCCAGTACATTTCAAGCTTATAGGTATTGGTTCCCACATCATAAGGTAGCGGCGTACCGGTAATGAGTCCCTCAAAAACATCGACCCGTAATCCGCTATTGACGGAACTGACCCAGTCGTTGCCATATTTACGATAGAGTTCATAACGCGGCTGGATCCCGTTGAGATTCACATCGAAGATATCGGCCCCGGTCATATCGATCGTACCCACCGACGTTCCGACCATCCCGCCGGTACGGGCAATTTCCAGATCAAACTCATAGGATTTGATCTGGCCGTTCCAGTCGGCATCAAGTTGCATCCGGTTGGTGCCCACATCAAATACATCCAGACGCGGAACCCCGCTGATAATGCCATCTTTGTTATCGCCGATAAGTACGTGCACCCCATCGGCATCGTTTAAGAGCTGCCAGGCATTATTCTTCCAGAGGTACAGGGAATAGGTCAGGGTTTCAAGTTCGTTTTCGATAAAATCGGTATAGGTCTGCGGCGAACTGCCCGGCGCGATAAACTCATAGGCAAAGACACTGCGCAGATCGAGCGACTGGATCTTGAAACCAGCCATGGCGCCGGTTGATTCGATCGCAGCAACTGGAGTGTCTTTTTTGCTGGTAATACTGGTAGTTATTTCATCCAGAGAGACGACCTGTAAAGCCCCAGTCTGCGGAACGCTGCCGAGGGCGCCGGCGTTGCTGGTATGGACCTGATCGTCACCTTCTCCGCCACGGATAATCAGGCTATCGGGAATACCGGCGAGCGTGCCATTGGCCGCATTGTCGGGATTGGCACCATCGAAGCCAACATAAATGGTGTCATCATCCGCACCACCTTCGATAATCGTTATTCCTCCGGCCGACTCGACATGAATGATATCGTTGCCGGCCCGTGCGTTGACCACGGTCGTGGAGTCTTGCGGCGTACTGTTGACGGTAAAGACATCCGCGGCATCGCTCAGTTCGATATTGATCACCGAGGCGTTGCCAAATTCGATAGTGACACCGGGCTGCATATTGCGGCCCGATAAGACGGTCCGCTGACCATAGCGGAAGTACTCGATAAATTCTTTGGGATTGCCTTCTTTATTCAATACGCCATTAAACGTATACACCACCGTCCCAATGCCGGGCTCTTCACTATCGGGCGTAAAGAATAAATTGCCGTTACCAGTTTGCCAGGAGCCGGCGCCTGTCACACTTTCGATCTGTAACTGGGCCGCATCGTAGGTCAGACCGTCCAGCAAGTCAACCGTTACCTGACCGCCGCCTTCAAGACCAATCCGGCCGGGGGCGGAGTCATCCTGACTGTTAATCACAATCCGGTCATTGGCGCCTTCGCCGCCATCCACGGTGAACGAACCGCCAAACTGGCTCAGGCTCTTTTGCGGACCGGCAGTAAACAGGAAAGGCGCTGGATCGACAGTGACCGGTTCAGGGACCACCTGGTATGGCGGTGGATCGATCATATTGGGGACCGGCTGTTGATAGGGCTGCGGATTGATCCAGACCCAGGCCGTATTACCATAAGTATTGTATCCGCCCGAACCCCACCGGGTATCCAGTACGCTGACCAGTTGCTGACCGTTGCCACTCTCATCATCGAATGACCAGATCTGGTTGTAATAGTAAGAAATGGCAGTGCTGAAATCCATGCTGACCGATCCTTCGGGTGATCCGTCGGCAATATATTCGGAGAGGTACTGACGGTATTTTGCGGACATCCGGCCGGTTTTATAATCCTGTTCGATCGCGGCAGCCTGGCCGGTAATATAATCATTGACCCGGTTCAAGGGCGCCGCCCAGTAGCGATCGATCCAATCGTTGTACCAGACGCTGGAACTGGTTATCCAGCGATGGCCTTTATCATAGGGCCAGAGGAAACTGTAAGGATTGTCGTAATGGTAGAGTTGGGAAGGGATATTAATCGGAGCCAGATAGGCACCTGGATCAACGGTGATGAGTTTCCAGCCATCCTGGAACGGGGCCGGATCGACCATATAAGAGGGCGGCTGATAGGTATAGGCAGGGGGATCGACATAGACGGACGCTTCCTCGCCGCCGACATAGATGGTATCATCACCAAACCCACCATTGACAACCAGATCCAATCCAGCTACGGTGCCAAAGACATAGATGCTGTCATTGCCACCGGCGCCGTTGACTTCCAGCAGTTCAACCTCTTCCATCGATCCAACTTGAATACCGGCGCCGTAGATGACCTGCTTGCCATCGACAACCGCGATGATAAAGGTGTCATCAATGGGTGTGCCGTTAATCACCACGGTATCGATGCCTTCACCGCCGTTGATATTGACTTTGGCGTTCTGGACATAGGTAATCTGGTTGTTGCCGATACCGCCGTAGATATTGGCGGTTTTATCCACCTCCAGATTGGCATTGATCACAAATTTATCATTATCATCTTCACCGAACAGAAAGACTTCGGCCAGGTTATGATTAACCTCCATGTAGTCGTTGCCGGTACCACCATAGAAATAGCTGACCATGCTGACGCCGTTGGTCATTTCGGCGGCGTAGAGGATGGCGGGGATATCGTCGGTAAAGGCGGCTTCAACAACCTGGCCGATCTGGAACTGATCAGCGCCTGCCCCACCGAAGATGTGCAGGGGCACACCGTTATCATCCACGAGAAAGACATCATCACCGGCCAGGCCGTGGACCAGCAGGTATTCCGGGCCATTGTATTTAAGAATAGTATCGCCCATGGTGACTTCGCCGTCGGATGGATTGGCGTTGTAGCTGTCGGCATTGAAACCGAAGGTGTCGGCCTGATCGGTACCGGTTATCACAATGGCGTCATTGCCGATGGTACTGCCGGGCGGATTGCCGTGGCCCACACCACCGGAATCCTGTTCGATAAAGCGCGCTCCGGGACTGGTCGCCAGATCAAGCACATAACGATCCGATCCACCCTGGCCATCCAGAAAGACCTCGGCGTTGAAATCGTGAATATAGAATATATTCTGGGGATGCTGCCATTGATCACTGATAACCTGGTCCTGTCCGCTTAATCGGAAGGTAGCGAAATTCACATTAGCGAGATTTTCAAATTCGGCGTCGGTCGCCCAGCCGTAATGCTTAGTGGCGCCCGCTTGAAGCCATTGATCCGGATCGGGATATTGGGGATAACTCTCCGGGGAAGCGTTCAGGGTATTTTGCGACAGGGGACTGGCCGGATTTTCACTGAAATCACCCACGATCAGATAACCGCCGGTCAGTTCGAAATCGGCATTGCGAGCTTCTTCCAGAATATTTCGCCCTACCAGATCGTAAAAATTATCAACGCCGGCCCCGCCGGTGTAAACATCATCCCCGGCACCCCCCTTGAGAATATCGGCAAAAGCGGTTCCCCTCAGGGTGTCCTGACCATCTCCGGCATCGATGACCAGTTGCATGATATCGGCATGCTCGCCCGAAACACCGCCGGCATCGATTTCATCCCCTGCAGCCATGGTTTGAATCAAAAGGCGGTCTCCCGTCGCACGGTTAGCCTGCCGGATCGTATAGCGTACGGCGCCCTGATCCTGAACAATTCTCCATAGCGGCTGAACATGGGTCTGACCCTGGTCGTCAATCACATTGGTTACCACAGAATTGATAGCGAAATTATCCGGTCCGTCCGAACTTCTTAATGTTACATTATCCGCCGCGGCATCGGCGGTAAAAATCTGGGCGGGACCTTCAGGCTGTTTGGGATAAGCCGTAATCTCATCGACCTGGCCATTGACACTGACGGTATCATCCTCATTAATGGTGACATCATCAGGATTAATCGCAACACCCTGGCTGTTATAATAATCCACCACCGCCTGTTTGATCTGGCCGCTGGTCTCGACCGATGCGGCAAGGATGACACCCGCACCATCTGGATCGAGTATCACTTCACGGGCTTCCGGCCCGGAGGTGTTGACTGTCCCCGAACTGGTGGTAGAACCACCCAGGCGAATATCGAAATCCGTTACCGTGGTGGTCCGCAGGTCATTAATCCCAAATTGATCGGCACCCTGACCGGCATTTAATATCACCTTTTCCACACTGACCAGATTAGTTCGCATGCCCGAAAGGGTCATCAGCAGGTCGGCCGGATTGGTGCCGGCCTCGAACGACCAGCTATCGCCACTGTCGGCGCCATTCAGTTCAAGCAGATCATCGCCATCGCCCAGATTAACCTGATCGGCGCCTTCCCCGCTGGTCCAGCGCAGGGTATCGGCGTCATTTTCGGTTACGACACCGTTAATATCGGCCAGATACTGAGTCCAGATCTCCTGCCAGGCTCCGGTGAAATCGCCCTGATCGTAGGTATGGACCCCGATCAGATCGTCACCGTCCCCCCCCTGGATACTGTCGTTACCATTTTCGCCGTGGATATAATCATCACCTTCATCACCGCTGATCCGGTCATCGCCATCGCCACCCAGCAGGAAGTCACTGCCCATCGTAACGGCAATCTGGGTAGTTAGCGGATCATTGGGACCGGGATTGGGATGCACTAAAGTGACCAGACGATAATCGACTCCTTCGGCGCCGCCTTTTTCAGCCTTGCTCTTGGGAATCGTACCATCACCGACCAGGATATCATTGCCGCCATATCCGATCAGGACATCGTTACCGCCGCCGCCAATCAGGGTATCATCGCCCTGGATACCGGCCTGATCCTGTTGAGCATTGCTGAGCGGAGCGACCTCCACTCGATTCTGGTTGTCATAGGCCATGCCGTCGCCATAAAGGAAATCGTCCCCAAAACCGGCCTGAATAATATCGTCACCACCACCGCCAAACAGGATATCATCGCCGGCACCGCCCTCCAGATAATCGTTGCCGGCTCCGGCTATGATGGTATCGTTGCCGCCTCCGGCCACCAGGACATCGTTCCCGGCGCCGCCATCCAACAGAACATCGCCATCGGTCTGGATCAGGGCGTAGTCATCGCCACCGCCGCCGGTAAATTCCACTGTGGGAGCAAAGACGACTGTTTCATCCTTGGGCTTCTTGATCGTGATCATGTCATTGCCATCGCCGCCAATCGCTTTGATATGGGTGACCTCGTCGATATCGAAATATTCGACATAGGCATCATTATAGGTCACTTTGACAGAGCCGTTTTTCTCGATGACCTTGCCATCATTATCCAGGGTATCGACGACTTCCACGATAAAGCCAGTATCGGCGTTGGGATCGATATCTTCCGATCCGGTACTGCCCCGATTGGAGGCATAATCACCCATATGCAGCACCAATACGCTACCGCCGCCGTTGGGGCTGATATCGTCCAGACCTTGCGGGCCTGACAGCGCGGGCAAGGAGATCAGACTGGCCGGATCGGGCGCCGGCTTAGGCGAACAGGTATGGCCGAAGCTGGCCAGGGTTATCTGGGCCAGGGTAATACTGGCGTCGAACAGGGTGAGTTTGGCGCCGAACACTTTTAGCCCAACCCAGAGTCCAGCGGTCAGATCGGCGCCCAGCCGGCCGCTGGTTTCGATCATGCAGAGCGGGCCGCAGCAGGCGCTGTAATACTGGAAACGTTTATCCAGTTCAGTAAAGGTGACCTTGCCGTCTTTTTCATTGACGCCGCTCAAATCGACCGCGGCCCCGCCGATAAAATCATGGGAATAGGGCTCGGCCAGATCGAAGGCAATTTCACCAGTGAACCCGCCTTCGACATACGCTTCTATCAGGCCGCCGATACCCACCGACGCGCCGGCAGCGATCCGGGCAGTGAGCCAGGCCTCGGCCCGGTCGCCGGTGGCCGGATCGGTGATCGGACCATCGCCGCTGCCTTTATGGTCATTGAGATAAAAACCATCCAGCAGAACAGACTCATCGGCCTGATCAAATCCTTTGGCCTTGACCTGACTGATGTACTCGTTCAGGCCGGAGGTATCGTAACCAAAGCCCAGATTGAAGCCGGCGCTGATCGAGCCGGACAGCCGGGCGTTGAGGCCGGTAAAGATGGGGAATGACTGGGAGTATTCAAAATTGAGGGCCGCGCTGGGCAGTTCATAGCGGAAGATATCAGCCGGACGGCCGGTAATCAGATTGAACATCTGTTTGGGATCGGTCAGAACAGGGAACTCCATTTCTCCCGGTTTCTTGGAAACATATTTATCGACAAACGATTTTGAGCCGCTGTCTACCTGCTGGCCGCCGCCGGTCGGATTGAACTGGCTGTCATTCTGCCGGTCTGATGTAGTGGTATCATATCCCGGCTCAGAGGCGCTGGGCGTTTGATCGGCGCCAACCAGAATAAAGTCGCCGAAATAAATCTTGCCGTCTGGACTGTCGGGCAGGCTATTCACCGCATCGACAATGGTTACCAGGGCGTCGATGACCGTCACAAATTTATCCAGATTTTTATCCGCGCCGGCAAATAATTTCGCCAGGTCGCCCAGGGTGGCCGGACCGCCCAGTTCGCCAATCACCGGCAATTCGCCGTTCCAGATATCCGCGATCGGCTGCATGGGTGAGGTGATTTTTTTGACCTGTTTAAGTGTATCGCCGACCACGCCATTCATAAACGGTCCCAGGTCAAGCGCGACATTTTCCAGACTGACCAGCGGGGATCCAACATCCAGTTTTTTGCCGTTACCATCGGGGTCTTCCGGATTCCAGGTGAGTTCCTGGCGATAATGGACATTGGCGCTGGCCTCCAGGAAATCGACACTATCGAAACCGATTTCGGCATACAAATCCACATCGGCAATCCCCACCACTTCCGCTTCAACAAAATCTTTCAGTTTATTTTCTGACGCAGTCAATTCATCCAGAGTCAACCGGCCATCGGCCTGGCCAACAGTCAACTGGTCATCACGTAAATCGATGGACGCGTTGACCATGACCTGACTCAATATCCCATCTTCATCATCCACCCCACTGAGGGTTTCGACCCGGGCACGCATAAAGCCCAGTAAGGCGTCGAGGTGAGCGCCATCCTGAAGCCCTACCATGGCATTAAGGACAAACTCTTTACCACCAGGCCCGGCCGCGGCATCCACAAAGAACAAGTCTTTATAATTGCCATCTTTGGGTAATCCGGTATTGGGCACATCGACACCGAAACAAAAATTCAGTTCATAATCGACCGAAGCCAGAATTTCCGTTTCGACATCCAACCCCAGACCGGGCAGTTCATCACCAAATTCCAGTTTGATACTCTCATCAAAAATAGTACCGGCTACCTTCAAATTAAATGTGACCCGGGTTCCTTTACCCGATGCGTCGTCGAACGACTCCAGCGAGGCCATAACATAGCGGCCACTATTGCCTTGAGCCACGGTATCATCAATGACCGACAGAATATCCAGACCATCCGGTCCCAACGCGTTATACAGCTCATCCTGAATAATTTCTATCGTGGAACGGCCATTGATAAAGCCGCGGGCCGCGTTGATGGTATCATCGATTTTCTGATAGATATCGTTGGCAATAAAATCGTCAACAGATCCCAGGTGCTGTCCAACCAGGGGCAGGTCGCCCAATTGCGGGGTTTGAGCCCGGAGTTTATTGAGAATATTCTGAACACCGGCCAGCAGAACATCCGGGTTGTTAATCAGACTGAACGCGTTGAAGGTGCTGGCAAAATCGGGTGTAATGACCGTCACGCCATCGAACTGCAAACCCGAGGTATTATCCCAGGAGACGGCCGTATCGATTTTTAAAACGTTGTCAGGAACACCATCGCCATCCAGATCATCGGTTGAACCGCTGACCGGCAGACTTTCGGTAATATACATCGGCAAATCAACGGAAAACTCGCCGCGGGCTTCCATGACAAACGACAGATCCGTTACGGGTATTTTGCCATCAACTCCTTCCTTTAAACTGATACCCAGTGAAGCGCCGGCCACGGCAGTTCCTTCTTTAACATGCAGTCCGATTTTATCGGCGATATCCAAACCCGTGTTAATCGCCGCAACAAAAGTCAGATCCTTGCCTCCCAGGGTTACTGAGGCATCAATTCCGCTGGTATCGGTTACATAAGGCTCAAAACTTTCACCGGCGGATATATCCGGCAACAGGTCGATCCCAACCCCAATTTCCAGCGCGGTCCGGGCGTCCACAAAAAGATTACCACCGGCCTGAACCGTAAACAGGCCGCCATCACCAAACAGGCCATCCGCTCCACCGGCAAAATCGGCCATATCGAAGCCGAAGCCCTTTTCGCCATAGTAACCGGCATCAAAGGTAAAACCATAGAACAATTCACCATCATTGAATCCCAGACTGAAATCGGGATTCACCCAGGCTCCAAATTCTCCAACTCCCAGTTGAGTTGGAATATTGGGCAGTGAGATTTTAGCATCCAGTATCCCTTCGATCTCCTGTAAGCTGCCGGCCCAGTTGGCCGGATTGATCCATTCAATCGCATCGAGAATCGCCTGGCCGATACCCGCGGTCAAGTCATCCAGGTTCAGTTCAATTCCGGGAATCTCTTCAAACCAGAGACCGCTGGGATCGAACACCAGATCGACCGTGACTTTCAGGGCATCATAAATATCGGCCAACGACAATTTGCCCAGATCCGAAAGATCGCCCAGATCGAAATTCACGGCATCCAGAGATATGGAGGTATCGAATTGAGTAATGAACTCCCCGAGAGTCAGACCGCCAAACAGATCGGTATCAAAATCGAATACCGTCCTGAGCGTGGCCAGATCCAGCGATAAGCCGGCCAGTTGCGAACCAAACGGCAGGTCCACGACAAACTCACCCTCTTTAACAATCCGGCCGGACAGATCTTTATAATTAAAATTATTGACGACGTCTTGGGTCAGGACATAATGTCCGGTTGTTTCAAAACCAACACTAAAATCAAACGCAACAGTTCCATCATTCACACCCGCAGCCAGTATTCCCAGATCGAAGCCCAGATCGATATGCTGTGCGCCCAACATACCGTTATCCAGCATCAGCGCGGGATCGGCCAGATAAAAATCGCCATTCTCTTCCAGACCAAAACTGAATGTAAACACCACATCCATGGTCAGTCCCAGTGTGCCGGACGCGTCAACACCATTCAGATCGCCCAGTAAATCGCTGATCGCATCGACCAGATCGATATTGGTGGTCAGTTCGACTGCGCCCAGATCGACCGTGCCGCGAAATTCTTTCTGATAGCTGGTGGGCGATACGGTAATACCCTCGACTTCAAACAGGTTATCGACCGTACCGCTACCATCATCAGAACCATCACCGGTCTGCCAGGGACCAGCGCCACCCAGGTAGGCTTCGACACTGGCCACCAGGTCACCCACCGCGTCGAAAAGGCGTTGTTTCAGAAATCCGGCGCCGGCAGTATCGATGGCGCCAAAGACCAATACATCCAGCAATTCATCCACTGCACCGCCCAATTTACCAGCCCACTCCTGAACCAGATCGAGACCACCATCGGTGGTATCGGTACCAATAATCGCCTCGACTTCGGCCTGAGTCAGCTCCAGATTTTCCTGCCGGACGGTATCATTCTCTTTCATACCATCCAGACGTTCGACAAAACCGCCACTCGCGTCGACCCGGTTGGTCGAACCGGCAAAATCGGCTTCATCATAGACACGCACAATTCCTTTGTCATCATCCCCTTGTGGTGAAGCATTGGCCGGATCTTCAATCTGCCAGGTCAGACTGGAAGCCACCGCCATAAAATCCAACGTATCAACAAATCCATTGCCATAGCGGTTCCAGGCGCCGCCATCATCCTCCACCACCGTATCCTGACCCCAGTTTTCACCGAATACATAACGATCCTGACCACCCTTACCCGTGAGAATATCATTGCCCGGTCCACCGGTGAGAATATTGGCCTGGCTGTCACCGGTAAGCACATCGGCGCCAGCACCACCGGTCAGGTTTTCGATACCGCTGGTTGTGGTGATTTCCGTTGCGTTGATTTTACCTTTTTTATCTCCCGATAAATCCAACGTAACGCCACTGGTGAAATTTTCGTAACTGACCGTGTCATTCCCACCGCCACCAACGATATTATCCGCTCCCCCACTCCAATCGGCTCTTTCGTATAAGACAAAAATATTGGCATCATCATTACCGCTAAGGGTATTGACACCCTGGGCGGCAATAATGTTTTCAACGCCACTGACACTGCCGGGCGCGCCGCCATTAACATATTCTGCGCTGCCACTGGACAGTGTCACGACGATATCTCCAGTTACGGGCGAATAATCCAGCCAGTCACTGCCCTTGCCTCCAGTCAGTTTCTGTATCGAATTTACTGAAGCAACGGCATTATTTGAATCATCACCAGCCTCAATCTGACTCAAACCGCTGGCGCTGATTTTGAATACGATATCCGTTTTTGACTGGCTAAATGAAACGGTATTAACACCGCCCCCGCCATCGACGCTATCGCCATTCCAATCATCCTCAAATTCAAACGTATCGTTTCCTCCTCCACCTTTGAGTGTATCACTCCCTTTACCGCCAATCAGAATATTCGCGTTACTATCTCCGGTAAGATCATCATCCTGATCGGAACCAACAATCGTTTTGATCCGGGTCCAACCTGCCGTAGACAAATCCACTGTAACCGCGGTATCGTAGCCGGAAAAATCAATGGTATTATCCCCACTGCCGCCATCGATAGACAGCGAGTTATAGGCTACGGTCCCCTGGTAAATGAATTTGTCATTACCGCTACCGCCAATTATTTTTTCGATACCCTGAGCAGTTATTTCCCGGTCACCCGATACCGCCCGAACTTCCAGATCGCCGCCGGCATTTTCGCTGATAGTGAATTCGATATCCTCGGTAAATCCACTGAAATCCAAAGTGCCATTGGCTGAGACCAGATCGTCAATTTCCAATTCGCCATCACCGGGCAAAATGGCATAGGTGTTCTGCCCACCACTACCCACTACTTTATCAATGTAGGTTACATCCACCAGCTTATTAAGACCGCTAGTCGCTGAAACGGCGGTTTTACCACCCGAATCTCCAACGGTAATCACCAGCGTATCGCTCATCAAACTAAAATCAAGGGTATCATCTCCTCCAAAGCGCTTTTCTTCAACCAGATCTTCACCCCAGTTATTGGCAAAGACATAAATATCATCACCCCGGCCGCCGGTCAGAGTATCATTGCCTTTCCCGCCGGCCAGAATATCCGCGCCACCCGCACCGGTAAACAATTCAGCATTATCCCCACCTGCCAGAATGTCAGATTTACTACCTCCTGTAACCGCGATGATACCCGCGAAAAGATTACTATCCAATAAGGCGCTGGCAGAGTTGGCAGTGAGATTCGTTGATGAATATTGGAATGATGAACCACTCAAATTCACCTGAACAGGCTTGCCGTAGGATGAATAATCCAGCGTATCGCCCGATCCAGTCGTAATAGCTATCTGGTCAGTGACATCTAGCTTACCCGGCTTAAAGAGATTTCCACTACTATCGCCGGCATAACTTTCAACCGAATCGGTACGGATGGTAAACTGTTCCGTTCCATCGCCGGCTAGAATAGTCGCGCTATACCCCTGGGCCAGGGCAACTTCGGGCCCGGTAATCATATTGGAAAATGCTATACTATCATCCCCTGTTCCCCCTTTGAATAGTATCGATTTTCCGATAAATCCATCGATCAAAAGCTTATCGGCCTGGTCTCCACCCGTTATTTCAACCCGGGAAACATCCGATAGCAAAGCCGATTGAGCCAGCGAGCCATCCTGATAGAGTTCCAGCGTATTTGCATTGACCTTTAAAATCGCATCCAGGTTATCAGGTCCGGCTGAATACTTAAAGGGATCGCCACTTAATAATAAACGCCGTTCCAAGACTTCGGTAATTAATGATGTTGGTGAATTCACATCATAAATTTTATGAGTTACCCGACGTAAAATTCTGCGTTTTAGTTTATTACGTCTCACTTTATACATAGGAAAACCCTTTCAAGGCAATGACTTGTGAAATAAGGGCACCGGTTAAGCAAGTATTAATCATACCCTCACATCCACACCGCCTGTGGAATAGAAAATTAATCAACGATTTTTCCAAAACAAATCCTTCTCACTTGAGATTTTTTTAATTTCGCTGCCCCAACGGAAAAAGCGTTCAGAAAAATACGATTTGTTTATCATTTAAAACAGAAACGTTGTTTCAGAATAATTCTTCCATTCGGAAATATGCCTTTCGTTCAGATCCTATGCGACAAAACTAACGTTAACCTAATATAAATTAGATAGTTATCATAAAGCCTGCCTTAATGTACCCCAGAGTTCCGTCACATAAGAGCCTGAACCATACCAGCCGTACCCGATGAAACAGAGTTGACTTTCCGGACATAATGACAGAAAGTCTGGCCGGCAGATCATACATACAATATGTTATTATAGACCCGCAAATTTATGAAAATCAATTTATTGACTGATTCTAAGTCAAAACAATACCTTAACCAATATAGGAAACTGATCCTCGAAAATATTGATCAAATCTATTTATTCATAAAAAAGGCATCTCAAACTTCCATTTGAAATGCCGTCTACACCAATCAGCTAATCTAACTATTACATACAAGCCGGTCAATTACTTTTTATGGAACAGTTGAAACTCCCAGATAGTAGGTCCTTCCGTAGCCTGTAAAATATCCAGTCGGAAAATCCGTGCCCGAACAGGATCAAATGTGATCGTCTTTTCTGAATCGACCTTGCCCCCTTTATAGGCAGTTTTCCATTCATTACCCGACTGATACTTGATTTCGAATTGGGTTATCCGGTTCCAGTCGTGCTCATCAATTCTTGCGGCATTGACCGTGGTATCCTGTCCCAGATCTACTTGCAGCCAGGCAGCATGGGTCCCGCCATCGGTGGCCCAGCGGGTTTCCGGATCGTCATCGAATGCTTTGGAGGCTTCATAGTTTTTTTGGTTTTGAAAGACATTAGAGGCTTTGGCCGGCTTCTCAAACGCTACTGAATCACTGGGGAGATTCATTCTAACTGGTTCGATATCGAACGCACGCCCGGCCACAGTCAGTTCCACGACCGAGGCGATTTCATTTCGCTCGGCGATTGGGATATCCAGTTCAATTCCTGCTTTGGTATTTTTAAAAGTCACGACTCCCCCGCCGCGTACTATCGCTTTTTGAATCTTTAAAGACTGTGTTGGAATAAGAAATGGACCGTCCTGGGGCCAGTTCATGATAAACAGGAACACTTTATTATCTTTGCAGGTAGAAGCGCCCCAGCGTCCCGGCTTGAGTGGGCCGCCCCGGGTGCCATAGATGGTATCGCCATACTGCTGCATCCATTGTCCCATTTCCATCAGACGCTCAACCTGACGCGGTTCGATCCGGCCATCGGGCATCGGGCCAACATTAAACAGCAGGTTGCCATCACCGCCGGCGGTATAGATCAACGTTTGCAGACACTGCTTCAACGACTTCATGGTATCATCGGGCTTCCAGGCCCATTGCCGACAGATGGTCATGCAGGTTTCCCAGGGGCGTTCCCGGTTGAAGCCGCCGACTCGTTGTTCGGGGGTATCAAAATCGCCCGGCGCCCCGGTACGGTTGTTAATCACAATACTGGGCTGTAAAGCACGGGTAAAAGCAATCACACTCTCGCCGCGCTGCCGGTCGAATTCCTGGGGAACATCATACCACAGGGTTATCAGCGGGCCGTAATTGACCAGCAGCTCTTTGACCTGGGCCTTGAGATACTCGGTATAGCGGTCCAGATTATAAGTATCCCGTTTGACCTGGCCGCCGGGACTGGTGCGGGGAAAATCCGGATGATGCCAGTCGCAAGTGGAATAATAGGTACCAAAGGCGATCCCCTGCCGCTTGCAGGCGTCGGATAACTCTTTAACGACATCGCGCCCTAACGGCGAGTTCATCATATTGAAATCGGTCTGTTTGGTATCCCAGAGGCAAAAGCCGTCATGGTGCTTGGTCGTCAAAATAACATATTTCATGCCGGCCTGTTTGGCGACTTTTACCCAGTCGTCCGCATTGAAGTGTTCCGGGTCGAAACGCTTATACAATTGATCGTATTGTTCAACAGGAGTCTCGCGGCCGCGTGACCAGCCGATTTCATGACCGGTCAGACTGACCGGTCCCCAGTGTATGAACATGCCAAATCGCATATCCTGCCAGCGCTTCAGAGCTTCGGGATTGACCTGGGCGGCCGGCCTGTCAGCCGCCAGAGCCCATACACTAAAAACCGTTATCAGAAAATACCCTATAGTAAAATGCTTGGGAGCCATATGATTCTCCTGAATGACTGGCTAAAATTACCATCATAAATACAACAACTATTACAATTCCTGGTCGCTGCTATAAGACAACCACTCTTTCGTCAAAAAATTAAAATCAGCATAGTCAACCTGTCCATTTTTATCCAGATCCGCTCCTGTATTGGTGTCCAGCCAGCCTCCAACCAACACGGCCAGGTCGGCCGCGTCGGTTCGGCTATCATGATTCAGATCAGCGATCAGAGGGAGTTCCAGGCGGATGGCATCGTACATGATATTGGCAAAGGTACTGCCCCGGACTTGTTTGAATGAAATGGTATTGATCCCCTGGCGCAAATAGGTGGTGTTAAATTTCAACCTCTTGAGTTCATAGGCGCCCTGTATACTATCCCGTACACAGGCGGATCCGGCATCCAGGCTAGTATCATACTCAATCCGGATCCCGTTAACCCTGATCTCCAAAGCACCCTGGCGCTGGGCGGCGATAGCCACGGTCAGCATGGCCTGACCAACCGGGATCGTCTCTATATCGAAATGCACAACCCAGACCGGTAAATGCCAGGATCCATTCTCACGCTGACAGGCCATCTGGGTATAGTTCCAATCGTCTCGTTCACAACTGCGGCCTATCCAGATATCCACATCCGCAGGAAAATCCGTGAGATAATTGTTCCACATCCCCCAGGAAGTTCCATCATGAAACCGATCGCCATATTTATATTCACCCGCTGTCCGGTCAAAGCGGCCAATCTGCCAGAGGCGGCGGCCGAATTTCTGCGGGCTCCAATTCAAAATACCCAGATCAGCAGTCTGACCGGCAGTAATAACAACATCATCCAGCCGATATTCTTCTGGAATACCATTTACGAAAGCATATAACGAATAGGTACCCGGCCTGACCTGTTCTATTTTAAAATTGCCCTGCTCATCGGCACGGGCATAAAATTGATAGCCTTTGCACTGCTTCTGCCAGTTGGGAATTTCCGGCAGATTCTCGGGGCTAGCCAGGATCACCCAGGCCCCAGTCGGATTGGTTCCGTCGGTTAATTTTAATTTACCCACCAAATTGCCCCGATCCAGGGGATAATCCGGCCGGTCCAGCCACTGATAGGGCCATTTTTGCCTTTCAAGCGAAGCCGCCGCTTTAGCGTCATCCCATTGTTCTTCAGGGGTATCACCTTCATTGACATAAAGGAAGAACGGCCCATAGATCTTTGACCAGCGTTCGCCGGTTTGAAATTCCGCCTGGCCGCCGCCGTAATGGCTGCCCTGAAAATCGTTCAGGATCACCGGGGTCGTTGTGGTCTGATGGACCGTCAGTTCCTGATGGGTCGGCCCGCCATTGTAAAACTCCGAACTGGGAGTAATCATCCACATCCCGTAGCCATCTCCGCACCAGCCGTGAACATAGTGTTCACTGACATAATCGGCAAACAGATACTTATCATCGACGGTACCATCCGGCATTCGTGTTGCTTCAGAGGGGCTGAGAATCCCGCCATTGGCCCGGGCCAAAGCCAGTTCCTGGGGAGTAGGGGCGACTTTCTGGCGATTATCATCCACCACCATCCGATTGAATACTGCCGGACTGTTGCGCACGACACAGCGGGCCTGGTCCAGATCCCATTCAGCCGGACTACTGGTTGACAAAACCGCAAAGGCGTAGAATCCGCTAACGCCCCGGCGCAGGATATAATGCACTTCATAATCCAGCACACCTCCAAGCATCCCGATCGCCTGAAAGGCAATCTCGACCTGATCATCCGTATTCGTCACGACCGAGTAAGCCGCATTGGCAACCCCTTCATAAAGCCCGCCATTTCCATTGCAATCCCAGTACCAGGCGTTTCCGATCAAATTGGAACTGGATCCTTTGTACAGAGTGGTCATGCGGGCATTGGATTTATTAATCATACCGGTTATCTGTCCGTTTGACAGGGTAACCGTGCTGTCAGTGTCCAACAGTGAAACTGGAGGATCAGACTGGGCAGAGAGAAGGGGACTAATGCCAAAAGTCCATAAGGCAGCCAGCCCAATGATTATGATTGTTGATTTGCGATTCATAAAATCCCAGCAGGTTGACCAAACGGCCATTAACATTCTTCAATCAAAATGGAACACCTCTTCCATATCGGCCCACCACTCGCCCTCCTTTCGATTCTCCAAAGGCTCCTGGCATGGATTGCAGTGCTTCCACCATTCCCGGGTGGTAGGATCAGCGGCCATGATCGCCATATCCGCGTCAAAATCATCACCGGTATATTCCAGATAACTGAATAAGTAAAGTCGTCCATCATCCAGTTCACGCAGATAGATCGAATAATTCCGGATATGACATTGTTTGATCATGGCCAGTACATCCGGCCAGACCGCGGCATGCAATTGTTTATATTCTTCCACCTTATCGGGCTTCAGGCCGATTACCCAGCCAAAACGCCGGCACTTTGCCTGGGATGGCCGGAACCCGGAACAACCGCTCAACAGGATTCCTGCTAATACAACCACAACGCACAGCCAGAGACGATTTGTTTTCATTTCTGATAATCCTACGTCAGAATTCATACCCATCTTAATATAAACTTCTAAAAGCATATCCCCGTTTCATGTATTGCAGATCCGTTCCATCTTCACCTGAATATAATGTCTGGTAAAAAGATTGGCTAAGGGCCATATCAAGGGTGCTTTGTTCAACCCACTTATGCATCTCGGCGTGACCATCACAGAATCCCAGCGTACTTTGTTTGTTATGCCAGATCGCTATCGGATCGATCCATGAATTGGTGGTGTGTGAACCAAGCGGATAAACAACCCAGGAACCCATATTGTCGCCCCGTCCATCCATTTCTTCGATAAACGCATATTTTTCTGAAGGGGTTTTAATTTCGGACATTTTTGTTATCGGGACAATACCCCAGGCACCGGCAGTATCCACACCAAATAAACCACCGGGAATGGAATAACTGCGATACCCCCCCAGAAGGGCAGGACTATCACTCGTAGCAGCGGATGGCTTTAAACTGCGTTTATCGCCGGGGCAATTATATACCTCAACGCTTTGGGTATATTTATAAAGCAATCCCCGTCGGATTGCGTCAAATTTGGGTTCTAAAGACGGCTGCCCGGCCGCGGCAACTGAATTGCTGTAATATACCCACGGTTTAAATCCATTCCAGTCATCCGTATGGCCCATGATAATCTGGCCTTCGTTATCATCCTGATACATATTCCATGCCAGGGACAAACTCTTGCAATTGGCCAGGCAAACCGCGCCGGTCGCCTGCTGACGCGCGCTGTTTAAGGCCGGCATTAGGATCGCCACCAGCAGAGCAATGATGGAGATTACGACCAGTAATTCGATCAACGTGAATCCTTTTTTTGTTCTCATGATTTAAACCTTTCTTAGGCTGTCCCACGATTAATCAGCTCATAAACACCAGATTCCACAACCGTATCAAACATAGCCAGGATATTTTCCACCGGGGTTTCTTCCAGAATGGAATCATGGCTGGCGCCGGCAATATATCGGCCACCGGGCATCATGATATCCAACACCTCACGGGTCTTTTGCCGAACCTCTTCGGCTGAACCATCAATTAACACATGATGTGAATCTATCGCGCCATTAAAGACGATCCGGTTACCAAACTGCTCTTTTAACGTTTGCAAATCCATTCCCTGACAACTGGGTTGAACCGCCTGCAGGGCGTCCAGTCCGGTTTCGAGCATCAATGGTATCAAGGGGGCAAAGCCGCCACAACAATGCAACTGCACTTTGAGGCCAAAGTCATGGCCTAATGCGACCAGGCGCTGCAAATGGGGCACAATAAATTCTCGAAACAGGTCCGGCCCCAATAATGGGCCGCATTGACTGCCGAAATCATTGCCAATAAAAAAAATATCAATATGCCGGGCAGCCGCGTCAAATATTCGCCGGCTCACTTCCCAATAATAATCCACCACCTTTTGCAGTGCGGCTTTCACTACCTCCGGTTCGGTATACATTCGGATAAAAAACGTTTCCATCCCAAAGAGTTCCATAACATCATGCCAGAACGGGGACCAGTCTCCTCCCAGAATCGCATACTTGCCGTCATAACTCCGGGCCGTCGCCTCAATAGCGCTCACATCCATCCAGGCCGGATCAGGCCAGGGGTAATCCAGTACATCGCTAAGCCCGGCGCCGGCCAGGGGATGATTCAATGCCTGACCATAACCCAGACCATCCCGCTCAATACCAAAAATAGTCCTAATTTTACCATGCTGTGGATTTCCCAGATCGGGCCCGTTATAAGCAGCATAGACCCGGCGAAAGTCGTCGCGCATACGAATCCGCAAATCTTCATCCTCCAGAATTCCGGTATATCTTTTCGCTTTGGCCCAGAATTCATCGGAAGCACCGCACCAGCACGGAACCCGGTCCGGCATTTCACCTGATAAAACAGCCAATACTCGTTCGCGCGAATTCATAACTTTTTGAAATTGATAGGTTTAACTCTGAAAATTCCTAAATTGGCTTCGTTTGGCCCAATTGCTTTATTTTACTATGACTCACCAGAACGAACCAGACCATTTTGTTCGTATTAATCGCCATTTCGTCCAGACTACATCGATAACGACTTCCTGATGCTATAATTTTATTTTGCCCCGAATTGTTTGCGAAATGCCTGGGGGGATAGTCCTTTGATATCGCGAAAATAACGCGACAGATGGCTTTCGCTTTCAAAACCCAATTTTAATGCAATTTGCTTGATCGGGGCCTGAGTCGTTATCAGGGCTCTGGCGATCGATTCCACCCGGGTTCGTTTAATTTCTTCATGAATCGACCGGCCCAGCACCTTACGAAACCGATCATAAAGCACCGTCCGGGATACCGCAATTCGCTCGACCACATCGTTTACCTGGATAGACTTATGAGCATTCTGGCGGATAAAACGGATGGCCTGGGCGACCTCACGATCGTAAATTGCCTGAATTTCAGTCGATTGCCGTTCCATCACAACGGTTGGCTTGACATAAATCACATTGGTATCCAGAGCAAGCCCGGCCATTTGTCGATCCAACAGCTCAGCCATTTCGTATCCGGCGCGTTCAAAGTTAATACCGATACTGGAAAGCGGGGGATGACACATGTTACAAATCAACTCATCGTTATCGCATCCCAACACGCTGACTTCATCGGGCACCACAATATCCAGAATGCGGCAGGCCTCCAGCACGACCTCGGCCAGATCATCGTTCCAGGCCCAGACCGCCAGGGGTCTGGGCAGATTCTGGAGTTGTTTGCCGATCCATTCGAGTTCATCCTGCCAGCTGATCATGTGGCCGGACTGGGTCTGATTCACCACGATAGGTTCTATCCCAGCCTGACGTAAACGCCGACAGAATCCCTGCTCACGCTGCTGCGACCAGTAAATCGGTCCATATCCAAAGAACGCAATCTGTTTGAATCCCAGCTTAAGAAAGTATTCTGCTGCCATGATACCGGTCCGGCCGGGATCACTCATTACATTGACATATCCCGGCACTGTTTCTTCAGTAGGTATAATCACCGCGGGAAAATCGGGCGGTACAATATGTCGAACCGTCGATAAATCAGGCATCTCGGCCACCAGACCATCTATTTGAGAACTGGCAATCATCTGTTGAAGCGCCGATTGGTAATCCTGTTTCCAGAAACCGCCGCTACCTGATTCAGAAGGCACTTTATAAAAGGGTAACCGGCGTATGAAAACCCAGGGACCGTAGAGGTTGGCATATTGGGTAATACCCCGCACAAAACCACGCGCGGCCTGTCGATCCAGATGCCCTGAAATCAAGATCCGTTTCGGTGATGTCATAACGTAAAGAATCCCCAATCAGTCAATGAGTGTCGCCGCCATCAATCCAATAACGACTTCATTTGACAAGGCTCGTATCGTCAATGCATTAAGCGCTTTTCCAGTATCCAGGGGGATTGCCAGTATTGTGGCTGACCCGCCCGGCACTTTGCCCCCCTTCCGCTTGAAGCTGATGGGGTCCAGAATCCGCAACCGGCCGGTTTTCAGATCCAGTCGCGGCGGAATGGGCTGGGGCCGGCGAAAGGCATAATCGTCGATATAAAAATCCTGATCGATCGGCCACCAATTGGTGGGATGACGCAACGCCAGCCGTTGATAAGTATTGTCCGTATACATCACAATCATTTCGCCGTTATCGATATGGCTCTGCATGGAATTGGTGGAACCTGCCACCAAGACATACAGGCATCGCGCCCGGCCGGTCAAGGGAATGGTTGCTTCATCGGGATAATTGTCCCAGAGCGAGACATAGATGATATTATCCGCATCCGGCTCGCCGGGAGTACTTAATGCGATTCCGCCCGGCCCGGCAATCCGGCCGCCATGGTTACGGGCCTGCGCCCGCAATCCGGTATCATCCACGCCGAAGGTTTCTTTGAAATTGCACCAGGCCCCGATTCCCTGGCTGGGGATCGCCAGCGAACAGAACGGCGACCGGGGCGAGACATATTCGTTTTGGAAGATCCGGGTTACCTTGTCATTGAATTGGGATTTCAGATCGACCATGCGCGCCTTGGTCGAGGCGGCCGGTAGATGCCAGTTGATAATTTCGCCGGTAATGGTCAGACCCGGCCGAAGTGTTGCCTTGATTGGACAAACACCCGGCAGAATCCCTCTGGCCGGTAATACAATTTCATCAGATACCCACCCGCCATTGACAGTCACCGGCAACGTCCAGTTCTGACCGCTACTATTAAAGGTTACACTGCCCCGAAAATCCGACTGGGTATTATTTTTCAAACGGAATCTCAGACTCTGGTCATCCTGTTGGAGGCTGTCCACCAATTCATACTCGGGCCTGATCTTGACACTGACAGGCATGGTCCAGGTTAGATCGCCCTGTTTTACCCGGGCAAACAAAGTCCGGAACCCTTCCATGTCCTGAACCACACCTGTAAAACCTGACTCAGAGAGATTTAAAGAATCAAAGACTCCCTGAGGATCATCTACTGCGGTTACTGTCACCCTGTCCAAATCAACGGTCTCTTGACGGCCTGGATTCATGATTGCTTTTATACGAGCATGCTTCAAAGGCTGCCCCCGCCACTGTATTACCACTTCATACCGCGGGGCCCGTGATTCAATGATTATCTTTGGCAATCCTATATTGTTCTGATCACATTGCCATTGGGCCGGCTGCCCATTCACCCGAACGGATGCTATTGTATCGCGAAAAGCGGGCAATGCCAACTGCAATGCCATTGGCCGCCCAAACGCCGGTTCAATCAGATAGCGTTCCTGTTCACCTTGCCGCTGATATGACAGGGTTATATCCGGGTGAATAATTTGAGCGGAATCCCAGTCCTGGGGCCAACCGGGCCGGATACGCAGTTCACCAGCCAACGCGTCCGGCATAATCCCGAATAATCCTTCCATGAACGTGCGCGCCGTTACGCCTATTCCATCGGCAAAATCACGCTGCGATTCACCCCGCGCCATATCATAATAGGAACACATACCAACATTTCCCGGACACGCGCCCAGGTACATGCCATCCAGCAGACAGCCCTTGAACAATTGAAACGCGGTTTCATCCCGGCCGGATTGCCAGTAAGCCAGCGCGGTATGGGCCGACTCCGCCAGAACAACGTTATTGATCGACCACGAATAGGGCATCCAGTTACTGGTTGAAATGGTATGATAACCGGCAGGCACTCCCGGCCCGACAATCGGAATCGAAGGAATCATGGTATCGACATACCGACTCATCTGGTATAGCTGCCGCGCCGTTGCCGCCTGGCTGTCGGCGGTATGATAAAACGTCCAGACCGCCGGATAATCATGGGTTCGGCGTAATCCCAGCCAGTCTTTATATTCGGCGAACCAGCCCTTATCCGCCAGCCAGAGTTCACGCTGCATCGCCTGCCAGATCAATTGTGCCTCTTTTTCATAGGCCGAGCCATCTTCACCCAGCAATCCCGCCAGGCGCGCCGCCATTTTGTTATGATAATAATTATACGCTGTGGTATGGGTCACCCCCCCGCCGCTGTATTGCAGGTCATCGCTGGCCCAGATCGCCGCGTACGCTTCATAAAGCGGCAGTCCATCCGAACCATAAGGCCGCCGGAACAATCGGCGCTCCCAGGCCAGGTGCCGCTCGATCACTGGCCAGACACTCCGGGCAAAATCGAGATCACCCGTCCACAAGATATGTCGGAACAGAGCATCGATATAAACCAGGTTCATATCGTAATGCGATTTGGACATCGTACCATTACAATGTAAAGATGGCTCATTACGGGATAGATTAGCACTGGGATCCGCCGGCAGAATGGCCGGAGGTATTGACCCGGTGTCCTGTTGTCCGGCCCAGCAGGTCAGATGACGGCGCATGCGGTCATGCCAGCCGAGGGCATCAAAGGCATACGGACCGCGCCAGCCCAGTAGTTTACGCCGCCAGGCACAGGCGCCATGCATGACCGCGCCCTGGGCCTCATCCCAGATGGCGTCGGTCGCCACACACAGCGCCGCGGCTGCCGCGTTTAAATAGTCATCGGGCGTCTCGATACGAATCTGGGTTGCTATCTTTTTCCGTTGTGCTTGAACTTCAGAATACAATTGATACCAACCGGCTTCATCCAACTGTTGCGGCCAGGTGCGTTTTTCCTGACTTTGACTTTCTATAGTAAGAAACACCTGTTGACCACTGGAGAGTTTTGAGCGAATCAACGCCACCGGCGATTCTCCAGTATAATTCGCGGACGTAATTAATTGATTCAGATTATCCCAGTTGTTGGCATCCCCAATGAGGCATTGACTGTCACCACTGACAGAACCGGCCATGATGGATGACGGTCCGGTCAGCAAGAAACGAGCGCCTTCAAACTCGATTTGATTACCCTTACAATAATCCGGCTTGACGGCATAGAACTCACTCAGCGGCATGCCTTCACAACCAAGATCGCCATCACGTTTACCTCGCTTACCACTGACACCGCCAAATACCCACCATATTTCCACCTGGGGTTGAGAGCCACTTAGATGGGCGTCGGCCAGTAATCCATCACGATCATACAAGCCGGTAAACCGTACTGACAACTTACTACCAGCCAACACCGGATCTTCGATAAGATACAACATGGATCCCGGTTGATAACGCGCTTCAATCCTGGCGGCTTGATGGAGCCATAAGGCTTTATTTCCAATTCGAATTCCGACTCGAACAGCGCCTCTGCGTCCAGAGGAATAAAAGGCGCATTCCGGCCGGTCGCCTGCGTCGATGCGGAAAGCAGTATTGCCGCCATAGAGCGGCCGGTTAAACGCTTCATCGCCATTAACAATCACAAAATCAGTGCCATCCGGTTGATAACGTAAGGGGCGTTCCTGGGAGCTGCTGAATTCCGGCCGCTCTGCCGCGATCCGTTCCGGGGCCAGGGTTTGCCCACCCGCCTGCCATGTGAATAATGATATTAAAATACCTGAGAGTCCGGCCATACGAACCATTAATGCCATCATTCCTGCCCTTTCTACGCTATAAATCAAGTAACTGATTTTTCGTACGCAATCTGGTAATACCATGAGATGTCTCTTTTTGCAATCACCAGTTAATCATGATAGAGGATCTATGAAATTATGCCTTGAATAACTATAGAATATCCTTTGCCGGTCAGCTTGACAAGCCCCATTCCCATCAGGCCGGCACTCATTATGGGCATACATACCGGTTATTATTCAAATATGAAACCCGGCCAGTAATTTCATTTTTAAGCCGTTAATCCCGCAGATAGTCCTCCGGTAAATAATGTGGCCCAACAAACTCCTCGATGAAGGTTCGTGACTGTTGATAAATCTCTTTCATCAACGATACCGGACTGCCCAGCGCCGGACGCGTGCGTAATTGGCCCAGGGTCGTATCATAACAGGAAAACTTCAGATCAGGATCGTATTCGAACAGGCGTTGTCGATGTGCCATCACCTGGTCATAAGCCGCGACAATATACCCCATTTGTTCCGGATCGGTGGTCCGCATGGCGGCCAGCTGTCGGATATACCGGAAACGCCAGAGCGCTTCTTCCAGGTAACGCTTGATGATGGCAAATTCCTGCAACCAGCGAAAACGGGTGGCCAGTTCCTGATATTGATTTTCTTTCAGATAAGGCCGGGCTTTTTCCAACTCGGTTAGCATCTGTCTGATCTGGTCCAGGCAGTCTTCTTTTTCATCGATGACACGCCGGACATTGTCAAGGTTTGGTTCCAGATAGCGGGCATATTCCGGCAGAAAATGACGGTTGGTATACATCAGCAGGGTTTCACGCCGGGCTATATTGCTGACAAAATCGGAGTTCGTGCTGGAACCCATACCGAGAGTTGAGAAGGTGCGGTCTACGGCCGTTTCCGACAGGCGTAAGGCCCGCGCCAGATAGGGCGCGGCTTGCGGCCCGAAGGTTTCTTCGGTCCAATCCTGCCAGATTTTATCCAGATCGGCATTGACATCCCAGGAAAGTTCCCGCCAGGCCCGGGTATTGATACTATTACAGATATCATCTAACAAATAATAATTACTCTGGCGTGTCCCGCCCAGAAACAGATTGACCCCGCCGGCCGGGCCCACCAGGTCGTGGCTCTTTTTCATCGTCCAGGCGGTATGTGTCACCGTCGCGGCCGGGAAATAGTATCGCCCGGTAGTCTGGCCGGTCATCTGATACTCGGCAATTTCGGTATGAGGTCCGGCCTGGCCCAGCAGAGTACTGAAGCGGGCGTTGGGCTGGCAGTCGGCATGATAGACCTTGGTTTGCAGGATAATATCCGCCGGCAGGTCATGGATCACCCGGGACCAGAGTTCGGTCCCGCTCAGATCAAGATGGTCATAACCCGGCGCGTTCACCCATTGATCCCGCAGCCAGTGGGGTACTCCCGAGGACCAGGTCCGCACGATCATTTTCTTTCCTAACGCACTGACGGTTTTATGATACGGCTTCACGCATTCATACAATTCATTGGGAAAGGTATTCAGCCCGTTCGCCCGACAGCGGTCGCACTGACAATACAGGCCGTAATTATCCCAGAACGTCACATAAAGCACATCGGCCCGGGTCTGTTGCAGGTACTCACGCAGGTAAGCGTCGATCACCCGCCAGGTCATCGGTTCGGAAGGACACAGCGTGCCCAGTTCCCAGGAATTACTTGCCGACCGGCCTTTGATCTGGGGATAAGCCTTAATCGCGGCCTCATAGAGCGAACCGGACCAGCGCTGCAAGTCGTTGCCATACAGAAAAGCGCTGTACACAATATCGGCATCGTGACAGGCCTGTCGAACCGGATTGTCTTGGGCCAGATTGAAGTTGGCGGATCGCTCCAGACCACGCTGCTGATCTGGTGTTAACTGATCCCAGATCTCCGGCAGGGTATCTTTGAATGTTACGGTATAACGCGCTTTACGATCGATCAACAGGTTCAATCCCAACTCCGCGACATATTCGGCCATAGGCGCGCTGCCATGATACTCCACACTGCGGGTAATAAAATCAGGATGTCTCTCAAAGACGCCCTCCGTGCGGTTGCGCCATAAACGCAAATCCCCGGCGGCATAGAGCAAAGCGCGCGGCCTGTCGCCCCGGATCAATGTTCCGCCATCGGCACTGGTGACGGTATAGCCATCACTCTCTGAGGCAGTATCACCACAGGTCAGTATGATCCCGCCGGTCTGTGGCCGGGACAGGTCATCAACAGTTCGAATCGTGCTGTCCGGCAATCCCAGTTTCTCCGCCAGGATCAACGCCGCCGAACGCAACGCCGGCGCCGCATTATCTGGAACGCCTATCCAGCGATATTCGACAGCAGAAACAAAATTACATATACAAAGTGAGATTATTGAAACGAGTATTATCCGTTCGCTTGATGTCATATCTGTTCCTCAAAAAATCATTTTTCAATAATTGAAAGCTCTGCTATCGAAGCAAATGGCTGATCCTGCATTTCTGAGAGAGCGACTAACCGTAAATATACGCATTTAACCGAAGCGGGAAACAGAATCGTCTGTAAGCCTTTGCCCCCCGTCAAGGTTCCCGAAGCCACCGGCCGCCATTGCTGACCGTCCATACTCACTTCCACACGATACTCCTTGATCCAGCCGTTAACACGGTCCTGACGCGGCAGATAGCGCAAGCCCGCCACCGAAACCGTCTGTTTGAATTCCATCATCAGCCAGTGCGGGTGTCCTGGTGACTGGTCACGCCATTGGGTATGCCAGATGGTGGCCGGATTGCCATCCAGCGCGTTGCTGGCCGGATCGGTCTGCGATTCGCTATCGGCGCTGACCCGCTGAACCAGGGCCGCAGTCGGATTGGAGGATGACTCCAAACCGGTAAGCCCTTCAAAAATTTCCTCAGTAGCGGTACGAACCGTTCCATAGGATCCGGAGCTATTGACGGTATCGGCCAGATCACCACCGGCATAGATCACCGCCAGTTCTGCCAGGGCCGCGGCAGTATCGCCGCCAAAACCGCTTAAAGCATCCAGTTTCAGATAACGCGCGGTGATGGTATTATCAAAATGGATGGTCTGCGGATCGAAGGTCGATTCCAGTTCACCGCGTCTGGCCTCACGCCACTCTTTTCCATCATCACTGACCGACAGAACATATTCACAAATATCACCCTCATGCTCCCGATTGTCCTGACGGTTCATCACCACCAGCCCATCCATCGCAACCGGAGCCGGGAACCCAACCTGGATTTCATGAGGATAGGGCTTGCCCCGGCCGCGCCGGGCTGTCAGCCAGTATGAATTGGGATTGCCATCGATCAGGGCCTGGGCTGAGCGGCCGCCCTCGACCTCATCCACCTTGATTGCCGCGCCCAGTTTAGCCATGATCTGATTATCGAAACGCAACCGGTCGATCACATCAAAATCCACTTTAACCTCTGGATTGAACCGGTCAGAAGCCATGTAATTCAGCAGACTCTGACATAGCTGCCGCGCTACCGGCCGGTTCGATAAGTCGCTTTCCAGATCGGCCGCGCATACCAGCAGCCGGCCACGCCCCACCTGGCATTCAAAAACAATTCCCACTTTATAATTGCGGTTCCAGTCGTCGATCATCTGAACGATGGGGGTCAACTCCGCGGGCATATCCGCCAGATTGAGCGCCCGGCAATAGGGCCGGAACACATCGCCCCACTGCCAGTTATAATGAGATTCGGTCGGGAACGAAGCCAGCGCCGGGTGAGCCGGATCGCAGACTATGCCCAGGAACCGCTCCCAACCCGGTCCCATCAACCGGTTCCAGAAGATGGGCCGCCGCCCCACCGGAGGGCAGTCCCAGCGCAGATCGCGATACTGCGGGATAAACAGCACTTTACTACCCGCCTCTAATGCGTCGCGTGCTGACGGGAATGACCGGGCGATTACAATATCATCGGGCGCTTCGATGGGCCTGTCATCCGGATAAACCCAGAACAACCAGTCGTTTTCGACTGCCATCCCTTCCAGACCTACAACAATTTTATATTGACCCGGCGCGGTCAAGCCGGCCAGTTCAACACTAATCTGTCCCAGCGGGGTGCCGTTTTCCACCGGGATCGTCAGGGTATCGAACCGGCCTTCTCGAACCGTTCGGCCCCCATGATCGATAATCTTCCACCAGGGTACCGCACCATCCAACGGTTTGCGGCCAAAATGTGCTATCTCCACCGGTACTTCCAGCCGTTCCGACTGGGTATAGACCTGGCGATAGAGCCGGGCCAGCGGTACAGTGACATTGCAGAACCGGGTAAACTCTTTGGGGGTAATATATCCCTTGGATTGCCAGAAGACATTCAAAACGCCCACCAGGGCCGTGCCCTGCCCCGGAAAATCATGCAGATCGAGTAATTGAAAACCACCCATCCCCGGCGTGCGCAACAGGGCTTCGATCTCTTCCTTATAACAGGCCACCTGCCAGCGCCCGCTGGCCATCAGAAAATCCCTGGCCCGGTCGAGCAAGCCATGTTCCGCCAGCGAGTCCCGGAAGATTTCAAAATTTTTGGCTTTCAGCTTGCCGGTATATTTTACTATCTCAGAGAAATCCGGAAACGCGCACCACTGCCCGGTTTCATGCGAGATCACCGGGTAATTCACCCCGTCCAGCGACCGGCGGAAATCCCGGCCAAACCAACCGCTGTCGCCCCGGTACATATACGAACCAATCCGCATGGTATCGAGATAATCGATATCCGGCACCGGCCCGGGCCGCTCGCCAAAGAATCGGCCCGTCTGGCTGGCGTAGAGTCGGCGGTTGTCTTTCGCCTTCCACTCACGGCACCAGCGCAGCAAAGGCTCCTGCCAGGGACCGGCCGGCTCGTTGCCGGTCGAAAACAAGACAAATGAAGGGTGGTTACCGTAAGATTTGACTAACTGCTCGGTTTCACGCCCCAGCCATTCCACCAGATCGTTATTACGCGAGGAATACTGCCCCCAGTTGGAACATTCCGGCTGCAGGTACATACCCATCTCATCAGCGGCGACAAAGGCTGCTTCCGGCGGACACCAGGAATGGAACCGCATGTGATTGATCCCGTAATCCTGGCAGACCTGAAACACCTTGCGCCAGGATTCGACATCCATCGGCGGATAACCGGTTAGCGGGAATTCGCAGCCTTCATGCGTTCCCCGGAAAAAAACGCGGTGGCCATTCAGATAAAACCGGGCATCCCGCGCCTCAATTTTTCGCAGGCCCACTGTTAATTGACTGGCAT
>CAXXFK010000038.1:0-115957 GCA_963663965.2 Sedimentisphaerales bacterium
TGGTACGGGGGCGTTTGATTTTCACTCCTGATCGAGATTGGACCGGAGAGACAACGTTTGCTGTCAAAAAAACTGGGGTAGATTCTGAGGCTACTCTGGATTATCGAATTCAGGTTGTGGAACCGGTGAAAATTGTAGATGCGAAATCAGCAGTCAAAGGACAGACGAATATTGCGGTCATCAAGAAAAATAATTACGCGCGAATCCGCTTTGATCTTCCCCGGATACTCGGTCGTCGTATTTGATTACCAAACTACCTGATCATGGAGCACTGAACCTGGTAGAACCAGTGTTAACACGAGAGAAGGCTACGGTGATTGCAGCCATCTTCATCATCGTTTATACTATGTTAGCGGGATTGATGAGTCTGGCTTATACTGATATTGTTACTGGTTCAATAATTACCATATCTTTAATAATAGCTTTTCCAGTATTGCTGATCAAAGCCGGCGGATTTAGTGGTATGCAACAGGCATATCAATTAATGGGAGACCGTACTCATCATATGCAATTCTGGGGTGTCTATTCCCCGACAGAACTGATCAACTTTTTATTACCAACGTTTCTGTTGATCATGGGAGACGCTAATCAATATCAGAGAATTTTCGCAAGTAAAAATGCCAAAGGAGCTAAATCAGCAGTCACCACGATGATATTTCTGGCATTAGCCATTGAATTATTGATCATCGCTTCGGCCTGGATCGCAGGTAGCATGACACCCGATCCTGAGAATGGAAAGTATATATTGATTTATGCTGCAAAAGAATTTATGCCGTTCTGGCTGGGAATTATATTTATGGTGACAGTCGTAGGTATCATCATTTCAACTGCCGATTCGTTTTTATTAATACCTGCAACAACTTTTATCAAAGATATCTACCTGACTCATATTAATCCAAAAGCTGACACAAAAAAAACGCTGTTATTAAGTCGTCTGATGGTCTTGATTCTGGGAGTGATTGCCTGGGGTGTCACTTTTATGTTTGCGGAAAATACGGGCTTTTTCCGAAAAGCACTTTATGCCTATACTATCTATGGTGCGGCGATTACCCCCAGTCTGGTAGCGGCGCTTTTCTGGAAACGGGCAACACCCGCAGGTGCCATCAGTTCGATTTTAGGGGGGACTTTAGTGACCCTGTTCTGGCAAAATGCCACTATAATTCGAGAACATTTACCAGAATCGTTACTTGGATTAGATGAAGTATTACCGGCGATTCTGGTTTCGGTTACTCTCTTAATTGTCGTTAGTCTTCTTACGCCAAATAAAGCGCAAAAGGTTGCAACCAATGTTTGATGCTGAAGTTTATTGCCAGCGACGCCGGATTTTAGTTGACCGTATGTCTGAAGGGGGCATTGCGCTATTCCTGGGCAATTTCGATTGCCCGATGAATTATCCGGATAACATTTACGAGTTCCGTCAGGATAGTTGTTTTCGATATTATTTTGGATTAAATGAAACTGGATTGGCCGGGGCGATCGACCTGGACAGCGGTGAATCAATCCTGTTTGGTACGGAATTATCCGTAGAAGATATTGTTTGGGTGGGATACCGTCCAAGTCTGAAAGAGAAAGGTGACCGGATTAGCGTGGCTGCCGTTCAACCATATGACGATCTTGAGACTTATCTTAAAAAATCATCAAAGCAAGGACGGCCCATCTATGTGCCACCGGCTTATCGGGCGGATATTCGCGTAAGGTTAATGGGATGGCAGGACCAGGGAGTAATAATTGCCGATTCGATGGAACTAGTCGATACAATCATTTTACAGCGCAGCATTAAAAGCGATGAAGAGGTCGCAGAGATTGAAAAGGCCATAACAGTTTCACATGAGATTCAAACGACAGTAATGGCTACCGCGCGGTCCGGAATGCGTGAATGTGAGTTAAAAGGGCTGGTGGATGCTATCCAGACCAAACATGGCTGTAAAAATGCATTTCCGACCATTTTGACCATCCACGGTGAAATTCTGCATAATAACGATTATGATAATGAGTTATGCCAGGGCCATCTGGTTGTCAATGATTCCGGGGTTGAATCACCATTTGGCTATTGCAGTGATATTACCCGAACGTTTCCGGTTGCCGGCCGGTTTGATAGCCGTCAGAAGGACATCTATGAAATTGTATTGACTGCACAGCAAGCCGCTATATCAGCCATCAAACCGGGCGCATTATTTCGCGATATTCATCTATTGGCATGCCGGGTACTGACAGAAGGCCTGAATGCTTTAGGATTAATGCGAGGGGATATCGACGGGGCTGTGGCGGCAGGGGCTCACGCCCTGTTTTTCCCATGTGGGCTTGGACATTTATTAGGTATGGATGTGCATGACATGGAGGGATTGGGTGAAGATCGAGTTGGTTATAATAGTCAGATAAAGCGAAGTAATCAGTTTGGATTGCGGAGCTTAAGATTGGCTCGACCCATTCAGGCAGGATTTGTCGTAACGGTAGAACCGGGTATTTATTTTATACCGCCACTATTGGAACAATGGGAGCAGCAGAAACATTGCAGTAATTTTATCAACTATGAAAAAGTAAAGGCGTTTATGGGATTTGGCGGGATTCGTATTGAAGATGATATACTGGTTACGAGTAATGGATATCGTGAACTGGGACCAGTAGCTCCCAGGACGATTGAGCAGGTCGAATGTGCCTGTCATTCATGAAGTCAATGATTCAGAGTCGCCGGATGTGGGCTCGGTGGTATTGAATCTGTCGGTTGTATTACGGGAACGCCGTTTTCGTCTGAGTTTCTGCTTGCGGATTTTTTCGGCTTGTTCTTGAGCTTTTGTTTTACGACCAAGCACCTTTTCTTCATATAAATCACATAAACGGTGGCGTGCCCGATAGCGGTTAAGCGGTTGCGATCTCTCTTGTTGCATTTTGACTTCCAGGCCAGTGGGTTTATGTTTCAGATAAACGCAAGTTGATGTTTTGTTAACATGCTGGCCACCGGGGCCTGATGAGCGGATAAATTGTTCGATCAGATCGGACTCGAGGATACCTAAATTGGCCATCCGAGATAATAAGTTCTTTGTTTTTTCTGGCGAGATACCAAAGTCCATATAACATATCCGGGAAAAATATTACAGAAAATGAAGCAAAATAGACGGAATTTTAATTAAACAGGCTGAAAAACGCCCAATTTATGAAAAATTATATCAAAAACTGTCCGATAATATAGATGGAAATTGGGAGATTGGTGTAGAAAAATGAAAAAAAATCAAGATGGGGATTGACAAATACGAAAAAACGCTGTATATTACCGCCTTCTGATTTTTTGGAGGAGATACGGATCGAATACGAGATCGCCCCGATTTCATGACTGAATTGTTCGACCGTTCGTTTAAGGAGGCCCCCCCGCCAAACAGGTTACTAATAACAGTTATACGAAACCTTAACAGGGCATTGTTACAGTCTGGAAGAAGGGATAAGACCTGAGAGACCTTATCTCCGACAGCGAGAGCAAATAGTGAAAGTTTGATGTATAGGTATGAAAAGCTAAAGGTAATTGATTATGGAAAGAATTGCGAAATTAAGAAACATAGGCATCTCGGCTCATATCGACTCGGGTAAAACCACCTTGAGTGAACGGATGTTGTTCTATTCGGGCCGGATTCATCGTATCCAGGAGGTCAAAGGCAAAGATGGCGGCGCGACCATGGATTTTATGGAACTGGAACGCGAACGGGGGATTACCATTACCTCGGCGGCCACGCAATTTGCCTGGAATGACAACGTGATTAATCTGATCGATACCCCGGGACATGTCGATTTTACTGTAGAAGTCGAGCGTTCATTACGGGTATTGGATGGCGCGGTGATGGTCTTGTGCTCCGTCGGCGGCGTGCAAAGTCAGTCTGTCACGGTAGACCGTCAGATGAAACGTTATCGCGTGCCGCGCATTGCGTTTATTAATAAGATGGACCGTATAGGCGCTGATCCCCTACGAGTACAGCGCGACATTGCCGAAAAGCTTGGGTTAAATGTTGTTCCGATCCAGATCAGCATGGGAACCGGTGAAGATTTTGTCGGTGTCATCGATTTGATTACGATGGAAGCATTGTCATTCGATGGCAAGTCGGGTGAAACCGTAAACCGTACTGCCATTCCTGAAGAATATGCCGACGAAGCTCAAGAAGCGCGTCATCATATGCTGGAAACAATCAGCATGTACAATGAAGAGATGATGATGCTTCTGCTGGAAGATCAGCCCGTTGAAGCTGAGATGATCCACAGTACAATTCGTGAAGCGACAATCAACCGCGAGATTGTGCCGGTGATGATGGGATCCGCATTTAAGAACAAGGGCATTCAGCCGTTGCTCAATGCTGTATGTCGTTATCTGCCCAGTCCGCTGGATCGTACTGCCTATGCTCGCAACCATGATAACGAAGGGGCGGAAATGCCGCTGTCATGCGATCCGGAATCTCCGTTAGTGTCTATGGTCTTCAAAATTACTGATGAGACGTTTGGCCAGTTAAATTACACCCGCGTCTACCAGGGGATGGTTAAACGCGGTCAGCAATATCGCAATGTGCGTACGACGAAGATGGTGCGTGTTGGCCGCATAGTCAAAATGCACGCCAATGACCGGGAAGATGTCGATGAAGCCGGTCCCGGCGATATTGTCGCGTTGATCGGTGTAGAGTGCGCCAGTGGTGATACCCTGACCGGTGAAGGCGTGAACCTGTCGCTGGAGAGTATTTTTGTGGCAGATCCTGTGATCAGCCTATCCGTGGTGCCAGTGGATAACGCAGCCCAGGATCGAATGGGTAAAGCGCTCAATCGTTTTATGAAAGAAGATCCGACTTTCCGGGTATCGACGGACGCAGAGACTGGTGAAACGATCATTGCCGGTATGGGGGAATTGCACCTCGATGTCTATATCGAGCGAATGCGGCGTGAATACCGTGCCGATGTGAGAGTTGGCCAGCCAAACGTCAGTTATCGCGAAGCGCCCACGCAGGAATCGGAATATAACTATAAACATAAGAAACAGACCGGCGGTTCGGGTCAGTATGCCCATGTCGTCGGCAAACTGATTCCATTGCCGGAAAATGCCGAAGATCCCTATGAATTTGAAGATAATGTCGTCGGAGGACGCATTCCCGGTGAATATATACCAGCCGTCAGCAAAGGATTCGTCAATGCGATGAAAAAAGGCCCGATGGCCGGTTATGAAATTGTCGGCTGTAAAATGGTTCTGGATGATGGTTCTTACCATACGGTGGACTCCAGTGAGATGGCTTTCCGCATCTGTGCGGAAGAAGCGTTTCGTCAGGCTTTTCAGAAGTCTCGTCCCTGTTTACAGGAACCGATCATGTCGGTAGAAATTGAAACCCCTGCTGAATACCAGGGCGCCATTGTCGGCGATCTGAATAGTCGTCGCGGTATTATACTCAGTACCGAAAACCGCGAAGACTTCACTGTTATCAAGGCTGAAGTGCCATTGGCTAATATGTTCGGCTATGCGACCGTTTTGCGTAGTCAGAGTAAGGGGATGGCGACTTATACCATGGAGATGAGCCGTTACGCTCGCGTGCCTGAGAAGATTGCTCTGGAAATTATCGCACGCCGGAAAGAAAAGGATAAAGCCTCATCCCGCTAAATTCAAACACACACTTTCCATTCCATACTATGGACCTGTTTTCATACCTTGGGTCGCGATTTGCTGTCGCGGCCTTTTTTTATTTAAATACTGGTCCCCAGAGACATAAGGATTATTTGGTGGTTTTCCGGGCTTCGCGGCGGCGATCGGCCTCTTTCAGCAACCGTTTACGCATCCGTATGGATTTGGGAGTAATTTCGACCAGTTCATCTTCCTGGATGTATTCCAGGCATTGTTCCAGACTCATCAGGCGCGGCGGCCGGATCCGCGCGGCGTCATCCTTGCCGGAGGCACGAATATTGGTGAGGGCTTTGGCACGTACGACATTGGCGATAATATCGTTATCCTTGCAGTGTTCACCAACCACCTGGCCTTCGTAAACCTGGTCGCCGGGTTTGACAAAGAAAATACCGCGATCGTATAAGCCATCCAGAGCGTAGGCGGTGACCTGGCCGGTTTCGGAGGCAGCGATAACGCCGGCCTGCCGGTCGGGAATCGAACCGCGCATGGGTTCATAACGTTCAAAGGTATGGTGCATGATGGCGCGTCCCTGGGTGGCGTTCAGGACTCTGGCATGGAGGCCGAACAGGCCGCGCGAAGGGATCAGAAACTCCATATGAACATATTCACCGGCACCGCCTTTGCTATCCATTTTTAAAATTTCAGTTCTGCGTTCACCTAATAAAGCCATGACAGCGCTCTGGCAATCGACCGGGCAGTCGATGACCAGTAATTCAATTGGTTCATGTCTCAGGCCGTTAACCATGCGAATAATGACTTCTGGTTTACCCACGGCGATTTCGTAGCCTTCCCGACGCATGTTTTCCAGCAAGATTCCCAGATGGAGCAGACCACGCCCGGATACTTTGAAAGATTCGCCGCTCTGGCCCTGTTCCACACGGAGCGCGACATTGTGCTGCAACTCTTTTTCCAGGCGATCTTTGATTTTTCGACTGGTGACTTCTGAACCTTCGCGACCGGCGAAAGGACTGTCATTAACCCGGAAAATTGTATGCATGGTAGGCTCATCGACCTGAATGACCGGTAATGCCGAAGGTTCATCGGGACAGGCGATGGTGTTGCCGATATCGACCGGATCAAGGCCGGTTATGGCACAGATATCCCCGGCCATAACGGTTGGAACCTGCTTTTTAGCCAGTCCTTCGAATTGATGGATATGCAGAATTTTCTGCTGGGTATGACGACCCTGGCGGTCAATGACGGTTACTGGCTGGCCTTCGTTGATCCTTCCGGCAAAGACCCGTCCAATGGCGATACGTCCGACGTAATCGGAGTAGTCTAAAGAAGTTACCAGCATCTGGATTGGTTCTTCCGGATCGCAGTCAGGGGCCGGAATATGCTGGACAATGGTTTCAAAGATGGGACGCATATTCCCATCGCGTTGAGTATGGTCGAAAGAGGCCCAACCTTCTTTAGCTGAAGCAAATACTACGGGGAAATCAAGGGCGCTGTCAGGGGCGTTTAGCTGGACGAGTAAATCGAATACTTCATTCACAACATCATCCGGGCGGGCATCCGGGCGATCTGTTTTGTTTACAATAACAATCGGTTTGAGCTTATGTTCCAGGGCTTTTCCTAAAACAAACCTTGTCTGTGGCATCGGACCTTCGAAGGCATCGACTAATAAGAGTACGCCATCTGCCATTTTGAGGACTCGTTCCACTTCGCCGCCGAAATCCGCGTGGCCGGGGGTGTCGATTATATTAATTTTGTAATCGGTACCTTCCTCGTCGGTGTAGTGAACTGAACAGTTTTTGCTCAGGATGGTGATACCCCGTTCCCGCTCCAGCGGATTTGAATCCATGATCAAACCGTGCTGTCCGCCGGCTAATTTGTCGAGTTCTTCGTTGCGAAACATGCCGGATTGGTATAAAAGCTGGTCAACCAGTGAAGTTTTACCATGATCCACGTGGGCGATAATCGCAACATTACGTAAACTGGATATTTTCATAATTATCTGCTCTCAAATGGTAATCAGGCGACTTTTTGTGTAATGGGGAGAAGAAGCGACCTAGAATTTACTAATCATTATGGCAGAAAGATAGCCTGATTCCTGCTATATCATTGTTTCTCTGAGCGTTAAGGATTAGCAATAGAACAAGTTTTACCTTTAAAATTCTTACTCTCTGTTATTGTTTCATTAAAGGCGGAAAGTCATAAGAAATGAGTTCCCATAAAGCAATCGATTAATCGGGGAAACAGGATTTGAACCTGCGGCCTCCTGCTCCCAAAGCAGGCGCTCTAGCCAAGCTGAGCTACTCCCCGGGGGGTGATTAAAGGGTAATATATAACGTATCGGAAGGTAAGTGTCAATAGTTTATTCAAATCGGTTTGTCTGGTTCCGGGTTATTTCTGACGGTTGGCTTCGTTTCGATTCGCAGTTAAGGTATTGATATGACAGATAGTTAAAATTACCATGGGTAGAAAATCGGGATTGTGAATCCGGGTGGTTTAAAACGTATAAGGTCGTTGATGGCCGGGAATTTTGATTAATTGCAAAAATTGGGTTTGTTTCGCGTTGGTTGCGGCAAGGGGGGGGATAGTCACCAGCAAAGATAAAGGTGACTCCTATGACGCCGCAAGGTCGCCCTAGAAAAGGTAAGAAGGTGAACTGCCTATCAATGCGAATAGTCACTGATTGGAACAAAACTATGTTAAGTGTTTGGGAAAAATGAGTTGTATGTCAATACTTTATAATGAGTTATCGATATTCAAAATGGGGTTGGGTTTGTTTCGCGTTGGAGAGTGTGATTGTGGGCGGCAGCAGGGGGAAAGTTTGTAAGTGCATTTAATATAAGAATTTATAACCACGGAACACGCGGAACACACGGAAGGGAGAAATTGTAAGTGTTTGAAATAAAAGAAGTTAAAGTATAAAAAGGGGTGGAATGCATGGGAAAATATAATAGCCGATTTAACTCCACCACGGCGGATCTTCGACGCAGATGGACGTAGAATACGCAGAAAAAATGGGCGTATGTTATTGAATAATTTAAAATCATGACCAAGATGGGGGCGTAATGCATGAAAATATCAGGAAGGGTTCGGGTTGTTGTTTACGGGGGGGTATTTGGTTGTTAAAGAGCATCAATTTATACACGCTAAAGCGGTGTACTCCATACGGTGGGGAAAAAAGGCGAAAAGACGAAAAGGACGAAAAAGACGAAAAGGGGGAATTCGGGCAAGATTGTTGTTGTGCGTTGGGGGGATACAGGGTTTGAAAATGAATCACGGGCAGGATGCCCGTGCCACTGGTTTTTTTGTTGGAGAATGGGGGGTGGGTTGGTAAAATATATTTTATGCCCGGTTGAGTTTGATGGCCGGGATTTTAGCTTTGGGATATCTGTTTTTTGTATTTTTTTAACGTGTATAGTGGAGAGAGCAGCAAGGGGGGGCAATGGAATTTGGTAGAAGATATCACACAAAAGCACCAAGGCACGAAGAAAACAGCTTTTTAGACAGGATCACAGGATTTACAGGATAAAGCAAGGAAAGATTAATGCTGAGTTGATCTGTCAGAATCTGGTTTAGTATCAGGGGATAGATACAAAATGATAGAATATAAGAATTTATACCATGAAGAACCTGAAGGGACATGAAGGTTAACGGCCTGGGGGGCTGGTTTTTGTTGCCAAGGTTTTCGAGATAAATTGTAATCGTTTCGATTATTCAAACAGAAAAGGAAAACATTACAGGAGTTTGAAGATGGTTTTTAAAAGAGTAGGTGTCCGGCTGGGATTGGTTGGGATAATGGTTGCGTTGCTGGCCGGGATGGGCTGGGGAAAGTATTCGGGGGGAGCGGGGACGGAGGCGGATCCTTATCAGATTGCGACGGCGGGGGATTTGATTGCGCTGGGGGAGAATACGGGGGATTATGATAAGTATTTTATTCTGACGGCGGATATTGATCTGGGGGAGGCTGGGCCTAGAGTAGATGGATCATTTTCCTATGCGTTGATCAGGAAATCTTTTACTGGGGTCTTAGATGGGGGTGGACACATTATTTATAATCTAAAGATATCAAATGCAGATGTTGATTTTATGGGTTTATGCGGAGAACTTGGGCCGGAAGGACAAATCAAGAACCTGGGATTGGAAAAAGTTATCATTCAGGGAAGATTGTATATCGGTGGGATTTGCGGCAGATGTTATGGAACGATTTCCAAATGTTTTGTAAGAGGTGAGGTAATAAGTAACGATTTGGTTGGTTATGTAGGAGGATTTTGTGGCTGGAATTCAGGAACTATTATTCAGTGTTATACTGATGTTGAGGTTGAGAATAATAATAGTAGTTGTGGAGGATTCTGTGGATCGAATTATATTGGCGTAATTACAGAATGTTACTCAACTAGTACGGTATCAAGCTTATTTAGCGATGGAGGAGGATTTTGTAATTATAATAACGGCACAATTACTAATTGCTTCTGGGATATAGGAGTTTCAGGACGTACAATTAGTGACGGTGGAACTGGACTGACAACAGAAGAAATGTTGGATATCCAGACTTATCTGGATGCCGGTTGGGATTTCAGTGAGGATGATGGTGATCCGGTTGGCTGGTTGATTTTCAGCAGTAATTATCCAGTTCTTCTATGGCACCCTCAAATTGCGGTTCCAGATGTGGTTGGCATTGGGTGGAAAGAAGCTGAAGCAATATTAACTGATTCTGGATTTTATGTTGAATTTGAAGAGGAGATATCGACAGAAGTGCCGGTGGGAAATATTATCAGGCAGTCTCCAACCGGAAATGAAAAAGTTGCTGTTGGTTTAATAATTAAACCGGTAATATCTCGTGGGCTGCCTTGTGAAGGTAGTGGTACGGAACTGGATCCGTATCAAATAGGGACAATTTTTCAATGGAAATGGCTTGCTGAGACGCGAGAAGTCTGGGATAGGTATTTCATTTTGACGGCGAACCTGGATTTTAAAGGGATGGAGATTCAACCGGTTGGGTGCTTCAGATACGGATATAGCAATGTACATGAACCGTTTTCAGGTGTATTGGAGGGCAATGGTCATACTATGGAGCACATCAAAATGGCGTATAATGGACCATATACTCAAGATAATGTTGGATTTGGCCTGTTTGCGTTTTTGGATGGGGCCATTATTCGCAATTTGGGTTTAGTTGATATTGATATGGAATTTGGGGAAAAACAAATTGATCATATCGATGCAGGTTGCCTGGCGGGGCATATCAGTGATATTGATCCTTATTCAAATGGCGCCGTTATTGAAAACTGCTATGTGACTGGTAAGGTATCGGGAAAGATTAATTATGGCGGAGTTGGTGGGTTGGTTGGATCAAATCGATACGGAAATATACGGAATTGTTATTCTGATTGTGTAATTGATGTAGTCACTCATTCTTCACAGGGTTACGCCGCTGCACTAGTTGGTTTCGCTATATTCGAAGGGAATACGATTGAGCGATCTTTCTGGAATAGCGATAAGATGATTGATGGTTTGGGACACTGGAGAGATACCTCCATTATCGATTCATGGGGATTAACCACGAAGATGATAACAGAGAGTGATATGTATTTGTCCATGGGATGGGACTTTGTGGGTGAAAGTCAGAATGGCACGAATGATATCTGGCATATGCCATGGGGTCAGGCCGGACCGCCTATATTGTGGAATCAGAAGGATATTCCTGGTGATATAGCCGGCGAATATGGGATTGATTTAACGGATTATGATATGATGGCAAGGGGATGGCTCGATGAATATGGATTTGATAATCTGGCTGATATTGCTGTAAACTGGCTGGAGGGATTGCAGACTCTGGAAATCAGTTATCTGGTTGGATATTGGCCTTTTGATGTGGATAGTGAGGATAAAGTGGATGTTAATGACAGCAACTTGTTGAATGGCGCATCCATTACAACTGAACCGGGGGAGGTTCTTATGGGCGGGGGGGCACTTCGATTGGATGGACTGGATGATGTTGCGGATTGTGGACAAAACCAAACTCTTTTATCGATTCCCAATTTAGCAGTTTCTATGTGGATCAAAGCGGATGAGGTTTCGTTGACGAAGACGATGCAGTTGATGGGGCAGCGGGATTTGGCTAGTCATGTGTGGAGTTTGCAGTTGTGGGGGGCGCAGAGCGGGCATTTGACGGGGTTTGTGGGGGGGAGTGAGGATTATGCGTTGACGGAGACGGTGTTTACGCCGGAGGCGGGGCGGTGGACTCATGTGGCGATGATGTATGATGATCTGGGGGATCGGAAGGTACATATCTATGTGGATGGGGTGGAGGTGGAGACGGTGCAGCAGACGGCAGTGAGTGGGGATCGGGTGATTGATACGACGATTCCGGTGACGATCGGGGATCGGGTTGGTGGTGGCAGAGCGTTTGGGGGGAATATTGACGATGTGCGGATTTACCGGCGGGTGTTGAGCGGGGAGGAGATTATGGAATTGGTAGAGATGGGATCAGAGCAATGATATTCTGGAGTAAGTTATGCAATTAAAAGATATTTTGAAGGCAATGCTGTTGCTATTGACAATGATGTTGATTTGTCCTGGATATGGAGTGATTCAGGTCGATCAGTCGCAGCGGGAGTGTCCGGGTGATACGGACTGGAATGGCGGGATGCAGACGTTTACGGCCGGGATGAACGGGATGCTGACTGGGATTGCGTTGCATTTGCGTGAAATGGGGATTACGCAGGTTGGCAGCGATATCCACCTGACTCTGCTGGCGACCGATGAGCATACCAATCCAAGTAATGACAAGATTCTGGCGGAAGGAACCTGGGCCTGTTCGGGGAATGGCGAGCAGGCGGGTTGGGTGTCGATTTATTTCGATCAACCTTATCCCCAGAAATATGGAGAGTTGCTGGCGTTTCGGATTGAAGAAACGAGTGGCGGGGTCAATAACGGATATAATCATTACAGTTATTCGGATCTGGATCCTTATCCCTATGGAAAATTTTATTGGCAGAACAAAGCCCAGGAGGACTACGACCTGGCCTTTGAAACCCTGGTGGATGCTGATGAGGGGCTGTTTTTGATGGCACCCAATGAGGGGCGTTATGTTAAGTCCGGGGATGTTGTCGATATACGTTGGGAATCGGCCGGACGGGTGACCCGGGTGAATCTCTATTATTCACTGGATGGCGGAGGGCAATGGACGCTGCTGGTCAAGCAGACGTTGAACGATGGGTATCATGCCTGGAAGACGGGTTTGACGCTTGAAGCCGAGGCGTGTCTGATCAAAATTGAAAATTCGTTTCAGACGTCCATGTTCGATACCAGTGATCGGCCGTTTCAGATTTATCCATGCAGCGCCGGTTTGACGGCGGATTTGAGCGGCGATTGTTTTGTGGATCTGGAAGATTTTCAGATATTCTGCCAGCAATGGTTGACCGATGGGGAAATCTAAGGTGATTCAGGAAATGAAGCTGTTTAATCGTACTGATGTTAGCGGATATGGTTATTTTACTGATATAAAGGTGTGATTGATGAAGGTAACAATGATGATTCGACTGATGGTACTGGCGGTGGTAGTGCTGTACGCATACGGGTATGGCGATGTTATCGTGGACCAGTCGCAACGAGAGTATGATTATTCGAATGATTTTGTAGGAGTTAAACAGACTTTTACAACAGGGATGGATGGGCTGTTGGTGGGAATATCGGTAAAGTTGATCGAAGAAGGCGGGAATAAAGTTGGTAGCGATATTGTAATGAAATTATTGCCGACGGATGATGAAGGATACCCGATTGATGAAGAGGTTCTGGCCGAGGGCCGGTGGGCGTGTTCAGGTATTAGAGATGGTCTGGCAAAATGGGCGACGGTATATTTTGATGAACCTTATGTCCAGGAAACCGGTGAACTGTTGGCATTTCATTGTTATTCAACCAGTGGAGGGGGGCAAAATGGGTGGAATATGTTCTGTTATTTTCAATCGGAAGATCTTTATCCATTTGGTGGATTTGCTCTTGGTAAATTGGACCTGGCATTTGAAACTTTTGTAGACCCAGATATGTTGATTAAATTACAGGCGCCCAATGGGGGTGAGTATTATAAGTCGGGAGAAGAGATTAATATCTTGTGGCGTTCTAATGGACTTGACGCGGCAAAGGTAGATATCTATTATTCAACGAATGACGGCGCCAGATGGACGCTACTGGCCGGAGGAACCCAGAATGATGGCGTTTATACCTGGAAGACAGACTCGGCGATAGACTCTGAACAGTGTCTGGTAAAAGTGGTAAATACTTCGGGAACATCGATGTATGATGTGAGTGAGGGGGTTTTTACGATTTACCCGTGCAGCTTTGCATTGACGGGGGATTTGAACGGCGATTGTTTTGTCGATGTGGGTGATTTGCTGGTATTCAGTCAACAGTGGCTGACCGATGGTTTTATAGAGGATTAAGATTTTTAAGAGTAATTCTAATTATTGAGCAGGCAAATTTCTAAAGCGTTCAAAATCATTTGTGGCCGATAAATACAGGTTCGGGATTTTGTGGTTCGGGATTTTATTGTGGTGGTTTTTCGGGTAAATATTTGTGGTACGGATATTGCTTTAACAAATAGGTAAGACTGGAAAGAAATGAGAGAGATGAGTGTAAGTAGTTTAAAGTTAAAGCGATAGGAACTGTTGAGCCGTTGTGATGATCGTTTGAGGGACAAAGAGAGTCACAATAGTGTTCAAAACCACAGACAGGCGTACAATAATGTTACATACCCAACGAGATCATCGGCAGCAATTGAGTTGTTTATATCGTATCGCCAAGCTAATCGGCCAGCAGCAGGGGCATCGGGTGATGCTGCAGAGTGTGTTGGATTGCCTGGAAGAGGGTTTGGGGATGCATCGCGGGACGGTGATGCTGACTACGCAGGATGGTTCGGAATTGACCGTGGAAGCGACCCGGGATCTGGATCAGGTGAATCAGAATGTGCCGCGGTATCGTCGGGGAGAAGGGATTACCGGCCAGGTTTTGCAGACGGGTCAGGCGGCGATAATCCCCAATATTGTCGAGGAACCGGGTTTCCAGGGACGGATCCACCGCCGGCAGGCGCCGCTGGACCATCGGATCAGCTTTATTTGTGTGCCAATCAGTTTTGAAAATGAAGTGGTGGGTACGCTGGCCGTGGATATGCATTGCCATGATGATGAGGAGTTGCAGGAAGCCAAGCAGTTATTGAGTATGGTTTCGGTGATGATTGCCAACGATGTGAAGTCGCGGCGCAGCGCTCAACTGCAAAGGCAGAAACTGGAAGATGAGAATATCCGGTTGCGGCGGGAACTGGGAGAGATCTACCGGCCGGAGAATATTATCGGTAATTCGCACGCCATGCAGCGGATCTACGATAATATCCGTAAAGTGGCTGGGACCGATACGACGGTATTGATCCGGGGAGAATCGGGGACCGGGAAGGAACTGGTGGCGTCGGCGATCCATTATGGTGGGCCGCGAAAGGACAGGCCGTTTGTAAAGGTGAATTGCGCGGCGCTGACCGAAACCCTGCTGGAGAGCGAATTGTTCGGGCATGAAAAAGGGGCCTTTACCGGGGCGGTGCAGACCCGGATAGGACGGATTGAGGAAGCGGATGGCGGGACGCTGTTTCTGGATGAGGTTGGCGAGTTTTCGCAATCGGTGCAGGTGAAACTATTACGGGTGTTGCAGGAGCGGGAATTTGAGCGAGTGGGCAGTAATCAGACGCGCAAGTCTAATATCCGGATTGTGGCGGCGACGAATCGCAATCTGGAAGAAGCGGTGGAGTCTGGTAAGTTTCGCCAGGATCTGTATTACCGAATCAATGTGTTTTCGATCTATTTGCCGCCATTGAGTGAGCGGCGGGGCGATATACTGCTGCTGGCGGACCATTTTGTGGAGAAGTATGCCCAGCGAATGAATAAGGAGGTGCGACGGATCAGTACGGCGGCGATTAATATGATGCTGTCGTATCACTGGCCGGGCAATGTGCGCGAATTGGAGAATTGTATCGAGCATGCCGTTTTGTTGAGTACGGATGATGTGATTCATGGCTATAACCTGCCGCCAACGCTGCAAACGCCCAGTATCCAGGGGAATGAGCCGGTGAGTTCGTTGAAGACCTGTATCGCGCAACTGGAGCGGGATATGATTATCGACGCATTAAAGCGGAATGACGGCCGGATTAATAATGCCGCTGATGATCTGGGGATTACTTCGCGGATGGTTCGTTATAAGATCGAAAAGTTGAATATCCATTATCGTGAGTTGTTCAAGAAGAAACATTGAACTGATACCGTTTGATTTTTTGATCCCCCCCAGAATAGTCTATTTTACTAAACTGCCTGATGATTCATGCAGAAAATCAGAAAAATTGTAACGTGTTTCGTATAAGAATGTTACAGAGTCGAGCTGATTTATTTATGTTTTTTTAATAAAAAACGGGAAATTAATATTTTTTAATTCCAATTTTTCAGATACAATATAATCTGTTGAATATAAAGAGAATAAGTGTATGAGCAGAATTTTCCTGTGATGGGCTCATAAGCGTGTGTTCAGGAGATATCAGAGAAAGACATGTCTTACGTAGCATTAGGGTGATATTTACGCATCAATGATAAATCTGGGATCATTGCATAATTATTTAAGTGTTAATGCAATTAAACTGAGTTAGTTTTGTTTTCATAATGTTATTACTAAACGGATTGAATCAATCCAAAGGAGCCAAAATGAAACAGAAGCGGAATATGTTATTAAAATGGTTGTGGATATTCATGTTGTTTCCCATGGTGGTATGGTCAGAGTTGACCCCGGTCTTTGAGTATTCATTTCCGGCGTCGTTCGATGGAACGTCAACGGCGATTGTGGACCTGAGCGCGGCGGGAAACAACGGAACGATGGATAATGCCAGGGGGTACCTGGCCGGTGATGTGCCGCCGGGCGGTACGGGCGGATCTATTACGGGTTCGAGTGGCGGACATGGCCGAACGGATGCGATCGATCTGCTGGAAAACGCTGACGTGGCGGCGCATGGCGGCTTTACGATGGATGTCTGGTTTTACTGGCCGGGTACTTATACGAATGTTCGTAAGTTGCTGGATTATGCCGGTACCGAACATCTCAGTACCATAAGCGGTACTATCCGATTTATGATTTCAAACTCTGCCAGTCAGACGATAGCCGTTCCGATTGAATCGGGTAAATGGTATCATGTGATTGCTGAATTCGACTGCGGAGGTAACGCGGTTGAGGCGGATGGAAAACTATATGGGGAATCGCGCTTGTGGCTGGATGATCTGTCGGGTGATGGTCTGGTGCTGGCGGCTTCGGCATCAACCTATAAATCGATTTATGGCGATTCGCTGAACCGGCCGATAGGAATTAATCGCTGGGCCGGTGGCGGTGGAGACTGGAACCAGGGTAAGATTTATAATCCGGCAGTTTATCTGGGCATCAACCGTACAACCAGCTGGAATCCAACACCTGCCAATAATGCGACCCTGGTTTCGATTGCGACCGATTTGAGTTGGATGGCGCCGGATGTCTATGTCGCGTCGGGGTATAATGTCTATTTCGATCCGAATCAGAGTAAGGTTGAGCAGAGGGATGTTACGACTTTGCTTGCCGAAAACATTGCTGAAACCAACTATAGTTTTGATGATTCTCTAGGCTATGAAACGACCTATTACTGGCGAGTCGATGCCTTTGAACCGAATGCGACCGGGGATGATATTTTACATGACGGGAAGGTCTGGACATTTACAACTGAGCCGGAATTCCCCGTTGTGGATACCCACCCGCAAGACCAGATTCTGGCAGAGGGCGAGATGGCTTTATTTACAGTTTCCGGGCGAAATCAAACGGATTATGCCTGGTATTATTCTGAAGATGAGATACTGGAGCCGGAATCTGATGAATCGGTGGGCGGCAATAGCGCTACGCTGGCGATCGGACCGGTATCGGCTGAGAACGAAGGGTATATTTATTGTGTTTTATCGAATGGGGTAGGCAACGCCGTGAGTCAACCGGCCCTGCTGATGACCCGGCGATTAGTCGGGCGCTGGGAGTTTGAAAATACCCTGGCTGATACCCTGGGTGATCATGATGGCGTTGCGTTTGGTGATCCTAATTACGCGGCCGATAGTATCGCCGGCGGGCAGGCGCTGTTATTAAATGGTGCATCCGCAGTTGAGATCCCCTATTCTCAGGAGTTAAATACCGAGAGCTTTACGGTAATGGCCTGGGCTAATCTATCCGGCGGGGCGGGGGCTTATCGCGCGCTGGTCAGTAACCGGAATGATGTTCCGAAGCGCAGCTTTATTCTCTATGCCGCTTCTTCAGATAACTGGCAATTCTGGACGCCGACAATCACCGATGCCTGGACCGCTCTGGATGGCGGTGCCGCGGAACTCGATACGTGGGTCTTTATTGCGTGCAGTTTCGAAGCGGATGGTCCGGCTGATGAGTATGGCTATGTGACGGGCACGAAATCGCTGTATATTAATGGCTTGAAGGTGGCCGAACAGTTAGAAGCCGATTATACTCGTAATATCGAGAGATCACTGCTGATTGGGGCCGGAGCCAATGAACTGCCTGATCACGATTACTTCTTCCAGGGACAGATCGATGATGTCCAGCTGTACAATTACGCGCTGGATCCGTTTGCGTTAGCGGAAGCGTATGTGCGGGTGATTCCAGAAGCCAAACTCTGCGTGAGTTATCCGATGATGGATATCACGGGACCCAACGGCGAGCCGGATTGCCGGGTTGATTTGCTGGATCTGGCCCTGTTTGCCGCTGACTGGATGGAATGTAATATTGTCAGTACGACGGGTGATTGCCAATAGACCGATTTCGCTAACATTAATTTAATAAATACTGGGGAAACGATTCTGTTCGTTCCCCAGTTTTTTTGGTTCATATTTTTGATGAATCATCCTTGGTTATTGCTACTTGATTTTGATCGTGATACGGGTTATCTTGGGCTATACCAGTTACCAGGCAGTAAACGCAATTGAATACGGTAATGAAAGGAATAGCGCCATGTCGATACCCAAAAGCCAACTATGCCTGTCCGGTTATCTAAAATTAGCATTTCTATTACTGGGTATTTATTTAGAGGGTGATGTTGCGGGTGAGACCTGGGTCTGGCTGGAAGGCGAGGCCGGGCAGGCGAATTGTGCGGTTAATGCTGCAGGGTGGGGTCGGCCGCATTTTTTGTCGGAGGGTAAATGGCTGCATGTGAGTGTTGACCAGGGGAAGGTTGATAGCGACGTTCCTGCGGAAGGCATTGTGATAAAGTATGATGTTTCGGTGAATGAGGCGGGAAGTTATGAAGTGTGGAACCGGATTGGTTTTGAGTTTGTGCGCTCGGTTTTCGAATGGCGGGTTGATGATGGGGCCTGGCAGGCGATTGAGCCGGATGTGCTGACTACGGATTTGATGGAGTTATCTGAATGGTGTGAGGTGGCCTGGCTGAAGATGGGGGAGGTCCGATTGTCCGGAGGCGGGCATCGGTTGGAAATCCGGCTGGCGAAAACCAAGGATGCTGAGGGGAAATGGCGACGGATATTGTACGCATCGGATGCATTGTGTTTATATCGTGGGGCATTTCACCCGAATTCGAAATATAAACCCGGGGACGCGTATCAGGATGATCAGGATAAAGAGGCGAGTGAGGTTGTTTTTCAGGCGCCTGAGGTGGCGGCCGGGAAGCGGGCAGAAGTTGTGTTAAGTGGATTGTGGGAGATTGCCCGCGATGATGAGCAGTTGCCGGGGGAGGTGGCCGAACCGATTGAGGCATTGCCGGAAGTGGCTTACTGGCATGCGATCAAGGTGCCGGGCGATAAGAATGGTTTGCGTGATGATCTGATTTTCGCGCATCGGGTATGGTATCGGACCAAAGTGAATGTGCCGAAGTCGCTGGCCGGGCGGCAATTCTACCTGGAGTTTCCGTGTAATAATCTCAATACGACCGTATATGTCAATGGGGTGTATTGTGGATTCGAGAAGAATCCGTTTGTGCGGTTTAAGATTGATCTATCCAAGGGGATAAAACCGGGTGAAACCAACGAGATCTGGGTGGGGATTCGGGATGCGTGGTATGGCCGGACGGCCGATCCGGAACGACCGATGAAGTTACGGCGGACGTTTAATCTGCCGATGCGGTTTTTCAGTGAGGGATTTCAGGATCTGGATTATCCGGTCTGGAACTGTCCGCAGTCGGGTATAATGGGTACCCCGGCGCTGATTGTCTGTGGGGGTGAGGTGGCAATTGAGGATGTGTTTGTCAAGCCATCGGTTGCGAATCATCGATTGGAGGCGGAACTGACTTTGCATAATGGCGGCAAACGAAATGTGAGTGGAGAAATACGATGGGAGGCTGTGGATGAGAAAACGGGTAAAGTCGCCCGGTTATTTAAGCCACAGGGTTTTCAATTGGCGGCCGGTAAATCTGCTATGGTTACTCTCAGTGATGGATGGGCTGACGCGATGTTGTGGTGGCCGGATCGTCCGCAATTGTATCGATTGAGGGCAACCGTTTCTATTGGTGAGAGACCGGTTGACTCTAACGAGACTTTATTTGGGTTTCGAGAATGGCGCTGTGAGGGTAAAAAGTTTACGTTAAATGGGGTGGTCTGGCATATGTGGGCGGACCTGGTGGGGGTGAATTCTTCGCCGGAGGATTGGCTGGCGGCTTATCGCAGAACCAACCAACGGACCATGCGGATGAGTACGGCCGGCCAGGCGGGTCATGAGACCCGCTGGATGGGATTGGAACCTGAACAGGCGCTGGAGTTCTGTGATCGAAATGGGGTAGTAGTGCGGCGGAATACGACATTGGATGGTGAACGTATCGGGTATAATTTTGTGGAAAAGGATCAGGAGATAATTCGTAAGCAGGATGGGTCGGAGCTGAAACTGGCGCTGATGAAGAACTGGCGTGACCAATGTGTGGCCCAGGTGAAGGGGGAGCGGAATCATCCTTCGATACAGATCTGGACGATCGAGAATGAATTTGCCTATATCAATTTAATTAATCTGCTGGGACATTCTCCGAATATGGATAAGTATGAGCGGGAGATCGCATTGACGCATGACGCGGTAATGGCGGTGGATCCAACCCGGTCGGTGATGATCGATGGGGGCGGGGCGTTGAAGGATAACAGTCTGGGTGTGCATGGCGATCATTATGTGGCCACGCTGGACAGCCGTTATCCCGATCTGGCTTATGAACCGTTTGTGGAAGGGGGCGGACGGGGACGGTGGCTTTGGGATGAGAAGCGGCCCCGTTTCCTGGGGGAAGACTGGTACGCGACCGGGATCAATCCGGCAGATTACGCCATGTGGGGTGGTGAAGTGACTTTTCAAGGCAAGGCGGCCACGCGTGACGCAGTGGCTTTGATCTATCGTATGCTCAATGAAGGGTATCGATGGGGCGGCTATTATGGAGCGTGGCAGTTCTGGCTGGGAGGCGAAGGGGGTGAAAAGCAGTGGGGGGCGAATTATCCACGGGCCGTTTTTGTGCGGCAGTGGGACTGGACTTTTGGTTCGGGCCAGGCGATATCGCGAACGTTTGGAATTTTCAACGATACGCAGTATGCCGATCCCATTACCTTTAACCGGAAATTGGTGATCGATGGCAAAGAAGTTTATACAAAAAGCACCATTCATCGGGTGGCGCCGGGTACGGCTGAGAAATTCGATGAAATGATTGCCATGCCAAAAGTGACTACGCGTCAAAATGGTGAATTGCGGTTGTCGTTGGTAGTTAAGGGAGAAGAGGTATTCAGTGATGTCAAGTCGGTATCAGTATTACCGGAGCCGAAAGGGGATGGGTTGGCAGACTATGGATTAGCAGTATTCGATCCGTCAGAGGGAGTTATTCATTATCTTAAACAACTTGGTATTGATTTTAAAACGGTAACTGAATTAAATCAGCTGCCGGCCGATGTTAAAGCGCTGGTGGTTGGGCCGGATGCCATTGACGCAGATCAAACCACCTCGACGCTGTTAGCCGCTTTTGCCTCACAAGGAAAGGCTGTGATTGTGCTGGACCAGCAGCATCCATTAAAATATCAGGCATTGCCGGCTGAAATCGAATTGGCGAATGTAACCAAAAAGAATGACTTTGGCACCGAGATTCCGACTGCCCGGGGCAGTACGGCTTTTATTGAAGATGCATCGCATCCGGCGCTGATGGGATTGGAGAACCGGGACTTTTTTACCTGGGGGCCCGATCATCGGGTGTATCGCAATGTCTATGTCAAGCCTACCAAAGGCGGCAAGAGTCTGGTGCAGTGCGGCCCACGGCTGGCCAATACGGCATTGACAGAGATTCCGGTGGGACAGGGCGTGATGTATTTATGCCAATTGGATCTGGGCGCTAAGCTGGCCAATAATGTCGTTGCCCGGCATTTGCTTAGGAATCTGATTCAGGCAGGGCAGCGTTACCGGCTGGAATACGCCCAGGTAGCCACCGTAATCGATAATGAACCATTCAGCCAGGCATTAGATGCAGTAGGTTTGCAATATTCCAAGGCGGCGAATCCCCTGGCGGCAATCCGCGATGGGCAAAATCAGATTGCGATTGTGACGGCTCAAGCAGACCGGCTTAAAATGCTGGCTGGCAATTCGGCGGCTCTGCAACAGTTCTGGGACGGAGGGGGTACACTCATACTTTGTGGTGTGACACCAGAAGGGCTGAACGATTTTAATACTATTGTTGGGGTGAACCATGTCATGCGACCTTTTAAACGGGAACGGGTGACATTTCCGCAGAAGAAGAATCCGCTGACATCTGGGTTGGGGGTCGGGGATATTGTTTTATTGTCAGGTGAGCGGATTTTCGGGTGGACCAAGGATGAATATGTGGTTTCGGATATGTTTAATTATGTGGTGGATCTTGATGATGTGGCGCCATTCGCCAAGAGTAATTTCCATAGTTATGCCAATATTGTCAATGGTTTTGTGGGATCAGATGGCTGGCCGTTGATTATTGATTTTGAATACCCTCAGGATGGCAAACCGTATGAAATTCAGATGGATTTACCTTATGAGACTGTCATTGCTGAATATACCCATGATCAGTCGGTCAATTATAATCCAACCACACGCATTGCGTTGCTATTCGATGGCAAGGATAAGCTGGAGTTTGAGGTATCCCCAGATGGCGAGGCACAGAGTTTTGCCATCGATCCCACTCGCACCGCACACAGAGTTACCCTGCAGTTACTCGAATGGCAGAAAAATCCGGGCAAACGTCCGATTGTCGGTATCGATAATATCGCGTTGAAAATCAAGCGACCGGAATCCTGGCAGGCGACAGTCGCACCGATGCTGAATGTTGGTGGCCTGGTGGAATATCGCAAAGGTAAGGGACGGGTGATACTGTGCAATCTTAATATTAAAGAGAATGAGGCAGTACCTGTTAATGTGGTTAAAAAGAGAACGATTCTGGCAACGATTTTACGGAATTTAAAGGCCCCGTTTGCCGGTACAAAAACGGTTATTGCCGGAGGTAACCTGAGGTATGTCCCGCTGGATATCCATACCAGGGCGACTACCTATAAGGATGAACGGGGATGGTTTGGCGATAAGGCCTTTACGTTTAAGTCGCTACCGGCCGGTGAGCATGAATTTGCCGGGGTATTATACCAGATCTATGAGATGCCGACCTCGCCGGTGCCCCAGGTTTTGATGCTGGGTGGTCCGAAAGTGCCGGGTAATCTGCCAGAACAGATTACTGGAATTCCAGTCGGAGTAAAGGCTGACGCGCTGTTCTTTTTGCATACGGCCCGGATAGATAGAAGGCGGAATAATCGCGAGCAATCGGAAAATCAGCGCTTTGAGATGTTCAAATATGTGATTCATTACGCCGATGGCCAGACAGAAGAACTACCAATTTATCAGGAGATCGATGTCGATCATTATCGCCAACGCGAGCCACAGGCATTGCCGGGGGCGCAGATTGCCTGGATGAATCCGTATGAACGCGGCGATGAGAGTGCGGTATTGTATGCCAAACAGTGGAACAATCCACGGCCAGACGTCGTGATTCAATCGGTTGATCTGATTTATGGCAAAGATAAGGACCGGGGAGTGCCGGCATTACTGGCGATTACCGCGGCGAGTGTGAATGAATAGAAAGATATCGTATAGAGAAAATTGATATCCTGTTCAAACCGTGAAAGGAAATTTACGGATTATTAACCACTGGCACCTCAAAGGCCATGAGGTTATAACCGGCCCAGTTCTGGTTACCGGCGCGACCGGTGGCGTTGAGACGGACAAAGCGTGCTTCAACAGGTTCGAACTGGATACGGTCAGTGGCTTTCCATTGCTGGTAGGGCCGATTTTTGCGTGTATGGATAGTGGTCCAGCTGGATGGATCCTGGGGATCGGCTGTGGCGATATCAATGGTATAGTTGGAGGCATGTATTTTCCATCCCCAGAGCAGATTGACCCGATCAATAGTCTGGACCTGTCCAAGATCGACATAGAGCCACTCTTGATCGCTATTGCCGCTGGACCAGGAGGTATAATAGTTCTCGTCGGTTGCCAATTCCGGATTACTGCCGGAAGAAGCCGTAACCGGTCTATTGCGGGCGAGATCGGTCATATTGACCGCAACGCGAATATTATTGGAACGATTGGAAGAACCACGATTATCGAAAGCCAGCGTATGGATGTCGTAGAAACCGGCCGGCATATCTGTCCAAATGAGGGTGTAGGGTGATTTGTTTAACTGGCCGATTTTATTGTCGTTAGCATAAAATTCAACACGGCTGATTATGCCATCCCGATCAACGGCGTAACTTTCAATAGTCAGATTTTGGCCAGGAAACCATGCTGTGCCGTTATCAGCGGGATTAAGGATGCCAACGTGGGGGATGATATTACCCTGCCCCAGGGGTGGCAACTCGTCCAGGGTGATGACAAGATCATGACGCATGGTATCGGTGGCCCAGTCTACCGGCCGGCCGGAGGATGGGGCGCCCCACCAGGGCAGGGCATAGAGCCATCTGGGGGTCTGGTTCTGGAGCATTTTGTCGGGATTGGGGATGGCGTCGCATTCGCCGCAGGCCAGCATTTTGCCGGGAGAGACCTGGGTCATGATGTCGAAATAGTCATGGTATTTTTTGATTTCGTTTTTGAAGTCAACGTGATAGATGTCCAGACCGGAAATGTCGACATAGTTGGGACCGGGATAGAATCGCTTACGGAGTTCGACGGATTTGTTGCCTTCGCCGGCGCTATATACCCAGATCAGGTTATTGAGTTTCCGGGTATGCGTAAAGTAATCGAACATGATCTGCCAGAGTCGGGCAGTATTTTCGGGGTGGTCTTTATCGGTCCACCAGAACCAGCCACCATCGATTTCATGCAAGGGGCGCCAGAGAACAGGAATATCGGCATCCTGAAATTTTTGCAGGATATCAGCGGTATGAGCGAGTTCTTTCAATAACTGTCGGTATTCAGGCGTGTCGGGAGTGACAACTTGTGAAAGATTGACGGGATTTTTTCGTTTGCCCGTCCAGGCAGAATCATCGTTATAGAACCAGTGCCAGTGAAGCGTCAGGATATACCGGTTGGATCTGGCATGTTCGATGATGGTATCGACATCACCCAGCCACTGGATATCACGGCCCCAGATGGCTGCCTGTTTGCCGGTTTGTTCATAGTCATCGGGGGTATGCACGTATACATTGTATCCGCTGAGAACTTTTTTGCCGTAGATTGATTCAAAATAGTTTAGAATCTGTCTGGCTGAATCCGTAAGATCCGGATTAACCGGTTGGATGGCCGAGGTGATACCCGAAAACAGGATCACAAGGATCAAGATCATCGCATTAAATTTAAATATTGACACGGTATCACTCCCCAAAAGATGTCGCTTATTCAGCGGTTAAACAGGTTCTGGACTTCATCGATAAGACGCCGGGAAGTAGCTTGATCAGTCGATTCGGCGATGATACGAATGATCGGTTCGGTATTACTGGCGCGTAGCTGGACCCAGCCTTCGGGCAGGTCGATACGGATCCCATCGCGGGTATCAATCTGTACGGATTCAGCTTTCAGGGCCAGATAGTGCTGTTTGACCTTTTCGATAGCCGGGAGCGCCAGTTCCTGTGGGCAGGGCATTTTGGTTTTGATCATCTGGTAGGAAGGGATATCGCTGACCAGTTGGCTGATGGTTTTGCCGGTTTCGGCCATGAGTTGGAGGATCATGGCTATACCGAGGAAACTATCGCGGACCGGGACAACGCGAAGATCGATGATACCGCCGTTGCCTTCGCCGCCGATAATGCAGTTGTTGTCAATCATGCAGTTGGCGACATGGGCTTCACCGACAGGAGTACGAAGAACCTGGCAACCGGTGCGGGCGGCCAGATCATCAATCATGCGTGAAGTGGAAAGGTTGGCGGCGGCCGAACCTTGCTTTTTGTTGAACATATACAGGGCGGCCAGCGCCAGGGTGTATTCTTCGCCAATATAGGCGCCATTTTCATCGATGATGGCGAGGCGGTCGGCATCGGGATCCTGGGCGAATCCAACCTGGGCTTTATGCTTGAGAATCTGAGGGCCCAGTTCTTTGAGGTTCTCGGCAGTGGGTTCAGGGGTATGGGCGAAGAGGCCCGTGGGGCGTTCGTTGAGATGTATGACCGAGCAGCCCAACGCACCCAGCAATTCGGCAGTTCCAACACATCCAGCGCCATTGACGCTGTCAAGCACCACCTTGAACCGTTTTGACTGGATCAGATTTTTGTCGAAGCATTGCAGGACCGTATCGACATGGACCGCATGCGTTTTGGTGTTTTGAGTGAGTGAGCCGACATGCAGGGCATCCTGCTGTACAAACGCTTTATCGAAATAGCGTTGCTGAATTTCTTTCACCTGGTCGGCGGGATAGGCTACGCCGGTATGACTGAGCAGTTTAATGCCGTTCCAGGGAACCGGATTGTGGGAAGCCGTGATGACAACTCCGCCCTGGCTTTGGGTATGGCGGGTCATCAGGGCTGCTCCGGGAGTGGTCACGATGCCCAGATCAATGACCTGGCAGCCGGCGGCCATGAGGCCGGAACTGAGCGCGGCGGCGAGCATGGGACCGGATGGACGGCTATCACGGCCCAGGCATACCTGAGGTTCAGAATCAGGATATTTATTTTTCAGCCAGGAACCATAGGCCATGCCATATTCACTGGCTTGTTGGGGACCGAGGGTTTCGCCGATAATGCCGCGCATGCCACTGATGCTGATGATAAGAGGGGCTGCCATATCTGTTTTCCTAGTAAAGAGTTAAATTGTTGATTTAGAAACTGTAAATAAATAACACCTTCATTTCTCATCCCCTCTTGCCGCCATCTTCAGCCACTTTTCAATCGCGAAATCCTCGACATAGAACAGCACTGCCTGCGGTTTCGCTCAATCGGCACGACTGAATCAGACAACAAGATGGGTGATAAAAGCAGCATTTATTTATATACGGTCCCTTAGTGGATTCAAATAATAATCATAGCAGACTGATTGAGACTGTCAAATAGAGTTTTAACGTGGCTCCAGGTATAATATGCGAAATCGGGTATTCAGGTAATTTTTGTGTAAAAATATAACATTTCTTGTTGTAAAATGGTTGTTTAAGCGTCATTAATAATGAATAACGAAATTGTACCAATCAAGAGCCAAAAGATCTGTAAAATTTAGTCAACTGTACTTCGATAAGTTATTATAATCGAGCGAATGATTCCCTCATTCAGAAAGGACTCTGTCATGTTGATGAAATTTTATATTGGTCTGCTTTTGATAGCCATGTGTATGGTATCCACGGGATGTCTGTTGGTTAGTACCGGCAATGAAAAGGTGCGTCTGGTTCGAGAACGTGAGGCGCGGAAAGAAGTTGTTTTTGAGAATGATACCGCCGCCCAGACATTCGATAAGGTGTATCAGCGTGAGTTGGGCAATAACACCATAGGCCGGAATAACAGCGGTACTTTACTGATCCCATTTATTTGTGCGGTGGTCGATAATACCACGACGACCAAAGTAGCTCCCAATGCGGTCTATAATGATTGCCTGGCTCGGTGCGATCTGGATCAGAATGGCATTATCACAGAAGAAGAAGCCAGGAAATACGCTGAATAAACACATCCCCAATAAAAGGAGATAACTCATGTTCAGGAAATTCATCTATCCGATAAGCGTCTTATTATGCCTGCTGCTGGCGGGGTGTACTCTGATAAATATTCACAGTGGCCGTAAAGAAAAAATTATCAGGGAGAAAGAGCCGCGTCAATCGGTTATTTTCGAAAATGACGCCGCCTCTACCGCATTTAATCGAGAGTATGAAAGCCGTTTGCGCAATTGTACGGTGAGAACCAGTGATGGCGGCAGTTTCAAGGTTTTGCTGATTTGCGATGTGGATGATGAGGGTACGATAACCAAACTTTCACCGAACGCGGTTTATAACGATTGCGTGAAAAGCTTTGATCTGGACAAGAACGGGATCATTACCGAAGGAGAAACGCTTCGCTATGCCAAGTGATCCAAGTTATCGAGGGGATAAAGCCCTTATAAAATCCGAGACAATTCATTGCGGAGTTGCAGGCAGGCTGATTCCGTTTGGGCATAGATTTCTTCGGCCCGATGAAAATCGAGAATATCGATGCCATTTATTTCCGGGGCAATATAAACATGGGGAGGCGATTGTTTTCGCTTTTCGGCAATGATTGAACGCTGCATGATGTCGAACGTTTCCAGCAGGGCCCGGACTGGATTCGGTGGATGTTTGGGATCTTCAACACTAGGGCGCCCCATGACATCGATGGCGATAATGATCTCACAATCTGACAGGATATCATGTGGCAACGGATTGACCGCGCCGCCATCAATCAGCGTCAGGCCATCGCGGCAGACGGGAGTAAAGAGGCCGGGCAGACCCATACTGGCTTTGACCGCCGAGAGCAAAGGGCCGGAATGAAAGATGACTTGCCGTGAAGCCCAGAAATCGGTGGCGACAATTTTGAGTGGAATGGCAAGCTCTTCGAACGACTCTTTCTGAATGATTTCATAGAGAAAATCGGTTAATCGATCGCCTTTGAAGATTCCTTTCCCTCGAAAATCAATGTCGAGGAAACGAATCCATTGGAACGCTTCTTTCTTCTGTATCATTTCGCGTAATGAATCATTTTTGCTGATGACCATCCGATTGATCCGTTCCTTTAACTGAGAGGCGTTCACCCCCGAGGCGAAAATAGCCCCAACAATAGCGCCGATACTGGTACCGGAGATGCAGGCCGGCCGGACGTTCATCTCTTCGAGAACCTGTAATAAGGGAACGTGCGCCAAGCCTTTGGCGCCGCCGCCCCCGAGTGCCAGTCCGATTCTTTTCATATCCGTATTCCGAGATTAAATCAGTGGTATACCGTTATTGATACGTTCGTAGGCGGAGAGGTAGCTGGCAACCATGTTGTCCAGGTTCCAGCGCTTACGTGCTTCAAGCATAATCCGGCGTGCCTGTTCTTCCCAGATGCCGGGATTTTTTCTGAAGAAACGCTGATGGAACACCGTGTGATGGAGGGCATACCACAATCCGCCAGAGTCGTAATCCTTGAATAACACCCCATTGCCCACATCTTCCGGGGCTCCGCGCGCCTTAAGACTCATCAGAGTGATTTTATCGCTATAGCCTCCTGTCGCACGATTGGTGGCAGTGGCGCCATACAGATTGCCCATGACATCGATCTGGCCAAACGGTTCGTAAAGAGAAGCGCCGAAAACATCGCTGGCGGCGGCATAACCCAGTTTGCATAAATCTTCAGTATAATAATGGTAGGCGATTTTCCCGCCGGACGCATAAGCGATTCGTCCCAGGATTTCGGTATGAGAGCGATCCGTACCAACCGGATTGCCTACCACGGCCATTTGAACATCGCCATATTCGATCACAAACCGTAAGGCAATATCTTCGAGTAATTCAACGCCTTTCTGGGTCGGATCGAGCCTGGAGGGCCAGAAGAGCAAAATGGCATCGGGATCGACATTCAATCCCATCCGCTTCTGGAATTTGATCAGGTTGAGTTTTTTGGCCTCGATAATATCGCTATCGGGACCAAATCTGCGGGCGAGTCCGGGCTGGTCAACCTCGGAATTTTCGGGTTGATTTTCGGGGTATTCATCCGGCGAAATGCCATTATAGATGGTCATTGCTGTACCGGAATAGTATTTCGCCTTGGTTTCCATACGAACGGTCCAGGGAATAATCGGCCGGTCGTTAAAGTAGTCATTAACCACTTCATGGAGAAATGTTTTGCCAACATAATTGATGGCGGTGGCATTTTTAATGGCAGTGGCCTGGGAATCAATGCAATCCTGACCAAAATCCCAGGTCAGGAAACAGTTGTCACGGAATTTGCCGACATTGATTCCGTGCAGCATGGAAAGCGGAATGTTGGCGGTATGGGTATTGTGAACGGTATGAAGGAGCCCAATCCCGCGTTTGTTGGCGTAGGAGGAGATCAAGCCGCCGGCCATCCAGTCGTGCGAGTGGATAATCCCACGGCCTTCGTATTTGCTGCGTATTTCCTTGATATAGGTATTGACCGCCGCACGCTGAAATTCGGCCGCGGTTTCAATCGGATTGCCCTCGTAAGCGCTTTGATAATCTTCGAAAATCGATGAGGTTACCAGGTGGATATTCTGGGGATCGAGCTTATGACGATTATGGATCCATTCCATGTCGGACATGCGGGCTTCTTCGCGAAAGCGGCGTTGCAAATTGAGCGTGATCAGATGAGCAGCGATTTTACGCTCGGTCAGCCCTTTGCAGATGGCGGAAACGACCTGGCCCATGCCGCCACTTTTACCGGAAACGAACTGGGCGAACTGCCCCATGCCCTGGGTAGGCAGGCGGTCAATTTCCGGGGTAATAATGATCACCGGAGTGACTTCAATATTTTTACGAACATTAAAACTTTTAATCGCGTAATTCAGTTTGTCGAGATTACGAGTCAGCAGGAACGTCGCGGTGGAAAGCGACCCGTAAGGGCTGAAATAATCGTGCACGGCGCGATCGGCGCCCTTGCCTTCATGCAAATAATAAAGATGATCCGACGTAGTAAGCATCCGCCATTTATTGAGATAGCGGTCTCCGGCGGCCCGGGCCGGTTTTTCCATTTCTTCCAGTTCCTGGAAGAGGGTGTATTGGGTCTGCGTTCCCAGCCAACCGTAGGTGTTGCGTTCGACATCCGCCCAGGACGAGGTGCTGAGGGGGTGAATATCGATGGTGGGGCAGGAAACATTATTGAACATTTCGGCGATTTCAGAGGGATTGGCCAGTTTGATGGAATGAAACCTGGTCAGCGCGGCCGGCAACGCGCGCCAGAAATTGAAAATGCCTTTGTCTTCCCAGATATGTTCACCAATATGTTCGTAGTCATAACCCAGAACCACCGCTTCGCCGTCAACCAGAGCGATATTGGCGGCATATTCATCGGCAGTAAGCGGGGCATGAGGAAACCGGAAGGCGACATCGTCGCTCAGATGACGATTACGCGCCAGTACGATCATATCGCGTGGGCGGTTGCGACGGCCTTTGGCGCGAAAAACCGCGTTCGGGGAAATAGGCTGGCCACTCTGAGGAGTGAACATGTCATCCCGTTGTTCACAGAGGATCGCTTTGAAACCCATATCCGCAACAACATTGGCCACTTCATTGTTATACATCAATTCAGTATTACGGAAACTGGTGGGTTTCAGTCCAAACAATTGAACCATTTTCTGACGATGCATGGAAACCTGATCGCGAAATTCTTTTTTTTCCGGTTCATGGAAGAGTCCGGTCAGGGAATGATAATAGGTTTCTTCCAGATATTCGACCTGATTATGCGCCTTGCCGGCATCAAGCAGTTCCTGTAATGCGATAATGACCTGCGGTTCGTATAACTCAGCCTGTTCCAGAAAAACACCTGACATACTGAAGCAGACTTTAAAATGAGGGTGAGCCGCCACTAATTCTGTAAACATTCGGGTGGCGGGCAGATAATTCTTTTTGGCAACCTTCTTAAAAATTTCACGGTTATTATCATCCCAGAGGAATTTGTTGGGATCCGGATGCAGCCGGAAGGGCTGATGCAATTCGAAGTATAGAGTTAGAAGAGGCATAAGTTCTCCGAGGTAAAAGAGTTATATCGTTCACTATTATTCCGGAACGCCAATAGATGCCTTTATTTTTATTTTACCTCATAACTAATGATTAATCAATGAGTTGCTAAAAAACGTCCATTTTATGATTTAAGATTCCGTTAAAATTATTGTAAAGGTTACAGATCTCATTATCAGGTCAACGGGGGGTGAATCAATCTGGAATCAAATGAATTCCCTGATACCAGGAGTTGACTGCTATCTGGTTAGAACCGATAAGGTTAATAATATGTTTTGATGGTGTCTGGGGGAAGCGAAACTGTCATTTCATTTTCTATGGTATGATTGTAATTCGCTAACTACCATGACGTATACCCAATGGATAAGAAAATTCCCGATCGCTCGCAACATAAGTAATTACTCGTAAAAGACTTAAATCACGGCCCAGCGGGCATTTTTGATCGTAAACGGTATAAAGTAAGTGATGCTTTTATTTCTTATCAGGCGATCCGTATTGCCGCAAACAGGGATATTATGAATATACGAATTCTCACGACAATCAATGAACTAATCAGCACCTTATCCTACGCGATGGATGTGGAGCAACGGGGAAAACAATATCATGGGTGGCGTACGGCGGTTCTGGTGGCCACTCTCACTGACATTATGGACCTGGAAAGACGAAGAGAATTATTCTATGCTGCTTTACTCCATGACATCGGCGGGATCGGTTCGGATCATTTTGATTTGCATCAGTTTCGTGAAGTGAGCGATGAAATGCCAGATGAGATCATCGGGCATTCAGACATATCCGCCCGAATCGTCGAAAAAATACCCGGCCTGTCTTCGATGCGTCAGCCACTCAAGGAACATCACGAGCACTGGGATGGATCGGGTTATCCTCGTGGATTGAAACAGGCCGAATTAACGCTGGAAGGCCAGATTCTGGGGCTTGCGGATCATTTGGATGTCATTTTTCGTGGCGATGAAGAATTTACCCGAGATTCAATCATTACCAGAATCAGAAATTTTAGTGGGCGTTTATTTTCACCTTATTTGATCGATCATGCAACCACTACTTTTTCCATGATACATCCAGGTCAATTGATCAACACTTTGGATCTGACACTCTTGCCGGAGACTTTTTCGATCTGTAAGGATATGGTTGGCGCGGTCGTGGTCCCGGAGGAGCCAGCTATTCTGGACAAGGCATTAAACATTTTTGCGGAAGTGATTGATACCAAACATTCTTATACCCGTGGTCATTCACGGCGGGTCGCAGAATACGCAACCTGCATCGCGCGAGAACTGGGCATTGGAGGCGAACCGCTTGTCACACTGCGATGGGCAGGTTTGCTGCATGATATTGGTAAATTATGTGTGCCAATCGATATATTGGATAAAACCTCCAGTTTAAGCGATCAGGAATATCAAACGGTAAAGCATCATGCGTATTACAGCTACGAACTGATAAAAAAGATCACTGATTTGAGACCCATTGCTCTGGCGGCCGCCGCACATCATGAACGGCTGGATGGACGCGGTTATCCCTTTGGTCTCAACGAGGCGGCAATACCCTTCGAGGCTAAAATTCTCTGTGTGGCCGATGCTTTTGACGCGTTAACTTCGGGCAGACCGTATCAAAAACCTCTCACTCAGGAAGAAATCAGCTCGATATTCGAAAGAAACATCGGCAAACAATTTGACGGACAGATTGTTAATGCCGGGTTACCTGTCCTGTTTGGCCGATTAACCGGTTATGCCAGCCGGATACTGGCGATGTGATCAGGTGTTTTTATGCGTGATCAGCAGAGACGATCCCAGCGGAAAACCGGTATAGCGCGCCACTACCTCGCATTTGACCATGAACAGGAAGAAAATGGGAAATTTCGTATGACAGAGGGTTTCGTAATTACCCTGCCCCTTTGATATAATCAAGTCGGCATCGTGAAAATACTGTCGGAACGTTTCGGAACCATTCTCTAAAACTGTACCTGGGGCGTCGGATCCATTATCGATGATGGTGACAAGTTGATCCAGGCCGGCAAGACGGGCGTCCTGAAGTGTGGCGTCATTTAATACCGGGCTGTGACGAACCGCCAGGGTGATTTTATGATAAGGCAGGCACTCGATCAGCAGCCTGTCCAGAAATATTTCACCACAGTTATCGGCGAGATAGAGGATTTTATTCGCCTGGTGGACCGCCTGTTGAAACTGAGCAATGGAAACGCCCTTGATGGCTGTCAGGAGGGCGGTATCCAGCATGTTCTGGATATCATGACGGTTCAGAGAATGATTGATCCCGTAATCGATCAGATTGCCACCAATGGCCAGATGGATGGCAGCGGCAACCGGATCTGGAGCGGATTCAATCGTTTGGCGCAAGACCGGCATCAGTTTCATGATAAATTCATTAGACTGGCGTTTGATGTCGAGATAGGGATCGGGATTGTTACAAATATCTCGAATTAAACGGTTCAGCAAGGAGGCTGTCGCAGGCGGCGATTGTGACAAATCGATTTCGCTCAGAAGCTTTAATACCGAACGATAGGCTCTCTCACGTAATTGTGGATTGGGTGTGGCCAGAGCAATCGCAGTGTTCGCTTGTGAGACAAAACAGGGTAGGCAATCCAGGGTGGTGAACATGATCGTTATGCTTTGGTGATGTCGAGAATGAATCCCAGGGTTTGGAGTTTGTTTTGAAGCGTTGGATCGGGTTGGCTGAGGATGATCCGGGTATTGCACGCTTCACGTCTGACCGGGTAGTTTTTGCGGAGTTGATCGAACGCGATGGGGCGGTTAGCCGCCGGCAAGTCAGCCGTCTGGCGAAGATGAGTGTCATCTCTGACCAGGTCATAGATTGCGGTCATGGCCTGATAGAGCATTTCCTGATGGGATTGAGAACGGTTATCAAGATAAAGTTCGGGGAGGTATGGCGCGGGGAGCAGGCAGTCGATCTCGAGTCGGTCATCGGTATCGAGGAATTCACAGAGTTTTCGATAAAGCGTTGTTGTGCCGTTAATTTTACCTTCAAAGGAATATCCGGCGACATGGGGAGTGGCGATATCAGTCAGTTTGAGCAACTCGAAATCAAGGGCCGGTTCGTTTTCCCAGACATCGAGAATGACCGGGCCGACTGTTCCGGCCTGGATAGCGGCTTTGAGCGCCTGGTTGTTCACGACAGGGCCCCGGGAGGCGTTGACCAGAATCGCGCCGGGTTTTAACCGAGCCAGCAGTTTATCATTAATAAGGTGAAAGGTCGGATCGGGCCCGGAACGAGTCAGGGGGCGTATGACAGGTGACAATATCGGATTGAGCGATCACATCATCCAGGGGGAGGTAACGGGGATCACCAGTCTGGCGTGCCAGGGGCGGATCATTCAACAGAACATTGAAACCCAGGGCCGGGGCAATACGATTGATGATGGAACCGATATTGCCCACGCCGATAATGCCGAGAGTTTTGCCAGTTAAATCAAGATGATGACGGCGCGCCACCACGAGCAGGGCGGTCATGACGTATTCGGCGACGGAATTGGCATTGCAGCCGGCGGCACAGGAAAAACAGATTTTTTGACTTTGCAAGTAGGATTGATCGATATGATCCGTACCTATGGTAGCGGTACCAACGAATCGGACAGTTGTATTATCCAGAAGGTTTTTATCGACAGTGGTAATCGAACGCACCAGGAGAACCTGTGCGTCGCTGACAATGGCATTGTTCATATTACGACCGGGGTAACAATAGATTTTACCAAATCTGGAGAATATTTCTTTAACAAGCGGGATATTCTCGTCGGCAACAATTTTCATTAGTGGTTTCCACCGGATGGCGATTATTGGTCAGTCTTTCACAAGTAGCGTTTCGATTAAAACATCAATTATAGTTAGAACTCGAGAGGTTTCAAGTTGTTAATTCGAACAGGATCCCATGAAATAATAACCGGATCGACCTTAATGTCAAGGATACCGCCCAATGAGTATAACTTTAATAAAGTCATTTAGTTATAAAAGCTATAGGCCTTATGAAGGATAGGAGTTGTGTAAAAATCAAACCAGAATATTGGTGGATCACTTTTGTTTTAGATGTACAGATCCAACGAGTTATCCAACAAACTTAAACTGGAGAAGATATCGGAAACCAAACGAACCCAATTTGGGGAAATTAAGCCATAAGTCCTTTATGTAAAAGACTTAAAAGGTTTTGTCTTCAAGAGAGGAAATATTCAAAAATTCTACAGGTTCTTCGAATGCGATACGGCTGCGATCGATCTTGCCCATACCCAAAGCGATGCTCACCTGATCATTCTGTAATGCCAGGCGGTCATATTGGCTCTTTAAATCCGCAAGTTGTTTATCAAGTCGGGATAATAAGATCATCGGATCTCGGCCTGTCATAATCATCTCGACGATTGTCCGGTTTGTTAGATCAAAATGCATGTTAATCAGGCCAATTTGGCCCAGTGTTCTTTTAACTCCCACAGCAAGTTTTGGGTTTGTTTGATAAATATGGGTTTGGGTCTTGGTTAATTCAATAGCCCGGACGATTTCCAGGGTATTCACTTGGGATTCATTAATACTCCGCCATTGATGATTCAAATCCATGCAGGTTTCATAGATCTGGATTGCTTTTACAGGGTGAAGGGCAGGTAATGAAGTGATGTCTGGCAGATTGGGGTCTGTAGCGCTTTCACCAGTAAGATCCTTATAAATTTCCTTGCCTGAATCATATTCATTTGGATCGCCAGGTAGAAGCGAATAGGGTTTTCCTCCCGGATAATATGGATACTGAATGATATCAAACACCTTGGCGTTGACCTGTTTTTGATATCTCGGTATCCAGTATCTCGTCTTAACCCCTTTTGAATCATAGACTTTAGAATTCTTCTGAGATTCAGAGGCTTTGATTAAGATCTGATCGATTGAGAGCCCATGCTGATTCGATTTAATTGTGTTTTTTTTCTGTTTTTCGTCATTCGTAATCAGTTTATCGGGTATGACCGTCTGTTCCAGCGATGATGACTCTACGGAATTGCTGCCTTTATCGACAGAATTTGTTGTTTCGCTGGTTTGAGCCGAAAGATCAAGTGAAATCGAATAAATTACTACAATACATATAAAATTATATAATTTCATAACTGTTTAATTTATAGATATTTGTTAAAAAACTGTCAGGTAGTGTTTCATTAATCATATCGTCACGAAAGTTTCTGATGGTTGATAAAATTGAGAGAATTGCCTGTTAATTAAACGGCTTACAAAAGTTAAATTGTGTCAAATAAAAAAAATGGGTATGTTTGAACCAGAAATATTGATTTTATCGATTAAAGAGAATAGAATGATCTTTCCATTTTTAATAGTTGGATGTGAGGAACAGAGACTTTGCCATAAGGTCTGTTAGGCCGTGCTTTGTGTTATTTTCATAGCATTCAGCTGAGGCCGATACTCAAGAAACTGATAAGGACAATAATGACTAACAAAAGGATTGAACTGTTTATGATCTTAATCAGCCAGGCGCTTGGATGTGCGGGTTGGCTGAACTCACAGATATATGCTGTGGATATCAATATACCGACGGATCACCCGACTATACAAGCAGCTATCGATGCTGCTGCTGATGGTGATGTTATAATTCTGGCTCAGGATACTTATACCGGAGATGGTAATTGTGATCTGATTTTTTCTGGAAAAAAAATAACCATAAGAAGTACTGAACCTGATGACCCTGATATAGTGGCCGCAACCATAATCGATTGTGATGGTAACGTCGCGGCGAATCATCGTGCTTTTATTTTTAATAACAGTGAAGATAGTGAGGCTGTAGTAGATGGCCTGACCATCCAAAATGGTTATCATGAAAATGGTGGGGCCGTCTGGTGTTGGAATACATCTCCCTCAATAAATAGATGTGTTTTTAAAAATAACACAAGTGTCGGGATTGGCGGAGCGGTCGCATGTCAAAATGAAGCCATGGTTACTATCGCTGGTTGCATTTTTCAACAAAATCAGGCATTGTTCGTTCAAGGTTCTATCAGTGGTGTGGGGGGAGCTGTTGCTTGTGATAGTTCCAGTGAAGTATACTTATCAAATGCGATAATTTCTGATAATTATGCTCAGATATGGGGAGGTGCAGTATATCTGGACCAGAGTTTGGCTAGGGTTGAAAATTGTATTTTTAGTGGAAATTACGCCGTGAATTTTGGGGGTGCTGTCTATGGAAATCTTTCTGATATTCTGATTACTAATTGTTCGATAACAGAAAATCGTGCGGAATTCCGCGGGGGAGCAATTTCAGCTTCTGAAGGAACGATGACTATCATTGGTTCAATCGTCTGGAATAATGAAATTTTAGATACTGTGACTGGTATTGGCCCGCAAATTAAAATTACCGGTGATGAACAGGATGAGCTGAATGTGCAATACAGCAACATAGATGGAGGAGTGGCTCACAATGAAGATGGGTTGCAAATCCCATTGACTGGAAACGGCAATATTGACAGCGATCCGCTTTTTATTACAAATGGTTCCTGGAGCGACAATGGAACTCCGGAAGATTTTTCCGATGACATCTGGACAGGCGGTGATTATCGTTTACTGGATAGTTCGCCCTGCCGCAACGCCGGTGATGACAGCGTATTCGAGCGAGAAATAGATCCAGTACTGACGGACTTGGTTGGCACAACCAGAAAGTTGGGGAGTGGAGTGGATATGGGAGTCTATGAAATGACTCCTCCGGACGGGCCGGATATTACTGGTGAATTTTATAGCAATAGTCTCTATGATGTGATGGTGCCTTTTGACAAGGGTAAGATCAGTGTATTGATTTCCAATGTGGGTAACGCAGATGCCATTGCGACTACCTATATGAAAATATATCTGTCATCGGATACGTTCTTCGATACCAGCGATATTGAATTGGCGACGGCGACTGTCAAATTGAAACTCAAAGCTGGCGCCAGTAAGGCATATAAAGCCAGTGTGATCATCCCGGCGGATGTTGCTACGGGAAGTTATTATCTTTTGGCAAAATTGGATTCAAATAATGATTTGATCGAGTCGGATGATAGTCTGCGTAGCAATATCGCAGTTGATTCGACAGTACGTGAACTCGCATGGAAATTTGGCGCTATCCCCAATCGCAAGGCGGTGAAGTTAAAACTATTGGATGCTACGGGGGCGTTTGTGACGTTTTCCCTTTCGGTAATGGGATTGGACAGATAGCCTCAAGCGATTTCAGTCAGATTATAGTAACAGGAACCGATAGTGCCAGTAAACTTTCAATTAAACCTACTTCAAAAGTAGAACCATTTGAGATCGGCAATGTGCTAATTTCAGGGGCGTTAGGCAGTATTAATGCAAAGACGACCAATCTTAATGGCAGTATTCAATCGCTGGGATACGTCAAGGCAATCGCGTTACAAAACGTACAACCACGGGTAGGGGGGAATTTAATTTCAATTGCCGGTCAGCCACAGAATGAAGCGGAAACAATCTCTTTATCGTTTAAAGATGTTTACGATTTGAATGTCAGTGCCCAGAATTTTTCTCTTAAATCGATTAAAGCGAATTTCTGGAAAGATTCTGACGGTCAGGAAGATGAGATTGTGGCGCTTGATATCGGCAAAATCAGCATAAAAGGTGATTTTGAGCCTAATACAGTTACTTCGGTTTCAATCGATAGTATCAGTGTTGGAGGGGATTTCCTTGCCTCTCTAGTCTTGTCGGGGAATGATGTGTCTCAGGTGACATTGGGTAAGGTCTCTATTAAAGGCATGTTGAGAGAGGCGAGTTGGCTGATTGAAGGCGATGTGGGTTCTTTGTCTATGCAGGCTATGGATAATAGTGCTATTTACGTTGGTGTATCGAATGCCTTGACTTCATTGACAGGTGAACAGGATGATTTCATCCGGCAGGATATGATCAAATCTTTAAGAATATCGGGTAGCGAAAACGGTGTTGTTTTTGAAAACAGTGAAATTGCAGTCTGGTCTCTGGGTAAACTGTATTTACCCGGGGGGGCTGATGGCAGTGGCATTATTCAATATGCGATAGCGAGCAGTATTTCAGAGATTCCAGACAATATTGAGGAGCAGGTCGTCGTTTCTGACTCGAATAATCAAAGCCAGATGGATCATTCCGATTGGATAGCAGAACTTATATTTTTATTGACACATTCCTCAACAATTTGAAATAACTTTAAGGAAAAGTGACGGGTATAGAGGAAAGTGTTTTTGGCAAAGAAGAAAAGCCTTTTTTAATGGTAATAAATGGAAGTGCGAAAAGAGAGTCTTCTCATTTACTATTTATATATCCTACTTCTTTTGGTATCAATTACCAACAGTGCCAGGTCAGCACAGAGTGTTAGTGTCGATATTGGCTATCAGGGTAATCCGGCAATAGGTAATGGTATTTATGTCTGGGAACAAACAATCGATCAGGGACAGCATTATGATATTTATGGCCGATTTTCCTGTGATGATGAAATTCGACGCCTCTCCAGTTCCGGGCAGGCGCGTTGGCCGGATATTTATAAGGATTTAGTGATCTGGTCCGATAAACGTCGCGGTGTTTACGATATATGGGGTTATGATCTAAAAGCGAGTAAGGAATTTGAAATATGCCGTATGGACGATAACCAGATATACCCTGCCATTCATAATAACATCATAGTATGGGTCACTGGTGAATATCCCTGCTGGCCAGCCGTTTGGGGCTATTCACTGAATTCAAAGTGTGCGTTTAAAATTTGTGATACTCCCGGTAATAAATGGAGACCTGACATCTTCGATAATCGAGTGGTGTGGGGGGATTATCGAACTGGAAACTGGGATATCTATTGCTCGGATATCAGTAATTTTAATGATCCCAATGAGATGGTTATTGATAGTAGTGGAAAATACCAACGCAGCGCGGTGATTTATGGTACTCTGATTGCTTATGAAGATGGTCCCAATCTGGGAATTTATGATCTGGTATCAAAGCAAAAATCTTCTTATCCAACAGGTCTGATTAATGATCTGGATATATATGATAATCAAGTTGTGGTTTCTCAGTGGGGGGGCGCCACTAACGGATACGATATCTGGGGTTATCGGATCAGTCGCCGTTTTGGTTTAAAGATTACACCGTATACAATTGCCTGCAATAAGTCGGATCAATACTGTGTGGTTTTAGATGGGCAAAAGGTTTTGTGGTGTGATGATTCTATCTGCGGATATTATCAGCGTGATATTTATTATAGCATGCTGGAGCCTTTATTGGCCGCGCTCCCCAGCGAATATCCGGATCTAAAAACATTAAGCATTCTTGGCCGTTCCTGGAAGTCAATCGGAACTTCACTCGAAGGTGATATCGATCAGAATGGCGAAGTCGAAATGGGAGATCTGGGATTATTTATTCAGATTTATCGTTCTGGAACTTTGATTAATTAATTTGGATCATTCAGCCCAATCGTCGGTTCTAAATGATGAGGCGGGTAATTCAAATCCGTTATAAAGATTGGATTGAGCCCAGTTGGTAAAACAATACCTGACGGCTACTGGATTTAAAATTTCAGGATTGGATACCAGGATGGTATTGCTATCAATGCTGGCATTGGCAGGAATAAATTTTTTGTCTGGACCGGCCAGAGTAAAGCCGTGAAGTGGGCCATCTTTGGAAACTAAGCCGCCGTCAGTATGGTCAAAAAATAAACGAATTTGATTTCCTTCAACAATCATATGGTTATAAACGGGGCCGGAATAAACTAAGTTTTTCTGGTTATAGGTTTTAGCAAGAGCCCATAATGCCAGCCGTTTACCAACATCCTGTTTATTTTGGGGGTGAATATTATTTTCATTGCCAATATCCATCGTCACAGCCATGCCAACATGAGGGATTTTCAGGCTTAAAAGCTGAGCCTCTCTTAGAAAGGCAGAACTGGTTTTATCGCTTCCATCATATTTATAAGGTGCGATCTGAACGTAATAAAATGGAATATCGCCAGTGGCCCATTTTTCTCGCCAGTTTCCGATCCAGGCTTGCATTAATTTTTTATATTGTTCAGGACGGTTGCGGTTTGCTTCACCCTGGTACCAGATGACACCGGCGATACGGTAATCGATTAATGGCGCTATCATGGCATTGTAGAGCATTGTTGGGACATTCTGATGATATTTCTTTTTATTATCGGGATTATAAAGTGCATCTTCATCAATATCTTTGATGCTATTGATCTGGTTGGAAAATTCTGGAAATTCACTTAATCCATCTTCACTTATCCATGCTTCAATAACAGTCCCGCCCCAGGCCGAACGAATTAAACCGATTGGCACGTCCAGTTCTTTATGCAAATAGCGGCCAAAATAATACGCCACTGCACTAAAGTCTGGAATTGTTTCAGGAGTACAAACGTTCCAGGCGCCAGTCAGGTCAGATTGAGGTTTGTTATGAAATTTATTTTGTACTGCAAACAATCTGATTTTGGGCCAATTGGCCTGGGCGATCTCATTTTCAGCATCATTGCTGTTTCTTACCGTCCAATACATATTGGATTGCCCGGAACATAACCAAACTTCTCCCAGTAGAATATTTTGAAATTTTTTATAGTATTAGCGGCTTTAAGAGTTATAGAATAAGGGCCACCCGCTGGAGCAGTAGGAAGTTTGGCGAGCCATGAGCCATTTGAATCGGTTTTGGTTTTTGTTGATGGAGTACCAGGCCAGTCTGCTGTAATTGTGATTGTTTCGTCTGGATTGGCCCATCCCCATATTTTTATCGTCGTATCACGCTGTAAAACCATATTATCGCCAATGATAGATGGGAGTCTTATGTCAGCGTAGCTTAAGGTTGATACTATTAATAAAACTGCAAAAATTCTATTTTGATTCATGTGATCTTCTCCAAAAACGTTCAAATTAACCGTTTTTTTCGGCTTGATGGTCGCAGCAAGCCTTAATAAATTCTAACATAATAACGCGATTGATACTATCTTTATTGTAATATCTTTCCGGATGCCATTGAACAGCCATTAAAAAGGGATAATCCGGCCGCTCAACCGCTTCAATAACTCCATCTTCTGTCCGGCCAGCTGTAATTAAGTCTGCTCCATTGACAGCAACCCCTTGATGATGGGCACTGGGGACTTCAATCCAATCCTGACCAATTAAATTTTTTAGTCTTGATGGGTGGAGTTTCAGTTTATGTTTGACATCTTTTTCCCATACGACCATGGTCGACCAAGCCAGGATGATCGGGTAAATGTTGATATAATCTGCCGCCATGAGCCACACAAATCATCTGTAAACCCAGGCATATTCCTAAAATCGGTAATTTTTTTTTCTACAGCAATTTTGTAAAACAGGAAATCAAACTTCTGGCGGTCCGGATGAACTAATTCTGTTTGGGGATGTATCGGTTCATTCCAGAGCGATGGATTCAAGTCCAGCCCCCCGGTTAGAAGAAGTCCATTCGTTTCAGACAATAATTCATTGATATAAATCCTGTCTGAAATCGGTAAGATGGGTATGGGGATGCCGCCTAAAGAGAGAATTGCACTAAAATAGGGGCTATCCAGGTAGGCCCGCCCAACGCCCTCTTCATTGGTGCGATAATTCATGCCAATCGCGATGCGTGGCTTATGCAAGGTTGCCTCCTGAAATCGCATGCGAGGTTAGTTGTTACTGGAAATCGCTTTCCATTTCTTCCATATAGGTCAGCGTTTTTTTCCAGTTCATTACCACAGTGGGTTCGTTTGATCCGCAGCAGGGTGCGTACCCGCGAGATTAATTCATTTTTCTGAATAGGCTTACTCAGAAATTCATCCGCGCCACAGTCAACACCCCGTTCGATATCGCCGGCATCAGTCAGGGCAGTTACGAGTACTACTACGATATCACGGTAAGATTCGCTTCCTTTAATTCGTCGACAAACTTCAAAGCCACTCATTCTGGGCATCATAATATCCAGCAAGATCAAATCGGGCTTGTCCTGTTCGATCATTTTCAGGGCTTCTATTCCATCGGGAGCGATGGTGACATCGGCCTCTAACGGAATCAGGTAGGCTTCCAGTAATTCGGCATTTTTTTTGTTATCATCTACAATCAGTATTTTTGTCAGGGCCATTCTGTTGGGATGGCCGGCAATTTTTTTTCACTCATGTATCTCTCCTGAATCAATTGAATTATGACCTAATTTTTATTGATAATGGGATATTTTGTCCAGATTTGATTAAGAAATTACGATTCTGAAGAATTTTTGTGTTTTTCCAACAGGTTACGAACTTCCGGGACGATGTATTTTTCTTCAATACCTGGTCGGTCAGAGAGCGCTTCGGCAACTAAAGTAACTTGTTCCTGGATAGAAAGCTCTTCATTTATACATAAAAGCCATTTATTTTTAAGTCGACAAATTCCACCCAACTGGTCGCCCAGAGATACGAATCGAACTTCAATATCCATGCTTTCAGCCAGATCAATCAGGACATTTAACTGTTGTGTGGCATCCATATATTACTCATCTGTTCAAGAAAATACTGAAAAAATATCCGATATTTCAGCTATAATTAACTAATATCTGGCCATCTGTATCCTGGATAGTTGATAATGCAAAAAGTTTTATAACTATAATTATATCGATTATCCATAGAAAAACAATTAATATTGGCATTTATTCGAAATGGAGAAAATAATTGCCGGAACTATTGGAACAAAGAAAGAATATCTATCGCCAACTTGAAGATAATGAGGTCGTAATCAACACTCTGGAGCGGCAGTTGGCTTCTACTCAGAAACTGGCTACACTGGGGGACCATGGCATGCATCATGGCCCACGAATTTAATAATATGCTGATGCCGATTATCAACTATGCCGAACTGGCGCTGAAAGAGCAAGAAGATCGGGAACTGACGCGGAAGGCATTGGAAAAGATAATAAAGAATGGTCAACTGGCCGCGAATATGATCGAGAATCTTCTGGGGTTTTCACGGGATCGTTCGGAGACACCGGAGAAAGTGTCGTTACTCCATCTGGTTCAGGATTGTTTCCTCTGTCTGGTCCGGGATCTGGAGAAAGATGGCATTCGAGTGCAGGTCGAGATTTCAGAGGATATGAAGATTTTTGTGATCCGGAACCAGATTCAGCAAGTGTTGTTGAACATGATTATCAATGCCAGGCAAGCCATGCTGGATAAGGGGGGGGCGTTTGACCATTCGGGGGAGTATCAGTCAGGAACAGGTATGTATCACCATTTCAGATACCGGAAAAGGGATAGAGAAAAAGGATATTGACCGAATCTTTGAGCCATTCTTTACCACGAAATCCGGGGAAAACCTTTCGGATGAAGGCGGAACGGGATTAGGTCTCATGGTCTGCCGGAATATTATTCAGGGGCATGGGGGGACAATTGAAGTCAGCAGTATGGTTGGGAAAGGAACCTGTTTTACCATACGGCTGCCAAACTATTCAGAATCAGAATCTTAGTCGAGGGTAAATCAGTCATTTAGCCGCCTTAAGATTACTCTTTTGAGAATCTGGAAAGATCCCATTGGTCGAGCCAGGTAATGGATGGTTTGTTCTCTTTGAATTCAACCGGGAGGAAGACGTATCGACCGTCAATTGGATTTTGAGGGGTCCAGACATCAAAAACAGCGATATAGCAATCTGATTGATAGGGAATGATGTAAGTGGACTGACCGCCGAAGGTTTTTTTCGGGGCCGAAATTATTGTGGGGATTGGTACCCTGGCAGGGATTCCCAAGGGGTTTCCACTGGCCGAGCATGGAATCTGAGACGGCGGAAACGGGCGGCGTTGGGAGCCCAGCCAGTACAGCCGGAGGAGAGCAGGTAGTATTTATTGTTGTGTTTGATTATGGCAGGGGCTTCGTTGGAGTCCCTCCAGGGAGGGTGCGGATATAGCGGTTGGTAAAAGCCAGATAATCGTCAGTCAGTTCAGAGATATGAAGGGTCTGGTTTTCTTCCGAAGCGTGAATGTGGTAGGCAGTGCCATCGTCATCGACGAACAGGGTCATATCACGGGCCATCTGGCCTTTTTCGAAGTCGCGGCGAAGGATTTTACAACCGGGATCGGCTTGGATTTGTTCCGGAGTCATATTGATGGGCCACTGACCGGCGTTGGGACGAAATGACTTCTGGTATTGATAGGGGCCTGTTATTTTATCGCCGATCGCCAGGCCGGTGCGGGCGGCATTATAGCCCTGGCCTTTTAATTCGAGATGGAACCACATGACGAATTTATTGGTTTTGGCGTTGTAAATTACTTTGGGGCGTTCGATGATGCTGCCCCCTGGTTATCTCGCTGTCAGGATTCGGATCAACGGCGAGGGCGATGCCTTCATCTTTCCAGTTATAAAGGTCGGTGCTGCTGTAGCAGTGGACGCCAACCTGGGCAGAATTACCGCGCCGGCCGGCAATTTTATGTTCGCCAAACCAGTACCAGGTGTCATGATATTGGAGGAAGCCACCACCATGGGCGTTGATATGAATGCCATTGTTATCCGGCCAGTTCTGATCAGGCAGGAAAGAATGACGATTCTGAGCAAATAAATATAATGGAAATATAACAGTTAAGAGGAATAAAAGACTTTTTTTCATATCTATGTTCGATTCTGTCCCCGTTGGCGCTGGTGGTGATAATTTTAACTTCGCTTGGGGCTTTATAGCTGGTTTTGACCGAACCATCCGGTTGCCGATCATGTTGAACTTTCAGAGGGCCGTAAGGTGTCGGGAAGGAGCCTTTAACCCATTGGAGGTCGCCGAGATGGGGAGTGATCCGGATGGTTTTGCATCCGGGCTGAAGGATCTGGATACCGAGCACATGTTCGGTGAGCCAGGCAGTGGGGCCGGAGGCCCAACCATGGCAAAGACTGTGGCGGAAGCCGAGGTAGCAGTAATTGCCATAATCGCCGTGGATGTCTATTTTACCGGGGGGGACCAGTTCATCGATGCGGGGCGGCGTTTTCAAGCCATTTCAGATCAAAATCTTCCCAGAATGTGGTGGCGCCGACATCCAGCATGCCACCCCAGTATTGCCGGATACAATCGAGGCAACCCTGATAATCACCGGCCAGGGCGCGGGCTTGAAGGGACGTAATATCCGTAAAAGGTACTCATTCTCTGGGGACCGTCAACGGCCATTACCTGACGATTCATGGTCTGGGGGTCGGCGATATGTGATAAGGCCAAAAGGGCGGCGGCCTGTTTGCTGTTATCTGGATCGGGGATCTGTTGACTCAGGCGATCCGCCGATTGTCGGCATAGAGTCGCAGTCGATGACTCGCCCATCACTGAACACATTTCTTCGCCCGCCAGGAGAGTCAGCCGTAACAATCCCTGGAGACCGGCATGGAGGACCTGGCCAGGTTTGGCATGGCCGCGCGAGGGCCAGTCGAGAAAGCGGCCTTCGGGGAGGGTTTCACCGTTGTTTTCGTCGATACAGGTGGTGAGTCGTTTAAGCAGAGGGATCAGATAATCTTTTTGTTTCTTGAGATATTCGAGATCGCCGGTGTAGTTGTACCATTCGCGGTGGATCAGGATCCACCACATGGAGTAGGAACTGATCCCGTTCATCCATCTGGGCAGGGGTGTTTCCTCGCGGATCAGATCGAGACTGGCGGGAATGATGTTATTGGCACCGAAGACGGAGAGGATGGTCATGGTTTCGGGGTGCATATCGCCGATCCAGACCAGGCGATCGCGTTTGATACCATCCCAGAGGTAGTCCTGCATGTTGAGATGGACGGTATAGGCGCCGGTTTGCCAGATCTGGTTGAGGCGGTTGTCATTGCATTGGAAGGAACCCAGGTATTCGAGCGGGCGGTAGAGGAATACGGCGCGGATGGATTTGAACTCAACAAAGCTGTCTTTGTCAAGCAAGTCGATACGGACAAAACGAAAGCCAGTATTACCTATTTCGCAGGTACCCAGCCAGGGAACCAGACAGGTCTGGTCACGGACGGCATGGTCATTGGTGGCATTTTTTGGTCCTCCGATATCGGACATGGCTTCACTGACCGATTCGCCAAAACGGACTCGGAGCCGGACGGTTTTTCCTTCGGATGGGTTGGTATTTTTGAGGTTCCAGACCATGATTTGGACGCCGCCGTGGAGTTCTTTGCCGAAATCGAGCAGGATCCCGGTGGGTTGATCGGTGGTCTTGAGGGTACAGGGGGAATGGGAATCGAGAGTGACCTGGCCGGACCGGGGAATGAGCAGGGAGTCCGGGTTGACTACCTCGCCGGGAGTCTGGGGAGGTCCATACGATTCGAGTGGGCATGATATATTCCCGTATACGGGGATCTGATTGTGCGTTGGGGAATATTCCGGAAGCGTTTAAGAAGGATGTGATCAAGGTTAATGGCAGGATCCAATATGTGGTATTCATTTTCATGAGCGAATCTCCCAATTCGTGTAATTAAAAATTTAACCTGTTAACGGGCAGAGCCTAATGGAAATTTCATCAATTGTGAAGCGGAAACCTGGTTATGATTTATTGGGTTCGATTAAAATAGTTGTTGCGCCAGATCACCGGTTGCGGTCATTCTCCTTTAGAGGCAGGGACGGGGGACATCAATGTATTTGTTTAGAATATTGTTATAAGTATCTGCTATAGCTTAGTATACGGCGTTTTTGTTTGGCGTTGGCTTCGTTTCGTTTTGGTCTTTATCCGGTATTCGCTACGCTCAAGTTGGTTGTCCCAGCCCGCCAAGTCGGATCATAGTCATGGGCGCCCGGTGTTTACCAAACCTGATTTCTGGTTTCATCTTTCGTCATCGGAGCGAAATCCTGTCGGTACGCCTTTACGAGGCGTGGGTTTAAAAAATACTCGTTTCGGGTTCGTTTGGACCCGCCAATGAATTGGCGGGCTATGCGCTTTTATCTCCTCCTGAGGCGGACCTTCGGCCTGCGGGACATTATTTGTATCGGCTTGTGCGGATGATGTTTTGTATTTTTGTTAAGTTATTTTCTATGTTGAGGTTATGGTCATTATATTCATCATTGGGTTTGTTTCGTTTTATGTTGGTATTCGCTGCGCTCATGGTGGTTTTATCTTTCGCCTCTGGTGCGAAATCCTGCAGGTACGCCTCTGCGAGGCGTGGCGTGAGAAAAATAAAAAAACAATCGTTGACCGGCGGTCTTACGACCCCGGCTAGAAACGGTCGGCTCCTCCTGAGGCGGATCTTCGACCTTCGGGCCTCTTATAATCAGAATGCCAGGTTGTTTAAGTTTGATAATTTCCATTTCATTCGTAACTTATTAACAGCCAAAATATATTGGCTGGTTTATTCGCAGTACACACCATGTTGCACAAGATGTCAATTACACCCAGGCACCACAGAGCATGCGCAGAGAGGCTCTGCGGGCGTGGCCGGTCGGGGGCGGGGCACGCCTGGTTCAGGCGGATGGTTTTGAGGGCTATTGGGGCGACTGTGGGATTATAGACCGAGTTATATTTAAAGGCAAATTAAATATTATGTATTTGTTTTATATAACATAATAATTGTGGATTTATTTTTTTGTAGCAGATAATATTAGAAAGAAAAATCGGTGGTTTTGTTCTTAATGGTTTATTATTTAAAGAATTATGTTGATTTTGGGTGTTGTCAACAAAATAATGATCACTGTGTTTTATAAAGCCACAGTTTTGGGGCAATGTTATGAAACATGGGGTAACATCATTTTAAGCGAGCACCATCTAATAAAATCATAACAATATGTAAAAAAAGGCTTATGTTTGCTGATAGGACTTTGAAATCATATTCATAGAGTTGCAGTATGACGAAACCTGTTTTTTCGAAAGAATAAGCTGTCCAAAAATTGAATAAGGAAGAGTGGAAAATCTGATTGCAATTTGTTGATTTGATTATTAAACTATTTTTAAGATAAATCATTAGGTATACATAAGAGGTTTTATGGCAAAGAGTTAATTTATCTAAATGAGGAAAATGAAATCGTGGATTCCATGGCAGGTCGTAATCTTGATAAACAACAGTATCGGTTTATTCGGATAGATTATTGCTATTTGAGAGATCTTCTACAAACCGGGTTATACATTTCGCGATCAATGTTTATTCCAACTCAAGCGGAGAATTTCTAATGGATAGAAACGAAGCGATCAAAGCGACTAGGAACGGGGCCATTGCGGCCTGTATCAGTCTGGCACTAGCTACTATCATTGTCATTATGACTCGAGTTCTGGGACCAACTGAACATTTTGCAGAATATGCGGATTCAAGTGTCTATTTCGATCTGATTTTGATCGCCATATTCGCTTTCGGGATGTATCGGAAGTCACGACTTGCGTCAGTACTGATGTTTATATACTTTGCTGCATGCAAGGTGGTTATGTTTGTGGAAAATCAGGCTATCGGAAACATTATCGGTGCAGTAATTTTTTTATACTTTTACGCCAAAGCCATTCAGGGAGCCTTTGTTTATCATCGCATTGAGAAAGCAGAGAACCCTGATTATAAGCCTACTCCATTATGGTTGAAAGTCACCGGGGGTATTTTTGTTTTGCTGGTTGTTGGAATTCTTGGCATGGGAGCGATGGTTATGACCGGGGCAGTGCCGGAGACTTCGGTTCAGTCTGGCGCGGATCTGCGGTCAAAAGATCTTCATGCTTTGATCGAAAACAGGATCATAACTGAAGAGGACACGGTGGAATTTTTTTACTCACACGGCTTTTCATCCATACTGGAAGGCGGCAATCTGTTAACCAATGACCGGGTCATCTTGTATCAGACTAATGACGATGATGAAATTGAGGTTTATGAACTGTTCTGCGATGAGATAACCGAAGTCAGGCAAACGGTTGAAGGCGATTTTTTCAGAGATAGCGAATATATCGTTAATACGGGAGACTCAGAACGATGGATAACGCTCATTCTGTCAGTCGATGAAGAAGGTGATAAGAAATTTGTCGAGGCGATCCAGTCTAAAACAGCGAAAAATACAACACGATTTCCTGAGACAATTGAAGATGAAAGTATTTAATTTCAGCCTTCGTTTGGTAATAATATTTTGTTTAATGATAATGCTATACCCTTTTTTAGGGCTGTACATTCTAAATAAAATTGTATTTGTTTTTGTGGGCGTATCAATGATATTTGTATTAATATCGATAGTTCTTATGATTAGTTATACGATATTGGCTGCAAACAAATATGGGAAGCTGGGCGCTTATAAAATGGTATGTAAAAAATTTGCAGTATTCATCGTTTGCTGGATTCTTCAAATGAATGTTGCGGATGTTATTATGAATTACAAAGCCAGGTCAGAAATACGATCAGAGCTAAAACGAATGGATGCCAATTTAGTAACAATAAAAATTGATGGGAATGAAATCGAAAATGGCAAAGAAGTGTTTGCAGCACTGCAAGGCCTGGAGCAAGTATTTCGCTCTCGATCACGTGTTATTAATGAGGTAGAATGCGAAATTGTCTATAACGGTAAAATACTACATTTATTAATAGGTCAGCAGGATGTGGACAGAAGTCAATATTGGGTTTATTATCCAAAGCATGGTATGACAGGATCTAATGCGATAGGTGGGTTTGATTTTGAAGGCAATATTGTGTCACAAATAAAATAATCAATCCTAATGACTAATGGTCTTACTATGGGAATCTTTCTATCACGGTATGTAACACAGCTAAATAAAGCCAGTTTGATCTTAATGGTTTATTTGTTAGAGATTTATGTTGAATTAAGGAATTGTCTACAAAATAAATATATAATATAATTGGATGGTACCATGGGATTACCTGTTTATTTCATTAAAAAAGAAGTATTCTATGATTTACCTGATGTAATATTTAGAGCCGGTATTGAAATTACAGAAGAAAAACCCTCTGGAATTGAGTTTGAACAAAATCCGCCGGATGTTTGTTATTATTGCCTGAATAATACACAGCAGATAGTCATTGGTATAATTGCACGATATAATGTTGTAAATGAAGTGTATTTTGTATTTGCAACTATTATTTTACCTGAATGTAAAATAGTTATTCCTGCGGAGGTTAAAAAAATTTTGAACGAGATTAAATTCATGCTAGAAAGTCTTGAAAAGGTGGGATAGAAAAAATTACAGAAAACTGCTTGGGCGGAGCTAAGCCCAGGTGACTGAGTAACAAGGTGGTTTGCGATGGGGGTGGGATAGCTGAAACTACAGAATGATATCATGGCACATTTTGTGCCGTAGATGGGCACAGATGAAGAAAAGAGGACAAATTTTACCATGAAGTTCTTGAAGGGCATGAAGGAGGGAAGAAGAGATTTGAAATTTGAGACATCCAAATTATATGGCAACCAGATTTCATACGAAGCCGCTGAGATAGTAAAGTCAATGAATTAATTGTGTGGATGTTGCCGGATAAAAACAAAGTTAGCGATACCATGGCGAAGTTATTTAATAAAAAATTACGAATCATCACAATAGCTATCATTATGATTATATTTTTGATCTATAACCGTTATCAAAGCGCTAAAGTCGAGTTGGTGAATGTATTGAGTCATATGCCCGGTTCCATTTATTATATCAATGGGAAAGTTGACTATTTAGATAAGAATTCCATTGAATGGGTTTTTAAATGCGATACCGGATGGATTGATGAACCAGACGAGGCATGTATTGAGGATGGATTCTTATATTATGAAGAATCAGGAGATCTCTGCCAGTTCGAAATTGAAACCAGTGAAATTCGACGCTATTCATTGGGAGCGGCTATCTGTTCCCATGGTTTTTCGGTATCTCCGGATCAAAATATAGTTGCTTATGTTAGTTATCAAAACACAGACCTGCAAGGCTGTTATCTTAATATATTCAATATGAAAACCAGTACCAATACCGTATTGTATGATAGTGCACATCTGATTACCGCTTTAGTATGGAATTTGTCTGGTGATCATGAGCTATATTTTACAGAAAATGGCACTATCAAAAAGATTAATATCGATCAGTTCGATATAGTAGAAAAGGTGGTGTCAATATCATCAGAAGATTGCTATTGTTCATTAGCAAATGGGGACGAAATGATTTACTGGTACATCGATTATTATGGAGCTACGCATGTCTATCAGAAAAACGTATCCAGTGACGAAGTGAATGAGATATTCAATCTGGATATGCCTGTCGAAGCCATTGATTGGGATAGTAACGCAAGGCATGCTTTATTGGTAGCGTTAGAGCCAAGTTCAGGATTGATGGGGGTATTCTGTCACGAAAGTTCCGTATATTTTTACGATAGAGAATCCAATAAGAAGTATCGTTTACCATCTATCAAAGGATGTTCCGGTTTTGCGTTAATTGATTGAATATAAGTGATTGTCTGTGTAATTGATCTAATATATGTAGGCAGGGAATAGATAGAAATGGGAGGATGGATTCAGGTTGACGGTGAGTGCAGGTAGGGTATAATGGGGGAAGTGCTTGTTTGGAACGTTTGATCTGGTTTGAGTGGCTGATTATGGAAAGAGTATTCGATATGGAGATAATGGCGATTGAAGGGATGTTGACGGATGGGGTGTTCGGGTTTGTAATTACTGTTGATGGTGATGTGAAAAAACTGCATGAGCGGCTTTGGCTTTTACGTGACAGGTGTTATTGCCAATATTAAAACTGAATCAATTCAGGATTGAAAGATGAACAAGACTATGCTGGTAATATCGTCGATGTTATTTGTGTTTTTATCTGGTTGCATGAACTGTGAATGTAATATGGATCGATATATCAATGCCGCTCGAGAACATGAAACAGCTTTCAAAGCATACATCTTTTACGTTTTGCCTGAAAATGAATGGGCTTTAGAAAAATCATTGTTTTTGGCAAGAAGTAAAATTGAGATGAAGGGGCTATTAGAATTTTTACAGAACACTCCAAGTGACAGTTACCGAGTGGTTCGTGGTTATCACCCAGATTGTTTAGAGTTAAAGCCGAATACGATATGGGTTGATGGAGAATGGTGGTATTTTGTTGATAAAAAGACATATAAAATTATTTATGATTGTCAAGGATTCATTTGAATGTTGAGAGTATCCCGTTATGGGGAGTATGATAATGGTATGGTTAATGTGATGGCTTGTTATGGAATGTTGGGTGGTGACTGGCTGATGCCGAGGTGGTTGCGGTGGCGGTAGAGTCGTCAATGTTAAATCACGAAGGGGGCCGGAGGAATAATATAAATCAGTTTCACCACAGAGATACAGAGGGCTCAGAGGAAAGGCAGTGAAAACCGCTTGGGTGGAGTTCGCCCTGCGTGATTGAAACGGCAGAATGATATTAAGGTTTATTTTGAACCGCAGATCCCGATGTGCATCGGGACAGATGGACGCAGATAAAGAAAAGGGGGGAATTTTTAACATGAAGTTTTTGAAGGGGGGGAAGGGATTTGAGATTTGAAATTTGAGATCTTAGAAAAATATGACAATCGAGTTTCCTGCGAAGCCGTGAAGTTACAAAAGTGAATATCAGAAAACCACGTGGGGGGAGTCCAGCCTGCGTGACTGGATGGGAGTCTTGTATAATATGAATAAAATGAAGATACTGATTATTATGGTTTCTATGTTGATTCAAGCTGGGTGTGCTTTAAATAGACCGGTTACGATACAGGTTACAAATGAGGCAGGCATGCCCATAGAAAATGTCAGGATATATGCCGATGTTCAGAGAAAAGTTGGATTGATATATTCAAAATTATTGATCCATGTCGAAGGCATTACCCAGAAAAATGGGGAAGTGACATTATTAATGCCAAGAGGTAAATATAATGGTTTTATCTTTGCTACTCACCCCTCTTTTAGTGATCCCAGATATGGACCATTCAATGATGGGTGGTTCAATAATGATTTCGCTGAGTTTTCGGTGAGTCTGGAGGGTGTGAAATGAAAAAGTATGTCTTTATTACACAAAGCTTAATGATCATTATACTTGGAGGGTGTAATATTGGCGGTTATGGATTCAAATTACCGAGTGGTGGCAATTTTAAGTTATTAGATCAAGAGAGTGGAAAGCCGATAACCGGCGCCATGTTTTATAGCTGGGATTACTTGTATGAGCCCGCTGCGGCCATGCCCCTGGGAAATTGTGGTCTTATGGTTCCAGCCGTATTTGATTATAGAGATGATAATTATTACAGCATTAAAATGTTCAAAAATACTCCAGGAGTTGTTTATATCATGGTCGGGCCTGAGCATATTGAAAAACAGGAGGTCAGCAAAATTGTTCCATTTTACTCATCTGATTTTAAGGATGGAACCTTAGTGATTTATTTGACAAAAGAGGAACAGGAATAGGAGCGTACAGACTTGATGAGCCGGGGTTTCGTGCGAAGCCGCAAAGTTATAAAAGTGAATAGATGAACCTGCGAGACATTTTTGCAGTTGCTGTTATGGATATAATATTATTATTCTCAATACTCATCTGTTTTATTGTTAATCAGATTTTATCATATAAATTTGGTGACTATTTGTATAAACACCATTATCATGCATGGGATAAGATGACAAAAGTACCTGGAGGAATGCGATGGGAATGTAATCGTTTCACTTTTTTTGATGAATTATTTAGTGATGTATACTACGGAGATCCTGAACTACCAAATAAAAAAAGGAGGTTACGGGTAACAATAGGATTACATTTTTTTTTCAATAATTGCGTTTGTTGTATACCTGATATTATCTGGTTAAAGTGATGGTTTGTTATGGGATAATGGGTGCTGACTGGCTGATGTCTATGATGGATAAGGCAAACGTATGAGTCAAAATCTGATCATTTTGTGTCTGACCGGTGTGGTGTGTCTGGGAGTGGGTCTGGTGGCGGGATCTTTTTTTGCGGGGCGGTATGGTCATACGGTAACGGAAGAGATGCCTGGGTTGATCCGGCAGTTGCTGCAAACGGGCTATTATGATCTGCCCTGTGGGGGCGGGCCGTTATTTACCCCGGATCAGGCGGAAGAAGACGGGGCGCTCAAATATGGCGCAGTACGATACCGGTATTTGAATCTGGCGCTGCTTTATGACCCATTCGTTATTGCCGAGGCGCCGGATGAGGCCGGACGGGTGGCGTATGCGGTGTTGTATCGCATGGCGGATTTACCTTTTCTGGATGAACTGATCCGGTTGAGGATGCAGTTGAACCCTGATCTGGCCGGTACGGATGGATCGATACAGAAGTATCCGCTGGATACCTTGATTCAATTAATCGCGCATAAACTGAAATGCGGTTGCCCGGAAGGTATGGTTCCGATGGATGCCAAAGAGATGGATGATCTGATCTGCCGGTGGATGTGTTAAGAGTGGTAAATCTTATTCAAACAGGCACTAAGGGACCGTCAATAAATAAATACTGCATTTCTCATCCCATCTTGCCGCCATCTTCAGCCGCTTCTCAATCGCAAAATCCTCGACATAGAACAGCACTGCCTGCGGCTTTGCTCAATCGGCGCGACTGAATCTGACGACAAGCTGGGCGATAAATTGCAGCATTTATTTATTTACAGCCCCTAATAAAACAAGAGAATGACGGATAGGAGTACAAATATCCCCCGTTTTTGTGCCTTGCCCTGGAAAACATTCCCTGAATTCTCCTCTAAAGCTATTTTTGGAGGTACTTTACATCTATTAGACCATTGCCGTTATGAATTTGGCTTGACAGTGGGCGTAATGAGAGGTACTAATATAATTATCTATATTATAAGGAGTTGTCACAGTATGTCCGGAGAGAGGACTTTGAAATGAATTCGTTGGAAAAATATGACCGGCTGGCGAAGAAGTTTCGGTGGAAACTGGGATTGATCCTGTATTTCAGGCAGTTCCTGGGCTGGGCCGCAGTGGTGATGTTTCTTTGGGGTGTGGTCGTACTGGTTTTAAAGGGATTGAGCCTGGATACTCTTTGGTATCAGATAGTACCGGGTACGGCGTTGATCGCGCCGGTGGTGATATCGCTGGTGTGGATGTTGCGATCGCTGCCGGATCCGGCCAGGATTAAAGCCATGCTGGATCTGCGGGTGGCGGGTGGCGGATTGATTACCGCTTCAGATGAGATCGATATTCAGCAGTGGATGGATCGGATTCCCAATGAACGGTCGCCCCGGCTCTCGTGGCGCGGGGGACGGGTCCTGACGCCGTTTATCCTGTCGATCGTTTTTCTGGGAGTGGCTTTTGCGATTCCTGCCCGGTTAATCGCCGCGGCGCCGAACCGGCTGGATATCGGGGAAGAACTGGATCAGTTCAATCAGCAGTTGGCGGTGCTGGAAGAAGAGCAGATCCTGGATGAAGAGCAACTCCAGGAGTATCGCAAGGATATTGCTGATTTGGATAAGAAAGCGGCCGCCGGCGATTCAGGCGGAATGTGGGAGGCGATGGATCATCTGGATAATTCGCTGGAGAAGGTGGCGGAAAAGGAAGCGCTGGATATGCTCAAGGAGTTGCGGCAGAATCGCCTGGCGCAGGAACTGGCCCAGGCTTTGAATCAGAACCAGGATCAACTGCCGGCGGGAGCGCTGGACGCGGCGGTTGAGCAATTGAGCCAGTTGGCGACAGGCAGTGTGCCGCCGGAGGCGCTGGAAGAGGCCGGTATTTCTCCTGAGGCATGGAAAGAACTGCTGGCAAAGATCCAATCGGGGCAGTTGAGTGAGGGGGAATGTACCCAGATGCAGCAGATTCTTGGTCAGTGCGGCCAGTGCCAGGGGGGGAAGATCGGACGGCTGGTGGACGCGCGGCTGCTGGATGGCAAATTTATGAAACTATGTGAAAAGGCGGGGGAATGTGATCCGGAGGCTTTGCTGGCGTATTTGTCGCAGTGCGAGGGAATGACACCCGGTGACTGTCAGGCCTTGTGTCAATTACCCGGCAAAGGCGGCGTGACGCGGGGGCGGGGTGACGCGGCGCTGACCTGGAAAGATGAAACCCAGACGGCAGATATGGGCTTTAAGGAAGCGGTTTTGCCACCCGGATCGCTGGCTTCATTGCGTGACAGTCAGATCCAGGGTGTTTCGATCGGGGATCCGGGTACGGAAGAGCCCCTGGGGCCGTCCGGCAGCGGCGCGCTGGCCGGGGCGAGCGCCACGGGCGGGACCGCCCGAACTCACACGGTGCTGCCGGTCCACCGAAATTCCGTGAACAATTATTTTAACCGGAATAAATGATGTTGTGCCGGCGGGATCGGCATAAAGTTTGTAACAAAAAGACATGATTGACGTCTATTCAAAGAGTGTGTTTGTCTACAGGACTTGAAGCAGGTATGAGATTATGACAGAGAGACAAGAAGGAAAACTGTTAACCGCAGAAGAGATTGAACCGGTCACGCGGATTTTGAATCAAACGCTGGACAGCCTGAACCATATGCTGTTAGGGCGGCCGGAGTTACATAAGCTTGTCCTGATCGGCGTGATCGCCCGTGGACATATTCTGCTGGAAGGGGTCCCGGGTGTCGGCAAAACCGCGTTGATTCGGGCCCTGGGCGAAATTCTGCAATTGAAGTTTAACCGGGTTCAGTTTACGCCGGACCTGATGCCGGGGGATATCCTGGGAACGCATATCCTGGAAGAGACCGAGCATGGACGCGCGATGCGGTTTGAGCCGGGCGCGGTCTTTTGTAATATTTTACTGGCAGATGAGATCAACCGGGCTTCACCCAAGACGCAGGCGGCGTTGCTGGAAGCGATGCAGGAACGGAGCGTCACGCTGCTGGGCGAGACCCGGGTGTTGCCAGATCCGTTTTTTGTGCTGGCTTCGCAGAATCCCATCGAGCAGGAGGGGACCTATCCATTGCCTGAAGCGCAGCTGGACCGTTTCATGTTCAAACTGCAGGTGCTGGGTTCCAGCGCCGAGGTGCTGGAGCAGATCATTACGATGCGACGGCGGGGTGAGACGCCGGCCAGTCCTTTTCAGATGAGCCGGGATGATCTGTTAAAGGTGTTTGCGGTTATGGAACAGGTATACCTGCCGCGGGCAGTGGCCCGATATATCGCCCGGTTGTCGGTCGCGACGCATCCGGATGGCGCGGAAGCAACGGAACCGGTCCGTCACTATGTCAATTATGGCGCGTCGCCCAGGGCGGCGATCGCGATTGCGGAGGCCGCCCGTGGATACGCCCTGCTTGCGGGCCGGCCCACCGTGGGTTTTGAAGATGTGCGCGCGGTGGCTGGGGCGGTACTGAACCATCGGATTTTATTAAATTATAATGCCCGGTTCGACAAGGTTGACAGTACTGTTATCATTCAATCGCTGCTGGAGAGTCTGGATGAGGCGGGTTTGAATTTGCCGGAAGATGTCGGTGTGGCTTAATCTGATCGAATACCGAGTGAGACGATTTAAGGAGTGAAACCAGCTTGAAGGAAATTATGAAACGATACATCGTGGCCCTGGCCGTCTTGTTCCTGTTCACCGCGATGCCGGCCGATGGGGCGACCCGGTTGGAGAAAGCGCCGGAAATAGAGATCGAGGTTAGCGCGCCGCCGGTACAGGATTGTATCGCGTCCGGTTATTATGAATACCGGATTCATATCACCAATACAGATGATCTGCCGCGGCTGGTTGAGCTTATTTTGAACGCGAGCGGCCATGTCACGCAATTGTCCCGGGTCGTGCAGGTGGAAGGCAAAGGCTCGGTGACGGCTCCGATTTATCTGCCACCGGTCAGCATGCAAAGTTATGCCATGCAGGTCCGTGTCAACAATCGATATGGTGGTAATGTCGATCTGGGGATCGATCTGATGTCCTATCGAAATGGCGATACCCTGCTGGTCAGCCAGACGTTGGGTCAGTGGGTGTATGACTGGCAGGTGGTGTTCCCGGAGTTTTCGGAGGATAAACATGGGGAACAACAGCGAATTGATAATATGCTTATCAAGCGATTTATGCCGATGGTGAAAACCGATCCCATCGAGGCCTGGAGTACCAACTGGCTGGGGTATACAGCCTATGCCGCTGTGGTGATCAGCTCGGTGGACTATCAGCGGGCCCCGGCGGCGGTGATTTCGGCAATGGAACGGTATATTGAGGCCGGCGGCACCTTGATAGTGGCCGGGGATTTTCAGCCCGCGGAAGGGTGGTTTGTGCAAGAGGAACCGCAACCGTTCGGGCGGGCGTACTACCGGGGATTCGGGGTTTTGCTGGCGATGACGGAGATGCGGGCCAACGAGAGTCAGTGGGGTCAACTGGCCGCTTTCTGGGATCGCAGCGCGGCGCCCTTCCGTCATCAGGATGAGATATCACGTTCCACTGCGGGCGGGGGTATGAATGTGGTGGAGGATAGCCGAATTCCGGTAAACGGCTTGTTTGTGGTCGTACTGATTTTCGCGATCCTGGTGGGACCGCTGAACGCGCTGGTTTTTGCCCGCAAGGAAAAGCGGATGCGGATCTACTGGACGGTTCCGTTGTTTTCCGTGATTGCCACCGCGGCGATAGTGCTGGTCTCGTTGTTATCGGAAGGGATCACCTCAAGTGTCCGAACCGCGGGTGTGGTTTATCTGGACGAGAACAGTCATCGGGCCGCGGTCTTGAGCCGGATAGGTTATTATTGTCCTTTGCCTCCGGGAAGTCTGGCCTTCAGCAACGATGTCCAGTTAAAATGCGCGGCGCTGGGGGACTCTTGGGATAGCAGTTCCAACCGGCGGATCGATTACAGTGACGGGCAGCGTTATTTTGGCTGGATTTCGCCCCGGATGCCGGAATATTTTGTCAGCCGGGCCAGTCAATCGTGCCGTGATCGACTGACGGTGCGGTACGATCTGGCGGGCGGGATTTCGGTGGTGAACGGGCTGGCGGCCGATATCAAGCAACTCTGGCTGGTGACGGCCGATGGTCAGGTTCGCGGCGGGGAGAATCTGGGCGCGGGACAGGCCGGCGATCTGGCAGTGTTGGATCGAGAAGCGCTAACCGCGATGGATTATCCGATCGACGTTTACGCGTTGTCGAAGATTTACAGCATGAGGCAGTGGCATACGCTTACGACGAATATTCCCAATCTCTATTTGAACAACTGGCTGACACCGGGTCATTATGTGGCGATATTGCATGATAATCCTTATACCGAAGTTGGATTTGAAAATTACAAGTCGACGGGTTCGGCATGTGTGGTTTACGGGGTATTGAATCGTGAGGCACTTGAGCCGGGCAACCAGGCGCGGGCAGAAAACCAATAAGAGGTCAAACGGATGGAAGTACAAGTAAAGAACCTGGTAAAGGATTTTGGCAAGACCCGCGCGGTTGACGATTTAACTTTTTCCTTTTCGAGCGGTAACGTTTTTGGTTTTGTCGGTCCGAACGGGGCGGGCAAGACGACAACGATCCGTATCCTGGCCACCCTGCTGGAACCCTCGGAAGGCGACGCGTTTATCGACGGGTATTCGGTGGTTCAGGATCCGGAGAAGGTGCGGACCCGGCTGGGCTATATGCCGGATACCCTGCCCACCCACGCGGACATGACGGTTCGGGATTATGTGGATTTTTACGCGCGGGCCTCGGGCGTGTCGCCTAAGCGTCGTAAGGCAGTGGTGGAAGGGGTCGAAGCGTTTACCAATCTGACGGGGATCCGGCAGAAGTTTTTGAAGGATTTGAGCAAGGGAATGAAACAGCGGGTGTCACTGGCCCGGTCGCTGGTCCATGATCCGGCAGTATTGATACTGGATGAGCCGGCCGCCGGGCTCGATCCACGGGCCCGGATTGAATTGCGCGAATTGCTGAAAGTACTGGCGGAGCAGGGCAAGGCGATCCTGATCAGTTCGCATATTCTGTCGGAGCTGTCGGAAATCTGTCATGGCGCGGTGATTATCGAACAGGGCCGCCTGCTGCACGCGGGGAATATCGAGGAACTGCAACAGGGTTTGTCGGCGCAGAAGAAAGGGCATGCGGTAACGATACGCACTCAGGATAATCAACATGAGGCGCTGCATAAATTTTTGATTCAGCAGCCGAAGGTGGAAGAAGCGCTGTTGAATCCCAATAATGTCCAGATCCAGTTTTCCGGGACGAATAGCGACGCGGCGGATCTGATCAAGCGCCTGGTGGCGGCGGAAATTCCCATTATCGAGTTCCGGCATGAGAAGACCAGCCTTGAAGACATTTTCATGAAGATTACCAAAGGAGGCGTTCAATGATCGGGCCACGCTGGCACCATACAGGCGTTCTGTCCAACCCGGTGATGATCAAGGAGCTGCGCCAGACGGTCAAAGGCAAAATGGCTGTTCTGGGCATGAATTTCATGTTAATCGTCCTGATCGTGATATTTTCCATTTCCCTGCTGAATTTCGACGAGAATGAGAATTTTGGCCGGAACATGTTTTACGGCGTGGTTTCGGTATTAGGCATTATCTGCCTGATTGTCGTGCCGATGAACCTGTTTAACCGGACCGGCGCGGAACGGGATCCGGAGGATCAGGACCTGATGTACATTACCGCCTTATCCCCGCATAAAATTGTGCTGGGAAAGTACGCGGCCGGGATCCTGGTTGTATTGCTTTATGGCTGCGCGTCGTTGCCCTTTATCGCATTTACCTATCTGCTGAAAGGAGTGGATTTTCTGGCGATCGGGCTGGCGCTGGGTCATGGCTTTTTGATGGTATTTCTCAGCATTCAGATGGCGATTTTGCTGGGGTGTCTGCCCATGAATAAAAAATCGCGGGTTGGATTCATGGGATTTGGGGTGGTATTCTTCTGGATTATTTTATCCATGGGTGTTCCCTTCAGTCTGTCGAGGCGGGGAATGGGAGTGCCTTTTATCGGTGCATTGACAGTGAATTTCTGGTTCAGCACCATGGTCATCGTTTTTCTAGTCGTGTTAATTTACCTGTTGACGATCGCGCGTCTGAAGCCGCTGACGGCCAACCGGGCTTTCGTGCCGAGAGTGTATCTGAGCGGAATGTGGCTTTTGGGATTGATCGGTATCGTCTTAACGCGAAACGTGGTTCTGTTTCATCTGTGGTTGATCCTATTTTATGGCATTTCGCTGTTTTCCCTGATTCTGGCTACCAGTGAACGTGATCGGATCAGCGCGCGGATCCGCAGAGGGATCCCGGATGGACCGGGTCGGGTTCCGGCGTTTTTATTTTTCAGCGGATCGGGTTCGGGAATCCTGTGGTCATTGATTACGCTGGCCGGAACGCTTGGATTCAGTTATTTTTTGGGTCACCTGGGATGGTTTACAGCTTATTTTCCCGTGGGTCCGTTTGTGAATGACTATTTGCCGCGATTTGTCATGTCGGCTTTGTCAGTGACCGGTTACAGTCTGATTTTTTATGGTTTGACCCGACTGTTAAGGCGGGAGAACCTGATGACCAAGACCTGGGCGCTAACTGTTGCTATAATGTTTATTATCGCGGCGATCACTGGCATTCTGGTTGAATCGGTTGAAAAGCCCAAAGACCTTTATATCGCGACTCCGCTTTGTGGTGTCTTTCTTAAGTCGGATGATCTTTTTTTAATCCTCCTGTGGAGCTGGGCCGGGATCGCTTTGTTGCCATCGCTGCTAATCGTCATTAAACAATTCAGGGCATTTAAACCCTTATCCGATCAATCCATTGCCGCCCCGGTTCCCTCCGTTTCCCCGAAAGTTGACGATCATGAAGTTCCGGTTCAATAATCTAGTCTATACCACCATTGCCAATCCGGTCATGATCAAAGAGTTGCGTCAGACCGTCAAGGGACGGTTGACCATCCTGGGAACCCAGTTGCTCATGGGGGTTTTGCTGGTGGGGACCTGGTTGTTTTTAACAGAATATAAAAATGACCGGTATTCAGCGGAGGGCATGGGGCAGAACGCTTTTGCCGCGATACTCATCGTCCTGTCCATTATCTGTTGGGGGATTATGCCATTGATCCTCTATTTTCGTACCAGCGCGGAACGCCGTCCGGAAGATTTCGATCTGATGTACATCACCCGGCTGACGCCGCATGACTTTGTGCTGGGTAAGTATATGACCGCGCTGTCGCAGATTTTTCTTTATCTGTTTACCTGTCTGCCCTTTTTGACGTTGCCATATCTGTTTGAGGGGATCGATATTTTCACCATGTATCGCGCCGTGGTCCAGATTGTCATCGCGACCATTCTGGCGGCCCAGATTGCTATTCTGCTGGGAACGATACCTAAAAAGAAATTTCTTTTATTTTTATTCGCAGCCGCCTATGGCTTCATGGTTTTCGGGATGATCGTCGGGATGGTAGAAGCATTTTTGCCATTTGTTTTTGGAGGGTATTCCCGCAGCGTGATGGATCCCTTGTGGAATTTATACGCGCTGTCGTTTGCGGTGTTGCTTTCGTTCGCTTTGTATATTTTGAATTACGCCTTTATCATGCCGGATACCGCGAACCGGGCAATGGGGCCCCGGCTTTATTTTACAATGTTGTGGCTGGTATCCTATGGGATATTTTTTACCCTGACGATTGTGAAAAAGGATGATGAATATTATGGAATATGGACGGTGTTCGCATGGTTCGTCAGTTGTGTCACGCTTTTGTTTGGTATCAGCGAGCGGGACCGTTTGAGTCCGCGAGTGACCAAAACTATTCCAAAGGGGCCGCTACGGTGGCTGGTTTTTCCGTTTTACAGCGGATCCGGTCCCGGGATTCTCTGGTCACTTGGCATGATTTTTTTAACTATTTCGACTGGGTATTTGACAGGCTATGGTTTGGACCGGTTCAACATCATCGAGCTTGAATCCTATGTCATCCATTTGTTTTCATCCATCACGGTGACATCGCTGATTATGGTCTTTTACTGTTTACTGGTCTATTATATTACCCGCAGTATCAATGCGCGCGATTTGAAAGGCAATGCCTGGCTGATTACTTTGATTCTGGTTGCCTCGCTGTCCTTATTGATCTGGTTTCTGGATGAGGCTTTCTCCTGGGGCGATAGCGATTTGATTTATCTTTTGAGTCCGTTCGGGGCGATGGTTTTTCAAGAGGACTCGGACATCAAGGGATTATTGGGATTTATTGCCATGGTGTTGTGTTGCGGCGTGGGTGTCTTGAGTATGAAACATATTGGTCCTCAGATCATCCGATTTCGCCGGACACTACCGGCTTTGTACGCTGAGCGTGAGTCGGTTGAGTCCAGTGAGGTGGCGACATGACCGGGACATATGATGAGTATCTGGCGCGTGGCATGCAAGCCGGTTTGCGCTATAGGCTGGCGCCACCACGGCATATTCCGCAAGGCCTGATGGGAGAACAACTGGGAAACCGGCCCGGTAGTTCGCTGGAATTTATGGATCATCGCGACTATCTTCCGGGCGATGATTTGCGCCGGATCGACTGGTCGGCTTATGCCCGAAGCGATAAATTAACCGTCCGGCTCTACCGTGAAGAGATCAATCCCCATCTGGATATTATTCTGGATGGATCGATGAGCATGGCGTTATCCGGGACGGAAAAGCCGGGCAGTTCGGTGGCGATTGCCGCGATGATGGCCCAGGCGGCCGCGAATGCCGGATTCAGTTATAAACTCTGGCTGGCATCGGACTATTGTATCGATTTACCGGGTGGCTCGGGTCTACCGACTCACTGGCAGGGGATCCAGTTCAATTATCGCGGTTCACCGGTTGATTCACTGTCGCATCCAACGGGCCGGATGAGGTCGCGGGCGATGCGGCTGTTGATCAGTGACTTGCTCTGGGCGGGGGATCCGATGCAACCGATGCTGCAACTCAGCCGGGACGCGTCATCCGTTTTCGTGATACAGGTTCTGGCGACGGTGGATATCGAACCGCCGGGCCCGGGCAATTTGCGTCTGCTGGATTCGGAAACCGGGCAGTTGTTAGAAGTCTATATTGATACCGCCGCCCGGCAGCAGTATCTTGACCGGCTGGCGCGGCATCAGCAACTGTGGCAGCAGGCCTGTCAGCATTGCGGCGCCGCGATGACGGTTGTGACAGCCGAGTCGTATTTACAAACATTTGAACTGAAAGATTTTATCGTTAATGGCATCATACAATAGACATCATCATTCTGCAGGATCAAGATAACCAACAATGGCCATATTCGGATTTCCATTAGCATTCTGGGCGCTTAGTTCACTGCCGGTATTGGGCGCGATCTACTGGCTGCGCAACCGTTATCGAAATGTGACAGTCAGTTCGCTACTGTTATGGGATCAATGTTCCCTGGCCCGGGAGGGCGGTCGAAAATTCCAGCGGATACAGACGGCGTTGCTGTTTTACCTGGAACTGGCCATTTTATCGTTAACGGCACTGGCCGCCACGGCGCCGTTATTTCCCCTGGGGGGAAAGGTTCGCCATTTGGTAGTGGTACTGGATGATTCCTGGTCGATGCAGGCCGTTAATGACGGCAAGAGCTTTCGTCAGGCCGGTCTGGAAAAAGTCATGGATGAATTTCTGGCGTATCGACACACGCGCGCCACGGTGATTCTGGCCGGGCATACGGTTCGTCAGGCCGGCAGTCATATTTCCAGCAAAGCGGAACTCATCCAAGCGATGGATCAATGGCGATGTCAGTCTGATCGTGTCGACTGGGCGCAAGCGATCACTTTGTCAACGGGACTGGCGCAAGGCTGGACGGATATTCTGGTTATCAGTGACCATTACCCTGCCGTAGAACCGCAGGGCAATAGCGGGATCCTCTGGCATGCCGTTGGCAGTGAAGTATCTAATCTGGCGATCACCGGGGCATTTCTCAGTCAGACCGATACGGGCCAACGGCTGGTGGTTGAAGTATCCAATCTGTCCGGTCAGGATACACGAAGCGCACTCACTGTGGGTGTTGAAAACGAAGATCCGGCCAAGGGGATATCGCGACAGCCGGTAGAACTTTCCGCCCATAGTGTCAAAAGGCTGGTCTTGAGCCTGCCAGATTCCGACAAACCGGTCGGTGTCCAATTGAAGGGTCAGCGAACGGATGGGCTGTCCGTGGATGATGATGTCGTTTTAATCCCTTTCGTTCGTAAAAAATTACCGGTCACCGTAGCATTAACCAATACGGATGTCATCCAGTATCTTATCCCGGCGCTGGACGCCAGCGAATTGTGTTCGATGGGCGTGGACTCTCCGGAATTGGTGATAACGGATAATTCGACCCAGCTGGGTCAGTCCACCGGCCCATGGCGATTGTGTATTCTCAACGAATCCGATGCGGTTCCCATCAATGGGCCGTATCTCACTGATGCAAGTTCGCCCTTGCTGGAGGGCACGCAGTTCAAGCAAGTGGTATGGGGCGCGGCACGGATCGAAGAATCTGCCGGAGACGCTCAAACGTCCCATCCGGCTTATCAAGGCCGGCCTCTGATCATGGCCGGCGATGTACCCCTGCTGACAGAATATGTCCGGCGCGACGGGCGGCTGGATTTTCTGATGCGCTGGAATCCAGACTATTCCAATTTACAAAACGACATCAATTTTCCAATTATGATCACCAACTGTATCCGAATGTGCATCGCCTCGCGCCCAGGCCCGCAGCGGCCAAACTATGCCGTGGGAGATATTATCGATCTGAATCTGCCAGAGGGCGCCGCCAGAATTGTTGTCAGCAATCCCTCCGGGAAGCAGTCGGAATATGATCTGGCACAATATGATTCTCGTCAGTTTTCCCTGTCGGCTGAGGAAAAAGGGATCTATCAATTTTCACTTTATGACGCGGAGGGCAAGGAACGCATCTATCCAGTCGCCGCCAACTGTCTGGCCCGTTCAGAATCCGATCTGAATGAATGTTCCAAGGGAGAGGTTGGCGGCTGGCAGGTGGAAACGCAGGCTGACGCCGTCTATCAAAAAGGTTCATGGCTGTTGGTGCTGGCGGCCCTGGTATTGCTGGCGCTCCATCATGTTTTAATGGCGCGGGGGAGAGTGCGGCAATGATTTTGTTCGAACCCATCTGGTTGATTTTAATGATCCCGGCGCTGGTCTGTTTGTATTACTGGCGTATGCCCGGACGGTTGCTGGCAGTATTGCGAATTATCCTGGTTGCGTTGTTGATCCTGATTATGACAGATCCGGCCTTGCGTCTGGGTGACCGCCGAGGCACTGTGGTGGTGATTGCCGACCGGAGCGCTTCCATGCCGCCGGATTCGCAAGAAAGCATGGTCGAAGCAATCCATATTGTCCAGGATGATATGCCAAACGGGAACTCGCTGGCAGTCGTTTCATTCGGTGAACAAGCGATCATTGACAAAACTCCGCAAAGTCAGCATTTTGAGGAATTAATCGCCAATGTCAATCCTGACGGTTCCAATCTGGCTGATGCCCTGAACAAGGCCGTATCCCTGATCGACCGGGATGCTTCGGGCCGGATTCTGGTTTTCAGCGATGGACGCTGGACAGGCTCGTCGCCCAATGTGATCGCCTCGACCATGGCTTCGCGACACATCGCGATGGACTACCGGATATTTGAACGGCAACAAGGTCGAGATCTGGCGATAATGGACGTGGTCGCGCCACAGAAAGTTTCGCCCGGCCAGGCCTGGCTGATCAATGCCTGGATCAACTGTCCGGAACCGGTGGAAGTGAATTATGAACTCATCCGCGGGAATCTGATCATTGGTCGCGGTTCCCGACCACTGAAGTCAGGCCTTAACCGGCTGACCTTTCGTGACCGGGCCGGAGATTATGGCGTGTATGATTATCAATTGAAAATTGACGGCTACGCGGACGACCCGGTTGCCCAGAATAATTACGCCCGATTTCTGACCCAGATCGATGTCAACCGTCCCCTGCTGGCGCTCGGTCAGACCGGGCAGTCCGGACTGGTCAATCTATTGCAGAAAGACGGTATTCCGGTCGTGCGTCAGGAAACCGCCGAAATGGGATTTACCCTGGATGAACTGGCAGGCTATTCCGCCATCCTCATAGAAGATCTCGATGCCGGTGAAATAGGGCCGGGTGGCATGGAAAATATCGCCGCATGGGTTACGGACACCGGCGCCGGTGTCATCATGACCGGCGGCCCGCACAGTTACGGTCCGGGCGGGTATTTCCGTTCTCCGCTTGAGCCGATCATGCCGGTCAGCATGGAGCTGCGCCGCGAACATCGCAAGCTCAATATGGCCATTGTGGTCGTGCTGGATCGCTCCGGCAGTATGTCTGTATCGGCAGACGGAATCAAGACCAAGATGGATCTGGCGAACGCGGCTTCCGCCGAGGTGCTGGGGTTATTGTCGCCCGGCGATGAAATGGGCGTTATTGCCGTTGACAGCGCGGCTCATATCATCGCCGACTGTAAACCGATCGGAGAAAATGTGGCCGGATTACGGCAGAAAATTCTTTCGATCGAGTCCACCGGAGGGGGAATTTTCGTTTATGAAGGCCTGATCCATGCCGCTTCGCTACTATCGGGCGCCGAATCAGAGACCAAACACATTATTCTATTTGCCGACGCGGCCGATTCCGAAGAACCGGGCGATTATAAAAATCTGATCGCGAAATGCCGACAGGCCGGAGTGACGGTCAGTGTGATCGGACTGGGCAGCGAAAAGGATCAGGACGCGGATTTGCTGCGCGATATCGCGTTGCGAGGCGAGGGGCGGTGTTTCTTTACGCAAAACGCGCTGGATTTACCCCGTCTGTTTGCCCAGGATACTTTTATGGTGGCCCGTAACAGTTTTATTAATGAACCGGTTGCGTTTGAGTTCAAGGCCGGCATTGACACCTTGATGGATATTGACACCGCCGGCGATCATCGTGTTGGCGGTTATAATCTCTGTTACATCCGACCTGAAGCGACACTCTCCGCGGTCACGCTGGATGGATATGACGCGCCCATTCTTGCCCACTGGCAGGCCGGTATTGGCCGGGCGGCGGCATTCTGCGCCCAGGCGGATGGCAATTATGCCGGTCAACTGGCGCAATGGTCAGAGGCGGGGCGACTTTATAGTTCGCTGGCCCGCTGGGCGATTGGCGATCCACAGGGTTTGGGACAGAACATTCTGGTCACCCAGGAAATTAACAAGGGTATCTGTCAGGTGCAGATTCACATTGATTCCCGGCTGGACCGGTTGCCGTTCAGTGAACCGCCGGTGGTTAATGTCCTGCGCGAACGGCCGGGCCGGGAGCCGGCCAGAGAGCAACTCCGGTCCACATTGATCAGCGCCGATAAGTTTGCCGTAGATATTCCCTTAAGCAGTGACAAGACGGTGCTGGCTACTGTAGACGCCGGTGCCACCGGTAACGTGACGCTGCCGCCGGTCTGTTTACCTTATTCTCCGGAATATCTCCCGGAAGACGCCGTTGGCGGTCAGGAGACATTGCAGCGTTTAAGTCGCATGACCGGAGGAGGGCGACTGGCTGACCTGACTGGAATCTGGGATTCGTTGGAAGGCCGTCCGGTCTATGTCGATATGACTCCATGGCTGGCCATGGTGGCGATTGTGCTGTTTCTGCTGGAAATTCTTGAGCGTCGAACGGGTGTCCTGTCAATGCGGCCAGTCAAACGCTGGCTGGAAAGGAGAAAAGCCAAAGGTCTCCAACCCGCAGTGGCGCTGGAATCCACGGAGGAATCCACTGAAACCGAGAAGCGTGTTTTGCCGGTCAAGCCCAAAAGGGGATATTGGGACATCCTGTCAAAAGTGAAAATCAGACATCAATCATCTACCGAGCAAAAAGCTGAAAGTTCCCCCAGAAAAGATCAGCAACCCATCACAAAGCCGGTTGCGCCTCCCCAACCGACAGAAGCTGATTCAGGAGAAGGATTGTTGGATGCGTTAAATAAAATCAAACGCAAGCATTGACCGCCGGCGGGAGTTTGAACCGTGCGACCCTCCTCAAGCCAAACCGCGCTTTAGCTGAATACCAACCCTATTATACCCAATGGGTATGAAAATTTCTGATCGCTCACAAGATAAGTTTTTATTCGTGTAGAACTTATATCACGGCCAAGCGAACATTTTCAATTGTAAGCAGTAAAACGTGAAAATCATTTAGCCGGGCACTCTGAATGGCAGGAATTTAACAAGGTGATCCTTATGCCTGATTTTCCAGATCCATTTCGCCGATAAACCGGATCAGTTTCCGATAGAGGATCAATCCCAGGCTTTTGTTCCGGCCTTTCATGGCGACCATCCCGGTGGAACCATACTGGAAACCCTCTGGCACCGGTCCATCCAGATTGATAACAATTTTATGATAGGTGTCCAATACCCGGCCATTTAACGGATCTATGGGCAACGAACCCTGGCCGGCCGTCGTCAGGGTCAGATCATGAACATAATCCACCGGCGCCGGCGATACGTATACCAGTGTTCCTGTCAGGGCCATCCGGGGATGCATCGCGCTACGAAAGACCATTTTTTTCCCAACCATTTCCTGTACTTCGATCACATCCTTCTGATGTATCCATGCTTCACACTGCCAATTGCCATCGGCCAGGCGGGCCACTTCTTCACCCGGTTGGACATAATACCCGGCGTTTTCCAATTGAGGGCAGTCAATCAAAGTCCCATCAGAATCCGTCCGGACATTCAGTTGTTCCAGATCCTTACTGCTGGTTTGCACCAGCGCGGTCAAACGGGTTACTATTTCCAGTTGCTGCGCGATTTCCACGGGATCGATGGTACTATCCGATTGATAAAGCGTGAGTAGCTTCCGCGCCTGAGTCAATCGATTCCGGGCATCCAGATACTTCTCATGCAAAAGATGATTATCCAGTTCCATAATGGGAGTCGCCGCTTCCACCCGGTCCCCCGTCTGGGCAAGAACCCGTTTGACAAAACCGCTTTGACGCGTCCTTATGATTTGTTCATGTTCACGGATCAGACGCGCTTCGGCCCGGATCGGGCACGGAATCGGCATATAGACAATGGCAGCAGGCACAATCATGAGGAACAGCAATGCCGCGATACTGGTACGCCAGCGATAGCGTGAAGCCTCCGGTGATTTTCTCAAATAAACCGTAATGCGAGTCAGTATCGAAAAGACCGTCATGGCAATGTACAACCCAGCCAGCGCCAAACCGAAAATAAGCATTTTACGAGCGATGACCCAGGATAACGCCAGGACAATACTGACTTTATAGATTGAAGCAAAAATGCCGAAGGTTAACAGGAAAAACGCCATCCAACCACGGGGGCCCGGCTCATTACTTTTAATTCGCAAGAATAACCGTTTGCAGACCCGAACCAGATAATCGCGTGACCGGCTTCTTAAGTTGGGCATTTCCAGCAGATCGCTCAGGATATAGTAGCCATCAAACCGCATCAATGGATTGACATTCATCAGGAGCGTGGTCACGCTGGCCAGGAAAAAGATATTGTACGCCAGCATCCGCGTGGAATAGGACTCGGAGGCACACCAGACCAGCAGTGCGATCATGGCGATCATGGATTCAAAATAAACGCCCCCCAATCCGACGATAATCCGTTTTATTTTGCTGTTAAATCCCCATGAACTGGTTACATCCACATAAGCGCAGGGGGTGAGCATAATCAGGTACACGCCCATGTCGGTGACCTGTCCGCCAAACAACTTGCAGGCGTAGCCGTGTCCCAATTCATGGATTGCCTTGAGTAAAATTAACGAAATCCATAAGATCGCCATATTCCCGGCGCTGAAGAGAGAACCGGAAAAGGTTTGGATCTCTCCAAAATGCCGAACCGTTAATGCCGCGGATCCGCCCAACAGGATCAGGTATATAATAAAAAATACCCGAGTAAACAGCGGGCGCACCAGATGGGCGGTCTTTTCCAGGAAATTGTCCGGATTCAACAAGGGGATCTGCAGAAAAAACAGACTAAACAATTTCTGCATCCGTTGCGCTTTCTGTCTTTGAATATGCCGCCGGTAAAGCGCCTTGTCGCTTGAAATAGGCAGTTGCAGAAAATTCAGCTGGTGGAGATTCAATACAAACTTGAAAAATGGCTCCTGATCTTCCGGATTCATCCACTCCTTTTCGACCAGGATCTGAAATATTTCAGCCAGGGTAAGAGCCGGTGTCAGTTGACAAAATATCAGATATTCTTTTAAATTAAATTGATAGCATTGCAGCGACAGGGGATCGCGCACCACATAATAAGGTTCGCCATGATTGAGATGACGATGGATCTCCAGATCATTACGCAATCCGATGTGGGCCTTGCCCAGACGTTCATGCAAGCGGACCGTATTGTCTTGTGTTGTATCGGCTTGTACCATGCGTCAATACCAAAAATGCATCTGGACATATTCGATGACTTTATGCAAGGCGATCCACCAGACGGGTCGTCGTCCGGCTTCGACCCGTGCCACCCCTTCCATGCCCGAGCGAATCCATTCCGGATTGAGATCGGATTCCGCCCGCACGATATAGATATTTTTTTTGTTAGACAGGGCGACCGTCGGTGATAAATGCCGGATGGTCAAACCGTAGGCTTCTTCAGGACGGGCACCGGCGGAAAACGTTCCCGACATATTCACCAGAATATCATCCATTGCCTGTTCCGGAATATTCAATTCAATAAGCCACTGACCGGAGGGCGCCAGTTCGAACAAGGGGGCGCCCAGTGGCAATATCTGGCCGGTTTGACGGGCCGGATCGCCCTTGATTACCTGACCATCATAAGGGGCTTTAATGATCAGGCGTCCGATACGTTGATCGAGAATGTCAAGCCGGGATAGCAGATAATCACTGTTGGCGCGCGCCAGTTCAATATCCGTGGTCGACCCATTCGCCACCGCTTTTTGCGTTTCAAGCCGGGCAATATTATACTCTGCCAGCAATTCACTACGCTGCAATTGGAGCATGTCGTTGCTGAAACGGCACAGGATGTCGCCCTGTTTGACCCGGTCGCCCTCTTTGACCAACACTTCGTCAAGGCGCGCCTCGGCCGGGGTGGCAAAATGGCGAATCTGTGCAGGAACCGCGCGCGCCGGCACGGTAATCCGATAAGGCAAGCTGGCAAACAGGAACCAGTTGACTAACGCCAACAGCGCGACGATAACAAACACATTGACCAGGCCGCGAATGGTTTTCAGCTTGTCAATTTGGTGATATATGGAGCTGAAACCATGCATGAATAAAGAACGATTGGCCCGGTCGACCAGGTGATAGGCGCCAATCAGCGGTTCGGTTATTTCACGAATTTTACTCAGTTCCGTTTCGTCAAAGGGCAGGTCGGCGCCACGGCGCAAGCTCAATACCGCCTGACAACGGCCATCGGCTCCCCGAAGGGGAATCGAAGCGACGGCCGAGTTGCCAGTGGCGGTATGCCACTGCCGGTGTAAACGCAGATCATTGGTCATGGTATACTTAGAACCGTGCCGTACATGATGAAACAGGCAAAATGCCTGCGTATCGAGACATTCGAGCATCGCCTCATTAATGCGGTCAATTTCTTTGCTGCCTTTTTTAATGGTATCGTGACCGGATATGGAAACGATGTTGACTTTGCGCTTATGAACAATCCCCAGCGAGATCTGATCGCATCCAATGCGGTTACGCAAATTGTTGGTAATGGCGAAACCCAATTCTTTTCCTGAGGTATAGCCGGCCGCACGGGCAAGGGTTTGCGTGTCCTGAAGGAACCCGGTCTGGTTTGGATTGTGATCGGTTAGACCGGAAATGTAGGACATAAACAGGGTATACGCTTCGAGAGCGATCGATTGCTGAATCGCCTGCTGACGGTCTTTGCAGTAAATCACCAGAACGATCGCCCCGATCATGGCGCTATCGTCGTTATAAACAGGGCAGGACAGGAACGCGATCGAATTGTCACTGGATTCCCGGTGAGCGTACATTTTCAGGCCGGAGGTCCTCCGGGACAGCGTTTCGTTGAGGAACTCCCGGGCCGATTTTTTCCAGAAATCCGGCGAGGTCGAACCACTGTGCCAGTATTCTTCCAATACATCCGAGGCACGTTGAATATATAACGTTGCGTAAGGGCAGGAAAATTGGCCAGCGATTATCCCCAAAGCCTGTTGATAAAGCGCCCTTCTGTTCTTTGTTTGACGGGCTTTATCAATTAATGCGCGATAGACCTGGTTGGGTGATTGTTGGCGGGCATTTCCCATTTTCTCCTGATTGTTTTCCAGCTTCTGCGTCATGGATATTCATTTAAATTTTAAAGATGAATAATTATACAAATTACGTTTAGATGCCGGGAGACGCGAATGTCCCGATCGCCCAGTCGCCCCCAATCAGATCAGGCTGATGTTTTCTTCCGATTCAATCGTTTCAGGGAGAATCACCCTGGTAAAAAATGAAAATCCGGTTTCGAAAGAATCCTCACTAATCAGCTTGCAGCGCATGCACCTGGCAAAAACCATGGGGATATCCACGACATCCCGGTCAAAATAAAGGCGGTAAATATCTCCAATTTTCAACGGAGCCGGGAACATGGCGCGGCAGCCGCCGGAAGAAATATCCCCGGAGATGCCCAGCATCTTCATATTGAGACATTCACTGGTATTGCCCGGTTGAAGAATGATTTTTGCCTTAATCACCAGACGTTCTGAGGATCGTTGACGACGAATATTATCACTGGTCTGATCTTCAATTTCTTTTAAGATATCAAAGCCGTAATCTTCGTTCGTCAGAGAATAATTGATATCATCGTTCATGGTATTTCTTAAATCAAAAAAAGCCAATAAATAACTGTAATAACAGTTAATTTATCGGCCTGGAGCAGCAGCGGATTAATGGAAAAAAGGAAAATATGTGATCTTATTTATCGGACTGGTTTATGACTCCAGCCATATTGCGAATCAACATCCACAGGCGTCCTAAAGCCCCGTTTTGCTGAGGGGATCCGGTGATTGGAGTTTCCGGTTCGTGGGTTGTTTCGGCATGGATTGGGGAATCGAACTCATCAGCCGAACCGTTATCGGTCGTGATCTGGTCGGTGATCCCAGATGGCAGTTCGGTGAACAGGTCGTCAAACATCTTGTCGCTGACAAATTCAAGCGGAACATCCAGGGCTTCGGCTATCAGCGCATCAGTGGACCACTCAATTTCATTACTGTCAAAACCATTTTGCCCCGAATGTTCGTCATGATCGTTATTAAAACGCCTGGTATTCTGGATCGATTCCTGCGTAATCATTTCGGAAGAATGTTCGTAAGGATGGTTCTGATAAATGATCGATTCGTTATCGACCGGATTCATGATTTTCAGAACCTGTTGATCGGTATCCTGTTTGGGCCCGGCATCCGCCACCTTAGAAATCTGCTGGTCCGCGGGAGTATTATCGGAAGAGATATTGGAGTCGGAGGGATTCTGATCATCCGAATTGGTTCGAATGACTTTGTGATGATCCGCTTCAACCTGGATGGATATGCTGTCAGAGACCACGGTCGAACCGTCGGACACCCGAAGCTCGAGAGTCACTTCCGCATCGGAATGGATATTGGATGGGATAATTACCGGATCGGGCGAATCTGGATTAAGAATTTTCACCGCAGGGCCCGAGGTTTGCACCCAGGTGTAGGTCAGGTTATCCCCATCGATATCATCCGCCTGGCCATTAAGAGTGATTGGCTGTTTTTCACGGGCAACAGTATCGTCTCCGGCGCTGACGACAGGAGCATCATTGACAGCATTTACCTGAAGCGTAACCGTCGCAGTATGGAAGCCACCCTGGCCGTCTGATACCTGATAGGTAAAACTGTCCTGACCGTTGTAGTTTGGTGAGGGAGAATAAGAGAAAGTGCCATCCTGGTTATATATTACCGATCCATGTTCAGGTTGGGTAAAATCAGCAATTGACAACAAGTCGCCATCGATATCCGTATCGTTATCCAGAACCCGGGAGGTCGTGATCGTCTGGTCCTCATTGGTTTCGAAATGATCATTCGTTGTCTGAGGGGTATCGTTCACACCCTGGGTATTTAACTCGACAGTCGCAGTACTTTTCGCGCCATCGCCATCCATCACGGTATAGGTAAAATTGTCCTGACCATGGAAATTGGCGTTGGGAGTATAGGTGAAGGTGCCATCCTGATTATAAACAACATGGCCATGCGCAGGCTGACTGTAATCACCTACGTTTAAAGTATCGCCATCCGCATCGGTATCATTTACCAGTACATTGGCCGTTCGAATCGGTTGATCTTCCAGTCCGCCATATTGTTCACCAAAAGCTTGGGGGGCATCGTTTACAGCGTTTACTTTGACGTTCACAGTTACGGTATCGGTCCCCCCGTTGCCATCGGAGACGGTATAGGTAAAACTGTCGTGTCCGTTGAAATTGGCGTTGGGCGTATAGGTGAAGGCGCCATCGCCATTATGAACAACCGAACCGTTGGCCGCCTGACTGTAATCGGTGATCGTCAGAGAATCGCCATCCGCGTCGATATCGTTGGCGAGGACATTACCCGTCGTGAAGGGTGTGTCTTCCGAGGTGGCGAAGGAATCACCGGCCGCCTGGGGCGCGTCGTTAGCGGCGCCGACGTTCACGTTCACAGTTACGGTATCGGTCCCCCCGTTGCCATCGGAGACGGTATAGGTAAAACTGTCGTGTCCGTTGAAATTAGCGTTGGGCGTATAGGTGAAGGCGCCATCGCCATTATGAACAACCGAGCCGTTGGCCGCCTGACTGTAATCGGTGATCGTCAGAGAATCGCCATCCGCGTCGATATCGTTGGCGAGGACATTACCCGTCGTGAAGGGTGTGTCTTCCGAGGTGGCGAAGGAATCACCGGCCGCCTGGGGCGCGTCGTTAGCGGCGCCGACGTTCACGTTCACAGTTACGGTATCGGTCCCCCCGTTGCCATCGGAGACGGTATAAGTAAAACTGTCGTGTCCACTGAAATTGGCGCTTGGGGTATAAGTGAAGGTGCCATTGCCGTTATTCGCGACCGAGCCATGAGCGCCTTGACTGAAATCACTGATCGTTAAGATGTCGCCATCGATATCGGTATCATTGGCCAGGACATTCCCTGTTGTCACGGGTGTATCTTCAGCAGTAGCGATCTGTTCGCCGATACCCATTGGACTGTCATTAGTGCTTTGCACGGTTATTTCAATAGTAGCCGAACTTATGCCTCCATTACCATCTGAAACTTCATAAGTAAAACTATCCGGACCGTGATAATGTTGATCGGGGACATAAGTGAAGGTCCCATCGTTGTTGTGAGTTATCGAGCCATGTTGGGGTTGAGTAAAATCAGTGATGGTCAGAGTGTCACCATCGCTGTCAATGTCGTTATTCAGAACATTTCCGGTATTGAGTGTGCTGTCTTCATTAACCTGATAAGTATCAATATTCGCGACGGGTGCGTTGTTTACTGGAGCCGGAGCCACATCGATTACAATTTCATTAATGTCATTCGTGAGGTTTTCGACGCTATTAAGTGTATCGGATCCCAGATTGCCATCGTCGCTATCCGTATCAGCGATCGTTCCAAAACCATCGTTCATTTGAATGTTATAACCATTCATCGTCCCTGCCAGAACGGCGTAATCATTCCCATCGCCACCATAAAGCTGGTCGTTGCCTGAATCAGCGATAAATATATCGTCGCCGCCCATGCCGTAGAGTTTGTCATTGCCGGAGCCGCCGATGATGACATCGTTGCCGCCGGTGCCGTAGATGGTATCATGGCCGCTGCCGCCATCAATGGCGGCGACGCCTGAGAAGGTGGCATTGGAGAAGTCGAGGGTATTGTTGGCCCAGTTGCCTTTGAGGGTGATATCATTGCCGGAGAACTGCTCGACTGTGGCATCGTCCGTATGGGTGGTCATGATGACTTCGGTGCCGGTCCCGACGACGGTATCATAACCATCGCCGCCATAAAAAGTGTCTTCGCCATCCCCATTGTTATAGATGAAGGTGTCGTCGCCGCCCATGCCGTAGAGTTTGTCATTGCCGGAGCCGCCGATGATGACATCGTTGCCGCCGGTGCCGTAGATGGTATCATGGCCGCTGCCGCCATCAATGGCGGCGACGCCTGAGAAGGTGGCATTGGAGAAGTCGAGGGTATTGTTGGCCCAGTTGCCTTTGAGGGTGATATCATTGCCGGAGAACTGCTCGACTGTAGCATCGCCGGTGTGGGTGGTCATGATGACTTCGGTGCCGGTCCCGACGACGGTATCATAACCATCGCCGCCATAAAAAGTGTCTTCGCCATCCCCATTGTTATAGATGAAGGTGTCATCGCCGCCCATGCCGTAGAGTTTGTCATTGCCGGAGCCGCCGATGATGACATCGTTGCCGCCGGTGCCGTAGATGGTATCATGGCCGCTGCCGCCATCAATGGCGGCGACGCCTGAGAAGGTGGCATTGGAGAAGTCGAGGGTATTGTTGGCCCAGTTGCCTTTGAGGGTGATATTGTCGCCGGAGAACTGCTCGACCGTGGCATCGTCCGTATGGGTGGTCATGATGACTTCGGTGCCGGTCCCGACGACGGTATCATAACCATCGCCGCCATAAAAAGTGTCTTCGCCATCCCCATTGTTATAGATGAAGGTGTCGTCGCCGCCCATGCCGTAGAGTTTGTCATTGCCGGAGCCGCCGATGATGACATCGTTGCCGCCGGTGCCGTAGATGGTATCATGGCCGCTGCCGCCATCAATGGCGGCGACGCCTGAGAAGGTGGCATTGGAGAAGTCGAGGGTATTGTTGGCCCAGTTGCCTTTGAGGGTGATATTGTCGCCGGAGAACTGCTCGACCGTGGCATCGTCCGTATGGGTGGTCATGATGACTTCGGTGCCGGTCCCGACGACGGTATCATAACCATCGCCGCCATAAAAAGTGTCTTCGCCATCCCCATTGTTATAGATGAAGGTGTCGTCGCCGCCCATGCCGTAGAGTTTGTCATTGCCGGAGCCGCCGATGATGACATCGTTGCCGCCGGTGCCGTAGATGGTATCATGGCCGCTGCCGCCATCAATGGCGGCGACGCCTGAGAAGGTGGCATTGGAGAAGTCGAGGGTATTGTTGGCCCAGTTGCCTTTGAGGGTGATATCATTGCCGGAGAACTGCTCGACTGTAGCATCGTCCGTATGGGTGGTCATGATGACTTCGGTGCCGGTCCCGACGACGGTATCATAACCATCGCCGCCATAAAAAGTGTCTTCGCCATCCCCATTGTTATAGATGAAGGTGTCGTCGCCGCCCATGCCGTAGAGTTTGTCATTGCCGGAGCCGCCGATGATGACATCGTTGCCGCCGGTGCCGTAGATGGTATCATGGCCGCTGCCGCCATCAATGGCGGCGACGCCTGAGAAGGTGGCATTAGAGAAGTCGAGGGTGTTATTGGCCCAGTTGCCCTTGAGGGTGATATTGTCGCCGGAGAATTGTTCCACTGTGGCATCATCCGTATGGGTGGTCATGATGACTTCGGTGCCGGTCCCGACGACGGTATCATAACCATCGCCGCCATAAAAAGTGTCTTCGCCATCCCCATTGTTATAGATGAAGGTGTCGTCACCACTACCCCCGTATAACTTGTCATTTCCGGTTCCGCCATAAATTAAATCATTTCCATCACCCCCATCGATGGTATCGTGACCGCTGCCACCGATAATTACATCATCGCCGCCACCGCCACTTAAATTATTATTAGCCCAGGTTCCGATGATGATATCATTACTATCTGAACCATTTTCATTTGAGAGTATGGTCCATGACCCGTCCGAAAAATTGATGGTATTGGCGTCATTATTAATAACCAGCGATTGATCATCGAATGAAAGAGTCAGATGGCCCTGTTGATCGACCGAATAATCGAAAATGTCATGATTGCCTTCAATCGTATATGAATTGGTAGCTTGATCGAAGACCGCATGGTCCAGATCACCAAATACATCCGGTTGGTTAACCCCCATGTCTTCCAGTATATCGGCATCCAAAACCGGTAAGTCCGGCTGGGCATCCGGGGCGCCATCATCAACATCCACCCAGGTGGCTGAAAGCATGATTCTGGGTTCAAGCGCTGTGACCTGGATATTATTCAGTTTATCAGAATTCTTCTTTTTCATGACAGTTTTCATTCCTATGCTTACAAAATTGATATAAACCTTTAGTAACTAAACAGACGCAAAAAATATAAAATACAGATAACAGAAATGCCAATTCAGGAGGGAAAAAAAACGGGTTTTTTATAAAAAAGAAGGGGATGTGGTGTTAAAGTGAACTTAATTAGACAATTGCAATCGTGATAACACTATCATTTTTCTCCGAACCGCGATCGGGAAAATAAGTAAACTTCAAATTTAACCCGGGAATTATAGTCCTATAAGTGTGTCAGGAAGAATTTGATACGGTATTTTGATTTTTCCAATTCCATTCGCATCATTTCATTCGGGCCTTATACAAAAAAAAGCCCTTTTGCTTTAGGCATCAGGGCGATCATAAGAAAATAAAATCGAAATAAGAGATGGGATGCGCCGTCAGGCTATTTACCAGCCTTGGCTTCTCAGTCAAGCCCGGCCAGTCTTGGACCTGAGTTTTTCAGTGAACTCCGGTTGGTCCATTGTCAATCAGAACATACAGCTTTCGGTCAACTCTGTGTGTGTTCATAAATTCAACTCATCGAATCCCATTCTATCTATTTCGGTTAACCAGACTTTCATTATATCTTAACCGATCATGCCAGCAATGATATTTTAAAACCTTTTACCATTATTGCTGTAACTTCATATCCCAGGCATGGATACAATACGACATATAATAAGACAATTTACGGGTCCGATATCTGCCAGTTCATCATTGGCCGATCAGGAGGATTGGATGGCAGTAACTCACGATCAGGAGGCAACAGCATCGAGCGAGGCGGCATGGCGAAACCTGAGGGGATGATTAGGGAGGGCCTAGAAGAGGGGCGACTTTAATAAAAAAAACTACATAACATGTTGTGAATAAAGGCAATATGGCTATCATGGTTGATATGACAGTTTACGGATGATTTCGGTGAGTTTTCTGTTGTAATTGCACGTAAGTTGGACTATCATAATGGTTTCTATTGTTTTTGAGCTGATGAGCTGACCCGATAGATTTTGAGACTGAATTGAAAGGCACATATGGATACTGATAAGAAACATCCCGAGGAAGTGGGCGATTTTGAAGATCTGCATCATGAGGGCGAGATACCGGAATTTGTGAAGAAATACGGCGGCCGGATACTGGTCTTTGTGGCGGTGTTTCTAGTGGCGGTATCGGCGCTGCAGTTGATTAAATATAATATAGGCGAGTCGCAGCGGGAGAAGAAAGAGCGGCTGGCAAGTCTGGTCGTGGAGCAGAATAAGATGGCGGTGGAAGCAGTAAATCCGGATCCGGAAGCCAAGGATTCGGCGCCAAAGAAGGCCTATAAATCGGCAGAACTGGTGGCGAATCTGGAGAAGTTGAGCAAGCAGGCCGCAGATTCGAATGTGGGCAAGATGGCGACGCTGCAAGCGGCGGAAGCGATTCGGTCTGACATTATCTTTGCCGATCAGTTCTTCAGCCAGGAAGAGAAACAGGCGATCAGCCAGCAAGCCAACGCAATTTATGAAACGCTGTTAAAGAAGTATCCGAACGATCCGGCGATTGTTGGTCCGGCGCTGATCGCTCAGGGACTGCTGGCTGAAGAGCTGAAGGAATGGGACAAGGCAGGGCAGTTCTACAATCAGGCGATCGAAAAGGCGAGTGGTGTACTGGCCGGTACGGTATTTGTGCAGCAGGCGCGCGACCGGTTGATGGGAATGGATAAGCGGAAAGAGACGATCGAGTTTGTGGACGCTCCGGAACCAGAGCCGGTAGTTGAACCGGAAGCCGGGGCGGTTACGGTACCGACGGTGGAAAATATGATGGGGGCGGCAACCAAACCTGAGGGCGCTGAGTCTGAAGCCGCCGGGCCGGAGATTGAGATAGTACCGAATTCGGAAAATCCCGGCGAAACGAAATAAGCCGTCTTTTTAGTAAGAAATGAACAGGGCAAGCCTCCTATCCGCTTGCCCTTTTGTTATTTTTGGCAGGAGCAATGCATCCTTAAAACCGCGATTTCTCCTGTGAAAATTGATAGAATACCATGTATACCCATCGGGAATGGAAATGTCCGATCACTCGCAAACTAACTATTTTCTTTTTAAAGACTTATTAAACGGTCAAGTGGGTATTTTTGATCGAAAAAGAAGTATCTCAGTATTCTAGTTCCAGATTTCACTAAGATTATTAAGAGTAAAGAGAAAAGCGTGAAATGCAATAGCAGTTTTTGACCTGCCGAAAAACAGGGCTTTAAAGGTAATTTACAAAAAGAACGATGGTAGAATTTGATGACAATGCGACAGAGGCTGATGAACTGGCTGAGTCGGAGATTGAGGATGATGGCGGACGGCATGAATGTTTGACGATCCGTCGCATGCTGCCTAACCGTCGAATAGATAAGTATCTGAATCATCGTTTCCCCGATTTTTCGCGTACGGCGATCCAGCGGCTGATCAAAGAAGAAGCCGTGACAGTGAATGGACGTACGACCAAAGCGAGTTATAACCTGAATCCCGGTGATAAAGTGGATATTCTGTTACCGCCGCCCCCCACGACGGAGATACCGGGGGAAGATATTCCATTGAATATAATCTATGAAGATGACCATATGATTGTTCTGAATAAACAGGCGGGTCTGATTGTACATCCGGCGCGGGGGAACCGATCCGGGACATTGGTGAATGGGTTAGTGTATTACAGTGATTCACTATCAAGCGGGAGTGGTGAGTTTCGGCCGGGGATTGTGCACCGACTGGACCGGAATACCACGGGAGTCATTGTGGTGGCGAAGAACGATCTGGCGCACTGGCGGATCGCACACCAGTTTGAACACCGGCTGACACAGAAGACCTATGTGGCGATTGTGCAGGGGCAGATGGAACTGGATGGGGATACCATCGATATGCCGTTGGGACGACATCCAAAGGTGAGAGAGAAATATTCGGTGCAGATTGAAACGGGCAAACCGGCGGTGACCGGCTATGAGGTGCTTGAGCAGTTTAATGGGTACGCGTTTGTGCGTTTGATGCCAAAGACCGGCCGGACACACCAGTTGCGGGTGCATATGAGCGCGATCCGGCATCCGATTGTGGCGGATGATATGTATGGAGGGAAGGCGCGTAACGGTTGAGCAACTGGCGAATGGGCAGGCGTTGCCGGGACCGGATGAACCGGGCGATGGGCTGGCGCCGGATAGGTCGATTATCAGCCGGCAGGCACTGCACGCATTTGAATTACGATTCCGGCATCCACAAACTGGGAAGCCCATGGTGTTTGAGGCACCGTTGCCGGAGGACATGGCCTTAATGTTAACGTTATTGAGGCGATATCGAGTCGGGGGGAAGTAATAGGTAATACGAAAAATTACAGAATAGTCTTATTCCATGCGATATTTGACGATAAAATAGTATAGGAATGAAGAGAGGGCGACGCTATGGACGCCATAAAGACATTCATGACAAGCAGTTAGAGGCCACGCGCTGGCCGGGAGTCTGAATTGCCCGATACACAAACCACTCAGAAAATTTCTGAAATATTGAATCGAATCGCTCAATTGCCAGGAATGCAGCTGGAACCGCAACAGTTTTTTGCCGAGTTTCTGCAATTATCGATTGTAGTTACCGGCAGTCAGGGCGGAGCGATCTGGGTTTTGCAACCGCAACAAACGCCTCAATGTTACTGTCATTTGAAGCTGGAATTATGCGGGATACAACAACCGGAACAACAAAAGATCGTTGTCGAAGCGATTGACAGTGCTGTCAAAGAAGAGAAGCTCGTTATCCTGCCGGCGAATACGGGCAATCCGGAGGAATCGGGGGGGAATCTGGCGAACTGTCCGTTGTTCTTGAAGCCGTTGAAAGCGGCCGGGAAAGTGGCGATGGTCTTGCAGATTATTGGTACGCCCCAGATGAGGACAGAGGAGTTCCGGATGATGGCCGGATTGCTGGAGCGTTCGGGTGAGGCGGCGGAAACCTATCTGGCACATCGGCGGGCCGTGGTATTGGAAGATGATCGCAAGGCGCTGACGCGATTGCTGCAATTCAGTGAGACGGTTCACACCTCGATGGACCCGGAAAAGGTGATTTATCAGATTGCCAATGGAGGGCGTGATACGATTGGCTGCAGCCGGGTTGTGGTGTGGGTGGATCCGAAGGTTAAGCGTGGATTGCGGGCGGTGAGCGGTGTGGATAAAGCCGACCGGCGTGCGGTTCTGATGCAGGCGATCGAGAAATTGAGCAAGCATTGTCTGTTTATTAAAAAGCCGATTATTTCAACGCGTCAGCAACTGGTGGAGATGCTGGAGGATGATGAATTAAAAGAGTTGCTGATGGAATATTATAACGTCAGTCAACTGGATCAGATATTTGTGCAGCCGATCAAGGTGGAACAGCGCTACCTGGGCACGCTGGTGGCGGAGGGGTTTGAAGATGTGGGGACGGCCAGCCTGGCGGGCTTGATCTCGAATGTGGCGAACCACAGCGGGATCGCACTGGATAACGCGCTGCAACTGGCCTCGTCGCCGATGTTCAAGCCGCTGGCGAAAATGAAATCCATTCGAACGGAACCGAAACGGAAGCGTAAATGGCTATTCGCTGCGATCATTGTGATTGCGGCCCTGACGGCGGCCTGTTATGTGCCCTGGCCGGTAACGATTAAAGTCGCGTGTGAATTGTCGCCTTCGACCTTGCGGACGGTCCAATGCGAGCTGGACCAGGTGAAGGTAAGCCAGATTGTGACTGATTCGGGGAATGTGACTCAAGGACAGTTGATCGCTCAATTGGATGATCTGGATTTTGTGGCGGAGAAAAAGGCTCTGGAGCTGGCCCTGGACCAGGAACGGTTGAAACGGGACCAGTCGATTCCAGGCAGCAGCGAACAGAAGACCAGCGAGCTGCAAATCAAACGGCTGGAAAACAGCCTGGATCTGGTGAGTTCTCAGATCGAGCGGTGCCAGGTGCGTTCGCCAATTGAGGGAGTGATCCTGACCGCCGACCTGGAGCGGCTGGAGGGCCAGGTGATTGGCAAAGGCGAGACCATCTGTGAGGTGGCGAGCTTCGATCAGTGGCAATTGCGGCTGGATGTGCCGCAGGAAGAAGTGGACTGGCTGCGCAAACGTCTGGCGGGTGGGGGCGATGGAACAACGGGGGAAGAAGCGCCGGTTTATTATTTTCTGGAGGCGTTTCCGCAGTTCAAGCTGCAAGCCAGTATTAATAATGTCGATCAGATTGGCCAGATGCCCAAATTGAAACAGGATGGCAATGTGTATGAGGTGAGAATCGGCATTCCCGCAGAGCGTCTGGTTGAAATTCGAGAGGGTTTACGAAATGGCATGGTGGGGCGCTCGAAAATTGAAACGGTGGAAAAGCCCTTTGGATTTGTTCTGCTCCGCAAGGTGATCCGGTTCTTCCGGGTGACTTTTTTCTAGGGCCGCACTATAATTCAATAAATGAATCAAATCGGGGAAGCGCAAGCTTCCTGAAAATATAAGCGAACAACTGGATATTATGACAGACGAGATACAAAAACAGCCCCAAGATTTGGAATTGAATGTCGATTGGCAGGAGGATACCTCGCGGATCCTGCCAAAGAGCCGCAAAGATGTGGAGATTACCGAGCAGGTTTTTTACGGCAAGCCCTGTTTTGTGCTGAAGGATCCGACGACCCTGAAGTATTTTCGGTTGCGTCCCCCGGAATATCTGATCTATCAGTTGCTCGACGGGGAAAATACCCTGGATGACATTCTGAGAGCGCTGGCAGAGCGGTTTCCGGCGGACCAGTTTGAGCCGCAGACGGTAATGAATTTTCTGGTGATGCTGCGCGGGGCCAACCTGCTGATTGTGCCGGGTAAGCAAAACACCGAATATCTGCTGAAGCGTAAGAAAGTGACGACACGGGGATTCTGGACGAAACTGCGTACGGAGTTTCTGTTTTACAAGATTCCGTTATTGGATCCGGACAAGTTGCTGATCAGGCTGGATAAGACGATCGGCCGGTTTCTTTTCACGCGTGGGATGGCGATCCTGGTGTTTATACTGCTAGTGGGTGCTATTTATCTGTTTATTGGCAATATAGACAACCTGTCCCGCCGCATGCCGTTGCTCAGCTGGATTAATTTGATGTACCTGGTGCCGAGTTTTCTGATCGTCAAGTTGATCCATGAATTCGGGCATGGCCTGACGGCGCGTCATTTTGGCACGGAAGTGCATGAGATGGGCATCTTGTTTCTGGTATTCACGCCCTGTCCCTATTGCGATGTATCGGACTGCTGGATGTTATCGGATAAAGGCAAGCGGATGTGGATTACGGCGGCGGGGATCGCGGTGGAAATTGTGCTGGCGGCGATGGCGTGTTATATCTGGTCGCTGACCAAGCCGGGCACGGTGATCAATCAATTTGCCCTGAATGTCATGTTGATGGCCAGTATTAATACCTTGTTGTTCAATGGGAACCCGCTGTTGCGCTACGATGGGTATTATTTCATGATGGACATGATCGAGATCCCCAATCTTAAGCAGAAGAGCAGCAGCTATTTATGGTATCTGTTTCAACGGTATGTCCTGGGAGAAGACAACGCGTCAGAGCCGATGGACGCTCACGGCCGCGAAAACGGATTGGTTTTTTACGCGATTTGCAGCACAGTTTATCGCTGGTTTATCATGGTGGCGATCATTACCATGATCTGGAAGTTCCTGGATCCTTATGGACTGGGCGCTCTGGCGGCAGTTATGGCGTTGGCGAGCATTTATTCGGCTTTGATTCAGCCGGTATTCAGATTTTTCAAATATCTCTATACGCATCGACATGCCATCCACTTGCGGATTGCCAGCTTTTCGTTGCTGGTAGTCATAATCTTGGGTACCGTAGTCTGGATCATGATGATCAAAGTGGAGCAATCCGTCGACGTGCAATGCGTATTGCGACCGACTGACATGCAGGTGTTGTATGTCACCCAGCCGGGATTGATCGATTTGTCTGGAGGTGAACTGGTACGGGATGGTCAGGAGGTAACCGAAGGGCAGGTGTTACTCACCTTGCGCGATCCCGAACTGGAAAGTCAGTATAATGATATTAACTATGAGATTGAACAGTTGAAGGCGGAACGTGAACAGGCCCGGTCCAATATGAATCAGGAGGTGGAAGCCGTCGCGTTATCCAGCAAGATCGAATCATTAGAAACGAAGAAAGAACGAATTGCCGAATCGCTGGAGCGGTTGAAGATTATCGCCAATGCCAATGGGCGATTACAATTGCGGCTGCCACAACCACTGGAGCAGATGGATGGCATGTACCTGGCCTTGCAGCGGGAAGTGATGGCGATTTATCAATACGGTGACTACGAAGCCATCGCGGCAGTCAATCATAGAGACATTGAACGGATTCAACCGGAGCAGAAAGTACGGATCAAATTATGGGCGATGGATGATGAAGAATTGGAAACACAGGTGAAAATCAAACCGCCTACTCATGTGTTACGGCTGTCAAGTCCGGCGTTATCCACTGCATTTCATGGGGAAACACCAACCTTGCCTTCCAGCGATCCCAAAGATGCTTTGGAACCGGCAGAGAACACCTATGAATTGATATTCCCGCTGCAACAGGATGCCCGATTACGTGATGGTCTGGGTGGTCGCGCCAAGATCTTGTTTGATGATAAAACCCTGTTTCAGACTTTCTACTGGTGGCTTATTCAGACATTACGTCAGGATATCCGGTTATAAGAAGGTATAATTGTAAAAGTTTGACAAAAACAATATGGGCAGCCCATTAATTTCCTTGCCCCGATCTGAACATATTTGTCATAATACCGTATAAAATATTAATAATCTGTTTCAATCCATTATCGCTTCCTGTAATCAGGAAAATTCCGCGATGAATGTGGATCATCTCAGCGCGGGTGAAGGGGTGAGTTCGTGGATTGATAATGTTAATACCGTTGAATTTTACAAAAAATGATTTTTGAGGAACATGCCGGATGAAATCAATTCGATATTATGCGACCATTTTACCGGTTTTATTGATTGTTGTTTTGGGTATGAATGTCTCCCTGTGTGCCGGGCAGGATACTCTTCAGATTGAAACCCGCGTTCAGCGACACAGTCAGATCGTATCGGCCATCGACGCCATGGCGCGGGGAGATTTTGAGGTTGCCCGTTCGGTGATATCGCATACCGAAAGCGATACCAGCTCGACTATTTTAAAACCATTCACCGAACTGCTGACTCAGTATGACAGTCTGGTAAACAAATTGAACCAGGCGCGTAATGACGCCTATAAGAAATATATCAACGATTTCAAGCGGGAATTGGAAGAAGCGCACTGGCGCAAGGCGGTATTGGAAACCAGTCAACGCATTGAGCTGAAGAGCGAGAAAAAAAGAACCCTGGAAAAGGAATTCGCCGAAGAACGCGAGAAGAATCTGTTCACGGCGCTAACCAACCTGGTGAACGCCTGGACGCTGGCAGACAAAATGGACCTGCAGTACGATATCGATCCGAAACTGCAGAAGACGGTCGTTGATGAATGTCTACAAATAGCGACAGAACTGGAACAGCATGACAAGGGTCTGGATGCGTATACCAAGGTTTACGGTTTGCTGGAAATCCTGGACAAAGATCATTACGAGTATAAAGACCTGCATGACCGGCTGCAACGGGAGGTGACGCTGGAAGCGACGTATATCCCGGATCCTAATACCGAAGGGGTTGCCTGGGAAGATCGCCGCAAGAATGTCAATCTGGAAATGGTGTACCGGTCACTGGCGATTCTGGAATATGGTTTCGTGGAAAAGCCAGATTTTCGGGCTATGTGTTTGAAGGGGCTGGATTATTGCCGGATTCTGGCGGAAACCGGGAAGATGAAAGAGGCATTTGAACAATTGGAAGATGAGGAAAAGGTTGACAGTTTCGTGGATACCCTGGAGCGACTGGGTGAGAATGTTCTGGAAATCGAGCCGGAAAAATTTGATTCGAGGCAGGTGCTGGCGGTCATTGAACGGCTGTTACTGATCAATAATTTAACGATCGCGCTGCCTTCGGAAGTGTTGCTGGCAGAGTTCAGCGAAGGGGCGTATAGCAAAACGGATTCCTATACCTATGTGATCTGGCCCTACGATGTGGAAGAGTTCCGCAAGAGTATGACCAATGAATTTTCGGGTGTGGGCGTGGTGATCATGAAAGACGATGACGGCGTTTTGATGGCCGATTCGCTGGTGAGTTATGATACGCCGGCTTACCGGGCGGGGATCGACGCGGGCGATCGTATCTTGAAAGTGGATGGCAAAGATACGCGCGATATCACTACCGAAAAGGCGGTTAAACTGATCACCGGGCCCGATGGCACGGATGTGGTTTTGACGATACAGCGTGAGGGGTGGGATGAACCGCGCGATCTGATTGTGCGACGCAAGCAGGTGGCGGTTCCGACGGTTCGCGGTTTACAGCGAACTATCGACGGCAAATGGAATTATTTTCTCGATCCAGAAAAGAATATCGGGTATGTCCAATTAACCCATTTTTCGGGGGATACGGCCGCCAGTTTACGTACGGTGGTCAAGCAATTGAAGAGTCAGGGCATGCGCGGACTGGTACTGGATTTACGAAACAATACCGGAGGGTATTTGAGCGGAGCAATCGATGTCGTGGATACCTTTATATCGAAAGGCCGCATCGTAAGTTCACGCGGCCGTGACGACCAGGATGAAGAGGTGAAATTTGCCTCGGCCGAGCAGACGGTTGATGAAGAATCCCCCATGGTGGTGCTGGTCAATTCCATCTCCGCGAGCGCCTCGGAAATTGTATCGGGCGCTTTGAAAGATAACGGGCGGGCCATATTGATTGGTACGCGAACATTCGGCAAAGGGAGCGTGCAGACAATCCAACCATTGGGGATGACCAATGCCCAGATGAAGATGACCATTGCCAAGTATTATTTACCCAGCGGCCGGTGTGTCCATCGCGACCCGGATGATGACGATAATGACGATTACGGGGTAGAACCGAATATTACCATGGAACTGACCGGTGATCAGTTTACAACTTACACAAAAACACAGCGTGAAGCCGGAACCCTGCATCGGGATGATTTGCCGATGGACATGCGGTCCTGGAAGACCTATTCTCCCCAGGAACTGCTGGACATTGATCCGCAGTTGGAGATGTCTTTGCTTGTTTTAAAAGCGCGTTTACTGCGTGACGATCCGGTCGTTGTGGCCAATTAATGAAAGTCTGTTAATGAGATAGTTGTTCAGCCATAACAGTGGGAGCTGTTATGGCTTTTTTATTGTCAAAATATTTTCGAAAGGGGTAGATTATGCCGGTAGTTATCAGGTTATGTGAAATGCGATACTGGTTGGGAATGGTTATGGTTGTGATGAGTTATCTGGGTGGGCAACTGGCTGGCCAGTCAGAATTTCAGGTTGGTGATTTGCGGTGCGAGTATCTGGTTGAGCCAATATGCCTTGATATTGAGGCTCCGCGTTTAAGCTGGAAATTGGTCGCGCCTGATGGCCGGTCATACGGATTACGGCAAACGGCTTATCGGGTCTGTGTGGCATCAAGTCAGGATAAGCTGGTCGCTGATGAACTCGATATCTGGGATAGCGGCATGGTCGCAAGCGAACAGAGTGTTCATGTTCGATATCAGGGCACTCCATTGATCAGCGGGAAAAAGTATTGGTGGCGGGTAGCGGTTCGCGATCATCTGGGACAAGAAGTCTGGTCCGGCCCATCGCATTGGCGTATGGGTTTGATGCATGGTGAAGATTGGATAGGAGCAAAATGGTTGACACTGGGAGATATGGAACAACCATCACCCGATGCGGAACGGAAATTCCAGAGAAAAGACATGGAAAAACCTGTCCTGAAGCGATCATATACTTCGGGATTGTTCCGGCGGGAATTCGAGATCGACCGGCCGATCAGGACCGCGATGGCATGGATCTGCGGGTTGGGGTATTATGAGCTTTCTATCAATGGCCATAAGGTTAGTGACCATGTTTTGGATCCAGGTCAGACCAGTTATGATCGCCGGGCATTCTATGTGGGGTATGATGTCACTTCACTGTTGAAAAAGGGGTGGAACGCCATTGGCGCGTTAACCGGGAATGGATTTTATGGTCAGACTATCGGCTTTACGCCCGCACTAGGGTATAATAAGCCGTGCCTGATACTGCGGCTTCAAATCGAATACGAGGATGATTCTACGCAAACGATCGTTACCGATGAACAGTGGCGGGCTACGACCAGCCCGATAGTATATGACAACGTTTACGCGGGAGAGACCTGGGACGCTCGTTTGGAGCAGCCGGGTTGGAATCGAAACGGCTTTGACGCCCAAGGGTGGCAAATTCCAAGGATGATTACCCGTCCAACGCAAAAACTGGAAGCTCAGAAGATTGAACCATGCCGAATGGTGAAAACCATTGCACCGGTTGACATTCGGGCGGTCAAGGAGGGATGGATTATCGATCTGGGCCAGAATATCGCCGGCTGGATGGCGATCCGAGTGCAGGAAAAGGCGGGCACGCATATCATTTGTGAGCTGGCGGAGCATTTGGCGCCAGATGGCCAGTTGCTCGATCACGCATCGACAGGAGTCTTTGCCACGGGCGTCATTCAACAGGATATTTATGTCTGTAAAGGGGAGGGCATTGAGTGCTGGCAGCCGAGATTTACCTATCATGGTTTCCGATACGCTTTGGTGAAAGGTTTGAGCCGGAAACCGCAACCGGGCGATTTTAACGGGGTATTGGTACATACCGATCTGGAACGAGTTGGACAGTTTCAATGCAATCATGCCTTACTCAATCAGGAATATGATGTGTCACTGTGGACGATCGTCGACAATCTGCACAGTATTCCGGAAGACTGCCCCCATCGGGAGAAGTGCGGCTGGCTGGGCGATGCCCATTGTACAGCGGTTGCAGACATCTATAATTTTGATATGGCCCGTTTCTTCAACAAATATATGTTGGATATCGAAACGGTGCTGGGGCGTGGGGGGGAGACCTATCTGCACGAGAAAGCAACCCCGGGTATTCCATGTAATATTGCGCCAGGTAAACGGCTTTGTCAGGAAGCCCGGGTGGACTGGGGCGCGGCCATCGTTCTGATTCCGTGGTATCTGCAGCTTTATTATGGCGATGATGAAGTCTGGCAATATCATTATCCCCATATGAAACGATGGATCGAATATGTACAGCGTTATAAAAAGGATGGGATTATTGAAAATGGCTATGGCGACTGGTGTCCACCGGGTACGAATAGCCAGATGGAGTGTCCGCCCTATCTGACCTCGACCGTGATTTATGCCCGGGCGGTACAGATCGCCGGAGACTTTGCCAGGAGACGGGGTGAGAATGATTTTTCCCAGTGGTGTATCAAGGAATATGATGAACTGGTAAGCGCTTTTTATCGAGAGTATATCAAGCCAATTGACGGACAGGATGCGCTGACCTGCGGATCTCAGACCGGCAATGCCATCGCTTTGGCGCTGGGCGTAATTAAACCGGAAGATCGCGATAAAGTCGGTCGCGGTCTGGTGTACGATATTGAGGTAAGGCATCAAGGCCATATCTCAACCGGGATCCACGGCAGCCGATATTTGTATTCCGTGTTATGTGACCTGGGTTATGATGAACTGGCGTGGAAATTGTTGACCCGTAAGGATTATCCCAGTCTGGGATATGTTTTGGCGCGGGGCCTGACAACGTGGCCGGAGGTAATGATCGACTGGCCCGAAGGGCAATCCTGGAGCCCCAATTCCTATAATCATCCTATGCAAAGCGGTTTTGCGGCGTTTTTCCATGAGAGAGTCGGCGGCATAGTGCCGGATGAAGCTCATTGTGGATTCAAGCAATTCAGTTTGAAACCGTGTTTGTATCAACAACTTGAACAGGCGGATGTGTCATTTGAAAGCATTTACGGCACGATCTCCAGTCGATGGACCAGCAAAGCCGGCCGGTTTAACTGGCAGATTACCGTTCCTGCGAATACCCGTTCGATGGTTTATATACCTGCTATTGACAGTGCATCAGTTCAGATCAACGATAAACTATTGCTCGATACCGAAAAGAAAGAATTTGTTCGGGTGGGAGATTATGTCAGATTGACTTTGCCTGCAGGATGCTATCGGATAAACAGTATTATCGAGAAGCAATAAAAATCAACATTACCGACGCATTGAAATAAAAAAATGAGGGCCGACGATCGACGCCGGCCTTCATTTATCGAAAGGAAAATTCTATTTAGATAAATAAGTTGACATTGCCCTGCTCGGCGTTTTGCAGATAAAGCGCGACGCCGCCTTCTTCGACACCGTCAATCATTTCGTCCTTTTTGATGCCCATCAGATCCATCGACATGGAACAGGCCACCAAACGGACGCCTGATTTCCTGGCATTCTCAATCAATTCTTCCAGGGGAGTGACATTCTTTTTATTCATAATCCCCTTAATCATCGTGAGGCCCATCCCGCCCATATTCATTTTGGAAAGGGTCAGCTTGCGCGCGCCGCGCGGCATCATGAAACCGAACATTTTCTCGATCAGGTTTTTACTGACCGGCGGGGGATTGTCCTTGCGGAGGGCATTAAGGCCCCAGAAGGTAAAGAACAGGGTTACGTGACTACCCATGGCCGCCGCGCCACTGGCAATTATAAATGCGGCCATTACTTTGTCAAAATCACCTGAAAAGACGACAATCGTTTTATTTTTACTGAGCGGTTGCATGTTGGTTGACAAAGCCTTAGCTTCACTTTTAATAATCAGGGCGCGAACGGCACCTTGTTCTGGTTTGATATCGGCAAGTTGGTTCCCGGTGGACTGACACCAGGCCGCCACATCCGGGGGGAAGCCCGGATCGGAAGCGATGATACTGACAGCCTGACCGACTTGAAGCGAATCAACGGCATTTTTTAACTGGACGATCGGGCCCGGACATTGCAGGCCGCGGGCATCAATGGTCTGATCGGGTTTGATCTGAGTGGAGTCGGCGGCCGGATGAGTGCAAACCGGGGCCCCACAAATCGATGCGGGAGCTTCCGGTTCGGCGGCCGCCAGGTCAAAAAAATCCTGATAGGTAGTATAACCGCCGGAAAGATTGCGACAGCGATAACCACGTTGAGAGAGCAAACGGCAGGCAATATAACCACGTAAACCCACCTTACAGAAGACGATCAGTTCCTTGCCTTTGGGCAATTCATCCAGGCGGCCGCGCAGTTCATCCAGAGGAATAACCATAGCCCCTTCAATCGTGCCCGTCTGGACTTCGGGGAGGGTACGAACATCAAGTAATATCTGGTTTTTACCGGGTGGCAGTTGATCTACGTGGGCAAGCTGGACATCCCCATTGAGGGCATTGGAGGCGACAAAACCGGCATAATTGACCGGATCTTTGGCTGAGCCATAGGGGGGGGCGTAAGACAGTTCCAGATCCTGCAGCTCATAAACGGTCATCCCGGCGCGCTGAGCCACGGCAAGGACATCGATGCGTTTATCCACCCCATCGCTGCCCACCGCCTGGGCACCGAGAATCTTACCATCAGTTGGATCGAACAGCAGTTTCAGGCGGATGGCCGCGGCGCCAGGATAGTATCCGGCGTGACTTTGCGGATGGGTATAAACTTTTTCATAAGCGATTTTTTGCTTTTTAAGCAATTTTTCACTGAGACCAACCATCCCGACAGACAGATCGAAGACTTTACAGATGGCGGTACCCTGGGTGTTTTTATAAACCGAATTGCGGCCAAAGATGTTGTCCGCCGCGATGCGGCCCTGACGGTTGGCCGGACCGGCCAGCGGTATGAGTGAATCGAGACCGGCGATAAAACTTTTTACTTCAACAGCATCTCCTACGGCGTAAATGGCCGGATCGTTGGTTTGCATGTGTTCATTAACGGCAATTCCTCCACGAGGCCCAAGATTCAATCCGGCGTTTTCAGCCAGTTTTGTTTCAGGACGAACGCCGATAGCCATAATGACCAATGCGGTATTGATGGACTGGTTGTCTGACAGATCCAGTTTAAGCCCGTTGCCTTCGCCGGTGATGTTAGTTAGTGATACCCCCAGACGGAGATCAACGCCATGAAGACGCAACTGACGATGCAGGGGGGTAGCCATTTCGCGATCAATAACATTAAAGACCTGGTCGGCTAATTCAACCAGGGTTACTCGTATCTTACGTTCATGCAAGGCTTCGGCCATTTCAAGTCCGATGTATCCACCGCCCACTACAACTGCGTGTTGAGGCTGTTCATTATCCACTACTTTTTTAATGGCATCCATATCGGGTATGTTGCGCAAAGTAAAGACGCGCGGGTGATCGATACCGGGAATAGCGGGCTTGATCGGTTCAGCGCCAGGGCTGAGAATCAGGTAATCGTAGGGGGTGGCCTGTTCGCTGCCGGATTTTTTATCCCGGCTGATGACTTCTTTCCGCTGGCGATCGATTTTAATCACTTCAGTATTGACCCGGACATCGATACCAAACCGCCAGGCCATCCGTTCTGGAGTCTGGACCAGCAGGCTGTCGCGTTTTGGAATGGCGCCGCCGATATGATAAGGCAGTCCACAATTGGCGAAAGAAATATATTCGCCCCGTTCGAACATGATAATTTCGGCATTTTCATCCAGTCGGCGTGCGCGCGCGGCGGCCGAAGCTCCGCCAGCAACACCGCCCACGATTACAATACGTTTACGTTCGGACATATAACTCTCCATTAATAAGAAGGGGATTGAGGGGATTTATCCAGTATAGGTGAACAATCGCAAGTATTTCTTATGCAATTGATCAGATTGGGCAATTGACGAGTATTTATCTGATAATATACAGTTCGGCCCTCTCGCCGGCTGGTTAAGAAACCGTGGCCTTTCATCAACCGCAGATGTTCACAAGTCTGATTCGGGGTCGACTGGCAGAGCGAAGCCAGTTCATGGACGGCAAAGTCACCTTGCATCAGCAATTCGACAATCCGCAAACGGACAGGGTGAGCCATGACCCTGAGGCATTCGGCTACCTGTTCTAACTGTGCTAAAGATAAAAGCAGGTCTTCATTAATTGACGGCATAGAGTCCTTTTAAGTATCGAATAGTCAAAATATCGTAACATAACGATATATAAATATATAATCATTTCGCCAGCTTGTCAAGCGGAATGTGTGGTTAATTGAATAATTCAGGGAACGATAACCGAAATAATGAGGGGGAATAAACAATAACATCTGTGAATTCAGTAAGATAAGTACTTTTTGGTTGATTTATCCGTGTGATTTGGCTAGTGTATTTAACCTGAATACAAAGATGCAGAAACCGGAAAAATAAGAGTCGAAGTGAGAGGGGTGGATTTTTATACAAATCACCATGGAATCTGCTGAAATCAGGCGAGAAGCGTCAAAAGCTTATAATTTAAAAAAGTCACTCAATTATTGTAATCAAAAATGCAATAAGGAACCTATAATCCTGTTAAAAGATTAACAGCCCGATTCATTGAGTTGGGAGTCATGGAGAAAAAACAAACAAACTTGTTTAAATTTCCCTAATTTGTTAGTTATGTCAGGCATGATGATAGCGCATGCCAAGTAAATTTATAAAAATCGAGGCTTAATGTGAAACCGAATAGATTATTTACTACCATTCTGGAAGGAAAGCCGGATGACTCAATCGAGGTTTTGCCGGAACCAGATGAATTGATTATTCCCTTGCGGACCACTCGATTTCAATTTAACGATATTGCGGTCAAAGAGGGACAGGATATCGAGATGGGAACGGTTCTGGCACGAGACGAAGACAATTTTTCGTTACCACTGTTAGCTCCTCGTGGCGGGATCGTTCGATTAGAAAAAGTGGCCGGGCACATTGTTCTCGAAAAGATAAAGTCCAAACCGGAGAAATGTTCTGCGGGACCCTATGCCGAAGCACATATCCAAAAGGATGACAAAACGGCGAAAATCCGTTTGCGTCGGCTGGTTGAAATGGGAGCCTGGTCCTATTTGTACAGCGCCCATGATTATTCGTTGCCCTCGCCGGATGTGACGCCCCAGGCAGTGATTGTATCAACCATGCGACTGGAACCGTATATGGCGCGTGGCAGTGTACAAATCAAACAGGAATTTGAAACGTTTGTTCGGGGTTTGGAACATTTGCAATCGCTGGTCGAGTACCAGCCGATTTATCTGGTGATGGCTCCCTCAGACGTGTCTGAGGAATCAGCCCGAATTCAGAATGCCGTACGCGGATATGCTTCGGTAAAGGTTATTACGCAACCGCCAATATACCCTAACGACAATTTTACCTTGCTGGCGCGGCAGTTGAAGTTGAAATCGACGGCAGAGCAACCTGTGTGGTGTTTGAACGCCAGCGGTGTATTGACGATTGAGAAGATCCTGTCGCAGGGAACACACGATACGCGACGGACGATTGCCATTGCGGGTCCGGGGGTTGAGAAACCTACCCAGGTGAAGGCCTTGATCGGTTATCCCATCCAAGCAATCTTAAAAGGCCGTGTCAAGGTGGAACCCAGTCGAGTAGTATACAATGGTGTCTATACCGGGCGTATGCTGGGAGATGATCTGCAGGGCGTTGACCTGGAATGCGGAGGGTTGACGGTTCTGGAAGAACAGACCCAGCGTGAGTTTTTGAGTTTTATCAACCCGGGTTTCGACAAACAGAGCTTCAGCAAAAGTTTCGCCAGTTTGATTCGCGGCAGTTTTCGCGAAAAGAAAACCACTGCCATTGGCGGTGAGCGTCGCCCCTGTGTCAACTGTCAGTTTTGTGAAGATGTCTGTCCGGTGGGCATTATGCCTTACCTGATTCATAAGTACCTGTATCAGGATATGCTGGAAGAGGCGGAAAAAGCGCGCCTGGATCTTTGTATTCTGTGCGGATTGTGTTCTTACGCGTGTCCGTCGAAAATAGAACTGCGTCAGCAGTTTATCGAAGCCAAGGAACGGATCAAAGAGGAATTGCACAGCGTAACAGTGGAAGAATAGTTGTCGCTTTGAATGCGTTCTATTCGTTGATGGAAACCGCCTGAAGGCGGAATCCGTTTTATCATGGCAACCAGACATAAACAGGGTTGCAGCTATAACGGAGTCTTATGAAGATATTACTGAAGCTATTTGAGAAGTGTCGTCCGATGTTCGAAGAAGGCGGGCAGTTGCATTTTGCGTTGCCGCTATTCGATGCGATAGAGCATTTTTTCTTTGCTGCTGCCGCCCGGACCCAGGTTGCTCCGCACATCCGAGATCCTCTGGATATCAAACGATATATGATGATGGTAATCTGGGGATTGCTGCCGGCCGTGTTGATGTCCTGGTATTTCTATGGATTGCGGGTACTGGCCGTGATTATCGTCTCCTATGCCGTGGGCGGCCTGATCGAAGTGGCCGTGGCCTGTATCCGCAAGGAAGAGATCAATGAAGGCTTTCTGGTCACCGGGCTTCTGTTTCCGATGGTCCTTCCTCCGGCCTTGCCATTGTGGATGGTGGCTGTGGGAGTGGCTTTTGGCGTCCTGGTCGGCAAGGAAATATTTGGCGGGACAGGCCGCAATCTATTTAACCCGGCGTTACTGGGACGTTGTTTTCTCATGCTGGCGTATCCAACAGCGATGACGAGCAATTATGTGATTCCCAAAACGGAGTTTCCCGGCCGGTTATTTACCTGGGTTGGAGACTTTTTCAATCTGGATGCCACCACCAGCGCGACTCCGCTGGCCGCTTTAAAGGGAGAAGGCGCTCTGGCGTCGCTGAAAGACTTGTTCCTGGGTGTGCATGCCAGTAGTCTGGGGGAAAGTTGCACCCTGGCCCTTTTACTGGGAGGTTTGTTTTTATTGTTTACCCGGGTATCCAGCTGGCGAACCGTGGTCTCGGTGCTGGGATCGTATTTTGTCATGTCCCTGGTGATGCACATGATCAATGGGGACAAATATCCCTCGCCCTTGTGGCAACTGAGCGCGGGCGGCATTATGCTGGGCGCTCTTTTTATGGCCACCGATCCGGTATCCAGTCCGATGACCCGCAGCGGCCGCTATATGTACGGGATATTGATCGGCGTGGTAGCCGTGCTGATCCGGAACCTGGGCGGCTATCCGGAAGGTGTGATGTTCTCGATTCTGATGGGGAATATTGCGGCGCCGGTGTTTGATGAGATAGCAATTAAACTGCGATTACGGAAACTAGCCCATGAAGGATAATTTATTTACAGCAATATTTGCCATTGTGCTGGGAACAGTGTGCGCCTTTCTGCTGACCGGCGCCCGGGAGACGCTCAAGGGCCGTCAGGATGCCAATCGAAAAGCGGAACGGATCCGCAATGTGCTGGCCGTTTTAGGCGCAGAGAGCGGTGAAGAGGTCAGCAACGATGAGTTAATCCGTATATTTGAAGAGCGGGTACAGGTTAAGGAAGGCGAAGGTGACGCATTGACCTTATACCGTTATACCGATCCGACCACCAAAGAGGTATCGGCCATTGCGATCCCATTTGAAGGGCCGGGATTGTGGGCACGGATCAAAGGGTATCTGGCGCTGGAACCAGACATGAAAACCATCAAGGGGGTCACCTTTTACGAACAGGAGGAAACCCCGGGACTGGGTGGCGATATTGCCGAAGCGCCGTTTTGCAACCAGTTTATCGGCAAACAGATTTTTGATAAAAACGGCAAGCCAGGATTTTATGTGACCAAGCCGGACATGGCCAAAGGGATCAACGAGGTCGATGGCATTTCGGGCGCGACGATTACCTGTGATAAAGTGACCGAAATGCTCAATAAAATGATCGAAAAACTGGCGAACGAATCCAAACCGTAATTGCACTAACGTAACTGGAATTGTTGTTTATGAGTTCAAAAGAAAATTGTAATACGTGTCGACTGGAAGGTTTTTGCGGCGGCAAAGGCAAAGAGACGCTATTGGACGGGATCTGGAAACAAAATCCGATTTCGATCCAGATCCTGGGCATTTGTTCGGCGCTGGCCGTAACCAATAAACTGGAAAATTCGTTGATTATGGGCGTCGCGCTGATATTTGTCTGTGTCGGTACGAATGTGTTCGTATCCTTGCTGCGTAAGATGATCCCGCGCCGGATCCGTATGATCGCGGAAGTGACCATCATCGCGACGTTTGTCATTTTATTCGATCAGTATCTGAAAGCTTACAACTGGGAAATGTCGCGGCAGTTGGGGCCCTATGTGGGACTGATTATTACCAACTGTATCGTCATGGGTCGCGCGGAAGCGTTCGCGTTGCAGAACCCGCCCATGCTCAGCGTGCTGGATGGTGTGGCCAACGGCATTGGGTATGCCATATTCCTGGCGGCTGTCGCGGCGATCCGCGAGTTGCTGGGGAAAGGGGAACTGTTGGGTTTTGTTGTGTTGCCCAGGGAATTTTATCTGCCCAACCAGGTGATGATCCTGGCGCCGGGCGCATTTATCGTGCTGGGCTTTTTAATCGCATTATCGAATGTTTTCAAGGCTCCTGAAGAAGAGGAGGACAGCAAATGAGTGGACCATCCCCCTGGATCATTTTGATTGCGGCAATTTTTACGAACAATATCCTGCTGGCCAACTTTCTGGGCATGTGTTCTTTTCTGGCCTGTTCGCGTCACATCCAGACCGCATTGGGATTGGGGACGGCAGTGACCTTTGTTACGACCTGTACTGCTATCATCAATTACGGTGTGTATTATCTGATATTGAAAGAGGGCGCTCCGCTGTGCAGTTATGACCTGACGCACCTGACCTTCATTGTATTCATCGCAGTGATCGCGGCATTTGTCCAGTTTGTGGAAATGTTTGTGGAGCGGTTCAGTCCCAAACTGTATTTCGCACTGGGTATCTTTTTGCCGTTGATTACAGTAAATTGCGCGATTCTGGGCGCATGCCTTTTTATGATTACCCGGAATTATAATTTTCCACAGACCGTTGGGTTTGCGTTTGGCGCGGGAGTGGGCTGGATGCTGGCAATTGTACTGATGGCCGGACTGCGAACGCGCATGGGGTACAGCAATATTCCACGCCCTTTTAAAGGGGTGGCGATTGTCATGGTGATTACGGGTATTATGGCGATGGCTTTTATGGGATTCGCCGGTATGGTTAATATCCAATAAACATACGACAGGTAAAGCAACATCTAATCAGGAACTGCAATGATCTATCTGTATTCGATAATGGCTTTTGTGATCTTAATTACTGGATTAAGCATTCTGTTGATTTTCGCGGAAAAACTGCTGATCAATTACGGTATTTGCAAGATTGACATTAATTCAGAAGAAAAACTTCTGGAGGTCGATGGCGGACAATCGTTGTTATCGGCATTGTATTCCAGCGAGGTATTTATCCCATCCGCCTGTGGCGGTAAGGGGTCATGTGGCCAGTGTAAAGTGAAGGTTCTCGAAGGAGGCGGGCCGCTTTTGCCAACTGAGACGCCTTATCTGAGCAGAAAAGAAGTCCGCAGTAATGTCAGGCTGGCCTGTCAGGTCAAAGTTCGTGAGGATGTCAAAATAAAGATCCCCGAGGAGTTGCTGAATGTCAAGATGTTTAAATCGACTGTCAGCAGCACCCGCAGCCTGACCCACGATATGAAGGAAGTCCGATTCAAGCTGATCGAGCCGGCTGAAATCGAGTTTAAGGTGGGTCATTATATTCAGATTGAAGCGCCTTCGCCAGATGGCAAGGTGTTCCGGGCTTATTCGCTCAGTTCGCCCTGTTATGTGCATGATGAGGTGGAGGTGGGCGTCCGGTTGATACCGGGTGGCATCGCGTCCACCTATATTCACAATATGAAGGTCGGGGATCCGGTGACCTTTACCGGGCCGTTTGGTGAATTCAAACTGAATGAGGATCCGGAATGCGAACTGATTTGCGTAGGTGGCGGCGCGGGTATGTCGCCGATGAAGAACATTATCTATTCGGTGTATGACCGCTGGCCGGAGCGTTCGGTCTGGTTGTTTTTTGGCTGCCGGACGGTTAATGATGTGTTTTATCTGGAGGAATATAAGGAACTGGCCAGGAAGTATCCTAATTTCAAAGTGATCTACGCCTTGTCCGATCCGCTGGGACCGGATGATCAATGGGATGGCGAGACCGGTTTTGTCCATTTGTCGGTGGATAAGTATTTAAGCGAGCCGAAACAGCGTCAGGCGTTTTTGTGCGGACCGCCGCCCATGATCGAAGCGGTGTGGCGTGTTCTGGAAGACAAAGGCTTGACAGACAAAGATATCTTCTACGATAAGTTTGAATAGCGCTTATATTATTCAATAAACGATATAAATCCAGAGTATTCTAAGTCGCTGAATTTCTGAAATTATCATAAGTGAGATTGTGATATGCGGAAAATTAGACCGACATTTCTTTTTCGGTTTGTTACTCTCGTAATAATGGTATTATTGTATATTATCGTTTTAAAGTTGGTTATAAATTACTATCTGAATATAGGCTTAGCTGTTTTTCTGGTACTATTCTGGTTCATTGGGATCGAAAGTGGTTGGTTAGTTAATGGAATTGGGGAGCGTTTTATTAAACGGGCTCAAAACTCCCAAGGGCGGGTGAATTGTCTCTGGTTTGTCGATATCGATCAGCAGACTAAAATTGGCATGGATATTCATGCGAAGGAGACCGCAGATAATCCAACTTTGAGATAAACGTACATGATGTGCTGATAATCCATCGATTATTCATGCCGCAGGGCGATGATGGGATCGACTTTGGCGGCATGCATGGCAGGGTAGATACCGAATACAATACCGATTCCCACGCTGATCGTCAGGGGTAGGAAGATGCTGACGGGAGTTATGACGGTGGGCATGCCGGAGAAAACGGTGATCAGCCAGGGTATCAGCAGGCCGATCCCGATGCCGATGAATCCGCCAACGGTCGATAGAACCACAGTTTCTATCAGGAACTGGTAAATAATCTGCTTGCGTTTCGCGCCGATCGCGCGCCGGATCCCAATTTCCCGGGTTCGTTCGGTGACCGAAGCCAGCATAATATTCATGATACCGATGCCGCCGACCAACAGGCTGATACCGGCGATGGACCCCAGCACAATATTGAAAGTCCGTTTGGTGGCGCGGGCCTGTTTCAGGAGCGCCAGCGGCACACTGATCTGATAATCCTGTTTGTTATGGAAGGAGCGAAGCATGCGTTCCAATCCGGCAGCGGCAGTTTCCACCTGATCCAGATCGGCCACCTGGGCAATGATCTGGTGCAGCTCGACTTTCTCACGGGAACGGGAACCGGCAGTCCGTTTGGAGAAAATATCGCCGAAATATTTTCGGGCGACCACTAAAGGAATATAAATGTCAATTTCCTGGTCCGGGATCTGGATATTGCCCGCCTGGCCGGTTTCGCTCTGAACAATTCCGATGACCTGAAAAACATCGGTGCCAATGCGGATGTTCTGGCCGATGGTGGATTCGGTGGCCAGAATTTTACGGGCGCCAAACTCAGTCAGAACCGCGACGGGGCTTTCATCTCTAATATCTTCATTATTGATCGTGCGGCCGGCCAGTACAGGACGGGGAACCAGTTCGAACCATTCGGGTGTGGTTCCCACGATGCGCAATTCCAGGCTTTTTTCATAGAGACGGCACTCGCGACGGATGACTTTCGCGGGCGCCACTTTGTCAATCCCTTCAAAACCGCTGAAGATTCGATCGTGATCCTCATAGGTGAGGCCATAAATACTCATCATGGAATGGACTGTGGACTGGGTTTCCTCTTCGACGGATTTTTGCGAGGTGATAATGATATTACTGCTGCCCAGTTTTTGAATCTGGTCCATAGCGCTTTTGCTGGCGCCTTCGCCAACGGACAGCATGGAAACGACACTGCCCACGCCGAACACAACGCCCAGCATCGTCAGAAAGGACCGGAGTTTATGCAGCCAGAGGTTTTCAGTGCCCTGGCGGATATTGCGTAACAGGCGGGATTCCTTCATGACCATTCTCCTCCTTCTATCCGATCGATTTTGCCATCACACATATGCAAGCGGTGGGATGCGTACGCAGCAATATCCGGTTCGTGGGTCACCATAATGATCGTTTTTCCTTGCTGATTGAGCGTTTGGAGGAGTTCCATAATCTGAACTCCGGTTACCGAGTCGAGGTTGCCGGTGGGTTCGTCGGCAAAAATGAGTTGCGGATCATTGGCCAGGGCGCGCGCGATCGCCACCCGTTGCATCTGACCTCCAGACAATTCGGTCGGGCGATGATTGAGCCGCTCTCCCAAACCAACCAAGTCGGCCAGTTCGCGCGCCCGTTCGGCGCTTTTTTGAACTTCCCAGCCCAGATAATAAAGCGGCAGTTCAATATTTCGCTGCACGGTGAGTTGGGGTATCAGGTTAAAGCTCTGAAAAATAAAACCAAGATAACGCAAACGCAATTCGCTCAGGCTGTCATCATCCAGGGTGGAAGTGTCCTGATTATCCAGAAGATAACTGCCGGAAGAGAGCCGATCGAGGCACCCCAGGATATTCATCATCGTACTTTTTCCGGAACCGCTGGGTCCCATGATAGCCCAGAACTGACCTTTTTTAAAGGTATGGCTGACGCCATCCAGCGCGCGGACCTGTTCGGCTCCCATTTGATAAATTTTACGCGCTTCCAGTAGTTGAATGACGTTGTTATTCTGGTTGGGGGGTTGAGTCATAATCTCCAGTATCCTGTGGATAAGCCGTAGGGGTGATTTCGATTAATGAGAAACGCCGGAAAGGATTTTTACGATTCCAATTTATGATATTATCGTAAAAGTGATGATCGCCGCCAAAAATTACCGGCACAACCGGATCGCTGTAATTGGCGATGATACGCAGAACATGGTCTTCACGTTGATTGAAACGGGCGTCCATGTCATTGCCGGCGAGCTGGACGGCCGTGAAGGAATCGCAGTCACGCACGGTCAGTTCCTGATTCATCGCGAGCATGAGATCGGCGCCGGGAAGATAGGGGATTTCGGATGCATCCGTAAAAATGTCCGTTGCCAAAACGTTTTGCAGACGATGCCGGTATTCTTCGCGGAACTCCATCCAGTTTACCTGCATAAACAGACCTTCGGTGCGAAGCGCGCGAATCTGCCATTGATCGCGCAGATAAAGCGCCAGATGGTAAATATCCGACTGGCAGTCATTGATCGCCCGATAGATGGTCCGATTCTTGATTCGAGTCTCATCGATCACTGAGCGGACGGATGCACGCAAATCATCATAAAAGGGATCGTCAGGAATGCGTTTCAGCATGGCATGGCATTCATCCAGCACCCGATGAAAGGGCAGATAATGGATCTGGCGAATATGAATCAGGCAGAAGCGGGATTCGGGGACGGGAAATTTCGAGATGTCGGAAGTGTTCGGGATGGAATCGGGAAAATGTTCGATAAAACGATCCGCTGTAGTCCGCGGATATTCCCGGGGGGATATGGCCTGGCGACATCCACCAGCCTGGCTGATCGATACGACAATAAATAGTATGCTTGTTATGTGAACCGTGTTTTTCAATATAAGTATTGGGAATTAAATTTTTTAACAAACACATAAATCAACGAGAGTCTATCACCTTGAATAATAGATTGATGTTGTCAGAGTTTACCATTTATCTGGGAGCGGGTGTGGGGCTGTTGTCGGGGGGATTTGATCCCTGGGCATCGGAAGGCCTGCGCTGGCCGGCGAACTGTTCCGCCAGCTTACTGCGTTCTTCAGGGCTCATGTTTTGAAGCCGTTGCTGCATTTGCTGCATCTGATCGGCGGAAGGGCGTTGTCCCGCCTGGCCCGGAACGCCAGTTTTATTGTCAGGCTGATTTTGAGGTTGTGCCGGGGGGAGATTATCCAGCTTCTCACGAACTTCTCCGGGCAGAGTTTTATTGCCGTTATTGAGGCTATTCAGCAGTTTTTCTGATTCGTCGACTTGTTCGCCCCGATATAACGGCGGGGTCAAGCTGATTTCTTCACCTTCCTGCAAACCATTAATAATGTGGATTGTCCGATTGTTATCCATACCCAATTCAACCGGACGCGCTACAAAATCATTATTGGTTTTAACATAAACATGCGGTTGTCCTTTGATGCGAATAACCGCCTGGATGGGCACATGAATTACATTTTCATATTGCTCGACGATAATCTCCGCTTTACAACTCATGCCCGTTCGCAGGGCCGGATCCATGACATTAATATTGATGGTTGAGTTATAAACTTTCAGGTCAGGATTCATGAACATGCTTTGCGGGTCGGGCAATGGGGCGATACTTTGAACCGAACCGAGAAACTGGCGGTTGGGCAGCGCATCCACCTGAATGATGACCGGGAGACCTTCGCGAACTTTTTTCAAGCTGGCTTCATGAATGTCAACTTCGGCGATGACCGCCTCCGAAACCGGCAAATAAATCAGTTCCTGTCTTTCATGCACGGACAGGCCGATTTTAAGGGGTTCATCTGAACCTCGCCAGGAATCACGTTTGGCGCTGGTGGCGTAAATGACCTGTCCGGGATGAGGCGCAATAATACGGGTATTTTCGATCTGTTCTTTCAGTTGCAGCAGTTTTTCTTCTTCCTGGATTTTTTCCGCTTCGCCGGCAGCCAGATTGGCATCGGCCTGGATGATATTGGCATTGGATTTCCGTTTCGTCCGCTCTAAAGCCATTTCAGCCTGTTTAACGTCGCTTTCCAATTGTTCCAGATTCCGCTTGTAATCGAAGTTAACCAATAAATCCAGGTTGTTGCGTGCTAAATCCAGGTCCAGTTGTTTCCTGTTTTTGGCGATCTCTTCGTTTTGTAATTCAGTTCGGGAAATGTATTTTTCTTCGTATAATTTGAGCGAGTTATTATACGTTTCTTCGGTCCGTCCCAGTTCTTCTTCAGCCAGCTTGATTCGTGCTTCCGCTTCAGTTTTCAATTTTGGAAATTCGCCTTCAATGTACTTGTTCAGGTCGTCTTTAGCAAATTTCAAGGTCAGTTCCGCCGTGTCGATATCGCTTTGGGCCTGGCTTTTAACGATTTCGAGATTTTCCTGGGCGTTGATAAAGTTGGCTTTAGCGTTCTGATAGCGGATGGTACGTTCACGCTGGTCGTTAATCAAGGTGGCGCTGTCCAGTTCGACCAGCAATTCTCCCGTTTGCACGCGAGTACCTTCAGGAATAATATATAGAATGGTGGTCCGGTCTTCGACGCCGCTTGTCAATATAGTGATATCGCGCGCTTTGATGGTGCCTGATTCCGTAATACTGATTCGTAAGGGACCACTGGCGACCTGATAAGTGGGCTGGCTGGCAAGTTCCGCAGACGCTTTTAATCGGTAATGGCGCCATGTCATTCCGATCAGCAAAGCGACAATGACAACAATGACCACGATCACTGCCGCCTGGCCATTGCGACGATTCTTTTTTTGAGGGGTACTCATAATAGCTCCTTGAAAAATTCTCTAATCGCTATAAAACGGATTAAAGAATATTTAATGAACATTTCATTTTTTATGCTGATAAAATACAGATCAATCACGTTGTGATATTCAGCCGGGATAAGCTGATAACAACAGTTCGTCTTTTAATGTTTCGTTGGATGCGGTTTGACTTAAATACTCTTTCCACAACCCCTTATCATCTACCCATAATACGCCCATATCGCGCTGAAGTTCAAGTTCGGCGATCCGGTACTGGATAACAGCGCTGGTCAGGTCGGTCTGGGCCTGTAACAGGGCATCCTGAGCTTCGAGCAGATCGCGGATTTGGGCTTTGCCTAATTCCAGGAACATGTTACTGCTTCTGACACGTTTTTGAGCCAGCAGGACGGATCTCACGCCAATTTTGAGGCTTTCGCGAGAGAGCATTAAATCGCGGAGTTTGGATCGAATCGATAGTTTGATTTCATCTTCCAGGCTCTGGACGGACCGGACTGCCACTTCCAGATCAATCAAACTTTTCGGTAAGCGTTTCGCTCCGCAGTTCGTTCAAACGGCAGGTCCAGTTCAAGCAATGCCGAATAATTACCATCGCGCAAGTCAATGGCCGCATCATTGCTGCCGGGCGGAACCTATCCCACGGCCAGAACCAAAACCGGCTCGGCCCAGCAGATTCAATTCAGGACGCAGGCTGTCCGCCTGAACAATGACTTTCCGCTGGGCATCATAAACCCGGCCATGAGCGATACGCAGGTCAAGCCGGTTGTCCAGAGCGATCTTAATTGCCTCATTGGGATCCAGTTCGTAGGGGCCGGCATCTTTTTTATCGGGTGGGATCAGTTCAACCGGGGCATCCGCAGAGGGGAAAGGGCGGTCCATGCTGGAAGTCTCCTGAGAGTCCGCCTGCTCTTCATTGCGCGCCTGCTCCAGCAAAGCCATCGCCGGCTGGTTCAGAATTTCCAGATCACGACGATCCAGTTCCAATTATAGCATCGGGAGGCAGTCCAATCAGACTTTTGAAATTATCAAACCGGCTTTCATAACTGGCAATACTGGATATCCAGCGGGTTCGTGCCCGTAATTCATTTTGAGTTGCCTGGTCTACCTGAAGTTCATCCAGTTTCACCTGCGTCGGCCAGTCTGCGCGAGCGGCGAGCGGGCCAGTACCAGACTCCGGTAGTTATTTTCTGAGTTTTGCACATCATCCAGTTCGTTGTAAAACCACCAGATAGTCATTTACGATCCGGACGATGAAGGTTTTTTTTTGTAACGTTCGAACTCCTGAAGGGCGTAAACGACATTGCGTTCAGCCTGGGTAAGCGATTCGGTTGCGATGTGTTCTCCAGATCCGCGCAATAAAGGAATACTGATAGAGGGTGTCAGATGCGTAATCCCAGTGAGGAGGTACCCCCGGCTGTCAGCAGACTGGCCAGATCGACCGCAATGGCCTGACTTAAAGCGGGCGCCTGTTTTAAGTTTACGGGTCACACCCGTTGAAGCGCCATATTCCATTCCATTCACGGCCTGATCACCGCTTTGATCGGATTGAAACGTGCCATTTAATATTCCAGAGAAGGTGTTGCGATAGGCATCCCGTTGTAAATCGAGATCCAAGGCCGTTTCAAAGACACGTTCCTTCCGTGTCTGAAATTCCATACTATTAAAGGCGGCTACCCGAAGCACAGTAGCAAGGTCTAATTGGAGAAGCTTGCCATTCAGAGTAAATGAAGGATTATTGGGATCATCAATATAGGGTGAATATTCATTATCCGGCCAGTATTTGAGGCTCTGAAGTTTATCGGACCCCAGAGAGGCGGCTCCGGAAACGGGCAGGTTCTGGTTGATCAGAATTTTACGCCTCAGTAAATCAGAAGGGCGTTCAATATGGATTGCCTCTGATTGACCAGATGTGGCCTGTCGTTTCTGGCGGATGATATCGTAAGCAGCCTGATCAGCTTGCTGGAAATATTCGCGGGGACTGCGACATCCGGGAGTAGTGATGTAAAGTATTGATATTAATGTGATTACGAGTAATCTGCAATTTGTTTTTATCATTATGTCTTTTATTATGAGTTGATTGGGACGATTGGTTAAACGGATGAGCCCTCTTTTAATATACAAACGTTATAAACTGTCTGGTTCTGTCATTATTTCCTAATTTTTTTGACATTTTTAAAACTGGACATTTCAGGAAGCTGATATACAATAACAATTTAATGTGGAAAGCAATAACTAATTATTTCAAAGAGACTTAAATAAAGTTATGCCCGGTTATTCTTGCGAAAGTACTAATCGTGAGAAAACCGGATACTATTAATCTAGCGATAATAAAGGTGTGTTCATGGCATTTAATGATATTTTAGGCAAAGGATTGCTTAAGCTTTTCAGTAGTTCCTCACAACGTTATGTTAAAAAACGACGTGAATTTGTCAATCAGATAAACGGATTAGAATCTGAATATGGTCAATTAACTGATACCGAGTTACGGGCGAAAACAGCAGATTTCAAGGCACGTATTCAAGATCAACTGGGAGCAATATTAGACAGGCCTTTGCGCGAAATCATTCGTGAATTTCCCGGTTTGCCCCAGGAAGCGCGTCTGCCGGCCAAGAAACGGCTGATTGAGCAATTACGTCATAGTTGTGACGCCATATTACCAGAAGCCTTTGCCGCGGTGCGTGAAGCGTCGGATCGTCATCTGGGTGTTCGGAATGTTTTCAGTAAAGAGTACCAATTCGATACTTCGATTTTGTCTGCGCCAATGAAAACGGTTTTTGACGATGTCACGCGCCGGATGAAAGAGGGTGAAAATGTTCATCAGATAGAGCTTCCACCGCAATTTTATCAGGAAGTCAGGGCGGCATGGCCGGTAGAAAAGCGGCCGCCATACCGGTTTCGACATTTTGATGTGCAGTTAATCGGCGGAAGGGTGCTATATGAAGGCCAGATCGCTGAAATGGCAACCGGTGAAGGTAAAACACTGGTGGCAACACTGGCCACATTTATTGTGGCTCTGAGCGGGCGCAAGGTGCATGTTGTGACCGTCAATGACTATCTGGCGCAACGTGACCGGGATTGGATGGCGCCGGTTTATGAAGCGCTGGGATTGACCGTCGGAGCGATCCAGTCCGCCATGGATACGGTCGGCGATGTGCGGCGTGCACAATATTCCTGTGACATTACCTATGGTACCAACAATGAATTTGGTTTTGATTATCTACGTGATAATATGAAATCAGAGTTTGCCCACCAGGTGCAAGGACCATTGGACTTTGCCATTGTGGATGAAGTGGACTCGATTCTGATCGATGAAGCTCGAACACCGCTGATTATATCCGGGCCGGCACAGGATGATGTGAGCCGGTATAAAAAGGCGGATACCATCGCTCGTGAACTGCTTCGCAAACAAAAGCCCTATACCGATACTCAAAATCAGATCGACCAATTGAAGCGGCAAGTGGCTTCGCTGGAGGGCGACCTGGCGGATGCCCGCAGGAATAAAGACACCGATAAAATCGCGAAAGTTGAAAGACAGATCGACAGTTGTGAAAACCAGCAGGCCGAACTGGAAGACAAATTGCTGGGGATAACTCAACTCTATGAGGTGGAATATGATCGCCGCAGCGTGCATCTGACCCATGAGGGTATCGGCGCCGCGCAGGATATTGCCGGAATCGGCAGTTTTTATGTGGGTAAGAACATGGAATGGCCGCATCTGATGGAGCAGGCCTTACGCGCCCATGTGGTTTTTGAAAAGGAAAAAGACTATGTAGTTCAGGATAACGAGGTTATTATTGTCGATGAATTTACCGGCCGTTTGATGCAGGGCCGACAATGGTCTGATGGTTTGCATCAGGCAGTTGAAGCCAAGGAAAATGTCAAGATCAAACAGGAAAGTCAGACGCTGGCAACGATCACCTTGCAGAATTTCTTTAAAATGTATCAGCAGTTATCGGGCATGACCGGTACGGCGATCACGGAAGAGGAGGAATTTGTCAAGATCTACAGCCTGCCGGTGGTGGCGATACCCACCAATAAACCGATTGTCCGTGATGACCGGGATGACCTGGTTTATAAATCATTACCGGAAAAGTTTAACGCGATTCTGGATGAGATTTATCAAGTGAGCAAATCGGGGCGGCCAGTACTGATCGGCACCATCAGTATTGAGAAAAATGAGGCATTGAGCGCGGCTTTGACTAAACGTCACAATCTGGATCATGAGGTTCTGAACGCCAAGCAGCATGCCCGGGAGGCGGCGATTATCGCCAAGGCCGGTTGCCAGCATACCCGGCGGGATGGTTCGGTCTGGGGCAATGTGACGATTGCCACCAATATGGCCGGTCGAGGAACCGATATCAAGCTGGGGCAGGGAGTTCGAGAGATGGGGGGCTTGCATGTTCTGGGTACGGAGCGGCATGAGGCACGACGTATCGACAATCAGCTCCGTGGCCGTTGCGGCCGCCAGGGGGATCCAGGTTCGAGCCAGTTTTTCCTGTCATTTGATGATGATCTGATGCGTATATTCATGCCGGAATGGTCGATTAACGCGTTAAAAAAGATTGGCGGTGATGACGGGGAGCCGATTGTACACCGAAGTATATCCAAAGGGGTGGAACGCGCCCAGAAAAAGGTGGAGCAGCGAAACTACGAGGCGCGCAAGAGTCTGCTGGAATATGATGAGGTGATGGATTTTCAGCGTCAGGTATTTTATACCCGCCGCCAATTGGTGCTGGAAGGCCGCAAGCTGACCGGCGCGCTATGGGAAATGATCGACGACTCGATTGTAGAGAATTGCAATAAAATGCTTAATAGCGATTATCCCTATGAATGCGCCATGGAATGGGCCAAGTCAACTCTTGGCGTCGATCTGGACTTGCAGCGCGTGCGTAATGAAAAAGTGGATGGTCTGGAACGAATTATCCGGGATCATGCCCGGAATAACGCCGATCAGGATATTACCATTACCCTGGGCGAATATATGGCGGATGATGTGGCCAAGGAGAATTGGGACTTGCGAGCGATGGCCAAATGGGCGATGAGCCGCTATGGAGTCAATATTTCGCAAAGCCAGATCCGCGAGATGAGTTTTGAGGATGTACGCAAACTGCTGGTTGATTCTGCTTGTGAACGAATTGATAAAGTCGATTGTTCCAGGCTGACCGCTTTTCTGGATGATACCTTTGCCTTGAAGAGCCTGACCGACTGGATCAATCAGAAGTTCTTATTAGCAGTGCAAGTGGATGAAATCAAAGACAAGCCACGCCAGGAAGTGGAAGATTATCTCATGCAGAAAGCGCGAGCGGCGTATCATAAACGGGAACTTGAGTATCCAGTCGATTACGCCCTGAGCCTTTCCATTCACCGGCAGCAAACCGCAGGCGCCTATGCCGCGGCAGAACTGGCCAACTGGGTTAAACATAAGTTTGATATTGAGTTGCCGATCAGTCAGTTACAGGAAAGCTCTTATGATGATACGCGCCAGATGCTGATCGATATGAGCGAAGACTATCATCGCGAGAAACTTGCCTGTGAGATCGACGGGAAAATCCGGGACTATGGCACGGATGAAAGCGGACTGACCCGGTTACAACAGTGGGCGAAGGAACGCTTTGAAATTGAACTTCATGATCATGACTTAAACCCGGAGATGGTAAGGGATACGCTTCTCCATCAGGCCAGACAGTTTCTGCGTAATGAGCTGAATGATCTGGAACGCTATGTGATGTTGCAGATTTATGACGCCACCTGGAAGGATCATCTCTACTCGATGGATCATTTGAAAGGCAGTATCGGATTACGGAGTATGGCGGAGAAAGATCCCAAGATCGAATACAAGCGGGAAGGGTTCCGCATGTTTGAAGAGATGCTGAGTAACATCCGGGACAAGGTAACGGATATCATTTTTAAGGCCAAACTGGGCGCCGAAGAGGAACGTCGGAGTATCTGGAACATTTCCAGTACGGATCATGGCGTGTTCAGTCAATTTACCGCACAGCAGGAAGCCGCTCAGGCGCCGATGGGTGAAAATAAAGCCGTAACGATTCGGATGGAAACACCCAAAGTGGGTCGCAACGATCCCTGTCCCTGCGGCAGTGGTAAGAAATACAAAAAATGTTGTGGTATTAATCAATAAAAGCATTGATTGATCAACGTCATTCACCAGAATAGAGTAAACAACAAGTGGATTAATCTATGTACCGAAATAAATTAAATGATTCAATATACTGGGTGGGTGTCAATGATTATGATACCGATCTATTCGAATCGATCTGGCCCATTCCTGATGGGGTGAGCTATAATTCATATCTGATTGATGATGAGAAGGTGGCTTTGTTTGATACCGTGAAGGAATCGTTCTTTTCCCGGTATTTGAACACGATTTGCAACGTGCTGAATGGCCGGCCGGTGGATTATCTGATCATTCACCATCTCGAGCCGGATCACTCCGGTTCGATCCGAATGCTCAAGCAGGCTTATCCTGGCATGAAGGTGGTTGGCAATGCCAAGACGATCGAGTTTCTAAGTCACATGTTTGAGGATGTGAACGATATTGTCGAAATTAAAGACCTTGATGAACTTCATCTGGGAAAAACATACGCTTAAATTTTATCTGACCCCGATGATTCACTGGCCTGAGACCATGATGACCTGGGAGGCCTCTACCGGGACATTATTGTCCGGGGACGCCTTTGGCGCTTTTGGCGCTATCGATGGCGCTTTAATCGATGGGCAAATCGATAAGGAAACTTATGAAGACAACATGCTACGTTATTATGCCAATATTGTCGGCAAATATTCCAGCATGGTTCAAAAAGCGTTAAAACGTCTGGGAGAATTGGATATTCGGATGATTTGTCCCTCACACGGCGTCGTTATTCGGGATGATATCACCTGGTTTCTGGAACGATATCATTGCTGGAGTTTGCAAAGACCGGAACGGGGCGTGGTTCTGGTGTATGGTTCCATGTATGGCAATACGGAAAAGATGATGGAAGCGGTCGCGCGTGGATTACGTGAAAATGGTGTCCAAGTTGTCCGGGTGCATAATATAGCCCGCAGCCATCCCTCTTATGTTATCAGGGATATCTGGCGTTACCAGGGTCTTGTGTTTGGGGCGCCAACGTATGACACCAAGCTCTTTCCACCCATGGAATATCTGCTTAATTTGCTGATTGGGAAGATGATAAAAAACAAGATCGTAGGAATTTACGGCACTTATGGCTGGAGCGGGGGCGCGGTGAAGTGTTTTCGTGAGTTTACTGATCAGTTAAAGCTGGAAGTTGTCGAGCCAGTTATCGAGGCGCGCTTTACTCCCTCTGGAGATGAATCAGATCTTTGCCGGCAAACTGGGACAGAATCTTGCTGCCAAACTGAAAACATTATCGTAATCATTATAGCGATCAATTCAGGCTAATCCTGATTTCGAACGTGAGGCGCGTACCATCTGGCAGGCGGTAATGATGGCCTGTTTCATGCTGTTGGGATTGGCTTTGTTTTTGCCGACGATATCAAAGGCTGTGCCGTGATCGACGCTGGTTCGGATAATAGGCAACCCCAGGGTGATGTTTACTGCCTGATCAAAAGCCAGTAGTTTAATTGGAATGAGGCCCTGATCGTGATACATGGCAATGATGGCGTCCCAGCGGCCATCCAGGGCCTGATAAAAGAGGGTGTCGGCCGGATAGGGGCCTTCGACATCAACACCGGCTTCACGGGCCATCACGATGGCCGGCGTGATGACGCGTTGTTCTTCATCACCCATATACCCGCTTTCACCGGCATGGGGATTAAGGGCGGCCACTGCGATGCGAGGATTGGGAATGTTGAAATATCGCTTTAAGGCATGGTGGGTCAGATCGATGGGATGGAACACCTTGCCGATGTAAAAATGGTGGCGAATTTCAAAAAGCGCATCATGAATCGTTACCAATGTGACGCGAAACGGACCGCCGGTAAACATCATGGCGGTATGGCGTGCTTTGCATTTATCGGCCAGCATTTCTGTATGGCCGGGATATTTATAGCCAGCCAGATGCCAGGATTCTTT
>CAXXFK010000039.1:0-36493 GCA_963663965.2 Sedimentisphaerales bacterium
GCACCCAATCGCTGATACCAGCAAGGCGGCAACTACCAGGCATTTTAACACATCCATTTTTTTCATATTATGTTCTCCTTAACAGGTAAAAATTTGTCCGACTGAGTCGGCACCTACGCTGAACCAACAACATATCCTGGTCTGAACCATTTTGAACCTCAGATTTCCAGAGGGCGCTTGAAAAACAAAATGACTTCCCGATGGACATCATGATCAACCTGGGGACTGACTGCCCGGTTCAATTCCCAGCCTTCCGCGCCTAAATCATTCATTTCCCGTTCCAGATCCTTGATCATTTCACTGCCACCGGATATTCCTTTGGTCTGATGCTTGATTATTTTATATTCCCACTTCATGGCAAGCTCCTGTAAAAATTGATTAACGCTTTCGTATGAAAGCCATCCAGAAAACAAGGCCATTATAGGGCGACGAGACCTCAAGTTGCAAGTTGTAATTAAGGCTCTCCAGGGAAGTTTAGAGATAGGCCCCATTTTTTTACTGTTTGATTCAAAATTCTGTTTCTGTCCAGTCTCACCCAAATCCCCGAATATCTTTATTTTGAGCCGATAATTGAGGCGGGACCAGTTTCATATAAGCGCTTTTCACTCAAACCGATCATTACGGTTCTATTTATATTAACTGCCGTCACCCTTTATCTGTCCGGATCATCAAAGATTAGCCTGTGGGCGCGTAATTAATTGTAAATAAATAGGTTACAAAGCATTATCCGGCTTCCCATTTCTTTGGGATCAGATATTGGAGTCGAAATCCTATCCCTGATTTGATCATTGAATTTATCTGGCGTTATTCATTTTGGCATTTATTTCTTATTTCCCAATTCATGCCAAACGATATTACTTATGTCTCTAAATATTAATACTTTTTGAGAGAAGGAGAGATCGTTATGGCAGAGGGCATTCTACTGGAAGCCGGGACCAATGAGATGGAATTGCTGGTATTCCGTCTGGGTAATACGCCCATGGGAATCAATGTCGCGAAAGTTCGGGAAATCGTTCAATGTCCGGATAATATTATTAAAATCCCTCATGCACCCTTTGCCGTTGAAGGTTCTTTTAAACTGCGCGATTCGATTATGTCCCTGGTAAACCTCGGGCAGTATTTCAATATGACCATAAAATACGATACCGGCGATGCGCCCGAGCAGAAAAATCCCGCCATGATTATTGTTGTGGAATTCAATGCCATCCAATGCGGTATTCTGGTGGACGCTGTGGAAAGGATTCACCGGCTGAGCTGGGACAACATCCATCGTCCCAGCGATATTCTTATTGATATGAATGTCCCGGTAACGGGAACGGTCAATATCGACAACAAGACAGTATTGATTGTCGATTTCGAAACGGTTATCAGTCAGATACTTGGTATTGAAAGCGCGCCGGAGCCTGAGGATCTGATTGCGAATCCGGTTTGCACAGCGGAACGAAAAGACATAAGGATTCTGTTGGCGGATGACTCGATTGTCATTCGAAGTTCTTTAATTAAAATACTCAAAGATGCCGGTTTTGAAAAACTGGTTGTTTGCAGTGATGGTCAACAGGCCTGGGAATATGTCAATACGCATCGTAACGATGAAAATGGGCCCTGCGATCTGGTCATGACGGATATCGAGATGCCCCGGATGGATGGGTTGCATCTGACCTCACGCATCAAAAAAGATGAGAGCTTGAAGCATATCCCCGTGGTGTTGTTCTCATCTTTGGTCACCGATGACAATATCAAAAAAGGAAAATCAGTCGGCGCGGACGCACAAGTCAGCAAACCTGACAGCAAAAATATGCTGAACGCGATTGAGAGTTGCCTGAGTGATCGGCTGGCGCCGGTATAAGATCTAATGCGGTTAAAAGCATGTTTTCTGTTCCATAAGCGGCTTTCAGGTGAGAGCCGCTTTTTTATTTGACCCTTTGAGTCGCCATAGAAATAACAATCCCGGAGAGTCTGTGTTTTTACTCCCCGGGATATGAAAGGGTAACCGGCAGCGCCGATACTTGATGTTGCACTGCCGTATTGGGTCTAAGTTAAGAGGGGATGCTCGTTTGTGCTGGTTTGAATTTGCAAGGGATTGGAAAATTAATGATCAATCCATTTCATATTTTTTGACCGTTTCCAGCATGGCGGTTAATTGCCTGATTTCGTCCGGGGATGCCGGATTGAGCGGTTGACGCGGGCCGCCGACGGGTCGTCCCATCGCCGTGCAGCCCGCTTTGACGAGTTGAGTATACTTGCCGCTGTTTTCAATGGCCTGCAAAACCGGCAGCAATTGATAATAAAAATCCAGCGCTGCCGGGATATCCTGTTTAGTTACGGTCAGATCATACAGTTTAACATGGCAGCGAGGGATCACATTAACAATACCACCTACCCAACCGGCTGCTCCCAGCACAAAACTTTCCAGCGCGACCGAATCGCAACCACAAAAGACCTTAAGCCGGTCGCCGCAACGGCGGATTAACTCGCTGATCCGGGTAATATCGCCGGTACTTTCCTTGACGTAGCGGATATTCCTGAGCGCCGTCAATCGCTCAATGAATTCCGGGGTCATATCCACGCCGGTCCGGCCGGGATAATTATAAAGCATAACAGGAATATCAATGGCGCCGTCAATCGCCTTGAAATGCTCGTATAATTCATCCGGTGTCGGCAGGGAATAATAGGGTGGGGCCAGCAACAGGCCGGCGGCGCCCTGCTTTTCGGCAGCGATGGAATACTCGATAACTTCCCTCGTGGAACCTCCATTGGTACCCACCAGCACGGGAACACGGCCATTGACAGCCCTAAGCGTTTCGGCAACCACCTGAAGACGTTCCTGCGAATTCAGGGCGTAATACTCTCCGGTGCTGCCCAGCGGGATGATTCCATGGACACCGCTGTTGACCAGATAATCGGCGTATGCGGCGACACCGGGGTAATCAACATTCTGTCCGGCATCCATCGGGGTAACCATCGCGGCGTAAACACCGGCAAACGTTTGTGCGTTATCCATGCAAAATCCTTATTCAGAGAAATCTATGCAAATAAACTAACCTAACTGCATCCAGATTGTTTTAATTTGGGTATAGTTATCATGAGCCAGTACCGATTTATCGCGGCCGATAAAGCCTGATTCCTTGTAACCGCCAAACGGCGCGGTCATGTCTCCCTCGGAGAAGCAGTTGACAGAGACGGTGCCGGCTTTAATCGCACGCGCCACTCGATGGGCCGTGTTCAGATCGGAAGTATAAAGGGATGAGGCCAGACCATAGTTGGTTTGATTGGCCAGTTGAATGGCCTCGGCTTCGGTTTTAAATGTGATAACACTCAGGACCGGCCCGAAAATTTCTTCCCGGGAAATTTTTTTGTCGTTCGTTACCCCATCAAAGATGGTCGGTTCTACAAAATAACCCCCGGTTTCTGGCAGAATACGATGGCCGCCCATGACGATCTGACAGCCTTCGGCTTTACCGGATTCGATATAGCCGAGTACTTTTTCCATATGTGGTTTTTCGATCATGGAGCCCACCCGAACGGTGGGATCCAGTGGATCACCCACCGGCCAGGTTTGAGTGAAGGCAATGATCTTTTCCACCAGTTTATCTTTGAGCGATTCGTGAACGATCAATCTCGATCCGCAACTGCAATTTTCGCCCATGTTCCAGAACGCCGCATTGACCGCGTTTTCCGTGACCTGATCCAGATCCGGTGCGTCAGCCATAACAATTTGAGGACTTTTGCCGCCGCACTCCAGAATAATCCGCTTCAGGTTGGATCTGGCGGAATATTCCAGGAAATAGCGTCCAACCTCAGTGGAACCGGTAAAGGCCACCATATCGATATCAGGATGCAGGCCGATGGCCTGGCCGGCGCTTTCGCCCAGTCCCGGCAGGACATTGAAGATGCCATCGGGAATACCGGCCTGACTGGCCAGTTCCGCCAGCCGGATCGCGCTGAGTGATGTGAGTTCTGCCGGTTTTAAGATAACACTGTTACCGGTCGCCAGGGCCGGACCGATTTTCCAGGCTGCCATCAGCGCTGGAAAATTCCAGGGAATAACCGCGCCGACAATGCCTATTGGTTCTCGAACGATCAGACTCAGATTACCTGGTCCGGTTGGAGAAATTTTATCGAAAAGTTTATCGATCGCCTCGGCATGCCACCGAATACAGCCGGCAGTTTCGGGTATATCGATGGAACTGCAATCCTGAACCGGCTTTCCGGCCTCCAGACAATCCAGCAAGACCAGTTCATCCGCGTTGGTATCGATCAAATCGGCAAATCGATAAAGGATTTTCTTGCGTTCGGCAGGATGCATACGCGACCAGGCACCTTGGTCAAACGCACGGCGCGCGGCCTTAACCGCACGTTCCACATCCTCCGCACCGCAGGCGGCTATCTCTGCCAGCAACTTACCGGTGGCAGGGTTTTCCGTACTAAAGGTCTGGCCATCCGCCGCATCAACATACCGGCCATCGATGAACGCTTGTGTTTTTAGTGACAGCTTATCGAGCGCTGCCTGGATTTCCTGTGTGGTAGTTAAGCTCATAATGATCCTTTCTTTTTTTCCGATGATTATTACGATACGTTCTCATAGGCCGTATCGAACCGCATGCTTTCCAGAGATACGGGAAACAGCGGTGAGCGCAATGACTGATTCTCCCAGCCATACAGTATTTCCATAATAGTCCCGCAAGTCCGCCCCTGACACGCCCCCATCCCACAGCGAGTCTGTAATTTGGCGCTGCGCCAGTCATTAAATGTCAGTAAATCGCCCAGTCGAATATCTTCGCAGCGGCAAATTATCGTATCACTTGTGGTGATCGTTTTAAGGGCCTCCCTCAGTTTGAATGACTCCGCCAGCTTTTGCGCGAAGGCCTGGTAGCGGTCACGTTTAAGATACCAAACTTCCGCCGATTCTTTTAAACCGGCAGCGCCATAAGCCGCGATTTTTCCTTCAATCAAAGCCTTCTCCACACCACCGATCCCGGTCAATTCCCCAGCGGCGTAGATATCCTCCTCGCTGGTCTGTTGCAAATCGTTGACTCTGACCAATCCCGCTTCAACCTTACAGCCCAGTTTTTTGGGAATCTCTAACATCGGAGTCAGACCAAAGCCGCAGGCCAGATAATCACAGGGTACTTTCCAGATTTTATTGCCACGTTTGAACGCGACACTTTTCAATACTTCATCGCCATTGGCCCTAATCGGGTAACATCCGGTCAGATAGGGTACCCCCAGAAGTTTGCCTTGATATTCAACCGCCTGAATCAACTTGCCCGGACTCAACCAGGGTAAAGACATGCCAAACTGCATCAATTTTAAGAGGCTGCTTTGTTCCGCGATTAACACGACTTTAGCGCCGGCCGCACGCAGTTCTGCTGCGACGGCAAACAACAGCGGTCCGCTTCCGGCTACGGCGATTCGTTTTCCACTCACCGGCCAGCCGGTTTTGACCAATGCCTGTAACGCGCCGGCGCCATAGACATTCGGCAGGGTCCAGCCAGGAAATGGGATAAATACTTCCCGTGATCCCAGGGCTAGAATCAACTTCTGATAACGAATCTCGACAGATCCTTCATGATTCTCCGCCAGAATAACCCCGGGTTCCGGACAATCATACACCGTGGTATTCAGGTGCTGTGACACCCGGGACTGCTCCAGTCGATGAAACCATTTTCTTGCCAGAGGGGATTGTGCTTTGAGGCTGCCACCCCGCCAGATCTGTCCGCCCGGCCAGGGCAATAGATCGATAACCGCAGTCGATAATTCTGACTGATCGGCCTTGACAGAAGCGGCAATGCCGGCCGGACCGGCGCCTATCACAACACAATCATACATAAAAAAGCGCCTACTCATCCGTTTGCACCTCCATCCCATGCTCACAAAGGGTATGGCAACTTTTACAGTGCGGCCGTCCGTTTATTGTCACTCGACATTCATAACAGACGCCCATGCCGCACAGCGGAGCCCGCGGCTGACCCGAAACCGAACTCCGGAACCGGCGAATCCCCAGATCCGCCAGCGCCTTCGCCAGCACCGTACCCGCTGCTACCTCGACCGATTGGCCATTAACCTTTATAATCAATGATTTATCCATGCGTTAAACCCACCCTCATAAATCGCATCGGACTGAATGGTTCGATGTTGATTTCAGGCTGTTGTCCCAGGATCATATCCCGAATAATCCGCCCGGTTCCCAACGCTGTAGTAATTCCCAGCCCTTCATGGCCGGTTGCCAGCCAGACCGCTTCATGGCCGGGATCGGGTCCAATGACCGGCAGCTTATCCGGCGTGGCCGGTCGAAAACCCGTCCAGCCACGAATCGCTTTGGCTGACCGCAAATCCGGTATATATTCAAACGCGCGATCCAGCATCCGCGTCAGTATGCGATAATCGATTCCATGATCCTCTGTATCAAACTGCCTCGATGAACCTATCAGCATCTGACCAGTCTTGCGCGGCTGGATATTGAATGCCACCGAATCGGCTGTCATACTGTGAGCGCTTTTCAGATAACCCAGTTCTACTAATTGATGATTGACGAAATTCGGATATCGTTCTGTAACAACCAGATGGCCTTTTCGCCGGCGGACTGGCAACTCAGGACTTAAATAAGGTGAAAAACATCCCGCGGCAATAATGATACGGTCGGCGGATACTTTCTGGCCATCCGCCAGCAAAACGCCTCCATCCGGGATAATGGCTGACACTTCAATCCCGGTCCGTATCTCTGTTTGATATTGTTTGGCCTGATTGAGCAGGTAATAAGTTGCTGCCGGAGGATAAAGAACCGAATCACTCTGAACCAGCAGGCCTCCCGCCAGTCCCGGTCTTAAATGAGGTTCTGCCTGATATAACGTGTTCTCGTCCAATATTTCGACGGTTAACCCCACTTTTTTATAGACCTGAAATTTTCGATGAACCTCCTGCATTTCTTCCGAATCCGCGGCGATCCAGATCGTTCCGCACTGCCACATCTCTACCGAATTGGGTAAGTCACCGGCGATGTCATGCCATAACTGCTGGGAATATCGACTGAGCGCCAACTGGGCTTCACAATCATCCAGTACGACGATATGTCCCATTCCCGCGGCAGTTGTACCACCGCCAATCTCAGCGCGATCCAGTACCAGCACGGTCATGCCCGCCCGGGTAAGTTCCAGGGCGCAACTGGCTCCGACAATTCCGGCTCCCACCACAATCGTATCAAAAGAATCCATCACACACGAATTCCCCAACAGAACGGATCTTTCTTATCCAGCATCAAGGTTGTTTCCGCGCTAATATAAGCAGAACCGGTAACAAACGGGATAATCTGATCCCGATCCCGTTTAAAACTCCCCTTAAAAATACTGCCGATAATGCTCTCCTGCAGCCACTCATCACCTTCCGCCAGTTTGCCATCGGCTGCCAGACAGGCCAGTTTCGCGCTGGTGCCGGTACCACAGGGTGAACGGTCATAGGCGCGGCCGGGACACAGAACAAAATTTTTACTGTCCGCGCCCGGCATAGTCGGTGGGCCAAACAATTCAATATGATCGACTTCTGGATACCCGGCAGCATTGACCGCCTGTCGTACCCGCCAGGCATAGTCGGTTAAGGCGTCAATATTATCCTGTCGAATGGCCAGTGAATCACATTCGCTCAGGAAAAACCAGTTGCCACCCCAGGCTACATCCCCAGTGACGGTTCCGATATTGGCAACGGTGATTTCCAGATCTTTTTTAATTCGGTAACTGGGGACATTTTGAATCGATACTTCTCCATTTTCATGCAGGGTGGCCTTGACAATGCCAACCGGGGTTTCAATCAGATGGACTCCGGCATCAATACGGCCCAGATGAAATAACGTCGTAATCAATCCGATCGTCCCATGCCCGCACATTCCCAGATACCCTACATTATTAAAGAAGATCACTCCTGCTGTGCAGGTTGGATCGGTTGGTTCTACCAGAAGCGCACCCACCATAACATCCGATCCTCGGGGTTCTTCAATAATAGCAGCGCGCATCGCATCGAAATGTTGTCGGAATAAATCCCGTCGTTCGCTTAAAGGCCCTCTGCCCAGATCCGGCCCGCCGGTGACGACTACCCGGGTCGGTTCACCGCCGGTATGAGAATCCACTACGGATATTCGCCGGCATGTTGACATTTTTGTCATACAATCTTTCTCCAAAGCCAAACAGCAAAAAAATCATGCAATCGTCGTTGTGTTCATAGCACTAATTAATATAATGAATCCCAAACCGTTTTTTTTCTTGTGACTTATATGAGCAAAACCTGAATTTTTGGCATAAAACCATAAAAAATGATAACTTCTGCCATTCAACGCGAGTTTTTTTCGCAATTGATCGAATCTTTTACGGGTGAAACCCTCTTTGATTACCTGACCGACACCCTGTTTTTTATTAAAAATATCCGTGGCCAGTATATCGTCATCAATCAGGCACTGGTCGAACGATGTGGTTATGAGAGTAAGGATGACATTATTGGCAAGACCTCCGAAGAGGTATATCCGGAACCCCTGGGCCGGGAATATCTCTTACAGGATATCGAAATTATTAATAAAGGTAAACCCATCCTTAATCAGTTGGAATTGCATTTATTTCCATCCCATGTGACCGGCTGGTGTATTACCAATAAGGTCCCATTGCATGGCAAGGATGGTTCGGTTATCGGACTGGCCGGTCTCACCCAGGATCTCTATACTCCCGGTAAGAAAACCCGCCAGCTCAGCCAGATTGCCAGAGCCGTTAACTATATCAAAGATCATTACGCCAAGGCACTCAAAGTGGATGACATTGCCGAACTGGCCGGGCTATCCACCTATCAGTTCGAACAGCGGATACAATCCATTTTCCACCTGACCGCCGGCCAGTTTATTCAAAAAACCCGGATGGACGCTGCGATCTGGAAACTGAGCCAAACCGATGAGCCACTGGCTCATATCGCTTTAAGTTGCGGCTATGCCGATCAAAGCGCGTTTTCACGGCAATTCAAAATGGCCGTGGGGATCTCTCCGGCCCAGTATCGCAAAATGGTCAAAAAACGGATTACTGATCGCGTAGAACCTTGATTCGAAAACAGGATATTTATTTCAGGAGTAAACCATGAATCGTGTTTCGTGTTCACGCCGAAGTTTTTTAAAACAATGCGGCGCAACCTTTCTGGCCGGATCATTATTACCCGCAGGTTGCAAAGCCCAAACCCAATCCGGGCCGAACCGCAAACCTAATATTCTATTCATTCTAACCGACGATCATCGCTGGGATGCGCTGGGTTGTGTCAATCCAATCGTCATTACTCCCAATATGGACCAGTTAGCCCACGACGGGATTCTTTTTAATAATATGTTTGTCACCACCAGCATCTGCTGTACCAGCCGGGCTTCGATCTTTACCGGACAATACGCCAGCCGGCATGGCATTCATAACTTCTCGAAAAATTTTACACCGGAACAATTATCTCAAACCTACCCGGCCCTTTTACAGCAAAATGGCTATCGAACCGGTTTTATCGGTAAATATGGCGTAGGCAATAAAATGCCGGCTGACCAGTTCGATTACTGGAAGGGATTCCCAGGGCAGGGCCAATACGAAAAGAATAAGGATGAAAACGGCCAGCCAATCCACCTGACCCGATTAATGGGCAACCAGGCTGTCGAGTTTCTAGAGGGCTGTTCTAGGGAGCAACCATTCTGTTTATCGATCAGTTTCAAGGCACCCCATTGCCAGGATGGCGATCCCCGGCAGTTTTTATATGATCCCGCTTATAAAGATTTGTATCAGGATACGGTTATACCTCCGGCACCCCGAGGCAGCCAGGCTGATTGGGATCGGTTCCCAGAGTTCTTCAAGGCCAGCAATGAAGCGCGCAACCGCTGGGAAATCCGCTTCTCGACCCCGGAACTGTATCAGGAAATGGTGAAAGGGTATTACCGCCTGATTTATGGCGTCGATGTCCAATTGGGCCGCATTCGCAGCAAATTACAGGAGATGGGAGTGGCGGACAATACCATTATTGTTTTAACCGGCGATAACGGTTTTTACCTTGGCGAGCATGGCCTGGCCGGTAAGTGGTATGCGCATGAAGAATCGATCCGGGTACCTCTGATCATTTATGACCCGCGCCAACCCAAATCGCAACAGGGGCGCCACCGTGATGACTATGCACTTAACATAGATATCGCCCCAACTTTACTGGCTTATGCCGGTATTACCGCACCAGCCAATATGCAAGGCCGGGACATCTCGGCTTTATTGAAAAATAAGATTAAATCATGGCGACAAGATTTTTATTACGAACACCTCTTTAACCATGCTGCCATTCCGAAATCCCAGGCTCTTGTAACCAAGCATTATAAATATATCCAGTGGATTGATCAGGATCCGGTCTATGAAGAATTGTACGACCTCCAAACCGACCCTGGAGAAATCAGAAATGAGATTTCCAATCCCCAGTATCAATCAATTCTCAACACCCTGCGTGCCCGTTTTGAAACCCTTAAACGGAAGGCTAAGTAATATAACGTATTATAAATAAAGTGCTTAATTAATATCAAGCTTCCCTGAACGGGTGATTCCCACTTAAGCATATCATCGTAAGGGAGGGCGATTTTGATAATTTATTATCCCTCCCTTGCTGGAATGAATTAATCAGGTATAATAAACATTTTGTCAACGCAAATAGCGCTGATCGTGTTTTGGTATATCATAACTTGTTAATTTATAAGTTCTTACAATAATAGAGAGGACCCATATGGCTGGATCAATCAAGAAACTGGACGAACTGGTAGCCTTGTGCAAACGGCGTGGATTTATCTTCCAGAGCAGCGATATTTATGGTGGGCTAGCCAGTTGTTACGATTACGGCCCATTGGGTTCTGAGTTAAAGCGTAATGTAAAAAATGCCTGGTGGAAATCAGTGGTCCAGATGCGGGATGATATGGTTGGGGTTGATTGCAGTATCCTGATGCATCCCATGGTCTGGAAATCATCGGGACATGTCGATAAGTTTGCCGATCTGATTGCCGAGTGTAAAAAATGTAATACTCGAACCCGGGCCGATCATCTTGCCAATGCCGAGGGAAAAACGACTGAAGGGGCTAAAACGGCGGCAGAATTAGCGGACAAGGTCTGTCCCAAATGTCAGACAGTCGGGCAATTTACTGAACCTATGCCCTTTAAATTAATGTTTGAAACTAAAATGGGCGCCAATGCCGATGACTCTATGACCGTTTATCTGCGGCCGGAAACCGCACAGGGGATATTTGCCAATTTTCGTAATGTGCTGGACAGCACGCGGGTAAAAGTGCCGTTTGGTATTGCTCAGATGGGCAAGAGTTTCCGTAACGAAGTGACGACGAAAGCGTTTATTTTCCGGACCCGGGAATTTGAACAGATGGAGATCGAGTTTTTCTGTAAACCGGGTACCGATGATGAATGGTATGAACACTGGAAAGAACAGCGCCTGAACTGGTATTATAACCTGGGCATTCGCAAGGAAAACCTGCGTTTCCGTAAACATGAGGATGACGAACTGGCGCATTACGCCAAAGGTTGTGTTGATATCGAATATCTGTTTCCGTTTGGCAAAGGTGACTGGCAGGAACTGGAAGGTATCGCGAATCGGACCGACTTCGATTTGCGTCAGCACCAACGTGGTATGCGTTCCGTGACGCAATGGATTGAGAATGGACGTAATACGGAAATAACCCCATTGCTTCCAGAAGCGGAAGACTGGCATAAAGGGCCGTTAAGTTTCTTTGATGAAGAAGAAAAAAGCCGCTTTATTCCTTATGTCATCGAACCTTCGGCAGGCGCGGACCGCGGGACACTGGCGTTTCTGGTTGATGCTTATTGTGAAGAAGAGGTTAAGGATGGCGAAACCCGAAATGTATTGAAATTCCATCCCGCTCTGGCGCCTATCAAAGCCGCCATATTCCCGCTGGTTAAAAAAGATGGCATGCCGGAAAAAGCCCGCGCCATCTACGATGACCTGAAGAAGTTGTTTAACTGTTTCTATGATGAAAAAGGCGCGGTTGGACGGCGTTATCGCCGGCAGGATGAAGCCGGGACACCGTATTGCATCACCGTTGACGGTCAGACCAATGAAGATGGCACGGTGACTGTTCGTGACCGTGATTCCATGGAACAGGTACGAATCAATTCGGATCAAATCCGAACTTATCTGCGTGAAAAGCTTGGTCTCTAATATCGCGAATAATCATACCGGCGCCGGTGTAATACTGTCTTGATTGCAAATGACTCTATTGCTGACATTATCAATAATGGCATTCGATTACGAATTGAAAAACAAGGCTGTTATCCTGCCGGTTAAGGCTGTGCCAGGCAGTTCCAAATCCCGCTTCGCCGGGATCTGGGATCATAAACTGAAGATTGCCATTGCCGCGCCGCCGGAAAAAGGCAAGGCGAACAAGGAATTGATCCGTTTTCTGGCCAAAACCTTAAAAATTTCGAAAAGTGATATTCAAATTATCGCGGGCGAGCATGATACCCATAAAAAGGTTCAGTTGGCGTATAGCGATCCCGCGGAAATCATTGACAAACTCTCATTGCTTATATCAACTTGATCTTTGGCCGATTGTTTTGTAATACCTTAACAATTCGAAATGGATGTATCGTTTGTTTATTGTGAATCTTTTATGAGAGAAATTATCCAGGGCATATAGAATGTACGGAAACTTTCAAACTGTTTATCTGGGGGTGGGCAGCAATATCGGCGATCGGGCCGGATCCATCAACAAGGCGCTGGCCATACTGGAAGACTCGCCCGGGGTTCAGTTGGAACGTGTATCGCCTGTGATTGAGACCCGCGCCATTGGCGGCCCGGCCATGCAGGCTCGCTATCTCAATGCGGCTGTGCGAGTCCAGTATAGCTCGACTCCAGTTAAATTACTGGAACTGTTAATGACCATTGAAAAGCGTCTGGGGCGTATCCGGACCAGTGAAAAATGGGCGCCCCGCACCATCGATCTGGATATTCTGCTATTTAATAATGAGATAATCGAACTGGACGAACCGCCTCTTGCCATCCCGCATCCACTGATGCAGAGCCGGTTGTTTGTGTTGGGGCCCTTGTCGTTAATCGCACCGAACGTGGTTCATCCCAAACTGAATAAAACCATTAGTGAATTGCTGGCCGATTTACAAAAAGAGTTGGGTGTTACCGGATTCGATTTGCCACTCATGAATGATGGAGAATAAAGGAAGGGTATGGCGTCAAAAACAATCCATGACGACATCTTGCCGCCTGCGCCAAAGGCATCACATCTCATTGCGGTTTCCGGCCTGATAGGGGTTGGCAAAACGACACTGGCGAACCAATTGGCTACCCTTTTATCCGGTCGGATGATCCATGAAGAATATTTCAACAACCCGTTTCTGGCTCGCCAGTTTCAAGGTGACCGGGAGGCGGCGTTGCCTTCGGAGTTGTATTTTCTGTTGAGCCGGGCTCGTCAACTGGACCGGACCAATTTGCAGGGCAGTCCAATCGCGGTCTGTGATTATATCTTTCAGAAAAACCGGATTTTTGCGGGTTTATGTCTGGATAGCGAACAATTCGCGATATATGACCGCGTCGAGCGTTCCATTCTCCCCTATCTGACAAGACCCAGTATTGTCATCTATTTGAATGATCACATCGAAAATTGTCTTCAACGCATTGCCGGCCGGGGAAGAGATTACGAGCGAACCATTTCGGCGGAATGGCTGGAACGACTGCATCGAAAATACGAAACCATGTTCGAATACTGGTCTGATTGCCCGTTAATTCGGATAGAGTGTAACGAATTTGATTTTCGTCAAAAAGCGGATGTCCTGAATGTCCTCGAACGGATAAAAGAGGTGGCGCCGTCACTGTTTAATGATTCTGGTTTATAATCTGGAGTCTGATATGGAATTATTGTTCAAATACTATTGTACCGACTGGATTGCCACGGTTTTGACTATGGTTGGACTCTGGAAAGTCGGTAACCGTAACCGGTATGGATTTGTCATTATGGTCATGGCGAATTTTTTCTGGTTGATTTTTTCTATTCTGGCGCAAAGTCCCGCGACCAGTCTTGCTAATATTATCGTGGGAATTATGAATATGCGGGGTTTCTTAAAATGGCAAAAAGAAGATAAAACGCTGGCTGAGACCACGACGGACTAAATAAACATTGGATATGGAAAATCGATAAGTAATCATGGTGGCAAGATGGGTAAAATGTGATGTTTGGGCGAATTATATCAATCATTGGGATTTTGTGGCTTATCTCAGTTTAATCCTGGTTCAGTGATATCCTGCCAGGCATTAAACGACAGAATTTTTGGCCTTTTTAAAGAAATTTCTCCAAATTTGCGTAACATTCGCTATAATAAACAGACTTAATACTTATCGAAGGTTCTGTTTTCGATAAGCTTTTGTTTGAGTTAGGCTTATGATTCAGTGCCGATATGGTTAAGTCAAATTCAAGCCTGTTCAATTGATTACCCACGGAGGGTGGGTATCATGCCTGAATTGCATGCCCAGTGTTCGGATATGCCAATCCGATTAGAATTCTGTAAAATATTGGTTCAATTCACGTTAGCTTATGATACGTTTTACGATATATCAAGATGGTAAGAAGCCGGATAAACTGGATCCGTCCAGTATTTACTTGTTTGGTCAGGATGAGATCCCTGTTCGTAATCAAGTCGAATATGTCGATGGGGAGTTAATGGGTATGCGCCACAGCGATACGGCTGTGGGATTGGTGACCCTGTGGAATATTAATGGTTTTGGCAAGGTAGTCCAGCAAACCACCCGTTTGCCGGAGCGAAAACAGCCTTACAATCTCAATGTTGAGATCGTTCGTGGTCGACTTCTGAGGGTATCGCAAAAACGTGAAGAATGGGGCATGTCTGAACTGACGCTGACTGAACAGCAACACGAGTTGCTGGATAACGCGTTGGAGTATTTTATTGACGCGCTCTGTAACTTGAATGAAGAAGAAAAAGCGTCCTTGCTTGCTGATAAGGCATTGGCCTATGCCATGCATGCCGGCGAAGAGATGGCGCTGTCTCACGCCAAAATATTCCTGGGGCGTCGCGCGTCGACCCAGGGTATTAACCGGCATTGTTTTGGCGCCTGTATCGATCCGGGCCGGATGCATGATAAAGACTATCTGCGGTTTATTCGCGACCAGTTTACTTATGTGACGATTCCAATCGCCTGGCGGCAATTGGAGCCGGAAGAACATCAGCAGAAATATGATGTTCTGGATGAATGCATCAACTGGCTGCATAAGCATAAAATAGCCGTTAAGGTTGGCCCGCTTCTGCAGTTTACGCCATCCTTTTTGCCGGATTGGCTGTTTATCTGGGAACACGATTTCGAGCAGGTTCGCGATATGGCGATGGAGTTTGTTAAAACGACGGTCGAACGTTACGGCAAGCATGTCCAGGCCTGGAATGTCGTTAGCGGAATGAATTCGGAAAATTGTTTCAAATTCAGTTTTGAACAGATTGTCGAGATGACGCGTTCGGCGGTTATGGTCTCCCGGCAGGCGGGTCCCAAATCGTTGCATCTGATCGAAGTGGCTGAACCCTGGGGCGGTTATTATGCCCAGAATCAGCGTACTATTCCGCCGATTTACTATATGGATATGATTTGTCAAAGCGGCGCCAATTTCGATGGTTTTGGCTTGAAGATGCGGTTTGGGCGAGGCAGCGGCGGCATGCAGACACGCGACATGCTGGATATTTCCACCTTGCTTGATAAGCTCAGTGTATTTGGTAAACCGTTGCATATTGACGCGTTACAGGTTCCCAGCCAGAAAGACAACCGGGACAAGAATGGCGACGCCGGATACTGGCATATGCCCTGGTCCGAAGCCATGCAGGCCGACTGGGTCGAACGCGTGTATCAGATTGCGTTGAGCAAACCTTTTGTGGAAGCGGTGACCTGGCGCGATCTGACCGATCGTCCGGAAGGCGCCCTGCAGCATGGCGGTTTATGCCGGCCGGATCTGATGCCCAAACCGGCTTTCACGCGATTGATTCAGTTGCGTGATGAATTGCTGAATATCAGCCAGAAAAATGGAGCAGTTAAAAATGGTGACAATCCCTCAGTTGCCAGGGAGACGCCAGCCTCTGAAGACTGACCGGATTATGGTGGCGGATGAAATATTGATTTTTGAAACGTCTTTATGTTGGTGTCGGTTCAACAGTGTTCATGCCATGATCGGTTGCTCATGAAATTTACTTTTCCCAGTTTATCTGATCATCAATGTGAAAAGTTTTCCAATTTCGCTGAGATGCTTATGCAGGCGAATCTGCAGTATAATCTGACCGCCGTGCGAAATCGAGAAGAAATTTATTTGCGTCACTTTGCCGATTCGCTTATGCCTTTATCGGTTACGGATCTGGATCTTTTTAAACGAAAAGCAATCTCGATGATCGATATCGGTTCCGGAGCCGGATTGCCGGGTTTAGCCCTGGCAGTAGCACGCGGCGGCTGGAGCGTGACGAGTCTGGAAGCGACCGGCAAGAAAGTATGTTTTCAGCAGCAAGTGGTTGACGCTCTCGATCTGGCCAATGTTCGAGTTATTCAAGGGCGCGCCGAAGAAGTCGCACACGAAGCCATTTATCGTGAACGCTTTCATCTGGTGACGGCTCGCGCGGTGGCGTCGTTGACAGCCCTGGTCGAGATTGGTTTGCCGTTTCTTCGCCCGAATGGCCTATTGCTGGTCTGGAAGGGCCCGGCAGTGGAAAAAGAAATCGATCAGGCTGGTCATGCCCTGGATCTGCTCCATGGCGAACTGGAGCAGGTGGTTGAATATAACCTGAGAGAACCGGCCAGTTGGCTGGACGTTCCAGTTAATGAGGATTATCCCGATTTTAATCTGGTTATGATCCGCAAGACTTCATCACTATCCAGTCAAAAATATCCCCGTAACTACAACTTGATCAAGAATCAACCACTATGACGATATCTCAAGACAGAGAATTGATTATTGAAATCGATTCTGTTTCACTGGAGCGATCCGGCCGGGTGATTCTGGACGGTATTAACTGGGGAGTTACACGTGGCAGTATTGCGGCCCTGGTAGGGCCCAATGGCTCAGGGAAATCGACACTGGTGTCAGTGATGGGTGGGTATATATGGCCGAGTTGTGGCTTGGTTCGAGTGTTAGGGCAGCGATATGGCGCAATTGATTTACAGGAACTCCGTAAGCGTATTGGCATCATTGAAACATCTCGAGCGCCGGAGTTTGTCCATGGACTTACCGTGAGAGACGTTGTGGCCACGGGGTTGTTCAGCGCATTTATGCTGCTGCGTAAAGAAGAAATCGGACTGGAACAGTGGCGGCAGATCGACACCGAGCTGGAGCGCTTATTGTTGATGGATTTATGTGATCAACCGTGGCGGAAGTTGTCTACCGGAGAAAAGGCGCGGACTCTCATCGCGCGGGCCATGGTGGCCCGTCCGGAATTACTTATCCTTGATGAACCGGCGTCCGGATTGGATATTGCCGGGCGGTTTCGTTTTGTTAAATTACTCGAGACACTTCATCGGCGGCCGGATGCCCCCACGATGATTATCGTGACTCATCATCTGGATGAATTACCAGCAACGACCGATTCTGTCGCTTTAATGAAAGATGGGCGAATCGATTTTCAGGGATCGGCTTCAGACACACTGACCAGCATGACTATGAGCCAGACATTTGATTGCCCCATCGAAGTTGAGAGACAAAATGGTTATTATTCGGCCAGGGTGATGGATAATTCCGCTGAATAGATTGCGGTTGGGTCGCCACGCTCAGACAAGGTTTGGTCAATCACTGCCGGGGTGCGGTTAACTTTTTCATCAACAACGGTTTTGTTATTCCAGATTACTTTTACGGGTTGATCCAGATCCATCATCGTGTCATTCAGACGAATCTTAAGTATTTCTACCAAATCCGCTTTTTCGATGGTAATGGTTTGGTCTTGGTAAAAAACCACGGCCTCGGCTCCTTTTTGTGCTTTGCCGGCCGGCACTGCCAGCCAGTAGAATCGATCATGCGTTACGTCGTCCTGTTTCCATACGACCTTTGTGGGAAATGGGTTACGGGTGAAGGTTGCCATCCACGGTACTGCCGCGGCATCGGTACGGTTCATCCAATGGCTCATTCCCGGTTGAATGTGTACTTCAAAACGATAACCATCCGGATCATTCTGGTGCAGGGCGGTCAGTTTTTCGCCCCATTCCTTAACGACTTCATTGCGTTTATAAGCACTGTCGTTTTCACCAACCCACAACGAAAAGCCAATATTGCGGACACCCAGTGGTGACGAGTCGTTGGGGTGTCCTGCCATCATAGAGGCTGCGGCCCAGCGGTCCGCCATACGACCGGCCAGTTGATAAACACCATCACCACCGGCTGAATAGCCCATGATATAAACCCGGTTGGGATTGACATTTCCCAGAACTATGGCATTTTCGATTAATCGATCAAAAAAATCATCGATATGATCTTTGTGCCACAGGTTCCAGTCATTAGTGGGGGCGCGAGGCGCGACGTAAATTCCTTCTTTGGGTTCATATAAACGAATCTGGTTGCGCCATTGCTGGTCATTCACCTGAGCCGGTGCATTGCCTCCACCATGCATTGAAATATACAAGCTATGGCCATCTTCAGGGGCCTCTCCGTATATAATCGCTTCGTATTTCATTGTCAAATTATCGAGTTCCATTTTTTTGGCTGTCCATTCATCCCGCCGTGTTGCGATAATTCGTTTGATGTGGGCATCCCAGAGTAGCTTTTCAATTTCTTTTGCTTGTGCTTTTGTCAGTGCCTCAGTGGCGAAATCCTGATCAGGTAATGTCCCTCTTGATTCGGGAGGAAGCGCTAACCATTTTTGGATTTGCTGTACAGGTTGAGGCTGATTTTTAATTGACGCAGAGGGCACATCAGCGGATAGATTGCAGGAAATAATACCTATGACAGAAAATGTAATTATACCAAACCGATATAATGATGAGTTTATCATATCCGGGCCCTTTTCTTTGTTGTAACTATCTAAATCATCAAAAGTTTTAATGCAGTTTCATAACTATGATAGTTATGATGAAATGAATGTCAATTATCAACTTCGATGTGGAATGAATAAAGTCTCAATATTACATAAGAAAGGTTAGGGGCTAAATATAATCCGATTATGAAATTAGATTGGTAAATACTTGTCGGATTGAAAGAAAGAAATCCAATGTAGAAATGAATGGTGGTTAGGTTAAAAATAGGTGTACAAAATCCAATAGGGTGGCTAAGCTATAGCAGAAGGATATGGTTGACAGGAACAGGATTGATAAGTAGTTATTAATAAAGGTATTATGATGAATATTGATTTACGTAGTGACACGGTGACCCAGCCGACGGAGGCGATGTTACAGGCGATGATGACAGCCGAACTGGGAGATGATGTATTGGGGGATGATCCAACCGTAAATGCCCTGGAGGCGCGGGTAGCCACCTTGCTGGGTAAGGAAGCCGCGGTTTATATGCCATCGGGAACGATGACCAACCAGGTAGGGATACGGGTACATACCGAACCGGGGGATGAGATTGTGCTGGCGGATAACGCGCATGTCTATTTTTATGAGGCGGGAGCGCCTGCGGCTTTATCGGGGGTAATGCCACGATTACTAGCGGCGCCGCATGGGATATTTACTGGCGCGACTCTCAGGGCGGCCCTGCGTCCGGCGAATTTGCACTTTCCACGAACTAAGCTGGTTTGTCTGGAAAATACTTCCAACCGGGGTGGGGGGGCGTGCTGGCCAATATCAACGATTCGGGAGGTCTTGCAAGTGGCTCGTGAAGCAGGGCTTAAATTGCATCTGGATGGCGCGCGGCTGTGGAACGCGGCCGTGGCGACGGGAATCTCCGAAAAAGAATATGCCGGCTATTTCGATACGGTGAGTGTGTGTTTTTCCAAGGGGCTGGGAGCACCAGTTGGATCGGCTTTAGCAGGAAGTTCGGCGGATATTGCCCGGGCTCGACGGTTCCGCAAGATGTTTGGCGGTGGGATGCGGCAGGCGGGCGTAATTGCGGCGGGGGCGCTGTACGCGGTTGAGCATCACCGGGACCGGCTGGCGGATGACCATGCCAATGCCCGGCGGCTGGCTGAGGGACTGGCGGAGATACCGGGGATCGAGATCGATCCTGAGACGGTGGAGACGAATATAGTGATCTTTAAAGTGACCACGATGCCGGCGGCTGCATTAGTTGAAAAGCTGGGAACTGACCAGATTCGGGTACTGGCTACCGGAGCCGATACGATACGGGCGGTGACGCATTTGCATATTAGCCGTGAGAATATTGAACAGGTAATCGAAATTTCGAAGAAGTTAGTAAAATCAGCTTAATTGGGCTGTATAAAAGGATTTTCATGGCACGTGAACGAATCATAGATGCGGAATCGAAGGGGCATGAAGAAGAGCGGTTTGATCTGGCGTTGCGGCCTCAGACGATCGATGAGTGTATCGGTCAGGAGAAGCTGCTGGAGAAGATCACCATTGCGCTGACGGCGGCTCGGCAGCGGGGTGAGCCGATGGAGCATACGCTGGTTTATGGTCCGCCCGGACTGGGCAAGACGACAATCGCGCATGTGATCGCCAACGAAATGCAGGCCAACTTGAAGACGAGTTCCGGCCCGGCGCTGACGCGGCCGGGTGACTTGATGGGGATCCTGACCAATCTGCAAAAAGGCGATGTGCTGTTTATTGATGAGATCCATCGTCTGCCGGCGATAGTAGAAGAATTTATTTATCCGGCGATGGAAGATTTCAGGGTGGATTTTACCGTAGACAGCGGCATGCACGCCAAAACGATCAATATTCCCTTGCAGCCCTTTACCCTGATCGGCGCGACGACCCGGGTGGGTTTGATTACATCCCCGTTGCGCGCCCGGTTTGGTATTCAGCATCATATGGAATTCTGGTCAGAAGCCAATTTGAAAAAATGCCTGATTCGCTCGGCCCAGAAACTCAAGGTGCCCGCTGATGATGACGCGCTGACCCTGATCAGCCATTGCAGCCGGGGCACACCACGTATTGCCAACCGGTTATTGCGTCGGGTGAGGGATTATGGCCAGGTTCATGGCGATGGCGCGATTCACCTGGATACGGCCCAGTCGGCGCTGAAGATCGAGGAGATTGATCCGCTGGGGCTGGATAATCTGGACCGGTCTTTTATGCGCGCGTTGATCACGGTATATAATGGGGGGCCGGCGGGCATAGAAGCACTGTCAGCGACCCTGGGTGAGGAACGTGATACATTGGAGGATGTGGTGGAGCCTTACTTGCTGCAGATTGGTTTTATTGCCCGTACCCGACAGGGGCGCATGGCAACAGACGCGGCTTATCGCCATCTGAATATAAAGCCGCAGCCCAGACAGAAAGTAGAAGCGGTTGCAGAGGAAGAAGACGATTTGCTGTTTTGATCTTAAGGGAACCTCTAAAAATACATTTTGGGCTACAAGCGGTCTGATTTTAATATTTTTTTATTAACCTATTATTATTTAACAGGTTAAGATCACCTTTGTCAGTTTTTTTATTCGGGGCCATCCAAGTAAATCGTAATATTTGTCTTGTGATCAGAGTTAAGATAGGGTTATAATATATCAACACTTGAGATATATCTGGGCTTCTTATTTTCCTGCAATCAAGCATATTTACTATACAAGGATCCTGAAAATGGCAGCCAGTCGTTTCCATGTCATTGCTATTGCCCTGCTGATATTGACGATATACGGATTGAACAATGTTTATGCGGTGACGATTTTCGAATGTTTCGATAGTGATCCGGCAGATCGAAACTGGCAGAGTCAATCCAGCGATAACACCCGATTGGTCTATAACAGTCAGGGGTATCTGGATGCATCCGTTTGCCGGGAGGCCGGGCAGAAAGTGGGTTATTCCTACTTACTACAAACACCGATCGAGCTGACGGATGAGTTCTGGTTTGAAATGGATTGTCAATTATCCAATGGTCAGACTGACTCCTGGGGACGGGCATTGTTTGGGGTATTTAATGCCTCAGCGGACCATGCCGAGTTTGTCGGTTGCCGGTTTGCATCGCCCCAGGTTAACAATCGCTACGATCTCTGGCGTCAGGTATCCGATGGCAGTTATCAATATTTTAACGGTCCTGCTCCCATACCGGATCACGCGCTGATTCGAGTTAAAGGGCATTACTGGAAAAATAACAATAATGGTTACGCGCAAATTGAAGTTGTAGATATTGTCAGTGGGGTGGTTTATGGTTCCACCGGTCCCCAAGTCGTCTATGATGCTACCGCGGGTGTTGTCTTTAACCAATTTGGCTTGTGCAATCGTACCGATGGCGGACTGACCAGTCCAACTGTGTTCAAGGTCGATAATCTTTATTTTTCCACTGAAGGCCCCAATACCAACACCCGGATCCCCTCTTTTTATGATCCCTGGCAGGGTAAGCTGACACTGAGTGATGTTTTTGCGGTGGCCAGGGCAGATTCATTAACGGTACAAACCCGGCTAAAAAATGAGTCCAGTCAACCACTGACCGCTACTATCCGATATCGGGTTTATGAAAACGAATCACTCGATCACGCCCCATTCCTGGAGATCATCGAAGGGCCGCTGACCGTTCCCGCCGGTGGGGAGCAGGTTTTTGAATCGCATCGTAATCAATTGCAGCCTGAACTCTGGTCGCCCGAAACTCCCAATTTATATTTGCTGACAACTGAGATCCTCGATACCAGCATGAACCAGGTTATCAGTCATGATACAGCGATCGGGTTTCGCACGTTCGAAGTTGCCGGAAAACATTTTCATTTAAATGGCAAGCCCATTTACTTATTTTCTTTTCACCGTATGCCTCCGGGGCGTATTCCATCCGCCGTGCATGAAGATTCGGCCTTTATCGCCCAGCATATCGCCCGGTTAAAAGCGTTGAATGTCAATTTTGTCCGTTTAAACGAAGGGGCATCCCCGGCATGGTTTGAGGCTTGTGACCGGGCCGGGATTATGGTCATGGCGGGTTGTTATTCGGGCGCCGGGCGAACCGATCCAAGCCTGTGGCAAAGCAATCTGGAGCGGCTTCAGGCAGAAATACCCCGGGTGCGCAACCATGCTTCGGTGTGTATGTGGATATTGGGTAATGAATGGAATTTTGGGATCAGCGGCATGCGGCAGGCGGCGGAAGATTTGTATCATGCGACACTGGAACTGGACAGTTCGCGCCCAATGTTCAATACCTGGACGGCCAAATATTACAACGGCGGCGATTTAATAGCCGGTACCGGTTCGGATTTTCTTGATTATCATACCTATACCGGCTGGTATGGCGGTTCAGTTTACGATTTGTATAAATATCATATTGACGAAGATTTTCCCGTGACGATCAGTGAATGCGTGGGGGCTTATACCGCGCTGGATCCGTATGATATGAGTTTTGCGGCGCAGGATAACAAGATATTTGACAAATACCTGGCCAACCTGTTACGGAATGTCGGGCACAGTTATGATCTGTCGAATGACAGCCTTAGCTACCAAACGTATCTGACACGTGAACTGGTGGAGATGTGCCGGCGTTTTCGCAGTCCGGACAGTTCGATGTGCGGCGCGATGCCGTTTACCAATGGCTACGCGTATCATTGCTATTACGATAGCAAAGACATAACCGAGATTGCCAAACCGGTGATGGATTCGCTGGGGCAGGCGTATCGACCGGTTCATATCAGTATCCGAATTCCCTATCCCAACTTATATGCCGGGGACAGTACCACGGTTCGTTTTTTCGTGCTGAACGATGACCGGATAAACTATAATCCGCTATTGCCCGCTTCCATGCTTGAATTGGATCTGATCGATCCGCTGGGAAAGGTCGTGTGGCATACCAGCAATTCCGTTCCCGATGTTCCTTATTATTCCAGTTGGGATTCTAATATCCCGATTAATGTCCCGGCGTCCGGGATAGCCGGCGATTATGAGATACTGGCTCGTTTAGTTAAGAATGGTCAGGAGATTGTCAGGAGCTCATCTGAACTCACCGTGGCCCGGCCTGGTTGGGCGGTTGTACGCTCGTTGTCTTATGGGGCAGTGGCGTTGTATGATCCAGCCAATACGACGCGTGATGAATTGCAGGCGCTTGGATTGAAATTTCAGTTGATTTCGAACTTCAATAATCTCAGTGGTTATCAATACCTGATTATTGGTAAAAATGGATTTGACGGATCCGTATCCGCTGCTGAAGCAACCTTGGCGTCTTTTATTGACGGAGGGCACCGGATTCTAGTGCTTGAACAGGAAAGTTCAAGTGCGGAAACTGCCTTTGATAACGCCGGCTGGCTGGGCACTCATCTGACGCTTTCGGGTGCGGATAAGGGTGAGGATTTTGTTAATATGGAGCGGCCCTGGCTGGTCAACCTGATGGATGGCCTGGAGCGGGGGGATTTTCGGATCTGGAACCGTCATTCATCCGCCATGCCCCAGGACCGGGCTCTTTTCAGCCGGTATTATGAACTTGAGTATGCTGACCTGGATAGCGTGGCGGTGTTAGCCAACGCCGGTCATCATTTGTATAAAGCGATTCTGGTCGAAATTTTCTCTCAGACCGGAACCGGCGGAAGTTGTTTATGCAGTCAGCTCCGGACGATCGACCGTTACAAGACCGATCCCAAAGCGGATAAATATCTGGCCAATCTGCTGGACTATTTTCTTGAATCGGACAGGCATTACCATTCTGTCCAGGTCGGTCATCGGATAGATTTCGGTGACTTTGCCTCCGAGAAAGGGCTGATTTTTGCCCCCATGCTCCAGGGGATGGCGGTGGCTTATCATGGCGGCCCATTTTATCTACCGGGCAATGGCCGGGATTTCCGCGGGCAGATGAAGATTGAAAATTCACTGGGATATCTGGAAGAAGATAATCCGGCCGACATGGAACGTTGTCCGATGTATCTGAGATGCGAACAGAATCTGGGGTGTGTGCCGGTGGTCGTGGAGGTCGAAAATGCTTACAGCAGTCCGCTGGGATTTCGGATCATCGTTAATGACTGGTCTTCCGAAAGGCAGACTATTCAGCCTGGGGTAAGAACTCAACTGGCTTTCGAACTGCCCGCGTTGATCCCTGCCGGCACGCCCATAAAATTGCAAATCGAAGCGGATGAAGGTGAACATTATCACGGCGGCAGCCGGGGGCTGATTTTTCACAATATTCAATTGCATCATTCGCCCGGCGATTTGAATGGTGATGAACGTGTGGACCGGAACGATCTGGTTTGCCTGCTGGACCGCTGGCTGGCAACCGGGTTGTGTCTGGATGACTATGACGGAGATAACAAAATAAACCTGAACGATTATCGGATTCTCGCTAAAAACTGGCAGCTTTGGTGATAATCCGTTCAGCTGGAACGGAAAGATAAAATCGCGTAATAGCCGAGGCAGGGAATTTCTTGCTTTGGTATCGATATTATTCTGGTCTCTTTTATAAAGGAGCTTGTTATGAAAAGGAAATGTTCTGGTTTAATGATCGTTTTGTGGCTGGCGTTTCCGATTTCGGTATGGGGAGCCGGGTTGGATACGATCGTTTCGGACGATTTTGAAGATGGTAACCGGGATGGCTGGTTTAAAAGCAATGACGCTTCGTCTTATGAACTGGCGGTTGCCGAAGATCCGAATCTTGGCACGGGGAAAGCGTTGCTCCTGACCAACACCAGCACCACGGGCCGGTTTCTGATTTGTCCGTTTGATCCTATCGTCTTGCAAAACCCGGGCGAAACGATCCAGGTCAGTATTGATGTCCGGGCCACGACGGCCACATCCAGTACAACCGGTTTTCGACTGGGCCTGATGAATTCCAATGGCACGCCGCTGATCGTGGATGAGACAGGTAAGGCCATCACCGATGATGACTATGGCTATTTTATTCGTATGGCGGTCGCGCCCGGTTCGGGTACGCTACAGATTTGGGACGATCCGGGCGTCAGTACAGTAGCCGGCGGCAGCAATATCGCCAAATGTGCAGAGACAAGTTCGAATTACGCGCTGGATGGCAATAAGCATTCGTTTGTTTTCAGAGTCACACGGCTGGCGGATGGCTCCGGCATGCAGTGGGATCTGGTTTATGATGGCGAAAAGATCATTGACAGCGTCAGCGGTGATTCCGATTCACCCGTAACTGAGTTTGATGAATTTGTACTGGCTTCAGGCGCCAATGGTGTCGATTTTGCCGTGGATAATGTCGTGATTCAGACCGAAACGGTGCCTCTGGTCGATGCCGGCCCGCAATATCTTATTGGGCCTTTCTCCGGTATCCAACTGCAAGGCTTGACCGACGCAACCAATCCGACGATTCAATGGATTCAACTGGATGCACCGGCTGAACCGAATGTGGTCTTTAATGATCCTGAAGTCCTCGATCCAATTATTACAGTCGATGAGCCGGGTATTTATACTCTGCGTATGACTGTCAGTGTCGGGAATTTTACCGGTTACGATGACATCACAGTCCGGGTCAAGCCCGATGACCTGATCCATGCCCTTCAGGCTCACTGGAAATTTGACGGCAACAGCAGCGATCCCGACGATTATTATTACAAAATGACCAGCGTCACCGGCACGCCGCAATTGGTTACGGTTGGCAGCGGCTATCGCTGCGGCACGGCGCTGGAACTGAAAAAAGGGGACATTCTCAATTATGGTCCCGCTGTAGGCGGTGATACCAGCGTATCCATTGCGTTCCGGTTTAAACCGGCCGCGGATGTCGGCGATGAAGGGATCGGGATTATCAGCAAATACTCCAGTGTCAGTGCTGATCCTCATGGCGGCTGGACGGTACAATACCGCAACGATGCGGATCTGCGGTTCCGGATTTCTTCGGGGTGGAACAACGGTACCGGCGATCTGAAGATTGTGGGCTCATTCCCGCCCGGCCAGTGGACCCATGTGGTGGGTACTTTCGATGAGACCACCGGCGAAATGAACTTTTATGTTAATGGTGAATTAACGGATACACGTACTACCAGTCAGACCTCATTAGATCTGGTAACCGACTTGAAGATTGGCGGCGAGAACTGGTCCGGTCTGGTTGATGAAGTGTATCTCTATGACTATGCTATTAACGCGGAGCAGGTATACGAATTGTACGGCGCCTGTCAGAATGTTCCACCGCTGGTCAATGTAATCGAAGAGCAGGTCAAGGCAATTCTGCCGCAGGATACGGTTATACTGCATGGCGAAGTGGCCGATGATGATGAGACGACGGTAGCCTGGTCGGTAGTTGACAATTCGGTAGGCGCCCAGATCACCTTCGGTTCTCCTGACGCGCTCGAAACCACCGCTCAGTTCAGTATGCCGGGTAACTATACCCTCAAACTGACCGCCACCGACAGCGAAGGATTAAGCAACAGCGACACGGTTGTTGTTAAAATCCGGCCGGAAGACTTCGACGGTCTCGAAGCCCATATCACTTTTAATTTTACCGATCCCAATTCGCTTGATCCCAACAGCGCCCTTGGCAGCAGTGTTTATTACGGCGCGACCATCGGCGGCGCTCCCGGTGTTACGGCGGGTATCGATCCCAATATTCCGACCGACCGGGCGGTTCGACTGGATGGGCAAAATGACTTCCTGGATTATGGCAAATACCTGGGTTCCGATCCGGCCTGCACGATTGCCATGTGGATCAAGCCCGAAAACTTGGTCGGTGGTAACCAGTTCCCTGCCGGGAAATGGTCCGGCGACAGCAGCGGCAAGGGTTGGATGTTCCGTCTGCGTGAGGCCGATAATATATCGGCAATGGTCGGCAGCAAGTTTGACGGCCCCGGCGTCTTTCTTCAGGCGCCTGGCGCCATCTCACTGGTTGACGGCGTATGGGTACATATCGCACTGACCTTTGATGGCGACACCTTCAATCTTTATCAGAACGGCGCTCTGGTTCGGAGGGCAACCGGTCTGGAGTTTTCTACGGATGATCTGGTCACTCCGATGGTGCTGGGGTATCGTTCCATTACCAGCACTGAGTTTTTTGGTGGCGTTATTGACGAGGTTCGTATTTATGATTATGCGTTGACACCGGACGCGATCAAGGCGATCTATGCTGCCGACGGCGGCGATCCGTGGGTGACCTGTACCGCGGGTATCGCCAGCGACCTGACCGGTGATTGCCGGGTCGATCTGCGCGACTACGCGTTATTGACCGGCGACTGGCAGCAAGCTTACACCGTCAATGATCTTTCGCTGATGGCGACGAATTGGCTGGATTGTGACGATCTGGATCTGGCTAACTGTCAGTAAAGATATTGTTCAAAATGAATCAGGCAGGTCCCGGGATTTAACCGGGGCCTGTCTTTATAACGGTTTCATTCAGGTATACAAAGATGAATGAAAAACACCTGGCCGATAAAACTTTTCATTACGGATTTACCCTGATTGAACTGCTGGTGGTGATTTCGATCATTGCCATACTAATGGCGATATTAATACCCGCTATGGGTCGGGCGCGTGAAATGGCCCGCAAGACAGTCTGTCTGACAAATTTAAAGACACTGGGTGATGTTTCGGTCATGTACGCCTCCGATCAGAAGGATTTACTGCCGTTCAATTATTCGGTTGGGACTAGTAATGGGGTACCGGGGTATATGAACTATACCCTGAAATGGCATACCGATATTCCGGGATATGATACGCCCTGGCTGAATCATGGTCTGTTGTTTGGGCGGGGCTATCTGAAGGAACCGGAAGTCTATTATTGTCCCACGCAGAAGAATGATCCGCGCTATGCCTATGAAACCCATTTTGTCCGTGGGCAGTTACGGCCATTGGCAGAGCGGTCGGCGATCCTGAAAGCCAGTCGCTGGGGCGCGGAACTGTCTGATGACCAACTGGACCGGGTGCGCGGGTCTTATATCGCCAGAAATTTCAATCCGGCGTTGAAAACCATCAGTAATTATAACGATCCGGAAGCACGTAAGATCAAATACGGCGGTCAGTACGCTTATCTGGCGGATCGCTGGACTTTTGGCAGTTCCGGAGTTCACGATAAGCAGTTCTATAACGTACTCTACAGCGATTGTCATGTTGCCACTATCAGTGATTATCTGGCACGCATCAGCCAATTGGGCGAAGGGATTATTCCTGCCGATCTTGATCCAACCCGGTTTCAGACCTGGTCAGATGGCTGGCGGTTATTCGACCAGGGAGAATTTTAGACAAAAAAAAGGCGTCATGAAACGATCATGACGCCTGAATGAAATGGGGGTCTTTTATTGCTGATTGACGGTCAGGGCGACCGGTTGACTTTCGGCTCTGATATCGGGATTGTAATATTCGTAAACCACCGACTTCTGCGTCTGGGCCTTGAGCGGGTATTTGGCCAGCAGTTGGTAGCTGACGGTAACGGGTTGTTTATTATCCACTTCACGGAGATAGATAATAATCTGGCGGCCGGTGGTGTTGTATTTTTCTATCGCACTGCTTTCCACCAGTTTATCCAGTTTATCGGCGATCAGGGTAAAGCCCGGCGGCAGGCCGAGGTCGATCATGACCATTTTGGCTTTGCCCGGCCGGTTGTTGGTGATCGTCGCAGTGGCTGTGATGATATCGTTGGTGGCCAGTTCGGTCCGGTCATATACCAGTTTGATTGACATGGGTTCTTCAACGATGCGTGGTCGGTCCGGCCAGGGCAGGTAATAGCGGCCGACGACCTGGTACATCATGGACCCTTCACCTTTAAAATCGATTGCGATCTGGTGATCGCCGGTTTGGGTCTGGTCTTTAAGGTCCACCAGTTGCAGGACATCACTGTTGGATTCATTGACGGTCAGAGTTTTCATGGGTTTGCCGTTCAGGCTGATGGTAATCGAGGCGCTGGTTTTCTGGGTGGCGCCGCTTTCGGCCATGAGCATGGCGCGTAAGGACTGGATGGTGGCCTGGGTCGATTGCCAGGAGCCGAACGAGTCCTTGTTTTTAACCAGGTAGCTGACGGCTTTGCCGACTGTGCCGAATTCCCGGCCGCAACGGATAAAGGCCTGGATCGCCAGTGCGGTGGTTTCGATATCGCCAGAGAGACCGGTGCCATTGGTGGGGGTGGCTTTGTCGGTTTCCCACCAGACCAGGTCATCTTTTTCTTTACGCAGGTCGTGCAGGGTACGCAGGGTATCGAGGGTGGTCTTGTCTTCCGGATCGAGAGTCGCCAGGGCGTTGACGACCAGGGTGCGGGTGAAGACATCTTTCATGTCATCCAGATGATTGCGGATGTATTGCGCACCTTTTTGGACGGCGTTGCCTTTGTAACCCGTGGAGGCCAGTGCCCAGGTGATATAGGCAGTATTCCGCAGCAGGTCATCGGTATATTTGTTGATGGCGCCTTCAGCGATGCCGCCTTCGGAGGGTTTCCAGGAGCCATCTTGTTCCTGCTGTTTAACCAGCCAGTACTGGGTGCGGGCGATAATGGCCGGATCGACCTGGTAAACTTTGCTCATATCGTAAAATTCCATCAGGCCATAGGCAGTCAGGATTTTGTGGGCGGGCGCTTTGCCGAACCATTCGAAACCACCGCCGGGTACTTCGAATGAAACCAGGCGCTGATAGCCGTTATTGATAAAGCCTTCCGCTTTCATTTGCAGTTCCGGGGTGATCTTGCCGGTGGTCTTCATGTAATCCAGAATCAGGATATTGGGATACGTGCTTGACGAGGTCTGTTCAAAACATCCGCCCGGCATCCGCAACATGCCATCCAGTCCTTCAACGATCTGGCTGAGTACACCGGGGTACACTTTGACGAAAATCTTACTGGCGCCTTCGATGGCGGAATCCGGGATCAGGATCGTATGAGTGGCTGTGTCTTTCAGGCGGCCGTTGTAGCTGAGAATGCATTCTTTGCCGTCCGGGACAATCTCCACCTGACGGGCAACCGCATCACTTTTGCTGCTGCCCCGGGCAGTGATGGTAAAGGTCTGGTAGCCGACTTTCTTAGCGATGATGGGGAAGTAGACCGCACGGACCTCTTCGGGATCGAGGGTGACCTGCATATGATCGAGCCCCTGTAATTCGAACCAGGGCTCTTTAGTGACCTCCAGTTCGATCGTCTGGCGGGCATCGAGATAGTTATAGATGGCGACCGGGACATGGATCAGGTCATTCTGGGTGAGCGCTACCGGGAAATCGATATCGACGAAGAATTCCTGGAAGACTCGCAATGGGGCAGTGGTGGAACCGAGTTGGCCGGTTGCGGTTGAGGCCAGGGTGGACAGCCGCCAGGTGGTAATCGAATCGGCCAGGGGAATATTCAGTACCGCGTTGCCGCGGCGGTCGGTAATGACCGCCGGATTGAAATATAGGGTTTCGGGAAAATAGTTGCGGACACGAACGGGTTGCGAACCACCGGCTCTGTCGAATATTGAGCTGGTAGATTTTTCGCGTTTCGCTTCAAAGGTCGCTTCCATGGGCATGGCCATATCGAAGACAACCGCTTCGTTGGCAACTATCCCGGGTTCTAAGCCGCCGCCCATACCACCCATGCCTCCCATTCCAAATCCACGTTGTCGCATCTGCCTGAACCACTGATTTTTACGCAGATTACCATCTTTATCGTTCAGGGCAACTGACATGAATTCATCAGTCGAGAAGTCGTCTATGGTATTCCACTGGCCATCCAGACCGGCCGATTTTAATGTGAATCCGTGATAGTTGCGGCAGTTGGTACACCAGTTGCCTTCGAGAGTCATGGCTGTACCCCAGGGATCGACTCCATTTTGCTTTGTCAGAAAATCTTCCTTGATCAAAGTATCCAGGGTGACGCCGGTTTCAATCGTATCTTGTTTGTGTCTGGCCGAGTATTTTTCCAGGGCTTTGAAGATGGCTTCGTATTTTTTACTCATGGGATCAGCGAAACGGGCCAGGTATTTACCTTTCATAGCGGTGAGTTTATTGTCCCGCTCCAGGGTATTGACGTTCAGACTGAATTCGTCGACGCCTTCGGCCGAGGCTAACAGTACCCGGGCGGCAGTGTCGCGGTTCTGGCCGATGACTTCCGGGGTCAGGGGCCGGGGTTTCAGACAGTCATCCAGATCCCAGCCGTGGACTTCGTAGCGCGGGGTGGCGATTTCTTTTTCCAGATAGAAATAGATTTTTTCCAGTCCGGGCTGCATTTCCTGCAGGGCGAAGACCGCTTCATCCACGACCATGACACCCAGGGCGCCAGCGACGCCTTTATTGCGTTTGTCTGTGATTTTGAATTTCAGGCGAGCCTGTTCCGCGGGCAGGTAGCTATCCTGATCAGCGGTGATTTTTATTTTCAGGTCGTTGGCCGGATCGACAATGACCAGCCGTTTATCGCGTACGATCACACCGTTGGCGCCGATGAGCCAGGCATTGATCTGGATAGTGCCGGCATGGATGGCATCGAGAGTGAGGGTATCATGGGCGCGGCCGCCGACCAGTTCCAGTGAGCGGGTCAGGGTAGTTTGTTTGTCTTTGATCACATCCAGATAGATAATACCCTGTTGACGGGTGGAGAAGATAGACAGGTTGACCGGTTCACCCACTTGATAAAGCGCTTTATCGGATCGAAGCAGAACCTGTTCATCGGCGGCGGCTTTGTGTTTCAGTTCGATACTGGCTTTACCACGCTGGCCCCGGGTGTCCTGAGCGGACAGTTCCAGCTTCAATAGTTCTGAATCTTCAGGTTTTAAATTGATTTCGCCGAAACCGGCGGTGTCAGTTTCGAGGGTATTATTCTGGTCGCCAGTCTTAATTGTCACTTTACAACTGGCCGGTGTGGCGTCGGCGTAGGTGGTGACGATATAGATTTTGTTTTCCAGATTGGGGATCAGATCGCCGGCTTCGGGTATGGCGGTAACCAGAATGGGATTGGCGGTGACCGAGATGTTTTTGGTGATGGTTTCTTTATGATCGGCAGTATCGATCACCGATACTTCAAATTTGGCCGAGGCTTTGCCTGCTTCCAGTGGCTGGCCGACGAAATGTTCAGGTAATTTTACTTCAAAGGAGTAATGGCCCTGGTCATCGGTTTTGCCTTCGATCTGCTGGAAGTCGGTGTATTCCAGATCAAATTTGGCGCATTGGATGGAAACTTTGCCGCTGCTGACCGGTTTACCGAAGAAATAATCAACCTGGATTTCACCTTTGACCGTTTCTCCAGGTTGGTAGAAGGGCTTGTCGGTATCAAGTTTGACTTTGAATTTGGGCAGGACATATCTGGCGACGGTGACGGTTTTTTCTTCCGTCGCGCCGGCGGCCATGGCCCGTATTTTCCATGCGCCCATATTCAGTTCATCGGCCAGGACAAAATCGACACTGGCGATACCAAAATCATCGCTCTGAATGTTCTTTTTGAATACCTTGTTGCCTTTGGCGTCTTCCACTTCGAAGATGACAGCCGTGTTGGCCAGGGCCGTCATTTGGGGGCGTTGTAGTGATAATGACCGGATATGGATAATCTGGCCGGGTTGATAGAGCGGTTTATCGGTGGTTAGCATTGTCCGGGTGGCGCTGACAATCTGGATCGATTCTTCGACGACATCGGTGGACTTACCTGATTTGACTTCGACCTTCAATTTGGCATCTTTTCCGTCTTGTTTGGGGATATTCAAGGTAACCAGCAGTTCGCCTTCGGCATCGGTCTGGCCGGTCTCTTGACGACAAGGGAAATCCTTTATATTACCCAGATTAATATAAAGGGTGGTAGTGACCTGGGCGTTGGGGATGGGATTGCCGCTGGAGCGGTCTTTAACCATAACCCGAATAACAGCCTCTGATCTGGACATATACTCGCGCTGGCCAAGTACGGTTGTTTGCAGTACTTCACTTAGAAAGACCAGACTGCGTTTCTGAAAAGATTCATTGGTATCGTAACGATATTTGAGATAATAGCCGGCCGCATCTTTGTCTTTTATAATCGCGGAGAAATTAATTTTTGTGGGCCCACCTTCATGCCGCTTCATTACCTTGGCTATCAGCCGATCTTCGATATCGTAAAGTTCCGCTTCGATCAGGCCGGATTTACTGGTGGGGGGCTGAATTTCCACGGTGATGCCGTCATCTCTGATGTCAACCAGGGAGAGTTTTTCGGGGGTGGCTTCGCCGGCGGCGTACACCAGCGCTATAAGCGAGGTTGTAACACATAACGACAGGATGGATAATAAGACAATACGACTGCGCTTGCTGGTAACGAACATGATTGAGCCTCCATTTCGGTGGGGTAAAATTGAATGCGTCTCTATTGATAAACCTTTAGAGCTTTCAGTCCTATTATAGTTGCGTAAAAGTCGTGTAAACCAGATTTAACAAAAATGTTGGGCGGTTTGTTAAGTGAAAAGTGAAAATTGGGTTCGTTTGGTACTGATAGCTACTAGGGGAGATATGATAGATAGTCTGTCTGTGTATTTGTGTAAAGTGTTGTAAATCAAAGACATATGCTTGTTTGAGCTTCTTGTCAACAAAATAATAAACACTGTGTATTGTAATAATTGGGGGCTGGTTACAGATTTTATATTGGTTATAAACTGGCTTATATTGATGAGTTAAAGTATAAAAGTATGCATAAAGTATTTGAGATAATATGCTTAAATTGAATTAAGATCAGCTTAAGGGGATCAACCATGAGTAGAGTGCATCCTGGTAGTCTGTGTGGATTTTGGATAATTGTCGCAGGTTGCATGGTCAATTGGGGCTGGGCGGCCGAGAAGGTGGTGATTACTAAGGATATGGTGATTAATGAAAGCCCGGTGGGCGACCCAACCTTATTGTTCGATGAACAGCAGATGGTTGATGATCCCGAAGCGAAGCCTTCGACGAACTGGTTTGCCGGCTGGAAACAGGAGACCTATCCGCTCATTTGCACGCTGGATCTGAAGACGAAGCGTGAACTGCAGATGATTACCCTGTATGATATCAACAGTGACGGCCGTTTGAGGTGGCTTATCAACAGGATGGCAAGTGGCAGACCATTATTGAGGAAGACTGCAAAAGCTATCAGCAATGGAAGCGATATCCGGTGGCTATTACCTGCCGGTATCTGCGATTTACGAGAATTTCGCCGGGGGCCAATATTGCCGAAGTCGTGCTCTATGAACGCAGTGAAGCGGAAAAGCAGGCGATACAACAGGCGGCCAGGCGGGAGCGGGTGGAGGCCGGGAGGTTGTTTGGCAAGTTGCCGCTGGTGGATGAAATACTCTGCGGGCAGGAGAGTAAGCATCTTTTTAAAGAGAGTGAGCCGGGTGTGAGCCGGGTTGAGACGATACTGGGGCGGCCCTGCCGGGTATTGCCCAACGAGGGTGAAACGCCGCCTTATTTTGCCTACCGGATGGCGCAGGGCAAGTATCTGGCGCCGGGACAGTGTTATCTGTTGACAGTTGAGTATCCGGATGATCAGCCGCGCACGATTTATATGATTAACCAGGGTTGCGAAACGCCACGCGGTTTCCACAGCGGTAATACGGTGGGGGACGCACTGCATCCCAAGTATGTGGGGAGCAATCCCGAATCGCTGCAATTGCCGGTTTCGGGCGAGTATCAGACCTGGAGCATGTTGTTTTTCATGCAAGACCGTTTTCCGGATTTGAATCAGCCGCGCGGCGCAGGGCCGCGGCCCCTGACGCCGTACGATGGCTTCTGGGTGGTAGTGGCGCAGCCGGACGCAGCCAACGCGCCGATGTCGGCCGGGGCGGCGGTGGCGCGCATCCGGCTATTTGATGTGCCTGAGCCGGAACACTATCAGGCCCGTTATCAGCTGCCGCCGGCGCCGCTGCCCAGGCGTCATTTATTCTGGCGTGAGGAGATGTCGGACGGGGTGATCCAGAGCTCCAACGAGGCCGAGCGGGGCATTCAAACGGATGTGGCGTTTTATGAATATAAGGCGAAGCTGATGGGGTTCCTGGGGATGAATACCTTCTGCAAGGATCTATTGGAGTTTGGCCATAACCAGGGCTGGGACGCCGGGCCCAACTGGTATAATCAGGCCCACAACCCCCAACGCTGGCAGCAGATCCTGGCGATGGTGTCGAAGTATGGCTATGATGTGCTGCCGTATTATGAGTATGCCGGCAGTATCGGGCCGGGCGGTATCGGTAATCAGAAACGCTGCAAAACCCTGGGGGGCCAGCCGGACTATACGCATATTTCGTGGTCAGAAAAGGCTAATGCCGATGTAACCGATCCGGATATTCTAAAAGACGCAAAGAAATTGCTGGACTATACCATTATCCGACATAAGGACAAGGTGAATTTCATCGGGGCGTGGTTCCGGCCGCGCTCCAGCGCGATACCGATCAGTTTTTCGGATCGTTGTCTGAAGCTGTTCGCGGATGTGTCGAACGAGGGCAAGCCGGTTACCCGCGTCCAATTGCAGCAGGACGATGCGTTATTACACGGTATTATCAATGGTGGTTTGGGCAGCGCCAGGCGTTTCTGGTGGCGTTGCAAGATCATCTGAAGCAGGCGCAAATCTCGGACGATCCATTTATACTGTATA
>CAXXFK010000040.1:0-192364 GCA_963663965.2 Sedimentisphaerales bacterium
TCGACCACCGGTTACTCCCTGACGCTATCCCAACCGCTGACAGAAGATCAAACCTGGTATTGGCGTGTTGATACCCGCCGATCGGACAAGATACTAACCGGTCCGGTCTGGTCAGTTACACCCGCCTCCATCCGGCCGCCCCGTTACATGGAAAAACTCGGCCGCGGAGTCGTGGCTTTTTACCAGGGCAACGGCAATGTCTATGTCGGCTGGCGTCTGACCGGCTTTGATCCTGCCGATATTGCCTTCAACCTGTATCGCAACGGAGCCAAACTCAACTCAACACCTATTGCCAACAGCACCAACTGGCTGGACAGCAATGTGAACATCGCCCAGGATAACACTTACTATGTCAGACCCGTCCGCCACGGCATCGAACAGCCTCCCAGTGTCTCATATACCCTTCCCGCTAATCCGCGCCAGTGCCAGTATCTGAATTTTCCCCTCAGTACCATTCCTGATGCCCCTGGCTCTTATTCCGTACGCTACGTGTACGCCGGCGACCTGGATGGCGATGGTGAATATGACCTGGTTGTCTGCCGTGATTGCGATTCTCTGGCCACCCATAAAGTCCTGGAAGCCTACCGGCGGGATGGCGCTTTTTCTCTGGCGTGGTCTTTCTGGGCCCGAATATCCAGGAAGCCTATACCCTGGTCTTCGATTTTGACTGCGATGGCAGAGCCGAAGTGCTGACTAAAACCTGTGAAGACACTACTTTCGCCGACGGCGTCACCATTGGCGATACCGATGGCGACGGCATCACCGATTATCGCAACATTGGGGCATCTTATGAGGTCCTCAACGGCCCGGAGTTTATCTCCATCATCGACGGCTTAACCGGCGCCGAATTGGACCGGACCGATTTTATTCCACGCGGTGATATCAATGGACTGGGGTGATGATTACGGTCATCGCGCCAACTTTATCGAAGAATGCGTCGCCTATCTGGACGGTGTGCACCCCCAGTATCGTGTTCATGCGCAAGGCCCCGGCGATTATATGAAAATGTGGGCATGGGATTATATCAACGGCAAACTCCAATTACGCTGGACCTGGTTCAACCACCATCATGAAGGATTGCCCGCCGATGAAAATTACGCCGATTTTCATCAAATACGCGCGGTGGATCTCGATGGCGATGGCAAGGATGAACTCAACCTGGGCGGTAGCGCTATCGACGATACCGGTGTTCCACTTTACGGTACGGAACTGGTTCACGGCGACCGCTACCAGATTACTGATTTTGACCCTGACCGGCCCGGTCTGGAAGTCTACGCTATTCAACAGAACAACCAGACCCTGCTGGGCGCCGCTTACTATGACGCCGCGACCGGCGAGATCCTCAACCGCTATTATATGGATGCCGTCGGCGATGTCGGCCGGGGTGATGCCGGCGATTACGACCGCAACCATAAAGGTCTGGAGTTTTTCTGCACACTCAATGGCATGTACAATTGTCAAGATGGCCTGATCTATGAAGAGCATCCATTTCCCACTCTCGGTATCTGGTGGGATGCCGACCTGCGCCGCGAATTTTTTATCGGTGTGGGTGGTACTGGCCAGAGTCCGGCTATCGAAAAATGGAACGATACCACCCACTCCAGCAACCGGCTCTGGACGCTTTATAACGATGGCGGCTCATACAATATTATCGTCCCCTGGGCCGGGCGTCCCCCACTACTGGCGGATGTCATTGGCGACTGGCGTGAAGAGGTGGCGCTCGAAACCCGCGACCATACCGAACTGCACCTCTACAGCACCACATTACTGACCAGCCATCGGCTCTATACACTCATGCACAATCCCTATTACCGGGTCGATGTCACTCACAAAGGCTACATCGTCACCACATACACCGATTATTATCTGGGTGAGGATATGGATTCCCCGCCCGTACCCTATATTCAAACGGCCGGAACGGAAACTGGCGGTATACGCTGTGAGTGGTGGTCGGGACTTAGCGGTGCGACCGTATTGGACCTGACAAACGCGCCTGATTATCCCGACCACCCCACTGGCATCACCCTGCTCCCGGCCATGACCACCGTCACCAACGACGGCGACTATTACGGCGCCCGGCTCCGGGGCTATCTGGTCCCACCGACGACCGGTGCCTATACCTTCTGGATCGCCGGTGATGATACCGGCCAGCTCTGGCTGAGTTCCAGCGCCGACCCGACCCGCATCGCTTTAATCGCTTCGGTGCCGGCATACACCAGCCCCAATCAGTGGAATAAATTCCCTCAACAGCAGTCCGGGCCCATATCACTGATCGCCGGACACAAGTATTATATCGAAGTCCTGCATAAAGAATCCTACGGCGATGACCATCTTGCCGTGGCCTGGCAGGGGCCGCAAATCGATCAATCGGTTATTCCCGGCCGCTACCTGATTCCCTGGGCACAAGACCACACCGGCGATCAAAACAGTGATGACCAGGTGGATCTGCAGGATCTGGCTCGACTATCTACGCTCTGGTTCCAGACCGATTGCGCCCTGAACCTGCAAACCGATCTTAATGGTGACTGCCTCATCGACATCGCGGACTGGAATATCGCCTTGAGATACTGGCTGACCAGGTATCCAGAATAAATCACCGATACGGAGTTTCAATGAAACAGTTACTTTCTTTTTGTCTGCTCTATCTGGTCCTGCCCCTGCATGCCGCCCTTACACTGCCTCCTTTTTTCTCGGACCACATGGTCCTCCAACGAGATAAACCGATTACCATCTGGGGCGAGACTACCCCCGACACTCCCATTACCATTAGTCTCGATCGGCAAACTCAGACCATCCAGTCCGGCGCCACCGGACACTGGAAAGCCATCCTGCCGGCCCAACCCGCCGGCGGTCCCTATACCCTCACGATAAAAATTCCCGAATCTACCCGTACGATCGAAGATATTTACCTGGGCGATGTCTGGGTCTTTTCCGGCCAGTCCAATATGCAGGTATCGTTCGATTACTATCTGACTCTGCCCAATCTGCCGGAATCCTGGCGCCAGCATTTCCAAACGACTCTCGATACCTGCGGCCGGGAACAACATGTCCGTCATTACATGGTCGCCACCCGCGACCGGAACGGCCAGACTATCCGTAATCAGGCCGAAAATCGCTGGTACGGTAACCAGGGCGAATTCGTCCGGCATTGTAACCCCATCGCCTGGCATTTCGCCCGGGAGGTAGCCCACAAAACCGGCGTTACGACCGCCGCCGTGCGGATTGCCTGGGGCGGCCAGTATATCGAGCGTTTCTATAACGGCGCCGACATCTATAACTACATGCTCAAACCGTGGGGCGACTTTCCCATCCGCGGTGTGATCTGGTATCAGGGCGAAAACAACCTGCACAAAGATGGCGACCGGCTGGCCTACGCCCTCAAACTCCAATTGCTCATCCGTGACTATCGCCGGCTCTGGCACGATCCGCAACTGCCCTTCTATATCGTCCAGCTGCCCCCGGCCCGCTATTCCGAACAACCCTTCAATGATGAAAACAGCCTGCCCCTCTTTCTCGAAGCCCAGCGCCAGGTCCTGGCCCTGCCCCATACTGCCATGGCCAACACCAGCGATCTGGGCATGACCAACGGCCTGCATCAATATCAAAAATACGATCTGGCTATTCGGCTGGCCAATATCGCCTTCGCCAACAGTTACGGTTTCACCGATGCCATCCCTGCCGGCCCCCAGTTCAATTCGTTCCGCATCGAAGCGGATAAAATCCGGGTTGAGTTCGAAACCTTTGGCTCCACCCTCACCACCCGTGACGGCCAGCCCCCCGCTTTCTTCGAAATCATGTCCGCCGGCAAAAATCAGCCCTTCCTCCCGGCCCAGGCCCGTATCGAAGGCAACAGTGTTCTACTCTGGAACGAATCGGTTTCCAAACCCTACGATGTCCGTTTCGCCTTCCGCGAACAGGACCTCATGCAGGTCAACTTGACCAACACTGAAAATATCCCCGCCGCCACCTTCTGGGCCCGCGCCACCAACCAGCTTCACCCCGGTCTGAAAAGTGAATAAGCACATTAATAAACATGCGATCGCCTATCCCTGATCTGGCTCACCATAAACTCTATCCAGTTTTGCCAGTTTCCGTTCTTTATTCGTCATTGATTTTAAACCATCTTTGTAATCGCATAGACGCTTGCCCGAGTTTCGTCCGACGCTCCGCCAGATTCAATTGGGGATAAAAGTTTGGACTGCCAAGAACTGTCTGCCAGGCAACTGCCAATTCCGTCAATTGCCTGATTATTCTATTCTCCATTGAACCTCCTCAGAATTTGTTCCTTTAATTGCCTGGCGATTTTAGGGCCACGCGGTTTGTCATTTACCAATTCCAGATATAACTCTAAATCATCCACCATATTATCCGGTCTTACTCTCCTGTTAAACCATATACAAGAATTTCTGCTTTCTATAAAAGTAACCTGCCCGTATTCTTCGTCCGGAGTAACCGCGATTGAGCTTCGCTTGAGAGCGCTTTTCACCTCTTGCATTGATTTGATAAAAATCGTAATTTGATCCGTCATTCCCAGGTTTTTTCTTTTCGCTGCGTAAAATCCGGAATAAACATAGTCTATCTGAAATTCTTCCAATAATGCCTCTAATTCATTTATATTTTCTAACTCATATCGATACTCTCGATCCCTCTTCCGCTTAGCGAAATTCCAATAACCTTCCGCGAGACGATCAAGCAATATTTCCGGTTTTTTCAGGCTGATTCTGGATTCCCTTTTACTGATAATCAGTTCTTCTTCCAGTGATTTTAGCACCTTCGAAACCGTTCCAAGCGTTATGGCCCCATTTCTTTGCTTGATAAAATCCGCAATCTCATACAAAGAAGCAAAACCTTCAGGACAAAGCAGCAAGGCTCTACCGACCAAAGAAGAGGTACCCTCATAGATTTTTTTTATGGGTGATGTGTCCGGAAATTTATTGGATTTTCCTGTCCGTTCGATATAGATCACCGGGGGAATTGTAATAAGCATATTCCCTGAAAGATCAATCCAGCATATCTCTTGCTCCCTTAAAAGTTTTGATTCCTTATAACTGACATAAGGCGCAATGATCATAGGCAGCAATTCCTGCCGCTTGAGTTCATTTTTGATATTGCCAAAGATATTAATTTTCTCATCGATTACTTTGGGTGTTGAGATCGACAGCAATTCCACTGCAGCCTTAAATGATGGACCCTCTGGAATCGAAAATTCAATAATTGCATCAATCGCATTGTTATTGATATTGGTATTGATTCTATCAACCACCAGCGGAGAGAGTGCCCCTTGGATTTCTAATTCCCTGATTATGTCGCTTTCTTTGAGTCGCATCTTATATTTTCCTTATAATTAATATTTTCCTATATAGGAAATATCATAAATTCAGGAAAACAACAATACAAATTTTCCTAAATTGACTTATTTTCCTATTCAGGAAAACTTATTATATTAAGAAAACACAGATAAAGTTTTATGGATTTCGAAAATAAATATCGTTTTAACCATTTAATATTAATATAGTTATAATAAAATTAACACCATCGGGCATAATCGACTATCATGACGGTTACCAATTAATTGATCAAACGAAATAATCCCTCAAAATATATTCCCGTCCGATATTAAAACTTTACCCGCCCCTTTACTCTCCCACCATCCTGCCACCTTTCAGATCAAATCGATACACCCGATCAAACTGCCGGTTCATCACCAGATGCATCTCCCTGGCATCCATATCGTAGACCACCGACCAGGGGGTTTTGTCTGCCACCTGTTTCAGTATATCCAGCGCCTGAGCTACTGTTAATTTTCCCTGCCGTTTTTCCAGCGCGGCCAGTATTAATCGATAACGGCTGCACGTGACTTCATCTGGATCTTTGATTTTCGCCAAAGCAAAGTTCGTCGCCGCCTGCCAGGGCTGTTCGTTACGTATTACACACGGCTCGCCATCGATCCACTCCACAACCGCGGCATTTCCTGTCGGATCCGCCAGCATCAGGTGTAACCCCACTACCGGCGTAAAACCAATATCTACTCCCCCCAGCCATGTCAACGCCTCCGCTACTGTCCGGCAATGATCCAGTATCCAGCGTACCGCCGCCAGGCAATGGATGAACGACTTATCATCCTCGTGTTTATCCGAACTGCCCGCCAGGGTCGCCACCGCCACGATCAAACCACACTCATTCATCCCATCCAGCGGAAACAGCGGCCCGGCCAGCATCCGCATCTTCTGCCACACACTCAGGCCCTCCTCCGGCTCACCCGCCAGCCCCAGATGCGTCAGATCCACCATACTCACCGAGGCATAACCGCCCGGCGGATTGATAAACAACAGCAACGCCGGGCTATAGCCCCAATCGAATCCGCGCCCCAACAGCGAATGATCCGGTTCCCCCAGCGCCGCGAATATCGCGCATGCATCGCCGCCGGAACCACCGCCTCCGGTAAAAATCCGCGGATAAAGCCACCGCCACCCACCCATCAATCCCTGATAACCACCCTGCCAGTGCATCGTATACAGCGGATAGCCATCCACCCGCCGCAAACTCAGAATCGTTCGCACCGGATTAATCGCCAGTATCACCAACACCAACGCAATGACCAGTAATACCCGCCCAATCCAGCGCCGGCGGCGCTTGCGTTTTTTCTTACTGTCAGTTTTCAGGTCAATATTTTCCAATTACCTCTTCCCGAAATTAAAGTATAGCTGACCGCGATAGCGCCCCTGTGCCACGTTTTTCTGGCTTTCCGGCCCCAGCTGATCCGCGGGTTTAAACTTGGTGCCAATCGGTGGGATCGCGTGCAGAAACGAAACTTCGCCCTCAGGAAACGCCACCTGGGTATTGCTGGGATTGATCCCGAACTGCGGTTTACCGACCCGGAAATACAGCGTATCGGCCAAATCATGATCCGCAACCGCTGTAATCACCCCGGTATGCGTATCCAGCTTCAACCAGTTCAGATTGGCAAAATATCCCTTAAATTCAGGCACGGCATAGGTCTGGCCGGGAATCGGATCGTTATAATCCATATGCCAGACGCCCAGGCTGGTCCCGCGCAGCCGGTTTTTCCACACCCGGTACGGCCCGGCGCCCAGCCAGGTCTTGCCTGCCATCTGATCTTCCGGGCAATCGAACGTGATTCCAAAAGTATCATAAGCCCCTTCCAGTTCCATTTCCCAGCTTAAACCCAGCCAACCCGATGGATAGACCGTCCAGGTAAACTGGTGATCCTTACCCTTGCATTCAATCACATAATCAGCCCCCTCCTTGCCATATTTAACTTCAGGCCCCTGCCGGTCGGGCGCCGATTCATGGTCCACCACCTGAAATTCCTGGATGCTGGTCCAGTTATTCTCGGTATTCCCACGCCCCGTCAAGCGGATATATCGCCCGGAAACCGTATCCAACCGGTAATGTTCCAGCTGATCTGTCTGGCCGCTGCTCTGGCCGCGATAAACCTCCTGCCAGTTTTGACCATCCGCCGAAACCGCCAGTTCAAACCGGGCCTGTCGGGCATTACCCTTCTGCCAGGATATCGCCACCTCCGGAATGGCCTTAACACGACCAAGATCGAAAACAATCATCACGCCATCCCCTTCCGCCGACCAGCGCGTCCCCAGTTGCCCATCAATCGTATTCGCCGCTCCATTGCCCGACTCAGCCCGATCCGCTCGAGCTGACACAATCGGGATTGTCGGATTCGCAACATCACCATCCGGGACAAATCGCGGACCATTGCCAAAGGCCATCGCCTGGCCCTCTCGCTCGACACTCATCAGCCGGCCATTGGTCCTGTCAAACTCGAACCGTGCCTCATCATTAGTCACTACCAATCGATTCCCATCTATTCGAGCCACCGGGCGGCTACCGCCCTTGGCAACCCTGTCCTTTACATCAATTGTAAGATCACCCATCGCCCAGGTCCACGTCCACAATTCTTCTCCCCCCGGGCCTCGCGCGGTCAACCGCAAAGCGTCCCGGCCACGCCAGCCCTCCGGCAGGTTGATCGTCAGTTCCCCTTTACTACCCGGCTCCACATCCGGTCCGGCCTGCTTATCCGTTTGGCGGATCACTACGCTTTTATCATCAAAAGGCCCGCCAAAGTCAATCCACGACCAGGTAAACTCACATTGCCGCAAATTGGTAAATGAATAATCATTCGACACCGGAATATGCCCCGAAAAGTCATCACCGATCACCTCCAGATCGATCTGCACCGGCGACCAGATCTCCTTGATCGTATAAAAGCTCCCCTCTTTCTGGCGATGCGGCCCAACAATGCCATCCGGCGCGTGATTGCCATCGTTGTCATAGATGCCGTCTTTATCGGTGCGGATCACCCCTTCATCTACTAAGGCCCACAAAAAACCGCCCACGCCCAATTTAGACTGCTTCGTCGCCTGCCAGAAATCGTTCAATCCCGCACCATGCCCGCCATCATACAGCCCATGCAAAAACTCCGTCGGCATATATAAATCGCCCTGCCGGTATTCTTGCCCGGATTGCCTGACCAGCTTGCCCTCCGCCAGTGTTTTATGCTGATCGTAGCTGCGATAGTGCGCGGTATTCACCCCACTGCTGGACTCCCATGGATGCAGTACCGGCCGGTTCTGGGGATCGTAAAGCGCGAATTCCCGGTCCAGTTCCTTGTTCCAGCCGCCCTCATTGGCATTATCCCAGAACAAAATGCACGGATGATTCACATCCCGCCGCACCATCTCCGCCACCAGCTTCCGGCCGATCCCCGTATCATAAGGGGGCTTCTGCCAGCCGGCCAGTTCATCCAGCACATACAAACCCAACTCATCGCATGCCCGCAAAAAATCACGGTCCGGCGGATAATGCGACATCCGCACCGCGTTCATATTCATCGATTTGATCAACCGGACATCATCGTAACAGATTTTTTCGCTCAGACACCGGCCCGTATCCGGCCAGAAACTATGCCGGCACACCCCTTTCAGCATAATCCTGCTGCCATTCAAATACAGCCCTTCACCCGGCCTGACCTCGAACGTCCGAAATCCGAACCGTTCACGGATGTTATGCACCGTCTTGCCGTCCTGTCTCAGCTCCAGCGCCACGGTATATAAATGCGGCGTCTCGGCCGTCCAGTTCTGCTGATTGACCACCTGTGTCTGAATCCGCACCGTTTCAGCGCCCGCCGCCACTTTCGTCACAAATTCACTGCCCAGCGACAGGTTCGTATCATCGATAATCCGCGCGGCGATCTGACCCTCTTCGACCACCCCCCGCAGATGAACATCCATCATAAAAAGGCCATCCGCCCGCGCATCTACCGCCGTCCAGTCAATCGAGGTTTGAGGTACTGCCGCAAGCCAGACCGGCCGGTAAATCCCGCCAAACACCCAGTAATCCGCCTGACGTTCGGCCGCCTCCACACTTTTATCCGCAGATACCTTGCTCACCGTCACCTCCAGCAGGTTATCACCCTCACATTTCACCAGATCGGTAATGTCATATTCGAACTCATAAAATCCGCCCTGATGGATCGGCCCGGCTGACCGGCCGTTCACCCAAACCTGGGTATCGGTCATCACCCCGCCAAATACCAGCAGAACCCGTTTTGTCGCCCAACTGCTATCCAGCTTAAAGCGCGTCCGATATTTTCCCTGCTCATCCAACTTCGGCCGGTCATGGCCATAATTATAACCGCCAAACCCCTGCAACTCCCAGTTGGAAGGCACCTGGATCGTCGTCCACTCTCCCGCCCGGCGTCCCCCCGTACAATAAAACTCCCAATCCACGGTATCATCGCACCCCTTACCCGAAAGATACTGGATTTCAGTGCTGTCGGGAACAACAGAAGCCTGAAGTGTAGAGAAAATAACTAAGGCAAGTACGGAAGTAATTCTACATCGATTTAATTTATTCATAATTAACCATTTTCTTCGAAATCATTCTAATGTAATTGATTACAAAAACCTATTCATACAATTATTTAATTACTTTCGGATCAGGCGGAGGTCGTTTTTCAATCTGTAAATCCCTGTTTTTTTCCGTAATTGCCTTAGGATCCTTCTTGTTATTGAGTTCCTCCAGTAATTCAGCAGGATAGCGATTATAACACTCACCCCACCAACGTTTCATTCTCGTATTCCAGATTCGCCAGGAGCCATCAGGCAATGCCTTTGCAACATATTTTTGCTTGGGTTTTCCCATTATGGATATACTCAGGTTAACAGCGAATTTAGATGAGTTATTACTATTACATAATCATCAACATAAATATTTAATTCCACGTTGGATCAATTAAATTTTCACACAAAACATCCATACTGTCAAGTATGGACATAAATCCCCATCTTTTAGTTATTCCAATTGATATTGGTCATTATTGATAAAACTCATAATGCAGATAAACCCCCGGATATACTTCCGCCAGTTTACCTTCAGGGAGTTGGTAAGCCCCTTCAGATGGATAAATAATAAGCTCCCAGCCCAGTTGCATAAAACCGGAATTCCAACTCAATATGACACATCTTGTCCCATCCACTTCTTTAACTTCAACATTTTCAGGATTGAAAGGCCGGGCTGCTTCCGGAACATTAAGACCATTCGTACAGATTATTCCACCATCCGGGATAATTACCCCTTGTCCCCAGCTTCTGATTTCCTCATATTCATCAACAAACTTGTAATGAAACAATAATCCGTTAAAATAAATTTCATGAGACAAACCCGCTACCAATAGTAATCCATACAAAAGCACACAACCAAGCGCTAAATTGACAATTCTGATCCAGAACTTTCGCCGACCGGCAATTGATTCTCGAATACATTTCCATATACTGATCAGAAAGAATATAGAAATGATCAGAGCAATAAAAGGTCTGTAAAATTCCATCCTCATTACCGCATTAGGATGAATTAAACCCACGATCCAGAACAACATCCCGTAGACCAGCACGGTCAGTAACATAATATAGATTCGGTTTATTTTTCTGACATTACCCAATCGGGCGGATTTGCCAGATTCTGCATCACTCTGGTTGTTACTTGATTCGATTTGCTCCATTACTAATCCCCGTTAAGAGTAACATTATCTTATCCAATCATTCACTTTTCACCAGTTTATTCAATTCTTTTCTGATTACCTCATACAACTCCACAATCCACTCCGGCGCTGCCGGCATGGTATCCGGCAACTCCCGCACTCGAAAATCTACCGGACTGAGAATCATCATAATGTTATCAATCCCGGTCAGCGAGGCCAGAATAAACAGATCCTCGGCCGCTTCATCCCCCATGGCCAGGCATCCGATGGAACAAGTATTGCCATGAATCATAATATCACCGCCCAGGTTATCACGCCCATCGCATTGTCCCATTTCCCGGTCATACGCGTTGGGATAATCCAGTCGCAGGGCAAGGTGATAACGGCTGTTGGGATTGAGCGACTCAACCCGATACAATCCTTCCGGCACCTGTCGATCACCTTCGCGTAACTTGGGCCCGGGTCCACCGCTGGCCCCCAGAATCGGATACGATCTGAGCAACCGCAACGGATGACCCACCCACACCTCGAGCGTTTTTTCCTGCTTGAGTCCCACCAGGACCATCCTCTCCGGCGGCCAGTCCGCCCCAATCCGCTTAAAATCCGGTTCCAACCGTTGTTTCACCACCGCCCCATAGTCCTCCACCCGATCTGCCACTGTCTTTCGGCCTCGAAAGGTATGCAGCACCGCAATAATGGGACGGACAATCCCGGCCCGAAATGGATATAGACAAACCATCAGGATCATGAATATCAATAGAATGTGGCTTTTATTTATTTTCATCACAGACACCAGAATGGTACTTGATATTCGAGTCCTGTCAAGCATGGAGATCAAATAGTTTCATTTAGTAAACATGCCATAAAACAAGAATTTACTATCGATAATTCCAGCAACAGGGCAGATGAAAATAGTATTACATAGCAAAACATAGCATTTGATCGGGCGTTGATATCATGCTAAACTATAAGCAATGATGACAGCTTCATCCATAGAATAACATTTATCAAGGAGTTGTGAATATGTCTATAACTAAATGGGTATCATCGGTCCTGATATTGGCCGCTTTTTACACTGATCAGCTATCAGCCAGTGACAATCCCATCCACCGGATCGTCATCGATGACTATGGCGACAATCCCGGCCGGCAGCTCCCGGTTGATTTTATCGGCAACCGTACCCTGCTAAATACCGACAATGTCACATACACGCTGACTGATGGCTGCCAGGCCCACATCGAGCAATTGCCCAATGGCAAATATTCCTGGGAATGGGCCGGCAGCGCTCTGGCATTCAATACCCCTCTCAACGCCGGTCTGCTTTTTAACTCGCTGATCAAAACCGGGTTCCTGCCTGAAATTGTCGGATTCCGAGTCTATTGCAGCGAAGTTTTGAACAATGAAAAGATCCGGCCCTTACTGGAATTCAAATTCGAGCTGAAAAACTCACAAAATGAACTGCTCCAGACGCAGACATTTAATATGATGCAATTAACCGGCATGCCCAACTATCTGGAAATACAGATCGACTCAGAAATTGAGATAGCGGATATTGCCTCTGTCTCCTGGGTACTCGATCGCGCCGGTAAAGGGGACACCATCACTATCGACAGTCTGGAACTCGGTGTCCAATTCCCCCAGACGATCTCCATGACCGAACAAGCCATCTTAGCCCAGCTGAATATGCTTCTGACAAACTACGATCAAACCACCGGCATGGTCGCGGATCGCAACGGCATAGCGATTACCGATTTTGAAAATGTTACCGCTACCGGTAAACTGGCTAAAATCCTGGCTATGGCAATTACTAACGGATTGGTTGATGCAGAAGCCGGCAAAACGGAAATAATCAAAATTGCCAATCGCATTCTTGCACTGCCCCAGGGCCCACCCTCTGTCAATACCCTCCTGCCCCATTTCACCAGAAACGGAGGCAGCGAATTACTCTCCGGCTCGGAATGGTCCACGGTGGATACAGCCATAACTTACCTCGATGTAGCCACTGCCCTGCAAATGATCGGCGATCCGGATAACCAGTTATCCTCAATCATGACCCGGCTCGAAGCCATTGACTGGGAACCTTTATATAACAATGGCTCATTCAGCCATGGCTATTACCAGAACGGCTCCCTGATCCCCTATTACTGGCAAGGGTTCGGCGCGGAAACCATGACCGTATTGCTGGCCGCCCGGATCGCCGATCCGCAACTTACCGGAACCATGCAGTCACCTCCCACCGACAATGGTTCAGGTTTTATACCATACCTCGGCCAGTGGTTCCGCGGCACAGACCGCTTTGACAACAACTGGACTGACCTGAAATGGCAGGAAGCCGCCGAACAGGTTGGCTTCTATTTCCAGAAAGATCATTACCACCGTTATTTCACTACAAAAAACTGGTTCGGCCTCAGCGCCGCCGAGGTCCCGGATGGCAATGGCTACTCCGCCTATGGTACTGGAGGTAAAGGCCAACCCCTCTATCAGGCTAATGAGCAAGATGTTGTTGTCAGTCATTATGCAGCCATGATCAGCCCGCTGTTACCGGATCCGGCCGAAGCAATGTATACCTCACTGATTTCTGAAAATCTGTTTGGTCCGTTGATCAATCTGGAATCCCTGTCAATTGACACCAGTGATCAATTAACAGTAAACACTAAATATCTCAGCTGGAACCTTACCCTGGCGCTGGAAGGCTGGCTCTGGAGCGATACTACCACAGCCGATACGACCCGTACTGCATTTCTGGCCATACCACAGATTCAATCCGCCTACGAATATTATTTCCCCCCGGATTCACAGACCGCCACCAATACCCAGACCATCCTGTTCCCTCAGGGCGACCTTAAAATCCCCCACCAGGCCGGCCTGCCCATTATCTGGCAGCCGGTCAATACCGCTCAAACAGTCACCTTGTATTATACTCTTGATGCGGGCGCCACCTGGGACTTGATCGGCCAGACCAGTGATGATGGCTATTACCTCTGGCAACCAACGGTATTTCTGGAAAACACCCAACTGCAAATCAAGCTCGTCAATCAGGCCAGCCAGGCAATCCTTTCTGAAACCAGCACAATCATTACCGAAACCAACACCCTGACTGCCATCAAAGCTCTTTTCAAACCAGGCAAATCCCGCGCTGCTCAGACAGACCGCATCGTACTCTATTTCGATCTGGCGTCAAACAGTTTTAGCAGCGATGACTTAAGTAGTGATGGGATTACGGTAACAGCCCACAATCCCTATGGCGACACCCTGCTCGAACAAACCATCACCGTAACTGAAGGCAAATTGAGCGGCAATCGCTTCAGCTATAACAGCAAAACCCAACCGATCCGAACATTCAAACTCGATTTTAATAAAGAAACGCTTTATTTTTATTCCAACAGTATCGATCTGACCGGATTAACCACCCCCTTGTTTGTCTGGATCAGATCCGGCCAGCACCTCGCCCGTTGCGTATTAACCGAATCCGCCGCCGACCAGTTGCTGGCACAATCGATCCTGGGTGAAACCGATATCACAGTCAATTCGATTAAACCGATTCCACTCCGCTTCCTGGCAGGCTACGACAATAAACTCCGTGTCGCCCGTCACTCATTTAAATCCGCTTCCGGATCATTATCCATCAAAGGCGAACTGGCAATTGTTGAACCGGAGCTATTTCTGGTCAACGACACCAATATTCATTATGGTGAAAATTCCTGGACATTGCCTCATGAGCAGTTTTCGCAAAAAGGCGCTCGACTTCAATACACCCGTCGATCCGATATCCCGGTCAACTCCTTTTCGATCGATACCAGTAAATGCACCTTCAGTCTCAAAATTAAAGATCAGGAAATGATATCGAATCCTGCACCCACAGAATTAAGAATATGGTGTAATGCGTTTGATGAAACCGTTGGCTGGGATTAAAATTACTGGTATAATTCCACCTGCCAATCCGATTCGCCACTGCCGCCTGACGGGACCGGTATTGGCGAAATATTACTTCTCCGCTTGAATCTTGATTTCCCCCAGGTAAACCGGTGCATTTAAAATCCGGTTCTCCGGAATCTGGCTGGTATCGACCATCACAGCCGAGACCCGGCATTGCCCGGCCGGAATCCCGGCCAGACGGGCAGGATAGACATCTTCAACAACCTGATCCGGTACCAGTTGCGACATGGGAGCCGACCAATCCATTAAATCATGCCGGGTATACCAGGGCGTCCCCCTACGGGTTATTTCGCCATTGACCTCCATTTGAAACGCAGGCATTATATTCGGCTTGATTTTTCCGGTTACCCGCCACCAGGTGGATAAATACACAATGCCACCTTCCTTCGCATTGGCCGGGATCTGATATGCCAACAGTTCGATTCCAGGCGCCAATGGTTTCGCAGGATTCAGAATGGTTGCCCCATCAGGAATATCCGGCGTAAGCAGAACCCGGGGACCTGAGGCAGGCAAAGACCCGCCTGCTATCGGAAATGTGGCAAACACCAGATTGGGATCGATGGTTTCCCGGGCGGTCACCTGGCATTCCGCTATGGGGATAACACCCATCGGGCGCCCTTCGAGGTCTTCATCGATCAGCAGGTGAGTATCCAAAGCGGCACACAAACGATTCATCTCACCAAGGACTTCATGAGCGTCATCATAAGATGCCGGAACGGTATGACCATCCAGGACCTGGGTTGGGATGACCTCGATCTTCTGTACGCCGTCGGGAGAAAGATAAAGGCGAAAAAGACCTCCCCGCTTTCCTTCCGGGCTCAGTTCACAATCAAAAAGCAGATTGCCCATATCATAAATAACCGCCTTGCCGTCAATTATTTCGATCCCCTGCAACTGGTGGGCGGAATGTCCCAGAATAACATCCACCCCGTTCTCAAAAGCAACACGGGCCATCTCACGATGAATCGCCGGAGTTTGCTCAACCCAGTTGCTACCCCAGTGGATCGTAAGCGCCAGCAGATCGCAACGATCTCGCGCCCATTCCCCCAGTTCACGTGTCCGGGCGGCAAAATCGGCCAGTTCTTCCCGCACATAATGGGTTCCCGGCCGATTCTCTCCTGCCGCAAAACGGGGCATCGTCATATCCATGCCCGCGATGGCAACCCGGACCGGTCCTACCCGAACCAGTTGCGGGCTTCCCGCCACCTTGATTTCATTCCCGATCCCGACACAAACCAGCCCGGCCTTTTCACTCCACATTCTGGTATCGGCTACGCTGTCAGGTCCATAATCCCCCCCGTGATTGTTGGCTGCCGTCACCATATCCATACCCACATCACTCAAACAACGCAGCATGTCCGGCCTGGCCCGGTAGTAGAATGAACACCGCTCGCCTTTATCCACCGGAGCCCCTCTCAACGAAACACAGCATTCCAGATTACACAGCGCCGCGTCAGCCTGGGAAATAAACGGTTCCAGTTCTGACAGCGGCCACTCATACCCCATGCGTCCCACCCAGTCATGCTCCCAACGGGCCAGTACCGTATCGCCACCGGCAATCAGAACACCTGATTCGGATGGGCCGGCAACCGCCGGTTTCTCGCGATATCGTTTGGCAGTTATGGTTGTGTATTTTCTCCGGGCCAATTCAAGAACCTTAAACTCAAGATGATACAGAACTGTCTTTTTTTCTGTTCGTTCCGTAATCGCCAGGGGGATCAATATCACATCCGGCACCATCGCTTCCGGATACTGACTGGTATCCGCATTGGCCAGAATCCAGTATTCTTTGCTACCCGGCCCCTGTTCTTCCATAAACCGGTCAAAGGCTACTTCATCGATGAGCTTTATTTGCAGATTTCCGGTAATCCGGTTTTTCAGGGCGGAATGGATCGCCTGACGATTATCAGCCAGACCGACAATTGTCTGGTCTTCGACGGGCATCACCACCACCGCCTTCTCATTAATCTGTTCTACGGATTCTGTCAACCGGTCTGCCAACTCAACGGCCAGGGCCTGCCAGATTTCCAAAGACGAATCGGTGGTAGTTGCTATCGGGGTGCTGCCGGAATTCGATTTTAACAGAAACTTTCCATCTCCATTGACAACCAGTCTGGATTCATTGCTTCGATACCAGCTGCGGAATGAAAAGAGTTGTCGGCTTTTTTCCAGGATTGTCTCGGCCAGATCTTCTGAGGAGCACAGTTTCCGCACCCAACGCTCTCGCAATCCATTCTCTTCATTCAATCGTCCGGCCCGGCGCAAACAGGCATTACGGCCAGACCCGGCCAGCGCCTCGATCATTTTCAACTGATTGGTTTCAGATACATCATCCCAATGCAACAGGGCGCACTCCAGCAGATCCGCGGCCGGTGGTTCGGCTTGCCCCCCATCAAACCACGCGTAAGCCGCATTTACCTCGGATTCCGGATAGTATTCGAACCAGCGCACGCGATGATCATCCTTGAGTCCCGGATTCTTGCCTTCGACGCGAAGTTCGGCCCGATATTCCCAGCCCAGGGTGTCATCATCCCCACCCGCCTGACGGCACCAGATAATCGCGTCGTTATACACCCGGCCGAAATGGCTTCTCTTGCCCCGGATCGGATTGGCATCCCGGGAACAATCCGCCGGAAACCAGCCGTAATCGGACAGATAGACCTCGGTCCAGCGGTGAAAAACGACATCCGTTGTCGGCAGGTCATGAAACCCATTACTGGTACCGCCAACGCAACGGGTTGGCAACCCGGCCAGCCGGCACAAACCGGACAGGACATAATTATACTCACTACAGGAACCATAGCCTCGCGTCAGTACCTCCGCGGCCGGATCCCAGACATCATCCCGCACATACCGGACTTTCGAAATGATGTAATCATGAATATTCACCAGTTTGTCATAATCGCTGGCCGCATCCCGGGTCAGATCGGCCGCCAGGTTACGCATCAAACTCGTGTCCATTGAATAGTTCTTTTCCGCCGCCAGATACAGTGTTCGTAATTCAGTCGCCAACTCCGGCGGTGAACCACCCGAGTCATGCCCGGTTGCGTTCCAGCTCATACTGCTCACCGTCAGCCCTGCCACAAAGCCAATATCGAACCATTGGCCGGCCTCGAGTTTATCGATCGAATAATGGGCCAGTTTCTGACCATGCCGGTCGGTAAAGATACGCTGTTTCCCTTTTTCTGATAAATGCAGGTAGCGGATTTCCTGCCGGGGCGATGGCAAGGGCAACGGCATATAAATATCTAATTTCCCTGATGGCTTTGGGGTTGGATTCATGACACGATAGCCATAGTGAATCGTTCGTCCAACGGGTTCCCACGTCGTGAATTTTTCTTCCTGAGAAACGGAAACAGCCTGGTTAACCGGATTGTCTATTAATTTTATTATGGCTTCCCAGACAATATTGCCCCGATCGGAATTGGTCATAATGACCGATCCGGACTGGTTGGCCATATCGAACCGCGAATGACATCGGAAGCCGCTCCCATTGGTGCCGCTATGGCTCACCCACTGAGGGCTTTCTTCCGGGGCCGACACCACCCAGCCCAGCGAACGACAGGACCGTGCCACTCCTTTTTCCGGCTCAACCTGCAAGGTTGTCATCTGCTGAATCAGATCTTTTTGTAATGAATACGACGCGGAACGGTCCGGATTCATCATCTCCAATAAAAACCGCGCGTAATCCGTGGGTGTGGTATACAACGAATAGGCGGCATTGCCTTCGGTATAGAATCGCCGGCCTTTTTTCAGATTACCCTCTTTGTCATGCCCCCCGGCGTAATTCCCTTTAAGAGCTTCCCGCCAGACATAACTGCTGTGGTCCATCTTAAGCGGCTTGAGCAGAACACTATCCAACCAATCCGCCATGGGCTGCCCGGTGATTTTTTCAATCGCGGTCTGCAAATACAGATATCCCTCTCCGGAATAGGTGAATTTCGTGCCCGGTTGGTGCAGGACCTCTAAAGGCCCGCCTTTTTGCCAGCCGCCTTCACGCCAGTTGGGCAATCCGGTCCGGTGCAGCATGACCATTCTCCCGGTGATTTCAGCGGCCTGGGGCTGATCGGCCAGATAGGGCTGATCAAGATAGGAATCTAAAGGGACGTCCAGATTAAGCCGTTTGTCTTCAACCAGTTTTAATGCCGCGTAGGTAAACAACGGCTTACTCATCGACGCCGCTTCAAATAACGTGGATTCATCAACCTTATCCGTCTTTCCGGCCGCTCTGACGCCATAACACCCTGACCAGACAATACGATTATCCCGGATCAGCACCATCGACAAACCGGGCACCTTCTCATCCGCCATCAACTTCGGAATCGATGTATTCAGCCGGTCGATAAGAGCTGGTAGATTCTCCCCGGCCAATAAACTGGAATTCACAAGGATTACGACTAAAAGAATCATGCGTTGAATGGTACCAGGCATAAGTTTTTACCTTATAAATATTCTGTTCAAGGATTCTATACTGCTTACAATTGAAAATGCCCGCTGGGCCGTGATATAAGTTCTACACGAGTAAATACTTATCTTGCAAGCGATCGGGAATTTTAATACCCATTGGGTATATTTATTTTGACTGTGATACTGTCATATTTATTGTTTGATGGATTATAATCCAGATTCCGGCCGGTAGTAAGCATAAAATAGATCATATAACCTATTCATAAGATTGTATTCGAATATTATAGTTTATTATCAGTAAGTCTTTAGGTACGAAATAGTTAACTAAGACTTAGTTAAGCCATCAATACACAATTACCATCAAAATCACAGATCCGCACTTAGATCTTGCCCGGTTATCCTCCAGACATTCTTGCTATATCTGCTTTTTATTCATATTTTTATATCAAACACTCTCACAAACCAGACTGATAGCATCAATATTTCAAAAATTTTGATTTTAAGGTTTAAAATTCAACCGGGTTTGCCCATCCTGATATGGTTCTCGATATTGACGTAAAGGACTATTTGCATGAGTATGGATAACGATAGTTTTCTCGAGTTGCTGATTCCAAACCAGAAACGGCTTTTCTCGTACATCGTCAAGTTAATCCCAAACTATTCGGACGCGGAAGATGTCATGCAGGAAGTGGTTCAGCTTTTATGGAAAAAATATTCCGATTACGTACCCAACACGGATTTTATCGCCTGGGCCTTGTCAATTGCCCGCTACAAGGTCTTTGAATACTACAAGGAAAGCAAGCGGAACCAGCAACGCCTGAGCAACGAAACCGTCCGGATTCTGGAAAAAGAATCATTGATCTCGAATAAGGAGTTCGACAGGCATTTAGAAGCCATCAAGACCTGTCTCGATAAGTTGAAACAGAGCGATTATCTGCTCATCAAACTCAGGTATGAATTGAACGAAAAGGTTAAAAGCATTGCTGCGCGTTTTGGCTGTTCTGTGCAGAACATTTACCGAAACCTCACGCGGGTGCACAACCTCCTGCTGTCGTGCGTGAACCGGCAATATCATCGGGAAGAATCATAATGGATAAGATGGATAAAATGAAAAACGGCCAGATGATTCTAATGGCCCTGGATGGCAAGATGACCGATGAGCAGTTTGCCGAATTCGATCTGCGCTTGCGTGAAGATGCCGAATTCCGGCAATATTATTTACAATTCATGCACATAAATGCCTCTCTTAACGCGATCGATAAATTTCCCAGTTATCGAAACGATGAAAGCTCCGGCATACTGGATTATGAAATCTGGGAACAATTTTCCCGGATGGAACACACCGCCCCTGCGATCGAAACCGTCGAAATCGAAAAGCCGGAACCGGAACCCGCGCCCGCGCGTCAGGTAGAACGGGGAAAAAGGCCGTATCCAAAAAGAAAAACCCATTTCCTTGTTACGATTTTAAGCACCGCGGCGCTGATAGCCATCGTTCTTTATCTGGAATTTTCCCCGACGGCCAGTCGACACATTCCAGTGGCAACGCTCGTCGATCAGATCAATGCACACTGGGCCCAATCCCAGATCAGCCTGAAAAAAGGAGACCGGTTATGGCCCCGTAAAGGAATGCTGGAATTGCAAAAGGGAATTGTCAAAATCCGCTATGATGAAGGAGTGGATGTGATCATTGAAGGTCCGGCGGCTTTTGAAATTGAGCGGGCCAGAATTCTGCTCGATTTCGGCCGTTTATACAGTAAAGTATCCGATTCCGGACTGGGCTTCACGGTGATTACGCCGACGTCGCGATTTATTGATCACGGCACCGAATTCGGCGTTCATGCCGATGTGAATGGTTCCTCTGAGTTGCATGTCATCAAAGGCAAGGTGCAGTTGTTTGCCGGAAGCCAAAACAAGTCAAAAGTGGGTCAACTGCTGACTGAAGGCAATGCCGCTCGCTATGATGAAGTGCTGGGTAAGCTTGACAATATTCCGATTGCCCAGGCAACCTTTGTCCGGCAAATCGATTCTAACAGCAACTTCGTCTGGCGGGGCCAGAAAATTGATCTGGCAAATCTGGCAACCGGCGGCAACGGCATATCCACTCCGGGCCATGTCGCCGCGATTGATCCGCGCACCGGATTGGAATCGGATATCCTCCCCGTCGACCGGCAGGCAGCCAACACCTATGTTCCGATCCATTGGAACCCCTATCTCGATGGCGTCTTTGTGCCCGATGGCTCTCAGACACAAATCGTCACCTCTCAGGGTCATACCTTTGAGCAGTGTCCGCCGACCAATGGCCTTTTCTACTCAGATATTCTCGTGAATAAGGAATCTGCCAGTAAAAAGATTGCCATGGTTCTCCAGGGGATTGATTATGGAGTTTCCGATCACCCGGGCATCTTTTTGCATGCCAATCTCGGCATCACTTTCGATCTGAATCGTATCCGGCAACTGGTTATGACAGATGGCAATTTTGTTTTTCGCTCGAAAATCGGCATCAGTGAACGGGGAACTCCCCGACAGTGCAACGCGGATTTCTGGGTGCTGGTTGATGGCCAGATCCGATACCAGAGATGTCAGGTCCAAACCAAAGGCCTCTGCGATATCATCGAAATCACCTTGCACCCAAATGACAAATTCCTGACCTTGATGACGACCGATGGCGGAGATACCGAATCGCCCGAAGTTAAAAAATCGACTACCAATATCATAAGAGCAACGGAAAGCGACTGGTGTATTTTCGCTGAACCGGCGCTGATTATAAAGTGAATTCAGATACGGTCTGTCATGAAAGCGCTTCGGACAGAAGAGTTTCTGTTGCGTAACCGCAAATAAATATACCATTAACGATTGATAATGCCCGCGTGGCCGTGAAATAAGTCTTTTATGAGTAAAATCTTAGCTTACCAGCGATCAGATATTTCCTTACCCGATGGGTATATTCGACAAAAAATCCAACCTCCTGTCAGGCATTCCTGTTCAGGATGATTGCTCAATATTATTTAATTTGGAGGATAGACATGGCAAACACAAAATGAATCATCGTTATTGATGTGGGAAGCGAGTATGAGCACAAACCGAGGTATTCAATTTGGAAAGGATTGACAAATGAGACGAATGAAAATGTTTGTATGGCTGAGCTTAATGGCGTGCGTATGGGGATCGGCAGATGCCGCATTGGTCCATCGGTACGACTTTCTAAACGACCCCAATGACCAGATAGGTAATGCCGACCTGACGCTTGTCGGATTCGGAACCCGAGTTATAAACGGCGCCCTGGATCTGCCGGGCAGTGGCACGCGAACCCATCACGCCACGGCGTTGGGACCGGCGTTAACCGAAATTGCCGGGACGATTAATGGGTCCGATACCATCACAATGGAAGCCTGGTTTAACCTGGGTACCACCGCCAACTGGCGAAAACTCATGATGGTCGGCGATGATACCGGCGCCGGATCGGGCTTTCATTACATGGATATGACCCCTCGGCGCGGCCGCGATGGCTATGGCGTGAGTTGTTCGATTGATGATGGTGTTGACGAAGCCTATTCAACGGTTGGAGAGGGACACGAACTGATCCCCGGAATCGATTATTACATGGTGACCATCTGGAATGAAACCGACGATACCCTGACCGTAGCCTATGCCCCGGCGGGTGATCCTTCGAACCTGGTTGTCAGTATTGCCGGTATGGGCGGCAAAGACCTGGCGAACGTTACCATCGATCAGTTTTATCTGGGATCTGCCGTGGGATTTTCCGACGAGGATCTGCATGGTAGGGTTAAAGAATTCCGGATTTATAATAACGCCCTGAGTATCGGAACGATTATGGGCGATGTGGCCGCCGGCCCAGACACGGCCTCCGTAGTGCTGGTCTCGCCAGAAGCCGGCGCAGTCGATGTGCTTATCGATGATGATCTGGCCTGGAACGCCCCGGCCTTTACCAGCTTACCGCTGATCAACTATGATGTTTACCTGGGTATAGACGCGGATGCCGTCGCCGATGCCACCAGGACCAGTGCCGAATTCCTGACGACTGTGGATGCCGCAACAGAATCATATGATCCTGGCACTCTTGCCAAAGACACCCGGTATTTCTGGCGGATTGATCAGATCGTTGACGATGGATCATCCGAACCCAATGCGGTTAAAGGGGCTGTCTGGAGTTTCGAAACCGAGAAAGCGAAACCGGTCATTACCAATCCGGCAGATACCTATGCCAAAATCACCGAAAATGGTAGTTTCTCACTGGACATCACCTCGGTCAGTACGGTGAACTCGGTGGTATGGTATAAGGTGAATGACAGTAGTGACATCGAGCTGTCCCCCGGCACGAAATATATCATCACATTTGATGATACCGCCGCGGCTCTGACGATTACTGACGTTCAAGATGATGATGCCGGCGATTACTATTGTGTCGTAACCAACGCCGCCGGCCCTACCACTTCAGCAAGCGCCTTATTGAGTATCGCCCGGCGGGTAGCCTGGTATGAGTTTGAAACAGTCTTAACAGAAGAAGATCCTAATGTGCCGGATAGCTCTGGTTTTGGTAACACCGGTACCGCGTCCGGCGTTGCGGCTCAAACAACCGGGATAATCGGCAATGCGCTTGAATTTGACGGTACCAGCTGGATCGATGTGCCGCGTTCGATTCAGGATGATTTCACGATCGCTTTCTGGATGAAGACCACACAGACCACTACCGGAGATCGTTGGTATAAAGGAGCGGGACTCGTCAGTGGTGAAATGCCGGGCACCGTGAATGATTTCGGCGTCGCGTTGCATACACCCAGCAATCCGGTTGCGGCAGTTCGCAATTACGGCAACGAACTGGTCGCCCTGACGAGTGTCAATGACGACGCCTGGCATTATGTCGTTATGACACGTGAAAAAGCCACAGGTGTTTTCAAGCTGTATCTTGACGGCGCTGACCAGGGTTCCAGTTCCGACACCACCGCGTCACTGACAGTACCCGATCGACTGACGATCGCCGCCCATCCGGGAGGGAGTAATCCTTTTGTCGGCACGCTGGACGATGTCTCCTTCTATAATTTCGTGATGACACATCAGGAAATTATTGATCACTATTTCGGCATCACCGGGAAAGGGGTCTGCCTGGGTGCGGTTACGTATGATCTGAATGATGACTGCCGGGTGAACCTGATCGACTTTGCCCTGCTGGCCGGCTCATGGCTGGAGTGCAATCTCTCACCCCAAATCGTTTGCGGCCAGTAAACTGGACTTTGAATTAACACTTGATCGTGCCAGGGACTGTCCCGAATCCGATGGGGCAGTCCCTTCTTGCATAGATTTTGAGAGGATAAATATATGAAAATGGGATTTTTATCCAAATGGATAGCGGTGATATCGCTGATTATCATTTCGAACATGATGGGTGTATATGGCCAGATAGAACATTCGCCCACTGTCTCCAATAATGACCTCCCGACAAAAATAACAGACACACCATTTCCGATGCCCGGAGAGCAGGATTCCTCAAAACCAAATCCTACAGATAACGAAACACACCCACCGGATTACTGGCGGATCAGCCCTCCGGTGTTTACCGCCGGTCCGGCCCATACGTTTGACGAAACCGCCGTCAAAGATCCCAGTATCGTCTATTATAAAAACCAATGGCATCTGTTTTATACCGCCCGCGGCCAGGAAAAATATCAGATAAGCTATGCCGCCGCCCCCACCCTGGCAAAACTGAATAGCGCGCCTCGCACCCTGTTATCGCAATTGCGCGGCAACAGCGATAGTTATGCTGCGGCGCCGCAGGTGTTCTACTTCACACCTCAAAACACCTGGTACCTGATTTATCAGACCAGAGACTCCAATTATCAACCGGTCTATTCAACCACTCAAACCATCGAAAACCCGGCCTCGTGGGCAACTCCTAAACCATTGGTCTCTAAGAAAGATACCGGCAAATGGATTGATTTCTGGGTGATTTGCGATAACACGACGGCTTATTTATTTTATACCCGCAACCAGAATGATGTTTACATTCAAACCACTTCACTGGAAAAATTCCCCGACGGTTTCGGCAACCCGAAAAAAGAGTATTCCAATCTCGAAGAAGCCGTGCATGTCTATAAGGCAAAAAGTAAAAATGAATACCATATGATCTATGAACTGAATGTAAATCAGGAACGGAGTTTTGGCCTGGCGACGGCATCCAGCCTTGCCGGCCCCTGGAAAAAAGTTACCGATCAATACGCGACCGGTTCACAATTGCGCTATCCCCCCGATACCGATATCTGGACCGAAATGGTCTCTCACGGTGAAGCGCTGCGCAGCGGCTATGATCAGCGACTCGAATACGATGATCGACATCCCCGCTGGCTGATTCAGGGATTGTTCAAAAACCAGAATACCGGCAACTACGCCGAACGGCCCTGGAAACTGGGTATAATAGAGAAATAAGACCCCAATGAACCAACACCTGCAGCCAGAGCGAATCTCCCCACGGGGTTCCGAATATTAGAAAAACAATAACAGGAAATACTCTGTGGGGAAATTTTTATTATCAATGTAAATGCCTCATCATGTATGTTTCATTATTCTACATTGTGGTATCAGAACCTCGATTAAAAACTTCCATGACCTGACAAATTCCTGCAAAGCTTGACTCCAACATGGCCATCTCCATCAAGGTCCGCGCCGCCTAAGTCACCACAATACACGTTTTAACAGTAAGCCAATTATACGCTGGGCCGTGATATAAGCTCTACACGAGTAAAAACTTATCTTGCGACCGATCTGGAGTTTTCATACCCATGGGGGATAGATGGCAAAATCTTCCATTTTAATCTTGTCATTCTGGTCCAGATCGCCTGAGGAGGGGTTGATAGCAATATCCAGGAAACGCATAAAACCCTTGCTTAATTTTAATTGATGGGCCCTTATCAAACATGTTTTGGATATATGCATGCTCATTATTTTATCTCATTTTCTGGTGGATTCCTCCTTCCATTCATTCTACAATTTAATGCATGCTCGGTCGTTAGTAGTAGGTGATCGTCATCGAACTTTTATTTGACATACTTGGAGGTCAGCATGAAGCATACTCTCATAATTCTTTATTTAGTCACAAGTTGCATACTCTGTTCCGCCGCCTGCCCTCCGGCAGACTTGACCGGCGATTGTGATGTTAATCTGGAAGATTTGGCCGTATTGGCTTCCTATTGGTTATGCACCGGCATTAGTGAACCAGAAATCGTTTGGGTCTCTATTCAAGATCCGGGTGTCTCCGGGCACGAACCTTTTCTTGGCAAAATGTGCAAATATGAAATAACCAATGACCAATATTGTCAATTTCTCAACCTGGCGCTTTCGTCCGGCGATATAGCCGTCAGCGGTGAATATGTCAATGGAGCGAAAGGGCAAAACCCGGGCTACGATTTTTTGGGCTATCGGTATTACGCCCTGAACGGTCCGGGTATTGATTTTAATGGAGCCGTGAATGGCGGCGCGGCGCGAATCCACTGGAACGGCAGTTCCTTTACCGTTGATCAGGGCTTTGAAAGCCATCCGGTTAATCAGGTTACCTGGTACGGCGCCACGGCCTTTTGTAACTATTTCGGCTATCGCTTACCCACTGAGTGGGAATGGCAAGCCGTGGCAGATTATCACGGGACCTTCATTTATGGCTGTGGCGTCACCATCAATAACAGCATGGCCAACTATCTCGATTCCAGTCATCCGGATGGCACCACCCCGGTTGGGACGTACGGGGCGTACGGCCACGGAATCTGCGACCTGGCCGGTAATGTCTGGGAATGGACTTCGTCGGTCTATAATTCCAATTACCGTGTGCTGTGCGGCGGTTTCTGGAGCACCAAGGCGGACACCTGCGAAGTCAGCCACCGTCATCAGGCCTTCCCACTCGGGCAAGGCAATTATATCGGCTTTCGGGTTGTTCGGGCAGAATAAAGGGATTTCCTGCCAATAATATTCTCCAAAACTCAATGCCTGATTGTTAATTACGCTCATCCTGACTGGATTCTATAATTTTGTTCTGGCACGAAGAACACAATCACTTTAGTATGTTTATAGCAGACAAAGTTAAAATCATAAAGTTTTCATAACAATATATTCCGGATACATCTTAAGAGTTAAAAAAATGGGGTTATTAAAAAAGCTATTCGGTCCCAGCAAAAATGAAATCTGGCAAAAGCTCAGCCATGAAGTGGGCGGTACTTTTAAAGATGGCGGATTCTGGCATGGTAGCAAGGTTGAAATTAAGACCGGGGAATGGACAATGACCCTGGATACCTATACCGTCTCCTCGGACGATTCGAGCACGACTTATACCCGAATTCGCGCTCCTTATGTCAATAAGGATGGATCCCGGTTCACTATCTATCGTAAAGGGTTCTTCAGCAGCCTGGGGAAATTCTTCGGCATGCAGGATGTGGAAGTCGGCTATCCATCTTTCGATGAAGACTTTATCATCAAAGGAACGGATGAGGATCAACTGTGCAAACTATTTGCCAATGATCGTATTCGCGAATTGATTTCCGCCCAACCGGACATTCATCTGGAAGTGAAGGATGATGAAGGATTCTTTGGCGTCGACTTCCCCAGTGGGGTGGATGAACTGTATTTTGAAACGGTCGGCACGCTAAAAGATATCGAACAGCTCAAGCAGCTATTCAACCTGTTTGCCGAAGCGCTGAATCATCTGTGCCGGATCGGTTCCGCTTATGAAAACGATCCTGGGGTGGAATTGAAATAGCCGGGCGCCTTGAAAATGCCTGGGATACCTGACAAAGTTTACCTGGAGATATGGCCATGAGACACATTATTCAATCCTTATTGTTTATCAGCTTTCTGTCCACGACACTTGTTTTCGGGCAACAGAGAACCGAATCTCCCGTCGAATTCCATAAGATATCAGACCGCCTGTACGAAATCACAGGAGGTCGAGGCAGCAATGGCGGCGCTTATATGGGCGATAATGGGGTTCTGCTGATCGACACAAAAATGGATCAGGCGTCCGAAGAACAGGTGCTGGAAGAATTGCGAAAGATGACTGACAGGCCGGTTCGCTATCTGGTGAATACCCACAGTGACCGGGATCATATCAATGGCAATCGATATCTCCCGCCAACTGTAACTTTTATCGCCCATGAAAACTGCCGAAAAGAATTTTTTATCCCCGGCCAGAACGGAACCCCATCCGAATGGGAACAGCCCGAGCTGCTGTCTTTTACCCCATCTGTGACTTTCAATGATCAAATGGAAATTCACCTCGGCGCTCAGACAGTCCAACTCTGGTATTTTGGCATCGGACACACCACCGGAGATATTGTCGTTTATTTCCCCGAAGAAAAGACCGCTTTTATCGGAGACCAGATCTTCCTGACACGCCCTCAACTGATCCATTCCTATAAAGGGGGCAGTTCTCTGGAGCAGGTCAAAACCCTGACCAGGATGCTGGCGACCATCGACGCGGTAAAATTCTGTAGCGGCCATAGTGAAATCACCGATCGGGCGGGGATAGAAAACCATATTGCCCTGATGAAACAAAAACAGCAGACCGTAATGGATATGATTGACCAAAACAAAGATCTGGAACAGATCAAAGCCGCGTTTGAGGCGAACGAAAACCGTCTGGTCGAGAGCATTTACCATGAAATAAACCAACAGAAAGAATCGACCCATGCCCGCTCTGAACCGGTATCATACCAGATCTGTCCCCATTGGCAGGGTGGAAAAGAAAGACAACAAGACCTATATCATCCTGGACCGGAAATATGAAGCCGGTCTCAAAGGGTTGGAAAAGCAGTCTTATGTTCATGTGGTCTATTGGTTCGACAAAAACGACACGCCTGAAAAAAGAGCCATTTTACAGGTTCACCCCAGGGGGAATCGAAACAATCCCCTGACCGGCGTCTTCGCCACGCACGCTCCGGTTCGCCCCAACCTGATTGCCATCAGCAAATGCGACATTGTATCGATTAAAGATCATGTAATAGAAGTAAAAGATATCGATGCCTTTGATGGCACTCCGGTACTGGATCTCAAGGGTGATTTTTTCGGCTTCCAGTAAGTCAAATTGAATTCATTGCCCAGGATATCGCTGGTTATTCAAGTTGTAGATACCTGGGAGGAAATCTGCCTGAAAATGGACTGAAATATTTCCCGCAGTATCTCGTTAGTTATAGAGACTAAATCAACGGAGATACCATGAAAGATAATATCAGCCATAAACACCTTGTATGTATATTCTTACTGATAACAGCGCTATTAATCACCACACCCTGTCACGCGTTAAGCATTGTGGCCGGCCCCTACCTGCAGAATCCCACCGAAACCTCGATGACCATCATGTGGATTACCGACCAGAAGTGCACCTGTTGGGTGGAGTATGGCCAGGATGGCAATGCCAACCTGAAAGCCATTCACAGCCAACACGGCCTGATCGATGCCGATCAGACCATCCATCGCATCACCCTTGCTGGCCTGACTCCCGGCCAGACCTATACCTATCGGGTCTGCTCCAAAGAAATACAGAAATTCGAACCGTACAAGGTAACTTATGGCGAGACGGTTACCGGCGATTATCATTCGTTCCAAACCCTGGCTAAGGACTTGTCCGGCGTTTCTTTTCTGGTTATGAATGATATTCATCAACGAGATGAGTTATTTGGCCCTCTGATTAATCTGGCCGCCGCGTTACCGTATGACCTGGTATTTCTCAATGGCGATATCCTGGGCCACCTTGAAGATGAACCGCAAATCATCGATCACATTCTTAAACCTTGTAGCGATCTCTTTGCCGGCGAGACCCCGTTTATCTATGTCCGCGGCAACCACGAAACCCGGGGCAAATTCGCCCGTATGATGCCCAACTATCTGGCAACGCCGCAGGACCGCTATTATTACGCGTTCGATCATGGTCCCGTCCATTTTATCGTGCTGGACGGCGGCGAGGATAAGGAAGACAGCCATTGGGCCTACAGCGGCCTGGTTGATTTTGACCAATACCGGCAGGAACAAAAAGTCTGGCTGGAAAAGGAAATTCAAACCCAGGCCTGCAAAAATGCCGCCTATCGGATTGTACTGGTCCATATGCCGCCGATGCCCTCGGAAAAATGGCATGGCCAGAATGACATCTACCAAAAATGGAACCCCCTGCTTAATACCGGCAAAATCGATCTGATGATATCCGGGCATCTGCATAACTACCAGATCGTCGAGCCGGAACAAGGCGTCCGGGACTACCCGATCATTATCGGCGGCGGCCCGAAAGATGGCGCCGCCACGGTGATCCGGGTGGACGCCACCCGGGGACAACCTCAAGGTCGTCATGACTCGCGATGATGGCAAGATCGTTGGCGAATATCAGGCAAATAACCAGAAATATCAGGCAACCAATCCTGAATGGACCCGTTTATTCAATGGCCACGACCTGGCTGGCTGGGAAGTCAAATGCCTGGCGCCGGATCGCGACAAGCCATTCTGGCAGGTTAAAAACGGGGCCATCGAATGCAACTCCCTCGGCCGGCCCCGGCACAATTATGTCTGGCTCATGACCGAAAAAGAATTTTCCAACTTCCATCTTCGCCTGAAATTTCAGGCCTTCCAATCCTCCCGGGGGCAACAGCGGCCTGCAATTCAGGAGCCGCTACGATGGAATCCGATTCCGCTCCCAACGGCGGATGGCTCAACGGCCCCCAGGTTGATATCCATCCCCCCGCCCCCCTTCCGAACCGGCCTGATCTACGACGAGACCATGGGAGTCCGGCGCTGGATCTATCCATCCTTGAAAGATTCCGCCATCATTCCGGAAAATGCCCCGCCGGCCGCGCAACACACCGAATTAAAATTCGCTGACAAAAATCCCGATGCCTGGAATACCCTGGAACTGATCTGCCAGGGCATGACAGTCAAAACCAGCGTTCAACGGCAAACCGGTTGCCGACTTCAATGCCGCCGGATTACTGGATGACCCCAATCACCAGAACCACCAGGTCGGCGCCCAGGGCAAATTCGCCCTGCAACTCCATACGGGAGATGAACTCTTTATTCGTTTCAAAGACATAGAGATCTCTGAAATTCAATAAATCCAAAAAACAATTTTTCTAGATCATATCTTAAAACTACTGCTTTGTAAAGTCTAAATATTCGGATATAGTGATCTCAATTTACACCTGGCATCTTCCACTTTAAATTGCCAGTTAACGGCCTCGTTGCTTTTCGTTGGAGTGGGTGGCCCATGCTTTCGTCTCTTTTTTCAGCCTATCCATGTCGGTCATTTTTTCGATCCTTCAGACATTGCCGGGTCATCGCACTCAGTTCATTTTCGGCCACATTGAGCCAACTGCCATGCTTGGGCGTGTAATGAAATTCAATTTTTTCCACATACCGGCGCGCCTGCTCCGGAGGAAAAACCTCGTAAAAAGCTCCCTTGGTATGCGTATTCAAATTGTCGCACACCAGAAGCACTCGTTTCGCTTGGGCATAGCGGCCCTCCAGCAACTCTGCCATTTCAACGGCCCAGTCAGCTTTTTTCCGTTGTGGACGAGCACTCACCCCACGCCAGCCGGATTTCGGTTCTGTGAACATGAATAGGCTGGCGGTTCCGGCACGTTCGTATTCATAGTCCACTCGACGAGGATGATGTAAGGTCGCGGCCATCGGAGTGCGAGTTTCCTTGAGCAATTGCACCGGCTGTTCATCCATGCAGAGCGCCGGAAAATCCGGGTCATACGGCAGGGAATAGACATTCAGGACATCTTCCATGCACGCGACAAATTCACTGTTTTGCGCCGGCGGTATCACCCAGTACTGTATCTTTCGGTTCGTTATTTCATTTTTTTAAGCGTCGTGGCAACGGTGGTGTGACTGATGGATTCTACGATTCCCAATTCCACCGCTTTGTCGGCGATCAAACGCAACGACCAGTTACTGTAACCTTCCGGCGGATCGCTCAGCCTCAGGGCAATGATCTTTGCCTCCTGCTCACCATCCAGCAGCTTGGCGCGAGGCGGCGTGTCACGCTGCTTACCGTTCAATGTGATGTCAAACCCTCTTTCTACCAGCGATTTACGAACTTTTGTTACGGTCCTGAGGCGACACAAGAAAGCTTCGGCGATTTGATTGCATGACCAGTTGGGGCCGTCCCGCATCCGCCTTAAGCAAGATTTGTGCCCGTTTGACTTTTTGCGATTGTACCCTTGAGTTTCGTAACGACTTCAAGCAGTTCTTTCCGCTCTGCGTCAGTGAGACGAACGGTGTACTTTTTCATAACAAACTCCTTAAAACATAGCTTATGGAGTTGTTATCGGATGCAATATTTGCGAATAATTAATTTTTACGGAGCACTACCCATATTCTGGCTTCTCCCACGACCATCTTTCCTCCCCACTTCCAAACAGCATCTCCCATGCGCTGGGCTGTCGCCGTGAGTAATTGGGGAGGATTTTCATCCTGCCCTACAAACAAAAATAATCCTATAATAGTTTATAGCACAAGAGTTTAAAAGATAACGGCGGCCAGAATTGAACCGGCGATCTGGGGCTGTGAATCCCTGGTATGGCAAATGAGTATTAGAACTTCTTCAACAGTCAGGTAAGTGCGTATTGTTTGCCGGATTTTATCAATTCCACAGAAATTGACACACATCCTACTCACTCCCCAATCAAAACCAGAAACGAGTCTACCCGATATTTGCCAGGAAAAGAGTGCATGCCAAAATACTCGCTTGCTGATCCATCAAATTATTCTATTCTGGAGAAAAGGCGCTTTCCGGGTGAAAAAGATAACGTAGACTGGCGCATAGCCAGGTAAGTTCAAGATAGTACCTGAGCGCCCTGGGATCATGAAGTAAACATCGTTGCAAAATGGAGAAAAATTTCGTTCTTCCAGATCCTCATCATGCAGACGAAGAATCATTTCTCCCCAACCAGATATATTTCGATTCTTCAAAGTCAGAGTAACTATCTGGCGCATCAGAATTGTCCTGAGGTCTTTGGGAAGTGACATATTCATACCAGATATCATGACATGATTTATTGGATTGCGTGCTTCCCTCGCTGATTTTATCAAGTCGTTCTTCCATATCCTTTTCCTGCCAGGAGACCACTTTAGATAACAGGCATATCGAGAATATGCCGGATTATAAAAATCGTATTAAAAATATCGCATAAAAACGGCGGATAAGTTTAAAATTAAGGGATATATCTGCCCTGGCCATCGATGTTCTTAATTCCAGGCAGACCCAAATCTTATAAAATTCCGTTTCCCTCCGGGCAATTTCAACTATCCTGTCTACTCTAAAATTTCTTTGGCTGGTGTCATTTTAGAATTATCCACCCTCTTATTATCAGCGCTCTCGGAAATCCCATGCTTTCTTTTATCCCACGATTTTCTTTAGTATTTCCAAAGTCTTCTACCTAGAAATGCCGTCTTTTCATCTTAAGAGTTCTGTTCAGTTTTGATAAGATATTTACTGTGGCCATTCATAAGCGCCGATATCGGCAGCAGAACCTTGTGGGATGACCGTCCCCTCTATGTCGACTTTCAAGCCCAAATTCACTCCCGCATCGATGCAGGGGGACTGGTTATTGATGTGAAAATCATTTTTCACAATATCGAACAACATGGGATCTTTCGCTATAGAATGAATTTCTTTATTTAAAGCGGTTTGATACAACCCAAACTGATCCATCGAATATTTTTGAGATGGCGCCAGGATCATAATACCGGAACTCTGATACCAGCAGTTGTGATCCATTTGGAGTGCATTAATCGCATCGGCGGACCATCCGGGGGCATAAAAGCCATTGCCCCGTGCTTCATAAAAAATATTGTTGCGGAGACAGATATCGTGGGCGGCCGCAGGGCTGGAATAAAAACATAAATGACGTCCGCTGGGATCCGGCCGCTGGGGATGACCCCAACCGGATCCGGCATTCACGCAGGTGTTATTGTCGAAATAGATGTTATAGGTGAGTGAATTTTCGGGCCGGTTCCAGTATTCAAAAGAATACTCACAATTCCAGATCAGGTTCTGCCGATAGGTAATGTTATACTGTTTGACATTCGACGCATTATTCTGATTAGTCAACGCCGCATCGTAGATCTCCCATAGCCGGCAATTTTCCACCAGATGATCGTGGGCATTCGCCCAGAATTCGATTCCATTACCGTAGCGAACCGGGTGTCCTTCCCGCGGTGGTGAATTGATGCCCGCCCCCGATATAGGAAAGGTCACACCGGCGAATAATCAAATGGTGCGTACTACTGCCGCCGAAACCATGCGCGGCTCCGTAGCGCAGCGCCAGATCTTCAAACGTAATATAGCTTTTACCTCCAATGTCAATAATATGTTGCTTTAATGCCAGTTCAATGCCGGTGTAAAGCAAGGCTGGGTTTTGAGAACAATACATCTTGACCCGCCTGGATTCCTGATCATACCAGTAGTCTCCCGGTTGTTTCAGATCATCCGGTGACCATTTTTTTGACCCCCAACAGATTGCCCCCCATTAAATATAATGTTCCCGACATCTGTTGCATACGAGGAGGTGGTTGACCAGATATGATTCTGTTCGTCCTGCCAGTCCTCCGGTTGATTGGCGCTGACAGATCCAAGCAGTAAAGGTTTTTTCACCCATGCCATAAGCGCCATAGGTGACAGGACCGGTTTCGCCGCCACTCTGCGGAATCAACTGCCCGCGCCAGGTATCGCCTCGATGGAACCGGATCACATCATTGGGCTTGAATGATCCGCGATTGACGCGTTCCAGGCTCTGCCACGCGTTTTCAGGAGACAGCCCATTCTGAGTGTCTGAACCATCGCTGGAAACATAATAGACTTCTGCCATAACCAACTAGGGATAAAAAGAAAAGCGCTAGAATGGCAATCTGCCTGAGCCGGATAAAATGCCATGGATCGCCATCTTTGTATTGAAACTTTTTATTGTGAGCCATATTATTCACCTGAACACTCCGGTTCACCTCCAATGTCGCATCATTTCATCCATATAACATTAATTATCCCCAAACTTATTGCGGGATCAAGAGAATTTCTTTTCACTAGAATGACATAATGGCATTATTGAAAATTCGGAGGTGGAATGATCTTCCCGCCAAGCTGTGGCGACATTTTCCTCGCGTGAATACGTCCCGTAAAACGGAGCATTACCGTCAAGCCAGACATAGATCCGCCGGTTTCTCTGTCATCGTTAAGCTGGGACCTGACCGGAATGAGTATCATCTCCCAGTATTTCAATTAATGGACTTTCCGTCGTCGCCGACCGGCCCGGCCGCCGTTGCCAGTTGGTTAATGCTGTTACTGCCCCATTCGAAACCAGCGAATGTAGGGCTTTAAGCTTTCGTAGGATTGACTGAATTGTCCCTGGGTTGCGCTCGTCAAGTTGAGTTGACTTTTCCCTTCACCTTCATTGCCATCATGACATCTGACACAATGACGATCCAATACCGGTTGAACCAGTACTGGAAAGCTGAATGGTTTCGATCCCTCCGGCCCGGGTTGGATGCGTGAGGGTTCCTGCTTCATTGCCAACAGATTTTGCGTGTTCGGCTGCACATCGCCTCGTCCTTTCATGACAGCCGACACAACTTCGGCGCTCCCCCGGTTGCAGATAGGTAATACTCCGCATCGTTTTGAATGGCTTTACCGGAAGCGTCCACCGCCTGGAAATAGATCGGCTTCCGCGCCGGGACCTGAAAATAGGCCGAGCCGTCCTGCTCCACCGGTATCGTTCCCAACAGCATCCGCGCGCTCTCCGCGAAAGCATGACCGATCCTTGGTTGGTTGGCAATGTGATTATGCGTTTTCGGCAACACCTGGTAGATCCTCAGTTCCCGAATCGCACGGTCCTCAGGCATCGCGAATAGACTACGGTTCACATCCGCCAAAAATAAATTCACCCTTGTCACCCAGATCGGGGTTCTGTACCGGGGGATCACCGCAGGTTTCGGACGTGGAACCAGGGGAATCGGGTACATACTTGAAATCCCTGTCTTCCGGTACAGCAGTTCCAGATTCCCAAACGGTCGAAATAGTAGATCCCCGTTTCGGTATCCTTTTTCACTCCCGATCCCATTCCCGGTAGCGGATCGAAACTGAACGACACCAGAAAGTAATTTTCCGACAGCGGCCATGGACTATGAAAATAACTGTCCGGCCAGCCGGATGCCTCAGGCAAACCGATCTCCGGCGTCAACTCTTCGATGGCATTAAAATCATCCTCTCCGCTCGTTTCGTCCAGTTTCTCTTTCGCCGGATCGAAGATCACCAGCGCCCCGCCCACATCGGCATGATGCGCCCGGCCACAAACAGAATCCGGTTGGAACCGGGAATCGCCTTCGGCTGATAGCACGCGTTGATTCGCTGGGTGTAATTCCCGAACAGCACGCTGGGATTCGTACCATCCGGATGACTCACCCAGAGCCCGTGATAATTCGCGGCCGACCGATCCACGTAGTCCCAGCGGATATACACAATCTGACCATCATTCAGAACCGATGGATGCCATTCGTTGGTTTCGTGTACGGAAAGGGTTTGAATAGCCTGCCCCTCCGCATCCATCCGGTGTAATGTGTATGTGGGCAATGGCTCCCAGGGATTATGACACCGCCCGAATCCTCCCCGACGCGTAGACATAAACGCGACCCCGCCGTCAGGGAGCGGACACGGATCGAAATCATCTTCACACCCTATCGTCAATTGCCGGAGAGCCCCTTCCTCCGTATCCATGGCGAAAAGGTGAAAACACTTCCTCTCCGCCGAATAAAAATCGGGTTTTTGCTCTGCTCGTTCTGCAAACGCAAAATAGAGGATTCCCGCATCATAGTGTCACCGGGCGGGTTCAAAATCGACCATTGAGGGCGAATCAAAATCGACCACTCTGGGTAAAAAATATCAGTATTTTTCCTTATTGCAAGCCTTATTTCTGAGCCGATAGCTTTTGCCGGTAATCTGGATGATTTCGGCGTGGTGCAGGAAGCGGTCCAGGATAGCGCTGGCGCTGGGGACATCACCCAGCAGTTTGCCCCAGTCTTCCAGGGACGATTGGAAGTCATCACCGTCGAACGCAGTTCATAGCGCCGCATGATCACCCTCAAAGAGATATTCCCCGGATCGTCTGGGCAACTGCTTCATGCCCATATCGTCAATGATCAGCAGGTCCGGTTTCAGGTACTTGGCCAGCGCTTTTTCCAATCCGCCCAGGGCCTCATCCTGCAGGAAGTCGCGGACCACATCGAAATACCGAGCGGTACTTGACCACAAATCCGGTTTTTAATGGCCTGATAGCCCAACGCCTGGGCCAGATGACTCTTGCCGGTGCCCGGCGGCCCCAAGAACAGCACATCGCGCCGTTCGCGCAGGAAACCGGCAGCTGGCCAGATCGTAAATCTGTTTTTGTTTGACGGAGGGATTGAACTGCCAGTCGAAATCCTCCAGCGTTTTCAGTTCCCGAAAGGCCGCGGTCTTGACCCGCCGCTGGATCTGCCGATCCATGACGCACCAGCAGTTCATCTTGCAGGATCAATTCCAGGAAGTCCTGGTGAGATAACCGGTTGCCGGCCGCTTCCTGCAGCCGGATCTCCAGCGAGTCGGCCAGTCCGGACAGGCGCAGGCGTTTCAGCGCGGTTTGGATCGCATCATTCATACGAAGGTCTCCTTGTGATTGAGATAAAATAAAAGGTGCTTCACGCCGGGCTTTGCCATCCATACAGCAAAGAGGCTGAAAAGAGATAGGGGTGTGTGGGGGAAAGTGTCCCCCACGATCAAAACAGTTTTTCTTCCTTAAAATTAAAACCATGATATACTCCAAGAACTTAACCGTGAGCCGCCGGAACCGACGGCAGGCATTGATCGTATTCACTCAATGGGCGGATAATGGGATGTTCTTCGATAAAATCAAATTGCGGCTGTTCAATCCCTGTTCCGCGTTTTAACAGGTCACGCAAAGTCCGCAGGCGAAACGCTCCATGTGTCAGGGCAATCCGGCAGGCCTGGTTAATCGCCGGGTGGTCATACTGCTTGCTCAGGGACAACAGGCCCATGAGCGCCCGAACGGCCGTGATCCCGCGGAACTCCAGCAGAGCCTCGGCCCAGGCCAGGGTTTCCGGCCCGATGTACCGGACTTTGGTCAGTAACCAGGTGGATCCTTTTTCCACCCCCGAGCGTTTGCGTGCGTCGATGTGGCGATCATTGGTCTGGAACTTCCCGGCCTCCACCTGGGCATGCGTCGCGATCGATTCCATGCGATGGTTGTAGATCCGTACCACCCGGCCGTCCCAGCGGGCCCAGACCGGATGCCCCAGATACTCCGGTGGCACGGAATAGTAGGCTTTGGCGACTTCCACATGGCCGTCGCGATGCACCCGGCGTTGAGACTCTTGGAATGAAGGGAAATGACCGGACGGTAAGGGCAGCAAAGCCGGCTTGTCGGCCTGGTCAAAGATCTGGCGTACCTGTTGACGCATCGTGCCGTGAATCCGGGTATCGGCCACCCGCACTTCCCAATCCTGTAAAAAACGGTTCTGTTCGGCCAGCGAACTAAAGATCCGGCCCTTCAAGGCGTTGTCCTGCACATATTTGATTCCGCTTTCCACCTTGCCTTTGTGACGGGGTGTGTAAGGCCTGGCCGGCAGAATGACCGTCCGGTAATGGACACAAAACGATTGCAGTTTGGGATTCAGTTCCGGATCGTACCAGTCGGCCCGGGTGACCGCTGCCTTCAAATTGTCGATAACCAGGGTTTGAGGCACACCCCCAAAATGCCAGAAGGCGTTCTCCAGACAGCGTAGAAAACTCTCGGTGGTCTGGTGGAAGACCGACTCACTGTAGGCTTTACGCGAATGACTTAAAACCATGCGGAAGACATAAGTTCTTTTGCGTTTGCCATTGAGCCAGACCGGCGCGCCGGTGCCAAAATCGACTTGCGCTTCCTGGCCCGGCGGGCATTCCATCCGCCGATAGGGCAAAGGGCGGGTCTGGCCCAGGCGCCGCACAAACCGCTTGACACTGTCATAGCTGCCAGTGAATCCCTGCTCGCTTTGCAGATCCTGAAAGATCCGTTGTCCGGACAACCCCTGACCGAGTTTGTCGCAGATAATCTGACGATAGGGTTCGCACTGGCTCTGGCGGCCTGCCGACCCGGGGGGCGAAATGGTCGATTTTGGCCCACCGCCGATCTCGGACCCGGGGGGCACAATGGCCGATTTTGACTGTTCACGCACCAATCGGACATAGCGACTGACCGTCTGGCGATGGATCCCCAGTCGGCGAGCCACCTCGCGCTGGGAAAACCCTTGTTCACAAAGAGTTATGATCTTATTCGTCTGTACCATGCTGATCTGATTGGCCATGTCAAGCTCCCGTTTTTAGGTAACTTTAACAGACCAATTAGCCTTTCTTCAACATGGTCGATTTTAAACTGCCCCCTCGTGGTCGATTTTAACCGCCCCTTGACATCATAGGAGAGCGCCGGCGTGGTGAAATTGCCCCGGGGCAGACGTCCCTGGATCAAATCTCGAATTTCAAAAGAGTCGCCCGGCTTCTCTAATACATAGATCCCTCCACCGGAAATGTCGCCATAATCATAATAATATCCCAGGTATTCATGGAGCATCTGGCAGATAAAACGCCGCCGCTGCATGAATACCAGTTTCTTCCCCGCCAACAGCGGATTCCGCAACGCCAGCTTGCGTGTGACCGTCCGAAGCGTAAGATACAATTCGAGCCGTTGGCCCAGGTCCAGCGTTTCGAGCTTGCCAACCGGTTCCTCCAAGTCTTGCAGCTGCGCCGCCTCCGATTGATAATCGCCAGGGCTTGACAACCTCCGCAAATCGTGAAGTAAGGCCTGGGTCCGTTGCCATAACTCCTGGATCGCCGCCGGATCATACATCGAACGATTGTTACGCCTTTCCTGTCGGGCCCAATCCTCGATGATCACCTGGTCGTAAGACAGTTCCGAATCGTTCGCCTGAACCGGCAGATCGAATAGGATTACTGTCCCCAGAAAAACCAGGAAACTGACCACCCATTGACATCGCTTCGAGTTCATCTGATCTTTCCTGTTCAAGCCGTTTGAAACTTACTTCCTGAAACATCTATACCCCTAACCCGGCACAGCCGCAGCCAAACAGGGCCACAATGGCATCCGCTTCCCTGTCGAGATTTCCTTGCCATTTTGCCCAGGATTTCACTCATAAGAGACTAACAAAAGAAGCATTTCTAAGTCAAGAAAATTCATTTCCGCAAGTACTTTACCGGCAATTTTCAAAAAACCCGTTTGGGGGCCCTGATATCCCATATATGATTGCTCAAACGAACCGAAAAGACACATATTTAAACAGGAATATCGGTTTACGATAGATCCGAAAACAGACATTAGAACTCCTCTGAAACTCAATATTCACTGTTTGAGAAAGGCCTATGGCGCCACTCAGGCCAATCATGGTGTCCCTTTTCAGACACTCCAAAAAATGATGGGGCATAGTTCGATAGTCACGACTATGCAATATTACCTTAAAAGTAGTCCAGAGCAGGAAGAAAAGGCAAAAAGGGTGATGGAGAAGGTCATGGGGTAGGGGGGAAAATGAGCTGATGATCTTGATATTCCCAAATTACCTATCTAACAAAACTATTCAACACCCACTAGCCAATATTCTGCTACTGGTACGAAATCCATTATATTGACTATGCTATCGCCTGCCGGATACGGGATAATATCACCCGAAGGGATGCCGGGAGTTTGTAGCCACTGACTCATTAGAGTGATTAAGTCCGCAAACTCTACCCGGCAGTCACAATCAATATCACCTGATACAAATGAATATCCAGAATTAAAACCACAGGCGGTATAAGCTTGGGTTTGATGGACATTTTCATAAATTGACAAATAGCCACTGCTTTTTTCATTTGTCTGTCGGATTGCAACATAACCAAGATAATAAGGCCCATCGATACCATTATCAGCAATTAGACTCCCATCATATTCAAATGATATTACAGATATTCCCTGAACAAGCTGAGTATCAAACGGAATTGCTTGAATAACATTTCCATTGCTACCATACAATCCTGCACATATTTCATAACTACCAGAATCTTGTGTATCAATTTCCACATCGATCATTAATTTACTCATCGGGCAATGGTTTCCAGTATATGCCACATAATCCATGTAGTTTCCTGTCAACCTGGTTGGTGGTCGTTCAAACATTTCAGCCATATAAGCATTCATCGTATAATCTGTTGAAGTAACATAATTATCTTCTGAATCATACAATGTTATTGATGCCGTGTAAGAGCCGTTTATACCATTCTCTCGGATATATCGTCCGTCAAATAAAACTTTAATTGAATTGGAATTCAGGGAGGACAATTTTCCGTTTTCCGTCAAAAACGGAGATGCATTGGGATCAATACTCAACGATACTACTGCGAAATACTCATCTTGCTCATACACATTCAAGCCAATATCAACCGCTAACCAGTCATACAAACCATCACAATTATCATCGATTCCATATTCAGTAATTGCTATCAATCTCAACGGCATTTCTCCGAAATCGTTATGATTGATAATTGATGTATTGAATTGAACATAGTCAAGCCGAATATTATTAACATCAACTAACTCCAAGTAGACATTATATGTCCCATCATATCCGCTCCGAAATATGTCTTCGCCGCTGAATATTACAGTAGTAGTACTAGGATTTGTTCCAGAAAGAAATATTTTATCTGAAAGATATGATACATCACCCATACTTTTTCGGTCTGTTATAAATTCCGAATTGTATTTTAGATGACCCATAATATAGAAATCACCTGATAAGCCATCAATATTTACATTTATTGCTAACGATTCAAATACTCCATCATTGTCCCCATCATTTCCGTATGCGGTAGGAATATCTGTAAAACTTGGCATTGCTTCTTTATTTGTATTAGCAGTTATTGAATTGTCTAAATAATGAATATCATTGTCTAATATAATGCACTTAGCATGACCAAGGGGTGAATAATGAACAGGTTTATATATGTTTTGTGGAACAAAAGCCTCATCTGACTCAATATTAACTAGAAAGCTTTCTTGTTTTTCTGATTCGATATCACCCTTAATCTCAATTTCAACTGGTTGACTTTTCTGGCCCTTGTTAAATAAAAGGACTATACTTTTCTCAATATAATCAAAACCAGGTTCAGCTTCCCCTGGTATTGATACTGTATAACATCTTACATTGATTGGATATTGTGCTGGCCTTGAAAGCGTAACATTAAAAATTGCTTTCGTAATTCCAGAGTCGCCTTCATTAATTTCAACTATTGCACTATTATTTATTGGATTTCCAATAAAAACAGACATGGGCTCAAATTGTGTTATACCATTCAAATAAGTATCATTTATCGGGCCACAATAAATGTCATTATTATTAACTGTCGTATGATATATAATACCATAAGTATCCACATATAATCTATCAACACTGTCCCACATTAAATCATTCAATAATCGCACATAATAGTCCCCAACCCAATATTCATAAAATTGTGTAAAAGTTGGGTCATACCATATGACCCGCAAACCATCGCTAAAATAACATAAAGCATGATATTTAAAATACCAACGATCCCTAATACCATCAGTATGCTTCCGAGAAAATGCATTGCCGCCTTCATGCCCACCAATTGGAACCATATCAAATACTTGAGTAATGAATGACCCACTTTCATCGCCAGGCTTTATTATATTTTTAAGTGGTACCGTCGTATACTCTACTTTTATTCCTAATGTGGTGGCTAATTTTTCAAATGCACGAGCAAAACTTTCACAATTCCCATATGGGAGTTTATTAGGATCAATATAATTGCTGGTGTAGAAGAGTAAGTCTCCCCAATTCATAACCTTAAATTGAGAGTAAATCCAATTCTGTCTCCTGAAACTTGCCATAAATTTATTGAGAATAGCTGGAGCATCAGCCGCCCTTTCTCCTTGTGCTAACTCCACGGCTTTTTTTAGATACTTTTCTTCAGGAGGGATATTGGATTCTTTTAATATCTTATCGGAATGAATGACAAACAAAGGAAATTCTGCAGGTGGTTCAGGTGATTTAATCTTAAGACCTTTTGAATCCCAGAACCTAAACTTTAATCTCAGTATATATTGACCAATTTTCAGATTTCTGTCGTTAGAATCTAAAACAAATCGATTATTTTTTACCGGAATATTTTTAGCTTCAGCAATTACAGTACCATTGTCTATTATTTCCCAATCGACTTTACATGTCTCATACTCAATATTATTTGGTTTTATATCTATGGTATATATAGTACCCGGCATTGTATAATACTTATTAGCAGTTGAACCGTTGCCGGATATTTTATTTTCCTTATGAATAGCAGTAATATCTACGTTGTATTCCCCATCCGCCACAGGATAAAATACATCTGGATGCACTTCGCTCCATATTACATTCGGGATCCCTTGAATCGGGACATTTTCACTAACACTGATTTCTGTAACACGAATGGTATCAAGAGTACACTTTGCGCAATCTCCCCCCAGTGAATCAATATATAAATACCGTATCCAGTAAAGACTACACGCGCTGTCGCAAATCTGCACCCGTATGCTATTGGTGCCGGCATGCAGATATTGACCAATCTCCCATTCATCTTTTACAAAACCATGATTGCCCGCATGGTTTTCCGCCGGATCATAACTAGTTTCAATCATTTGGCCATTGACGATAATATCAACAGGAGAATAACCGCCGCTAGGACATTCTGAATAAGATGAGCTGAGATGATCGATGACTAGCTTGGCTGTTCCCGGTACATTATCCAGCTCAAAATCAGCCTGTAAATATGAGCCATATGCCGTCATTTTCCAGTTGCCAGGATAAGCGGTATTATACTTAATTTTATTAGCATCATAACTTAATTGAGCCCTGGGACTCAGGATGACAGAGTCGGTCAAATCAATTCCCATACCCGGATTGCAATTATCATAGTCCTCATCAAAATACCAATTATCAGGCAGACTTACCGAGAGTCGAGTGGTATGAGGATGAGCCAATCCGAAATACTTAAGATAATAGGGCCGGACATTACCGGTTGTGCTGCTCAAGGACATTTGTACGAAGGTTACACGTCCATTCGATTCTGAATATTCCAGCAAACCTTCAGCGGGTTCTAGAATTGTATAATCCCGAAAATCATTAAAATCCCATTGGTTGTATGAACCATAATAATTATCCTCTGCTACTCCCCAGAAATGGACAGTACCAGTGATATTTTCAATAATATATTGCCAGATATCTCCCCGCTGTGTATTAAACCGCACATCCAGATTTAATTCGATCTCGCAATGGTAAGTAATTCGTTGCCAGTCATAAATCGGATCCCATATTATTTGTTTCTCGCCCGAACCAGAACTCGTTAATCTCGCCATGATCGTTGAGTTATCCTCGGCGAGAATATGTCCCGATGCGGCAAAAAGAAAGACGATTATGGCCCCTATATGTCTTTTCATTAACCATTCCTATAATATTCAATTGATAAAAATGCCTACCGGATAATCTTCTGAACCCGGCAGGCATTACATTAAATAATTACTTGCCATCTATAGACATAAATACCGAATGCTCCAATAATAAATGATGTGAGGGAACCCGGCTCCGGGACAAATTCAACAACACCACAAATAGGGAAATTCGCTCCATCCCAAGCAATATCCCCATAATTATTCCATCCGCCATTTCGTCCCCAATATGGAGCGCTCATCATTGCCCAGTTTTCCTGACCAAGTAAGTTGGGTTCACCCCACTCCCAATTGGTATAAGTTATTGGTTCTCCGCTAATCCATATCCAATTACCTGACCGATCTAGGTCGGTAAAACCAAGCCAAATTCCTCGATTTAATCCTCCATAATAACCAAAAGTATCGTAAATCCATTGATTCTCAGATGAATTTCTTATTGTTACCAGTTGTCCACCCAAACTCATTGCTTCAGCATTGGATGCTGTCCAGGTATTACTACTTAGGAGAAAATAAGAATGATTATTCATAGGATTAAGAATTGGTTCGCCAATAATCGAGGCATCGGAATTTCCAATAAATAATAAAACCATGATAATTGATATTATCAATATTTCGATTGATATATAGTATTTCATAAATCTCTCCTTCGGCATCTCGTTTGATCAATTACATCTTTTCTATAGCTTTTTCTTAACAATCCGAACATTCCTAAACAAAGTATTGATAAGCTGTTTGGTTCTGGAATACCAATTATGGATATATTATCAATGAACACTTCACTCAAGTCTGTTATGTCACCTGTTTGAAAAGTAATTACTGATGCATATTTATTAACTTGGATCAACTTATTCCGATAAGTATTATCTGCAATTCTATCATTGTATGGAAATCGACTATAAACATCATAATATGCTGTATTGCCACCATCAAGAAATATTGAGCCGCTAGAACCCCAGTTATCATATAATTCCATTTCTTTATACGATATGCTCTCAATGTAAACTTGTTGAGGGAAAGTAATTGTTAAACTTGTTACATAATTGCCTTAGCTATTATATCGATTTGTTGATCTGCCAAAGCCAAATGATTTATTTCCTTCTATGAGAGGTAAATCCTTAATTCCGGGCCAGCTATTAAAGCTACCTACTGTACTGACAGAAATCCTTGGATCCAGTACCCCGTCTTCAAAATTTTCATAAAGAAGAATTTGAGTAGAATAAGCGTAAGCATTTACTATTAATAATATAGCGTAGATTAGCATAGCATTTTTCATTTTTAAACTCCTTAAAAATTGGTATTAGCATGAAATTGATACGATGAATTATTTGCAATAATGGTAATGTGTAATTATGAAGATAAATGTAATCTTCTAATACAATGAAAAATAATAAATATTGAGATAGGTAGTTATTATTCCATCGTTATCTGTTCCTCCTCTACCCTCCCCACTCAAAACCAGATTGTCAAAGACGCTGGTCAGCCGCTGGGAGGGATTTTGGGAGTATTTCGACCTGTCCCATCAACAAAAAACTCCTGCAAAAGTTTTTTCTTCTCCCTGCTAAAAATGCACCGAGGGTGAGAAGGGAGACAGTAGCGGGTTCGGGGATTGAGGCAATCCCAGATAACGTACCTACATAGCCAGATCCAACAATAGTCTGCACTCCAGATAAGGGATCAAGACGCATAAGTACATAACTGTAATTTGAGTGATATATATATCCATCTGGAGCCAAGTCGATATCGTCTACATTGAATCCGCCGATAGTAATCTCATTCACAGTAGAGAAATCTTTCAGGTCAATGCTGAGAAGTTTTTGGATGAGGGGGGAAGGATATGAATTAGAAAGAACGGCATAAAGAATCCCATCTTGTGAAATATCTATTCCTTTTACAGCCCAACCGGCCTCGAAATCATATGAAGAAGTAAAAGTTTCTGTATTTAGATCTATGACTCCAAGTGTTAGACCTTGAGATATATTCCGCTCGATAACTCCAAATAATGTTCCATCGGACGCAAAAGCCAATGCTCCGAGATCAAGAGGAGTTCCGAATTGAGTAATAGTAGAAATCGGTACGGCAATTCCGGTTGCTGGATTAATGCGGGTAATAACACCGGGATTATTATACACATCTGTACCGAATAAAAATCCGGACAGTGGATCTGCATCCATATCTATGCAATGTGGTGCTAATCCGATTGCACCGACAACGTTTTGTTGACCATTTTCGGCATTAATGGTAACCAGGGTATTCGGATTTCCAGAAGAAGTGGTTCCGTACAAAACAAATTCAGCATTCGCATCCTCAATAATATTGAAACAAAAAACCGCCAGGCTAAATAATATTATTCTTTTCATCTTTCAAGTCTCCAATACTCAAACAGGTTAACACTTCATAGACTCAATTTCTCGACATTCACAATTTTTTCTTTCTCACCGCCAAAATGGCTCCGAGGGCTAGAAGGGAGATCGAGTCATAGATATATTTATTAAGACATTTACACGCTACTCTCCCATTTATCTATAATCACTTTTCACTTTTGCACTGATACTGTAACTACCAACGAATCTGATATTTATAATATGCTAACACAGAGAACACTTTCCAGCACTACAACAAATAATTTAATGTTAACTATTATTTTTTTCTTACCCAATACTATTTGGCAGGGCCAACTGACTATAAACTTATATCATTTTCTACGCTGAATGGAAAAATACCCTATTTTCTGGCACTTAATTTAGACAACAATTATCAGTCACTCATTCCCCACTCAACTCTCTACTCCCGCCCCACTCAGAACCAGAATGTCAAAGACGCTGGTCAGCCGCTGGGAATGATTTTGGATGTATATCGACCTGACCCATAATCAAAAAAACTTCTGCAAAAGACTATTTTACAAGAGTTTAAAAAACTAGCGGCGGCCGGAATTGATCCGGCGACCTGCGGATGATATGAACACCTGGCACGCTAAAATCGCTAAGGATATATGATTGATAAGGCCCTTACAATAACCATCCATTAAAAATACCCAACTTTTACCATAAATCTATAAATTTATAGAACTTTTTCTATTTTTGTCTATATTAATATTGACTATATATCCGATATGGACTATAAATATATAGACATACACTTAAAATCAGGTAATTCCATGAAAGCCAGACATAAGTTGTTAGCTAGAGAGCAATTGGATAAAACACTGACACAATTCCGCCCACTCAAAGAAATAGTCCCCCCACGGAAAGGATGGGTTCGTGCGATCAGGGATGCCCTTGGCATGACCGGCGAACAACTGGCCAAACGGTTAGGTGTTAACAAACAGCGGGTCAGCCGTATTGAGCAGGATGAGAAACTGGGGAACATCACCATCAAGACACTGATAAATGTAGCCAGGGCTTTAGATTGTCATTTTGTTTATGGGTTCGTTCCCAATCTGACTCTTGAAAAAACGGTTGAAAACCAGGCCGGAACGATTGCCCGGAAACGGCTGTCCCGAAGTGACCAGATGATGAGACTGGAGCAGCAGGAACTATCGGAATCCGAGAAAGAAAAAGTACTGGAAAAAATGATAACTGAAATGATTTACGAAATGCCAAAGTCCCTGTGGAGTGAATAATGATGGCATGCAATGATCCTGAAGGAGCAACACCTCTTGACCCGGATGAGATGGAAGGTTTGATTCCCACTCATATCACTCGCAGGGATGAACTGGACCGCTGGGAGCAGGAGAATATCAATGAAGCGCTGGCATGGATTGAAGAACGCAAACCGAAAGAGATTTTAAATGAGCGTTTCGTGAAACAGCTTCATAAGCGGATGTTTTGCCATGTGTGGCAGTGGGCGGGAACTTTTAGAAAAAGTGATAAAAATATTGGTGTGTCATGGCATTACATTTCTGTTGAACTGAAAAAATTGTGTGATGATGCAGAATACTGGATCGAGAACCAGACGTTTTCTGAAGTAGAAATAGCCGCTCGTTTTCATCATAACATAAACTGGTATCCATTCACCTGTTTCCCAATGGCAATGGCAGGCACGCCCGATTAATGGCTGATATTCTCTTGGAACATGTTTTCGGAAAGCCGTCATTTACCTGGGGGAGTGCCGATTTGATTAAGACCGGAGAGGATAGGAAGCAGTATATCAATGCGCTCAAAGCGGCTGATAAGGATGATTATGAGCTTCTGTTAAAGTTTGTCAGATCATAAATTCTACTGAAGTCTTGATTTATCCCCCTCCCCACTAAAAACCAGAATGTCAAAGACGCTGGTCAACCGCAGGACGACATTTCAGAGCAATTTCAACCAGCCTCATCAACAAAAAACTCCTGCAAAAGTCCATTTCACAAGAGTTTAAAAAACTAGCGGCGGCCGGAATTGAACCGGCGATCTGCGGGCTATGAATGCCTGGCTGGCAAAAACCAAATTCCAGAACTCCTTATATAACAGTAATATAGTTGCACAGTTTTTGTCGAATTTTATCAATTCTACAGAAATCAGACACGCTCCCCACTGACACTGAACGCCCTCCCCAATCAGAACCAGAATATCAAAAACGCTGGTGAGCCACTGGAAAATGGTTGGTATCCAATGGTTTGAAGGTCACCGGCAACAAACGGCTGACCAAAGCCCTGCTGGATCGATTGACGCATCGGGTGCATATTCTCGAAGCTAATGCTGAAAGTAACCGGCCTCAGGAAACCAAACGGCTGCAGAAGCAGACCAGGGCCCAAGCCGGCGACAAGCAAGGCCCGCTAACTCGCGTCTTCCCTCGGGGAGGCATCTCTGGGAACTTGAATACAAAATGACACCTGTACGTACGGGATAAATCTACCATTCAGGTGCCGCACTTTTACGCCGGCGTTCGCATCAAGAGATTGGTCGTCGATGGATACCTCGGCATTACCACAATTCATCAAACATAAGTAAAGAAATAATATTGAATTAATTTCATATAAGTTTGATCCAATCTGTTCAAGTAGAAATTGAAATAAAAATAGAAATAAATTGCTTTGTTGTTATAATAGGGCGACATTCTGGTAATGAATTAATTTTATTGGCCTGAAAATGAAAAAGCTTTTATTAGTCTTGTTAAGCTGGATTGACGTTGATGCCAGACCACTGGAAACACGAATTGACAAGCTTGATGTCATTGACTGGCTGCCGGCACTTCCATTCTTTGCAATTTTTATTGTCTGTTTTGGCGCTATTTGGACAGGTTGGAGTTGGATTTCAGTTGGAACAGGTCTTGTGTTGTATTTCTTGAGAATGTTCGGTTTGACCGCTGGTTACCATCGTTATTTTTCCCATCGCAGCTTTGAGACATCAAGATCTTTTCAGTTCATCCTTGCTGTTTTGGGAAATGCCTCTGCGCAACGAGGACCGCTTTGGTGGGCCGCCCATCATCGACACCATCATCGTTTCGCTGATCAGGCAGAAGATGAACATTCTCCAGGCCAGCAAGGTTTTTGGGTCAGCCACATTTTGTGGTTTCTGAAGCGGCGAAACTATCCCACTCGCAAAGATTTTGTTAAAGGCTGGTTAAAATATCCAGAACTAGTTTTTCTAAATCGGTATGCTTCAATTGTGCCCATGGTAATGATCATCATTCTATATGGTATCGGCGAATATCTTCGTCATGATTTCCCCCCAATTCAATACAACTGGTTTTCAGATGGTCATGTGGGGATTTTGCATTCCAACAGTTGTTCTATTTAATATCACCGCGACGATCAATTCGCTGGATCATATGTTTGGATCTCAACGGTATAACACAGGTGATCAAAGCAGGAATAACTGGATATTAGCTATTCTTTCGATGGGAGAAGGTTGGCATAATAATCACCACTATTATCCGATCTCTGCCAGAAACGGATTCTTCTGGTGGGAAATTGACATGACCTATTATATTCTAAAACTTCTGGAGCAATTCAACGTGGTGTGGAATCTACAGTTAATACCGGAAAAAAAACTCAAAGAGAGATTGATTTCAACGCAATCCGGCTAAAAATGGAGTAATGATTGTGAAAATTGGTATCATAGGATCGGGGATTTCGGGACTGACCGCGGCTTATGTGCTTAATCCCGACCATGAAATCGCCGTTTTTGAAAAAGATGACAGAATTGGCGGACATACCAATACGGTTCATGTAAAACTTTCAGATTCAATATACGCCATCGATACCGGTTTTATTGTATTCAACGAAAAAACATATCCGAATTTTATTAAGCTGATCAAAAAGCTTGATGTCTCCTGGCAAAAAAGTGATATGAGTTTTAGCGTCAGCGCTCCTGACGTGGGCATTGAATACTCGTCAAAGTCGCTAGGAACATTATTTGCCCGCAGACGCAACATTTGGAATGCTTCCTTTTGGTGGATGCTCATTGAAATCCTTCGGTTTCGAAAAATTTCTCAAGCATCGTTGCATAAGTATTATTCAACCTCATTAGATACCTACTTGCAGCAACAAGGATACAGCCGATATTTCAGAGACTATTTTTTGTATCCAATGGGTGCCTCTATCTGGTCAGCAGAACCGGAGCGCTTTGGACAAATTCCACTGGGTTTCTTTTTTCGTTTCTTTGCGAATCACGGCCTATTAACGCTGACCAATCAGCCACAATGGCTTACAATTCAGGGCGGTTCGCAGTCGTATGTCAAGGCGCTTACAGCAGGATTCAAGGACCGGATTTATGTTAATACTTCGATTGAATCCATCCGGCGAGATACCAATGCCGTGATTATCAAAACCCGGCAAGGCAAGGAATATTCATTTGACCATATTATTGTTGCCACACACAGTGACCAGGCCCTGAGGATGCTAAAAAGTCCTTCTCCAGCTGAACAGTTGATTCTTTCGGCAATCCCTTATCGAAGGAATCGGGTGGTGCTCCATTCAGATATTAGCCTGCTGCCTGAAAAGAGAAAGGTCTGGGCCAGCTGGAATTACCAGGCGCCACAAAAAACAAGCCGGCAACTGGCATTGACCTACTGGATGAATTCGCTACAGGCAATTGATTCAAATGTACAATTTTGCGTGACCCTAAATCGACAGGATCGCATCGATCCGGATACTATTTTTTACACGACCGATTACGAACACCCGGTTTATCACATTGATTCTGTTGACGCTCAACAGCGGCATCATGAGATCAGCGGTACGGACCGGATTCATTATTGCGGTGCCTACTGGGGCAATGGCTTTCATGAGGATGGAGTTAACAGTGCCTTGGTTGTATGTCGCCATTTTGGAAAAGGGCTGGACTGATGCAGAGCGCTATTTACGAAGGAACCATTAAACATCGACGACATGTTCCTGTTAAAAACAGCTTTTGCTATCGGCTATTTATGCTATATATTGATCTGAACGAGCTCGACGAAGTTTTTACTTCGAATAATCTTTGGTCTGTTGAAAAGAGAAATGTTGCTGTTTTCAAAAGGTCTGACCACCTTGGCGAACAGAATGTGCCATTGGCTGATTCAGTGCGTCAATTGGTTCAAGAAAAATCCGGCTTGACACTCAATGGACCAGTTCGAATACTGACCCACCTGCGTTATTTTGGATATTGCTTTAATCCTGTATCTTTCTACTATTGCTATGATTTTAAGGGGGAACATATCGAGGCTATTGTTCTGGAAGTACACAACATTCCCTGGCTTCAGGAGCATTGTTACGTCTTGACCGGGAATCTAAATAAAGACTCAGATGAATGGAAGCATTATAAATTTAACAAAGAGTTTCATGTCTCACCGTTTATGGACATGGATTTTATGTATGCGGCGCGCTTTCTAACGCCGGGGCCTCATCTACGAGCACATTTGCAAAATATCAAGAGCGGGAAAAAGTATTTTGATGCGACATTGAATTTATCCCGCATAGAGATATCCAGCCCAAGATTAACAAGACTATTGCTGCGCTATCCGATGATGACAGCTCAGGTGGCGCTCAAAATCCACTGGCAGGCGCTGAAATTAAAAATAAAAGGGAGCTCAGTATTATCCCATTCAGAGCATAAAAACGAAAGATTGAGTTGATGGTTGAAAACATTGTTCCCAAAACCGGACTATTTGATCTTAAATGCCCGCCGGGGCGTTTTGATAACTGGACTAAAAAGAAGTTGTTTGAACATTTGTCTGCTATTCAATCTGGCCGATTGACCCATTACAGGAGTCAGGGCAGACATATAATTTTGGCCAGGTGAAGTCCCCGGAAGATCTAGATGTCGCAATAACCGTACACCACAGCCGATTTTACTCAGCAACCGTCTTGGGTGGCGCCATTGGCTTCGCCCAAGCCTATATGCTGGGCTTGTGGAATTGTAATCAACTGACGAATCTGATTCGTCTTTTTGCAAGAAACGCTTCTTCGCTTGATGGCGTCGAAGGTCTCCTGACATGGTTGAGGCGATTTCGCGAAAAAGTGTTTCATCGACTCCATGCTAACTCGCCAATCGGCAGCCGCAAAAATATACAAGCTCATTATGACTTGGGTAACAGTTTTTATGAGCTTTGGCTTGATCCCACAATGACTTATTCATCCGGGCGTTTTCCTTTCCGATACAATCTCACTCCAACAAGCACAACTGGCTAAATATGAACGTCTGTGCCGGAAGTTGTCTTTAAGCCCTGATGACCATGTACTTGAGATCGGTACTGGTTGGGGAGGAATTCGCAGAATATGCGGTCACCAACTACGGCTGCAAGGTCACAACACGACAACAATTAGCGAGGAACAATATGCTTATGCAAAAAAAACGTTTTGCCAAAGCGGGATTAACCCAACAAGTAACCTTATTACAGCAAGATTACAGAGAATTGACCGGCCAATTTGACAAACTTGTTTCGATTGAAATGATCGAAGCGGTCGGACATCGGTATATCGATACATTTTTTCGGTGTTGCAATCGATTATTGAAAAAAGAGGGCATGATGGCGCTGCAGGCGATAACCATTGCAGACCAGAAATTTAAACGTTATATTCAACAAGTCGATTTCATCCAGCGCTATATTTTCCCCGGCGGTTGTCTAACCTCGTTGACTCACATGTGCGACAGTTTAACGCGCCTGTACCGAGTTGAGATTGTTTGACCTTGAAGATCTGACAGCCTGTTATGTTACGACTTTATATCACTGGCAACAAAATTTTAGCAAGCATCTGGAATCGGTTCGCTCCTTCGGTTTTAATGAATGTTTTATTCGCATGTGGATCTATTATCTTTCCTACTGTCAAGCTGGCTTTGCTGAACGAAATATCGGCCTGGTACAAATGGTGTTAACTAAAAAGCAGGTGTTTCCCTGGATTGATGTCATCGCTTTTGAAATAAATAATGTCCGACAAACCATTCATTACCCTTGGCGGTAACCAAACAGTTCTGCGCAAGCCATGAAAAAGACTCGCCATCGTTGAAACCAGCGATTGGCCTGCTCTGCTGAACCATAGGTGGATTTGAAAATATCAATAATCGCCAGTCGATGGATGTCCATGTTTTTTAGCCATGCTTCACAGGTTTTTCTGGTAATGCGCACCGCATATCCTCCAGTGATTTTCGATAACCAGATCGTCTTGAAAATGAAAAAATAAATCATCCGATGGCATAATCCCTCCGGTAAAAAAGTATTTACTCATCCAGTTCTCATCACCCTCTGTTTCATACAAATAACTGTATTCACGATGACAGAAAATATGAACAAACACCCTTCCATCAGATTTCAGCCAGGCAGCAAATATTTTTCAATAATTGCTGATAATTGTGCATGTGTTCAAACATCTCCACGGACACAATTCGATCAAACTGTTCGGATGTTTCGAATACATTTATATCCTTCGTGATGACTTCAATATTTGTAATATTCTTTTCGCGGCAACGTTTCTCAATAAACTCGCGCTGCAAGTTGGAATTGGAAACCGATGTAATATGACCGTTGGGGTAAGATTCCGCCATCCATATTGACAGACTGCCCCATCCCACAACCCAGCTCCAATATCTTCATGCCATCCTTTAAACCCGCCCGCTGGGATGTAATCGACAGGGCTCTGACTTCAGCTTGATCAAGGTTTTCAACATCGTCCCCCCAGAGGCAACAACTGTACTTTAAATGAGACCCCATTACTAATTTAAAAAATCCGGGCGGCAATTCATAGTGTTGCTGATTGGCAGTATCGGTTTCGATGGCGATTGGCTGGGTTGTTAAGAAATCGAACAGTTGCTTTTTTCTTTTCAGCCGTTCTGCAACATTGCCTTGCATTTCACGCTGCAGCGTTTGTTTATTCAAATGTCGAATCCCTACGCGGATAAGCGCATCCGGCAGGAGTCTGCGTTCCATTAAGTCAATCAGTAAATTCATAAATCCTCCTTTTTAAACATCCATGGAATAAACGGGGAGGTCGCCTGTTGGTATTTTTTGTAGTCTTCGCCCCGGCTGGCCAGTGCCTGCTGCTCGGTATAAGGGATCCCGGTTATCTTATAAAGAAACACTAGCATTACTACTGGACCGAGCGCGGATAAAAACCACATCTCCGAACCAAACGCTAAGAACAAGTAAGTAAACCAGTGAAGCCATTCAAAAAAGTAATTGGGATGTCTACTATATCGCCACAATCCCTTTCGGCAGGTTTTGCCTTGGTTGTCAGGATTCCTTCGAAACGCCTCCAACTGCCAGTCAGCAACCGCTTCTCCTGCAATTGCACCGATTGCGATAATGACAGCGACAACATCATACCACTGTCCGGCAGGAATCGTACTGAATGCTACGGGCAAAAAAGGTATCGAAAACAAGGCGGTACCGAAAGCCTGAAGCTGGTAAAAGTAGAAGAATTTTTGTTGTGCCTTGTTGCTCCACTCGGAACGCAGCATTTGGTATCGCCCGTCCTCGGGTTTTCCATAAGCACGAATAAATAGGTAGACAGCCAGCCGAAAGCTCCAAAAACAGGCCAATACCATTAAAAGAATTCTACGGCTCCAATCCCCATTTCCTGTGATGCCATAAGTCAACGCAAGGCATCCCACTCCAGCAGCCCAGACAATATCCACGGCAGTGGCGTTTTTGCTTTTCTTTTGAAACCGGTAAAATAAATACATGATGACTGCCATCGCAGTCCAGCCGGAAATAAACAGCATGAACATGTTCTTCACGAAAAATCCTTATTTCGAACTGCAAGTATCCACATTATACCCTCAATCCCCATATATTATAGCATAAATTTCTTTTGTCGTCATTTACTATTTATATTCAATATAGCATTGCAAGGCAGAGTATTTTTAACTTGCGAAGCCCTGAGTTACTGGGTAGCATGATTGTAGGTGTTTGATCCGTTTTAGGAGATACATTATGTCACTGTCAAAAATTCTTATCACTTACCTCATTTCCGTTCCGATTTTTTTAATCATTGACGGCGTCTGGCTGGGAGTCATTGCAGGCGGTTGGTATCGAAAAACACTCGGTCATTTACTTTCTTCTACGGTAAACTGGACTGCGGCAATCGTATTCTATTTGCTTTTTCTTGTGGGATTGCTGGTCTTCTCCTTAATTCCGGGAATCAGCAAACAATCTCTCGTTCACACCATTGCTTTGGCCGCCTTGTTCGGGTTTGTCAGCTATGCAACCTATGACCTTACCAACCTGGCAACCCTTAAAGACTGGCCGCTTACAGTAACAATCATCGACTTGATTTGGGGAGCATTCCTGTCGGCTTCAACGGCAGCCATCACTTATCTGATAATAACTCGTATTTTTTATAAGCCGGTTTAGTTGGTAGGCAACAAAGAGAGGTCCCATCTCTCTCCCAACATAATCCCCCATTTTAAATTTATCATTATTCATTCTCGAACTGACTATCGGTCAGTTTGAGTTAATGGAAGAGGTCATGGGGTAGGTATTAAACACAAACATCATTTGACTGTGGTATTATGCACTTAATGTGTATTTGAATTATTCCAAAGAGCCTTTACTGTTTATGTAACTTACTGTTTCGCTCAATGAAAGTCCTCTGCTTCCTGGCCCCACCCTTATGTAAAATTCTTCTTCGCCCGGTTTAATTCTAAGGTAGACTGGGGCATCGGCTTTGCGGCAGTCAGCCACAATGATAGTTTTGTCTTCAAGAGTAAATGCTTTAAAGGTGATGAACTTTGCAAGAGCCAAACCTATATGCTGTTTTATGAGATTGTTGAAGTGAAGAAGGAGTTTGTCTTCATTCGGGAAGTTATCCAGATAAGTTCCAAGAATATTTCCGTTGTCCTCTACTCCTACGATGAGTGTTCCCCCCTCTGAGTTCATGAATGCAACAAGTGTTTTCATCGATGCAAGCTCAATGTCTTTTCCCTGTTGATTTGCTTTGATATTCCTACGGAGGGTTGATTTGAATTCCAAGTGATCGTTTTCACCTGCGTCGATAGTTTTAAGTAGAGTTTGGTTGTCCATTTCTGCGAGCATTGGTGGAAGTGATGATAGCTTTAATTCGATCTCATAACGTCGCCAGAGGGAAAAAGTTGCAAGTACCCTCTTGTACCATCCTCTCTGGAAAGAACATAACCACAAGCCAAACATTGATAACGATCAACCATGCCAGGCATCAATCGGCCCATAGTCAAAATCACCGTCCTCGTCAATATTTAGAACCTCACTGCTGTAAGGCCCATCCCTGGTTTGTTTCAGCAATTTCAATTAAACCAGAATATCTTTCACTTTTAAAGAGGGAAAATCAGGAATTATACATTATATACGGATTATTGTAGTGAAAGAGAAATATTTGTAATTTACTCAAACTGACCGATTGAAGGATTTTAGATGATAGTAATAGTTCAACAAAAAAGGCCTTTCCAGCCGATAAGTGTAGTGCAAACAAACATTTACTGGCAAGGAGGCCTTATGCTTACTATCGGCAAAATCCCGCAAAAAATCAAGCGTTTTTTTCAACCTGTCCAGAGGCAGGTTTCCGAACATGTTTTCGCCTATTTCTGGGAGTTCGTTGTGGCCTTTTCCGTCAGTCATGGCCACACCATTGAACGGCTGATGGACTGCCTGCGGGACACCTCGCATCGCACCAATCATGGCGAATTCCTCTGGCGCAGCCAATGGGATGAGGCCTGGACCTTGCGCGCCATCGCCCTGGACACTCTTAAACGGCTCTATCGCAAAGACTGTCCGGACTGCTACCTGATTCTCGACGACACCCAAACCATCAAACGCGCCAAAAAGATGCAGGCCGTCGGCAAGATCTACCATCATGCCAACAAGACCTACTGTACCGGCCATACTATTCTGAAGGCCTGTTTGTTTTACCGGGGCGTCACCCTTCCCTGGGGCAACTGGCTTTATCTCAAAAAAGAGCAGGCCCAACGGCTGCAGTTGCCGTTTGAAAAACTCACGAATCTGGCCGCCCAAGCCATCCGGCAGGCGCAATTTCCCACCCCATTGCGAATCACGGTGCTGTTTGATTCCTGGTATTTGTGTCCTCAGGTAGTACAGGCCTGCCAGGAACGCCGCTGGCATTATATCAGCGTGGCTAAAAAAAACCGGACTTTGATGGTTCCAGGGGTGGGCAAAAAAGCGGTTGGAACCTATGGCCGCAATGTTCTGAAAAACTCCGGCCATTCCTGCAGCATTACGGGATTGCGTAAATCGCTGCCTTATCGCATCGCCGAGCGGCGGGGCCGCATGGGCAAACTGGGTGAGGTCCGGGTGATCTTCTCGCAACGCCGGAACGAGTCTCAGTTTGTCGCGTTGGTCACCGATCATTTCAACCGGGCGCTGCACAAACTCGTTGCCGATTATCTGAAACGTTGGTCCATCGAAATGCTGATCAAGGATGAGAAACAGCATCTCGGGCTGGGCGACTACCGCGTCCTGCGGTACCAGGCGATAGTTAGACACCTGAGCCTGGTTGATTGCGCCTATGCCTGCCTGACCCATGTTGGCTTGAATGACCAACATGCACAAGGCCACCTCCACACCAAGCCAGTGCTGTTTCTGAAACCCATCAGCAAACTGAAGGAGCAGTTGCGTCAGATTGTCTGGCAGGAAGAAGTTAAAAATGTAATCAAGGTATTGCATGAACGAAAAGTGATAAACCGATTGGAAAAGCTGCTCAAGGCTTCATGATCGGTCAGTTTGAGTAATTTATATTAATTAATCCAATTCTGAACTAATATATAATAGTCAAACAGGTTTGTAATACCATCACTATTGATGTCTGTTCGGGAGTCAACTTTTAACCAACGCTCAGCAAAATAGGATAAGTCTTCAGAGTCTACTCCATCAGGACATAGAAAATCTCCGGCCGAATCGTACTCCCACGCCAAACGCGGATACCCGGCCCCATCGACACACATCCGCCAAATATCCTCAACCCCGTTAATATGCTCCCCAACAAAATCCCAACCAACATCCGTAAAGGTTGCTTGCATTTGCATTTGATTTGTTGTTAGCCCCACCATACCATCGGTATCATAATCTGGTTCGTCCGGGTCAGGAATGCCGCTTGCAACAATGTCCCAAAAACAGTTGAATGTATTACCCATATAGCCTACCAATCCTCCAACCATATACCCCTCGCCGGAAACCGACGCGTTTGAATAGCAATTATTAATATTAGCACCTCTTCCGTTACCCACTAGACCGCCAGTGTAAGCATTACCAGTAACCGATCCGTTCGAATAACAGTTACTGATATCACCTCTACCATAGCCCACCAGACCACCAATACTTCCGTATCCTTTTGTTATCCCACTTGAATAGCAATTGTCTATGATACCTGAGTTCTTTCCTACAAGACCACCAATGTCTGTGCCACCGCCACTATTGGTGGTGCTAGTTGAATAGCAATTAATAATTCGACCATCATTATCGCCCACTAAGCCACCGATCCTACTCGAACCATATGGACCATTATAAGATGCATTAGAATAGCAATTCGTAACACTGCCAATGCTATTCTTGGCAATCAGTGTGCCGCTAAAATTTCTTCCTACCATACCCCCAATATCCCCGTTCCCTGCAACGGTTCCACTTGAATGGCATCGATTTATATTCCCAATATTATCGCCCACAAAAGCACTTACACTATAATACCCAGTTACTATACTATTTGAATAACAACCATTTATACTACCAGCATTAAAACTTACTAAGGGAGCGACGCACAAACCTGTTCCTGAACCTGTAATAGAAGCATCTTGAATACTAAGATTATTAATATTACCATCAATTCCAAGTTGAGCAAATAATCCTAAATATCCTCCTCCTTCAATAGTAAGATTTAATACAGAAAAGCCGTTACCATTAAATTTTCCGTAGAAACTATCAACGACAGCCGTTGACCATTTGATACCATGTAAATCGATATCAGCTTTCAGGTCATAGCAAGCTCCTCTATCATAGTGATGAATTGCACCAAGTTCCTCTGCGGTAGAAATCTGATATGGATTTTCCTTGCTGCCATCGCCATCTAATGCGGTCGGAACATAGCTTGTTGTAAAAACAGTTAACTCCGGATACCCTCCTCCATCAGGCAACTGCCATATCTGACTAGTTCCGTTAGCAGATTCACCGATAAAATCCCATCCGGTGTCTATGAAAGTACTGAGGGAATGCATCTGATCAGTTGTTTTCCCTGTTCCGGCATGACTTGTTGTCATGCCGGAAGTTTCAACATCCCAATAGCTGTTGATAGTAATACTGTTATCATAGCCTACAAGACCGCCTGTATTAGAATTGCCAGTAACAAGGCCGATCGAATAACAGTGTGTAACAACGCCAATGTTATAACCAACCAAACCACCTGTGTTTGCATTACCAATAATTGTGCTACTCGAATAACAATTACTAATTACACCTCCATTTTGGGTTGGAACGCCACCATTAGTTCCTACCAATCCACCTGATGCGTATATCCCGTTAACATTTCCGGTTGAGTAACAACCGGAAATGATACCACCATTTGATCCTACTAAGCCACCAGCATATGAACCTTCAATAAAAGTACTCGAATAGCAATTAGTGATACTACCCAGCATATTATCAGCTACCAAAGAAGCTACAAGTCCTCCCCCAATAACAGAAGCACTTTTAACCCTTAGATTGTCTATGTGCCCTCCAATACCTAGATGACCAAACAACGCCAAGAACCCTCCTCCTTCAATAGTAAGATTTAATACAGAAAAGCCGTTACCATTAAATTTTCCGTAGAAACTATCAACGACAGCCGTTGACCATTTGATACCATGTAAATCGATATCAGCTTTCAGGTCATAGCAAGCTCCTCTATCATAGTGATGAATTGCACCAAGTTCCTCTGCGGTAGAAATCTGATATGGATTTTCCTTGCTGCCATCGCCATCTAATGTGGTCGGAACATAGCTTGTTGTAAACACAGTTAACTCCGGATACCCTCCCCCATCAGGCAACTGCCATATCTGACTAGTTCCGTTAGCTGATTCACCGGTAAAATCCCATCCGGTATCTATAAATGTTCTGAGGGAATGCATCTGATCAGTTGTCTTTCCTGTTCCTCCATTACTTATTGCCGTACCGGACTTTTCAACATCCCAAAAACAATTGAAAATATTAGAGACATAGCTATTATCTCCAATCAGTCCGCCGATACTGTAATTACCATTTACGGCACAATTCGAATAACAGTTGGTTATTGCACCTAAGTTCGTACCTATCAGGCCACCTATAAAATAATTCCCGATCACATTGCCCCTCGAATAACAGTTGCTAATTCTCCCGTTGTAGTTCTGACCTACGAGTCCCCCGACAAAATTATTGCCCGCCACATCACCATTAGAGTAACAATTAGTAATATTACCTCCATAATTAGCACCTACCAGAGCAGCAATATAATCGCCTAATCCATCAATTGATGCATTTTCGATACCAAGAAATCTAATCTCTGAATCATTATCAATTTTCCCAAATAGTCCCAGATAATACCCTCCTACAAAGCCTTTAACAATTGTTACATTTCGAATTATGTGTCCATTACCATTAAAACTGCCTGAAAAAGGAATACCTCTGAAATCACTTTTATTGCCGCTGCTTGGTGAGATAACGGCATTTGTGAATGTTTGTCCAGCGAGATTGATATCGTTAACAAGCACAAAACACGCTGCCGGGTCACTGTTCACATCCAGAAGATCCTGAATTGTAGCTATTTGATAAGGGTCCTTAGCCGTGCCATCCCCACCTGAAAAAGATCCACAATAAGCTGATTCTGATAGTAAAAATATAAGTACTATTGGTAACATAGTCCAAAGTATATTGACTTGTATTATCATGTTTTTTTTCATTTTGCCTTTCTCCATTAATGCTCTGAATAAAAGCATTTAATAGTTCGATATGACCATTGGAAAAAGTCAGTCCCCAAACCTAAGCACATCGACTAACCTTTTTAACTACTTAACTATTTCCTACCCTCTCCTGCATGTAGTTCTCCAATTACAAGTTCCCCTATTATATAAAAACTACCATACCTATTTCAAGTAAAAATATATTATTATCGTCCCAAAGTGCACACCGCGTACCCTGAAGGTATGATATAACAAACTGGTGGCCATAGCTTTATCTCTTTATGTAGATATTTTTAATGATCAGCGACAACCATTCTTGCCCTTGACGACAATTAAAAGTTCCCCAAAAATTGAAGTCAGAATAGACTATCTGAAACTCATTAACTCAGGGGATTTCCGATGATCCCTACCCACTCACACCCCACTCAAAACCAGAATACAAATGACGCTGGTGGGACGCTGGAAATAGGTTGGTCGTGGAGAAAGGGTCGTGGATAATTTATTAATAACTCCCTGTTAGAGACAATGAAAATGGTGATATATTGACAGAATAGGAGTATGGGAATATTCAACTTACCTGATGATTGAGTCATAAGTTGGAAAATACCTGAGTGTTCCTACTTTCTACTCAATAATTTGAGTCACATTGGTCTATCTATGCTATATATGAGTATTTCCAGTCAAATTGGAAAAATATGCTGATTTTGGAGTAGGAGGCAGGGTTGTTAGAAGGGGGCAGGTTGTAGAATTCACTCTCCTGGTAGATGTTCAAGAAGCCATGAAGGTAGCTAAGGCACTGGCTAAATATAACAAGGCCAGTTAGAACCATAGGGATTTAGTCATAATGTTCCTATCTCCCTCCTGGACAACTCAGAATTGTCCCAGATTGATTATAATCTGAACGATGCTCCCCATTTATTGCCATGCCCATTCCTGGCTCATTGTGAGCCGTTTGTGGGGCAATAGGGAAAATGTAATTTCCCGTTACATCCCTACTTGCCCATCCCCACCGATCGCTAAGTTTCCTTATTTAAAGATCATATCTGAGATTAGAATCAGGTAGAAACTGGACTGTTTTGTTTCCTATTCTTCCAGAAATTGAAATTGAACGAAGATTGGTTTGTGATCTGATGGATACACACCATTAACATTGTAATCCACCTGCTCATAGTCAAGAATGTTGACATTTCCTTTATATAAGATCCAATCTATACCACGCCCACCCTTGATACTGTCTTTCAATAGGTCTGGATTGTCCGAGTTACCATCTCCCACAAACGTCCTGTAAACTTCACTGCCAGGTCGTGAATTGAAATCTCCCAATAAAAACACCGGTCGGTCCTTTGTCCATTCACCAAAGCGATTGAAAGCATTAATCCTTTCCATGATTAATTTGGCACTATTCAGCTTTGCAAGATGATAACCACTTCCGGATGTAAAGAAGTGAGTATTAAAAACGTAAAACTCCTGGGTATTTTCCCAATGCCCTCTGTAATCCTCTGGATAGGGACTGGTTTCTCCATCCGCAGAATGGTTAATAAAGGCCAGACGTGCCCACGTGACGATACGAGGATTCACCTCAGGGCCACTGCCAAGTATTTCGGGGGTTTCGGACAACTGAAAAGAACCCATTTCACGCAGACGGAATTTATCTCGCTTAAAAAAGATAGCCATATGTTCATCGTCATCGCCTCCTTTACGGCCCTCTCCTATAACCACGTAGTCAGTCAACTTATTCATCAGAAAATCGATTTGCTCCTTCAGACCTTCCTGTGTTCCAATGATGTCTGGGCCATAGTGATTAATAAGATCCACTTGCCAATCACGACGGACTGACCAAGCGGGCTTAAACGTAGGACTGGCAAACTTCAGGTTATATGACATTATAGTGAGAGTGTGCCCTTCTGACAATAGGTTCCTGTTTGTGCTTTGTATCGTTTCCTTCTTCATTTCAGGTGCAGAAAAAATAGGATTTCTTATCACTTCGCTTGTTTGACGACAACCACTTCCAATAGAGAGAAACGACAGATAAACCGCTAGTATTATTGTCCATTTTAATACTGACTTATTGAGCATGTAATCCATGATATTATTCCCTGATTGATTCTTCAATTTTTAATTAACTTATCCACAAATCATCACACCTGTTTTCCTACTTACCCATCTCCAATCTCTTCACCACTGTCTCCCTCAAATGAGCATCACAATGATGCTTCATCATCTTCCTGGCTAATAGTAGCAGAAAGTATTGTCAGCATCAGCATCAACTATAATGTCTGCCCAAATGGTTGAATTTCCATCTTCCCTATTATACTTGGCTCTGACTTCATCGACAATACCCGTTTTCGCCATAGCCTACAACTTGAATCCACCCGTCTTCTCAATATCCCTGCGAGTCAGTTTCATTTCTGTTATTTTAGACTCTCTCCAAAGTAATGCACGTTCACTGGGCATTCTCCACTTAAAGAATGCGAAAATATAGCGTTTATTTTATAATTCTCTGATTCTACCGAGATATCTCCTGCTTGAAATCGTCATAAAAATCCAGTAACCGTTTAAGAACTTCCGGATGCTCCTTTGCCACATCACACTGTTCTCCTGGGTCGTTCTGCAAGTCAAAAAGCATCATGGGTTCGGGGTCGTCTCCGTTGCTTAAACCAGGATAACTGCTGGGATTATACTGTTCATAGGGAGCGAGAATCGTAACGCCGTCCGGAGCCCGTTTATCAACCCAATTGTTGTCAGGGGGCAATGGTTTTCGGTCCTTTGGCTTGATCGGGTAAAGTTTCCAGTGTCCATCACGAATGCACGCTATCTCTTCATTCAGTTGACCGAAAATATAACGTATGATTAGCTCTTTCTTTTTCGGATTCTCCATTAAAGGCAGAAGATTTTGGCCGTCGATGACGCGATCCGTCGGCAACGGCTGTCCGGCAGTCGCCATGACGGTTGTAAAGAGGTCCATCATTATGGTCGGTACGTTGCAATTTCCGCCTTCGGGGATGCGGCCCGGCCAACGAGCAATCAGGGGAACGCGGTAGCCCCCCTCAAAGGTGGTCGCCTTCATCCCGCGCAATCCTCCCGTACTGCCGCCGAAGTAAGGCCCGTTGTCGCTCGTAAAAATCACCAGCGTCTGCTTATCCAGACCCAGCAACTGAAGTGTGTCCAGGATCCTTCCTGTGCTCCAGTCCAGTTCGGCGATGACGTCACCGTAAAGGCCTGCTCCCGATTTTTTGTAGAATGACTCGGATGGGGCAAGAGGCTTGTGAGGCATCGCGTGGGCCAGGTAAAGAAAGAAAGGATGATCCTTGCTTTTCTCAATGAACTCAACGGCTCTTTCGGTATAGCGTTGCGTCAACTTGGCCTGCACCACAGGATCCTCCACGACCTGCTCCCCTTCGATCAGTTGCACAGGCCTCATATCGTTGCTATAGAGAATGCCCAGATACTCATCAAAACCGCGATGGGTGGGCAGTGACTCCGGCTTCTTATGGCCAAGGTGCCACTTCCCGATCATGGCCGTCTTGTACCCCGCTTTCTTGAGAAGTTGGCCGAGTAATAACTCCGTCTGAGGGAGCGCTAAACTGTCTGATTCCGGACTTTCGTCCGGAGCAGGATTCCGGGTCATGCCGCAACGCGAGGGATAACGACCTGTGAGCAGGGAGGCGCGTGAAGGCGCACAAAAAGGCATAGCAGCATTGAACTGGGTGAATCGCACACCTTCGGCGGCCATTTGGTCCAGCCGGGGCGTTTTGAATTCCTCCTGACCATAACAGCCCAAATCCCCGTATCCCAGGTCGTCGGCCAGGATGATAATGATATTGGGAGGAGTTGCTCCCATCATCAGGGTACTTAAGAAAATACAACAGACGCAGATCATAAATTTTTTCATGTGAAATCCTTTCTATTAGATTGCCGGGACTCCTTTTACATCAGATTCATTTGGAAGCTACTTTGCTTCCCAGTGAAAGATATCGCCATCAATAATCAGTTTCAAGTCATTTCTCGGCGTAGCCGACGGACTGAATTCTTTCGGGGCTGCCTTTTGCATCAGCTTAATAATGTCCCGATTTTCATCTTTACCCGCAAGATTGTACCATTCGTTTGGATCTTTTTTCACATTGTAAAGTTCTTCTGCGCCATCCGGATAATAAATGTACCTCCAGTTACTGTTTACCACGGCATAACCTCCCCTTTCATGATACGGGATGAAAATATCGCGTTCTTTTGCAGACGAAGGATTGTGAAGAGCTGATGCAAGAGAAACCCCTTCCAATTGCTTGTTAGGTGACAGGCCGCACAGCTCAGTCAAGGTTGGATAGATATCAATCAAGCCCACGGGGGTTTTCACTTTCTCATTTTGCACGATCCCTTTTCCCGCCCAAATGAACGGCACCTGGGTTGTTCGCTGCCAAAGTGTATGTTTTCCCCAATGTCCCTTCTCACCATGGTGGAAGCCTTGATCGCTCCAGAAAACAACGATCGTATTGTCATTATAAGGACTGGCCTCAAGGGTATCCAGAAGCCTTCCCAGCATGGCATCGCCAAAAGAAATGCAGGCGAGCTGACCCTGGATGGCATCTTTTAGAACACCGTATTTTTTAAGCTCCTCATGTTGTTTTGATCTGGCGGTATAAAATTGACGAATCGACGGAGACAAATCGTCCAGGTCATCCTCTTTATCGGGAGGCAGTTCCAGTTCATCACGATTGTACATGTCAAAATACTTTTGAGGAGCATAATTAGGATAATGAGGTAAGTACATGCCTAGGGCTATGAAAAAAGGCTTGTCATGATCTCTTTTTAGCACATCACACATCCAGTTTGTACGGATGGCATCTGCCATGTCATCTTCCTTCTCATTCGGAATGGGGCCCCACTCAAGATGCAATGCAGCTTCTCCTGCCTTATAGTGATTTTTAGCATAAGGGCTGTAAGGATACGGTTCCGGAAGTGGCACATCGCTCTGATGGTAGCTATTCATTTCATACCCCATATCTTTTACTTCCTGGCTTCGTGCAAAATATTCATCCCAGCCACGGAGGTCCAGATATCCTGATCTGTGGTGGTATATTTTCCCGGCCCCGTAGGTATTGTAACCCGCCTGTTGAAAGGCTATTTGAAGTGTAACCAAGTCAGGGTGATCATAGAAAAACACTTCATTGGTATAACAGCCTGTGGTTGAGGCGTGCATTCCGGTAAGTATCGCTGTTCTGGAGGGTGCACAAAATACGCCGGGTGCATGAGCATTCATGAATGTCACTCCTCTTTGAGCCAGTTTATCCAAGTTGGGGGTCACTGCTTGCTGGCATCCCAACGGCCCCGCCCAGTCACAAAGATCATCCATAACGAAAAAGATCACATTAGGAGGGTTGGCCACAGATACGAACGTGGTGTCCGACTTCGTCTCAGCGGCAACGAATGGACCAAAAGATAGACAGAAAGCAATAAAACTTAGAGCCATTTGATTTTCGATCTTCATAATTAGCAGCTCCTGATTATTTATAGTTTTTAATCTGACATTTCCCATTTAACCGCTTAAAGAACATAATTTTCTCCTAACAACATCAATATTTTATAAAATTTACTATAGGTAAACTTTCGCACATTTTGTAATCGTTTAAACGGCTTTAGCCAGGTTTTCTATTAAGAACTCGAAATTTTTATCATGAACGGCAGTACTTCCGAACATGCATTTGATTCGTACGCGCCAAAGCTGCCAGCGGGCATCGGGAAAGAATCGATGAAAGGCGTCGCGAGCATGATGACCAGCCGGATCGGCATAGGGCAAGATCCCCGTGACGGTGCGTCGCACGGTACAGAGAATCCACCCGCTGATCAATTGGGTAAAGATGACGCCGCCAGGCTGCGTAAAAAGAACCAGAAAGGGCTGGATCAGAGACATCCATGTCGTTATATTGGTAACCATACCAACCTCCTTGTCGTATATGGCTGTAGTTTACCAATACAATCATCGGGCGGTTGGTATTTTTATGTTCATAAATCATGATTTTGGCACTAAAAAAGTGCGAAAGTTTACTCATGTTAATGATATACTATTTGAGAATGATATTATCGACATTGTCTTCTATGCGAACATGGGGCGAGTCTATGCTCAATGGCTCACCAAACCTGGTTATATTTTCAAAGGTTACATTCGAAACGCCATAATTCTCACCCTGGCCTTTTATCCAGATTTCGTACCTTCCCTGATCATCCTTGCCGTCAAGGCTCACATTTTTGAAGTCCATTCCATTAATTCTGCCGGGCACTTTATTTTTCATATACTGATTGACCACCGGATGGAGACGAATGAAATCGCTGAATTCCCGCCAGTATTCTGCGTTACATCGAACATTTTCAATAAGCACCTTCTCAATGGTCATCTCTTCGCCCGGTTCAATCAAAAACGGCGTCATAGTAAAATGCAGGATGTCCAGGTCGCGAATAATGATGTTACGCATGTATTGGGCGCGGCTTTCATGACCCAGTAGAAAAATGCGAGCCCTGTCGCACCACAGCACACAGTCTTCAACCAGAATATTTTCAACATTTCCCTGGTCGGCGTTCAATCCTTTCATTGCGATACAATCATCGTCGGTCCGGATAAAACAGTTGCGAATCGTCACATTCCGTGAGTTGACCGGGTTAATCCCATCGTCGTTAGGACACTTACTGCCACAGATTTTTACATTCTCGATCCAGACATCATCACAATTTCTCGGCACAATGGTCCATGACCAACTGCCCCGAAGGATGATATCTCGAACAATAACATTTTTGGCATTCCGCATTCCGATCATATTTCCCGGCCCCTTACGCCATGGCCAGTCGGTTCCGCAAAGAATGCCCCGGCCGCAAATAGTCGCATGATTTCCGGTAACCTCAACTCCCGCCTGAACGACGGAGCCGCCCGCGAGATAAAGGGTTTGACCCGAACCAACACGAATCTTATCTGGCTTATGTATGCCCGGACCGAAATAAATCACATTTGGATCATCCTTAGCCGGAGGACCGGCCGGAGGTGCATTCGCAAACAGCAGCAGGGGATTGAATCGGCCTTCCGGTTCGATCGAGAGCTGGCAGGGTTTGTTTAGCTGAAATTGTATGCTGTTATTCTCAATCGTATATTGCAAACCGGCTGATTCTGGACGAATCACCAGATGATTCAGCGGCGTCTTCAGCGAACGCACCGTGACGGTAACCGATCCGGAAAAATCAAAGGACGCAAACGCGTACGCTTCACCCAGGGTTCCCGGCTGCACCATCCACGTCTCCAGTTTGTCAGAGGCAACATTGGTCACCGGCGCCAGGTACACATCGACATTCTTTCCATCCACTTCGACACGATAGCGTTTGGAAAGCGATTCCTGCGCGGGGGCCGGATAGGTAAAAACCTCCGCCTCGGCACTATGAATCCACATGCTGCCGAGCAAAAGAAGCATCCAGAGACGCATTATTTTTATCCGGCAGGGGCTGTTATCCGCCAGAAGACTCATCGGATTTATTTCGTGTCGTTCAATCGGTATCATTTTGGTTTACCTTCAATCTGTTAGTTGCGGCCTTTTGTTACTTTAATCAGTACGCAGTCATCGGGGTTCACCGTCACGGCATAGCCGCCAAAAAACTCACCCAAATCTTTTCGTTCCCATAGGTCTCTGATACGGCAATTTCCCGAAAGTCCAAGATCGACAAACGAGAAGGCAAGTTCCCTGGTCTCCTCGTCGGCAAAATTGTACAGGGCAACAGCATAAGACCCGTCCGAGAGTTTCTTGCTCCAGATTTCGCACTCATGGTACTGGCCGTCATACATTCCTTCTCTCCAATTCAGGCGGGTCATCTTACCGTAAGAGTTGATACGACGGGCCTGGTACCCCTGCACATCCTGGTTAACTGCCAGCACTTCTTCATTTTTCAGCCAGTTCAGCACTTCAGCTTCTAATAGGCTGATATCGCAGCCCAACAGTAATGGGGCCGCACAAATGCTCCATTGTGTCAGATGCACCTTTTGTTCATTGAGCGTTAAACGTGTCTTTCGTGTCTCTCCGCTAAATCCAACATTTCCAACCACCAACATATCAGGATCTGCCCAGTGCCCCGGTCCGACGTAGGGCGCCCACCGGTCTGCGGTAGCAAAACCGCATTGCAAAATCGTATGTTCCCAAACTTTAGGGTTTTCTATATATTTGAAATAATCCCTGATATCCCCGGTTGTCCGCCAAACCTGAGCTAAACGCGCCCATTCACAGGCCAGCTCAAATGGGGCGGAATTTGACAAAGAAAAAACAATATCTCTGCCGCTATTTCTAAGGGCATCACTCATTTTTTGCGTATGATCAACATCAATCGGATACCAATCATACTTGAGATAGTCAAAACCCCACTCTGCAAACTGTAAGGCATCCTGAATGTGATATTCATATTTCCCGTATTTGCCGGCATCGTAACGAGGATCCGACTTATCGAATACTTTGCCGTCTGCTGTATCGGCTGATCCTCCGGTGTACCCTGCATAGCTTTTTTTCCATGGGGTAGAATAAATACCGATCTTTAAACCAAGGCTGTGCACATAATCGCACATTCCTTTCATATCGGAAAATTTTTCATTGGCAAGCAAGGTTAATGTAGTGGGGTCACGATCTCCCTGCCATCCGTCGTCGATATTGATATAGCTATAGCCATAGTTTATAAGTCCTTTGTCCACCATGGCCTTAGCCATTTTACGAACTTTTTCTTCAGAGATTTTCTTGCCGCAATAATTCCAGGAACTCCAACCCATAGGCGGTGTAAGTGCTATTCCTTCACCGCAGACGATCTCCATATCGCATTCTTTTTCTTGTCCGTCACTGCCCGCCGCTGTGACTTTTATGATGTAACTTCCAATCTTATCCAGTTTGCCGGTCAGCACTTTCTTTTCGGGATCATATGAAAGTCCTTCCGGCAGAGTTCTGACTGATAGTTTATCGAGATCTCCGCTGACAGCGATGTACTGATGCAGCGGATGATGCGGCCTTACTCCAACCCGTTTGGGAAAATTAAAACAGATTGGTTGATGCGCAGAGACCGCTGCATCTTTTTTATTAGTTGATGCTTTTTCTGCATTTGCCGAAACAGGCAAACAATACGCAGCAGATAGAATGAATAACAATTGAGCAGCAGTGTTCAAACGCATAAGTCATTGTCTCCAAATAGGGTTCAAGTTTATATTATGCAAAGTCATTTCCATCCACTTCGATAGCGATTCCTGCGCTGGGGCCGGATATGTGATGACCTTCGCCCTGGCAATATGAATCCATATGCTACCGAGCCAAAGAAGCATCCAGAAACGCATGGTTTTTACTCGACAGGGGCTGTTATCCGCCAGAAGACTCATCGGATTTATTTCGTATCGTTCAATCGGCATCGTTTAAGTTTGCCTCAAATCTTTCATTTATACGGCTTACTGGTACCCTTACTTTGTTTCCGCAAGCCAATCGTTTACGATGTCAAGCAGGTTAGAAAACCGATATGCGTTTAGCCAACCACTCGACAATATGCCCATGTCCGGAAGGTCTACGCGATTGTCCAAAGTCAAGTCGCCCGGATACAATGGAGCCGATTGTTCATGACTGTTACCCGATTCATTGTTGTTGTTATCGACGGCTGTCACCACATAGTAATAGATTTTTCCCGGTACCGCGGTTGAATCGGTGTAGTTAGTCGTCCCTGCATTGGTACTGCCGATCACAGCATATCCGCTGCCGCTGACAGTCGACCGCTTGATGTTATAGTGGTCAAGATCGCCCGCGTCGTTGGCATCCCAACTCAGCTCAACGGCTCCTCCTTGTGCGCCGGCGACAAGGCTGGTCGGAGCCGTCGGAGGCGTCGTGTCCGGCGAAAATTCAATTAAAGGATTCCACTGGGTATAATCATAGTTTCCATTGCCATTATCATTAATATGGAAACATATCCGATCACCAGCGCTGACTGCAATGTTGGCTACTCCTGCGGGGGCAACTTCAGTATCGGGCGCAACCGTGTCACTCCATAAAAGGCTGGAGTTTTTGTAAATTAGGGCCACTACCCCATTGCCTGCGGTTAGACCGGTTTTAGAGACAGACCCGGTAATGTGGTTTATCACACCGGATTGAGGCGCTTCCCAAACGCGCACCGTGTCTATGCCCGGGCCGGGATGGCAGGCATTGGAGAAGATTTGTAAATAGGTTGTAGATCCTTGCCATCTATTATGGGCAGCATCCCAGACCATATCCGTGTAGGTGTTTCCATTATATTCCTGATAGAACCAGTTGTTGCCTCCCTGAACGCCGGAAAAATCAACCGAGGCCTGAAATATTACGGGCGCCGGCCCACTAACATCTTCGCAGTTCTCAAGAAGGATCGTGTCATACACGTTGCCATCCAGGATCAATCCCTTTGTTGAGGTGACCCGGATGTGAGGATTACCGACATTCGTAATCGTGTTATTCCTGAGGACGATGTTTCCATGGGCCCCTGCCGGCGCAAGCCCGCCTGCCCCGGGGGTGGCGTAGATCGCGATGCCATCGCCAACACAGTTTTTGATACTATTGTCGCTGAATGTTACATTCCAGGAACTGCCGGACTCCAGCCACCAGAATTCCGGTGAACACTTGATAGCCTCATCCCAACAGCCCTCGATCACATTCCCCTGTACAATGCCGTTACTGGCCTTGATCAGAATCCCTCGAGACCGGTTAAAGCCGAAGTCGCAGTTGATCACCTTAAATCCGTTGCCCATGCGGTTAGCGGCCGCAATCAGGCTGCCCATGGGCAGATCAATGGCGCGATCAATCTCGATCTCATAGGCATTGCCTATATTACCCTCTTTGTAGGTGGCGTGCATACTCTGATGGGAGAGGAAATCGAGTTCCTCCGCCGTCGCTCCACCCATTGGGCCTGATACCCGTACCGCCACGGCATCAGGCAGGCGCAAACCGGTGTAGGACCATAGCTCGATGGGATCACCCGGCTGGATGTTCATACTGCTGCCTTTTGCCAGAACTCGAAGGGTCTGGCCGTTGCACGCCATAATCATATGGTACTCACCACAGATGTTGACGCAATCATCCCCCTGGAACCTGGCCGTGCATCCTTCAATGGTGGGCCCGACAATGGCATGTTTTGAATGGAAGGCGTCTGCATCGAGAGAGCGGATGCGCGGATCCTCGCGCACTTTCAGGTCGGTCGCCGCCGGTCGCCGGTCGATTTTGCAGCGGAGGTAGTGCGTACTGTTGCAATTGGTCTCGAAAAAACCGAAGCAGTTCGAGCCATAGAGGGTGATATCCTGAAGAGTAACACCTTCTGAATCTTTTATCTGGATCCCATGCGGGATACTGCCGCCGGGGGCATATTGATAGTTGATGACGATGATGTCGCCGACCTTTTCCCCTTTATAGGCACCTTCACGGGTGACCCTGATGTGTCTGGAGTCTATCTTTTCATGGGAGAATGTGAAGTAAGAGCCCCAGCGCAATGTGCGGGTCGCGGAATCAAATATCTCATACTTGGAATCTATGACGCCTTGCGAACCCGGATAACCGTCGAACAACTCGATCTCGTGGATGGTATTGTTTGCCGACATGCTCTTGATGACCCCTTGCGTGTAGGGCAGCGGATCATAGTCGATCGTTAATCCCTGAATGGTCAGGTTCGTGCAGTTATCGATAAGAATCGCCTGAGTCGTTTCGGTACAGACCATTTCCACGCCGTCGGCAACAATCGTCACATCGTTGAGGTTCTGAAACAGCAAGTGTTTGCGACTTCTCGGGGCAACATAGTAGCGTCCTGGAGCAATTGTCACGATACGGTATCCCTGGGCCAGTTGATCGTCAATCATTTTCTGCAGGTTCGTAATCTGATCGGCCGCCTGCGCGGCAATCGGAACCATCATGGTAACAAAGAACAACAATACCACAATGGAAACGAGTCTTAACGTTTTATTGAGTACCATACTTTTAGCTGACTTTCGCATTGATGTTTTCGTTATTTCATTACTCAGCAGGGCTTTAGTCTCTTACGAGTAGAGTCTTGCGCAAAATGGCAAAGAAAACATAACAGGGTGAACCATGCTGCTATGACCCTGTTTGGCGCCGGCACTGCCGGATTAGGCATCAATTCCAATAACAGTCATGTTCGACTGCCTGCTCGAACATGACATGATCTATTTCATTTACATTCTAACAGCTCTGCGGCTATATGTCATTTAACGCTTCGCAACAAAAAAATACAAAAGTACTCTTTTAGAATCTCCAATGATGATCCTTTTATTTATAACTCCTGATGCCATGCCGTTTGGGATACCTGGAATGATACCTACTGGGTAAGAAAGTTGCTGAGCGCTCGCAAGCTAACATATTACTCGCTCTGCATTTATCTTCCGGCGCAACGGAAAAATCATTTGTAATGGGTATCGCTTCCGATAACATAAAAGCAGGGCGGCCAGTCAAGTCTGGACCGCCCTGTATATTGTTGTTAGGACATCAATACTCAATAGTATAAGGTTTCGGTCAGAGTCGAATCTTCCAGCCAACTCTGTGCTAAAGCCGCAAAATCGGCAAGATCGACAACACAGTTGCCCGTGATATCGCCGGCCGGATCGCCCGCATAGCCGGGAGACTGACGGGCGGCCTGGCAGGAATTGGCGTATACCCCAACCTGGCACTGAGCCGACTCTTCCCAATAGCCATCATTGACGGTAAGTGTCAAAGTCCGTACACCGGTCGAACTGATAGTCAGCGTTGGATCTTCAATCGCCGCGTTGTCAAATACAACATCCGGATCATCCGCAGGATCAACCGTCCATGCATAGGTTATTCCAGTTGTATCATCAACCACAGTAGCATCCATCAGAATAACCGCTTTGCCGGTTACCTCATCAAGCCAGGAGCTTACATTCTTAATGCTTATTTCAGGCTTAGCGTTATCAATTACCAAAAATTTTAGTACAGCACCTTCGATAGTGCTGCCGCTTCCATTATCAATATCAACCTGCCAGTAATAGGTTTGGCCGGCAACAATTGGCTGCGGAGCGGATGAGCTGCGAGTGCCGGTGGTCACAATCATGCCATCAACGGCCTTGCTGTAAACAGCCGGATTCAATTTGTTGGGGTCTGTACCAAACCAGACATCTGCATTCATAGTCGCGCCGACATGATTTGGATCGATATAATTATCCCATTCCAGGGTAACGGTGCCCGAGCCCCCAGTTGTCAGGATGATGCCGTTGTACTCAGGAAAAGGATTAAGTGGATTTATCGCTGTAACGGTCGTACGCCCCGGAGTAGTTTCATTGTAGTCATAAACAATTGTACCTTTGCCGCCAAAGCCAACCAGTTCTCCGCGGTCTATCATCGTTTGAACATCTGTCGTCCTGTTTCCGTTAATAATCCATGTTGCAAAATCAATATCGACATTCAGACTGCCGGTCGGGCTATCGTAGAGGGCTAATACGGCTGGATTTAAATATCCAGTGTCAAAAAGACCATCATTCAAGTCCAGCGTAACCTGACATTTTGACTCGTAAGCACCCAATTGGTCGTTCTTTATTGTTCCACCGTTCAAGATTAACTTACCTTGCCGCGTACCTGAACCCCAGTCACCGAATAACATCAGCCCACATTCTGCGTAACCGCCTTCGTTGACGATAAGGGTTCCATTGGCATTCTGGCCACCGCAAAAGGTGAATCTTTGACCCGGGTTGTTCCAGGTTCCGTCGACCTCGGCAGTAAAAGTGGAGGAACCTGCCTCTCTTGAAATGAAGACGGTCCCGCCTGAATTCAGAGTGGCTCCCGGGGCGATGTACAAACTACTTACACCGCCATAATGGCCGAATGATCCTGCACCATGCGAATAACTTTCGCCGGCAGGTATTTCTACAGCACCGCTTGGGATTCTGACTTCATCAGCGGATGTTGGCACAGTCCCGCTATTCCAGTTTGCCCCAGTACCCCAGTTGGAGTCCGAACCGCCGCCTGTCCAGCTGACAATTGCAGCCAAAGCCGGGGTACTGATACAAGCTATACACACCAATAAAAAGGTTCTTTTCAATAAAACAGTACTCATTTTGCACCTCGAAAATAAAAAAGTGAAAAGGTTACAACTTTAGAATATCAAACAGTTAGCTTTTCTGTTTGTATCTACACAAACCTGATATTCTTCTGTCGCTTTGACTGACGGCCACCAAAGCCGCCATCGTACAGGTTAACATGAAACGACTAACATTTTCGCCATTCAATTCTCCTTACAAAAAATTTAAACATTAACTTTGATACATCCACAATTTGCTTTTTTCAGTTTAGCAGTATACTTTAAAAGCCATGTCTATTTGCGCTTTCTTCTCAATCCTGCAAAATCAGCTCAGGCGCCCCAAAAACACCGTGGTCATTATCATTGCTCTGCTGGCCGCAAGTGACGAGCAAGGTTATAAACCGGTGAGTTCCCTCAGTCAGGTCAATTTCAACAGGAACAGCGTTGTTTTCAATATGCTTCAGCGATTGATAAAAAACCGGTTTTCCATCCAGGAAAACATGGAAATCCGCCGTCCTTTCGGGGTCATAGTTGTTTTTAATGATTGACTCATTAATTCCGCATAACGCCTTGAATGAAACAATGCTGAGACCGGAAATGTTTTGCCGAATCTTATCCAGATCAAAGGTGATCCCGCAGTTAGCATGTATCAGGATCGCGGGGTTCTCATCGACGCCATATCTTGTTCCGTTCAGAGTCACTATACCCTCTTTACGGTATGGCTGCGTCTGAATCCTCCACCGCATGCTTCCTGTGAGCTCGGGAAAGTCTGGAATACTTAAACCGGTTGTGCTGAGCGGCAGGTTTCCGCTCGCCTCGTACCCGGGGACGATCACACAGTCCACAGCAGGCAGATCAGGGACCGCTCGCATATACGACAAGTGTAATTTCGTCACTCCGGAAGGATCGGACCCCAAAGGCGTCTCCTCAGTAGCAGTAAAGCGGCCCGTATCAGGCATAATACAGAATCCTTTCCTTCCCGTTCCAAAACCATTTCCACCGCTCACAATATCGGCAAGATCAATACTTTTTTTACCCTTCCAAATAAAATTGTTAATGGAGTCAATCTGATGAACAAACCGAGTCTTATTGTAGGGTATATCCCTGACAAATCCATCGTTGTAAACCTTTTTGGCGGCGCCGGCATCCACATTTACCTCGGATTTATTGCCGCTTTGAAAACCAGTGAAAAGCACTGTCCTGCCTTTGGTTACATGCAGTTGAGTTTCTTTGTTTGTATCGACTTCAACACCGAACTCGGTGCCCAGGTCAACGATCTTATTATCTCCGGCCACAACTGAAAAGCCCCTTGCTCTTTCGGGAACAATGGTATAAATACGGCCGCGTACCAACTCCATTTCATTATCATTCAGCAAAACCCATGTAGCGGGAGCTTCGATTGTCATATTTGTCCCGCTATTAAAATCAATACTCACATAGCCATGGGTTAATCGGTAGGTTTTTTGGATTAGATGGCCATTCTGGTCGGGCGTTTGCATTGAGTGATCCCAAACAGCGCCGATCTGGTCGATAAGCCGGGCGACTACGGGAGGGGAGGGGGCGTTTTGGTGTCGTGTGAGCCAGACGTCAAACCACAACAATGCCATAAATGGCATCATAAAACAGGCCACATTAAACAGTATCCGCCGTCGGTAACCAACCGGACGGGGGCCGCGAGGGGTATAGCTTCGGCCCACCATATCTTCTTCCGGTTCTTCCATAACAATCCTGGGGGCGGTCTTTTCTTCTTCGGCCAGTTTCTCTAATGAACAGGTGATATCTTCAGAGACATCATCCCCTCCTCTACCGATAACATCAGCTTCTGATGCCTTGAGATTGTCTTTGCTCAAATGCCAATCCAACCCGGTATGAACAACCATAAGCTCCAGGTAATATTTCATTGCTTGCGGGTCAGCCGCTAGAATCTTGCCCAGTAACTCTTGCTGCTGATCATCGGCACTGCCATTCATAACCGCAATAATCAGCTCGCCCAGATCTGTTTTATCTATATGCTTCATTATATATCTTCTGTACGCAATTTCCAGTTAATGCATTCCATTAACTGGCTGTTTATTCTCGCCATAACCTTATAAAGACCTTGGATCGAACGGCCGGCCTCCTCGGCAATGGATTTGATCGTCTTCTTTTGTTCGTAATGTAATTTCAGCAATTTAATATCCTTACCGGGCAATTTCTTCAAACATTCCTGCAAATGACCTATCCTGCTATCGGTCTGGTTCACCGTGGAGGATGCCGATTCAATGATCTTACGAAACTGCTCATCGTTGAAATGGATCCGGCTGCGCTGCATCTTCTTGCGATAAGCCATGACCTTATTCAACGCAATTTTTGCACCCCAACCAAAAAAATTCGTCCCGGGCTCAAATTCGCCAAATTTCTGCCACATCACCGAGGCCGTCTCCTGCATGAGATCATCCGCATCAGCAACATTTGTCACTAACATCAGGATATAGGCCCGTATCCGGTTCTGATGCAGCATGAACAGGCTAAAGAATAACTTCGATTGTTCGTTTTCCATTTTCATATTATTGACCGGAAAGTCCGAATATGTACATATTTTAGACAATCTCCTATTATCTGCCGGGCTGTCCATAAACTAGCAATTAATACTATTCCCTTATCGCCGAGAGCACCATCCCAAAAAATTGAGGGCAAGTGAATACATTTCACACCTATTTATTACCTGCCAATTATAAATTAGAGCATAAATATTAAAAAACCAACCATAATTACCATAAGTATATACATAACATAACGTTACAAGAACACCGAATTCTCACCTTTAAAAAGAGCCAAGGTTACTGAATCAGCATGACATCCAGCCCCCTACTACCCTATTTGTGATAATCCACTCCCCCATACCTCCGTGACAACCCTGCCATTTTCCAGTTGTCCTTTTGTCTTTTTGACTCCTGCCAGATATAAGCTGGTCTGTCAGAAATGGCAGGAAATTCGACTGGCAGGAAAAGACAGAAGAAGAATGGACTAATGAGAAAATGGCTAATAATATACTCAGAAATTTTAAAAGGCATTGTCTAAAAATAGACATTCGAACCCCTCTCAAACTCAATATTCACTGTTTGAGAAAGGCCTATGGCACGACTCAGGCAAATCATGGTGTTCCTTTTCAGACACTCCAAAAAATGATGGGGCATAGTTCGATAGTCACGACCATGCAATATTACCTTATAAGTAGTCCTGAGCAGGAAGAAAAGGCAAAAAGGGTGATGGAGGAGGTCATGGGGTAGGGGGGGAAGTGATTAAATGGCGAAATGAATACTGGCATCAATCTACAAATCAAGCTTCTCTTTAAATCTTTTAAGTGTTTGCATTTTAATATATTTGTTCTTGGATTGAATATCTTGAGCAATATGATATGCTTTCTTGTCTGTTATTACCTTTGCAGAAACCAAATATAGCATAATTTCCAATCCCCAGATACAGTGTATTTTATGGAGAGAACATATAGTTCTCAAAGGCTTGTCATTAGTAAGGCAAGTCCAATCCTTATCTCGTGCCATAACAAAACAGATGGCGTCCTCTCCTGACAGAGAAGGCTTTTTCATTCTGATTTTAGTTGCCTCAATGATTTGTAATAATGTTGGTTCGACTATTACAATACCGAGGTCCAGAACCTCTTTAATGCTTAATTGGTCAACTTCTTTTAAAACAGGCAATGGGATGTATAGCGTTTGAACATGCTTACTGATTAGCCTTAGAAGATCAGGTGCAGACTTGGCATAATCTATCAAAACATTAGCATCAGATATTATTCCGGCTTTGATAGTTGTTTTTGTCATACAGATATTTCCGCCCATGAATTGATTATCTCCCTCATATTCATGAGCGATACATTTAATATTTCTGCTGCTCGACTAACAGTAATTTCTGCTTTATCCAATGCTTTTCTGACAAGGGAAACGAGATAATCTTCTACGAAGTCAGGTTTAGTAAGTGGGAATGGTTCTTTGTGAGAACCCAGATTATCTCCATATTTGAGTTTATAGATAGCATGGAATTTTTGTGATAATTTTCCATAGTCGCCTAATTTCATGTCTGACAACCGATGCAAAACAGCCTGATAACTAACGCCAAAATACCGTTTAATGTGCAAAATACGATCAATGAATCCAAGTCCATAGGATTCATCAAGTTTCTTTTTGAAAGTCTCATCTGGCATCAAGAAATATCCTGCGAAGATATTCGCTTCTTTTTCTTCTTGTTCGGATTCTTCCGTTTGAACAGGATCATATGCCTTTGGATGTAATATGAGATGTCCTAATTCATGGGCAACAGTAAATATTTGCCTTTCAATCGATATATTGAAATTATTATTAACCATGATTGCAGGTCCACCATCTAATTCTGATATAGAAAAGCCAAAGAAATGCTTAAGATCAAAACTTTGAGTTTTAATCTTGATGCCGGCATTTTCCATTAAGCCAATAATGTCTCCAATTGGCTCATCTACTTTCAATTTCAATGCCAATCTCGTCAATTCAGCAGACTTTTTGGGACGGTCAGATTTTATTTTTCCCGCATCTTGAATGACTTTTTTGAGTTTATATTCTTTTTTGTCTGCAACTATTGATTGGAGGTGATTGAAATTCTTAAGCCAGTACGCTGCGTCAATCAGGTATTGTTCCTTTTTAGCCTCTTCTTTTTGATTTTTGATTGAATTACTTCTGAACCGAACCGTATTGAGTTTGATGGGTTCTTCAAATAAATCTACAATTGATACATCTAAGGCGTCGGCAATTGCCTGTAGATTACTTACCTTAGGATCTTTAGTCTTCCCGCTTTCAATATCAACAAAGGCTTGTCGTGAAATGTTTGCGGACCTTGAGATAGCAGTCTGGGTAATACCCCGACTGATTCTTATTCGTTTTATATTTATGGAAAGCAGTTCTTGTGGATTCATGATGCCACCCAATCATTTATTTACATAGTATCTTTAATAACACAATATGACAAGCTGACTTTACATTATATGCATCGTCTACAATAACTGTCAAGTTGAATATTTTCATTATATTTCCCACAATTCATGTTGTAGCCCTAAAACTGACACAGTTAACACAAACCCACCCCCTGACCTCCGTGACAACCCTGCCATTTTCCCCGTTCACCCCCCACACCCTCACCACTCAAAACCAGAATGCCAAAGACGCTGTACAGTCGCTGGGAGGAGTATTTAAGCAATTTCGACCTGTTTCATAAAATAAAAAAACTCCTGCAAAAGTTTATTTCACAAGAGTTAAAAAAACTAGCGGCGGCCGGAATTGAACCGGCGACCTGCGGGCTATGAATCCGCCGCTCTAACCATCTGAGCTACACCGCCACATATTCAATTGTTAATCTCTCGATCTCTCAAATCGATCCTCCAGCCCGGCCAGACTGTCTCATCTGCCAGCCAGAGCCGCATATTATAGCCCGGCCACCGCCCTTTTGTAAAGTATAATTTAACACTTTCGCCCGCCTCCGCCATCGCAAACATAAATCGATTATCAACAAATACTTATACACAACCTCCCTTACGGATCAGCCTGGATCCGCTTCACCCGCCGCGGGATCTCAATCACATCGCCCGGCTTCAGCCCCAGCGCCTCCGCCTGACCCGCCGCCAGTTCCAGGGCATACATCACTGCCGAATGGCTGTTGTACAACTCCGTCTGCTCACCCGGCGGCGGCGCCTTCATCGTCATCACCGAATCGATCTGTCCGGTCGCCCGGATAAACACAATATCGATATCCATCCGGCAGTTTTCCATATGAAACGTCAGCGGCTGCGTTCGCCCAAACACAAACAACATCCCCGTATCGGGCGGCATTGATTCCCGGTACATCAATCCCAGCCGCCGGGCCGACTCGGTATACGCCAGTTCCACCTCATGCTTCACCCCGCCCAATACCAGCGTCTCGGTCGGCAGCTTCGGATTCCCCAGGTACGGCTCACTTACCTGCCCCGGCTCAACGACGCCAGTGCCACCATCCGACGCCGGACCCGCCTCATCCCGCTTCGTACAAGAAGGCGTCAGCAGAATCGGAACCAGCAACACCGTTGTCAAAACTGTCATCATCATCGTTCGTTTCCACATATCCATTCTCAACAGGTTACACATCCACCCTATTGCATCTAAAAACAAATCAGGCCACAGACGCCAATCTCCCCATTCCCCGGCAGTTTTTCACCTTCTTGCCTTCTTATCTTCTTGCCTTTTCGCCTTTTAGCTTTTTTTATTGGTGTTTATTCGTACTACAATTCATAATTTCTTTGTTTTCTTAACAGGTATTTCTTGCATCAGTGTCAATAGGTTATTTTAAAACAACAATTTGTATCGCTTAGCGCCTTTTGTCAACTTTTAACTCCGCCAGCAGATACCCACCCTTTGCGACTCAGCGTCTTTGCGTTAAATCGGCTGTTTTTCTTAGTGGCTTGGTGGCTTTGTGTGAGCTGTATTTTCTTTAGTTTCGGCTTGGCCGCCCCAGGGTTCTACTGTTCCCGTGTCATCCCCCGCTCCAACCTCCCGTGCGAATTCCCCGATCAATTCCCCCAGCCGCTCCATCGGCAGCCCGACAATATTCGATTCGCTTCCACTAATCGACTGCACAAACCGGTCGCCCCCCTCCTGCAGGGCATACGCTCCCGCCTTATCGCGCCAGGCCCCACTGGCCAGATAATCCTCCAACTCAGCCTCATCCATCGGCCGCATTACCAGTTCCGTCACCACATGGGTCACCACCCGCCACCGCGCCGCCGCGCAGATCAGCGCCACCCCGGTAATCACCTCATTTCGCCCCCCGAACAGATTCGTCAATATCCGCCGCGCGTCCGCCAGATCCCGCGGCTTCCCCACCAGCGTCTCCCCATGCCGCACAATCGTATCCGCCCCGATCACCAGCGCCTCCGGATACCGCAGCGCCACCGCCGCCGCCTTGATATAAGCCAGCGACTCCGCCCAGTAGCCCGCTGCCGCGCCGCCTCCCTCCGCCGGCGCGCCCGGCTCCTCAATCTCCGGCCGCACCACCTCAAACGCGTACCCCGCCCCCAGCATCAACTCCCGCCGCCGCGGCGAGCCAGACGCCAGGATTATCGGATAAGCTAATTTAACTTTATGGGCCATACTTGATCATCCTCAAAACAAATATTATGGCACAATTGATCTAAAATTGCAACACACACTTAATTGATAATCAACTCAGCAATCACAACTATTGTTCCTTTTACAGAGAATATTTGCGACCTGTCTGCCAAGGTATTATAATCGTAATCAATTACTTCGAATCTAAAAGACTGAACTCAATTAATAATTCATTAGAAAATTTGTCGCAAAAAATTTCGATCCGGTTTTCTCAAAACAGGGAGATTTCGCATGACAAACAAGCCTGAAAACCAACTCCGCCCCAAATTTCTACCCCCCAAATTCAAACCATACTATCCCATTATCCAGTTAGCTTTAATCCTTGCCTGTGGTAGCATCGGTTGCCAGTCCTTCAACCACCAACCGGCCTCCTGCCCCACAGAACTCCTCAACCAGAACCCCATCAAAATCATCTGTTACGGCGATTCCATTACTGCCAGCGGCTGGCCGGCCATCCTGGGCCAGAAACTCAACCAGCCCACCCCCAATCGCTACCAGGTTATCAATCGCGGCCAGAGCGGCGACACCAGCGTGGGAGCGTACTATCGCATGCGCGACCAGATCCTGCCCGAACTGCCCGCCATCATGCTGATCGAGTTCGGTATCAACGACTCCAACTCACCCTTCTGGGGCAACATACTGCGGGTCAGCCCGGCCGAATACCGCCAGAAAATGACCGCCATCTGCCAGACCATCCAGCAACGGGGCGGCTACCCCATTTTTATCATCAATCACCCCATCGTATTACCCGACCTGTCCAAAGTCGGCGGCGACGAACGTCGCCGGCAAAAAGTCCGGGCCTACTGGACCGAACCGGGCAACGGACAGAGCCCCATTATCAACCTTCAGAATTACAACAACATCGTCCGCGATATCGCCAAAAAATGCAACGCGCCCACCATCGACCTCCCCGCCATTATGGCCCGCGACCAGATCGATCTTCCGGACTTACTCGCTGACGACGGCGTCCACCTGACCGATCAGGGCAAAGAGATCTACGCCTCCCTGGTTTACCGGCGATTAAACGCGATTTTATCTCAACAATAATGCAACCGGGACTTTAGAACTCCAAAACAAAATGAAAGGGCTCCTCATGAAACCATACCGGCTTAACCTGATTTTAGCCATTCTGGCGTTCATACTGACAGCCGCCGGATCAACTCCGGCCGCCCCAAAACCCAACTTCATCTTCATTAATATCGACGATATGGGCTATGCCGATATCGGGCCGTTCGGCTCCCAGCTGAACCGCACACCCAACCTGGACCGCATGGCCGAAGAAGGCCGCCGGCTGACCAGTTTTTACGCCGCACCCGTCTGCTCACCATCCCGCGCGGCCCTGATGACCGGCTGCTATCCCAAACGGTCCCTCAGCATCCCGCATGTTCTGTTCCCCGGCAACAAAGAAGGTCTCTCTCCCAATGAAATCACCATCGCCGAACTGCTCAAACAGCAGGGCTATGCGACCGCCTGCATCGGCAAGTGGCATCTGGGCGACCAGCCCGAATTCCTCCCGCGCCGCTAGGGCTTCGATTATTACTTCGGCCTGCCCTACTCCAATGATATGGGCCCGGCCGAAGATGGCGTCAAAAGCAGCCTGGGTGCGCCGCTGCCCAAACCCAACGAGAACGCCAAAGGCCAGCCTCCCCTGCCCATGTTACGAAACGAAACCGTCTTACAGCGTGTCCTGGCCGACGACCAGACCACCCTGGTTGAGCGCTATACCAAAGAAGCGATCCAGTTCATCAAAGCCCATCCAGATGATCCGTTCTTCCTCTACCTGCCCCACTCGGCCGTGCATTTCCCCATTTATCCCGGCAAAGCGTTTCAAGGCAAATCAAAAAACGGCATTTACGGTGATTGGGTCGAAGAGGTTGACTGGAGCGTCGGCCAGATACTCGATACCGTCCGCCAGTCAGGATTGAGTGAAAACACCCTAATTATTTTCACCTCCGATAACGGCGGCACTAAACGGGCCGTTAACGCGCCGCTCCGTGGATTCAAAAACAGTACCTGGGAAGGCGGCATCCGCGTCCCCACTATCGCCTGGTGGCCCGGCAAAATCCCCGCCAAAACCGAAACCGATGCTATTACCGGTATGATGGATATCCTGCCGACCCTGGTCAAACTGGCCGGCGGCGAACCACCCGCCGACCGCAAACTGGACGGCGTCGATATCTGGCCGGTCCTGTCCGGCCAACCCAACGCGAAATCACCCCACGATGTTTTTTACTACTTTCGCGGCCTGAACCTGGAGGCCGTCCGTAACGGACCCTGGAAACTGCATCTCGCCAAAGACGAACTCTACAATTTAAAGACCGATATCGGCGAAACCACCAACGTCGCCGCCGACCATGCCGACATCGTCAAACGCCTGCACCAACTGGCCGCACAAATGAAAGAGGATCTTGGCACCGAAGGCATCGGCCCCGGCTGCCGCCCACTGGGTATCGCCCAGAACCCCCAGCCGATCATCGACTACGACGGCGCCTTCCGCAAACTGGAAATCCCCTGATCGATACGACTAAAATGATCACCTGCTTTGTTAAATGTAGAGACGCGATGCTTCGCGTCTCTTTTCATTCATGCTATAAAGCAGGATACCTGTAATAGCCCTGCATATCAGCCGGATTCAATGAAGCAATGACAAAATCATCCTCTCAAATTCAGACATCTTGAACATCTTTCAGTTTGAGATCGGAAAACATCTTTCACAATTCCCACCCTTTCCGATAATCCCGATATAAATACTGATTCGCCCCGGAAGGATTGGTAATCATTATCGCGTTGCTGTCGAAAACCACCTTTTTACCCGCCCGCAACGCGACCGTCCCCAGGTTCACCGTATCGGTAATCGATTCGGCGTTCAGAAAATTACCCGGCGAAGGCGTCTTACCCTGACAACCCCTGATCCACAGATCCAGACCACTGCCCCGCTCCTGGGCGGACACCTCATTCAATGGCAGGGCTTCACTTTTCCCTCCCGCAAACAACCTGGGATTACCTCCATGAAAATCCGCCAGGATCGAACCGCCATCGCCCACAAACAGGATCCCTTCCTGTCCCATCTCAATTTCATGGCGTTCAATCTCCTGAGGTAGCCGGGGCCTCATCCCGCCATCATACCAGAACAGATCCAGTTCATCCCGGTTTTCACCGGCGGCAAAATGGAATCGCAGGGTACAACCGGTTGGATAAGCAAAGTCATTATTGACCCGGCGACAGACCTGATGATCGGTATCGCAGGTATGCGTCGCCCAGGCCTCCGCGGTCCTCGCTACCGGCAGCCCCAATCCCGTAAATACCGGCCACAAACTATAGATCCCCATATCCGCCATGGACCCGCCTCCAAATTCATACCACCCGCGATAGACCGTATGGGTATAATGGGGATGATAAGGCCGGTACTGCGCCGGCCCCAGCCACAGATCCCAGTCAAAACCGTCCGGAACCGGCGGTTTCTCCGCTGAAATCTCAGTATACTGAGGCCAGACCGGCCGGTTCGTCCAGTTGTGAATTTCGCGCAGCTTCCCAATCGCCCCTTCCTTGATCCGTTCCACGATCCGCCCATTGTCATAACCGCTGCCATACGCCAGTAAGTGGGTCGCCCGCTGACTGGCCCGCACCGTTTCCAGTACCTTTCTGCCCTCATACACCCGGTTGGCGATGGGCTTATGCATCAGCACATGCAGCCCCTTTTTCATCGCCGCAATCGACAGATGGGCGTGCAGATGATCCGGTGTCATGATCTTAACCGCATCCAGATCCTTTTCCCGCTCGAGCATCTCTCGAAAGTCCGCGTAAACCGCGCACCCTTTATAAGACTCCCGATCGGCTTGTCTGGCATACCAGCCCTCGATTATCTCCTTCCCAACCTCACGGCCGCCGGGACAGCCCTCTTCACCACTGCCCCAATCCGGATTCTTCAGATATTCACGGATCTGGTTGCGAATGCCGTACCGGCCCCACTCGAGATAATCCCAACTCCTTCGGTTGGGATCGCAGACCGCAACGATCTGAATCCGGTTATCGTTCAGCAACCCACCCAACTCCCGAATACTCTGGCTACCCATCCCGATATGACCCAGCCGGATCCGCTCACTGGGCGCCACATACCCATCACCACCCAGCACCGAACGCGGCACAACCACATAAGCCCCCGTCGCCACTGCCGAACCCAGAAAACGCCGTCGATTTATTTCCGTCTGCATGATAAACTCCCTTGTTATAATGGACCAGATTAACAGGACTCATCAGGTGCCGCCTTAAAACGCAACACATGGAAGATAGCGCTCAACACGTGATAAAACGCGCCCTCAAATATTATATGGCGACCAGGCAACCTCCACAAGCCCCCATAAAAAATTTCGGCGATAACCACCCATGAGACAGTATGATTATCGCCGGAGATATCAATTCGAATCCAACGAAACAGGATTCATTATTCAAATTCAAACTTCATGGTATGAATCGACCAGTGCCAGGTATCCTCAGATTCGGTTTCGATGATCTTAATATACTGCGCGCGGACCGGCTTGGGGAACACCAGTTCGGTGATCGGATTAGTACCCTTGCCAACCAGAACCGGCTCGCCCCAGTCGCCATCGCTGAACGAAGCGTAAACCTCGTAACCGCGCGGATAATCGTTGGCGCTGTCGCGCGTATCGAGCGTAATCTTCTTGATCACACATTCAGCCCCGAAATTCAGCGTAAACCAGTCGCCCGGTTTCATGCCCCGTCCGGTGGTCCAGCGGGTTCCGGTATTGCCATCCAACGCGTTCCTGGTATTATTGTTCTCGCGCGATGCGGTCGCGGTAATCTTCCGGTTGATCAGCGCCGCTTTGATCTTCTTCGCGGCGATATCGGCCTCCTGCCGCAGTTCGTTATCCGTCTGCATACCTTCAACCAGTTTCAACGACTCAGCACAGGGATAAACCGCCAGTGCGCCCAGAATCGCTTTCTTCTCATCCGCGCGTCGGGCCAGCGGCAATCCTTTGGCCAGTAGCGCCGTCGATTCCGATGCCGCTCGGTTGGCCGGAAGCGTGCAGAGCTTGATATACCCGCGTAACGCGATCACATTCACATTCATATCAGGATCCTGCGCCGCCTTGAGCAGATCATCGCTGGGCGTCGCGTCCGGCCAGTCGGCCAGGGCGCGAATCGCCGCTCTTTTCACCTCGCCATTGGTGCTGGCCACCTGCGCCCGCACCGCCGCCAGGGCCGCATCGCCGCCAAAGCGCGGCAGCACACCCAGCAATCTCGCGGTGACATTGGGGTTGGCGCCCTTCAACGCGTTAATAACCACAACCGCGTCCGAACTCGCCAGCCGCCCGGCCATTGAGGTAATCGCCCGCTCGATGGCGCCCTGTTCCGAACCATTGGGGGTCACGGTCAGTTTTTTCACCATCACCGGCAATTCGCCCGCGCCGCCCAGACTGCCAATCGCCTTATAGGCCGCCTGGCGCACTTTCACATCGCTGTCATCGGTAACCTTTACCAGCGCCCCCACGGCATCCGTAGCCTGCCGCGTAACCAGCGCATCCATGACATTGGATCGCGCCGCACTATTACCATTGGCCAGGGCAACCGCAACCAGGGTCATATTCACATCGTCACCATGCAGCCGTTCCAGACTGTCCGTCGCGGCCTTGCCCAGCGCGCCGCCCTTGGTACTGGCCTCCGCCAGCATCTTCACTTGCGAAGCGTCTCCCAGGGCCACCAATGCCTTGATGGCGGCAATCGCCACGGCTTCATCGCCGCTGTTCGCTGCCTGGGAGACCGCGCCGGCCGCCGCCTTATCGCCGCGATCTTCCAGCGCGCCAATCAATACTACCTGCATGGCTGGTGATAACGTGGCCAGCTTATCCGCGAACGCCTTCGTCACCGTGGTTCCTTCCATTTCCGAAATAAACTTGCCCGCCGCCTGCCGAAGCTGCTCGTTTTTATCCGTAAACAGAGCCAGTACGATTGGCACGGCCTGTTCCTTCTTGGCCCGCACCAACCCACGATAGGCCGCCAGCCGGATCATCACCGGATAGCTCTCCGCGGTCATTCGCTGATAGATACCCACCGCGAAATCTACCGCCCCTTTATTCAACATCGTATCGGTACAGGTCAGAATGGCATCGTTTCTCAACGCTTCCAACTCCACCGGTAGCGGGGTCTCAACCAATGCCAATCCAGTAACCTGATTGGAAAAGTGGCTCAGCGCCGTAATCGCGGCACGCGCCAGTTCAATATTATCGCTCTTCATCAACGCCGCGATCTTCTCCGCAGCCGCCTCCTCACCGCGTTGGCCCAGCGAACCGACAATCCCAATCTTCAGATCGCCGTCAACGCGGTCCAGCGCGTCGATCAACGCCACGCCCGCCGACGGAGCCGGCATCTCTTGCAACGCGTACCGGGCCATATGCGACAGTTTCTCATCCGTCAGCAACGCCGCCAGCGCCGGAACGCTTCGTTCCGAACCCATCTGCCGCAATTGCCTGCAGACATACTGCTTGCCCGCGTAGGTGCAATTGGGATTGGTCAGCGCCCGGATCAGGGCCGCTTCAATCTCTCGCATCCGTGCCGGGCCGGCGTTACGGATATCCTCTTCAATCGCGGCCAGCGCCTGGCGGTTCTTGTCGAAGTCCCAGGTCACAATCTCTTTGCCATAATCCCCCGATACTTTGGCATTATTGGTTGTCCGCAGACTCACCGCGTCAGCCGTCGGAAAATCGGCCGGTACATCGGTCTGCGTCACCATACCGGTGGCAGCCCATTCCGTGCCACGCAGGAAGGTAACGATAAAGCCAACCGATTTCAACTGGTCAACATCATGGCCAATCGCGGTATGGAAAATACGGCCCTTATTACGATACACCGTAAACAGCATCGGCTCATGTTCACCTGTGCCGCGTTGTTCCGGGGCCGCGTAAGCCGTCGCCAGCAGTGTCATGTTTTTCGCCGGCCCGCGCAGCTTGCTGTACAGTTCATCCTTGGCGTGCATCCACTTCTCCGGCAAACCGCGCATGATCGGATGATCCGCCTCACGCGTAATCAGCTGAAACGCATGTTGCGGTCCATGGGTACCGCCCGCCCCGGGACTGTTGTCAAATACCATCTGACCATCCCGGAACCGCACCATCGGGCCCGACTTTTCATTCCGGCCGCCCCAACCGCCCAGCGCGATCATCTCGTTCCACGCCGGCCAGTTGGAAAACGCATTATCGGCGGCATGATAGATCACCAGACCACCGCCGTTGTCCATATACTTTTCAAACGCTGTCTTCGTCGCCGCCGGCCAATCATCGCCGTTATAGTTGCTCACCACCACATCATACTTGGCAAAATCCGGCGAAAATCCATTCATCGGCTGCTTCGCCGGTGGCGTCGTCGCCACATCCACCACAAACAATCCCGTTTCCTCCAGCAACTGCTTGAGTACCGGTGTCGTACCTGCCCAGTTGTGATTGTTCTGACCATCCACAATCAGCGCCTTTAACGGATACTTCGGCGCAGGCTCCGCTCCCAGCGGTGTCATCGTAATATTCCGGTAAGCCACCGGACCATGATCCCCTTGCAGCATCAGCGGACCGGTCGCCTTCTCATCATTCTCCCACGTGGCCGCGCGTGTCGGCCCTGTCACTTCCACATTCTCATGCACCAGTATCCCGTTGTGCTTCACCTCTACAAAGCGCGCGTTGGCGATCTTATTGCCTTGGCGATCAAATTTCGGCGCGCGGAAAATCGCGTCAAAACTCTGCCACTGGCCCGGTTCCTTCGAGGCGTTCACCCGCGGCGCCCGCCCTTCATAACCCCGGTCATTGCGCCACCGCTGATAAATACCGCCGCAGTCACTGTGTTGCGGTTCGGCCACACCCCAGCTGTCAAACACCTGGATTTCATAGCGGCCCATCAAATACACACCGCTGTTGGAGCCCTTGGGCACGACAAATTCAATATGCAGCGCCACATCACCCCATTCTTTCTTCGTTATGATATTACTGGTCCGGCCGGTGGCTCCGTTGATCATCACCCCCTTGCCCGCCTTCGCGGCCAGCAACGCCTCATTCTGCGGATTCTTCACCGCGTCCCCGGCAATCATCCAATCGCCCGTAGGTGCGCGCCACGCGCTCAGATCGTCCAGCCCAACCTTCTCGGCCGGGATTGACGACACCGCCATCAGCAATGCCGCAGCCAGTAATATCGAAATAAGTTTCAAATTATTCATGTTCAAATCCTCAAATATAATCCATCGGATAGGTTAATTCGATTTAAAGACCAATCTTTTTGCCTTTTTGTCTTCTTGACTTTTCGACTTTTTTCTTCACAACGTCCACGGCTCGCGATAGGGCCGCATCAGCAGCGCGCTGGCCGCCGGATCACCGATAATCTCCTCGGTTTCCGGTTTCCACCGAATCTTACGCCCGGTCAGCATCGCGATCTCACCCAGTAACCCTACACTGATTGACCGCTGCGCCGTCTCCACCGGGGTAATGGTCAGCTTCCGGCTCTTCACGCACTCCAGGAAATTCCCCATATGGTCCCGGCTGTCGTACAACTGTACCTCATCCGGTCCTATGACTTCCTTAAGAATCTTCTCATCCGAGGCCGACAGTCCGCCACGGCTGACATGCACCCACCCCTTGTCACCATACCATCGAGTCCCCTGTGGCAACTGCTGATTATTGGCCACTACCATCTCTATTCCATTGGCATACTTGCAACGGAATTTGTACGTCGGCGGCGTATCATAAAGCCCGTTATCCGGATAATCGCCTTTGCCCTCGATCTCCACCGGTCCGGTATGATCAAAATCCAGGCCCCAGTGGGCAATGTCAATATGATGACCAGCCCAGTCTGTCAGCTGACCGCCTGAGTAATCCATGATCCAGCGCCATTGATAGTGGCAATCGCCCTGGCCAAAATCACAGAACGGGCGCCATGGCGCCGGCCCCAGCCAGAATTCCCAATCCAGCGTATCCGGTACCGGTTTTGCCGGTTGCGGACCACGCGTTCCACCGGTCGGTAAACCCACCTCAACATGAGTGATTTTGCCTACCCGGCCGTTGCGCACCAGTTCGCATGCCCGCCGGAAGTTCCCCACCGATCGCTGCCAGCTGCCCGTCTGCCACACCCGGCCATAACGATGCACCGCGTCGCAGATCGCCCGGCCTTCCCGAATCGAACGCGCCAGCGGTTTCTGCCCGTGTATATCCAGACCCGCCTTCGCCGCTGCCACCGACACCAGGGCATGCCAGTGGTCCGGCAAAGCCGTCATCACTGCGTCCAGATCGCCACGACCAATCAACTCGCGATAATCCAGATACGCGGTACAGTTATTGTCGCCATATTTCTTGTTGGTTATATTTTTTGCGTTTTCACGATGATTGCGATCCACATCGCAAACCGCGACCATCCGGACCTCAGACTTGCCCAGAAATCCGTTCAGGTCACCCGTTCCCATCGATCCGGTGCCAATGGCGCCCATCACAATCTTGTTACTCGGTGCGTTCTGCCCAAAGACAGTCGAAGGCACCACTATTGGAAAAGCTGCGACGCCCCCTGCGACTGCCGCACGCTTCAAAAAACTGCGGCGGGTAAATTGGTCTCTTGCCATAATAGACTCCTGTTGATAAGGTTCTAAAGTTATTTATTTCCTGTTAAACGGTTATGATTGGCTTGTTATTTGTTCAATTTACGGTTTTCCCCAAAATTGAACACTAACCACGCCTTTCGCCTAATTAATTGATTGACAGACTGTTACAACAATTAACCCCCTGTGCGCATCTTTGTAAAAACATAATCCAGGTCCTGATGTAAATCAACGCAAAGACTGCCCTCATACATAATCACGATTTTACTGATACAGAAATATGAAATCTTAATAGTCAAATTTGAATTTTAGTATAATAACTAACCTTAACTTTGGATAGAATGTAAAATGAAATATTTATTAAATCGCATCCGCCGCCAGGCGGTATCATTTAAGAAATCCCGAAGGGATGATAGTAAATAGCCGGGGGTAAGGCCGATCAGCCATCGGCTGATCGAACGCAACCCCCGGAAAATCAATGAATAAATCTATTCTACCTCCAGCATTTCGTGCGAAGCACGAAAGTTGAATAACCTTTCATATGATAAACCAAAGCCAACCTTGTATCCGGATTAAATAATGCCCATACCCACCCGCCAGATTCTCATCGCATTGTGTTTCCTCCTTCTAAGCCTCGGCCATCGCCAGGCCTCAGCCCTGGAAAACTCTGCCGACCTCGTCACCATCGAGACCGGCAACTTACCCATCATTCTCTCAGCCCCGCACGGCGGGCACAACCCCATTCCCAATGTACCCATCCGACAGGGTAAAGGGGTTAAACTGTTCAGCACCCTGACGGACATCAACACCGACCGCCTCACCGAACAGCTGGCGGACGCCATCGAAAAAAAACTGGGCAAACGTCCCTATCTGGTCATCGCTCGATTCCACCGCAAGTATGTTGACGTCAACCGCCGGGCAAGTGACGCCTTCGAGTCACCCGCGGCCCAGGTCGCTTACGACACCTACCATCAGGCGCTGACCCGGGCCCGCAATGAGGTGATCGAAAGATGGGGCTACGGCATCCTGCTCGACATCCACGGGCAAAGCGCGGACCCCAACGCGATTTTCCGCGGTACCCGAAACGGCCAAACGACAACGCACCTGATAAACGACTTCGGCCGTGAAGCGCTGATCGGCCCAACCAGCCTGTTCAGCCAATTGGCCGCCCAGGGCCTGCGTGTCATCCCCGCCCCCGGCTCAACCGATCCCGAAAACCCCCATTACAACGGCGGCTATATCGTCCATACCCACGGCAGCAGTTCCGGCACAACCCTGGACGCCATTCAACTGGAACTGGGCCGGAACCTGCGCGCCACCCGGGCCCTGCCCTCAACCGTCACCCGGTTGACCCATGCCATTGCCGCATTCAGTCATGACTACCTTCCCCAAACCGAAAGGAACACCCAGACCAACCCTGCAACTCCCCCCACCGACAAAGTCCGGATCGGTGTCTATTGCGATAAAGGCACTGGTAACGCCGGCCCCACCACGCTTCTGAATGTCCTGGGACAATTTAACGATGTATCGGTCCGGAAACTCATGGCCGACGACATCCGATCAGGCGCGCTCGACCACTTCGATGTCCTGATCCACCCCGGAGGCAGCGGCAGCGGCCAGGGCCAACACCTGCAAACAGAAGGCAGAGAAAAAATCCGCGCCTTTATCGCCGACGGCGGCGGCTTCATCGGCATCTGTGCCGGCGCCTACCTGGCCTCCGCTGATTATTCATGGTCGCTGAACATTCTCGACGCCAAAGTCCTCGACCGTCAGCATTGGGCCCGCGGTAATGGCATGGTAGAAATCACCTTAACCGACGCCGGACAACACCTCCTCAAATCCGACCAGCCGCAGTTGACCATCTATTACGCCCAGGGCCCCCTGCTGGCCCCCCGGAACAATCCCGACATCCCGGACTATCAAACCCTCGCCACCTTCAAAACCGAAATCGCCAGAAACGGCGCCCCCGAAGGAGTCATGAAAAACACCACCGCCATCGCCGCCGGCCAATTCGGCCACGGCCGCGTCCTCTGCTTCAGCCCCCACCCCGAAAAAACCAAAGGCCTCGAACCACTCCTGCAATACGCCATCAACCACGTCAAACCCCATTACCCCCTGCCAGAACACAACCAGCCCGTTTTACTCCAAAATTAAGAGTATCTCCCATTTTCTGTTAGAGGATCTGTTTTGAAAAGGATTTTTATTTCTGCGAATCCAGCAGTTCATTTAGCAGTTTACGGACCTGTTCTTTGAAAATGGTTTCCCAAAAGTTAGCCAGAATAGGATCCAGTGTTTCATACAATCGGCCCGATTCTGTTTGTTTGAGTTTGTACGCTGCCGCTTCCATCAGATTTTTGAGTTCTTCAGGAAAAATCGATACGGACAGACGAATATCGTCATCACTGCATGTCTGAAATTGCTCAAAAACACTGCTGATCCGGTCTTTTATTTTTGAGTTTTTCATGACCAGCGGTTTCCAGTCTTTGCGAAAATCATCTACTGACATCGCTTGCAGACCCCGCCTGGCAAAGGCCGTCCAAACCGGATGGCCAAGCTGCTGAAGGAGTTTGGCCGTCAGTGCATATCCAATGGGGCCGATTTGTTCGGAATTATAAATCAGTCGCAGTTCTTCCACAACACTGGGATGTTGTCCATATCCTGAGACCATCAGCACACAGGCATGCATGAGCGTCCGTACCCAGGAGTCGCGAGGGAAATTGTCACGACAGGCCTGATAGGCCGCCGAAAACAACATCGACATCATCCCGCCAGATGACAGCTGGTCTTCGATGGGCAGCGAAAATTCTTTCTCGGACCATGCCCGTTTTTTATCATTCTTTCCCTCGGCGTTTTTATCTGAGCCAAAGCCTGCCAGTAGCCGCTCCCAGGCATTGAGTATTTGCATTTTCTGCTCAACGGCAAAACGGCCTTCCGGTAAATGGACTAAATACGTGGCCAGGCCAATATTCAGAAAAGTGCTTAGCCCAAATTTCGCACTTAGTCGCCTAAAAGCAGAAAAATGAAAATATTTACCGCGATTTTGGGCTGGAATCGGCGATTCAGATTCGAAAACCGCTCTGGTACAGACCTGCCCTATTGCGTGGTGTTTTCAACCTGAGATAATAAGGGCATGTATCTCAAGCGGCACAAGCGAAAAAAGAACAGCAAGTACCATACTTACTACAGCATCGTCGAGAAGCGTAAGATTTCTCGCGGGCGTTATGTGGAGAAGATGGTGTTGTATCTGGGTGAGATCTCCGATTCTCAGAAGAAGAGTTGGGAAAAATCCATTGAGATCATCAACGAAGACAACAAACCCGTTCGCAAATCATTATTCGCTTATGATCAGGACAAGGATATCCGTGTCGATGTCGATACCATTCCGGTCAAGCTGTCAAAAATGAAGCTGGAAAACCCAAGAGCATTCGGCGATTGCTGGCTGGGTTGTGAGATATGGGACAGGCTGGGGTTGGATAAATTCTGGTCGGAAAGAATCGATACCGCTCAATCACCGGTCGCCTATTCCAAGGTGGTCAAATTACTCACGGTAAACCGCCTTATCAAGCCGGGCGCCGAGTTTTATGTTCATCAGCACTGGTACAGCCAAACGGCGATGGATGTTCTGCTGGATTGCGATTTTGAGGTGGCTTCCAAAGACCGGCTTTACCGTTGTCTCGACAGAATACTGCCGTACAAGGAAGCGCTTTGTTCTTATCTGAAAGACACCTGGCAGATGATGTTTAACCTGGAATATGACATCCTGCTCTATGACATCACCAGCACTTATTTTGAGGGGTTATGTAAGCAGAATCCCAAAGCGAAGTTCGGCCACAGCAAGGACCGCCGCAGTGATTGCCGGCAGATCCTGATCGCCCTGGTAGTGACTCCGGAGGGTTTTCCGCTTCATTATGAGGTTCTGGCCGGCAACACCTCGGAGAAAACCACGCTAAAGCCGTTATTGCACAAAATAGAGGCCAAATACGGCCGGGCGAACCGGGTCTGGTTGATGGATCGCGGCATTCCCAACGAAGCGGTACTGGCCTATATGCGCGATAATGGCATTGATTATCTGGTCGGCACCCCGCGCAAATTACTGGATGAGTTCCAGAAAGAACTGACCGCTAAAGATTGGGAAGAAATCAGTGATAGCGTTCGCATAAAACATATCGACCAAGATGGAGAATGCTATGTTCTGGCCCAAAGCAAAGATCGGATGACCAAAGAACGATCGATGCGTAAAAGGAAATTGCGTGCCTATCTGGAAGGATTGGAAAAGCTGAAGAAGTATCGGGATTATGCCCGCTTTATGCAAAAGCTGGGCCAACTCAAGCATCAGGCCGGCAGTGCTCATCAATGCGTCTCTCTGACCATCCCCAAACCCAAGGACCGGATTGAAGCAGGCGAATTTGATTACAAGTTCGAGGCTGACCAATACCGGAAAATGAGCTATCGTGACGGCGCCTATTTTTTACGGACGAGCCAAACCGGAAAAGACGGCGCCGGGCTTTGGCAGGAATACATGTTGCAATGCAATGTCGAACAGGCCTTCAAAGAACTCAAGAGCGATCTGGGGATCCGGCCGGTGTATCATCATAAGGAAGACCGGGTGGATGCCCATGTTTTGGTCGCGTTTATGAGTTATTGCTTACAAGTGACCTTGAGGCATAAACTGCGGGCCAGCGCCTGTGGCCTGACCAGCCAAGCCGTCTTGGAAACGATGTCACGCGTTCAGATGCTGGATGTGTCCTTTGAAACGCTAGACGGCAGAACTCTGTTGCTGCAGCGCTATACCGAGCCGCAGGAGGATCACCAGCTGATTTTGCATCATTTGAAAATGGATTTACCGCCACAAAAACCGCCCAGAATATACAACGATAAACTCAAAAAATGACACCCCCCTTTGGGGACAGACCAACCGCACTGACGGGGTCAAAAACCGCGATTTAACCCCCTAATTGCGAAATTCGGGTTAGGTTGAATGGGGCGTTACTCAAAGCGATTTTTTGCTCGCCGATATTTCTTTCCAGAGCTTCAAGCTGTTTGTCGTAGGCTCCTTTCTCAAATTGAGCCACAGGCTGTGATTGGTATAGCACCTGGATAACCTCTCCATTGCGTGGATCCACATCCAACTGGATATCAAATTCGTCGATATGGATATGTGCCAGTGTGTTGTTATCGTAACTTATGCCGGTATCTGGCCGATTGGCAAGATGAAACCAATAAGCGGGATGGACATCGACATCTGGCTGATATTCCAGGGAAGTTTCCTCATCGGATGCGCTTTTAATAGATCCCCCAAGCATCACACTCCATTGATGCTCGCCATCCTTAATCGGTGCCATTGTAAATTCAACCAGAACCTGGCCTTTCGGATCACTGGAAAGGACATGATAGTTCAAAATCGGGCAAAAATACCGTACCTGTTCCGGGGATAAGACCAACTGGTTTAATATCTGGGTTTGATTGGCCATCTCAGTCAGAATAATACCTTTTTGAGTCGAATAGACCAGTTCGACACTCAGTGCCGACGCACCCAGTAACTCCTGGAACCAGGTCCCCATACTGCCCCCATCGTCAAGGTCCAGTCTCAGCACGACATCCTTATCCCATAACCGGTAACGAGCCATAAATTGGCCCACCTTTTGCATCAGGGCCTCTTTCTCACTCAACTTCCCATCCAGCGGTGTTGCCGGTTCGGTTTCTTCCATCGTAATGGTCAGGGTCGACTCCAGCGGTTTGTCGCTATCGATGACAGGCGTCACTTCAAAAAAACGAAAACGCCCGGAAGTGTAGAGTTTCCGCTGAATCTCTTTGATCAGAATATCATCCAGGAGTTGGCCGGTTTTCAAGCCCAGATAGCTCAGAACCTGTTCATCCGAATTGATTTTATTGCCGACCAGTTTAATGGCCCCGATCTGAGAGCGCACGCCTTCATTTTTAAATGTGATATGAAGCTCGGCCGTCAGCTGACTGTCATGGGTTACCAGTTCAACGGTAAACTCAGATTGATAATATCCCAGAACATTCAGCAGACTATGAAGATACTGGGATAATGTTTTGGTAAAGGAAGGAACGAAAGATGGTGGTTGTTCAGTACTCCACAGCAAGGCGGCATAGACATCCCTGGCCAGTTCAGCATTCATATCGCCTTTCTTAATCGATTTCATGATGTCTGATATATTGGCCGCATCTTTAACGCGGGGATCGATTTCACTGAGACTGTTGATTAGGAGCCGCGCATAAATAACTACTGCATTTATCGCACAGCTTGTTGTCAGATTCAGTCGCGCCGATTGAGCGAAACCGCAGGCATAGCGATTCTATGTCGAGGATTTCGCGAGTGAGAAGCGGCTGAAGATGGCGGCAAGATGGGATGAAAAATGGAGTAGTTATTTTTGCGCGGTTCCTTAATTTGTTTTTGAGCGTATCGGATGCTCCTTGGATAACCACCGATCCCTTGGTGTAACGCGGCCCTTCTTCGATCACAATCAGAATATGCTCCGGATTGGCAACATACTCGACATCGACCATGGGAGTGGCAAAACCGCCGTTAAGGTATCCCAGCTGAATTTTTGATTCCAAAACACTCAAATAACGGTCAAGCGAGCCAACCGGGGATTGGGCAAGAATAACATCCTTGTCCCCGGACAACGCTTTACAGATCTCTTCTCTGGCATAGGTTTTATTCCCTGCCATAATCAGTGCGTCCATGGAATCCATCACACCAACCGTTTTGGGCGGCGTTGCCGCCGGAACAGCCTGGATTACCAATAGGCAAACCCCAAGAAAAACCAATACTGAAACCCATCGTTTTTGGGGTGTATTTGACATAACCATCTCCTGTTAACATGGATATCCACTCAAGTTATGAATATCACCTTATGGCGCGCGTTATATCAATATTCTTTATAAGAGAACCTGGCTTATAGCCTGTACAAACTTGTCTTCCCACCGGCTTAATCTCGGATTCTTCTAAAACCCATCACCGGTCGCCAACCAATATAAGCCTGCTTGTGATATTCCGCAATAGAAAAACCTGCTTCCAGGACTGCGCAGCCATCACAACCCTTCTATGGATTCTCAGAGAATATGACCCCGAGAATCACGATGAAATCAACAATAACTTAGGCACCCGGCCATAGTAGCAAACTCATTTTGTCTGGCGCCCTCAGTTATCATATTGATAACTCATCAATCGAGCCGCTTCTGAAGCCGAAATTCGGATAATCGTACCATGACGATACCCGCCCGGAGTAACCATTTTCTGGCGAATACTCATCCAGTGCTTCATGTCTTTACTCTCGTACCCGCTGGAATAATTCTGGCAGGCATAATAAAGCCGCACCTTCTCCCCGAACTGCACCGCACAGGGCCCCTCCGCCCAGCCTTCCTCCGGCGCCGTAATCATGTTCGGATCAACCACATAGGGACCTTCCCGGGCGGGCGCTTTAGCCACCAGAATCCCCCGTTTGGGTTCCTCGCGCCGGTCGGCCTTAAAAAACATAAAATAACCCTGATCCGCCTCATGATACAGGTAGGAGTCAATCGCCAGACAATCCCCGTTGAATAACAGCCGGGACGGGGTGAATGTTCGAAACTCTTTGGTAACTGCATAGTAAATCCGTGGATTCGCATGCCCGTTAAAAAGCGCCAGCGTTTCCGGAAAAATATCCCTGACCGAGGAAGACCAGTGAATCAGCCACTCCTTTTTCTGACTATCCCAGAACAGTTCCGGTGCCCAGATAAAGTCTGTCTTGTCATGGTCCTTCATCAGCTCAATCACACGTTGCTCGCTCCAATGAATCAGATCCCTGGAACAGGCGTATCCAATCCCTTTATACCTGTTGCAATTCCACGCTATCGTCCATACCAGATGATAGGTACCCTTGTCATCCCTGGCGATCGATGGATCGCGAAACACCTCGCCGACCGTCGGCTTCAGTACCGACCTGTCCTCATGAATCACCTGCCACTCCAAACCTTCCCGGCTCACTGCCAGATGCAATCCATCTGTCTGGTTGGGTTCCCGATGAGATGTCATCAAAAACCAGTCCCCCAAACTCACCTCTGCCTCATCACCCGCCATGCCATTCTCGGTACCCTGCCCCCAGGCCATTTGGGCTATACAACAAAGCACCACCCACCCCCCGGCCATTACCATTCGCCTGCCGCAATCTATTCTGTTCATAACCTGCTCCAAAATCTTGGTTTTATAAATATGATGAATTGAAAAGGAGTAATAGTGTAAATGATCGATCGGGCAATGAACAACTGCTTGATCATCAAAACAATAACCACATTATTTATAGGTACTTAAAGAACCTCAAGAACCACCTTCAATTTCAAACCGGATTCCCGCACGCATTACAGAAGCCCGAAGGATCGAAAGGTCTACCGTCCATTCAAATCACCGGGGTTTTTATTCTATCGCGCAGACTGCACGAAAAAAGCTTTCCGATCAATGCAGAATCTGCCCTTTAATACAATCGCCCGGCACATCCAGCAACTGGATACTGGAGATAGTGCGCATGGTTTTGTGGTCGAAGAAGGTCCAGACCACTTTCTTCTCGGGTGTCACTTCGATAATATGGGGCGCCTTGCCGAACTGGTTGTGGCCCACCCAGTTGGTCATCACAGTATTGCCATTGGGCAGCCGCTGGAGCCCGGTCATGAATTTCAGACTGATACCCTCGGGCAGGTCCTTCGTCTGGACCTGCCAGACGATTTTATCTTTGGGATCGACCTCGATCACCTGCTGTTTCTGATCCTTGTCACCACAGGCGATCAGGGTATTGCCGTTGGGCAGCCGTACCACGCTGTGTGGTCCGCCCGGCGCACTGATCGTGCGAACCGTCTCGCCCTGCGGATCATATTCGCGCACCAGCTGCTGGCCGTAATGACACACCAGCGTATTGCCGTTGGGCAGTCTCCGCGCGTTACGAATGTAGGTATGGCCGCCGTCTTTGCCTTCCGGCAGCAGGTCGATACTTTTGACAATAGTCCCGTCCGGCGCCACATCGAGCAGCCGGCCGTAGTTGCACTCGGCGATAAAGGTATTGCCGTTGGGCAGCCGCTGACAGGCGAAAATTTCACTGGCGGACTCGTATTGAAAAACCACCTTTTTCTCCCGGGTCACCTCCCGGACCCCGCGGCCGGTGTTAAAGAGCAGGTTGCCATTGGGCAGCACCCAAAGATCGTTGCAGTTTTTGGCCTCGGCGTATTCCCACAGAACCTTGCCCTCGGCCGAGACCATAAAGACCTTGCCCTGGGTATAGTCGGTACAGGCAAACGGATGGCCGACGCCGGACTGAATCGGCGCAGCAGATTCCTGGGCATAAAGGCCGCTGATCAGCAGCAAAGTCAGCATCGGAACAATCGTTTTCATGGCAGTCCTTCAGTTGTGGGTGAATTTATTCGAAAGGTCATCATAAACCCCAATACGTACATTGGCAACTGGATTCTATGATTGGCCGTTTCCCCGTACCAGCATCTTCATAGCCTTGTTTGAATGGACTTATTTTATAACTGTTTATTCATCATATAGTTAATGGGCTTGCTTAATTTCCAACCAAAGTTTCAATCCAAATCAATCACCCCATCATACCCCCCCACTCTACCTGGTTAAACCCAAATCCCTATAGCAAAATTATAAAATTCCCTTTCGTGTGGTCCGTACTACTATCCGTCATTTCTTTGTATTATTTTCGTTATTTCATTGCTCAGCAGGGCTTCATTTGTCATTATGAATAGACCTGTTTGAATGCCGGCTCGAAGCTGTAATAATTTACCTTGTCTGCATGCTAGGGAGCCGCGCCTGAATAAATGATACATTTATCGCCAGGCAATTTTCTTAATTTTGTTTTTATTCCATTTACAATTGAATTTTCCCGTTGTACCGGGAGATAAATAATTGACGTGTAATAAGTTGTCTTTCGAGCGATCAGGAATTTTCATACCCATTGGGGATAAATTCATAATTTGTCATTCTCAAACTGATCTTTGGTCAGTTAGAGCGATCAGGAGATAGCTATGATGGATAGAAGACATTTCCTCAAGTCTGCCGGATTTATGATTTCCGGATCAGCCCTGTTTACCCACGTTACCGATGTGATGGCCGCGGCCACGGCTGGCGCTGAGTCGAAAAAGCCCAACATCGTGTTCATCATGACCGACCAGCAGTTTGGAGATGCCATGAGCTGCCGCATGGGCAAGCGTTATCTCAACACGCCGGCCATGGACAGTCTGGCTGAAAATGGGGTGTTTTTTTCCCGGGCTTACACGCCCAACCCGCTATGTATGCCCGCCCGGAACTCGATCTTTACCGGGCGCTATCCCCATGAGACCGGGGTAACCCAAAATGCCAACCCCCAGGGCGGCCGCCTGGCCCTGGAGTTTGTCTTCATGGGAACCTATTTCCGCAATGCCGGATACACCACGGCTTACACCGGCAAATGGCATATCTGTCTTGACAGCAATGATACCCAAGCCCACGGTTTCCAGATTTTAGCACGCCCCAAGCTTGAGAATCCCCAGGACGATAATTATGACTCTCGAATTTCTCATTCGGCCGTGGAATTCCTGCGGCAAAAACATCAGCAGCCGTTCCTGCTGGTCGTCAGTTTATTGAATCCACACAATATCTGCGAATGGGCTCGCCGCCTGGCCGGACGACAACAGAAGCTTAACTGCGGAGAGATCGGTTCGCCCCCGCAGTCGGATCAGCTGCCCCCGGCGCCGCAGAACCTGGAAGTGCCCCAAAACGAATCCGATACCATGATTACCCTGCGCAAGGCGTATCAGGTTCCGACGGGGTCGTTCCCGGTCGGAGATTTTACGGCGGAAACCTGGCGGCAGCACCGATGGGGATACTATCGGATGATCGAAAAGGTGGACGGCGAGATAGCCGGAATCCTTAACGCGCTGAAGGCGTCCGGCCTCGAAAATGACACAGTCGTTATTTTTACCAGCGATCACGGCGACTGTGCCGGAGCCCATCGTTTCAATCAGAAAACCGTTTTCTACGAAGAGTCCGCCCGTGTTCCGCTGATTATCTCTTATCCGGGTAAAACCCCCAAAGCGGTGTCTGACCGGCTGGTGAATACGGGGGTGGATATTCTTCCCACAATGCTGGATTTTGCCGGAGTGCAACCCCCTGCACCACTGAAAGGCCGCTCTCTGAAACCTGTCGCGCTGGGAGAACCCGTATCTCAATGGCGCGATTATGTCGTCGTTGAAAACAACATGACCCAGACGCCTGATGTGATGGACGGTATCGTTCCCAAATCCAAAGGCCGAATGGTTCGCACCGGGCAGTTCAAGTATTGTCTCTATCAGTACGGTCAACAGCGCGAATCCCTGTTTGATATGGAACACGATCCGCTGGAAACGGAGAACCTCGCCAGGAATCCGAAATATCACGATATTCTACTTGAGCACCGTAAATTGTTGTCGGAATTCGCAGATCAATACCATGATACTCTCGTCGCCGAAATGTTAGCCGACAATATCAAACCGAGACCGTTTCCCAAAGCATCAGAAAAGCAAAAATCCTAGTCGCACGCTCAAAAACAGCCGGTAGCCTCAACAAGCGGTCTCAAAATAGCCTCTTCGCCCCCCGCACAGCGCCGCTTGTGAATGCCTATACCCGCCTATGCATCTCCCCCGTTTTTCAATTCCAAACCGAACCCCCACAAGCATTACCGAAGCCCAATGAGTCAAAAATCCGCCTCAGGCGGGCTGCCAGTCTCTGGCCGGGGGTGTCAACCCGCCGGAAAATTCGCCCCCCATCCCCTCAAAGGCCTGAAAGGCCGGCAGGCAGAATGACTCATTCCAAACATTCTCCTGACTGCCTGATCCACATCATCGACTATGCTAAAATGATTCATCATACTTTGATCCATCCTGTCTCATCTTGTGATCTCGTCAAAATATTTGCTACAAAATCTCAACGATCTCCATCATCACCTGCCAGCGGTCATTGAAGTAATAGTGCGTCACAGTATCCACCGCCTCGCCCGGCATCCGCATCTCGATGCGGCGTCCCAAGATATTTTACATTATGGGAAATCTATTTTGATTGACTGCGCTTCCGGTTTTCCAATTTTTTTAATTAATTCGCTTCTTTTAATCGGAATACTAATTGGGGGGGTATCAGGTATAATCAAAATACACAGATTTGTTTTCGTTTTATCATATTCAAGACCAACACTGATATCAATTTCTTCATTAGTCAAATAAATCTTAAAATCATGGATAAGGTATCCATTTAAATATTTTGTTCCAATGGCTATAGTACCATCCGTATTTATCTCATAGTCAATTTCCGGTTGAGCATCTAATAACTCTTTGATTTGTTCCCGGCTAATATCATTAATGGGAATATCAAGGTTATTGAAATTCAATCTGATATCAGAATTTTTATAACCGGTAATATCGACACCATAAATTGTTATGTCAAATTTTGAGTGTCCACTGCCAACAAATCTGAGCTTTCCACCATCGTAAAATATATCATATCTTTTCAAAAAAGTATTAAATTGAATCTCATACCAGACGATCCATATCGTCAAAATTATTAGTACAATGATTACATATTTTCTTTTCATTATCACAACACAATATCCTGACAGATAAGCGTACCCTATAAATTTTCAGTCACTATTTTCTGATCCATCCTGTCATCCTGTCTAAATTATTTTTCTAAATTTATTCATCAATCCCATTGCCATAGACATACAACTCTTATTAGCTTTAATAAAAATGGCGTTATTTCAACTTGTTAGATCTAGGGCAGATTTAGACCTTTGTATTTTTTTGTAATTCTCTTATCGATTTCATAATGTCCATCGGTATTTCTTTTAATACAAAATACTTCTGCATCAATACAAGGAATAGGCCAATAGCCATATATCTGAACTATTACCAACATCTCATCTTCTAATTGTTTCGCCTCAGCTCTCTGATCACAACCTTCAGGAGTTATCCCATATTCCAAAGCGCTATCAGCTCCACCTAGATGATAATCTACTGTCCATAATTCAATATCATTCATACTCTTAAATATGACGGAATTAATGCCTCTGAATCTCGTGCCATATGGCTTCATGGATATCACTAAATTGGGATTAGATAATATGTCTATATTGACCCCATGATATGGCATAATACCTATTAGCCAAATTAAAACAAATATAACGCAACACAATATTGTAACAATCAAAATTTTAAACCATTTAATTAGCATATTAGAACTCGTTCCTAAACCTGATGAAATACAGGTCTGATAACCCAAACTTGGATTGGGGCATACCCAAAGAATAATGGCAGTGTGTCAAAGACTTCATTCCCCAACCCAAAGCGCGGCCGGGTAACCTCGACAACCTGTCACGAATGGCACCGGTCAAGCACAGCTTGTCGTTGTATAACGCATTATTATCCATCACTTTTTTCTGATCCATCCTGTCAATGAGCTGAAAGTCCCGATGGCTATCGGGATGATCCTGTCTAAAATATTTTTCTTTAAAATCTCGACGATCTCCATCATCACCTGCCAGCGGTCATTGAAGTAATAGCGCGTCACAGTATCCACCACCTCACCCGCATCTCGATGCGGTTGTCTAGGGCATAATTAATTTCAATTATTGGTCCGTTCTACAAATACAATATTATTTTTTTCTATCTTAAAGTATTCCTCTCTACTACCAACGAACGCTGAAATAAAGGCATCATATTGCCAGTCAGAATATATTTCATATACTTTTCCCTCAACCAAATCAACAGGCTTGCCATCCGCAGGAATATTTTGCTTGGCATTATTGATTACGCCATTGTCAGTTTCAAATTCTTTAGGTATTTCGCCATATGCCAATTTCTCCTCATAGAAATAATTTAAGTTGATATCCCAAACAATACTGTTCGTTTCGGCATCTCTAATTATGAGCCTGAGTAATCCATTTGTTGTCCCATATTTAATTTTGAAGATAAGTTCATTATCTACCAACGACGGCTGAATACTTCCTAGTTTTTTTATTACACCAATAAAATTTAATAAAACCACAATGCCCGCCGCAACAATCACTAACACTATTGCTTTTTTTATATAATTAAATTTTTTTCATAGAAACACCGCATAAGTATTCATACATAAATCATTCTATTTATTATCTATTCAATTCCCCACACTATTAAGCCGGGCGATATCCGATAAGCGCACCCAATGATTTTTTCTGTCACGTCTTTCTGATCCATCCTGTCAATGAGCTGAAAGTCCCGATGGCTATCGGGATGATCCTGTCTAAAATATTTTCTTCATAATATCATTCGACAAAACTCAGCGCTTCATCGTACAAGCTTCCATAAGACAACACCCGAACTATCCGCCTCTTCCCCCTCCCCTAACCATCAGAATATCCCTGTCTTGAACTCTTTTCATATCAGCCACTCCATCCAGATTAAAATCTAATTTACCTCCCTCCATCATATCACCTCATCCAGTTAAATACAAATCCCCATAACAAAATCATAAAATTCCCTGCCGTACTACCATCCTTTATAGACTTGTTTTTTCATGAAGTTTTTAAGAACAAATTTATAAGTATTTAATCGCCCTATGGTTAATAGTCATTTCCGGTACGAAGTTTCAATCCAAATCTATCCCTCAATCAGGCCAGGGCCCTTCGTGTAGCGCCGCAGGTCGAAGATCCGCCTCAGGAGGGCGCTCTTCGTGAAGCCGAAGGCGCTTCGTGGTTTAAATCTTAATCGCTTCCAGTTGATTCTAGGTTCTTGTTCAATCGCCCCGAGATAATTCATAATTCATCTTCTTCGCAGTTTTTCTTGGTGGCTTTGTGCCTTTGTGTGAAACATCTTAATTTCTAATACAAAATTACTCATAATATTTGACTTTCATAAAACATTACATTATAATAATCATCTGGTAAACAACCCCCGAATCCACCGACATAAGTACGGTGTCAATGCTTCAGCATGAAAAAATTGTTGTTCTTTGACAACTCAATACAAAAACATCTGGGCCGCCCAATTATCCGGCTTGAGTTAACTTGCCATATTTATCATAGTTTCACCCCACAGCCGCTTAATACCCCCATGAATTCCAAACGAACCCAATTCCGGCATTTTTAACCATAAACTATTATATGATAATTAGTAACAACATATCCTGTATCACAATCCGCCCCATTCCAAAACAAACCCAACCCAATTAACTCAAGCATCCCTCACCGGATTTCATAATCCCCCATTCAGCCCAACACCCACGCTTCCAAACGAACCCAATCTTACCCAGATTAACATCTGCCACCCTATCCCCAGCTTTCATAACCCATTATAACCCATCCCGATCCAAACGAACCCAACCACACGAAAATCAATTATAACTTCATTATTTACAGAACATAACAGCAATATCACATTTCACCAAAACAAAAATGGGCGGAATGTTTTCCGCCCATCAGGGATATCATGATCTGAAATCCAAAGCTTATGGCAACAGCTTGACCATAATGTTCTTATAATAGACCGTACTGCCCGGATCGTGCCCTTGCAGGGCGATAGTGCCGCTGGAAACCTTACGGCCGGCCTGTTTGGGCTGACCGTTCTTCTGAACCTCTTCCGGTTCGGTATAATCAACCGTAACAACGCCATTCACCTTAATGATAATCCGGTTCCCCTGCACGATGATATGCTGGGTAAACCATTCATCATCCTTGGCTGGCGCTTCCTTGACATCTTCTACTGCATAGAGTCCGCCAGTCCTGCGCCAGTCACTATGCGAGTTGTTCACCTGAACCTCATACCCCTTGGCCGGCCAGCCGCTATCCTGATATTCAGTATGGAAATACATACCCGAATTCGAATTTGGCTTGGTCATGACATCTGCCTTCCACTCAAAATTCTTGAAATTGGCATCCGCAACCGGCCCGACATAAAACAAATGACTGCGTTCGCCATTCACCACGATCATCCCGTCTTCAACCTTAAAAGTATCGACATTTTCATTGGCCTTCCAGCCATCCAGCGTTTTACCGTCAAACAAACTGATCCACTTATCCTTGGGAGCCAGACTTTGACATCCAGTCAAAACCAGCCCCAGTCCGATCAATGCCATATACATGACTTTTCTCATAACATACTCCATAAATGAGGTTTAGTAATGTCCCGCGATTTTATTTTATCGCACTTATCACAAAAATAGCCGGTTTCCATCCAAATGCAAGCGTTATTCTTGAACACCCCGGACCTGGCCTGTTTTTTAAAGTACCCGCGTGAATCCAATTTCATTTGACCCACTCTGCTTCAGCTTGACAGCAATCTAATCCATTTATATCAAACAGGTTATGTCTGCACATCCCGAAGTAAACACCATAATCCAGTCATCAAACGGGAACTCGCGCCCGTTTTTACACTTGTTTTACTGATCTGGAAAGGGTATTTCGATTATAAATATAATAGATGAATGCTATTTGAACATCCATAAATCCGCGTAAAACGGTGAGATTATGAATAAAATTGAAATTTTAGTCGTCGAAGATGAACCCCGGATCAGTGAAGGCCTGAAAGATTTTTTATCGTTCCAAGGCTATAGCGTGACCGTAGTCACTGACGGACAGAGCGCCGACGATACCGTTAAAAGCAAACGTTTCGACCTGATACTACTGGATTTAATGCTGCCCATTATCAGCGGAGAGCGGCTTTGCGAAGACTGGCGCGAATCGGGTTTGCAAACGCCCATCATTATGCTCACCGCCAAAGGCCAGGAACACGAACGCGTCAGCGGATTGAATCTGGGGGCGGATGATTACATTACCAAACCCTTTTCTCTGGAAGAACTGCTGGCACGGATCAAAGCGGTTTTACGTCGTACCGAACCGGGCCGGGGTGTGGGTAAAGAATTTATCTTTGGCCCCTGGCAGGTGGATATTTCCGCGCTCAAAATCCATAATAGTTCCAGTGAACATCAAATCACGACCCGCGAGGCCGATCTGATCCGTTACTTCGCTTCCAATCCCAATCGTGTGATCAGCCGGGATGAGTTGTTTGAACAGGTCTGGCATGAAAAAATGACCGAACTGGGAACGCGCACCATCGACATGCACATCGCCAAATTACGCGCCAAAGTTGAAGAAGACACTGGCGAACCCAAATTGATCAAGACAGTGCGTGGCGCCGGTTACGTGCATGAAGAAACGGATTAACGGCAGTGTTTGCATTGAGATCATCTTATGTATAAGCGTTTAGTGATTTTAACCTGTATTATTTTTATCGTACTGGCAGGCACGGCCTGGCTGGGTTATCACGCGATTCGTCTGCATGCTGAAGGTTTGGAAGGCCGACGGATTGGCCAGTTTGCCGCGGCCGGTGAAAATATCCGGCGTGAGGTCTTGCGACGGATTGATGAATTTATCAATACTGAGCAAAAACGTCCTTACACCGATTATCAATATTACTACATCCCTGAAGATAAAAACCTGCGCCAGGTGGCCCTGGTGCGCTCTCCCTTGGCCGGTAAACTGGAACATGAACTGGCCTGCGGATATTTTCAGATTGACGCGCTAAGCCAGATCACCACTCCTTATTATCAGGGCCGGTTGCCCTATCGCGATTATCGATCCGACCCCGTTTCAGTATTCGTAAACAACCTGCGCGAACATCTGCTGCCGGCGCTGAACGAAAACTTCGGGGTAAACTTAAGCCAGGAAGGCGTTTCTCAGCAGGCATTGTTTGAAAATGTTTCGAATCTCCTGATCAGTAATGCCCAGCGTGCCGGTTCCGAACGCCTTGCGAATTCCAAGCTGGCGCCGGATACGGATGGATTTCGCAATTCACAGTCGCGCCGCGGCATGTACGAGATTAATATTATCAAAGCGCCTCAGGACGCCCAGGTTTATACCCAGCAACGGACCAATGTCGTCGCGAATGAAGCGTACAACTTGAACCAGACCTTGCCGCAAGAACCTCAAATCGCCAAAAAAGAATCCAAAAACGAAAATGCAGCACCGGTCCAGGCCCGTCCGAATACCCCGGTAGTAACGTACTATGACCAACCCAATCCCTCACTGGCAACCCTGGATCAACCGGGTGATAATTACTGGCAGGAACTTTCGGATTTACAGGACCGGCTGGAAGAATTACTGGACAGCCGTCTCCATTTTATCTTAACGGATCGTCATCGAATGCAACCTCAGCAAATGACCAGCGCCGTTCAACAGGGCGAGTTCGGGCCACGCATTCAGGCGCGAACAAATGATCACCCGGCGCCTTTGCCGGCAAAAGATACCAGTCAAACCGGCAATGACAACACCCAGGATGAATTGGTCTTGATTCGTCAGGAACCATTCGTTCCTTTGGTGGTTTCCACGGAAGACCAACCCGGATCCCTCTTCAATGGTCAGGTTTATCTGTTGCGCCATGTCCAGGTCGGCAGCGATCATTATTTACAGGGATTTCGGCTGAATGAAAATCGTCTCTTGCAGATCGTTCAGCAGGCGGCCGCGCAATTTACCTCAGCCGGTCCGATGCCTATGAAATATCAAATCAGCCGAACAGATACCCATGATGCTGATTATACCGCCATTCTCGATTTTGGTTTCGGCACCTTGATGCTCAATCTGATCGAAAAAGATCCCCTTTGGATTGCACGGCAGGTTGACCGGCTCAAGTTATGGTATTTTGCCGTGATTGCCTTGATGAGCATGGTGGTGGTTCTGGGCCTGACCAGTCTCTGGCGGGGTGTCCATGCCCAGGTGGTGCTGGCCCGGAAAAAGGATGATTTTATCTCCGCGGTTTCTCACGAACTGCGAACCCCGCTGACCTCGCTGCGCATGTATGCGGAAATGCTGGAAAAAAACTGGGTGCCGTCCGATGAGAAACGCCATGAATATTATGGCTCGATGCGTCAGGAATCCGAGCGCCTGAGCCGTTTAATCGAAAACGTACTGGACTTTTCACGCATCCAGCGTCATAACAAAAAATACCAGTTCAAACTCGGTGATATCAACACCTGTGTAGGAAGCACGGTTGAAACCATGCGCGCCTATGCCGAACGATCTGGATTCGAACTGAAAGCGGATTATGGCATTCTGCCTTCGATTCGGTTCGATCACGATGCCGTGGTGCAGATTGTGATCAACCTGATCGATAACGCCATTAAATATGCCAGAAATGCCGTGGATAAATCGATTTATGTTCGCACCAGCATGCGTAACGGTTATATTGCCATCGAAATCGAAGACCGGGGGCCGGGAGTTCCTCACCACCAACGGAAAAAAATATTCGATGAATTTTATCGTTGTGAAGATGAATCAACCCGACAGACTACCGGTACCGGTCTGGGATTGGCTCTCGTTCAACGTTTTGCTCAAGCCCATAATGGCTTTGTCGAATTGCTGAGCGCCAAACCCAATGGCGCCCTGTTCCGGGTCGCCCTGGCCAGCGATGGAGGGTAAGGAATAGCCTGTCTGTCCGAGAGAGACTTTGACGTAATAGGTGGATTAATAATTAATGGGGTTTTAGCGCGTTATTGCGGCTTTTTTTATTGTATTGGAATTCATGTCGGATCATAATCTTGTTTTATGTTTCTACAAATTGTTCGCCTCTATTAACCTAAAATACATAAGGGGATCATTATGTTAAACGGGCAATTGAAATTGACAACACTCTGGTCGTTCTCAAACAGGTTAAAATCCTTATTGGTCATCATCTGGCTTCTAGCTTCGGGCATAAGCAGCTATGCCCAGACGATGGAAAACCTGGCCCGCCCGCATGAAGGACGCAGCCGGCGGGAAACCTCAACACACAAAATCAACGAAAAGGGTGAGTTTGATCCCAATGGTAAGCCAGACCCCAGCAGCAACAGTGATAACAAAAGTGTAAAACCAGGCGATACCCGCGTACTGATGGATGCCAAAGGGCCGGGCGCCATAACACATATGTGGATGACTTTTCTGGGGCCTGAACCCCATCCCTGGGCTAAAATGGTTCTGCCACCCATCAGGAGATGTTATTACGCATTTACTGGGATGGTTCAGACCGGCCGGGAGTGGAAGCGCCGGTCGGTGATTTTTTCGCCAACGCGTTCGGCAAGCGCAGTGAGGTGATCAGTATCCCTGTTGCAGTTGAGGATGCCGATTCCTATAATTGTTTCTGGTATATGCCTTTTCGTAAATCAGCACGGGTTGAAGTGATTAACCAGAGTGATAAACCCATTAGTTTACTTTACTTCAATATCGACTGGGTTGAAAAAGAGATCGCCCCTGATGCGCCTTATTTTTATGCGCAATACCGCCAGGAATATCCGGTAGAATCCGGTAAGGATTATGTTATTCTGGATACCCAGGGTAAAGGGCATTATGTCGGTACGGTCCTGAGCGTGCGGACCCGGAGCCCCTCGTGGTTTGGCGAAGGCGATGAAAAAATTTATATTGACGGAGAAACCGACGCGTCCATCTGGGGTACAGGTACCGAAGACTATTTTTTAAGCGCCTGGGGCCTGCAAACAACCAGCACTCCCTGTTTTGGCACCTCCTATTTCGACCAGTGGGGCATCGTTGGGGGACATACCAGCGCCTATCGCTGGCATATTTATGATCCATTCGTCTTCAATACGGCCATTAAGGTAACCATTGAACATTTTGGTTGGATCAGTCCGGATGAAAATCCGGATTACAAATCCACCAGTTGGAACGAACGTCAGGATGATTATTCCAGTGTGGCCTTCTGGTACCAAACCGGCCAGCCCACTTTTACCGCCCGCGCTCCTCATGCGCAGGAACGAACGTTACCCAATCTGGACCGGATTATTCTGGCCAATCCATTTACTGATCCCAAATACCATGGTCCGGGTACTGCCAGCCCACAGCGTTTGAGTGATTTGTATGCCGATTCACAATTATTCTATCGGCCGGCCGAAGATGAAAAAGGCTGGGTGGAGATACCTTTCAAAGTCGATAAAAAAGAACCCAAACGGCTACTGCTGGTGATGACTCGAGCCGATGATTACGGCCGGTATCAGGCGACATTAAATGGAGTTAAGCTTGACGGAACGCTGGACTTCTATCATGATGAAATTGATAGCCATGAATACCATCTGCTGGATTTCTGGCCGGAACCGGGCGATTATGTCTTGCGTCTGGACTGTGTGGGTAAAAATCCCTTATCGCAAGGCTATTGCCTTGGCATCGAATCGGTCCGCCTGCGCGAACGCCGGCCACGTGTGATTGAATATGGGCATGACAAAGACAAGGACTGGACAAAAGATCCTCAATTATATCGCTAATATTATGTGAAAAAACAAAAATAAATTTGATAGTAAATCCTTTAAAAATATCAAAATAACGGATTGTTAACCTAAATAATATTTATTTTTGAGGTTTATATATTGAAAGAGCTTTAATAAAAGCTTATAATGTGATAAATAAAGATATTGCTCGGAATTCAATTTTAATAATTACTTCGATAACGCTAGACAGATTTTAGTGAGTTAATGTATTTATCTATATTAAGTCTGGCAGAATTGGTAATGGCCTAACGGTTCCTTATACACTCCTTCAAGCAGTACCAATGGGTATTTATTATTCTTGGGCGTTGGGGAATGGTTGTTTTCAGGTAGTTTGCGATTAATTTCGTAAATTAAAAGAATTACCATAAGGCTTTTCGTATCGGGGAATCGTTGGCCGCAGAGGGCAATGCCCGGGGAGACGAAAATGTATTGTCGCTGTTTTTGTTTGTTGGTTGTGATCTTGTTGATTTCCAGTATTGTTTCAGGAGGTACTTATAGTGGCGGTTCTGGCAGTCTGTCCAGTCCCTATGAGATCGCCAATCTGGATGACTGGATGGAACTAATCGCTAATCCAGAGGATTGGGATGTACACTTTATTCAGACAGCCAATCTTGACTTGAAAAATCAGGGATATCACCAGGCGCCTCTTGCACCTGATACGGATGCTGAGATTTCGGGACATCAGGGGACAACCTTTACAGGTAGTTATAATGGCCAGGGCTTCATCATAGACAATTTGACAATAATTGCCCCAGATGGAGATTATATTGGATTGATTGGCAATCTAAATGGTATTAATGTCAGTCGTGGCCAGGTGTTAAATATTAAGCTTACCAACGTTCAGATTGAAGGTCGGGATTATACTGGCGCCCTGGCGGGTTTAATTAGAAACTGGAGTGGCAATGCTCAAAACTGCTCTGTTTCAGGATCGGTGTCCGGCCATAATTGTGTCGGCGCCTTAGTGGGTTATTTTGATAATAGTACCAGTGCTTCTCAGATCAGCAGTCTGGGTACAATCGTCAGCGGCAATGATTATGTGGGTGGTTTGGTTGGACGCAATAATGGTCAAATTACTGAAGCCTTTGCGACTGGGGGTGTTACGGGAAACCATCGTGTGGGTGGCTTGTCTGGTACTAACACCGCTTCAATGATTGATTGCTATGCCATGGGGAATGTTACTGGTAGCGGCGATAATGTGGCTGGTTTGATTGGTGAAAATGGCGGCCAGTTAACATCCTGTTACGCTTCGGGGAACATTAATGGAGTCAATCGAGTTGCCGGCCTGGTTGGAACAAATATAGGCACAATACAACTCTGCTATGCTTCAGGAGCTGCTACTGGTAGTCAAAACCATGTAGGAGGACTGGTTGGCTATAACATTGGTCCCATAACTAATTGCTATGCCTTGGGTGCTGTGAATGCCAGAGAAAGGGCTGGTGGCCTGGTGGGAGCCAACGGTAACCTGATCGAAAATTCCTATTCGATCGGGGACGTTGTCGCTAATTTGTATCCGGGAGGTTTAGCTGGTGAAAATGCCGGCGGGACTGCATCGAATTGTTTTTGGGATGTCCAGACATCGCATCAAAACAATAGTACCGGTGGGACTGGCCTGTCAACGGAACAGATGCAGGATATGCAGACCTATTTAGATGCCGGATGGGATTTCACCGGGGAAGAGCAAAACGGGACCGATGATCTCTGGCTGATGTCGCCTTGTATTGGCTATCCGGTGCTTGCCTGGCAGCCACCGTGTAATCCACCATCGTTTGCCGGGGGAACGGGATCTTGTGAAGATCCTTACCTGATCGAAACTGCTGAGCATCTTAATAATGTTCGCGTTTATCCTGAGGCTTGTTTTAAGCAGATTGCCGACATTGATCTGGCAACCGCCTCCTGGTTAGATGAATCCGGCTGGCTGCCGATAGGCGATAATGACTTGCCATTTACTGGCAGCTATGATGGCGCCGGGTATATGCTGGCATTTCTAACGATAGATCGCCCTGAACAAGATGAAGTTGGGTTGTTTGGTTGTGTGCGAGCGGCCAGATTAATGCATATCGAATTAGCGAATGCGGATATTAAAGGTAAATATTATGCAGGTGCGTTAGCGGGCAGTATTGACGATTCTGAAGTTATTGATTGCGTGTCTTCCGGCAAGGTTGCCGCCATTGAATGTGTCAGTGGCTTAATTGGCGGCTCGAGTCAGAGTACAATAAAAAACTGCGGTTCACATTGTGCTGTTAGTGGCGAAGAACCAGTGGGTGGTCTATTGGGCCGTCTGGAAGATGCCAGTTTTATCATTGACAGCTACGCTACGGGGTCTGTTACTGGCGAGGGAAATCTTGTGGGAGGATTAATTGGGGTGGTTTGCGATGGCTCCCAGATTTTGAATTGTGGCGCACGCGGTAATGTTTCCGGCGTTAATATGGTTGGAGGGTTGCTTGGTAATATTCGATCTGGCAGCACTCTGGAGTCCTGCTATGCCATCGGCACTGTATCAGGGAGCGATTTTGTTGGAGGCCTGATTGGAGAGGTAATGGATAGCCATGTAGTTTGGAGTCTGGCTAAAGGAGAGGTTACGGGTATCTCTTCTGTGGGCGGCTTGACTGGAGCCGTTTTAGGCAATACTGATGGACTCTCCAGTTCAATTTCTGATAGCTATGCCCATGGTTCGGTACAGGGAACATCAGCCGTTGGTGGTTTTGCCGGTCAGATGATTGGAGTAGATGGTGGGCTGGCCTGTATTAATCAATCCTATGCTGTTGGGAATGTCGTTGCCGATTCCAATGCCGGTGGTTTGGTGGGACAAAAGATAGAATTTAATAATGGTCAGGTTCAGATTGTTAGCAGCTTCTGGGATACACAGACCTCGGGTCTGACCCATTCAGCGGGTGGGATTGGATTGGATACTGCGGCAATGCAACAAGCGGAAACCTTTATTTCTGCTGGTTGGGATTACATCAAAACCTGGGGAATTGGAGAAGGGCAGACCTATCCGTATCTACAGAAAAAAAGCCGATCCGATTTAAATGATGATGGTAATATTGATCTGGCAGATTTGGCCATACTGTCATCAGACTGGCTGCTGGGACATCAAAACTGAAATCTGGTTTTGAATTAGATCAATAGCAATAAATGCCGTAGAATAATTGTTAAGATCGACTATTGGTTCATTTTTAAAGGGTTTGAATATGTTTCAAGCCCTTTTGTCTTTATATTCAGAATCTTCAATTTTTCTGAACAAATGTCCGGGCCAGCTATATTTATTGAATTGACGATATTTTTTGATCAATATCTTAATGATTCTATGACAATATATCTCTATGTTGATCGTTCAATATAACGTGACTATATATTAAAGACTAAAGAATATCTTAAGGGATAAATAGTATGCTAAATTGGCGCTTCGTAACAATCATGTTTTTACTTATATCAGTCGTTGTTCTGTGTCATGGGGCAGAGATTGCGGATTCTAATAATATTATCCGGGTTGCCTGTATTGGCGACAGTATTACCTATGGTTCGACTATCGCCGATAGGGAACAGGACAGTTATCCGGCACAATTGGGGCGGATGCTGGGCGATCGTTATGAATGCCGGAATTTTGGCGTTTCCGGGGCGACCATGCTCAAACGCGGTGACAAACCTTATTGGAATCAGACTGCATTTGCAAAAGCGCAGGAATGGAATCCGGATATTGTGGTGATTAAACTGGGGACTAATGATACGAAACCGCAAAACTGGCAATATGCTTCTGAATACGGTCCGGATTATCTGGCCATGATAGATGTTTTCAAATCGTTATCATCCAGACCACGAATCTGGGTTTGTATGCCGGTACCGGCATATCCGGGTCGTTGGGGGATTACCGATGCCGTCGTTCGCGAGGGTGTTATTCCGATAGTGCGCGAGGTGGCAGAAAATGCGGGTGTGAAATTGATCGATTTGTATCATCCGTTTGTCGGTCAGGCGGATTTATTTCCTGATACGGTGCATCCAAATGCTGCTGGTGCGAAAAAAATTGCAGAAATTGTGTGTCAGGCCATCCAAGATGGCGATCGATCAGCGGTTCAAATGCCTGGAACGGTATCGAGTTGGAATGGTTATGTCCAGTACGACTTTACGCTCGATGGCCGCGCCTGCCGTGTCGTTTTACCTGAACAGATGGCTGAGGGGCGGCCCTGGATCTGGCGGGCGCGTTTCTGGGGACATGAACCGCAAACCGATCTGGCATTGCTGGCCCGTGGGTTTGCCGTTGCCTATATGGATGTCGCGAATCTGTATGGAGCGCCGCAGGCAGTGGAACATTGGAATAAATTTTATGATTTTTTTGTCAATGAACAGGGATTCAATCCTAAACCGGCTTTGGAGGGAATGAGTCGGGGGGGATTGATTATCTATAACTGGGCGGCGGCCAATCCGGATAAGGTTGCTTGTATTTATGCTGACGCGCCGGTTTGTGATATTGCCAGCTGGCCCGGAGGCAAAGGGGACGGGCCGGGCAGTGCGTCTGACTGGAAACGATGTCTGGAAGCCTATGGCCTTACGGAAGAAACCGCGCGGGCGTTCAAAGGGAATCCGATTGATCATCTGCAACCCCTGGCTGCGGCCGGGGTGCCTTTATTACATATTTGCGGCGCTGTTGATGAAGTGGTGCCGGTTGCGGAGAATACAGCGATACTCAAACAGCGATATGAGGATCTGGGCGGCTCGATCCGCTTGATCAATAAACCGGGAGTGAAACATCATCCTCACAGTCTGAAAGATCCTGCCGTTATAGTCGAATTCATTATGCAGCATACACTTGGGATCGCTCCCACCATAACGCTTCGGGCTGATATGGGGAATAGTGGATTGAAATTCCAGTCAGAAAAATTAGGGCGGGTCGCCTTTCTGGGCGGATCGATTACCGAGATGGAAGGGTATCGGCCCCGGATTTCACAGACGCTGTCTGAATTGTTTCCGGAAACCCGGTTTGAGTTTATCAATGCCGGTATCGGTTCTACCTGTTCAACGACAGGTGCTTTTCGATTGAACGATCATGTGTTATCGAAGGGGCCAATCGATCTGCTGTTTGTTGAATTTGCGGTGAACGATAATCAGGACGCCCATCATACCGAAACAGAGTGTATGCGGGGGATAGAGGGTATTATCCGGCATGCCCTTCAGGTTAATCCGAATCTGGATATTGTATTGCTTTACACAGCCAATGAATCGCATATTGCCGATTATCAGCAGGGGAAAATACCACAGGAAATCGCTGCTCACGAAAGGGTGGCCCGTGCTTATGGAGTCAGTTCGATCAATCTGGCTGCCAGTGTCGCAGCCCGCATGAAAGCAGGAGAGTTCAACTGGAATACCTTCGGGGGTGTGCATCCGGCGGATTATGGCAATGAGCTGTATGCGGACCTGATTGGCAGCTTTTTGCGTTGTCATATTTTTGCATCAGATCGCACGGAAACTCGCGCGGCGTTCTATCCTGCACCGTCGCTGGACAAGTTTTCTTACAGTAATGGCATATTGCTGCCGATCAATCAGGCCAGACCGGTTAAAGGTTTTGAGATAACGATACCCGACTGGTCAGGGATCCCCGGTCATACGCGGTCACATTATAATAAGATCCCCCTGTTATGTGGTACTCAGCCGGGCGATGAGTTTGAGCTATCATTTAACGGTACGGCTATTGGATTATATGTAGTTGCCGGGCCGGACGCGGGGTGTTTGCAGTATCGAATCGATAACGGCGACTGGAAAATAGTCAATCTTTATCATAAACACAGCGCTGGTTTGCATTATCCCCGGACCTGCATGCTGGCCGATGAGTTGGAAGGCGGTGATCACCAGCTGACTGTCCGAATTAGCGAGGCGAGCGATGCCCGCAGTCATGGAAACGCGGTACGCATTGTGGCGTTTGCTGTAAATCCAAAGCCCATCAAGTAGCCAATTCAAGTAGAATCGGCTTAAGGGTAGCTGCGGCGGTAAACACGGACATAATCGACCAGCAGCTGTTGGGGGAACGGGGCGGAGATGCAGCTGGGGGAGGTGCAGCCGGGGTAGTTGCCGCCGACGGCGAGGTTAAACAGGATGTGGAATCGCTGATTAAAGGGGGCGGGATAGCTGCCGTCGGTGGACCACCAACTGTTGATGGTGCCGTAGTGGAGATCGTCGATGTACCAGCGCATTTCAGTGGGGTCCCATTCCAGGGCGTAGGTGTGGAAATCCTGGGAGAAATCGGCGTTGTCGGGTTCGTATTTTCGGTAGGTATACTGGTTCTGGGGCCAGCGGCCACCGTAGTGGAGAGTACCCTGAACATAGTCGGCTTCGTTTGATGATTCGAGAATATCGATTTCGCCGTGAGCGGCCCAGCTGGAATAGGCTTCGCCGTAGGTGGTATCGGTGGGCATCATCCAGAAGGCGGGCCACATGCCGCCGCCTTTAGGGAGTTTGATGGAGGCTTCGATGCGGCCGTAGAGCAGGTCGACTTTGCCGGCAGAGTGGATGCGGCCGGAAGTAAACTGACGATCTGCGTAGTTTTCGCGTCGGGCGGTGATAATTAACCGGCCGTTTTGAACATCAACGTTTTGCGGCCGGTCGGTATAGTATTGCAGTTCGTTGTTGCCCCAGCCGGAAAGGCCGTAATCGAAGGGATCGTCGTTGCCGGTGCCGATCATGCAGGTCCAGTTGTCGGGGTTGAGGCCGGGGCCGTCGAATTCATCGGACCAGACCAGTTGCCACTGGTCGGTTGAGAGGCAGGCGTCGTTGGTTTCGACGAAAACTTCGTAGAGCGAGTAGCCCCATTCGGTGGCGCGCTGGGTGCAATTGATGCGTACATATTGAGCCGAATGGGCCGGGAATCGGACCAGGTCAAAGCCGCCGTCAGTGCTGTTGATGGTTTTGACCCGGGTCCACTGGTCGGCGTCAGTAGATAAATCGATACTGTAACGGCTGGCATAGGCGGTTTCCCAGAAAAGCTGGACGCCTCGAACGGTGCGGATCTGGCCTAGATCAATGAGTAGCCATTGGTTGTCGGCAGGCACACTGGACCAGCGGGTGGCCAGGTTGCCGTCGAAAACATTGGCCGGGCCAAGTGAAGCGGTTTCCTGGCTGGACGCAGTCGCGATAAACGGACTGCATGTTTGAATTAACCAGTTGCGAGACATCCCGTTAAACTGATCCTGCCACTGGTTGGTCAGGATCTGACAGGGAGCGTCAGCCAGCCAACACTCGGTAAGTATCTGAAGATCGCGGATATCAACCAGACCATTATTGTCGTAATCGCCAACAGGCGCAGCCTGAAGAGCGGTTATCGAAACCAGAAATATCAGGAAGGTAAATAATGAGGGTGTCCAGTTATGATTCATCTCTAGTCCGGATCCTTTATTCAGACGTTCGCATCGTAAAAACAATTATATATCACGTCCCTGTGAAATGATTATTTTCAGGAAAAATTAGAATGACACAAATTGGCCTTAAATCACCTTTATATTTTACCAATTTGGGCGAATTGGGTCAAGAAAAAAGGAGGGAGCCTGAAGTTGTGAATGACATCATTTACGGACCGTAAATTTAAACACCAGTATAATGCCGTTTGATGGTTTCTATAAATTGGGTAGTGGATCCAGAGACCAGAGCAAGCATTTTTCCTGATGTGAATCTTGCCATACCGTAATTCAAAAACAAAAAGACCCCGATGGATCCCCATCACGAAAGAATCCTCGGAGTCTTTTCAAGTTTAAATTGCGATGACCGGAATCAGCGCTGGTTCATATCTTTCAGAACATTTTTCAGCAGTTCCGGATTATCAGTCGTAATACCCTTTACGCCATATTCAACCAGTTGGCGCATGCGGGATTCATCATTAACCGTCCAGACCCAAAGCTCGGATCCCAGGGCCTCTACCAGTTTGACCGTATCGGCGGTGACCGTACTATGAGCCCAGTCGATAAAATCAATTCCTTTGGCCTGAATCGCCTGAATGGACTCGATCGTCAATTCATCGGAACCCAGCGCGCCGGTTATTATGTCGGGCATCACCTGCTCAAGCTGTTCGAGGAAATTCCAGTCGAAAGCGATCACCATGAGTTTATCATTGACCCGTAATTTGCGGAAGATATCGACATATTGATCAACCGTACCCGTTTTTCGCTCGACAAAGGCGATCATATCCGGATGACAGGCCAGAATGATTTCCTGGATGGTTGGGACCGGTTCACCGGCATATTGCGGATCGAACCAGGTACCGGCATCCAGAGTACTCCACTGGTCACGGGTCAGATTCTCAATGGGACCGGTATAAGCGCCGTCGGTCGTACGATCGACGGTATTATCGTGCATGACGACCAGTTCGCCGCCGGCATCGGTGCGAACATCAAACTCAACCATATCGGCAAATCCGCGACAGGCCAGACTGGAAGCGATGGTGTTTTCGGGATTCTGGGCCGAATAGCCGCGATGGGCTACATTGGCAATCAGATAGCGATTCGGCTGACGGCAATCGCCAAAAGCCGGATCGGTACAGGCCAGCCACTGCAAGGCGAAATCGAGCAGGTCACGCAAATCGACAAAACAATCCTGATTCAGGTCCATACTGTAATAACCCCAGTCGCCACAAACAGGATCATCGTCAGTGACCACTACGGATACGGAAGTCCCATTCATGCCCTGCCACTCAGGATCGGTACTGGTCACAGAAATATATAATTGGGCGATCCGGGTTTCCTGGTTTTCCAGATCATCCACCGGTACGACCCTGACGGTGCGAAGCTCATCTAACTGGCCGGGCAGGAAAATTAATGTGCGGCCCATGCCGGCCGGCTGACCGTCGAACGCTATCAGTTCGTCACCTGAGATTTTAACCTGGACCTGGGAGCCCGGCTCATATTCAGCGGGAAACTCCAGTTTCAAATTCAGAACACCCTCGCTGCCTTCTGAAATCATTAACAGTTTCGGTTCGACGTTTAAGACCTGTCGGGCCAGCCAGCGGATTTCCGATGGATCAACGGCATGATCATAGAGATAAACCTCATCCCACATACCGATGCCGGCGTCATTACCGCTATTGCCACCGCCCAGGAAAAGCGTATTACCCGGATCGACCCACGGCCCGGTTTTACTTTCGGTCAGCTCGCCATCCAGATAAATCCGCGATTTAACCTGAGAGCCCGAACGGGTCCATGAAACCGCAATATGATGCCAATTATTGCCATCAGCCTGCAGAGCCGGCAATGTCGCGGATACTTCTGTTCCGCCCTGGATACGAAAACGCACAATCCCCGTGTCGTATATCCACATTTCCAATCGTCCGGATTGACTGAATTATCGAAAATGGTTTGGTACTGATAAAATGTAAACGGATTATACCACATCGCCACGGTTCCGCTATCGGGCATGGTATAAACGATTTTGACATAATCGTTGTCCGTTGTTCCCGGATCGGCGCTGACATGATTCAAATCCAACGCCTGGCCCATTTTGCCGGAAACATAAGCATTACTGCCCAGTGAGCCATCTACCATAACGCCATGGTACTGTTCACTGACGCTATTATTCAGATCGCCTTCAAAGGCGTAGTGAGCCTTGAGGTCTGCCATGGCCAATCCCGCTGAAAGCAGAATCAGTAAAACGCAGATAATACCGCTTCGATTGATCATCTCGAGTCCTCGATTATTATATTAATATTGAAACAAGAGCAGGCCGCCTTCCGGCAGCCTGCCCTAACAAGATCCAGGAAAGATCTGTTTATTCTAACAGATCCATATCGTTTCCGGTAACATCCCTTTTACTGAATATTCAACCAGAACTTGACAAACTGATCCAGATCCATGACATCGACCTTGCAGTCAGCGTTATAATCGCCCTGCGGAGCCGATTGACACTCACCGGCGTCCTGCATCCAGAAACCGGTAAACGTGCTGAAGTCGGTCAGATCGATCTGCATATCCTCGTTAAAATCACTGCGAGAAGCCAGCACTCGGATTTCCGCCCGGGTCAGTGGCCGCTCATAGATACGGAAATCGTCGAGGATACCGTTGCAGTCATCCTGGTCCGGATGGCCGCCGCCCAGATAGAGTTGGTTACCGGGATCGACCCAGTCGTTATCCAGATTTTCTGCAACCAGTTCGCCATTGATGAACAGTTGCTCATCCACTCTGGCCGGATCTTCCGGATTTCGCCGCCAGGTCATGACGATATGATACCAGTTGTCCTGCTCCATCCAGAAGCCCCGGAGATAACCGGACTGCAGGCGGGCGGAAAACTCGCCGGTGCTATAGATCCACATTTCCCAGTCGTTAGCTTCCACAACATTATCCAGAATGGCATTGTAATTGTAAATCTGTTCGGGTTTGAACCACAGCGAAACGGTCCCTCGATCGGCATAGGTATAATCTACCGCGACAAAATCGTTATCTGAGGGATCCTGGGTGCCTGACAGGCGCAGGCCCTGTCCCAGCATGCCGGGAACATATTCATGGCTGCCATTGGCGCCATCAACCAGACGACTGGGCACTTCACCCACAATCGTATTCGGATCGCCGTCCAGGGGCAAATGTACCACCAGACCGATATAACCATAGGGATAAACATCAATCGACATCGTGTCAGACGAATCAAACTGACCATCGCTGGCGTATAACATAAAGGTATAGGTGCCCGGCGCCGAAATGGTTACGGAGGTGTCTTCGAGACTGGCATCCGCAATCACATAGTCGTTGGGCCCCTGAACTTTGGACCACAGATAGGTCATCTTACCCAGCGGGCTGCCATCGACATCCTCGACCGTACCATCCAGTGCCAGGGTCACCTGACCATTTTCCTCCAGCCAGGCCGCTTGATCCGCAGGTACTGTCACCAGCGGCGGCTTGTTGCCGAGATAGACCAGCGACAACACTTCTTCATCGGATATAGCGCGATTATAGAGCCGGACATCGTCATAAGTACCGTTACCAAAATCGTTACCGGCATTACCGCCGCTGAGGTAGAAGGTACTGCCCGGATTGACCCATGCACCCGTATCGGTCTGGGCCAGTAATCCATTGACATACAATTTCACTTCAACCTGATTATCGGTACGCTCCCAGGTACCGGCCAGATGCCACCATTTATTCAGGCAATTGCCATCCTCGGCCAGACTGTTCAGGTTGGCGGTGACATAGGAGTCACTCTGCACCCGGAAACGAATACGGGAATCGCTATAAATCCACATCTCCCAGTCATCACCGTTACCCGAGTTATCAAAGACGGCATGATAATTATAGAGCTGGCGGGGATTATACCACATGGCAAACGAACCATTGTCGGGCATAACCAGATCGACTGAGGCGTAATCACCCTCGGTACTGAAATCGCCATTCTGCAGATTTAATCCATTACCATACTTACCCGTCGTATAAGAAGACAAACCGCCGCTGCCATTAATCAAGGTTCCATCATTCATGTTACCGGAAACATCCTGAATGGTTTTACCGTTCCAGGTTTCTTCGAAATCCCAGTGCATGATCAGGCCGCCGTAATTATAAGGCCGGACGACCACCAGAACGGTATCCCATTCCTGCAACGAGCCATCATCAGCCGTCACTCGGAGCAGATACCGTCCGGGTGAGCTGATAATCGGTTGAGCGTCTTCCAGGGTGGCATCTTCAAAAACAATATCATTGGGACCGGCAATCTTTTCCCACAGCACGCTGTAGGCTCCGTCATCCACAATTGTGGCATCCAGATTCACTACAACGCTGCCCCCTTCACCTAATTCAACTTCCTGGAATTCACCGGCGTCGACTTCCGGACCAAGATTTTCGTTATAGACACTATCGCCGGCTGACTGTAACGCCACAATTTCACCGGGAGCCAGGGGAACATCCCACATGGCAATGGTTGAGATCTCAAAAGTGCCATCGTCACCATCCGGTACACCCTGGGCATCCGTTCCGCAACAGAATAGCAAAAGCGTCTCGGCCAGACTGAAGCGGCCATCGATAGCCTGCGGATTGCCGATCAAGACACGATGCCCATCCATGTAGAGATCCTGACGCAACCCGTTATCGACCACCAGCACCATACGATACCAGGTATCCGGCCCGGTGACATATCCAGACGCGCTGGTATAACCTACCGCGCCAATACCTATGGCTCCAGTATTATTGATCGTCCAGTCTGAATCGTCCCCGGGTGTTCTCTCAGGATCGGTCTGAATCAGGTCGTTATAACCCTCTGTCAGACTGGATGGCGGATACTTGAAATCGATCAGGATAGTGTATTCATTGACTTTTTCGCCATCGCCATTGGGGGCGATGCCATGGGTCAGGGTATAATAACTGCCTTCTTCGATCAGAATGGCGCCGTCAGAACCATCAACTCCGCTGATAACATCAACACTTCCGGTCAACGCCAGGGCGGCGCCGACGGTAGCGGCGTTGGGATCCGAGGCTTCAAAGGTCCATAAACCGACCGGTTCACGAACGCCGGCATTCAACGTTACCGACAAAGCCAACAACATAACCAGTAAAAACCAGGACTTCCTCATTGGTCTTCTCCTATAACTAGAGATTAATAAAACACTAACAACAAAACGTTCAAACCGGATAGTCCGGTCTTATTTCTGCATGTTCTTGACCGCTTCCGGGGTCATTTTATAACCATCCGGGGCGCTCAAACGCCAGGTATCCAGTCGGGTCACCTCTTCGACATGCCCATCGATAAACACCGCATTCACAACACCATCTTCCATATCCGGTTTCCGGGCGTTATGAAAGGTGCCAAAACTGTCCCACGCTGGATCATGATAAGCCCAAAAAGCCGTGTCATTAAACGCGTAACTATTGTAAGGGGGGGTTATCCATAAATTTTCTTCGCCGAAGAAAAATACTTCGGCGTGACGTTTGATTGCTGAAATCTTTTTTTCATATAAATACGCGTTCATCGAATAAGAATAATTCGGTTTAATGGGGATGCCCGGCGCATGACTGGGATGTTGATCGCCTTTCTTGCGGGCCACATTTAAAAATGTTGGACATAAATGAATATCCTTGGTTTTGAGATATTTCCAGAAAGGACCGGCATATTGCGGATACAGATTCAAGTCAAAATCCGGATTATGCCAGCGGCAGTAGCGATGGGGTTCACCGGGATATTCCTCATGACTGTTATAAAAACACATCCAGGGATTGGGCATAACCCCATTGTTATCATCGGCGTACATGGTCGCCAGCACGCCGTAGGATTTCAGATTGGTTTTACAGACCGCAAATTTAGTTTGTTCCCGCGCCTTGCCCAGAGCCGGCATCAGAATAGAAACCAGTAAAGCAATGATCGAAATCACTACCAGCAGTTCAATTAAAGTAAATCCTTTTCGCTTGTTCATAGTCTCTCCGAAGATTTGATTTGTTTTAACGCTAACCTGGGCTTTGAACCTGTTTTGATGAATCCGATAGCCACCCGCTTCGATTTAAGTCCGACCCCATCCCAATTAACAGTCATCTTTACCCTTGCCAGAAAATTTCCTGAAAACATATCACCCGGACACAACCGTTGCTGTTTATCAAACCAACGATGCGCCAACAAAGTCACCAGAGCGCCAGATTCCAGATACTGATCCTGTTTCGTCATAGCTGATCTCTCAGGTCAATGTCACACTGAATACTACTCAATAACGTTCTCAAATTTTTCAACCAATCAAGGCGCATCACCAGACGTTCTCGAACCGGCCAGGCTATTGAGATCATTTCTGAAGATCGCCTTCGATATCGATAGAGGCATAAACGCCCTGCGTTATCAATAAATGAGTCGAAATACCCCGCTACCTCTGTCAGGCATCGATTCTTTTTTCTCAGAGACGCTGACAGTCTGGTATGAAAAATTTGATTTTCGGTTTCTTCGCTTTTCCTTTGCGATTCTTCCTCCCCTGTAAGATAATTCCACACCGCATACTCTGCGACATCCCCACTCAGGCTGCTTGTCCACAAGTTGTATAACCGAATTATCTTATATGTTAAGTAAATAGTAAGCCATGTTTTCTGGGCTGTCAATAACCATTTTTTGATTTTTTTAAGCCTTTTTTCCGTTTGGGCAATAAATATCAAGATGGCACCCTCAATATTGCTCCATAAAACCAGAGCCATCTGTTTAAATTTTAAATACTTAGTGATTTTAATTCTCATTTCTGGACTCCCTGCGGGCAGGCAACGCAACAGAGTATATTCGCCCGGGGTTCTGAAGCTTTTTATTACAATACAGTAACCAGACAATGAAACTTGTAAAAGTGAGAACCCGATTAACATTTGATTAGGTTTCAGTGAGCCTGACTCCAAGACAATCTGCCGGCGTAGGTTACATCAATTTTTCAATAAATGGTTCGAGTCGTCGTTAGCTCGAATACGATTGTTGCCATCAGATCACAATTCGTCAGTAATACTCAAGTTAAGAGTGAAATAAATAACAACCAGTAAAAATTAAAATATGATAAAAATTTTCCAAATAGAGGTATTCAAGAGAAAAAAGATCGGCTGTTATTTCAACCTTGACCCGGCTTTATTCCGCCAATAGTTTCTGAATGTACCACCGGGTATCAACCTGGTCGCTTTTTGGGGTGAGTAACAGAGATCCATCCGGTCCGATCAGAAAATAGCTGGGAGCGATATCCTCAACCCCGTAATCGGATGACATTTTTGAATGTCGTCCGATACGCACCTGCGGCCAGGGCAGCTGACAGGAATCGACATGTTTTTTAACGACGAAGTCGGCATTATCCATACTCAATCCGATCAGCTCAAACCGGTCGCCGTACGATGCTTTCAGATCAGCATACATCTCCTTAAGCTCAGGAACGTTGGCCACACACGGACCGCACCAGGTCGCCCAGAAATAAAGGATCACTACTTTGCCGCGATAATCCTGCAGCCGGATCGTTTTGCCGTCCAGCGTCTTAAGGGAAAACGACGGCGCAGGCTTTTTGCCGCCAGATAAATCATGAATCGAAACCTGATCAGGCAATACCCGATTCTCTTCAATGACCAGCGCTTTGGCATCCAGATGGGGCATGGCAGCCAGAAAACTCTGACGGGCAATCTGGCCTATCATCCGGCTGGTCAGGATATTCAGATAACCCAGCGCCGGCAATCGTGACAAACGGTCCAGACTTCCATCCGTGAAACTGCCCGTTAACCGCACAAAATTCAATTGATCCATACCCGCCAGATTATCCAGACATTCATTCGTCAGATAAGGGCTGCCGATAACCAGTTTGGTCAGATTGGTCAAACCCTTCAAATGGGCAAATCCCGCGTTGGTAATGGCGGAATGCTGGGTCAGGCCGACCTGAAACCATCTCAAATTATGCAGATGCTTCAAGGTGCTGAGATCCTCGTCACTCAAGGCGTCGTAGATACGGACATTATCGATGCGACTGAGCCCCAGGGTCAGTGTCAGTTCTTCCAGGTTGTGCAACCCCGACAGGTCCAGTCCGGTATCATCCTGCCTGACCTCGGTGATCTTCAAGCGCTTCAGCTTTCCCAGCCGGTTCAATCCGGATATGCCCGCGATGGAAGCGTTTTTGCAGGTCAACGACAGATCTTCCAATTCTGTCAGTGAGTTGATCTTGACCAGTCCGGCATTGGTTATCGCCGGCGCGATCAGGTTCAAGGTTTTCAGTTTATTCAAATTGATCAGAGCGTCCAGACCCGCGTCGGAAAATCCAGTACCACCGATTAATAAATACTCCAGTTGGGTTAATTGAGACAGATGTTTCAGGGCGGCATCGTTCAGCGGGCTGTTCGTATAACCGCCCACCCATAAATGCCGCAGGTTTTTCAAAGTGGCAATCCGGGCCAGTCCCTGATCGGTTATACCGCCGTTGGGCAGATCCAGATATGTTAATGACGGGATCCGGGCCAGATGCGCCATCCCGGCATCGGTTATTTGGGTCTGGCCGGCGTCGCGCTTGCCGATATCCAGTTTTTGCAGATTGGGCAACGCCGTCAGGCTGGCCAGCCCCTGGTCGCTGACCTGGGTATTATAAAGGCACAAATGCTTCAGCGCGGGCAACCGGGATAAATGCCGCACACCCTCATCACCGATAGACTGATGCATCACATTGACAATTTCCAGGGAAGGAATGGCCGTTAGATGCGCCAGACCGGCATCGGTAAAATTAGTACCGCTGAGAATAAGATATCGCAATGTCTTCAGGCCGGTAATATTCGCAAGACCCTCGTCGCCAATGCGTTCACCGCCCAGCGACAGTTCTTCAATCGTTTCAGATTTCGACAATGCCTTCAGGCCCTGGTTGGTAATACGGGTGTTATTCCCAACCAGATACAAACCTTTCAGGGCCGGCAGCTGGACCGCACGATTTAAACCGGTGTTCCCGACTTTGTCGGACAGATTTAATCTTTCCAGTAAAATCAGTCGCGCAATATGATCCAGGCCCTGGCTGGAAATGTCACCGGCCAGAGTTAATTCACGCAGGCCGGTCAGCTGGGTGACAAAATCCATACAGCTGTCGTTTGCGCTTGCCGGTAATGTCAGGGCATACAAATCATCCGGCTGCAACTGTCCCAGCGGAGACAGATCGCTGGCAGCCTGTTCACTGACATACAAATGAACCCGCTTCCCTGCCGGAACCGACACCTCGCCCCGGGCATGGCTGAGATAACTGGCTTTATCGCCCCAGTTGACATTGTTATCCCAGTAATGAAATGTCTGGACTTCTCTTTTCAAGCTGTCATCCATAATCATAAGCCGGCCCAGCGAACAATCCTCGGGAAAATGCAAAATCCGGCCGGGAATCGTGAGGGCGGCTGGTTCTGCCTGCGTCAGACTGAATCCGCCAATCAGGGCCAGCATGAAAACACCCAAACCCAGCGACAACGCCATCCACTGGCGCGGCAGACGAGCAGGATATAAACGCTGTTTCAGAATACGAATACGTGATACTACTTCTGCGGAACGCGCCATGGGTATCCCGCCCAGGGCAGGCACGGGACCGAGGATTTCCAGGGCAATCGCCGCCAGGGTACTCGAATAAGATCGGGAATCGCCGATATAGTTCGCCGCAACCGCGTCTCCGGCCTCTTCGCAGGCGGCGCCATGGGCATCACGCGTCTTCCAGACCAGCGGATGGAACCAGTAAGCCATCTGGATTAGACGATTCAGCAACAGCCAGAACAGATCTCTCGATTTGATATGCGCGATTTCATGGGCCAATACCCCCGGCAACTGACTGCGATAACCATCGGCAAGCATACGTTCCGGAATAATAATGACCGGTTTGGCTAACCCGGCAAGAAACGGCGTTCCCAGCCGGTCAGAATAACGCAATTGAATGGTGGCATTTACCTGGAAATCTTGCGCCACTCGATTTAGTAATGATTGCAATGGCTCCGGAGCCGGTACCGCCACAGAAACCATTATCCGGATCCGTAACCAGCCGCAGAGTGTCAGGCCCAACGCCACAACAACGATCAGTCCCCAGGCCGCCGGCAACAGCGAAGATCCATTTTTTCTGATCCAGACCTTAAATGAAACGGATGCGTTGACTGACGCCGCAGGCGCCCGAGCAATCACATGGACTTCTGGATCTGTTGCATTGGAGAGCTCCGATCCCTCGACCGGATGGTCCATTGACAAAACAGCGTCATAGGGGGTATATGCGTCGGCGGCCCTGATGGTCTGTGAGGGCGGCGCAATGGCAACTTTCAGGTAGCCGATAGGAGTCAGAACCGGAATGAGTACCAGCCCCGTCAGACAGCTACGCCATACGATCTGACGCCAGCGCGGATTTTGCCGGCGCAAGATACCATTCAAAGACCAGCCAATCAGGAGCAGAAGTGTGCTTTTTAATAAAATCGACAAGGGCAACGGCAGATCGACCAAGACATTGATGAAACTTCCCATGCGGAACGCTCCTTAATCTTTATTTTGATGATTTTTCCCGTGATTTATTTTTGGCCACGGCTTCCAACTCCAATAGCTCCTCTTTGCTCAACTTCTCGTTTTTGATCAATTCGGCGATAAAACCGGCCGTCGAGCCATTGGCATAAACCTCCACCAACCGCCGAACCAGTGTCTTCAACGAATTTTTCCGTTGGGTGATCGCTTGGTAGTAATAGGCCTTACCTACCTTGATACGCGAGACATGCCCCTTTTCCAACAACACTTTCAACTGAAAACGTAAAGCCGCGTTCTTAATGTCCCGACTGTATTTCTCCTGGATTTCGGAGGGCTTGAGTTCCCCGTGTTTCCATAGGATCTTCATGACTTCCAACTCGGTCGCGGTAAATGATGACATGACAGAATCTCCTGTTTAAATAACTAGCTATATGTAGAATATACTACAGATTCAGGAGAAAGCAAATTTTTTATGTAGTTTTTTCTACACTTCAATTCTGTCACACAGATTGCCCTCTTTCAACCCTTTGAAAACAAGCTAGTTACACCCTTTACCATTGAATTTTCCGTTGCGCCGGGAGATAACTATTTGACGAGTAATTTAAATTTCGAGCGACTGGGAATTTATACCCAATGAGTAAAGTAATGATATTCCCCGAACTTCTTAGATCAATTTCCCACAGATGAAGCGATGGGCATAGAGAAACAAGCTAATCCGACAGCAATGAGTCCTGAAAACGTTGAGTTATCGATAACATACCAATGAATATCAGGCAACAGGAAGGCAGATTCAACGCGAGATACCAAAGCCCGGGAATGGACGCTGGTTGCTGGTTGAATGATAACCGGGACGCTGGGGACCGTAGCTGGTATTGGAGTTAAAACGATTCATCTCAAAACCATTGCGATCAGAACGATTACGGTCGCCATTACGATTAAAGCGGTCGTAACCCATCCCGCCATAACCGCTGCCCATCCCCATGCCGCCATACATTAACGGATTTTCCAATACCAGGTCGGCAATATAATAAGTTTTAAAAACCATATCCTCACCCGGTTTGGCCGCCCGGATGACAACGATCCCATCGTCATCGACCCGATAGGTCGCCGCGCCGGTCTTGCCACCGGAGACACAGGCCAGCGCCTGCTTCAATACTGTAGCAGGCGATACCTGGCGCAATTGCATCCGAACCGGATCATCCGGCAGGATACCCAGTTTATCAAGCTCATCCCACATGACGACAAAATTCAAACCGGTCTGCATCCGTAGATCGGCGATCACTTCTTCCAGCGGGGTATCCTGATAGGCCACGGTCATACCCATCGATTTTGGCTTTGGGCTCATTTGCACCGGTTTAAGCTCCGGGCGGTATTCCACCGGTTGAGGTGATGAACTGACCTGGGCGATGTCTGCCACTGGCGGCTGGCTGGAGGACCTGGTTGCAGGGACCAATTCCGTCGAACCAGCCGGCGGCGATTCGATTCGATAGCGGGCCAGGGCCGCCAAATATTTTTCCCGTTGTTCCGGCGTGACACTGACCGGTTGCGAATCGATAGCGGGAACTTCTTTTCCATCAATAATCGTTACATTGGCGATGATGTAGAGCGTCAAGTTGTTGTAATTCAACCCGCCCACAATGACCGGCGTATCGGGTAGTATCGTTGCGGACGTAACAATACTCTGGGCTTTCTTTTCCGGCGTTCCGCTACCGCTGTCAGATATGGTTTCGACCAGGTCGTATTGCAAATCGAGCTTGATCAGTTCGCCCGATTTAAGAATAGTCGCCCGGCCAATAAAGTTGAAGGCATATTTGGGAGAATCGATAGCAACCGTGAATACATCGCCACCCCTGACCGTGACCAAAGGCGACATCAACAGCGCGTTACCATCCGCCGAGTTTCGCGCCATTTCGATCAGTTTATCGACGTCGAATTTAAAATTGGGCGCCAGGGCTTCCTGGGAGGTGGGATCGAGATTCTCAGCGCCCATGACGGGCGGGCGAGATAGTGAGACCACTTTAAAATTAATTTTCACTGCCGAGGGCGCCTGGGTGTCCGACGAAACATTCTTTTCTGATTTTTGGGGGGTAACCGTTGCGACTTTGCTGGTTTTACTGGATTGCCCGCCCCCCATACCCATACCGCCGCCCGTTTTCTGAAGCAAAGCGACTCTTAACTCAGCCAGCATCGCCTCTTTATAGGCCTGGGGCGTGTCGATCTTTTCCAGTCGCTGTTGTTGCTCCTGCAAGATCTTCGCTAAAGCGCTGATAATATTAATATCATGTTCCCGGGCGCATTCCAGGGCGACGAACTGCTCCTTCTGCCCGGCTATACTCGATTCAAACATCTTCGTCAGGTCCTCGCCTTCAGCGGCTTCCAGTAGATCGATTTGTTCCTGTATCCGTCGTTTGCCGAACTCCTGGGGTGTCAGGGTCCGGGCTTCCAAAGCGTTTTTCAAACTCTGACCGACATTCAGATCAAATTTTATTCCCATATCGGTCTTAACAAAGGTGATGGGATAAGGCATATATTGATCGTTTTTGATCGGCATCAGAGTCATAGCACGGGTGCGAGTGGCGCTGAGCGGCCGGAGTGAAACCAGATAAATTTTCTGATCATGATCGGATCCGAACAGTTTAAAATCCCCTTTTTCATCCCGGGTTAGAACCTCAAAGTCCTGACGCTGTTGATCATTTTCAAAGTAGATCATTTCGGCCAGAAATGCAGGATCATCGCATGCCTGTAAAGTGGCTAACATGGTCCTGGCCTGATCTTCGGTGATAATGCTGACCGGTGGAGCGGTTTGTTGACGCGGTACAACCCGCAGTTCAACGCTCGATGCCTGAAGCACGGCGGCATTATCGAAATAAAACAGCGCCGTTTCATTGCTGACAAAAGGCTGACCGGCATTCAAGCCGGTATTTTCAATAGTCTGTTCTGAACAGCCCAGTTCCTGGTTATTTCGATCCAGCGACCGCAGACGGATATCCCACTGACCTTTGGGCCAGGATACCAGGGTATACTTCAATTCAGCCACCCACTGATTCTGATATTCCGCCGGTACCTGCCGCCAGAACTGTATAGTGTCGCCCGTCCGGTTGCGAGAGGAATGAAACTGCACGGACTGACACTGAAGCACCTTGTCCCCCAGTGTCAGGTTCACTGATATTGGATTTTCTTTGTCCAGCGGCGCGCGCCAGAAGTATTCCGTGGCGCTGCCGGTTGAGCCCAGCGGATGGTAGCCCACCTGGCTGAGATATTCGAAGCGATACGAGTCCAATTGATGCACAAGTTCGATATTGGCCTGCCACCACTGGGCGGCATCCTGCTCGCCCGGCGCCAGGGCAATTTCCAGCACGGTGTTTCCCCTGTTGGGCACAGACTTCAACTGACGATCCAGCGAGGGATCGCCCAGTATGACCGGCTGACCTTCGAAGGTGGCCTGACCGCTGTCCGGATCGACCACCAGCCGGACAAAATGCCGCTGAAAACTGGCGCCGGCCTGCGTTGGATCGACCGGTGGCGCTGGATTGGCGTCAAGGGATTTGATCACAATATCGAATCGTTCCACATCGCGGGCTTCAATGCCTTCATAAACCAGCTTCATTGTCTCGCTGCTGACCGCAGCAACTCCCGCGATAATCCCGCTGTTCTCCACATATTGCGAGGCCTGACCCAGAATAAGACCATCCCCGCCCAGCAATCGCACCGAAACTATCCAACTCCCCTTGGGACCGGATAAAAGCTGATAATTCAGCCGCGCAATCATGATCTTGGCTGAGCTGGATGAATAGTCTTCAAAACGAATCGCCTGACAATGGATGCGCCGGTCCGGCAGCCCTCGCTCGATAATTATTTCACGATCCAGCCCAAACCGTTCGGACACTAAAAACAGGATCCCCTCATCATTCCCTGAACCGGTTCCCGCGGCATCCAATAGACTGAGTTTCATTTCGGCCAGCATAACAGCGTTTTTAATACTGTTCTGATAATACTCATGCTCCGGCTTGAACTGCTTGAACTGATAAAATAATTTAACGCGTAACGGTTCCGCGACCGAACGTATCGCCTCCAGCGCCCGGTTTATGCGAACCTCATGATTTTCAGTACTGCCGGCGATCAGCCAGATGCCATCTACCACTTTACGCGTTTGCGGATCAACATTGCGATACTCCCGCAAAAACTGCAACCGCTGCAGGGCGTTCTGGGCATTATCGACAATATCCGCCTTATCACTGGTAATGGCATCTTCGAGAATGCCCACCGCCCGGTCATCTTTCAGTTGACCCAGCGCCCAGGCCGCGCAGCGCCGGACATAGCGATCCGGGTTTCTGCGCAGCATCTCTGCTATGGCATCATAAGAGTCCTGATCACCAAGACTGGCCAGCGCCATCGCCGCCATACCACGCGTAGTCGTCTCTTTATAATTGAGTAATTCAGTCAGCGGTCCGACGGCAATGCTGCCATCGGGCCATTCCAGCATATCGATAATATAAATCGCCGAACGCAATTTCGTTATTTTCCGATTAGACAGGTAAGGCACCAGTTGTTCCAGGGTCTGGTCCGCCGGATGTTTCTGGATCAATGAAAAGACACGCCGCAGATTCTCGCTTTGACGTTCAGTCGATTGCGACAAGATACTGATCGCTTCATTGATATCCTTTTTAATCTGTTTCTCACCGCCGGTTTCCTTCGCGGCGCCGGCCATCGGGATCAGCACCAGGCCCGCGATCAACAATCCGGCCAGACCCGCCAGGCCAATGCGGGCGCTGGTGGGAAACGGCCGCGCCGACATATGGCTGATACGGTCTTTCAGGGCCGACTTCGATTCGACCACCCCGATCAGCCGCAGGCTCAAACTCGGCCGGCTGAACGCCGTACGGGATAGTTCCAGCAGGGTTCGGGGATAATCTTCTGCCTGCTGCCCCATCGCCGCCAGCACGGCTTCATCGACGGCCTTTTCCCGCATGTTTCGAATCATCGCATTGGCCAGCCAGAGCAACGGGTGGAAAAAGTAGACCGTTTGAATGGCCGTTTGAATAAAACTCACCCACAGGTCATAACGCTTGATATGAGTCAATTCATGCAGCAGGACCGCCCGCATCTGATGGGTTGATAACTGGCCGGGCAGATCATGCGGAATCAAGATAACCGGTCGCAGCAATCCGCAGACCGATGGGCTGGTCGTATTGGGAGAAAGCCGTAATTCAATCTGTTCGGCCATTCCCAACTGCCGGCGGCACCGATCCAGCAGATCGATTATCCCTGCGTCGGCCGGATCCGCCTGACGGATCAAGCCTCTGACAAACTGCCAGCGCTGGGCAATCAGCAATGTCACCAGTAATATCAGCGCCAGCCAGACCGCCACCAATCCCCCCCACCAGGTTAATTCAACAGCAGGCGCCTGCGAAGGAGTCACTGTCTGTGCCTGAACTGAAGCAGTTGGCTCCGGTCGAGAAGCCGGTATCTCCATAGGCATCTCAGATTTCATACCCATGGGAAAAATCGGTTCACTGTTATAAAACAAGGCTTCCGGAACTGTCACAGGAGATGGCAGTTCCGTTACCGGCTCGGCAACCACTGCCCGATTTTGCCAATGATCGATTAATGTCTCGCCAAAACCGCCCAGGTACCAGCCCAGGCCGGTCGGAGCCGCCAGCGTTACCGGCAACATCAGCTTGACAATCACCAGCAGCCACAGACAATAACGAAAAATCGCCGTTACCCGTTTCCGGATCAGCCAGTCAATACCCCAGATCGCCAGAATCATCAGGCTGCTCTGGATCAGCATCGGAATAAAAAACCGGACCCACTGATCACCGGCGCCATTCAAAAATTCTATTACTGCATTCATTAGTAAGCCCTCATAAAAACCTTGTCATCGGGTTGCCTTGGTCTCGATTCAATCGTCATCAGCCTGTCCATGATGTCCCGGCTGAAGGCGGGTCTGTTCATCCCCTTTTACGTTTTTTCAGAATCTCTTCCAGTTGCTCATAATCTTTGTCCGTCAGCGTTTCATTCTCCAATAGAAACTGCATCATGGGTGTGACCGCTCCATTGAAAGCACGCTTGACTGTCTTCATAATCTCTTTCTTGCGGGCCTGGGTGGGCGTGATGGCCGCGCTGTAAAGATACAGATTGCGTATCTTCTGAACCGTCAACAGACCTTTCTTTACCATCCGGTCCATGAGCGTCTTCACCGTGGTATAAGCCCAACCCCGCTCACTATTCAACGCCTCCTGCACGGTTGGGGCCGCCACTGGCTCCAAGTCCCAGACCGCCTTGAGAATCGTCCATTCACTGTCAATTATCTCTTTGATCTCGGTTTTCATGCATATCTCTCCGGATGGATACAAAAATCATATTCTTAAAAATAGGATATCAGCATGTTATTAAGACGCGGACGCCCGAATAACATATCTATCATCGACATGTATATATTATAATCTACATATGTAGAGCGTGCAACTAATTTGTAGATATTTTACGCTTCAAATTGTTATCCTTTTATATAATAACCTGTAATTACTGGAGATATGAATAATAAAAATATCTGCCGACACCTATTGGGCAGCTTGGAAATAATATGAAAAATACGGATACAGTGATAGCGGATTCATTCAAATTCATCGTCATCTGGAATTCAATATTGGACTTAACCTTCTGCAAACGAGCCTTCAATAACTCAACCGCCTCTACTGGATTCATATCACTCAGCACGCGGTGTAACCGGTAAATCAGCTCCAGTCCCTTGGGATCCAGCGGTAATTTTCATCCATTTTCGAGCTTGCGTTATGGAACGAATCGAAATACTTAAAAATGCCCATGCAATATAAAATGAGTATGTTTCTTGCAGTCTAAAATTTTAACCATGGATTTCAAAAGACTTTGCATTCTTGCTTGGAGTGGAACAAAGGGATTTTACCGCGAAAAATACCCGGGATGACGAGACAGTTTATACAGCAAAACACGGCATGGGATTTTTTATTTCATGTTCAAAGCATCGATTAAATTTTCATAATATTAGACTTGACAATATACCCTGTAATTGGATATATTAAGGTTATTATTGATTGGTCATTATTTGGTTTTTTTTAAATCTCATCGAGATAATATCATTTATTTTTTGGAGACTGGAAAATGAAAAAGTATCTGTTCACTCTGGTGGTCTTGGTTTGCTTAGCTTACGGGCAACCGCTTTCTGCAGGAATCGTAACCCAATGGGATTTCAATTCTTATAGCTCTGACGATCCTTCCATTGGCAACGGCTCATTCGAACTGGTGGGCAACGCGATCCAGACCAGCGCAGTATCATTAACATGGTATAATATGAAAGTAATGGACCTGGGTGATGGCATCGGTTTTTCCGTCTCAACATTAGGCTATGAAGACATCTCGCTTTCCCTGAAGATCATTCGCGGTGATGGATACAGCTATGCACGAGACTGGTCCTGGTCCTATTTTGATGGTAGCAACTGGATTGACGGACCGGATTTTCATGTCGATAGCTATTCTACCGGCGATATTGAAACCTTCGATCTGACTGGTTTGTCAGGTGTGGATAACAACAATGATTTCGAGTTCCGGATATTGACATCAACTTCCTTCACGACCACATCCGGCGTCACCGTTGGCCTGGATGATGTGACGGTCTCAGGTACTTCCATTGTTCCCGAACCCGCTACCCTGACCATGACCTTGCTGGGACTGGGTTCTCTGATAAAATTGAGAAAAAATTATAATAAATAAGCTGGTTTGTCATCGTTTGTTATCAGTAGATTATAATCTCCTCAACCGGCAATTGAGCGTCAGTATTGGCCCGTCCGGAACCGGAAAGTGTCAAGTACAATAAAAGCCGATTGGCCGCAAAATAACCGCTTGCGATCCATTCAGATATTATACCTGCGTTAGCATTTTCATGCACGATGTGTCGACATCGTGCTTTTTTTGTCCGTTTTTTTCAGTGCAACGGAAGGGAAAATGAGACATTCGGTTTCATGAGTTAGGGGAGTTTTTGATTGACGGGGTCGTTGTAATTTTGGTATAATACCCATTAGTTTGTAAACAGGTATGACGCTTTGCTGAAGGCCCGGGCGGGCAGCGGCCAAGCGAAAGGCGTGCAGGTCTTGATAATGTGAAATTGAGAAAACCAGCGAAACAAGCCGGTTTACCCGGCTAACCCAGGCAAAACAAAGTGAGGAAATGATTATGAAAGCTCAATGGAACATCGTGCCGCGGATTCTGGGTCTCTTAATACTACTGACCGCCAGCCATATCGCGCTGGGTTCTCTGATTACAACGCCCGATGATCTGGCGCCGGGCGATCAATATCGTCTGGTATTTGTCACCGCAGAATTGCACGACGCGTCTTCGGCCCAGATCGAAGAGTATAACTTATTTGTCGCCTCTCAGGCGGCCGGCTCAGCCTCTCTGGCGGCGCTGAATACGACATGGCGAGTTCTGGGCAGTACCCCCGCCATGGACGCGATAACCAACACCGACACAGATCCCTCCCTCGCCGGCGTTCCTGTTTACAACCTGAACAGCCAGTTGGTGGCGACCGGGTATGGCGACCTGTGGGATGGCAGCCTCGGTAACGCCATCAATGTGGACCAGAACGGCAATACCCTTAACGGCGCTGTGTTTACCGGAACAGGGACCAATGGCCTGGGTTTGTCTGACCGCCAGTTCGGCGCCAATGGCTTTCGCGTTCAATATGGCAACAGCGGACTGGTCACATCGGGCTGGACGACAATCGACTGGTCCGGCTCACTGACCAGCCTGCATTTTTACGGCATATCCGACATCCTGCAGGTTCCCGCCGTGCCGGAGCCCGCTTCCCTGCTGATGCTGGCCCTGGGCGGGATATCGCTGACTCGAATCAGACAAAAGAAAAACAGATGTAACTGAACCGTTAAGGGAAAGAGGGGAGGCGACGTTGTTGCCTTTTCCTGTCATTCCCTTTTGGGGTTTTAAAATGCAGGCATCCGGTGTTATCATGCCATCCATTGCCAACGCCCTTTGGGCGACCAGTATTGGGTAGAGGAAATGGCATAGCAGTTTGGATTTGAACAGACTATCAGGCCAAAGTAGCGACCACAAAAACAGGTAGAAATGTAGAATTTCCCCTTTTTCCCCCTTCTTATTCATTTTTTATTTGATATCTCCCACTAGAATCATTACCATTTTTTAAGGTTCTATCCGTTTTTCCACGACTCGATTATTCAGGAGCAGGTTATGTTTGACAGATTCATGCAAAACGTTAAATCACTGTTCGGCAAAAAGGATGTTTTCCCGGTTGAAGACGGCGAAGAAAAAAACTGGATCATCGGTACCAGCCAGGAAGAGGGGCTTCCGATTATATTTCGATTAAAAACGGGAATCTCGGACCCAAAAATCAAGCGGAAATATGCCTGGCTGACAATCATCACCTGGAAATACGATGATGGAGGCAATGGAATGCCGGACAATGCAGAAAAAATGCGGATGACGATCCTGGAAAACACACTGGAAGAACAGGTTGAAAGCACGGGAACCTGCCTGCTGTTTGCTTCGCGTACCGGCAACGGACTCAAAGAATTCGAGTATTACATCAAAGATCGGCAAACATTTATCGATGAGCTCAACCAGGCATTAGAGGATCATGAACCCTATCCCATCGAGATCGACTTCTATCACGATCCAGAATGGGAAGAATATCAAAAGATATCCGAATGGGCAAAACAATAAAATTGAAAGGGAGTTCTCCTTTGTCTCTTACCATCGCCTTATTTGGAAGGGCTAATCGGGACACACATCGTTATAAAGATAATCCTTTTACACCTTTATAGTCGCTCACCCTGCCTTCCCTCAATCTCTCCCGCTCTCCAACCAATCAGCCATTCCGCCGATTCCGATAGGCCCGCGGCGTCATTCCCGTCAATCTCAAAAACTGACGGTTAAAATGCGACAGGTTCGAGAATCCAACCTTCAGACTGATATCCAGTACCGAACGGTCCGTTTCCCGTAACAGCACACAGGAGCGCCGGACACGCCATTCGTTGAGATACTCTACAAATGTCTTGCCGGTCGCCTTGCGAAAGAACCGCGTGAACGTGGGCACGCTCATATGGACCTCCGACGCGATCTCCGCCAGCGTTATGGCTCGGGAGTGATATTTATAGATATATTCGAAGACCTGCGACAGGATCTGATGGTAGGTCTGGTCAAACGGATCCGGCAAAATCGTCCGGCCGGCCTCCTCACTGCTCGCCAGACAATCCAGCAACTCGATAAAACTCATTAACTGCGCCATCCCGGCCTGCTGACAGATCCGGTCCATATAGACTTCCGCCCGTTCGATCGTCCGCGCCGAAAAGGCGATCCCGCAAAAACTGTTCTCCAGCAACCCGTTAATCGGACGAAACTCCTCTTTCAACAACAAATCCAGTCCTACCGACTCACGGGTAAAATGCAGCACCACATTATCCTTCACACAGCTGTCATCCACCTGCTTCTCCGACACCCATGTATGCGGAATATCCGCGCCCAGCAGCACCAGGTCCCGGTTGTAATACTCCTGTATCGAACCGCCGATAATCCGCTTGCCGACCGTACCGCGCGTCAGGACCAGTTCATATTCCGGATGATAATGATAAAGAAAGTCCGGATGGCCGTAATAATGGTGCAGCAGGACCGATTTGCCGGTGTTTTTAGGCAGCGGGTAAAGTTTCGGTTGGAGATCGATACTATCCACAATGATCGGATAGTATCAGAATATTGATCGATAAACAAGAGAAATCCTGATTATTTGTGTTATATTGACATAAAGTCATATATTCTGCTCATAAAACAAAATCTTAATTTTATAATTGCATCGTTTTGGTATAGCTTTAGGATACCTCTATAGATTGATTAAGAAATAAATGCGGAATTGTATTTTTTTACTTCAGAAAAACAAGACATTAAGGGCCTCAAACACAGACCGTCATCCAGTTTCAAGTTTTTTAGGTGCATAATAGCTCATTTTCAGCACATGGATTACAGCGAAGCGGCCTTGAATGAATTTTAAGGTCACGCAAAAAGCATTTTATCACATACTACCCTTTGCCAGAAAGGACCATTGTTATGAAAAAACAAAATGGGTTTACCCTGATCGAACTGCTGGTGGTCATTTCGATTATCGCCTTGCTGGTTGCGATCCTGATGCCCGCGCTCGGCAAAGCAAAAGAGCAGGCCAAAGCCCTGGTCTGTGAAACCAACATCAAACAACTCATCACCTGCTGGACCATGTACAACAACGATAACGACGGCAAAATGCCCGGCTCTTGGAACAACACCCCCAATCGCCATGGCGGCGGTAAACCCTCCGACTGGGTCTGGGCGCCCTGGACCGTTGGCGGTACCAATAATGAATCCGATGCCATTCCACTCGCGTCCCTGAAAACTTGCACCGAACGCGAAAAGATCGAAGGCTTCAAACGGGGCTCCATGTGGAAATATATCCAGGACCCCCAACTGTTGCATTGTGCCAGTGACAAAATCAATTACCGCAGCTATTCCATGCCCGATTCCCTCAATGGCCATTGGGGCAGCAATGTCGGCGGAACGCACAACTGGCTCAATCTGATGCGTGTGGATAAAATCAAACGCCCGGCGGAACGATACGTCTTTTTAGAAGAATGTGATGATCGTGGCTACAATATGAATTCATGGGTTCTCCCCGGCCTGACCGGTAACTCATTGGGCGATCCACTGGTTACCTGGCATTCCGGATTGAGCAACCTGGGTTTCGCCGATGGCCATGCCGAATCCTACAAATGGTCTAAAGAAGTCGCTGACTATTTTATCAAATTTAAATTCTCAACCATCAGTACCGGCACTGGTTCCGGCTGGGGCATGACCCCGACCACCCCGGAAGGAAAACAGGACCTCAGATATCTGCAACGCGGTTTTCCGCAATAACCCATTATACCAGAAAGTACGATTGCACCATGATGAGCAAAGAAAGAGTGTTGGCCGCGTTCAACCGCGTCCAGACCGATCGAGTTCCCATCGATTTCGGGGGCCATCGGTCCTCTGGAATCTCCGCGATTGCCTATGCCCGGCTGCGCGATTATCTCGACCTGCCCCCCAAACCGGTCCGGGTCTACGATATGATTCAGCAACTGGCTGTGATTGACGACGATGTCCTGGACCTGTTTGAGGTGGATACCATCGAACTGGGACGCGGTTTTTGTCTCCGGGACAGCGACTGGAAAGACTGGATACTCCCCGACGGCACACCCTGCCAGGTCCCCGCTTATGTCCATCTCGAACAACGCGGCCTCGACTGGTTCCTGCTGGCGGACGATGGCATTGAACTGGCCGTTCAACGCGATGGCTGTCTCTATTTCGAACAGACCTGTTTCCCCTATCTCAATCGCAATCCAGAATCCGAATCCTTTGACAACTTGCCCGATACCCTCCGGCATGTTGTCTGGGCCTCCGTGCCGCATCCGGGAGCCCACCTGCCCTTAACCGACGAAAATCTAAAAATCATGGCCCAACGTACCCGTCAGTTACGCGCCGGCACCGACCGGGCCATTGTCGCCCTGGCCGGCGGCAGTATGTTCGAAATGGGCCATTACCTGTTTCGCATGGATGAATACCTCATGAACCTCGGCCTGTACGGCGACGCCATGCACCGGTTCCAGGAAAAACTCTGCGAAATGCACCTGGCCACCCTGGAACGATGGCTGACCGCGATCGGACCGTATGTCGATGTGATCTGTTTTGGCGGCGACGACCTGGGCAGCCAGACCGGATTGCTTATCTCGCCCACCATGTATCGCGAATTCGTCAAACCCTATCACCAGAAAATCTGGCGGCGCGCCAGGGAACTGACCCAGGCCAGAATCCTGCTGCATTGCTGCGGTGCGATCAGGCCGCTGCTGGCCGACTTCGTCGAGGCTGGTCTCGACGCGGTTAATCCGGTCCAGATCAGTTGCGAAGGCATGGACGCCGATAGCTTGAAGGCTGAATTCGGTGATGCCTTAACCTTCTGGGGCGGCGGCTGCGATACCCGCCAGGTTCTGCCCCATGGCTCCCAACAGGAGATCATCCAACACACCCGCCAACAGATCGACACCATGAATCAAAACGGCGGTTTCGTTTTTCAGCAGGTTCATAATATTCAAGCGAATGTCCCTCCGGACCACATTGTCGCTATGTTCAATGCCGTAAAAAATTATCCCAACTCTCGGCCCGGCTACTCCAATGCCCGCGCCGGACACCGCTCGATCTCATTGCCTTCATCCAAAAATCACAAGCCCCAAAATAAAACCGGAGAATAACACTCTAATTATACTATCATGACTCATCCATCCATTCAATCTGACCGTTCCATACCCGATCTGACGCCGGATAAAATTGATTCAGCCAAACTTAACGTAAGATACCTGATTTTCCTGACCCTGGTGGCCGCTCTGGGTGGCTTTCTGTTTGGTTACGATACCGCCGTTATCTCAGGCGCCACCGATTTCCTCCAGGAACGATTTCAGCTGAGCGATCTGAAACTGGGCTGGGCCACCGGCAGCGCCCTGATCGGCTGCATCATCGGCAGCGCCCTGGCCGGTTCCTACAGTGACCGCTTCGGCCGCCGCAACGGCTTGATTGTCGCGGCGATTCTCTATAGCGTCTCCGCCATCGGATCGGCCATCCCCCAGAACCTCATCCAGCTCAGTATCGCCCGCATCATCGGCGGCATCGGCGTCGGCGCCGCCTCGCTGCTGTCCCCGCTCTACATCGCTGAAATTGCCCCGGAAAAAATCCGCGGCCGGCTGGTTACCCTGGTTCAATTTGCCATTCTCATTGGCATGATCGTCGTCTATTTCGTCAACGCCCGCATCGCCGCCGCCGGTGATACAGCCTGGAATGTCTCGCTCGGCTGGCGCTGGATGTTCGGCTCCGAAACCCTCCCGGCCCTGTTGTTCGGGTTCGCGCTCATGTTCGTACCCGAAACACCCCGCTGGCTCATCAAGCAAGGCCGGGTATCCCAGGGCACAGAAATCTTACAACGGATCGGCGGCCCCGGCCATGCCCATAACGAACTGCACGCCATTCAAAACGCAGTCGAGCACGAACAAGGCGATTTTCGCGAACTGTTTCGACGGCGCTACATCCCGCCACTCATCATCGGTATCGGCCTGGCTATCCTGTGCCAGGCCACTGGTATCAATGTGGTCATGTACTATGCCCCCAGAATTTTCGTCAGCGCCGGTCTGGACCGCTCCGCTGCCATGTCCCAGACCGTCCTGATCGGTTTGACCCAGCTTGTTTGTACCTGCGTCTCCTTTCGTCTGGTCGACGGCATGGGACGAAAATACTGCCTGTTGCTTTCCTCCGCCGGCATGGCCCTGGCCCTGGGCGCCCTGGGCATCGCCTATGGCTGGGATCAATGCCCCAATCTGGTATTACTCCTCTGCGTGCTGGCCTATGTCGGATCATTCGCCCTGGGTATGGGCGCGGTCCCCTGGGTCATACTCTCGGAAATCTACCCAACCCGCCTCCGCGGCCGGGCCATGTCACTGGCCATCTTCTTCATCTGGTTTACTAACTACTGGGTCTCTCAATTGTTCCCCCATCTGCTCAAGACCATGGGTAACAATGTCTTCTGGATCTTCACGGCTATGTGCGTCATCGCCTTTCTCTTTGCCTGGCGCATCATCCCCGAAACCAAAGGTAAAACGCTCGAACAAATTGAACATGAAATGTTAGGAGCCGCGCATAAATAAATGCTGCATTTATCGCACAGTTTGTTGCCAGATTCAGTCGCGCCGATTGAGCGAAACCGCAGGCATAGTTATTATGCTATGTCGAGGATTTCGCGATTGAGAAGCGACTGAAGATGGCGGCAAGATGGGATGAGAAATGGAGGTGTTATTTTTGCGCGGTTCCTTAGGCATCTGACTTTGCATAGAATAATATATCCAATCATCAGGAGATCAATTATGAAACGATTATCATGGCTCGCGTTATGGCTGGTGTGCGCTCTGGTCACCATGACTGTTCAGGCAGAAAACACCATCTGGCAAATCGGCCGGGCCGACCACAGCGCGGCGGAGTTTTCGCTCGCGCCTAGCCATTACCAGGATCACACCACCCGGTTCCCGGCCGGATGCTATTATGAAATCGGCGCATCCCAGCCATCTGATGACTGGTCTTATGTCCTGCCCGGACCCCGCGATGGCTGGGCCGGCAGCAGCGCCCACTCCGCCACTATCGTCTTTGCTCTCGATCAGGCTCCTAATGCCAACTGCCGGCTGGAACTCGCCTTCGTCGATACCCACAACTATGCCCCGCCCAGACTCCATATCCAGGTCAACGGCCAGTCCCAAACGTTCAGATTGCCCGCCGGCGGACCCGATGACTCCATCAACGGCGACTACGCCAAAGGCAAACCTGCCCAGCTCAACGTCGACCTGCCCGCCGGTCAACTCGTCGCCGGCAACAATGTGATCCAGATCGTCAACAATGATGGTTCCTGGTGCATCTTCGATAGCCTCACCCTCAAAGGCTCCGATGGTCCGTCAACTACTGCTATCAAACCCGACACTCGGATTGTCAATACCCAAACCGGCATGTTCGCCCTGCGCGGACCTGGCGATACCTGCCTCTCGCCCGTTGATCTCACCATTCTGCATACCAGCGAGCCGGTCAAGGTTCAATTCCAATCTGGAAATAAGACTCTCAGCGCCACCACCCTCAAGCGCGGCCTCAACACCATCCAGCTCAGCATCCCTTCTGTAGACGCCGAAACGACGCTCCCCCTGAAACTGGTCATACCCAATACCGCCGCTATCCAGACCTCCGTAACCATCCAGCCGGTCCGCAAATGGGAGGTGCACCTCATCCACCAGACCCACCTCGATATCGGCTACACCCACCCCCAGGAAGATGTGCTCCAGCTCCAGGTGGACCACCTGAAAAAGGCGCTCGCTTATATCGAAGCCTCCAAAGATTATCCCCCCGAAGCGCAATTTAAATGGCACCCCGAAGGTATGTGGGCGGTGGAAGAATTCTTCCGAACTGCCACCGACGCCGAGAAAACCGCCTTCATCAATGCCGCCCGTACCGGCCACATCCATCTCGACGCTTTTTACGCCCAGGCCATGACCTGCATCTACAGCGATGAAGAACTCTTCGAACTGCTGGCCAGCGCCAAGCAATTCGAAAGGGATTATCAGGTCCCCGTCCTCAGCGCCACCTCGTCCGACATCCCCGGCTTTGCCTGGGGCGCCGTACCCGTGCTGGCCCAGAACGGCGTCCGCTACTTCAGCGTCGCGCCCAACCGCGTCCATCGCATCGGCCATGTCTTCGACTGGGGCGACAAACCCTTCTGGTGGCAATCGCCCAGCGGACAGGAAAAAATCCTGTTCTGGATGAGCGGCAAAGACTACTCCCATTTCCACGGCCAGCCCATCGGCCATCGCATCACCCCGCAGGAAATCATGCCCGTCCTCCAGGAAATGCAGGACAAAGGCTACCCCTACGATCTCATGCACCTCCGTTACAATATCGGCGCCGACAACGGCCCGCCCAACCCGGTCCTGCCTGAAGTTGTACACGAATGGAACAAAAAATACGCCTGGCCCAGACTCATCATCAGCACCAACTCGGCTATGTTCCAGGAATTCGAAAAACGCTATGGCGACCAACTGCCCACCCTGCGCGGCGATTTCACCGGCCACTGGGAAGATGGCGCCGCCTCCACCGCCGCCGATACCGCCATTGACCGCCAGGCACGCGACGCCCTGGTTCAGGCCCAGATCCTCTGGACCCTGCATAATCCCAAGGGCTATCCCTATAATGACTTCAAAGAGGCCTGGACCAACGCCATTATGTACGATGAACACACCTGGGGCGCCTGGAACAGCATTTCCGAGCCCGATAGCGAATTCGCCATCCGTCAGGCCGTCTACAAACAGAAATTCGCTCTCAATGCCGCCGCCCAGACCAGCCGGTTATTAAACCAGGCACTGGCCTCCGAAATCGTCGGCACTCCCTCCACCATCGATATATACAACACTGCCAACTGGCCCCGGACCGATCTGGTCATTCTAACCGCCGATCAATCCAGAATTGGTGACCAGGTAATTGATGCCGCCACCAACCGGACTATCCCATCCCAACGGCTCCAGGATGGATCCCTGGCCTTTGTCGCCCAAGAAGTCCCGCCCCTTGGCGCCAAACGCTACCAGATCAAATCCGCTCTACCCCTTAAATCCGGTTCCGCCCAGGCCTCCGGCCACACCCTCTCTAACTCGATCCTCTCGATCACTGTCAATCCCGACAATGGCGCCATCAGCAGCTTGAAAACCAAATCCAATAATGCCGAATGGGTCCGGCCCGACAGCGCCGGTTTGAACGATTACCTCTACATCATTGGCCGCGACGCCACAAAAAACCACCAGTTGATTGAAGGCCCGGTCACCATCACCGTTCAGGACCCCGGCCCGCTGGTCGCCACCCTCGTGATTGAATCCGGCGCGCCCGGCTGTAACAAACTCACGCGCAAACTTCGTCTGGTCGACGGCCTCGACACCCTCGCCATCGAAAACATCACCGACAAACTCAAGGAACGCCGCCCGGAAAGCGTCTTCTTTGCGTTTCCCCTGAATATCACCGGCGGCCAGTGGCGCCTCGATATCCCCTGGGCCATCATGCGCCCCGAACGTGACCAGCTCCCCGGCGCCAATCGCAATTTCTTCACTATGCAGCGCTGGGCAGACCTGTCCAATAAACGGTCAGGACTTACTCTGGTTTCGCTCGACGCCCCCATGGTCGAGTTCGATCCGATATTTACCCGCCCCTACTCCAAAGAAGATTGGCGCACCCAATGTCAGCCCGATCAGACCTTCTGGTCATGGGTCATGAACAACCACTGGGAAACCAATTACAAGGCGGATCAGGAAGGCATCATCACCTTCCGCTATGTCCTGCGACCCCATTCCGGCCCCTTCGATCCGGCCGGTGCCGAACAACTGGCACTGCACACCTGCCGGCCGCTCTTGGTCGCCCCGGCCGATCCGTCTCAACCAGCCCCGCAATTCCCCTGGAAGCTCAACAGCAGAGACATCATCATCAGCGCCATCAAACCCATCGCACCCGCCGGCACCCTGCTGCGGCTGTTTAACCCAACCAGTGAACCCGCCGTTGCCACCCTGAGCGCCTCCGGCTCACCGCTCCAGGTCCAACACTGCTCACCCATCGGCGAACCCCTCGAACCGCTCCAACCGCGACTCACTCTCAAACCCATGGAGATCCTCAATATCCGTATCAACCAATAAATTAACAAATAAATTCTGTACCATAAAGGGGCATCGTATATGGTGCCCCTTTTTTTATGAATCGTCAAGGCTTCGCCGCCTCATATTCCACCGCCCCCATATCAACGGTATCCCCCACCAGCCTGGGCTTTCTAAAGAAATCCAACTTGGGTATGAACTCATTATTTCCCGCGTCCCGCGCCGGCGCATCGGCCTTGAGCCGCAGATCCCGTTTCGCGTAATCCACAAAAAATTTATCATAATCGGTAATCGTCAGATTATGGTCGATCTGCCCCACTTCCAGTTGCGATGCGATTTTGGGCGACAGATTATTCCGGATCAGGTTGCCGGTGCTTTCGGTTTTTTTCTTGTGCTTGGCAATCATAATCCACGGCGGCCCCGGCTTGACATCATTCAAATCCACCACCGTATTATTTATAATCCGGCAGTTCCTCGCCCCCAGCAAGGTGATCCCGTGCCAGTGATCGATCATAATGATATTGTTCACAATCGTCCAGCCTTCATAATACCCATCAAAACACCCTATCCCTTGCAACGTCCCGCGATGCTTCTGCTTCGGATCGGTATAATTGATGATCAGGTTCCCCTCGATCAGCACATCCTTCACAACCCCGCTGCCCACGCCCTCCGGCCCTACACTCCACGATTGAATCCCGTCATCATGGTTCTCATCGACATCGTAACAGTTCCGGATGACATTATAGCGATACACACAGCGATCGCCCAGCGCCCGCATCCCATCCCCCGAAAAATTCTCGACCGTATTATTCTCAACTATATTATCATTGCCATCCACCGAGATTCCATGATCGACATTCAGCAACCGGTTATTCATAATCCGGTTCCGGTCACCCCGGATCAGAAACCCGCTGCACGATTGTTTGACCCAATCCTCAGCCGACCACTCCGCCGTATCCCTGGCCGAATACAGCAGGCAATTCTCAAATACCAGTTCCGACGCATCCCCTGCCGTATCCACCAGCGTATATGGACGCTCCATCTTTTCTAAATCCGGCGCGAACTCGATACCTTTAAAATGCCAGTTCCGCGCTTTGCCGGTCCTCAACCGGCTCAACGTCGGATGCTCACCCGGATAATTTTCAATCGTCACTACCCCCTCATTCTCACCACGCAGGGTCACCGCCCCATAGTTTCCACCGCGTAAAATAATCCGATCCCCCGCTTTCAACGCCGCTTTCCCACCCGTCACCTCCTGCAAACTCTGCAACGGCAACTCCAAAGTACCCGGATTATCAGGCCGTCCATGCTCCGGATCCACATAATACGTTGTTCCCCATACCAGTCCGGGAAAACCTAACCAAAGCAGTATCAAATATTTATTCATAATCATCACACCATTCGAAAAGTGAATTTTCCAGCATCGCACCTTCAGATTCGTTGACTCACGTGCCATACGCCTCAGACAGCCAAACGCCACCTTCTCCAACCTATTGCTCAAGATATGACCCGCTATTCAGTATACACCCGGATCGCCTTAACCGGCCGGGTCGGACAGGCCGCCTGACACGCGCCGCAGCCATTGCATTTCTCCGGATCGATAACCGGAGCAAGGGTATAGCTGGCTTCCGAAAATTCGTAGTGAACCGCGCCATAAGGACACCAGCGTTGACAGGCTGAGCATTCCCGGTCATCACCCAGCAGACAGATTTCCATATCAACTTGAGGAAATCCAAGCCTGACCGCCGGTTTCTCATCCAGTGGCAAAGCCGTCAATGCCCCACTGGGACATACCCCGCCACATGCCACACAGTCTTCCCGGCAATAGTCAGCTGAATAATCCAGCACCGGCGCCAGAAAACCCAGTAGACGCTGTTGATCGGTATCATAAGTAATAATCTGGGCCGGACAGACCTTGGCACAGTTCCCACATCGAATACAAAGCCCGGCCAAACACGACTCATCAGCCGCCCCGGGCGGCCGCAGTGGCTTCGGCCCCTTTTTACCTGCTCCCTTAGCCAGCGAACCCCCAACCACGCCCAACCCCATCGCGATAATCGTACGACGGGCAACGACAACCAATGATGCCTTCTGTTGGCCAGCGTCAGTTTTGCCAGTTCTACTTCGGAGTAAACCTTTTATTTGCGTTAAAACATCCTGCCAAGCCCCCAGCGGACAGATCCTCCCACACCACACATTTGGCCAGATCACACAAGCCAGCCAGATCGCCCCCAACACAATCACCCAACTCCAGCCGGACAGGCCTCCCGCTGCCGGCGGATGACGCAGCACTCCGGAAAACAGCGCCAGCGGATCCAGCCACAGCAACAATGGATAGCCCAGCAATGCCCCGCCCAATGTCAACAGCAGCAGCCAGGGTCCAAACTTAAATCCTTTCAGGCTTTTACGACCGAATCGCCGCCCCAGGTTACTCGCGGTATCCAGACACAACCCCATCGGACAAAGCCAGCGACAAAACCAGCGCGGCCGCCACACCGTCACTATCCCGATCACCAGTCCCGATAGCGCGAATACCTGAAACACGCGGGTAGCAATCAATGTTCCAACCGTAACCAGCGGACTCATGGATACCACCGCCGCCGCCACTGAATCCAGCGGTACAAGCCCACCCAGACAGCCAATCATTCCCACCAGTGACAACAGCCTGACCACTCGCCGGAAATGTTTCTTTATTATTTTGGGCGCTGGGGTTGTCAAAACCGGTTATCCGAGATAAGCCTTTTGTTGCAGCAGGATTTCCTGAATTTTTTTGATTTCCGCTCGACGGGGCGGGCATTGCTGCTTAACCGCTACCGCGGCCGCCACCCCGGCGGCATGACCCGTCACAAAACAATTGGGAATCAGCCGCACCAGATCGGCCATCTGCATTTCCATACTGACACATCGCCCGGCCGCCAGCACATTATCCACTTTCTCCGGCACCAGCGCGCCATAGGGAATCTGCCATTCTCCATGTTCGGCATTAGACGCGCCGCCCACCCCCACCACATCCGGATATCGAATCCCCTGCTTAATCGCATCAAGGCGAATCCGATCCACGCCATCCAGCACCCGCGTTATCCGAACTCCCAACTGCGGGGCGGTTTCCGTAAGATAAACTTTATCGTAGCCGGGCAGGCTCCGTTTCTTCTGGATATCCTGCCAGATAAATTTCCGGTGGTTCATCTCCATCCGGGTCAGCGTCGCCAGATCCAGGCCATCCTCTTTCGGCCCGGTCAGGTTAACCCAGTTCACCCCGGATACCGGCGTACGGCCGCCCATCCGGCGCGGCTGCGGCGTATCGCCGGCCTTCTCCCGGTCGATCCGGTCCAGGTTGCCGATCCGGCACACCAGCCCGATATTATGCATCCGATGCTCGAACTCAGCCCCCGCCGCGGCAAAGATATCGCCATCCCCCGTCGCATCCACCACCACTCCGGCCCGAATCGCCTGACGACCGGCTTTACTTTCAAAAACCGCGCCCCGAACAACGTTATCCTGTACAATCGCGTTCACCCCCCAGCAATGCAAAAAGACCTCGATCCCCGCCTCTTCCACCATTTCCACCATCAGGTACTTGACCGCCTCGGCATCCACCGTCGGATTGCGGCCTTCCCGCCGGTCGATAATCGCCCCATCCATCTTATCCAGCCGCTGCATGATCTCCTCGCCAATCCCCTGACACACCTGCTTGGGCCCCTTGGCAATATGCCCCAGAATCAGCAGCACCAGCCCCCCTGTCCACAAACCCCCAAAATGGCCGTACCGCTCAACCAGCGTCACCTTGCTGCCGGCCCGCGCCGCCGCCAGGGCCGCGCAGATACCCGCCGGCCCGCCGCCCACTACCAGCACATCCGTCTGGCTGAGCACCGGGATCTCCTGGCGCGGCTGAATAATCCTGCCATCACTGATAATCGCCGGCGACCCGTTATACTGAACCTTGTCTTTCGCGATCACCGAACTCTGAAACCCACCCGATTCCCCCACACTCTGCCCCGGGCCCCCTCCGCGCCAATCACACCCGCAACAATACCAGAAACACCCAGATACCGCATCCAGTCTCGACGACTTAGCTTGTTCTCCATCATGATTTCCTCAGGTTAGAATAACACACATTTTAATCCAGACGTATATTTATATCGCGTAGGATGGGTAACCCCCGGTTACCCATGTCCTGGATCCGCCGTGGCGGGCTGATCTAACAAGCCTCGCCGTCAGGCGAAACTTCATCTTCACATATCTCTCCGTCAACCGCTTCCCAATTCCATCCGCAATCCCAATCAAACGTGTCATAGCCGCCCTGCTTTGCATAACGATGGTATGTTGACCACTGCCATTCACCGGGCTGTTCGACATAGCCATGTCGAACCGGATTAAAATGAATATAATGCAAATGCCTGTCATAGTCAAACGAGGACTTGTGTCGCACAAAAAAATATGGTATTATCCGGTTATCAACACTGTAAATGTACAAACGACAGTCCTTTTACTTGTGTGATCGAGGCTTTAACCTGATTACAGTTGGCAATTTAGTCAACCTGCAAGCAATACATAAAAGCGTCATCTCAAGGCTTGTCTAGGTCTCCTGATTAAAAAATCATTATTACATAGGTTCAAATATGAAGGAATATGTAATTGCATTCATCGTTCTTATCTTAAGTTGTGGTTTTCTGTTTGCTGAAAGATCATACACTAATATCGATCTGGTTGGTAAGTACGAATTCCCTTTAATGCTGGGGGGCACTGTGGAATTTTGCGATAGTGGCATTTGTGTTATTACAATGTTCCCGCCACCACTTTCAGGCAAGGGCTCATTAGTAATCAAAGAAACATATAATGTTGTTGGGGATATCATCTACTTCGAAACGATTGAAAAAAATGGACTAGAAGGCGACCATAAGAAAAGCAAACAGCGGATTATCTCACTGAATGAGAAAGGCTTAAGTCTTATGGATTATTCAAGCGGTAATACCAGACTTTACCGTAAATTGTCTGATATTCACATCAATAATTTAGATCCCAATGCTATCCAGGTTTCCGAAGAAAAAATTAAAGAACAGATTCTCGCGTGGCACATTGACCTTGCTTCGGAAGATGAGAAAATCAGGCTAAAAGCACTGGATCGTCTCAATCCGACATTGGATGATTTGAAAGGATTGCTGGGAGATGATGCAAAACTGATCTGGCCATTTATGGAGAAATGGCTCGTTCAGATGCGAAACAGTAGTGATGAAGTCCGGAAAGAACGCATCAAACATGGCCCGATCCAATCTATCATATTGATTAATATCCGGACTGACAAAGCCAGTCAGGTTTATGAAAGGGTATTAAAGCGGATCCCGAAATCAGTTCCGGTTTATCGGGTAGTAACTAAATATGAAAAAGCAACTACTGGCATCAGCACATTTGTTGTTGTCAACAAGAAACTCAAACTGATTAAAGGACTCGAGATAATGCCCGAAGTGATTGATACAATACGTGAACAAAACAAGGATATCAACAAAGAAAGGGATTCTGGTGACCAACCAACGTCAGACTCCGGCAATGCTAAATAGAAATTGCAAGATGGGTAACCCTCGGTTAACCATCCCGACCTAAAAAACCTCACCGTCAGGCGAAAGCTTTTTTAACTTCATTTTTTCGGCACATTCCGGCCGTAACCAGACACACATAGCAACAACATAAGTCCAATGAAACCGTTTAAATTCATACCCATTCTTTATGCACCCTTTGATCAAATGAAACTTGCTTCATAACAATTCCCTTTGAGTAACTATGGCCCGGCCCCAGCATCTATCCACGGCCAGAGTACTCTCGTTATTTCAAACTATTATACAACCCGCCCTCCTACAAACAAACATTTTTCCCGACATCACCGGCAATCTCCCACACGACCACCCCAACACCACCTAATCGATTACTAACCAGATCGTTGCAAAAAAGTGCTGTTAAAATTCAGGCCATACTGTCGAATATTCCCTTGCCATTTGAGTATGATATAAGGTCTTATAACTATGTAAAACCGCCTTTTTATGGTGGCACGTCACTTTTTAATCTTCCCGGCTGCTGCGGTTCGTTTGCCCCGGCATTTACACCAATGATTTACAAATGCATAACTGTCTGGAATATAATAGCTTGAATTCTGAAATGCCGTTTTTAAGGCAGATCGCTTTTAATGCTGATCTACAGAAATGGATCAGAAAAACAAGTTTCAATTCTGACATTAGGGGTATTATAAGACCGAATGCTTGAAAATATAAATAATGCTTGTGATCGATGCGAAGTGTTTTATATCAGTTGGTTTTTGGAGTTGTTCGTGTGAATAAGATTTGTGTTAAGTGGTTATTAAGGGACGTCGATCTTTTACCAGAACCTACAACATTCTCTTTGCGGACTCGTAGTCCGGCGACTCGTTGAATGTTTGTGTTAAAAAAACTATTAATAAAGATTATTTAGGAGATTCCCATGAAGAACGCATGTCGTGGAATGATGGTATTGGCGCTCATTGCTATTATGGCGTCCATGTTAACAGCACAATCTTCCGATGAACAGAAAGCGATCGAGCAGAAGATTGCCGCTCTCAAGCAGTCGCTCCAGAAACAGATCAATGACAATGCGGACGTTTCACCCGAGATGAAGGAATTTTCCCGGGAAATTTTACTGCCATTGTGGCAGAACAAGATTTTTGTTGAACAAATCAAGGTTCAAAATGATAAGAAGGTTCCCTTGGATGATATCAAGACTCAGGATAAGACCTGGATTGAAGCTGAAGATGAACTGCCTATTCACAAAGAAATGCTGGGCAACGCCTGCGCAAAGGAGATCAAGCGGATCGTCGCATTGATGCCCGCCATTGGCGAAACCTTTGTCATGGACAATCAGGGAGCCAACGTGGGCCAGAACGCGCTGACCAGCGACTACTGGCAGGGCGATGAACCCAAATGGCAGCTGGCTTATAACGACGGCAAAGGTGGAATTGCCATTGAAAAGGAAAAACTGGACAAGTCAACCAATATTGTGGACCAGAAAATTTCCATTCCCGTTATCGATGAAAAAGGCGATGTGATCGGTGCGGTCTGTTTTGGTATCAACAAGGCATACGGCCAGGTGATCGGCAAGGTATTGGCCGGCATCAATCAATCCGACAAACTCAGTGACCCCGTGAAAAATTACATCAAGGTGAATCTGATCCAGTTGTGCACCAACGCCACACTGGCAAGCGAAATCCAGGCACAGAACGCCAAGGGTTTGACTCTGGACCAGATTAAGGAAACCGACCAGACCTGGATCAAGGCCGAAGATGAACTGCCCATCCACAAGGAAATGCTGGGCAACGCCTGTGCCCGGGAAATCATCCGGATAATCAAACTCAATCCGGCCATTGTCGAGGCCTTTGCCATGGACAACCAGGGCGCCAATGTCGGGCTGAACGCGCTGACCAGCGATTACTGGCAGGGTGATGAACCCAAGTGGCAGAACTCTTTTAACAATGCCCAGGGTGGGATCGAAATCAGCAAAGTAGAGTTTGACAAATCCGCCAACGCCCAGCTTCAACAGGTTTCATTGCCGATCCTCGACGCCAAAGGTCAGGTGATCGGCGCTATTTGTACCGGTTTGAATACGGATGCCATCGGTACGCTGAAACTCGCAGCCGACTGGACCGTTGTCAGCCAGTAATTTCCATTTGAAAATTTGCCATTTATCGTCCGGCAGAAAACCTTAAAGGGTTTCTGCCGGATATCCAGTGTATCAATTTATCAAGAGAATCGAATGTTAGGAGCCGCGCATAAATAAATACTATATTTATCACACCACTTGTTGTCAGATTCAGTCGCGCCGATTGAGCGAAACCGCGGGCATAGCTATTATGCTATGTCGAGGATTTCGCGATTGAGAAGCGACTGAAGATGACGGCAAGATGGGATGAGAAATGAAGGTGTTATTTTTGCGCGGTTCCTTAGCAACTACCCGAAAGGATAAGGACCATGACCGCCATTCAAGAGAGACAAGCAATGAATGCCAAGGAAAATTCGTCTATTCGCCAGGGACTGGGGATTAACGCGAAAATCGCATTCCTGGCCGGAGTTCCCTGCCTGGCCCTGCTGGGCTTGGTGCTGGCCGGCGGATGGATGCTTTATCAATCTCAACGCAATCTCGATGCCATTGTCAACGACCAGTTTGTCCAGTTGATTGACCAGAAGATCAGCCCCATGATCACCAACGATGTGCTGCCCCTGATTAACACCGATGTCGTCCAGTTGCGGGAAAAGCAGGATAGTATCAAATTGTTGATGGAAGCCGAAATTGCCGGACATCAGGCGGTGGGCGCGGAAAAACAGGCCTTGGTGGCCGACAATTCCGACGCGGCCAAGGCGGCCAATGAAGCCAACCTGTCTTATGTCAACGCCTTGGAGGAAAAAATCGGTCAGGCGGCGGCGTTCTTCACCTCCGATGAAGGCAAAGCCGGATTCGAAGCGCTAAGTAAAGCGTTTGCCGAGTGGAAAGAAAAAACCCGCAAAGTGATCGAACTGGCGGAAACTGGAAAGTTGAACTTTGCCAGAAAATCCAGCGATGGCGGCTCGGCATTTCAGACCTTCGAAACACTTTTGGCCGGCTTTAATACGCTCAAGCAGCTGCAGGAGGCCAGTATCCAGACGGCCATGCAACAGGTCCAGGAAAAGCGGGCCGTGGTCAATCAGGAAGAAAAAGCCATTGCCGACAACAAAACTCAGGTATTGGCTCATACCGCCGAAATCCAGGACCGGAACGACGCCGCCATCTGGTCTTTTATTGGGGGTGGATTGATCGCTGTCGTCAGTGCGGTTATTTTGGCGTTTGTCATTGGTCGTTCCATCTCCCACCCGATTCGCAAAGTGACCTTGATGATCAAGGATATCGCCCAGGGTGAAGGCGACCTGACACACCGATTACGGATCAGGAGTCGCGATGAAATCGGTGAGATGGCCGGTTGGTTCAATATATTTGTTGAAAAATTGCAATCGATTATCAGTCGGATCGCGGCAAACGCCCAAACGTTGTCGCAGTCTGCCGAAGAATTGTCCTCAACGGCAAATCATCTGGCCAGCGATACCAATGAAATGAGCAGTCAATCCTCCACGGTGGCGGCGGCGGCCGAACAGCTTACCCTGAATATCGATTCAATGGCCACCACCGGCGAGGAAATGTCCAACAATATCAAATCGATCGCTTCGGCGGTAGAAGAGATGACCGCCAGTATTACTGAGGTGGCCCGTAATGCCGAACAAGCCTCCCAGGTTGCCAATGAAGCGTCTAATCTGGCCCAGTCCAGCGATAAAAAGATCGGACAGCTGGGCGAGGCGGCTGAGGCCATCGGCCGGGTGATTGAAGTGATTCAGGACATTGCCGAACAGACCAACCTGCTGGCCCTGAATGCGACCATCGAGGCCGCCCGGGCCGGTGAGTCTGGCAAAGGATTTGCCGTGGTGGCCAACGAGGTCAAAGAACTGGCGCGCCAGACCGCCCAGGCTACGGATGATATCAGCAAACGGATTATCGCCATCCAGAATTCCACCTCCGATTCCATCGATTCGATCGGAAAAATCCGGGAGGTCATCCAGAATGTCAATTCGGTATTCCGCACCATTGCCTCAACCGTGGAAGAACAAAGCATTACCACCCGTGAAATCTCTCAGAACATCTCCCAAACCGCGGGAAATTCCCAACAGGTTTCCCTCAATATCCAGGATACCTCCAACGCCAGCCAGGAAATTTCACGCAATATTTCCGGCGTGGATAGTAATGTAAGAAAAACGGCCGGCGGCGTCGATAAGACCCGCGCCGCCAGTGAACAGCTGTCACAGTTGTCTCACCAGTTACAGGAACTGGTCGGTCAATTCAAAGTCTGAGATGAGTTCAAAATAGAGGAACGAATTCACCGGAACAGACCAATTTCGGCATGGGGTAACCCCCGGTTATCCCATGTCTTGGATCCGCCGTGGCGGGCTGATCCAACAAACCTCGCCCCCAGACAAACCCTCTCTCATCCTTGCAATACCGGTAGAAAACAACTCCCCATCGAATCATCCTTCGACCGTTTTTGCCCTTTTTATCCCCTTTACAATTGAATTCTCTCGTTATGCCAGAAGATAAATATTTGACGAGTAATACGTTAAATTTCGAGTGATCAGGAACTTTCATAACCATTGGGTATATATTTGGTGTTGATTTATGTTTCTTCATTCGAGCAATTTGTGGTTCATCTCAACATCACAAGCCCTTTTTTGCTTGCGGCTTGTCCACCTCGGGCATTTTGTTTGATTATTTCAAACCAGTAACATACCATAATACTTATCATATTTTAGTCTATACTGCAAGCCTGATCTATGGCAATCGTTTTTTCAATTATGTTTTTTATCGACGCCCCTGCTTTCAGAAAGAGTACTACCTTGAAAAAAACAAATTTATCGCCCCAGAAGCGCATCCTTTTTGTCGCCTTTTATTTCCTGATCCTACTGATGATCTTCGGGATATTTGAAATGGTTGTCCGATATCGATATCCTGTCCGCCGGGACCTGCTAGTCCTGACCGGCCGGATCGCCGGTAAACACCCCATGCAAAGCTGGGCACTAATCGATCCCTATTGCGCCTATCGACCCAAACCTGATGTTACTGCCAACGGAAAAACGGTGAACCGGCACGGTTTCATGTCCACCCCAGAAATCACACCGGAAAAACCCCAAAATACCTGCCGTATCGTCTTTCTGGGAGGTTCTTCCACAGCCGGCACTGGGTTCAATCTAAAAGACACCGAAACCTGGCCTTGGAAAACCATCGCCCTTCTTAAAAAAAACAGCACGGTCCAGGTCGATTTTATCAACGCTGCAGCGGGAGGGTATTGCTCCTTCGAATCGTACGGACGACTGTGGAGCCAGCTGCGCTATTATCAACCGGATATCATCGTCGTCTATCATGGATGGAACGATCTGTATTATTTTAATCGCGATTCTATGTTCGACTGGCGAATGAGGCCGGATAGCGAATGGACCTTCGAAAAAACCATCAAACCCGTAAAAACCTATGAGCCCTACTGGTTCGATCCGTTCATCTACCAGTCCCAACTCCTCACCCGCTTGCGCCTTAAACTATCCCATCCGCTGCCCGGCGAACTGTCCGCCGGCGAGCCGCTCCCCATGACGGACGACTTCAATCATGACAACCTCGAAATCTGGCGCCTGAATTTGCAACTGATCAGGGAAGCCGCCCGGCTGATGGGAGCCCAACTGCTGGTGGTCAAACAAGCCACCCTCATCGTGCCCGACCTGCCCGAAGCGGGCCGCCAAAAATGCAATTGCCAGATACACGGATTCGGATTCGACTCCCATGTCGAAGCCTATAAAAACATGTACCGGATTATTGACGAAGAAATCCCTTCTGATGCTGTTATCGATGCCACCCCCTTATCCGGCCGGATCGAATTTTTTTACGATCATGTCCATCTCAATCCGGAAGGGACAGGCGCCCTGGCGGATATCGTTGCCCCCAAACTGATCGAAATGGCAAGAAACGGCTCCTGATCACCAGCCGGCTCGAAGGACTGGTCCATAAGAACCACATGGCACAGCCCGACTGCCCAGTAGACCGGCGTTATTTGGCCAAAATAGAATCGATCGTGAATTTGCATGATATGATCGTGGCTCTGTTCCTGAATGAATTTCAACCGACCGTACCCTAGCCATCCCCATGATTGACACACTGGACTACTTGCGCCAGAAAGGCGGTGGGATCAACCAGCTTCGGCGAATCGATACGAACCCGAACCTTGGTCCGCGTCTTGAGGGGGTGTGTACTCAGTAGCCCGACGCCACCTTGTGAGATGTTGTGAATAACGATCAACTCCACCGATCCCACTTGCATCCGCAACGACTCAATCTGTTCCACATCATCAATCACCGCATGCTCCGGCACATTCCCACCGCAACCAGACACACACAGCAACAATATAAGACCAATTAAACCGTTTAAATTCATACCCATTCTTTAACCACCCTTTGATCAAATGAAACTTGCTTCATAATAATTCCCTTTGAGTAACTATCGCCCGGCCCTAACATCTATCCGCGGCCAGACTACTCTTATTATTAGAAACTATTATATTACCCACTACGGTTCCCACAATTTTTTTCCCAATTGAAGCAACCATCTCCCACCCGACCACCTCAATACCACCTAATCGATTACTAACTAGAGAGTTACAAAAAAGCGCCTGCAAACGATCAGACAATTTCTTGCCGAGTATACATTCCATCATCTCTTTGTTTCTTGGCAAGCTTTTTATTCGGATATTTTATAATTAGATTAAATTGAATTCCTGATACGACAAAATCGTTATCTTGATTTTTTTATCCTGTTGATCCTGTGATCTTGTCTAAAAAGCTGTTTTTCTTTGTGACTTCTTTGTTCTACAATCCTTAATCTTCTTGTTTTTTTGCGTGTTTTTTCTTTTCTTGTTTCAATTAGTGTCTATTTGAATTAGAGTTACCATACGTATCCTCGAAACCGAAGTTTTAGTGTCATTCCAGCCTTAAAACATCCCACGGATGTTTTTGCCTTCTCACCTTCTTGACTTCTTGACCTTTTTAATATGGGTGTTGATTCGTGTTTCTAAATTCGTGCGATTCGTGGTGGATCTTTACCTCACAAGCTCATTTTTGGTTGCGGCTTGACCGCCCTGTGTGAGCCATTGATTCTTTGCTTGTGGCTTAATCGCTCCATCATAATCAACGGTCAATAACCCGGCGTCGCCCGGGCCGCCTGCCAGTTCGCGGCATTATTGCCATAAACATCCAGATCGATCCGCTGCAACGAATAACCCAGTCCGGGATTCGTTCCGCCCGGATCATTGCCGTTGGCTTGCCACGGCCACGGATCGACTCCACCCGGAAAATCTTCGCCATGGAAACCATCGCTGTATTCCACCCGGTCGATCCGGATAAAGTAATAGTCCCCGCTGCCATCCGCTTTCGGATCGCCCGGTATCGACAGATCCACATTCTCGCCGTCGTTGTCCAGCTTCTTGTCGAATTCAAAAATAATCGAATCCGGAACCGCCGGATAACGCAGTTTGAACGCCGCCCGGTTACGAACCACCACCACCCGGCCATTCGGCGCGATCGTACTGTTCGCCGGAAACGCCATTTCAATCCCGCCGGTAAACGCCCACGGAACATAATCGCCCGCCAGCGAACTCCAGACATCCAGACGCACCGCCGCGTCTGTCCGGTTGGCCAGTTCCACAAATTCAAATTCATCATTATCATCATAAAGACTGCCCGCTTCCGGCTCCGGCGGATTGTACATGATCTCGCTGATCACCACGTCCCACACCTTCGGATCCCCGTTCGCCGCCAGCGGGGTCGCCTCCGCCATCGCCACAAAATTATAATTCCCGGTCGTGCTGTTATACCAGCGCCCAAAAGTGACATCACGCTGCGAAGCGCCAAAGTCCTCCGTCTTGCGATACCCGCCCGGAACGCCGTTATACACCTGGGTCAGGCAGATATCCTCACCGTTTTCGCTCAACGCGAACGGGATTTCCGCCAGTGAGTTATTACTGTTATTAAAATCATCCACACCGGTAAAGACCAGGTAATCGTCGGAGTGGATAATCGTATTGGGAGCGATCCGATACTTATACCGGTTGTCGCGATCGTCGCTGAGATACCAGCCGCCAATATTAATATCGCTGGTCGTGGCGTTATACAGTTCAATCCAGTCTCCCGTCACATTATCCGTATGGGCCAGGATCTCATTGATCACCACCGCCTGATCCGGCAGAATTGCGTCAGCCGCGCCCGGCGATCCGCCCGGCAGGGTCGAAGCGTCCCAGCTCGATCCATCGTCCCATGACAACGGATCGGGATTCTCCGGATCGATAATCGTCAGCGAAAATCCTTCGCCATCGGTCGGCTTGGACCAGCCATCCTTATAGTCAAAATCCAGAATCGTCTGGCCCAGCGGATCGATCAGCCGGATCCGCTCACCGCCGTTATTCAGACGACCGCCATAGGCGCCCGGCGCAATGAGTATCCCGCTGGTATCGTAACGCGCGGCAAAGGCCTCCGGGTTGCTCACCAGCACCATATGCTCGCCGGCCCCCAGCAGCAAGGTTGATCCAAAAGTATAGTCAATCCCTTTATCGAATTGCACCCAGCGCAAGTCGATCGTTTCGTCGCTGGTATTCAGCAATTCGATAAATTCAAAATCTTCTTCGTTAAAGACCCCGGCTGGATCATCCGCCGGATGGTACATAATTTCTGTAATCCGGAGCTTGTCGGTCAACTGCCCCAGGGTATACGTTGCCCGGGTCAGTCCGCTCCAGCGGCTGTACGCGTTACTGGGCACTCGCACCCTCGCCCGTAAACGGGTGGTCTCATTAATCGCGATCGGCTGACCGGTATACCGAATCGCCGTATCGGCCACATCACCCGGAGAGCCAAGCTGACCCCCGGTATCACCGGTTATGATCTGCGCTTCCAGTACCGCCCCAATCAGAAAATCGGAACTGCGGACACTGGAGTTCATGCCATGAATCGCCAGGATATTATCGCCGGCTCGCAACTCACCGATAAATGAACTGATATCGATCTCCTCACGGAAATCGACACTTTCACCGCCATCATTAACCCGCGCGTACCAGGTCGGCTGGTCCATCGTCACGCCGTTATAGACATTATTATAGCGCGCCACGATATTATCCCGGCCATTAAGGTAAGCCACAAAACCATCGTCCGCCCGCACCTTGATCTTCAAGACATCGATCTCATTCAGCAGTTCGGCGTCCACATTAAAGTGGATCCGGATCAGGCAGGAAGCATTCTTGCCGGTGCCAAACATCCAGTCCCGGACATCGTATGAATAGTAGGGATAATAAGCGTCATCGCTGCCGTCGCAATAACCCACACCACCGGCCGCGCCCGACTTGTAATTGTATGTCGTCCAGCCGCTGTCGTCAAAAGCCAGGTCCGACCCCTTCCAGCCTTCATCGACCGCCGCATTCGGCACCAAAACCTTCTTGGCCTTGTTCTCGTCTATCAGGGTCACCGTCTCGATCTCCACCGAGGAGGCGGGACCAAACACCCGTGGATCGGTGCCATCCAGCGTGTACCAGATCTCACCCGTACCGTTGGGATTCGCCAGCGTCACGGTACTGCCCGCGGTGATCGCGCCGGATGCCGGGGTCGCTACCGGCGGTTTGGCAAACTGCCCGTCTATCCAGGCTACCCGCGTTCCCAGCCAGCTCTTCAGATGATTGATCTCACCTTGAAAATTACTATAACGCGAAGGATAACTCGTCCATTTCTGATAGTTCCGCGTCGCCGCCGCGTTGGCTTCACTGGCCATCGAATCGATCAGGATATTTAAATGACTGGTCAGCAGTACATCCTGACGCAATTCCCACCAGCGGTCGATATAACGCTGCATGAAATCGATATCCGAAAATAACTGCGCCCACCAGTTTTCAAAAGTGAAATAACTCGTCGCGTCACCCGTGCCATCCCAGGCTTGCGGATTGTTATCGCGGCTGTCCGTTGAATCAAAGGACCGGTCAAAATCCCAGATCGGGCCCATCTCCAGCTTACCGCCTCGCTTCTTGAACATATAGGTACTGATCCGCAGACCATCCACATTCATCGCCAGCATATTCAACAGATTATGATCGATAAACGAACCCACATCGATATACCGCGCGTATCCCGACACTGGATCCGTCGCGTTGGGACCCCACAATGCGGTCTCAAAATTATCCAGATAACCGCGGATCCAGGACGCCTGAGTTCCGGTCAATCCTTCCGGAGAGGCGTTGCGCGGATAAAGATAATGAAAATTGCAATACGAATTATTAGAGGCGTTAGGCGTCCCGCGGCTGGTCTTAAAAGTGGGTAGATCGTCACTGACAACCTTGTCGATACTCAACATATACCCGCCGGTGATCTGTGGCTCCCGGCTGTCCCAGGGATCCAGGTTCTCGACATCCACCCGGTCATCGCCCCGCGCGATCTTCTCCATAAAGATATACAGGCCCAGGTAGTCATCGCTTCCCACTGCGCCGGTTCCCGGATCCAGATACAATTCGCAGAAACGGGTGCGCACCGCATAGCGGCCCATCCGGTTGCTTAACTCGTATATCAACGCGTTGTTGATCAGGGCCCGGTCAAAAATCTGTGGACCGTAAATCACCCAGTCGGAACCCGCCGGCATGCCCAGCAGCGATACATCTTTGTCTTCATTATACAAATCCCAGGTCTCGAAGGAATATTGTTTTTTGGCAAATCCCTCTGAAGAAGAGCCGCGGATATGAATCCCCCCCTGCCCGATAAAGTCGGGAATGGAACCCGTCACCGAAGCCACACCCTGGGCGTTGGTATCAAAAAAGGCCGCCTCACACTTGACATAATCGCTGGCCGACACCGCCGTGCCCCGCGTATCGATCACGATAATCGGCACATCGGACGTCACGCCGGCCAGTTCCGATGAAACCGCGATATAGGTCCGGCACTCCACCGGGCTGGGAACCTTGCCTTCCTTAAAAAATCTGGCCCGGACTTCAACCGTATCGATAATCGCCAGCGGCGAACTGTATACCAGCGAACTTTCCGTTGGCATCGTCCCATTCAGGGTATACCGGATCGTACCGCCGGATTCCGGCGGGGTCAGGGCCAATAGAAATCCCTGGGTGAAGGTCCCGCTGGCCTTGGCAAAGAATGGTTTCTCCGCTATTTCGGTATAACATGCATTGTTAGCCGCTCTCGGCGTAGCGACCGCAAAGTAACCCCGCTGATCCTGGTAGGTACCATACGAGATAAATTCTTCCTGATCGGGCAGGTTGTCGTACTCGCTGGCGACAGACAGATCCGGACCGATCAGCGCCAGATATTCCCCGCTGCCATCCAGCTTGAAGTTGGTATGATAATTCCCCGCACCATCCCGATAAGGGTAATTCTCCGGATGCTCGCCGGCTTCGATCCCCGAAGCAAAGACCACCAGGTAGGCCCCCGCCGCCAGATCAACCGCCGGCAATGGCCACTTCTCCAACTCGGCTTTTTCATCGGTCAGATACCATCCGCCCAGGTTGACCGGTTCAGAACTGACATTGGCGATCTCGATCCAGTCGCGGAAAACCATCTGACCTTCAACGACAGTAAACAGCGTACTTTGACCTACCACATGCCGGTTCCTGGCCATAAACTCTGTAATCACAACTGGACTACCAGGCGTCTCGGCGTAATGACTGTCAAGTTCGGTAGTCACTCTTTTTGTAACAAATATATCCTGGTCGTTAGGCTTCAGCCAGCCGTTAACACCGCTATACTCAAGGGAATACGTTCCTTCAATTAGATTCGAAATAATCTCGCCACTCTGTTTCCAGTCCCCACCGGCCAGCCGCCAGCGCGCTTGAGACTGCACCTCAACCGGATTAAGGATTACCTGCAGTTTGCCGTTCCAATCCTGCAGCCAGTCCAGCGCCATTCCCCCAAAATCAGCCAGCGCCACCAGACCATCGCCGCTGCGATCGGCACAATTGCCCGGATAGGCCTCACAACCGGCCGGATCCAGCCATTGCTGAATCAAAACCTGTACATCCGCCAGATCGACAATACAATTCCCGTTAAAATCACTGATTGGGCACAACGGCTCCGTTACCGTCACCTGCACCGTGTCGGATCCTTCCTGATTCAGTTCATCCCAGACCTGAAGCAACAGACTATAGTCACCCGGCGCCGGGAATATCACTTCGGTCCCCCCCTCGGAAGATCCCGGCCGGAAAACCACCCCGTCATCTGCCGGACAGGACCATTGAATCGTCAGATAATCCGGATTCGTCTGTCCCAGCCCATCAGGATCATCATCCAAAATTTCCGGATTTATCTCAACACTGGCCATCTGCCCGCCCTGCCAGACCACGTCCCGATCTTCTCCCAGTTCCACTTCCGGCGCCAGATTACGATAGATATCGCCCCCGGTTATATCAGCAAACGTATCCCCCAGGTACAATTCGTCATAATACACATTCCCATCGGCCGAGCCGCCCATCCGGATCTGCGCCACCTCAATCCGTCCCACCGTCCCATGAAAGAAACTCTCTGACTCGTCCGGCTCTTCATCCGGCCGCGGATTCAGCCATGCCGTCAGTTGTGCGTTCGAGTCACCATTGACCACCTTAACAACCATCCAGACCTTTTCTGTACTGACTATACCGGAATACTGAGCATCAATGGACACTCCTGAATCGTTCAAAGTATTATACAGATGCACACCCCAGAAACGCGGTGATGATCCCTGCCACGGCGATCCCAAAAACAGGGTTTCATTGCCCGATGCGTCACAGGTTGATATCCCGCTCCAGCCCACTTCCGTTTCCGATTGACAGATAAAACCGACCCAGAAACTGCTGTTGCTGGCATCAATCGGATCATTCAAACTGCGATAAGATAATTCAGTACTGCCGTCCGTTCCCGCTTTATTGCCAATAGCCGGCAACCCCTCATAACTCAATCCGGGTGCGGCAACAACATTGGCGCCACTCCAATTATCGGACCACCCCAATCCGCCTCCGTTCCCGCCCAGGATTCCCGTGGCATATTCAAATCCATCATAGATGATGGTATCGCCCCATAAAATGGCGGGTAAACAGACCAGTAACAATACCGGAAATATGACTCGTAAAGTGGTAGGGGTATGCATTAGCAGTATCCTTGGAAATTCTTAAGAGGTTAGCAAGGGCATTCAAATGACAAAGTGAATTGAAATTCCGTAGACAGATTCCGTCCGCAGCAGATGCAAAAAAGGGGCAAATTCAAATCTCTTCAACTCACAATCTCCTTTGTATACCTGAGATTATATAAATATCTGTTATTCCGGATATCGTCCAGAATTGGGGTACATTGGAGGCAAATTTTCCCTTTTTCCTGTTCCTCAATTTGACCAGGTTGTGGAGTAAACCTGATTCAACTCCTATTGCCAGTGCTGATACCGGTTCAAATTGACCGGTATCACACCTCAGGCTTGCGATAAGCCTGTTTAGAGATCCTGGCGTTCAGATAACTACATGATAGTGCCAGGTTGTCGGTCCATTATAACACATTACAGCTCAGAACAAGCTAAATTCTAACATTTTTCTAACGGTACTCTTTACGTCCTATAACTCTGCCACAACCCACCAGGGCCGACCAGATGATATGGGTCTCCGAATTTACCCTTGCAATCCTCACGTCTCCTTGGCATGATTTTACCTGTTCAGTCAAAATCAGGAATGTTAACACCCATTACGGATAACATTTTCCTGCCCGTTTCGTATCCTCGTTAACGCAATATAATAATCCCTGACCGTGAGGAATAACGATGCTGTCCAATCATCTCTATCGAACATCTGTCATTCTATCTGTCGGCTTCATATTTTCTCTCTCTCCCTGCCTCTCCGCAGCCTCTTCCGATCCGGTACCATCCTCGATGGACCTCCGTCCCAACTTTAAACAATGGGGGCTTACCACACGCCTCCAAGGTACCCGCAACACCTGCTCCGTTTTCACTATTGTTGGCGCCCTGGAATACGCCCTTGCCCGTCAGCAGGATCAGACCCCCTCACCGCTTAGTGTCGAATACCTCAACTGGGCCTCCAATCAAGCCGCCCAAGATCACTCCGACGGCAGTTACTTCTCTGACCTCTGGCGCGGTTTCACCCGCTACGGGATCTGTACCGACTCCGATTTGCCTTATCGCGATACCTTCGATGCCGGCCTGATCCCCTCAGATGAAATCCAGACCCGCGCCCGCCAGTCACTCGATTCCAATCTCAAATTTCACTGGATTAAAAAATGGAACCCCGATACCGGTCTCACCGAATCCCAGCTGACCGCCATTAAAACCACCATCAATCTGCGCTGGCCGGTTTGCGGCGGATTCCGCTGGCCCAGAAGCCCCATCTGGAAAGACAACACCCTTCAGATGACCACCCCCGACAAAGTTTTCGACGGCCACAGCGTCCTGCTGGTGGGCTATCGTGACGATCCTGACCAGCCCGGCGGCGGCCTTTTCATCTTCCGCAACTCCAACAACCATGGCCGCGATGGCCTCATGCCCTACGCCTTCGCCAACGCCTATATGAACGATGCTGCCTGGATCGATTCTCCATCATACAACGACAAACTAACCTCCGCTCCCACTCTCAACGACATCCTCGGCCCCTTCAACCTCTTCCCTAAAGGCCGCAATCGCCGCGTCTCCAGCAACCAGCAGCCCGGCTGGCACTCCGAAAATCTCGATATGGATTGGCTCATGCCCGGCCAGTCCGTCAACATGCCCCTGCTCGAAGGTCCCGGCGTGATCACTCATATCTGGTTCACCAGTCACTCCGGCTGGGTCGATGAACTCCACTCCCTCTCCCTGCGCATCTATTACGACGGCAGCGACCAGCCCGGCGTCGAAGTGCCCGTCGGCGACTTCTTCGCCGTCGGCCAGGGCAAACCTGCCGAAGTCAACAGTATCCCCGTCCAGGTCTCTCCTACCGGCTCCCTGACCTGCTTCTGGCGCATACCCTTCCGCCAACAGGCCCGCATCGTCGTCACCAACGACAATCCCGACCGTTCCACCGGTCTTTACTGGCAGGTCGATTGGACCCAACTAAACGAGCTTCCCGCAGAAACGCCCTACTTCTACGCCCACTACCGTCAGGAATACCCCGCCGCTGCCGGCAACGATTACCTGCTGGCCGACCTCAAAGGCAGTGGCTTTTACGTCGGCACCGTCATGTCCATCACCATGGCCCAGGATGGTTGGTTCGGCGAAGGCGATGATTTCTTCTATATTGATGGCGAAACCACCCCCAGCCTCCAGGGCACCGGCACCGAAGATTACTTCAACGACGCCTGGGGCTACCGCGTCCGCACCGCCCCCTGGTTCGGCCAACCCCGCTGGCAGGGCTACGCCGCCGGCGACAGCTGCGTCTGTTACCGCTGGCATCAGCCCGACCCGGTCTGTTTCAGCCAATCGCTCAAGGTCGCCATCGAACATCGCGGCAACCTCGACGCCTCCGAAGATGGTTTCTTTCTCGAACGACCCGACTTCATCAGCAGTGTCGCCTTCTGGTACCAGACCGGCCAGCCCCAGACCACCTTCCCGCCCTTGCCCACCTGGCCCGAACGGCGGGTCCCCTGGCAATATCACCATCTGGTTAAAACCTATCGTTTCGCCCAATCCACCGGCCCGGCCAAAGTCCAGGTCCAGACCCAGGGCTTCTTTGGTGCCCGTCCTCTGCTCCTCTGGCCCAACCACGAACCCTCCGCCCAATTGACCTTGCCCTTCGAACTGGCCGAAGCAGGCAGCTTCAATATCCGCCTCACCGCCGCCCGGGGCCCCGATTATGGCCGCTACGATCTCGCCATCGACGACAAAAAACTCACCACCGCCAACTTCCACGATCCGGATGAATCCGAGGCCGATATCGTCCTGGGCACCCACACCCTGGAAAAAGGCCCCCATACCCTGACCTTTACCGCGTCCGGCAATGCCGACCTGGTCGGCCCGCTTGCCGTTGAATTGCTCCGTCTGCTCTCCCCTGCCCCAGCCGGCTCAACGCACCGTACGTACCCACCACGAGGCCCATTTCATCCGACTCGGGATCGGCCGTGCGCTCTACGCCTATCGACTCGCATTCGATACCCTCCCCGACTCACTCGAAACCCTCGTCGAAAAAGGCTTCATGTCTCCCCGCTACCTCAAGGATGAAAACAACCTCCCCCTCAAAGCCTGGCGCGAAGGCGATGCCATGGTGGTCGAAAGCCCCGGCCCCGATCACTGGAAACACAGCTGGCAGGGCCTCGATCCCAGACGCTGACCTGCGCCCAGCCTCAATACCCGACAACGTCAAATGATAAATGCACCCTAAGGCCGTTTCTCCGCCAAACAGCGGTCCGCGAAATCCATAAAACAGCCCCAGTCATACTCCGTCAGGTTATGTTTGCCCGTTCGGAGATGATAACCGATCCGCCCCTTATGAATGGGCGATTCCGGCCTCGGCATCTGGTCCGTTCCCAACCCGGTCAAGCCCATCAAGCGGTAAACCGGCTCCGCGTAGACACACGACAGAAATTCACCTTCCGGATCGGCCCAGTCATCTTCCGACGCGCTGGCCACATACACCGCCCGCGGCGCCATCAGCGCGATCAACTGATGCTGATCCACCGGCAACTGCTCTTCCCGGTCATTATAATTTTTATAGTTCCCGCAAAACCAGTACGGAAAACCGGTATTAATCTTCTTGATTGTCTCCCCATGTTTGCGCCGGGCCAGCGCCGCACCCGTACACCCGGAATCGTTACTCACCACCAGCGCGAACCGCTCATCTTCCGCGCCGCACCATAACGCCGTTTTTCCACCGCGTGAATGACCCACCACCCCGATCCGGTGTTCATCAATATCCGCATCGGTTTCAAAATAATCCATCGCCCGGCTCGCTCCCCACGCCCAGGCCGCGATCGAACCCCAGGCGTCCCCGGCCCGTGGACTCTCTTTCGGATCGAATAGCCCGTGCACGCCATTTTTAAACTGATCATCCACATCCGGATCCAGATCGGCATAATGAAACGTCGCCGCCACATACCCGCGCTCGATCATCTTCTCCGCCGGCCAGAACGGACTCCGTGTCTGGCGCGTCGGATCAATATTGGACTTGTCCCGATTACAGATCAATAGAAATCCCGGCGCCGGCCCGGCCACCTGATTGGGTATAAACACCAGCAGTTCAATCCTGCCTTCCCCGCCCGGCCCGCCAAACCGGATCAGTACCCGCTTGTAAGTCGCCCGGCCCGACATCGCCAGTTCCGATCTCTCCACCACCTCAAACCGCAAATCCGCCGGCCGCCCCACCGCGGCCCGGCCATATACATGTTCCCGAAACAACTCCAACACCTCCGGCCGCCGCCGCGCCTCCCAGTCCGCAACCGTCCCCACCTTGCTCCCATCCGCCATCACCAGCGGATCCGGTAAAAACAAATCCCCTCCCACTCCCTGCGCCAATAATAAACCCGCCATCATTCCCGCAATTAACAAACACAACATCATCGATCTGTTCATATCACGCTTTCTGTTAATTCCACTTTAACGATTAATGCCCGCCTGCTCGTAAAATAATTCTCTTACGTGCAAAAACTTGGCTTGCGAGAATTGGATAGGTCCATACCCGATGGGTACGCCGACTTTATTCCGGCATCTGAAAATAAGCTTTTTTCGGAAACGTCGCGTTCAACGAATCGATCGGCCGCACAGTACCCACATGAGAATCAAGGAAAATCATATTGGTCTTGCCTTCCGTCGCGCTGTTGGCCTTCCCATGAAATGCCCCAATGCAATCGGCAAATGGATACGGATTGGCCTTGAGATCTGCCAGCGTCCTGGGCGATATCAACATGACATTATCGTTGAACATCGCCGTATGAATCGCCGTCCCGGATTTATCCCGGATCAATTCCAGATTCTCCTCGCCAATCATCCCCACCTCAGACAAAGTCCGTTTCACCTCCGACACTTTCTTAACCGAATTCGCGTAATTCCATCCGATCTCCGTCTGATTACCCCCCAGGTACGAACTCATACTGTAACTGAACTGCGGCACCAGCGGCACAGATGGATCATGACCGGAATGGGTCTCCGCCCGCATGATATTTTTATAAGCCGTCGGACACATGTGCACATCTTCGCTCTTCAAATAAGGCCACAGCTGTCCATCCGGTTTATAAGCCTCATTATGCCACAGACAGGCCGTTGGCGTTTTCGATGCCGGATCTTCATGCAGCCACCACCAGGGATAAGGAAACTTCCCATCGTTGTCATCCAGATACATGAACATTCCAATCCCATACTGTTTCAGATTGGTCTGGCAAACGATCATCTGGGCCTGAGCCCGGGCCTTCCCCAGCGCCGGCATCAGTATCGCCACCAGCAGCGCAATAATGGAAATAACCACCAGCAACTCAATCAGAGTAAAACCCCGTAACAGACAATCGGACATTTTATGTCTAATTTTTGAACTGATCATGGCTTCTGTTCTCCACAATATCATGAATTCGTTCCGAATTTTCAATAAGGGCATAAATACCATTTAATGTCCATTGGATAGTTACATATTAATCTTATTTCCTCTTAAAATCACGCAAAATATAGTTTTTTTATTAATTACTTCATTTATTTTGGCCAACCGGGACTTGGCGCTCAATCAATCCAAAATTCATAACCTCATCTATTTCAAGACCTTCCATTGCTTACTCAAGTAAATTGCCCATTGTCCCGAGCCCTTTTCCTGAATGGACCATCTTCATTTATCATCAAATCCATCCGGCCATTTTTTATTTTCTCCATGCCATTATTCTACTACCACCCAGCAAGTAAAGACGCGAATTTTCGCGTCTTTACTCCCAGGTACTTTCAATCTTCTCTATATCCACAGGATATTTCTTCACTTACCTTCACTTACGGATATTCCACTATATTATCCTCCTCAGAACTTTCCGCGATTAAATTCTGCGTGTCAATCTCCCCGATCACCGAATAATCTGCCACCCCAAGATAATCATCTCCGGGCAAAGTTACTTTAAACGTATAGCGCTTGGCCTTATCCGGTTTCAAACTGAATTTGACGTTATCCCGGCTCTCCAGCACATAATCCGGCAGTTCCCCGCTGTTATCGCGGAAAATCAGCTGAATATCCGAAGTCGCCTTCAACGCCACATTACCAGTATTCTCCACTATCATCGAAAACTTCATCCGGTTATTCGACAGCAATTTGACACTCGACTCCAGAATTTCACCGGTCAGGTTCACCGTCCCTTCTTCCAGCGAAAACAGATCGCTCATCAAAATGTTATTGGCATAATCCGATTCTTCGATAGTCACCGGCGAATTGATGCGCGCCAGCACGTAATAATCATCCGTCTCCACCCCTACCGGCAAAGTCGTACTGATATTAACAGCTTTCTCCTGACCGGGCTTCAGGCGAATCTTCGCGCTTTCCGTACTGGCCATTAAAACATCATTCTCATCCCACACATCGTCGGAGGACAGAAACAGATCGATATTCATACTGCCATTCACCGCGACATTGCCCAGGTTTTGAATATCGACCGAAATCTTCGCCTTATCGCCGCCGATCGGATCGTCCGGCAGTTTAGCCAGATCCACCGAACCGGTCAGATCCACATGCGCCTCCGCCACATCCAGCTCGATCGGATCAGGATTATTCGCCATCGAAGAATTATTCTCCAGGCTGCTCTCATAGATGGCGCTGTCCGTCTCAACTTGCGCCCAGATCGAATAAATATCGTGATCCATCGCCGCCGGCAACTCCACCTTGACTTTATAATCCTTACTGCTCTCCCCCTTCAGGTTCAGCGAGCCACCGCTCAGTTGCCCGATCAATACCGTCTCCTCGCCTTCCGCGTAAATATTGATATCGAATTTCCCCTTCGCCGGCGCGCTGCCATCATTGATTACCGTCACCGGCAGATTAAACGACTCACCCGCCATCAGCGAAGCCGGCACATCGTCCCCGTCAATACGGCATGTCAGATCAGATTGGTACTCATACCCGGCCAGCGGCCGGCAGATCATCACCCAGGCCTCCAGATACCCATCACTACTGCCCGGATAATATTCCGCCTCACCCCCATAAGCGTACAGCCAGTCGCCCGGCCCGCGCATCGCGTAAGTATATCCTTCCAGCGTATTACCCCAGTCATCTTCCTCTTCGTAATGGTCCTTGATAAAGGTATTGCCCTTCGGCTTTATCCCTTCGATAATTTCGTCCGCTCCATCCCCCTGATGGATCACCACCTGATACTCAGACTTGCCCGTCTGCGTAATCGTCATGGTCTGGTCACTGATCTGTTCAAAAGTCATATCCCCCCACGCGTCCTTCTCGATAAGATACTCATCAACCTGATATTCCCCGACCCACTCGCGCGTCACAGTCGGAAATTTTCCCCGCGTCGCCACTCCCGCCAGGGTATCCCCCCAGCCATTACCTCCTTCACCACCCATCACCAGCGCGATATCCGGCTGGATCTCGATCAATTCGATATGATCATCCACATACTCGCCATAATCCTCATGATAATAATAATCGTGAATCGCCAGTGTCCCCGCCCCATCGTCCGTCATGGCAAAATTTTTCACCTCATGATCCACCACCACATTCAGATTATACGCATCCCCGCCCAGTGCGGTTATCGTCAGTTTCTCCTTACTGACCTTGGCAACATAACTCGCGTCATCCCAGTGGACCTTCCCGCTCTGATACAAGCCCTCCAGCGTCCAAACCCCCGTCCAGTCGCCATTCAGCAGCAACCGCCCCTCCAGATGTTCCAGTTCCAGCTTGCCCCGCCCCTGCCTGTCAATCCCGCTTTTGCGTCGATTCGTCTTCATGATAAACCTCCACGTCTTTCGTAAATGCTCTAAGTCTTTGACAAATATAAACTAAGCAAATATTTATATCAACGTGCGTATTTCACTCTGCTAGGCCAGACAATCCAGCAACAATTCAGACCTGCTCACATCTCACCACAAAACTCACCTTGACCATCAAAAATTATTCGACTCTTTTATCGGTATTCAAAAAGTGTTAAACATACCTGCTTATTTATAGCCCCCCTAAATCTCAGATTTCCAGAAAAATCTCAAATTTCATATCCACCACCATGCGTATCCGACAGGCAAACAGATCACAATTCCATTCTTCATCTGCGTCCATCTGTGTCCATCTGCGGTTCAAAATATTGTTTTAAAATATTTCCAATGCCATTCTCCGCTTTCAACTATCCCCCCTCTCCCTTCATGCCCTTCACAAACTTCACGGTAAATATTTTAGCCTTTTCCTCATCAAAGAGCCGGTACCGTCGTATTCCGCCAGTACGCTAAATCCATTATACACAAATTCGGTCGTTTGTCCATTGACGGTTTTGCCGTCCATAAGCTTCAATTGAAGGCGGCCTGTCGAGCAGGATTACCCTGCCCAACTTATGGATTCTGGTATTTTGGCATTTCTTCAACTGAAATCTTCTTAACCTCGCCAGCGCCAGTTACCGCGTATGCCTCCTTTGCGTTTATACGAATTGCGAAAAGGATTTCGTCAGAAGGAATTTTAACCGAGTCCAGAGGCAACATAATTTTGTCAAGTTTGGCAAATGGTGGCAATGAAGCATTCCGAAAATACGCACTCAAGTCGTCAGGAGACACGCTGGAAACCTGTCCGGAATGGTCTTGTTTTACTTTCGCAAGAATTTGTATATAATGGTGATATTTTGCTGTGCATGAGGCATAAAATATAATATCTTTTTGGATTTGTTTTCGCATATGATAACTATAAGGAACATAAATAGCGGCGAACACCATGACAAAAAAGACGATTAAATAAATCGTATTCCTATGCATATTGCTATTCCTTTTATTTATAACCATCATTCCATCATCTCCGTATATTTATATTTTCGCCTAGAGCGCCTGGTGTTATTGAAATCTGAAACGGCGGAAGATATGGAAAGGATGGATCAGGACTAACAATATGGGTATTTGAAACTAAACTATCATATCCGATATAATCTCTAAACCATCGATCTGACTGATTATGACACTGGCGCCCATATAAAATAGAATAAACACCTGCATCATCCTTCTCTTCACATTTAAGTTGACTGATCATCCGAGCATCGTCTGCATCAGTTCCAATCGCATATTTAGTAATAAATATCCCTTCACCGGCGTATTGATTATTTATTATATCAAGATAATCCTTCATACTACCAGCTGGTTCCGACCATATATCCACCGCATCACCGAAAACAGCTGTTATATTCCCGCAACTTAGGTCGTTTCGATGGCAATATCCATAGAAATGGTAAACATAAATGCCACCGTCAGGGTTATCTATCATAAAAAAGGTATGGCCATAAAATCGACCACGATTGGCAACCATTGCATCTGTCCCATAGGGATCAATAAAAATCACCGGATTATTATGGCAATAGGCATACAGATTCATCCCATCGCCGTAGTGAATCGGATCCGGCTGCATGAACCGTCCCAGCCCTTCAGTCGAAATCGCCCGTAACGCCGTGAGACTTATATCACCTCCACACCCCATCTTATCGCGCGACCAGAATAACAACACGCAATGCGTGTACATTCTAAGACGGTAATAATACAGCCCCGTCTCCGCGTCATACCGCCGCCCGGTAAACAGGTACGGGTTCCCCACCGTCGATTCCGCCGCCACCGATCCATCGGCCGGCGTCAGCCAGTCCCCATCGGTTCCCGGCGACGTCACGACGATAGGCGAGCCAAACGCGTCATAATAATACCCTTCCACCACATCGCCCTCTTCATCGGTCAACATCATCACATTCCCATTCCGGTCCTGATGATAATAATACCGGCACTCCCCGCCCCCATCGCAATCCACCATCGCCACCGGCAAATCGATACCCGGGCCATACACATATTTCCTTATCAAAGAGCCGGTACCGTCGTATTCCGCCAGTACACTAAACCCATTATACACAAATTCCGTCTCCTGTCCATCCACCGAGGAGGGCAACGTAATTACTTTATTAGCTCATCAATTTCTCGATGTATTGCATAGTTTTTGGGAGCCACATTTTGTATATCTTTTAATAATTCAACTAATTCTGGATGTTGCTTAATTATAAGTAACAGATTTAACGCCCTTAAGACAGCATAATAATTACTAGGATTACAGTTTCTTCGTGTTATAATTTTCCTAATTTTCTTTAAATAAGACGTATCCCAAGTAGCTACATAATACACAGTTTCTGCAGTAACTCTTACTAATACATTTTTAGAATTCAATTGTTTTCTGACACATGAAATCCCCTTTTCTTTAAGTAACGAATAACAATATACTATTGCATAACTTTGCACTAAGGGATGACTATCTTCCACAGCTTTTTTTACAAGATGTACGAACTGTTTCAAATCGCCTTCTCCGATGATCTCTAAAGTGCTTGCTCTTATTATCCATGATCTATGATCAATTAAATCGGGCAATAACGGATACAATAAATGTATATTACTCTGATCCGCCTTCTGTAACTCATCGTTCAAATCAGCCCAATTTGTACTTTTTTTAATAATATTAATGTCCATCATACCTATATTTCTATTCCTCTTTTAGGAGGTTGATAAAAATCAGAATAATCTCCTGCAAGCATTCGAAGGTACCAGTCAGGCAATATAATAAATAAAGGAAGCTTTAATTTATTGCCTTTAATCTGAGAGCTAGGTCTTAACTTTTTATATTTCATGTGCCTTTCCCATCGTTTCCTAAATAAATTATACTCTTTTTTTGTAATTTCTTTTCTTTGCAATTTTTTCTTTTCATCTTCCATTAATTTTTTAAGGGCTTTTTCATCTAAATGTAGCCAGTCAGATTCTAATCCATTATTGAAATTGTCTTTTGATAATTGTTCTTTACCTAAGATTATAGTTTCCGCCTTCGCCCCGGAATCCGCCAAGGCATCGTCGATGATCACCAATTTACCACTCGCCACCATTTCCTCTAATGACTCCTCCCCACCCACGTCATGAAAAGCCGATGCACATACTATCGGATTAGGCCCTGCCGCGGCTGCGGCAAGTTCCTCTTCTAAACGTTCTTCATGAGGAGACTGTGGTTCTGGCTGACCAAGGAAATTTACCATCACAAACTCCAACCCCATCGGATCCCGTCCATTCACCGGATTATTATGGCAATAGGCATACAGATTCATCCCATCGCCGTAGTGAATCGGATCCGGCTGCATAAACCGCCCCAGCCACGGATGATACATTCTAAGACGATAATAATACAGCCCCGTCTCCGCGTCATACCGCCGCCCGGTAAACAGGTACGGATTCCCCACCGTCGATTCCGCCGCCACCGATCCATCGGCCGGCGTCAGCCAGTCCCCATCGGTTCCCGGCGACGTCACGACGATAGGCGAGCCAAACGCGTCATAATAATACCCTTCCACCACATCGCCCTCTTCATCGGTCAACATCATCACATTCCCAACCGGCAGTGCCGGCGCCGATTGTGGTGAAAAAGAATTAGCGGCACGTCGGGCGTAAGGCAATTGGGCACGTATTCTTTTCGTAAAGGGCAATGGTCCTGATGATAATAATACCAACACTCCCCACCCCCATCGCAATCCACCATCGCCACCGGCAAATCGATGCCCGGGCCATACACATATTTCCTTATCAAAGAGCCGGTACCGTCGTATTCCGCCAGTACGCTAAACCCATTATACACAAATTCCGTCTCCTGCCCATCCACTGTCTTGCGTATCCGGCGGCCAAACGGATCATAATCGTAACTCGCGCTGAATCCAGTCCTTGCGGCTGTTTTCATCTGATTTTCACAGTCATAAGTATAAACCGTTTGAGTATCATAAGCCAGATTTCCATTATAATCATAGAAATGGTTGACACCGCCAACAGTATTATACTGGTTCAACTGATTATTGTTGGTGGCCCAGGCCGTGGCAGAGCCATCCTCATCCACCTGAGTATTGTTTCTCAGCGAATCGTAATCGAAATCCAAATAACTGCCATCCGGCCGGGTATTATAACTTTTCAAGGATATTCAGGGCTTCAATACAATCCTTATCGATAGCTATTGCTCTGTCCGCCGCGTGTTTTGCCCATACCCGCTTATTCAGATAGAATAAATTTTCTGCAATACCAGACCAGCACAACTGTGGCTTCCAAAATCCGGATTTTAATGCCTTAACATATTCTCGATAAGAGGCCTTATATTGTTTTCCGGCCTTGAATATCGCACCCTTAATTTGATATATGGCCGCCTCATTAGAACCGATCTCTTCTGCCTTCTTGATATAAGTCAAAGCCTGATCATATTCATTTTTCTCTAACATCAAATCCGAATATCCTATCCACCCATTAATATCTTCTGGAAAGTCATTGATTAATCGACAGTAGAGCGTTTCAATTTCGTTATAATAGGCGTCCTGATAAGGCAAACGAGATACCAATACATTGATATTCTGCTGGCTCGGCTTAATCTCAACAGCCTTTCTCATTAAAGCAAAACCTTTCTCTAATTGCCCTATCTCCCACAAAGTTGCACCGGCCACCTGCATCACCAAATCTTCGTCAAGAGCCCCTTTCACCTGATCGACAACCCGATTGATGATGGTTTCATCCTTCGCCTTAACCGCGTCGATAGAGGCTTGGTAGAGCATCGCCAACTCAAAATCTTTCTGACACTGCGATTCATATTTAAGAAAAGGATAGGCTTTTTCCAAATTGCCTTCTTCAAAATAATAAACGCCATACTGACAAGCGTCGGCTAATTCGTCTATATACTGACGGGTCACTTCCCCCCTTTTTCTTTTTGGAATTTCATGAAACAAAGAGCAGGCATGTTCATATTGTCCATCATTAAATAAAGCGATCGCTTTGAGCTTCAATAACTTATATGTATCGGGCAGATCTATTTTATGACAGACCTCAAAACATCGAATAGCTTCTTTATGGCGCCCCTGCTGACTCAAAGCACGGCCAAGCCAATACACCGCGGAATCATAAAGCCCGGTATTGTCATTGATTGCAATTAAATCCGGCAAGGTGACTTCAGAATTGCCGGTATACACAGTTTTAATGCATCGTAAGACAATCCCTGCAGGGTTTGTTTTGTCTTGCAATATAAATTCGATTGCCTCGTCAGTCAGGCATTCAATGGCATTCCGCCATATTAGACACAATAAAAAAATGTCGTAAATAACCTTGTCATGACTCTTACTATAAGCCTGATAAAAAGAGTGCTGCCAGTCATTTTTATCTTTCTGGCAAATCAAATAATAAATGCCTTGAGACACATCAGACAAACACTCCTCTCTCAAGGTCCATTTTCTGCCAGAGCCCACATCAAGATACTTCATATCATGATAAGTAATGGCGTCCATCAGACGGCCGATCATCGAATAAAACCAGCGACGGATCCCTATCCATGAAAACAATCGAATTTGGTTGCGAATCGCGCTTCGATAGAACCGATTCTTTTTACGACTGAAAAACAAAACCAGAGAATAAGCGGCTATTGTTTTTCTGTTGGTCATCAGGCGATTTCCTTTCATAACTGAAGACGCCGTCATAAGTCCTTTGGCCATAATGTAATTAAGCCAGTAAAAAGCAAATCGTCACGTTTCAACTTTTTGACGCAGTCTTCATTCCTTACTTAAAAGTTGAAGTTGGTAATAATTACATCATCGGGATCACTTGTCGGCGGTGCATTCACATTCCAACCTATAATAGGTGTCTGATTCCACGGATTGTTATCTATCGCATTCTGAAACTCATCTGGATGGTTTTTGACATATTCTATAAACTCTTTAATTTCTTTTTCACTTAAATCTAACTGTTGTAATATTGACACTAAATCATCGGTTGGATTAAAAGGATCACTATTTATTAATCGCACAATTTGCTCGATTACTTTCCAAAACTTAGAGATGGTATTCGACACTTCGGTCTCACCACCATTTAAACCATCATAAGGACTCGGCTTGGGTGGCTGTGGTTTTGGAGAAGGTGGCATACTTGGACCAGGCCCCCCTCTGCCTGGTTGATGAGGCGGACGCCAAGATGGATTAGATCCAATAGGCATAGGCGCTACATATGGATCTAATGTTTGAATTGGTAATGGCTTTGGCTCAACCACATTACCAATTAAATCACCAATAAAGGGTTTGGGAGTAAGCGTTTCTGTAAAGGTAAAACAAAACACAACCCCATCGGATCCCGCCCATTCACCGGATTATTATGGCAATAGGCATACAGATTCATCCCATCGCCGTAGTGAATCGGATCCGGCTGCATGAACCGTCCCAGCCCTTCAGTCGAAATCGCCCGTAACGCCGTGAGACGCATATTACCTCCACACCCCATCTTATCGCGCGACCAGAATAACAACACGCAATGCGTGTACATTCGAAGGCGGTAATAATACAGCCCCGTCTCCGCGTCATAACGCCGCCCGGTAAACAGGTACGGGTTCCCCACCGTCGATTCCGCCGCCACCGACCCATCCCACGGCGTCAGCCAGTCCCCATCCGTCCCCGGCGAGGTTACGATGATAGGCGATCCAAACGCGTCATAATAATACCCTTCCACCACATCGCCCTCTTCATCGGTCAACATCATCACATTCCCAACCGGCAGTGCCGGCGCCGATTGTGGTGAAAAAGAATTAGCGGCACGTCGGGCGTAAGGCAATTGGGCACGTATTCTTTTCGTAAAGGGCAATGGTCCTGATGATAATAATACCAACACTCCCCACCCCCATCGCAATCCACCATCGCCACCGGCAAATCGATGCCCGGGCCATACACATATTTCCTTATCAAAGAGCCGGTACCGTCGTATTCCGCCAGTACGCTAAACCCATTATACACAAATTCCGTCTCCTGCCCATCCACCGTCTTGCGTATCCGGCGGCCGAACAGATCAAATTCCATTCTTTATCTGTGTCCATCTGCTGTTCAAAATCTGCCTTTTACTTCCATCCATAATCTCTTTGTTTTCTTAACCAGTTTTTTTGCATCAGTGACAATAGGTTATTTTAAATCAACACCTTCTATCGCTTAGCGCCTTTCGTCAACTGTTGACACTGCCGGCGGTTACCCACCCTTTGCGACTCAGCGTCTTTGCGTTAAACCGGCTGTTTTTCTTAGTGGCTTCGCGGCTTCGTGTGAACGATTTCAATCCAACCTGTATTTCCATCGCTCCAATCGTAAAAAGATCAACCCCGCCCCCAGGCGGACTCCTTAAAACTCGATGATCACAAAACCATCCCGGCCGGCCACTCACCTGCCGGGCATCACAATCATTTTACCATACCCAAAAACAATCACCCCAAAAATCTCCAAAATATTCAAAATTTTTTATCATATCTCAATACCCCCCCATCTGTCTCATTCGTCCCATTTGACCCATATTCAATGAATTCAACATCGTAAGATCAAATATGTTTACTTTTAAAAATACATTATTATTTATTCGACTTTTAAACAACTCAACCTTATAATCCCAATGTCGACCGAATACCGCCCAAACCACCCTCAGCAATATTTCTAAGGCCACAACATTTGGGCCTACCTGTATTGTGGCAACTTATAGATATATTGGACAGCCCAATACTATTAAGGTAGCCGACATAAAACCATCCGCCTCAAGGCGGATACAAATAATATCTCGGAGACCGAAGGTCCGCCTCAGGAGGAGATCAAAAGCGCATAGCCCGCCAATTCATTGGCGGGAAACGATACTACTTACTACTTCCTGCTTGCTACTTTTATTAACCCACGCCTCGCAGAGGCGTACTGACAGGATTTCGCACCGGAGGCAAAAATAAAATATAAGCGCAGCGAACATCAACAAAAATACGAAACGAAGCCAACGACAAGAAATATGACATTAAATCAAATAATAATAACTGCTTATGATAAGGATACGATTTTTAAAAAACTATAACAACAACCCGATAATCAACAGGTATTCACCTGCGTATGAATACCCGAAACCCGCTCTTTGAAAATCAAATACTCCGATCCACAAAGCAGGCCTGATATCGCGACAGATAACCGGCGCCAAACGAACCCAATCAAAAAAATACGGCGCGTATCTATATACAATAAATATACTTACAAAACATTTTGCATTCCTCTTCCAATCGCCACTCCCTTCATTTACCCACCGCCACACTCCCCCCATCTTCTCCCTCAATAAACGCCATCAACGCCGCCCCATACAACTCCCACAACTTCCCCGGCGTCAGCCGTTCATCATCACGCCTGAACTCAAGCGTTATAATTGGCACGCCCAATTCGTTCCCGACATACGATCCCATCGAACCCGGCCGTGATCCCAGCTTCTTAGCTGGCAATTCACACACTCCCGCCATCTTCTTCGCCAACCCTTCACCCGGCCCGTCCCAGTCAATACACGCCAGCGGTTGATGCAAGGTCAATATCCGCGTCGGCTGATATTTTGCCACCAGATCATGCAACACCTGCGATTCCGGTTCCGATAACGCGTTTAATCCATACCGCTCCTTATCAACCCGGTTCCCCGCCGGAAAATTACGGTTCAGATCCACCCCATTGGCGTTCCCCCTCGTTCCATGCACCCGCCCATCCGGGTTCGCCTCCGGAACAATCACGACCCGCACTTTATCCAGCAAAGCGTTATCAGACAACAGCTTATACTCCAACTCCTTAACCAGCGGTGTCCCGGCCCACTCATTCCCATGAATCGTCGCCACCACCATCACCACCTCACTCCCATGGCCGATATTCACGGTTTCAATAGCCCGGCCTTCGATAGACCGACCGGCACTGACCCGGTAGCTCCTCAACATTATCCCGGTTTCACCTGGAGCACTCTTTCTCGACGCACACCCGGATATCATCAAAACCACCAGAATAAGTAAAAATATATTTAACTTCAAGCAATTCATTCTCATAACTAATTGATAATCATTCATAACTATCCTTGGCTTAAATCAGTACTAATTCAAGATTTACAAAGCACCGAACCCCATCATGGGGTTTTCCGGCCGCCAAACTTCTTTGATTAATATTATTTACTAAAATACCCCTCTTATACGGACGATAAACAACATGAGATATATTTTTTAAGGATCTGAATGGAGATCAAGGAAAAAAATAGAAAAGTTCTGGTTGTTGATGACAACCAAACCAATTTAGCATTAATCAAGGTTTATCTTGAACAGATGGGGCTCGAAGTCTACATGGCTCAGGAAGCCCACAGCGGCCTTGAAATCGCCATGGAAGAACGTCCGGACCTCATTTTGCTCGACATCATGATGCCGGTAATGGATGGCATCGAGATGTGCAAACGGCTCAAAGCCGATCCACGCACCGTGATGATTCCCGTTATCTTTGTTACCGCCAAAGATCAAAGCCAGGACAAAATCTCCGGACTTAAATCCGGCGCAGTCGATTACATCACCAAACCATTTAATCCCAACGAACTCAAAACCCGCATCAATGTCATTCTGCAAATGATCGAACTGCAGGAAAAACTCCTGGATCAGGCCAATACCGACGAATTGACCGGATTGGCCAACCGCCGTCATTTCTTCAAATTACTCGAACGGGAAATCCTGCAATCCGAAATTAAGGGCACCAACCTCACCATTATCATGATCGATGTCGATCATTTCAAAAGCATCAACGACAACTACGGCCATCTCGGTGGCGATGCCGTTCTCAAACAGATGGCCAATATCATCCGCGAAAACATCTACCCTCTCGACGTGGCCGCTCGATACGGTGGCGAAGAATTCGTCATTCTCATGCCCTCAACCCCCGCCGATATCGCTTATCAGGCCGCGGAAAAACTCCGTCGCAAAATCGAAACATGTAACTGGAAAATTTCTGCCGATCATATCAAAATCACCGCCAGCATGGGTGTCACTACCATGGATAATAATATCCTGGTCAGTTCTTACGACCTGATCAAAAGAGCTGACAACGCCCTTTATATGGCTAAACGAGAAGGACGCAATCGGGTGGTCGTCTGGAAAGGCGAAACAACAATCGACCTGGATACCGAAGATAGCGGCCAGAATATCTATAAATTAAAATCCCAGGTCAGCCACCTCGCCGAACAACTTAAAATGCAGGCGCTGGGTACGGTTACTGCCCTGGCCAAAACGCTCGAGGCGCGCGATCCCTTTACCGCTAACCAGGCTGAACATGTCCAGATTTATGTCAATGCCATCGCCGAACAGATGAATTTATCCCATGACCAGAATGAACAGATATGCAATGCGGCCTTGCTGCATGATCTCGGTATGATTGGCATTCCGGATGAAATTCTGTCTAAAATTGGGGACTTAAGCCAGGATGAACGCGAAACCATCAAACAACACCCGATTATTGGCGCCCAGATTCTCAATCCGATCGGCTTTTTTGAAAAAGAAGTACAAATTATCCGTCATCACCATGAAAATTATGATGGAACCGGCTATCCCGATCACCTGAAAGCCAAAAAAATCCCCTTTGGCGCCCGGGTTCTGGCAGTGGCCATCGCCTTTGATGCCATGACCTCCGATCGCTGGCATCGGGAAGCCCTGACTCGCCAACAGGCCCTGGATGAAATTCAGAAATGTTCCGGAAAGCAATTTGATCCCGAAATTGTCTCCGCATTTTTAAATGCCTGCGTGCAGGCAGGGGATCTATGGCCTCTGTCAGAAATAGAAACCTTTAATGCGGCCAATTGCTGGGAAGTTAATAAATGCGAAAGAATCCCAAAAGGAAAAAAATCCCTGACCCAGGGAATCTGTCCAGCATACCCCCATAACGGCAAACATTGCTGGGAAACTGTCGGCACCATGGCGTCAACTCCCGACCAGCATTGTCCTCAGGCGCTTGAATTGGGTGATTGCACGCTATGTAATGTTTATCGCCGATTCAGGTACCCCCTGTTGATCAGACAGAAGAACTAACGAATACCCCGAATGGGCCGACCATGAAGTAAATTTTTTAGAAATTTTCGCTTGATTTTTCCATCCAGTATAGTATCATTCCTTCTTCTATCAGCGTTAGTAAAAACTAACAAATAAAAAATTGAATATAGGGGGCCGTAGCTCAATTGGTTAGAGCATCGGACTGTCGATCCGAAGGTTGCGAGTTCGAGCCTCGTCGGCCTCGTTGTAAAGTTTTGTCCTGTAAGTCTTTATGGCTTGCAGGGCTTTTTTTATTTCCAAATACAACGACACGCGTCGCAATTTTGCGCATTATACCGTAATATCGGGTAAAATGCCAACCGCTTTTCTGGCTGGCTCCGATAGTGGCCCGGTGTAATACTCTCGATTTACTTGTGAAGATTTATGTCCCAGGACCTGCATAGCGGCCAGTTGATCAATTCCGGCCTCAAGGATCAAGTGATTGCAGCTCCTTCGCAGGTCATGAAGGGTACAACGGTCGATTCTGGCGGCCTTTACGGCTGCGTCGAACCATTTCCGCTGTGACCAGTATTCAGCTTGGGGGTTGACAAAGATATAGTCGTTAACCGCGTCCTGCTGCATCTCTGACAATAGGACCTTGGTTTCCGGCCGCATAGGAACCACGCGGGATACTCCGGTTTTAGTCTGGTGGGTGTCCCGGTTGATGATATGGATCCGATCGTTATGGTAGTCGATATCCATCCACTTCAGCCAAAAGACTTCACCTTTACGCATCCCGGCATAAAATGCCAGGCAAACAACTGCCTTCTGTTTTATGCTGGTCAGGGCTGCAAATAACCGGGCTATCTCCGTGGCGGTTAGTATCCGGTTATGCTGCGGATCGGTATCGATTTTAATCTTGCGGCCGATTAGTGGATTACTGGATAAAAGACCGTCTCTTACTGCATAAGATAGTACCGCGCGGACGGTCCGGGTCCACTTATTAATAGTGGATTTGGCATATCCAGCTTTTAATCCTGCATCAATAAACCGGTCGATCATTTTGGCATCGACATTATCCAACCGTTGCGGATTGCAAAACTCAACCAGTTTTTCCAACGCCTCTTTATGGCTCTGGATGCTGCTGGCTCTGATCCGGTCGCGAATAGCCTTTTCACGATTCTTAATATGCTGCTCTATGAACTTGTCAAAGGGCAACCTGCTGGTAAAAATGCCGTCTCGAATTTCCTTGCTGACCATGCTGCAAAACTGTCTTGCTTCTACCAGGTCATGAAAAGTTTTGCAATGACATCTACTGCTTAACTTATTTATCCATCGGACACAATACGAACGCTTGCGGTCTTTCCGCTTTCTTTCAATAATCCAGGCTCTAGCCATTAGTTGCCTCGCTTCCTGCATGGCTGGCGCTGGACACGACGCAATTGTTAATATACACCAACAGGTCATTTTCAGTAAAGCGAATTTCTCGGCCATACTTACGATAAGGAAGCTTGCCTGTTCGTACCGCCCATTTCAATGTCGATACTTTCAGGTCGATCATCTGTGAAACTTGCTCGTATGTATAGAGTTTTGGTAACAAAAAGTCATCCATATTGTCAATACCGTGATGGACCCCAGCGAACGCGAACACACCAGGGTCCACCAGAAAGTTAGAAAAAGAAATCATGCTCCGTAGTTGCAGTATCCGGCGCGATAGTCGCCAACACAGGCGGCCACGACATGCCTGACTTTATACTGATAGGTATCGTTTTCAAAGGTGCTTTGCTGTTCCAGAGTCGGCGCGGTAACACCATTTAGGAACCAAATCAGAACCAACGGACGGATCCGCGGATCAACGGCCAGATACCACATTGTTGAGGATGATTCATCAAGCAATGGATGGATGATCTTGAATAATTTCCCCTTCCAGGTGTTCACCTTGTCGGTGTCGGCCGGGTCCTTATCCTGTTCAATTAGGTCGTCGATATTAGGCTCCAATGCTGCCGGGCCAATGAAGACGGCTGGCATCAAATTCAGGTAGGCATGGTCGCCCAGTCCCATCTGTTTACGCATTGCCAACCGTCCGGCGTTCAGGGTGGCAATCGAAGGTGCTGCACCTGATCCGCTGGCAACATAATTGCCATGACTGGCATGGAATAAGTTGATCGAGTCTTCGCCGATTACCGCGTTGCTGGTTAGTATCCCCAAAGCTAAAGTATCTTCGAGTCGTCGCGCGGCCTGTGCTTGCTTCCGTGGGATTTCATCGAAAGCGTTCAGGTTATCATTTATCATAGATTCCCAGGTGAAACCGAACATCTTGCCATATTTAGCAAGTGTTACCGTTTCGGCTGCATCTTCCATGGTGGCGTAGGTGTATTCACCTGCCGGATTGATTTTTTCCAGCGATTCAAACTCGGTGGTGTTGATAACACTTTGCTCTTTGAAATTCATTGCTGAACGCTTCACGCCAAACAACGGCCATACCGGATCGAGTTCAATATAATTTGCCATCAACGATCTATGCATCGCGCCTGATAAAACATTAGGAAGGCTGACCGTACTGGTCCCGGACCGGGTTTTAACAATTCCCAACAACCGGCTGGCCGAAGCATCCCGCGCCTCGGGGACACCGGCGGCCATATATAACCGTCTGATCATTTCGAGTAAAGGAAGTTCAGACATCGCCGGGTTGCCGGGCTGACGGGTCATCGGGCGGCCGTCGTTGTTACGAACGATTTCGCCTCGGTGGTCCGTCTTATATAAAGAAACACCGGCGCGCTCCAAAATAGCGTCAGTCATATCATTTACGATAGCCTCGTTTCGATCTCTGGTCGGGCCGAAAGTGTGGGTATGAATGTTGGGTTGATTTGAAGATCTGGACTGAACATAAGCAAGTGTGCGTTGTCTTGCCGTCTCGACGTCGATACCTTCACGTATCCACTCGTCGCGGGTATGTCCTTGGTGTGCTTCTCGTATTATTGGAAATATTTTCCTTATTATGAACCACAAATTTCAAACATATTTGGGGCTGGGGTGATTTCTCTTCTTTGGGCTAGTCTGAATATTTTTTTGGCAAAAGGGCTGGGATGCTTCAATTTAACCTATAAAGGATGTTTATGTATTGTTTGCATTGGATTATTTCCTTCATATTTTTTGGCGAGAGAGTGGCGTCGAGATCGTGTAAATCAATTACTTCACTATGCCCAAGTTGAAAAAAATTATTCAAACGAAGATTTTCATCTTTTTATTCAATCCTTAATTTATTTACATGAAAAAGTCCAAAACCAACAGAGCTCTGAAAAGGAGGAGAGGGAGCTTTTGAGCTTTCTCAGTATGCACAAGAGCGAATGCAAAAGCCACTGTTGTCCCCTTTCTAATTCTGAAGTTTATCATTTGCCAGATGAAAAAATGTTTTCGGAAACATCGGATGGAAAGCAAATATCTGATCCCGTAATTATTCTACATTTGATCAAGAGACTTTTCGACATTAGATTTTTAACCACATATGGAAATAGCGAAATGCAGTTTCTTCACTCCCAGAATTTTTGTCCTGAATTGCTTATCTTTCAAAGTCATTTCTCGGCATATAAAATTGAAAACATATTCAAAGCTGGAGTACAAATTACACAGGCTGGGGAAGTGCAGGACTCATTCCGTATTCGAGCAACTAAAATGCGAGTACAAAGACTTCTATCTTTAAAGCAGAACGAGAAAAATAAAAAAAAATTACATAGAGGAAGAGACAAAAAATCCAGCATTGATGTCAGACAAATTCTTGAATATGAAGCTCATTATTTTCAATTAAAAAGGAATTTGATCCAGGTTGCTGAAAATCAAAAGAATATTTGGAATGAGCTAGTTCTACCTATCCCAAATTTCAATAAAATCCATAAATTCGGCATTATAATGTCCAAAATGTGTGAAGAAGTAAATGACTATTGGAAAAAAATTAAACAAACTGAAAAGAATGATCCAAAGGCCGAAATATTGTACGGAGTTTATTTGCACGAAATTATGGCTTGGAAAAACGAAGCTGAACAGCATTTACAACTTGGAAAAATTCTTGAAAATGAAACGCCAATTTTTTTAGGCGATATTTTTATTGGGGACAATAACAAACACTTCACAAAGGATGCTGCGGTTGTGATGATCAGTACAGAAGACAGTAATTTCCATAAAATATTAAAAGTCAGTATGGGAATCTCAAAACTTTTCGAATATACTCCTGTAGAAATTATAGGCAAGGACTTGAAAATATTGATGCCCTATTTCATTGCTGATAGGCATTCTGAGTTTGTGATCCACTACCTAAAAACTTCAATTCCAAGTTGCCTTATCAGAACTTTGGATACTTTTGGAGTAAATAAAGAACAATATATTTTCCAAATTTGCGTGTACGTTCGCCAGTATTACGATATAA
>CAXXFK010000041.1:0-107722 GCA_963663965.2 Sedimentisphaerales bacterium
ATTTAAAATTATACTCGTGATATGACACCTTAATATATATAAATATATATAATCGTTGGGTTTGATTCAATTTCGCTCTGGTCAGAAGTTTAGGGTCAATATTAAGTAAATTGCTTAAAATGTCGATTTCTTCTTGTATTTGATGTGATGATCATTTAATGTTTGATAACTCGATCCCCTCCTAAGGTAAGTGTGTTTTATATAGTTTTTATAAGGAGTTCCCTATGTTGCATGAACCTGCAAAGCCCGTGAAAGACGATCCGTCCTCGTCATACAAAGCTGCCGTTGGTGTTTTTATGTTTATTGGCTATGCCCTGATTTATGGGGGATTTGTAGCGATCAATGTGGCTAATCCGACAGTGATGGAAAGAATCGTTTTTGCCGGCCTGAATCTGGCCGTCGTTTACGGCATCGGGCTGATCGTTTTTGCGTTGATTCTGGCAGTCATTTATAATCACATGTGTACCGCAAAAGAAAAAGAACTCAATAAATTGTCTGGCCAGAATAAGGAGGTGAAGGCATGATGGTACTCGCGCAAGTTCAACCGATGGCTATTGTCATTTTCCTGATTTTTGTTGGCATGGTACTGGGGCTTTCATTTATTTCGCTTCCAAAACCCGCTCCGCCAGTGGCTATTTTGCCGCAGGGGGCGAAATTCACTGGGCCGTGAACGGCATTTCATTTGCAGGGGATTATCTTTCCGCCGCCTCGTTCCTGGGTATTTGTGGTTTGATTGCCACAGTGGGTTATGATGGATTCCTCTATTCGATTGGCTATCTGGCTGGCTGGATTGTTGCACTGTTCGTTGTGGCCGAACCGATGAAACGGCTGGGCAAATATACCTTTACAGACGCTCTGGATTCCAAGTTCAACCATAAAGGCATTCAGCTTGCCGCCGCCATCAGCACTTTGGCGGTTTCCATCTTCTATCTGATTCCCCAGATGGTGGGTGCCGGTGTGCTGGTGACCCCCTTGCTGGGCTTGCCTCACTGGATGGGTGTGGTAATGGTCGGGGCGATTGTAATCACGATTGTCGCAACCGCCGGAATGACGTCAACAACCTATGTTCAGTTTCTCAAGGGCGGTTTGTTGATATTATTTTCCGTTATTCTAGTGATTGTTGCCTGTATACGCGGTCTGTCTACCACCCCGGATCAGGGTGGTAAAGTCGATTTCTACCCGTATCGAACTCTTCCGGCAGTAGTGGAGGGTGACACTGTCAAAGTGGCCAATGATGATACCTGGCAGTTTTTGAGCAAAGTCGATCTTGAAGGCAAGGCACATCAATCGTTTGTAAAAATGAGTCAGAATGATCTGGTAACCTGGTTCCATCTGGTTAACAAGGATAATGCCTCCACGTTGGAAGAAATCCAGTATGTGGCTAAAAGGGCCGATGGCAGCCAGATTGTCAATGGTAAACCCTTTGACGCGGAAACAAATGCACTTCGACCGGTAGGCAATATGGAAGTGATTGACGGAAAAACCGGCAAAGAAGCGGAAATCGCTCCCGTTGGACCTTTAAAAATTCTTTCTTTGATCGGCAGCCCGGATACCGTGGTCAGACGTTGGTCTACGGCTTCATTTTCTGAGGGAGAAGACCAGGTGACCGCTTATTACCCGGTCTTTACTACCGGCAACAAGATCATGCGGCCTGGTCTGAAATTTAAAGTAGAAGGATCCAGGGTTGACAAGCTTAATTTTATCTCCCTGATGCTGGCCCTGTTCTGCGGTACTGCGGCGCTGCCACATATCCTGATACGGTATTATACCGTGCCCAGTCCGGCTTGTGCCCGCAAATCCACGATTGTTGCGATTGCTGCCATTGGATTTTTCTATGTCCTGACCTTGTACATGGGGCTTGGTGCCATGGTCAGCAATACGATCAATCTGGAAAGTAACAACATGTCCGCTCCCTTGCTGGCGCGTTCCTTTGGCGTCTTTTTATTCGCGGTGATATCGGCGATTGCCTTTGCCACCGTTCTGGGTACGGTGAGCGGTTTAATCGTGGCGGCCTCCGGCGCAGTGGCACACGACCTGATGGACCGGTTCGGCAATATGAATATGACTGACAAGCAAAAAGTAATGGCAGGCAAGATTGCCGCTTTTTCTGTCGGGATTATTGCGATCATCCTGGGAATCCTCTTCAAAGGCATGAATGTTTCCTTCCTGGTTGGCTGGGCCTTTGCCGTGGCCGCTTCGGCCAATTTACCCGCGATTATCATGCTGTTGTTCTGGAAGAAAACCACTGCCCAGGGTATTACTGCTTCCATCATCGTAGGTATTATCACGGCCATTGGCATTATTCTGCTTTCTCCCTCCATGTTCCAGAAATATGGCATGGATCCTTCTGAAGCCATTATCCCATTGGATAATCCTGGTATCGTTTCGATTCCTTTGAGCTTCATCACCCTGGTGTTTGTTTCTCTCATAACTGCGAAAAAAGAAAATCAGGCTTAAATTTATACTGAATCGACCCTTAACGGCTTGTCATTTTGCGGCAAGCCGTTTTTTTTATGGCTTTACGACCTCTGAATCATCCTGAAAAGCGTACTTGCAATTTTATAAATCCAAGGTAAACTGACTCACTGATTCCATGGGAACACCCTGGTGAAATATCCCGGGATCAAAGGGCGCCCAGTCTGGCCGCTATACTTGTAACGATTTATAATATAATTAGTTAAACGAAATTAAACTGAAGGCTATTCCATGATTGATCTCAAAAAGCTTCGCGAAAATCCCGAACTTTTCAAAGCGGGTTGTCAGGCCAAGGGCTATAACACCGATGTGGATGCGATTTTGGAGCTGGATCAGCGTATTCGGTCCTTAAAACAGGAACTCCAGGAAATCGTAACCGAAAAGAATAAAGCCGGTAAAACGATCGGTTCAATCAAGGATCCCAATGAACGCCAGCAGGCCATTGAGGCGTTGAATCAGAAAAAAATCCGCGAAAAAGAGATTGCCGCCCTTCTGGAAGAGCTTGATCCCCAACTGAATGAAGCTTTGCTCAAAATGCCCCAGCCGGCCCATCCCGATGCCCCGGTTGGTCCCGATGCCAGCGGCAATGTCGAAGTACGGCGCTGGGGTGCCATTCCGCAATTCGATTTTGAACCCAAAGACCACGTTGAACTGATGCAACAGCATGGCCTGGTCGATTTTGAACGCGGCGTCAAACTCAGCGGTAGCCGATTCTATGTCTTACTTGGCGATGGGGCGCTCTTGCACCGGGCCATTCTCAGTCTGGCCCATGATCGCATGGTCCAGAAGGGTTTTGTTCCCATGACCGTTCCGGTAATCACCCGCGAACAGACCTTCATGGGTACCGGCTGGTTCCCCGAAGGCAAAAGCCAGGTCTATCAGATACCCGAAGATGAACTTTTCCTGGTCGGCACCGCGGAAGTCCCCGCTACCAGTTTCTATATGGATGAAATCCTCAATGAGGAAGATCTTCCCCAAAAATTCGTGGCCCAGTCGCTCTGCTTCCGCCGTGAAGCCGGCGCCGCCGGCAAAGATACTGCCGGACTTTATCGGATTCACCAGTTCGAAAAAGTCGAACAGGTCATTGTCTGTAAGGCGGATATGGAGGAAGTTGAAAAATGGCATCAGCATATCGTTGCCAATGCCGAAGAAGTCCTGCGTGAACTTGGCCTGCCCCATCGCGTGCTGGAAATTTGCACCGGTGACATGGGTATGGCGAAATACCGCATGTACGATATCGAAACCTGGATGCCCAGCCGGGGTGATTATTGCGAAACCCACTCGGCCAGTAATCTGCTGGATTTCCAGGCGCGGCGTCTTGGCTTGCGTTATCGCGATGCCGATCGCAAAGTGCAGTTCTGCTACTCGCTGAATAATACTGTTATCGCCTCACCGCGGATCCTGATCCCTTTAATAGAACTGAACCAGAATGCTGATGGCACTATCAATATTCCGATAGCCCTGCAACCCTACATGAATGGAAAAACCCGCATTGGATAAATAAGTATTGCTCTTTCAAGTTAACCCGTACTGATAAGCAAACACATTTTTGAGATAGAAGAAATTAAGCATTGTTTCTCCTGGATTCAAACAAGGCATCTAAACAGCCTTAGTGTTCAGGATTAATGATTCTCAGAAAGGCTATAGTTTTATGATAGTCGTAATGACTCCTGATTCCACCAAAGATGATCTGAACCACGTGGTTCAGTTAGTCGAAGAAATGGGCCTGACCAGCCATATCATTTATGGTACCAACCGTACCGTAATTGCCGCCGTTGGCGACAAACGTGGGGTAGATAAAGGTGCCATTGAAAATTGTTCTGGTGTGGAAAAAATCGTCCCCATCCTCTCTCCCTATAAAGTCGCTAGCAAAGAAGTCAAACAGGAACCCACCGAAATCGCGCTTCAGAGTGGGGGGGCAAGGCTGGGCGGCAAAGGCATCGGAATCATAGCCGGACCCTGTAGTATAGAAGACCGTGTCAAGCTGATCGAAGTGGCCCATCAACTCAAGGAAGCCGGCGCTATCGGGCTGCGTGGTGGCGCGTTCAAACCCCGTACCAGCCCCTATAGTTTCCAGGGACTGGCCGAAAAAGGTCTGGAATACCTTGCTGATGCGCGCGAGGCAACCGGCCTGGCTGTTGTTACTGAAGTCATGACCATTGGCCACGTCGATCTCGTGGGACGTTATGCCGATGTACTGCAGATAGGCGCCCGTAATATGCAAAACTTTATGTTGCTCCGGGCCGTGGGCGAGCAACCCAAACCCGTTCTGCTCAAACGTGGTATGAGTGCGACCATGGAAGAATTCCTGCTGGCCGCCGAATATATCATTAATGCCGGTAATCCCAACGTCATATTATGTGAGCGGGGTATTCGCACCTACGAAGAATACTGCCGCAATACCCTGGCGCTCACCATCGTGCCGGCCATCAAGCGGGTCAGTCATCTCCCGATAATTGTCGATCCCACTCATGGTACCGGTCATGCCTATCTGGTCGAGGCGATGAGTCTGGCGGCCATCGCCGCAGGCGCCGATGGTCTGATAATTGAAGTCCATCATGATCCCGAACATGCCAGTTCCGATCCCGGCCAGCAGATTATGCCCAACCAGTTTATTGAGCTCATGAACAAAGTTCGCAAAGTGGCTCAGGCCATTGACCGTACGGTGGTCTCGGATTGATCATCTGTTCAGTTTAAAACGGAAATTTCAGGCTTAGATGATGGCAAGAAGGGTAGGGTTAAACCTTCTCTAGCGGCATAACTACTCGCCATGATTAATACAATTATCTGTGGGCGTACCAAATGTCTCGATTTTATACCGTTTATTCCGATCAGGTAATTTAATATCTTATATCGATGTTAATTTTAGTCCGATTTAGGACCATTCCCATTTTGATCTGTTTTTCCTGTATTGCATAATTGAGATAATTATGAAGGAGCCGGAATCTGTCTTGTAATCAGCAGGTATCAGACCGGTTTATAGAATGATCGCAAAACATTATGGACAATCTGTATCAACGCAACATAACCAGGCGCGGCGCCAGGAAGAAAGCCATCGCCGGCGCCGCCGCCGCCCTCGAACTGGGCCGGAACACCGGGCTGTTCAAACTGATCAGCCTGTGTGACGATACGGACCCCGAAGTTCGAATCAGTGCCATCAAAACACTGGCTCAACATCGGGGAAATGATGCGATCCAGACCATTAAACATCGAATCAACGACTCTTCCGCCAAGGTCAGAACCGCCGCCTGTAAAGCATTGGGTGAATTACGCGTTCATCAAGCCAAAATTCAACTCTACGACGCTCTGAATGACAGAGATCACATGGTTTCATGCACCGCTGCCGAAGCCCTCGCCTTTATGGGCGACAATATGGGCCTGAATACCGTCAAAAAACTAATCATTCAACCCGGCCCGCATCGTTGGACCGCTCTTCGTACTCTGAACAAACTCACCGGCCGTGATTATCCCATCAACGAAAATGGCCTGCAGAAAGCGATCGATTGGGTCAGTCCCCCTAAAAAGAAATTCGTTCTCTTTAGTATCCGCTGATATTAAAATCCCGGTCTATTCATCTGGTTATCTGCGCAAACGTATTAATGTCTCAATTGGTCTTGAGCGGATTTATAACACATTATAATTATGTTGACAAAATCCAGAACTGTTTGTATACAAATAGCTTAAATTCAAAAGGTCGCTTCTGTGCCTTTTGTCCTGCGCCAGTAGCTCAGCTGGATAGAGCAACGGATTTCTAATCCGTAGGTCAGGGGTTCGAATCCCTTCTGGCGTATTCTGTAAAGCCCTGAATCATAACCAGTTACGATTCATGGCTTTTTTCGTTGGCACTCAAAACAGGGGGTGCGCAACAGGTGCGCAACAGATTCTGGTCGATGGACTCGACCTTCACAGCGCGCGCACGGTCCAAAAGATCGGGGGATCAGGCCAGGTTATAGCTCCACTCTTACAAACGTTACTTCTGGTAATTTGGAAACTCAGAATAACATTCCAGTTTGATGCCTGAACGATTGAATGAACGCTGGATTATCTGTCAATCAGAACTCGCCAGGGCTATTTCAAAACCTTGGTACACATCATCCACTGCCTTGACAGAATCGCAAAGTCGTTCAAATCAACACAGCAATCCTCGTTGATATCCGCTTCGAGGAATACGGTGCATTCAGGTGCATCGGGTATTTCATCTGCCGGAGTGATATCACTGGCTGGATAAGGTAATCGGCCATCCCAACTAATGGTTAATTGAGTTGTCTGTCCACCACAGAGATAAGCGCTCTGATTGGACAATGTCATCCAGTCATGAAATTGCCACAAGGATTCGGCATCCGGTTGGCCATAAGCATGGCCGAAACGGAAATTAGTCGCCCGGTATTCGCAACCAGTTTGATCGGATGGACCTGTCAAAGTAAAGGTGTGATATTCAGGATCCTGAGTATAAGGATATTGATGCACAAACCGGTATTGGCCCAGCAGTTTGGAATCGGCCCCCTCATCATAGACATCAAATGCCCCTACCAGAAATCCACCGGTAATGTCCGGAATATTAGTTTCTTTCAGGGTGCGGGTTACTACATTCCAACCAAACCGCGGCATGAGTACTCCGAACCGGGTAGTTGGCGTAACGATGCCAAAAGCCAGATCTACGGGCTGACCGGCTAGTTCATGGCCCTGTGGATAGGATAGCGGTGACCATTGTTTTTCAGTCGAATAAACTTCCAAATAAGTAATCTGGATATCACCATCATACCGATCTTTGATTTCATCGACTATTTGAATCTCCAGTTCTCCATCCTTGGTGTAGTAAGCCATTTTGGAAAGCTCAATTTCCTGCCAGTCGCAACTATTGCCTGCGAGCATCCCTTGCTTAACACCGTCAACATACAAAGTCGCGCCCGTTGGGGCAGTACCCACAATCGCACCCGACCAGGGAATGCGATATCGTAATTTTACCTTATCCGAATCTTTGATCACATCGACTATGATCGACGCGTAAGCGCCGCTGTCACCATTGCCAATACGCAACGATCCGGTATCGCATCTATACAAGCCATCAGAAACCGAACCGCCGGCCTGATACGAATGGGTCTTTTGGTCTTCACCATAATCGAATGCATCTGTTAGAACATACTCATCACGCCAGGCCACCGCCCGGTCGTTCCAGCCATGCTGAAGGTCGGTGGTATGCCAGCCAAACTGGACATCCCTTTCACCCTCTACTTCGGCGGAAACCCCAAGCCAATAGACCAGCGGATTGGTTCGGGAGCCTTTTTGCACAAAGGCCGTCGCTTCGGGGATATCAATCTCATATTGCCAGATCCGCATATCCCACGACAGCGCCGCGGAGGTAAACGGATCCCAGAATGATTCTTCATAAGTCAGATTGGAAAATACTTTGGTCGTAAATTGATCGAAATCGCCCGACCACAGCGCCTTAAGGGGTTTGGACGCATCGTTATAAGGATCATCATCCGGATTCTTCGGATCGTCACCCACCGGGTCATCGCTGTAAAGGGTCAGATGAAATTTCTGTACGTGGCCCGGATTCAGATTCTTGGCCGAATCGCCCTTCCACGATCCCCATAGATAAATTTTAGTAATCGGTCCGGTCTGGATACAGCGAAAATCATCGGCCAGCAGACGATCGGTCTGGTCATAATTGTCAACGCGAATATCAGTGCCTAATCCCGATTCATAGGGGGGCTGGAGATACTTGGTATTCTCACCATCCGGATAGGTAAAATTCACATCATCATAATGGATGCCGTTCCAATTCTGCAAAACAAACTCAGTGGTAATCGTCACATCCTTGCCATAATCGACCGGATGATCCGTCAGATCCCAGTCGACATGGATATCTGACCGGGTCAGGCTGGGGACATGGGTGTTGCTTTCTGTGATAACTGGATCATTGCCGGTCGGCCAGTCGATATCCGTCTTATAACCGAGGATATTGTAATCGGTCCACGCCGTATAATGCAAATCGGTGGCCGATTCCAGGTCATCCTGATGAACCTTATAGGAACCGATCACCAACTGGGTCGGACCATCGTGTGGATCGATGGGACTATCCGTGGGCGACAGGGTGGCAATATGTTTGATAAACCAGTGGTTGGCTGCGAAATTAAAATACCAGCCGTTTCCCTCATCAAAACCGCCGGGATTGGGATTGGTGTAGCTGTCGTAAGTATAAGTCTGAAAATCGCCTCCATTGTCCCGATCAGAATCCGCAACAATCACTTCACCCGGATTGGTGGTCAAGACAGCAACCGTACCATCATCTCCCCATGCAGTAATAGCATGGCCTCCCGTGGGATTGCCATTGGCTGAAGTCCGTGGAATACTGATACTCAGACCAACCTGTCGATAATCCCGCAATTGATTGCCAATAAACTCGGCCCCGTTTGCGTTGGCCCATGGCACTTTTGATTTATTGCCATAAACTGTTACTACGGTATAAGGATTCGACGGCCAGACATTATTGGCAGAACCAAGCCACCAGGTAACAGCCGTATCGATCCATCCCCCGTCAAGAGTGCCGTGGGTATCAGCTGGATCCAGACTGAGCCGCCACGTCAGAAAATCCAGATAAATATCCTCCGCACGTTCTTGAATCGTGGCGCCATTGCCATAGCCGGCGCCCGCCAACAAATTCGATGCCGTTGCCAGCCAGCACGAGTTGTCGGTACCTGGCACCCCGTTGGCCAATCCCGGATTTCCAGAGATAAACTCCTTATCAACATCCGAAGCCGGCACTTTCTGCCAGTCAGCCCAAAGGGATACAGTGGATAAAGTAAATATGACGACCAGATAATAACAATTAAATTTATTCATATTCCTCTCCATTGATCTTCACTGACGACCAGATCTTAATTTGTAACGTACATTTTATAACGCACTATTTTATTTATCACTTTGAGATCATTATGTCAAGATAATTTAATTTATAAAATGGTTCCAACCTCTTTCGTCCTCGAACGATCCCTGTAGGTTTTATATTGATAAAACACAAAATAATTATCAGTTAATCATTCGAATTTTCTTAGATATTAGTTAATCACTTTGGTGCCGGTCTTTTACACCGGCACTCGTGATGGGCATGACTGCATCTGTATTGAACGTGAAGGCAATCGCTGTTGCCGCAAAGGTAAATGGAATATCGTCGCATTTGCGAACCAGCCCTGGGAACGGTATGATATCGAAGCGGATCGTTCCGAAACCCAAAACCTGGCGGCGACCTACCCGGCAATTGTGGCCGAACTGGAAGCAAAATATAACAGCTGGGCAGAAAAATGCCAGGTCAGACCGCCTTCTTATTGGTAGGATTAGAGGGGAAATTGAATCCAGTTATTTTAATTATCCAGCCAGTTCCGCGTAAGCAGGCTCAGATCGGCCATATCCACCGAACAGTCTTGATTGATATCGGCCGCCAGAAACTCCAGACATCGTCCGGGATAGAGTACCAGGGTCGTACGGGGCGAAATCTCAACCATGGGTCCGCTGACCGGTCTGGATTCAATCAGATCAACAGCCGGACCATCTGTCAGGCTGGAGATGTCCAGAGAATAGGTCTCGGTCTCGGATAGATTCATCGCGACCAGATAATCGCCATAGCGGCAGGTATAAAGTTTAAACATGCCATAGGGAGTTTGCATAGCCACATTGGCGATCCGGTCCATGGTATCGGTGGTATAATGAATGCGCGCGATATGACTGGGGATGGCATTGGCCTGCGAGCGGCTGCAATTGCTGCAATAATCATGACGCCAGTTCAGGGTCATATACCAGCGCGCGCCGTTATGCCGAACCGCCACCGCGCCGGCTTGTTCATCGGCCCAGGCAAAGATTGGCTCGCATTCCATCGGCAATCGAGCCGAAGCCGCCGGCAGCGCCTCGACCGCCTTGAACACATCCACCATTTTAATAGTTTGCAGGGTATTGTCCGCGTAATGGGCGGCGACTGCGGAGGCGGAACAGTCGATCTGATAAACCCGCCGATTGGCAATATATTCCTGTAGAATCCGTATAGCGGTCGGATGATCCAAATGCAAAGCCGCCCAGGCCAGACCGTTAAAGCCGGCCGGACCCGGAAACGCCGCCGCAGGATACTTGTTCGGCCGCCAGCTGATCACCGATTCATTGACCCAACCTCGATAACCGTCACGGTCATTATCCGGATAAACAAAATTGGCAAACGCCTCAATCTCTTTCACAAACCGGCCATTGACAATCGCATCATGACCGCCGGTCATTTCACCATAGCTATGAATAAATCTCAGCGCGGCCGGGCCGTAGTTGCCGCAATAGCCGCCATTAATCGTGCCATGCACCTCAAGGGCCAATCCCTTTTGCGATTCCCAGTAACCGCCATACACCGGATTAGCCCCTGCGCCCATTGCCTGATAAATCCATTGACGAACCAGACTGTCGGGCCAGGCCTCCTCCGGCGAGAGAAGCTTAAGGCACTGATTGGCCCGCGTCATGGTATGGACCTGGGCTCGGTCCTGATTGGGGGCGTGGCCGCGATCGGTCTGCATGTGACTGACCATCCCTTTGAACAGGTTGACCCAGGCTGTCCTGCGAGTTACTTTTGAGGTATCCGGATTATCATCCTCATCGATCAACGTATTCAAAACGGCTTCATCAATCTGATCATGAACCATCAGGTATGCATCCGCCAGGGCGTGCAGGCCAAAGCCTTCCAGTGGGTGTGCGCCGTTTACCCGATCCGGGCCGCCGATCCAGAGCAGCCCCCACGGATTACCAAAACCGCCATTGGCTCCCTGGGCTACGCGAAAGAAGTCCAGACCTTTGACGATCCGGTCCACCATCTCCGGATTATGATAATAATCTGACCATGGACTGACATAGGCAATGCCATAGGCCTCCAGGGCCTGAAGTGAAACCAGATTGCTGTCGGTAAACCGCTGGTAGATATCCTCTTTCCATTGCTGCTTAGTCCAGCTGCTGTTACCGCCCCGTCCGTCAAAAGTAACCGCACCGGTTATTGCCGACGGGGCAGTCCCGGCTGCTACCTGGGCATTCCAGACCGGTCCATATTTTTGCCAGGTCAAAAATTCAGCGATTCCCAGATTGGCCTGATAGACCAGTTGATCATATTGGGATCGGGCTCCCGCCGGCCGGATTGGGCCCGGACCGGGATCTTTTCCCTGAATTTCACCTTCAGGATTAAAAAAAGGCTCCAGGTGGGTATAGACCCGGTAGATACCCAACTCAGCGTCGGCCAGCTTCAATGTCACCTGATTACGACCTTCAGTCAGCCGATCAGGCAGCAGGTAGGTACAGTAAACAAACCGGCCGGGAAAAGGCGCCTGGTCATTCCAGATAGTCAGTTCCGGCCAGGCGGTTTGATACGCGCCGATACGGGTATCGGGATCATACCAATATAAATATTGTGTGCCGCTAACGCGGTCAGAACCCCAGAGTTTCACAGTCAGATAAGTAGGTTCACTAGGGTGACAGGCCAGAGTAAAGCTGATGAAACCATTACTGCCGATCCGGCGGCAGAGTTGACCCTTCCCGCCCGGTGAAACGGAGGCGTTATATGGAAATACCTGATGACCGGTTTCCGACCCGGTGTCACCCAGACTCAACTGATCGAGCGTATCGGCAGAGAGACGTACGCCGGCCAGTATCGATACAAACCACAATGACTGAAAGAATAATCGCATGAATATCATCTCTCCTGAACCGGCAACCGGGCAGCTTTACCAGAAAACCACCCGCGGATGCTGCCGATGTGCCTTTGCTGATTGAACGGAAACCGGAAAACATCTTCCGGAGCGAATGATTCTCCGGAAGATGTTGAAATCATAATCAAACACTTAACCCGGTCAGATTACCATTACGGAGTTGTCAGCGCGGTCGATTTGAGCCAGTCAGCAGCCAGCAGGCCCAGGTCGATCAGATCTACTTCGCAGTCATCGTTCAGGTCACCGGTCAGAGGCGCGTAGCCCGGCACACCCTTGGCGGCCGCGCAGGCGTCTTCGTATACATTAATCACCACGGTATCGACAGCGGTCAATTCCGAATCGTCCACCGTCAGCCGCAGTTCAAAAGTACCGGCCCGGGTAATTGTTACCGTGGTCGTTGCCAGGGTTGGATTGTTAATCACGACATCGGCGTCTTCAGTCACTTCTTCCCATAGCACCGTATAAGCGGCCGGCGGACTGGGCTTGCCATCATCGGTAATGGTCGGGGCCATCGTTACAGCAACCGTGCCGTCGGTCAACCACGCAAAAATCGGATCGCCGGCATTCACCTGCGGCGCCGAGTTATCCACGGTGAAACGCCAGACCGTACCAACTGTCGTGCCGGCGCTGACCGCGGAGGAGTCGCGCGTATCAACCCGCCAGTAAACCGTGTCGCCATACTGCAGCGGCCACAGACTGGTCCCCGTCAGGTCAAGCGTATTGACAGACATGTTAGAGACAACCTTGACCGCGTAATTCAGAAAATTGGGGTCATTCTTGTCTTTCCCATAATCAGGATAATTATTGCTTAGGTAAACATCGCAGGTGACCACGCCGCCGGCCACATTGGGATCCGGATTGACCCAACTGACGCTGCTGGTCTGGTCGGAAACTTTGGCGCCATTGACCGGCGTAGGAAGATAAGCCCCGCCCGGGAACGAAGCGATTGCGGTAAAATCTGTTCCGGCCGCGGAATAATACTCCATGCCATTGGTCCAATCGCCGTCAAAAATCGTGACGCCGCCCTGCTGGCCGCCCCATTCACCCGAAAAACGGTTGGCCGTCAGCCATTTGCCGTCAAAGGTCGGCTGAATCTGCCGGACATAATATTCCGGACTGTTCGAACCGTCCACCACTTTTATCATATCGGTTCCGTCCAGTGCGAAAGAGAAGATTTCATGACCGTTGGCGCTGGGGACATATACACGGCCGTCCACAATCTCAACATCTTTGGGGCCGCGCAAACTGCCTAAGGACCAGCTGGTGATCGTTTCCAGGGTAACGCCATTGAGAACCAGCAGAAAGTTGCCGCTGTCATTGCCATCCCCATCAACCACCCACAAATCGTCAACGCCATCGCCTGATACATCCGGGCCGAATTCAAGGGCAACCGTACGGCGATTGACATCCGCAATGACCCAGACCTGCTCTGAACTGCCGGCATAATCCGAAGCGCTGCCATAAGCCAGGATGTAACCGTCTCCTGCGCCATTATGCCCGGCCGCCACCCACAGGTCATCGATACCATCGCCATCAATATCATTGCCAAAAGTAAGATCCCAGAGTCGATCCGTTGCGGGTACCTGTTGCTGGGCAATTTCGGATACTCGCGCGCCCGTGACCGGATCGATTCTGGCCACCCGGTCATCCACCCACATCCCTAGATAGAGATAGCCATCGGGACCGGTCTCCATCTGATAGGCATCGTGAGTTACATCACCGCTTTGCCAGACGATATTGCCATAGGCATCCCAGCGGGTCATGAGATCATTATTCTTATCATGGGCCACTATCCCGGCTCCCGCCAGGCTGATCGAGGTAATCATCAGCACGCCCAACATCGTAAAATACATCTTTTTCAACATGGTAGTCTCCTTTGAAAAATGAGTGAAGAAATTTTAAAAGCGTATAAGCTTATTTTAGCCGGTTAGTTAATTGTAGAAAAAGGTGACTGAAGAAAAATTAACTTGAATCATTTTTAACATCAGCATCAACATATAGCAACCCGCTATAAATCCGTTATCAAATGAAATGAGTATCACATTTTAATTCCATGTTTTTATGGTTGAGCAAAACCTTGGTCTCATGGCGGCAATCATTTGCTCAAAATAGACACGTTTCTTTTTTGAGACAACGTACTGACCATGCCCCTTAGGTGCTAAGCCAAGAAAGATATTAAAAGTCCGCTCGATTTAATATAAGTACTTGGAATGAAATGAATAGCGTGCGAGCGGCCGGGTATATTCCTACCCGTTAAACAAAAAACGACATTTCCTGCGACTTTAACTTTGAACATGCCTGAAATTTATCAGATAATCTCAATTTGAGCAATGAAAATTTTGGTTATGTTATTTTTCTAATAGATTGCGTAACAAAACAAGGATGTCTCAATGAAGAAAAAAGTGATTATCATAGGAGCCGGTATTACAGGCCTCTCGGCCGGCTGTTATCTCCAGATGAACGGGTATCAGACCGAAATATTCGAGCTGCACAACTTACCTGGCGGACTCTGCACGGCCTGGCAGCGGGGGGGATATACCTTCGATGGCTGCATTCACTGGCTGGTGGGTTCCAATCCCTCCGATCCCTTTTATGCCCTCTGGAATGAATTAATTGATATGTCAGACCTCACATTCATCGAACCCGAAGAGGCGCTGAGGGTGGAGGATGCCCAGGGCCAATGCATCAGGGTATTTAGCGACATTGACCGGTTGGAAGAGGAAATGATGGCCAAAGCGCCCACTGATGCCGGCATCATTCGCCAATTCACCAATGCCGTCAGAAAATTCAGTAAATTCCGCCTGAGTATCGATAAGGCGCACGAAACCTACTCCGGGCTCGACAAACTCTCATTTCTGCTCAAGTGTATCCCTTATCTCAAGGATATGAACTATTGGATGGGTATGACCGCTCAGGATCTGGCCGATCAATGTTCCAGCCTGCTCCTCAGAAAAACATTTCAATATATGTTCCTGCCGGATATGGCGGCCCTGTTTCTGGTCTTCACCCAGGCTTGGCGGCACAAAAAAAATGCCGGTTACCCACTCGGCGGCTCGTTGGAGTTCGCCCGCAAGATTGAAGAAACCTACCTGAAACTGGGCGGCAGAATCAACTACCAGGCCCGGGTCAGCAAAATCACAGTTGAAAACCATGTCGCCAAAGGAATCCAATTAACCGATGGATCCACCCATTCCGCCGATATCATCATCTCCGCCGCGGATGGCCATGCCACCATCTATGACATGCTGGAAGGAAAATATGTCAACGATGTGATCAACCACTATTATCAGAATTTAAAAGTATTCCCCTCCTATCTCCAAATCTCCTTAGGCGTGGCCCGAACCTGTGAAGGTTTGCCCTCAACCACCATATTCCCGCTGGACAACCCCATCCAGGTGGATAGCTCCCAGACCAGCGATTATTTAGGTGTCCGGATCTTCAATTTCGATCCACACATGGCCCCAACCGGAAAAACCGTCCTGACCGTCATCCTGCCCACTTACAACGATACCTATTGGGAAACCTTAAGACGCGATGACAAAGAAAAATACCGGGCCGAAAAAGAGCGGATCGCAAACGAGGTCATCGCCGCTTTAGATAATCGATTCGGAAACATCCAACCCTGCGTCGAACAGATCGATGTCTCTACCCCCGCGACCGTTATCCGATACACCAATAACTGGAAAGGCAGCCTGGAAGGCTGGATCCTGTCGCCGGAACTGGGTTTCAAAAAAATGAGCAAAACCCTGCCCGGTCTCAGCAATTTTTACCTGGCCGGCCAGTGGGTCGAACCGGGTGGCGGCCTGCCCACCGCGTTGCTGTCAGGCAGAAACGTCACCCAGATCATCTGCAAAGCGGATAATCGAAAGTTCAAAAACCACCCTTAAGCTAAAATTAAAATTATCTGTTTATTGGAGAAATTGAGCAGGCATAACCCTGTTATACCTTATCGGACGCGCCCACACTCCATGAGCGAAAAGAATATGGCCTCTCGGGTAGAAGAAAATTGCTTAACAGGCTCTGATTGCCTATAATAAGAGTGTGCGTATCGTACTGATTTTCCGATATCGGTCGGTAGCCGGCGTGTGCCATGAAGATTATTATAAGCCCGAAATAATAAGAGGGGATTCAGATGGCAAAAATCAGTAGTTTACGATCGAATATCGGTTCAGGTCTCTCAGATAAAGTTAAAATACCAATCAATTCCTGCTTGGTATTAGAGCCTTTGGAACCGCGGTTGTTACTGGATGGCGCCATTCCGGCATTGGATCTGTTTGAGTATGTAAATGTAGGTCTGGGTACCACCTATGCCGTAAATGATGTGGCGTTGGGGGCGGAAGGTGAAATTTTTGTAGCCGGTTCAGCCACCAACACCTCAGGAACGGTTAGTCAGGGCGATTTCAATCAGGTAATCCGTAACCACAGCGGCAGCCGGGATGGCTTTGTCGCCAGAATCACCGCAGATGGTCAGGGTGATTGGATCACCTTCCTGGGTGGAAGTGATACCGATGAGATCGATTTTATCAATATCGATACACAGGGCGCTATTTGGGTGGCGGGCGATACCACCTCCTATGAGGACTTCCCCTTTGATACCGGTCAACCCGTGGGGGGGCGGTTTGTCGCACAACTCAACAGTCAGGGGACGTTAGTGTGGGCTTCATCTCTGGGCGGTTATGAAGGCCCCGAAGTGGGCAACTGGTCCTATTCCACTATTGCCAATCAAATTCAGTTCGATCCCGACGGCTGGTTGGATATCTTTTCCTATATCCAGACCGAAACGGAAAACTATTATGGCGTGGCGAGTTTTAACAGTACCGGTACGATAGAGGAGATCGGCCATTTTAATTACGAATATCAGGACCTGGCCAATCCCAATATCCGTTTTGCCAAAGTTATGTCACCAAACCAGGTGCTAGCGGTGTCCCAATCGAGCTCCCCATACTCTTTTGATGTAATGCTGCTGGAGACCGACAGCCATACATCGACAGCAACCATGCCGGGATTTGTCCAGGAGGTAACTCTGGATAATCAGGGCAACCTGCTGGTAACCGGTTACAAAAATGAATATCCCGACGAAGATGGTTTTATCGCGAAGTTTGACAGTATGGGCGAGTTACTATGGACGGTTGATATGGGTGGCTCAAGCCGGGATCGATGCTATGCTATTGCGACCGACGAACAGGGGAATGTCTATTTTAATGGGTATAGTGAGAGTTGGTCCGATTTCCCTCTGGTGAATGCGCTGTCCCTTGACCAGACCAGTGCCAGTTTTTTAGGCGCCCTGTCTTCTGATGGTCAGATCCTCTGGAACACCAGACTGGGCCTGATCGATGGAAACTGGCTGGGTGCCCCAGGATTTGCGGGTGTGGATGCGGATGAAGAGGGTGTGGTTTATGCCGATACCAGTTACAATTCAGCAGCCCGGCAGACGGCGCTAATGGTTCACCGTATTACATTGAGTTCCGGTCCAACTTTGCCGGTGGCATCGTTGGATACCGATTTCATCTACGATGATTATGCCTATCTGAACGAAATAAACGAAGCCGGCTATCTGGATATTCGCTTTGAGGATACCGACTCCAAAACTGTAAACGGCGATGAATTTGTCCTCAGTGGGCCCGGCGCCGAAAATGTTTCGATTAAAGGCAAACCCAGGCTCATCGATTCCGAAAACAACATCTATCGTTATACCCTGGATGGCGATTTTGGCAGTGGCCCGGTGGTGATGGAATATGGGGCCAGTGGCTTTTCCGGTTCGGAAGGCCAGGGCAACATCGCGGCTTCCCAGACCTTCAGAGTGATCCCCGATATCGCCCCGTTACAATTCAGTATCAATACCAGTGAATTCGAATGGGACGATAGTGAACAGGAATTCATCTATGAAGGCGAAATCAGTATCGGATTAATTCCATCCGAGGGATCAGCTTTCACCCCGGCCATAACGTTGGTTGGGGGCTCGCTGAGTGTCGATGAAGATGCCGTCTATGGCGAAGGGACCGTCTGGACGACATTAACCGGTAACTCGATCAATCTCTTCCAGGGCAGTTTCGAGATCAAGCGGGGCCAGGCGCAGACCTATCTGTTGCAGGATAACCATGTTCTGGATGACAGTGAGTTTCTTCTGGCCGGCCAGGATTATCAGTTCACCGCGTTCTCGCTGGCAACCGCCGGCCAGCTGCGGGCGCAGGGCGCCATCAATTTATCCTCCAATCTGGGAGCCGTCCAATTGGCGGTCAGTGGCAATCACTGGATTACTTTTTCCGCCACTGGTATTGGTTTAACCGGCGGCACCTTGACCTTGCCCAATGTCGACATCAACACGGAATACATGGAAATGAAGGCGGAAAGCCTGTCAGTGGAATATGTCGCGGCCACCCCGGCGTCTGGCGCCACTCCGGCCAAGCCGGATGCCTTGCGCTTTCGCGGCAAAGTCACGTTGCCAAGTGTCTTCGGCGCGACTGCGGATCTCACCCAGGATCTATTCGCCGGTACGGATGGCTATATCGAAGTAAACGCCAACGGTGAAATAAAATGGTATGGCAAATTGTCGATAGAGGAAATCGTCATTGTCCCGGACCTCTGGGAGATCAAAGAAGCCACCCTCGAACTGCGCGAAGGCACCGGTGGAACCATGGTTGTCGCGGGTAATGGCAAAGCCGTTGTGCCGCCCGGTATGGAAATTGTCTGCGGCCTGGGTTTTGTCAACGATCAGTTTAATTATATCCGGCTGGGAGTAGGGGATTTAAATCTACCCATTGGCACAACCGGCGCGTTTCTGCAGGAGATCAACGGTACGGTCAACAATCTGGCCGATCCCGATCCGATCAATATTTACTTTGGCGGCGGATTGGCTTTCACTGCCGGTCCCGAACTGGGGATTGCCCTGCCCGAATGGGCCGGCGGCGATTTAACCGGCCGCCTGGCCGAGTTTGGCGTCGAAGGTGGATTCACCATGTCAACACTCACCGGCAGCGGCACACTGAAAATGATTGGTGGACTGGCAGAGGGGGCGGCCGTATCGACTCTGGACTGGGACAAGGGAACGCTGGATGCCAAATGCACTCTGACGGCGCTTAGCAACCTGGTTACCATCACCGGTTCCATGAAAGCGGATAAGGCCATGAATGTCAATGTGGTCGGTCAGGGTGTGGTAACCGTGCCCAGTGTCGTGCCCGTCTGGGGTGGCCGTCAGATTGCCAACGCCAACGTCATGATCGTTTATGTGAATGACGAAGCAGGCTCATACAGTAACGATTATGTGGCCGGTTGGGGGGAAACTGTTTTGTCGATTTTTGGTAAAGAACGTAAATTTACCACCGGGATCAGAGTCAATTTAGATGGCACCTGGTCCTTTCTGGGTGGCAAAACGGCTGCCCGGCTACAGGCCGGCCTTAGTGCGGCGCCTCCATCCGATGGCATTCTCAGACTGATGCTGGCCGAACCATTGGCCGATGCGGCTTATACCAACTCCGAGATGTTCTATGCCACAGAAGGACAGGAATGGCTGATGATCAACGCGCAGTGGGACAACGCCGCGGCGGGTGAGATTTCTCTGACCGATCCGAATGGCGTGGTCTATGATCTGGCCGCGATTACCAACAGTGATTTTATCGCAGTCGTTCCGGAATTGTCCGATGACACCACCACCACGTTATTCATTGAATCGCCCACCCCCGGAACCTGGACCCTGCAAGTGGCATCGGATGAACCCCTGGAAGGCTTGACCTTCGATGGCTATCAGGACACCACCCTGCCGCAATTGACTATCGATGAAATCAGTATCAATCCGTATAGTCAGTCCGGCGCCATTGCCTATTCCGGCGACTCCGATCTGACCGACTGCCAGATCACCTTTTATTACGATGATGATAACAGTGGCGCGGATGGAATATTGATGGGCCAGGCGGACAATACCGGGCAGTTCGACTGGGACACCTCCTCCGTCGCCGCCGGCGCCTATTATGTCTATGGCTTGATCAGCGATGGAAACAACATCCCCACGGCCAGCTATTATGATGAACCAATCGAAATCGAAGCGTCCCAGGCATTAACCGATATCTTGATCGGGACCGGGGCGGCCGGCAGGATCAGTTATACCGATGCCGATAATACCCTGGTCACTGTCAGTCTCAAGGGAGATGGTGGCACATTACGGTTTACCGGTGATGATATTACCGCCACTGGAACAAAAAATGTGGTGGTAACCGGAACCAACCTGTTTTTACAGTCCATCGTTCTGGATGGTACCGGGATAGCCGCCTTGTCCATCGGCGCCAAAGGCGGCAGTGACAATGAGGCCACTATCGGCGCCATTACCGGGGGCGAAATCAAGTCCCTGTCCGGCAAGGGAGTCGTGCTGGCCGGTAACCTGCAAACCAGCGGCAGCCTGTCCACGCTGAGTTGGGGGGATCTGGGCGACAATATTACCATTGAAACCGGCCAGGCCGGCAGCGGTTTCAGTTTGAAGGCGGGGAATATCGGCGACAATGTCACCTTCGATATCGCCGATAGCATTAAATCCTTCTCCGCCAATACCTATGCCTCCGGCCGGGTTGATTGTGACAGCCTCGGCAAGTTTGCCATCAAATCCGGCCCGGTGGAGGTGGATATCACCACAGACAGTGGTGATGTCGGATCCGTCGGCAGCAGCGGCGATCTGCTGGGCAGTTTGACGGCCGCCGGCGAGATCAAAGCCGTGGCAGTTAAATCCGGCGCCTTGAAAGCCTCTCTGACCGCCACTGGCGCGGTGGGGAAAGTCTCGGCGCTGACCATTGAAGGCGCGACCCTGACTGCCCGCTCGGTGGGCTCGATTGCCGGCAAAGGGGATATCCTCGATCTGACACTGGTCACCACCGGCGGCGATATCAAATCCATCAAAGCCGCCGGCGACGTTGATCTGCAGGCCTCCATTGCCGGTTCGTTTGGCTCACTGGGAACCAAGGGGGATTTATCCGGTGTAATCCGTGCGGAAAACATGATTTCCGGTGTGTCGGCCGGTTCGATGTCAGCCATCCTGAGTGCCGGCGGCAATATCGGCAAGGTGTCTCTGAAAGGGGATATGACCGACAGCTGGCTCATGGCCGGACTGGATCTGGGCAGCGATCTGGTTTTCAGCAGTGATGATACTGGTTCCGGCGGCGATATCGGCTCGGTAGCGGTATCGGGCGCCTTCACCTCCAGCTATCTGCTGGCCGGCGCGTTACCGGAGGTAAGTCTGACCGCAGACAGCGCGTTAACCGCACCCTGGTTCGCCCCAACCGGCGCCATCGGCAGTGTTAAGTTTGGCCAGATCAATTATACCAATGACGAACCATTCGGCCTGTTCGCCGCCATTGCGATCAAACCCTTCAAAGTGGGTAATGTTCTGGTTGAAAGTCGGGAGAAGTTTGAGATAACAGTGCAGTAAATATTGTCATTATGATAAGACTGACTGGTTTTCTCGCGCCAAGATCACCTTCGGATTTTCAAGATTCGTTTTGTGCAATAACCAGCATTTCGCCGCACAGGTAGGGCAGGGGATGCTTGCTCCAGGTGTCAGGCAAAATTTTGCGCAGTTTGGTTATGACCGGTGTCAGCAAACCATGAGGGTAGATCTGGAGCTGCTCGGCGAGATAGGACATCGACAGCCGTTTGATATTAGGCTTAATGGCAATTCGCTTAAATCCCGCCCGGTTTAACGCCAGGCGCATCGCTCTGGCCGAGAAATACTGGATATGTTCGGCCTTGAAATGAAGCCAGTTTTTTCTCATGAGTATCCGGGTCGGCGAATCGATCCGGGGTGTAGTCAGGACCAGTATCCCATCGGGATATAGTAATTTTCTGGCGCTGGTCAGATAAGCGTCGATATCCAGGACATGTTCGATCACATCGGTCATGGTAATTACATCAAAACAGGATGCCGGAAAAGTGCAATCCGGCAATTCGCCTTCGAATACCCGTTCCGTTCCGAAATGTCCGCGAAGTATGTCCGCCGAATAAGGATTGATTTCCGTTGCGGACACATGCCATCCCAGCGCTTGTGCCTCCAATCCCAATGTTCCGGTGGCGCCTCCGACATCCAGCAGAGCGATCTCAGCGGGTTGTTTGCCTTGGATCAGGGCCGCGATTTGATGTAACAGGGGCCGGAAGATGGCGCGTTTCGTGTCGGTGGCGATAGTTTGATCGGTAGCCATTCCCCATGAGTCGTAATAGCTTTGATCGTAGATGGCCTGCAACTCCTCAAAGGTCGGGCGTGGGATTCGATACCAGCCACCGCACCGGGGGCATACGGAGACCTGGCCGGCTCGAATGACCTGACGGACTGGTCCGGCTTGCGGTGCGTGACAGATTGGGCATGCGTTCGGTGGGGGGCATGGCGTTTCGATAGATGACATTTGATTCATGATGATGGGAGGGTTTCCTTGGAGAGTCGTTCAACGGGAAGCATTTTGTATGCAGCCTCCAGGACATCGTTTACCTGAATCGCCTTCATACAGGTTCCTTCATGATGACACCACATTCCTGATAGCGAGGTGAACATATAGAGGCATGGACTGCAATGTAACGGGAAGTACAAACTGAGATTCTTGCCGCCCGGCGGTTCATAAAACGATGGACGGCCCGGACCCCACAACGAGACGGTCCGGGTCTGGGTCAATGCCGCCAGGTGCATGGGGCCCGAATCGTTCGTCAGGAACAGATCGAACATGGCCAGCAGGGCCATGAATTCCTCCAGCGTCCATTTCCCGGCGCCCATAACAATCCGGTTGCGGCAGGATTCCGAAAGCGATTGGTGAAATTCACTGACATAAGCCGATTCGTTTCTGGATCCGGTCAGAATAAAAAGAATATCGGGATTATCCGCTGACACGGTTTCGAGTAATGCCCTCCAGTTTTCCTGGGGCCAGCGCCGTTCCAGACAAAAATCGTTGGCATTGATATTCACCCCGACCAGCCGGCGTTCCCGATTCCAACCCAGGGCCGCCAGACTATCCTGAACCGACGAACGGAGGCTATTATCCAACGGGATTGCCGGCAACTGAAAATCGGTGATCTGGAAATCCAGATGACGACCGACATCGGCGTAGATTTCCCCGATATGTCGGAAATAATTAAAATAGATCGGATGCTTGACCAGGCTGGAGCGCCAGAAATCGTTCAGGTGGAATCCGATGCGAATGGTGGCGCCGGTCATAAAAGTCAACAGGGTTGAAAATTTACTGAAAAATTCCAGGTCGATAGTGACCTGGATATGGCGACGCCAGAGAGTAAACAGCAATGCCAGCATGTCGTATCCAAACAGAAACAGCGAGCGGGTCCGCAGAATATGGATCTGATCGACCAATCCAAGCAGGTTGAGCGCTCCCTCGTTGCCGGCGAAAGTGACAAAATGAAGTGTGGCGTTGGGATAACGTTGGCGCAAACCTCGCAGCAACGGGCTTGCCTGAACGATGCTGCCGATACCGAAAAATTTAAAAATGGCAATCTGTTTGATCTGGTCTGGCTTGATCGTTGCCCGGGGGCGGAAACGCCGGAAAATGGAACAGAACAGGCCCAGTATGAAACAGACGGGCATGCCCACCCATTGGTCGATCCATTTCATCAGTTTGAGTTTCATGGCGTTGGGATCTCCACGACTTTCGTAACGCCAGTACCGGTGGCATTGTGTCCCCGGCCAAAGGCGCAGGCCATCAGGATGATGATCGGAGGCGCCGAGGGGATCAGGTATCGGGCTTCACAGCCCGCGATCGAATGCAGGCCCCAGCTGAAAAAAAAGGTCAGACCGCACAGGAGCACCATGGGGGGATGGGCCGCGCCTGGCTTGATCAGCCGCAGGATGGCGGCCAGTAAACCGCCGAAGAGCAGGGCGTTGGGAAAAATATACAGCAGGGCTAACGGATTTTGCTGCTTGTAACTGAATGGGTAATTGAACCAGAATCGGCCCTGGTTGCAAACCCAGTTGAAAACAAACTTGGAGGGATGGCTGGTGATGTTCTTCCAGGCCTGCCGCTTATACGCCGCGTCCTGTTGAACAAAGTTTAGAGACCGGACGCTCGAGATAAAAGCGTGATGCCGATGGTATTCTGGACGATTCATGGCATCGCCTCTCCAGTCGCCGTATTCATCCGAATAGGGATTGGACATCCAATAAAGCGCTTGTCCGCCGGCATTGCCCCAATAGAATATTTTGCCGGTGAGATTCCAGGTGTAGATCAGGTAGGGCAGACAAACCAGCAGGCTGATTGCGAAGATCATCGCGGTTTTGCAGGCCGGCTTGGAACGCGCCGACAACAGGCCATATCCCAGCAGCAACGCCAGAATCACATAACCGAACGTGATTTTGGTCAATGCCAGGTATCCCCACAAGATACCGCCAATCCACCATTTTTGCCGGTCTCCCTGCCAGGCCTGACTGGTGTAATACAATGCCCCGCACAACAGTACCAGGGTTAAGGGCTCGGTCATAAAAAATGGGAGGCTGATGAAAAAGGGGGGGTAGATCCCCATCAGATAGGTTACTTTGATAGCTAATGGGCGGGGGATCAGGCCGGACAGGATTCTTAAACTGTAAAACATGGCGCCATATAACAAAAAGGGATTGAGAATGATCGCCGTTCTTAAGGGCAGATGCAGAATCTTTAAAGCCGCCAGCAATAAAGGATATCCCGGACCGGACCAGAGGTAACTGGTATGGGCTGTGGCATAACAGCCGTGCGTCAGATTATCGGCCAGTTCCAGGTATCGATCCTGGTCGCCGAACATCGCATCCCAGTCCATCGGGATATTGGGACGGATATACGAGTCAAATCCAAGAACCACCGCCAGATAAAGCGCCAGTAACGGAATCAGTACGATGGTATCCAGACGAAAGATTCCGGTTTTGATCGTTGAAGGGTTACTGGAAGACATTTTTAAAATTTACTCCGGTGCCTGTGTATATACGGCATGCAAATGATAATGCCCGCTGGGCCGTGATATAAGTTCTACACGTGTAAATAGTTACTTGCGAGCGATCAGGAATTTTCATGCCCATTGGGTACAATTAAGCCAGTTATCGGCCGCCGGCTCTGCGGTTATGCTTTGCCGGGAAGGTCTCCATGGGATATCATTCTATCCTGATAACAGGATTACATCTCGGACAGCACGCATAGAATGATAGCCTGCTCGCCATATAACATCATATCAAATAGCAGGTTACGATGCAAGCAGTAAATTAACCGCAGGATATCAGGGAATACCGGACCAGAACGGTCATCTATAGAACAGAGTCCTGCCGCAACACCGAGCTACTTTCTGAAATCAGGTCTTAAGGGAGTTCTAACACTCTTCCATTGGCCGTATCATTCAAGCACCCATGAAACTGGGTGAAAGATAACTGATTTATGGCCCCACCTGAACGCACAGCATTCGTTTCTGATCCCGGATCAGCAAGATAGAGCCATCGGCGCCCAGTTCTGCCCTCCCTCAAGCATCTCTGCCGACTGGGTAGCCTCGGTTATCTGTCTCGGGTGCCACCGGACAAGCGCAGCTTGCCGGTGGATAACCCGTCATCGCCCATGATAACACCGTCTCCATGAAAAGTAAAAGATCACAAGCAACGCCTGTCTTCCCAATTCTATACTGCTTACAATTGAAAATGCCCGCTGGGCCGTGATATAAGTTCTATACGAGTTAATACTTATCTTGCGAGCGATCGGGAATTTTCATACCCATTGGGTATATCATCGATAGGCGCTTTTGATATCAGCCTTACCGGCCCGTCATTTGTTCCAGTTTCTCCGGATAGCGGGCGCCCACCACAGTGATCTGGGCCGCCGCTTCATCGATTTCCCGAAGGTCATCCGGCGTTAAGTCAACCGATGCCGCTCCGATATTTTCTTCCAGTCGATGCAGTTTCGTCGTCCCCGGAATCGGCACAATCCACGGCTTCCGGGCCAGCAGCCAGGCCAGCGCCACCTGGGCCGGCGCTGCTTGTTTGTTTTTCGCAATGCGGCCCAGCAGATCGACCAGTGCCTGATTCGCCTTCCGGGCCTCCGGGGTAAAGCGTGGAACAATATTGCGGAAATCGCTCTGATCAAAAGTCGTATCCGCGTCAATCTTACCCGTAAGAAATCCCCTCCCCAATGGACTATAGGGGACAAATCCAATCCCCAGTTCTTCCAGCGTCGGAATAATTGCTTCTTCCGGCGTTCTTGTCCATAGCGAATATTCCGTTTGCAGCACACTCACCGGCTGCACCGCGTGAGCCCGCCGGATCGTCTGGGCCGACGCTTCCGAAAGCCCAAAGTGTTTCACTTTCCCCTGCGCTATCAATTCCTTCACCGCGCCGGCCACCTCCTCGATCGGCACATTTGGATCCACACGATGCTGATAAAACAGATCGAGTCTTTCGACCCTCAAACGCTTCAGACATTCCTCCGCAACCTGTTTAATATGCTCCGGCCGGCTGTCCAGGACCGGTTCCCAGCCCTTTCCGCTTGTCGCATCTTGGGGCCTTAAATCAAACCCAAACTTGGTCGCAATGATCACCTCACCCCGAAATGGTTCCAGCGCTTCACCGACCAGTTCTTCATTGGTAAACGGCCCATATACTTCCGCGGTGTCAAAAAAGGTGATCCCCCGTTCCACCGCGTTTCGAAGCAGCGCGATCATCTCTTGCTTGTCTTTGGCCGGGCCATATCCCCAGCTCATGCCCATGCAACCCAGCCCAATCGCCGAAACTTCCAGTCCGCTGTTTCCTAATTGACGCGTTTTCATTTTTATATCCTTTCTGCTTTAGTCGGCACTTTCATATAAGTTCATTTCACACTCATTAGACATGTTGAATTATACCTTGTAAAAACCGAAGGTGATAGATCGATCCTGCCTATTTCTTGCCTGATCGTCCGAATCTTCCTGCAATCAGGTTGCCAGTCCGGGAGCCACGTGATATGATTATATTGGATAATGTTGGCAAAAAATAGCCAATACTTGCTAAAAAATAAACACTTATAAAACACGCCATGAATACCGAACACGAGCCGCTAAATATAAGCATTGCACGATGGACCGAAACGCCGGACATCATTGAAACAGCCATCCCCGATCTGTTGAACTATCGGCGCGATGAACCCACCCAGCCCGCCAACGCCATGTATGAACCCACCATTTGCCTGATCGCCCAGGGCGCTAAAAGGGTGTTTCTCGGCGGCGAATCCTATGTCTACGACCCGCACCATTTTTTAATGACCTCAGTAGATACTCCCACCACCTTCCAGGTAATGGACGCCTCCAGACAGAAACCATGCCTGGGACTGGTATTGAAACTGGATTTGCGCGAAATCACCCAGTTAATTGTGGATGGCAATCTTCCCCAACCGCGCTCGCCACAATCCAACCGCGCCATGGCCCTCGGCAAAATCACCCTTCCGCTGCTCGACGCCTTTCAACGGCTTATGGGCTTGCTGGACGAACCCAAAGACATTCCAATCCTGGCCCCGATTATCAAGCGGGAAATATTTTACCGGCTGCTGGTGGGCGACCAGGGTGCCCGTTTAAGACAGATGACCTCCGCCGGCACCCCCGGCTATCAGATCGCCAGGGCTATCGACTGGCTCAAGGATAACTACGACAAGGCCCTGCGCATCGATGACCTGGCCTCCCTGGTCCACATGAGCACCTCAACCTTTCATCATCACTTCCGCTCAATCACCGCCATGAGCCCCCTGCAATACCAGAAATGGCTGCGCCTCAACGAAGCCAGACGCCTCATGCTGGCCGAATCCCTGGATGTCGGTTCCGCCGCGTTCAAGGTCGGCTACGAAAGCCCCTCCCAGTTCAGTCGCGAATACAGCCGCCTGTTCGGCAATTCCCCCCTGCGCGACATCACCAGCTTTCGCCAGACAACCTCCTGAATGATAAGTCTGTGCGATTTTCGATGACTATTGTCAGGCCAATGGTAAAGTTTCGGTTTTGGCATCCTGTTGAGAGGCTGGGTGTCTGATTTGAATCTGAGGCAAAAAGGAGGGTGGCATTTCTGCATTTTCAGGTTCTTTATAAATCATAGTCAATACCATTTTATTGACAACTTCTAAAACATAATTCTTTACAAATAAGTCAATAAGAATTAATCGGTTGAATTTTTACTTGATGTGAAAATGTTGTAAAATCATAAATATTATGTTATATAAAATAAAAACATAATAATTAATTTGCTTTGTATTGCAACTCCGTCTATAATACCAAAGTCGATTAAATAGCTCAAACCACCCGCCAGCCTCCGGCGTGCCCCGTCCCAACCGGCCACGCCCGCAGAGATTCTCTGCGCATAGACTGTGGCACCCTCAAGCACAGCTTGTGGGTGCATGCTTGGCCTGGTGCTATCTGATGCGGACCAGACCCAACCAGCCAATTTATTTTGGCTGTTAATGCTGTTAATAAGGTACGACGAAATGGAAACCAGTAAAAACAACACAACCCGCCAACCCAAACGTAAAAGGCCCGAAGGTCGAAGATCCGCCTCAGGAGGAACCGACCGTTTCTAGCCAGGGTCGTAAGGCCCCGGTCAGCGATAGAAGTTTAATTTTTTTAAACCCCCGCCTCTCCGAGGCGTACCGCCAGGATATCTCGCAAAAGAGATAGATAAAAAAACATGAGCGCAGCGAATACCAACAGAAAACGAAACAAAGCCAATGGGTTAAAATATTGCCATAACCCTAACAATATATCGAGCTTAACGAAAAATAAAAACTCATCCGCCTCAAGGCGGATACAAATAATATCTCGGAGAGATCAAAAGCGCATAGCCCGTCAATTCATTGGCGGGAATACCCGAACCAGCGTAGAAAATTTTAAACCCACGCCTCGCAGAGGCGTACCGACAGGATTTCGAACCGGAGGCGAAAAATAAAACCAACATGAGCGCAGCGAATACCAAACCAAAACGAAACAAACCCAACATGAAAAAATATCACTCTAACCTCAGCGTTAAAATGAGCTTAACGAAAATAATAATTTCATCCGCCAAATGGCGGATACCCAAAGCGGCCCAACGGGCCGGCATAAAACAGCCCGGGGCAGAGCGAGTCCCGATCCATCGGGACGAGCGCCACCCTGGGTACTAAACCCGAATTATAAATTTCTTAACCCACGCCTCGTAGAGGCGTACCGACAGGATATCTCGCAAAAGAGATAGATAAAACTAACCATGAGCGCAGCGAATACCAACACAAAACGAAACGAAGCCAATGCTTAAAATTATTGCCATAACATTAACAAACAATTGACTTTAACGAAACCCGAAACCATCGGGCCAAAACTTATAACAATCTTTTAACAGGAGGTACCACTATGTCATCTTCACTACGAAGACTCAGAGCCAACCGTCGTAACGCCCAGAAATCCACCGGCCCCAAAACCCCCGAGGGCAAGGCCATCTCATCCAGAAATGCCATCAAGCACGGCCTCAGCGGCCAGGATCCCGCCCACCTCATTGTCCCCGGCGAATCCGAACTCACCTACCTCGAATTCCGCGCCGCGCTGTTACAAGACCTCAAACCAACGACTTATCTCCAACGCCACATCGCCGACCAGATCGTCTCGGCCGCCTGGCGTTTGGAACGCCTCGGCCGCATCGAAGCCGAGATGATCGACGCCCGCGTCTATAAACTCCGCCTCACCAACGAAGAAATCCGCAAAGACACCGTCATCGACCAGCCCTTCGCCCACTCCAGCATCTACTTACCACGTCACAACGAAGTCGGTACCGCCTTCACCCTCGAAGTCCCCGCCTTCAACTGCCTGGCCCGCTACGAAGCCCACCTCAACCGTACCTTCCAGGCCAATCTTAAGCTCCTGCAACAGTTGCAATTACAACAAAAACCAAACGAACCCAATGCCTACCCGCCTGAGTACCCATTTCCCGACTTACCCCGCGTCCACATTCCCGACCCACCCAGAATCCCCACGCACCCCAGCGAAGCCAAATTGGCCCCCGAATACATCAAAGACCGACTCCCCGAATTGATGAAAGACCACAGCGTAACTGACGACCAGGTCTTCAGTTACGCCTGCAACCGCTACGAAGCCCTCAACACCTTCTCCCAGCAGAACGGCGAAGAAGCCCTCCACGCCCTCGGCATCCCCACCAAACCCCCGGCCGATATCCCCATCAAGGAGGTTAAGAAATAAGGTAGCCCCGATCACTACAACCAGTGCATAACACCTGTGGATTGAGCAAAAAACCCAATCCACCCAGCCCTGTTGCGCATATTAACAGATTACGGGATTACAGCTGATAGTATCAAATCCCGTATGTAAAATGACTTAACTTATGAAATTACAAATGCATAAGGTAACTCTCATGACTGGGCAGGCCATTGCCGTGGCAAATGGATATGTCATCACTGAATAACTAAATGTGTTAAAAATTATTCTTGAAAGAAACAGATCGTCCTGTTTATGATCCATTTATATTTTAAGGGTTTAACACCATTTTTATGCTTGCAAACCAGGCGATTTTTGTTTATTATTCTCGATTCTATGTCTGCGCAAAGACATTGCGCTAAGTGATTATTTTAGACCGAGTAAACGAAATTTAAGAAACGTAACTAACCTTGTTTAATGCCTTAACAGACAAATTGAGCAGCGCATTTCGTAACCTGACCGGGCGTGGTCGGATTACTGAAAGTAATGTTCAGGATGCCATCAGTCAGGTCAGAACCGCCCTGCTGGAAGCGGATGTAAATTACAAGGTGGTTAAGGATTTCTGTGAATCGGTTACCCAGAAAGCTTTAGGCGCTGAAGTCATTAAAAGTGTTCAGCCGGGTCAGATGATGGTTAAAATCGTCAATGACGAATTAATCAATCTGATGGGGCCTGTGGATAACGAAATTTACTATGTTTCACCGGGACCAACGGTTATTTTGCTGGCGGGTCTTCAGGGAAGTGGTAAAACCACTACCGCGGGTAAACTGGCTCGTTATCTGGAAAGCAAGGGCCGCAAGCCATTGTTAGTCGCTGACGACCTACAGAGACCGGCGGCTATCGATCAGTTAAAAACGCTGGGTGAACAATTAAATATCCCGGTTTACAGCGAATCGAGTAAAGATGCCGTTATGGTAGCCCGTAACGGTGTTAAATTCGCGCGCGAAAAAGGGCGCGATACGGTCGTTCTGGATACCGCGGGCCGATTGCATATCGACAATGAGTTGATGACCGAATTGAAGCAGGTCTGTAACGCCGTTCAACCGCATCAGATTTATCTGGTGTGTGATTCCATGACCGGCCAGGATGCTGTTAACAGCGCCAAAGAATTCAATGAGCAGCTTGAATTGGACGGCGTCATATTAACCAAACTGGATGGCGACGCGCGCGGTGGCGCCGCCCTGTCAGTGAAAGCGGTCACCGGCAAGCCGATTAAATTTATTGGCGTCGGCGAAAAGCTGGATAAACTGGAAGAGTTTCATCCGGATCGAATGTCCAGCCGTATTCTTGGCATGGGCGACATTGTTACCCTGGTCGAAAAAGCCCAGGAACAGGTCAGTGAAGAAGAAGCCCAGAAAATGCAGGAGAAAATGGCCAAAGGGACCTTTACCTTTGATGATTTTCTCAAGCAGATGCAGATGATGCGTAAAATGGGCGGCTTCAAAGATGTATTGAAATTGATCCCGGGTATGGGCAAGGCGATGTCCGGTTTTAATATTGATGACAAGGAGATCGCCCGGATTGAAGCGGTCGTTCACTCGATGACAAGGGATGAACGAAATGATCCTGACATTATTAATTTGTCCCGCCGCCGCCGAATCGCGCGTGGCAGCGGGATGGATATTGGCATAGTCAACGGCTTGATTAAGACCTTCGAGCAGTCGCGCCAGATGATGCGGGCGATGAGTGGCTTGGGACCCCGTGGCAAGTTGCAGGCGATGTCCCAGATGGGAAATATGCTTGAACAGGGTGGGGGGCGGATGCCCGGTAAAATCAAGATGCGTTCTAAGCGAAAAAAGGTGGAACGCAAACCGAGACCTAACAAGAAGAAAAAACGGTAATCCCGTCTGGAAGAAAAAATGACGGATATCGATTTTTGCCGAACGATTGAAGCATACCTGGCCTATGTGGGGCGTTTTTGTGGCCATGCCTTCGGACGGCAATTTCGACAGCAGTTTGCCGATCATCGCGGCACGGCTGAATTGGCGATGTTGGCATCGCCCAGCCGAGAGGAATATGAGAGTTTCGTTAGAGTAGTGGCTTCGATGACTCCGGAAGAAAAGTCATCGCCTGAAACGCTCAATGATCTGGATATACAGGAAATTGCCCGGCGGGCAAATGTAGAACCCGCTCTGGCAGGTTTGTTTGTTAATGGATTTGTTCTTGCTCGCAAGAAGGCCGGATGGTCCGGATCTTCAAGTGAGTAAATAAATAGTATTTTGTAATGATTAGTATTTTTGGAGAACCAAACGCGTGGTAAAAATCAGACTGAAACGCATGGGAAGACGTCATCGTCCGTTTTATCGTATTAATGCCATGGATTCCCGCTGTCCTCGTGACGGGCGTGTGATTGAACAATTGGGTTATTATGATCCGATTTGCAAAGATTCTGAAAAGCAGGTTAACCTGAAAGAAGAAAGAATTCGCTATTGGTTGAATGTTGGCGCTGAACCCAGCGATACCGTTCGCAATATTCTGAAGCGAAAAGGAATCCTGAACGGCTAGAAGATGACCGTATGAGGTTTGATATCCTGACTTTGTTCCCGCGAATGTTCGAGGGTGTTTTTGGCGAATCGATAGTCAAGCGCGCCTGTGAGAATGCTCTGGTGGATATAAAGCTGACCAATATTCGGGATTTTGCCCGGGATAATTATGGCAGTGTGGATGACAAGCCTTATGGCGGTGGGCCCGGCATGGTCATGATGTGTCAGCCCATTTTTGATGCCGTTGCGGAGGTATGCCGCGTTGGCGAACCGCCGGATGAAGTTATCCTGATGACGCCTCAAGGTGTGCCCTTGGATCAGAAACTGGCGGCGCAGCTGGCTTCCAGAAAACGCCTGATATTAATCGCCGGCCATTATGAAGGATTTGATGAGAGAATTAGAGATGGACTGGCAACGCTGGAAATTTCACTGGGCGATTTTGTCCTGAGTGGAGGAGAAATTCCAGCCATGGCTCTTGTCGATGCTGTTATCAGGTTGTTGCCTGGCGCTCTGGGCGATGATCATTCCAGCGTGGAAGAATCCTTTAGTCATGGTTTGCTGGAGTATCCGCATTATACCCGACCGGCGGAATATGCCGGTATGAAAGTGCCGGAGATATTGTTAAGCGGCCATCATAAAAAAATTGAAGAATGGCGCCACGAACAAGCGCTTTTACGAACCCGGCAGAGACGTCCGGATTTGTTAAATCAGTCAAACCAAAAGCATATTCAAGCTTTTAAAGAAAATAACTAAGTAGATAGTAATAATTGTGAAAGGTTAATGTTATGATATCTGCATTAATTGAGACAGTACAGGCCAAGCACTTGAAAAAAGATCCTCCCAGGTTTAATGTGGGGGATACAGTGGATGTCCATGTGAAGATTGTTGAAGGCGATAAAACCCGCGTTCAGGTCTTCAATGGTACGGTGATTGCCCGCAAAGGGAGCGGGATTACTGAAGTATTTACTGTTCGCCGGATTGTGAATAACGAGGGCGTGGAACGTATTTTCCCGGTTCATTCCCCCAATGTGGTTAAGGTTGAAGTGCTTCGCTCCGGCTTCATCCGTCGCAGTAAACTCTATTTCCTGCGTAACCGTACCGGTAAAGCGGTTCGTTTACGTGACCGGCGTGTTGCCCGGAAATAAGAGGTTCTTTAGTTTAACGCTGACCAATCAGGCGCCAATCCGCTTCTTGCGCGGAATGGCGCTTTTGTTGTTTGTAATGAGTTCCAAATGGGACTGATATTTGAAAAAATATTAAAGCTGTTCCATTTTCGATCGATACTTGGCGGCCCAAAAATATCGAAAACGGCATGGTTAGGCAGAAAAGGCGAAAAACAGGCGTGTCGTTACCTCAAAAAAAACGGTTATCGAATCTTAAGACACAATTTTCGCTGTGAATCTGGTGAGATTGATTTGATCGCGCAGGATGGGCCTGAAGTGGTCTTTGTTGAAGTAAAAACTAGACGCAATGAAGACTATATCCAAACCGAAAAAGTGGTCAATAATACCAAGCAAAAACGTATTCGATCGGCCGCCCGTTACTTTATCCGGCGGTTTAAACTGCAATATTATCAACCGCGTTATGATATTATCGTCGTGATTTGGCCAGTCCATGAAAAACCCGAGATTCGTCACACGCTCCGGGCTTTTTAAGAGGTTTTGACCGATTCCACGGGGGTATGGGAATATGAGCAATGAATCTAATCGATACACATGCCCATTTAACGGATGAGCGACTATATTCGATGATAAACGATGTCATCCATCGTGCTCGAAATGTGGGCGTTAAACGCTGTATTACGGTTGGATGTGATATCGAAGACAGTATCAGGGCGGCCCGGGTGGCTCACGCCTGGGATGAAATATATTTTACGGCGGGTGTTCACCCCCATGAAGCGGCCCGGCAGGAACAACAAGTCTTTGATCGACTGCGTGAGATTGCTGTTGATGAACGTTGTGTGGCGCTTGGTGAAATGGGACTGGATTATTACTATGACCATTCACCCCGTCCGGTACAGCAAAAGGTTTTTGCCGAACAATTGCTACTGGCTCAAACATTGCGTAAATCCGTGGTGATCCACTGCCGGGATGCTATGGAGGATTGTGTCGGGATCCTGAAAGACTGGAATTGTCAGGACATCCCGGTGATATTCCACTGTTACAGCGGGACGGTATCGCAAGCTAAAATACTGCTTGATAGGGGATGTTTTTTATCGTTTACTGGAACCGTCACATTTAAAAAGGCCCTGGAAACTCAGGAGGTTGTTCGTTATTCCCCTCTGGATCGCATTCTGTTAGAAACGGATTGTCCTTATTTAAGTCCGGAGCCGAAGCGGCATATAAAACCGAATGAACCGGCCTTGCTGATCCATATTGCTGAAAAAGTGGCTCAACTTAAAGAACTGACTCTGGAAGAAATCGCTCAGGTAACCTGGAAAAACAGCCGATGCGTTTTTAAGCTGGAATAAATTGATTGGAGGCATCCATGAGTGCTGGCAAAAAAGGCAAAACGACTCCCGATACATCAAAAGTTGAAAAAAACAGGCCCGATAAACAGAAGCCTGAATTGACGCAAACCACGGATCAAGTCTCCTATGCCCATGCGATGATGGAATCGGCGTTGTCTATCATTCGAAAATGTAATTTAAAAGCATTGCTGATTTATGTCGATGGATTGGCCAGTTTGGATGAGTTGGAATTGCTGGATTTCAAAGCATCAGTACAAATTATTTTGATTGCCCGTAATGACAGCGTCTATGAAAAAGCATTGGAATATACAGATAAAGTTGTCCGGGTGCCACAGGTAAGTCTGACGCGAATCAGCCAAATCAAACTGGCGGTGATGTTGAGTTTTTCCAATCGATTCCTCGAGCCTGGCGATAAATTTATTTTTCTGGCAGGCTTGCCTGATGAACCCTTGGATACCATGATGATTTTGGAGGTCGGACGTGAATATGAAATGTTTCAGTCGGTCGATCAGCCTCCATTAACCGAGCATATACGACGGGCGGTCTTTGAACGGGTATTTAGCCTCGCACTGGAACTGGCAGCTGAAGGCCGTGAGGGAAAACCGATCGGGGTAATTTTTGTCCTGGGGGATTCCAATTCGGTGATTGAAAATTCCCGGCAAATGATCATGAATCCTTTCAAAGGGTATCCGGAATCCGAGCGTAATATTCTGGATGATCAGATGAAAGACACGATCAAAGAGTTTTCCGCCATAGATGGAGCGATTATAATTAAGGGGACTGGCGTTGTCGTGTCTGCGGGTACATACCTGTTACCTCGATTAGTCTGTGAAGATTTGCCTCAGGGTCTGGGGGCTCGTCATGTAGCCGCTGCCGCTATTACTGCAGCCACGCGCAGCATTGCCATTTCAATCAGCGAATCGACCGGAACGGTTCGAATCTGGCGCCAGGGCAAAATGATCACAGAAATTGAAAAGGCCAAACATAAAGATTAAAGAGAGAGTAATTTCATTCCCGCTTAAGCTTCAATTCGGTAAATCAAAATTTCGAAAAAAAGATCGGTAAAGGCAATAGTTAATATGAGGATAAAACAATCTGATACTGATTAGGGTTGCTTAATTTAATCCATGCTTTTTTCCTTTAAATTTGCTTTTAAGCCAATGAAAACCTGTTTATAATACTGTATTGATCAGTAGTGCGGCAAATAAGATAGATATGCCGGCTCAAGTGTGTGAGAGTGAATTGTAAGTCTTATTATATAAGGATTTATGGATTTGGAAGAAACCATTGCCATTCTTGATTTTGGTAGTCAATACGGCCAGCTGATTGCCCGGCGGATTCGTGAAAATCATGTTTATAGCGTCATTTGCCGGCATGACATTTCTATTGAACGACTGAGAACGATGAACCTGAAAGGGATCATTCTGAGTGGGGGGCCGGCTAGTGTTTTTAGCTTGAATGCTCCCAGATGTTCCGAAGAAATATTCAGTTTGGGCGTGCCTGTTATGGGCATATGTTATGGTATGCAGATTGGCTGTCAGATTCTTGGCGCCAAAGTGGATACCGCAGAAAGCCGTGAGTATGGTTCGACCCGATTATTTGTGGATAAGAGCGAAGGATTGCTCGAGCATCTGGATGGTGAAAAAATTGTCTGGATGAGCCATGGTGATCAGGTGAATGAACTCCCGAAAGAATTTATTTCTCTGGGATCGACAGCAACCTGCCCCTATGCGGCAGTACGGCACCAGTCCGTTCCGTTTTTTGGTGTGCAATTTCATCCCGAAGTGACCCATACCCCTTGTGGCAGCCGCATCTTTGAGAACTTCCTCTATGCGATTTGTGGTTGTAGTGGATCATGGCGCATGGGAGACTTCATTGAACAATCCTGTGAAGAAATCCGTTATCGTGTCAAAAACAAAACCGTTATTTGCGGTTTAAGTGGGGGAGTGGATTCTTCGGTTGCCGCGGCTCTGCTGCACAAGGCCATTGGCAACCAATTGGTATGTATTTTCGTTGATAATGGCCTGTTGCGTAAAGGAGAACGCGACTATGTGGAAACAACATTTCGTGATCACTTTCAGATTGACCTGCGGGTGGTGGATTGGTCCGACAAATTTCTCAGTGGGCTGGCCGGGGTTACAGATCCTCAGCGAAAACGAATTATTATTGGACATGAATTTATTGAAGCGTTTACACACGCAGCTAATAGTATCCGCGACGCCACTTTCCTTGCCCAGGGCACGCTCTATCCCGATGTTATCGAATCCGGCCACAAAGACGGTAATCCCGCCGCCAATATCAAGCTCCATCACAATGTCGGAGGATTACCGGAAAAACTGGGCTTTGAACTAGTTGAGCCGTTACGCGATCTATTTAAAGATGAAGTTCGCCTACTGGGAGAGCATTTGGGCCTACCCGAAAAGATTGTCTGGCGCCATCCATTTCCCGGTCCGGGTCTGGCGGTTCGTATTATTGGTGAAATTACCCGGGAACGTTTGGCTGTTTTGCGCGAGGCGGATGAAATACTGATCGAAGAGATTGAAGCGGCCGGATTGTATCGCCAGATCAGCCAGGCATTGGCCGTCCTGCTTCCCATTCAATCGGTGGGTGTGATGGGAGATGACCGCAGTTATGACAATGTCGTGGCAATCCGCGCGGTCGAAACCCATGACTTTATGACTGCTGACTGGTCGCATATTCCTTATGAGGTCCTGGCCCGGATCAGCAACCGCATTATCAACGAAGTCCGCGGTGTAAATCGGGTAGTATATGATATTTCCAGCAAACCACCGGCAACAATTGAATGGGAATAAAACAACAGAATAAATTTTTATCTTTTATGTCCTTTTAAGTTAGAATTGATCATGTCAGAAACAAAAGACCGTTTAGAACAGTTATTCGAAATGCAAGCGGAACTGAATGCCAGGATCGGTTTCGATCCCAAGGCGCATCGGGAGAATTTTGATCCGACAGTGGCCGGTGAATGGATTAGTAATTATCTAATGGCTATGAGCAACGAGTTGGAAGAACTGCGCGACTGTACCTACTGGAAGCACTGGTGCAAAGAGGCCAAAGAGGGCCGCCGGTTTGAACTTCACAATATCCAGAACGCTCGAGTGGAAGTGATTGATATGCTGTTCTTCTGGATCAGTCTGGCCCAATGCGTAGGCCTGAACGCCGAGGATGTATTTCGCTTGTACCTGCAAAAACTGGGCGTTAACCACGCCCGCCAGGATAATAACTATTCGATGGCCAATAAAACAGAAGATGATAACATCAATATAAAGTAATTATCTAAGTGCAGTAAAGCCGTTATGCCTGATATGTAAGACTATCTGATTATGAAGCATAATTTACACTGGTTAATCTTCGTCGGTATGCTGTCAGGTATAATGGTGGGATTATGGATTAATCATAGCGTTGTGTCGAGCCGGATTTTTGAGGTTTTAGATCTGTTCGGGAAAACGCTATTTATCGGGGCTTTAAAGATGCTGGTGGCTCCGCTGATCTTCTTTTCGATTTTAACGGCAATAACCTCATTGTCCAACCGGCAACAATTGTGGTCTATGGGCTGGAAGACATTACTATTTTATCTTACGACCACTTCAATTGCTGTTGCTATAGGATTATTTTTTGTCCTGACTATCCGTCCGGGTCACTGGTCTAATCGAAATGAAATTCGCGATAACTGGATAGAACACCGACAGCAGTTGCATAACAATTTTTCCGGAACGGAAGCTCAGGTTAATGAGGCCAGCCATAAAACCCCTCTCGATATTATTCGGCATACCCTTGAACAAACGATCAGCAATCCTTTTTTAGCCTTGTCTGAAACCCGAAGCCTGGGCATTATTTTCTTTGCTCTGATTCTGGGGGCCGCTCTTATTGCAGTGGGGAAAGTTGCGGAACCGGTTTTGCCAGTCATCCAGGGAATTAATGCAGCAATAATGAAATTGACCACCTGGATCATGCTGGGCTCACCATTTTTTATTTTTTGCCTGGTTGCCTCGCTGGTTGGGCAGTTGGGGGCCGGGGTTTTTCAGTTACTCTCAGGTTATATCATAACCATTATAACAGGCATTGCAGTTCATCTGGTTGTATTACTGGCTATCTGTTATTTTATGGGACGAATCCCGCCCTGGCGTTTTATCTTGGCCATTCAACAGGCCTGGATGGTAGCGTTTGCCACCCGTTCCAGCGCGGCAACCTTACCAGTTACCATTTCGACTGTACAGGATGAATTGGGGATATCAGCCCAAACCGCTGAATTTGTCTTGCCATTAGGGGCAACGATAAATATGGATGGGACAGCACTTTATGAAGGTGTTGCGGTCATATTTCTCATTCAGCTCTTTGGAGGAATGCCAGGGGTAATGATCGAATTGACGCCAGTAACGACAATTATCATTTTTATGACAGCCGTATTGGCCAGTATTGGGGCTGCTGCCGTGCCAAATGCCGGATTGGTTACTATGGTATTAGTGGCAAATGCCGTGGGTTTATCCGTTGAATATATTCCGATGATCTTTGCAGTGGATGCTTTCCTGGATATGTTCCGTACCTCAACCAATGTTATGGGAGACATGGTAGGGGCGGTCGTGATTGATAAATTTGAAAAATAATTCGAAAACACTTTATATTTATCCAGTAAATATCTGTTTATTTATATCATAATTTTAATGGCTGTGATAATTATAACAGATACAAGCTAAGTAGTCTTGACGCTGTGATATATATATGATATATTGTGTTATCGATAATACATTATCGATAACAGTGAGGATTAAAAATATGAATCAGAAAACAAAATCAATATCAGAATCAAGTGTAAAGCGATTACCGGGATATTGGCGCTACCTGAATAACTTAAAAAGAGCAGGGCGGATAGCGGTATCCTGTACCCGTATTGCTCAGTCTTTGAATCTGACAGCGATACAGGTCCGTAAGGACTTGGCCGCCACTGGCATTATCGGACGACCTAAAACCGGGTACTCAGTGAATGATTTGGTTGAACATATCGAAAAATTTTTAGGATGGCACAATACCCGTGAGGCAATTCTGGTAGGGGCCGGCCATCTGGGGCGCGCACTGTTAGGGTATAAGGGATTTGAAGACTATGGCCTGAACATTGTCTGTGCCTTCGATCAAGATTCAAAATTATTCGGTACAAATTACCAGGGTAAAGAAATCCTGCCCGTTGAAAAATTACCAGATCTCGTCAAACGGATGCAAATCCAGATTGGGATCATTACCACGCCGGCCCAGGTGGCCCAGAATATTGCCGATCAAATGATAGCTGGTGGGATTATTGCTATTTGGAACTTTGCACCGGTAAAAATCGATGCTCCCTCAGAGATTATTATCGAAAATATGGAATTATCGGCCAGTCTGGCGGTATTGTCGCACCGACTGGAAACCTCCCAAACAGATAGCTTATAGAAGATGATATTTAATTGTTGTTGTTTTTGATTAGCGAACTTTTATATATACTATATAGATAGATATACTAATAAATAATGCAGGAGTAAGCCGCAATGCCAACTTCCATCGAAACAAACCGAACCGCTCGCAATTTTCAGAATATATGCGAGATTCTCGAAAGATACAACTATGATCCAGCTAAAATCATTCCGATTTTGCAGGAAGTCCAGGAAGCCTATCGATATCTGCCGCAGGAAGTGATGACCTATGTGGCCACTTCCCTGGCAATTCCGCCTGCCCGGGTGTTTGGCATAGCCACTTTTTATTCACATTTTGCCATAGAACCTAAAGGGCAATATGTAATCAAATTGTGTGATGGAACCGCCTGTCATGTCCGTGGCTCCAATCCAATTCTTGATGCGATTCGCACCCATTTAAAGCTGGATGAGAAAAACCGTACCACGCCAGATATGTTATTTACCGTAGAAACCGTTTCTTGTCTGGGGGCGTGTGGCCTGGCTCCGGTTATGTTGATTAATGATGATGTTTATGGTCAGATCACCCCTGAAAAAGCAGTTGAACTGGTTAAGGCAATCCAGGAAAGCGAGTCTAAATAATGAAAACTTCAACAAAAATCGATCTGAATGTCATAAAAAAAGAATATGCTGAGTTCAAGACTAATCTCTCCCGCAGAATTGTAATCTGCACGGGAACCGGATGTGTTGCCAATGGCTCAATCAAAGTTCGTGATGCTTTCGCCAGGCAGATTATCGATCGGGGATTGCCGATTTCAGTCTACGAAAAACGAGAGAACGAAAACTCTTCACATGCGGTTCTGGTATCGGGGAGTGGTTGTCAGGGATTTTGCCAGATGGGGCCTTTGGTGACAATTGAGCCGGATGGCATCCTTTATTGCAAAGTACAGGAATCGGATGTGGCTGAAATAGTCGAACACACTTTGATTGGCCACCAAACCATAGAACGTCTGCTTTACCACGATCCCAATCAAAAAACGGTTTGTAAAGGCGCGGCGGAGATACCGTTTTATGCCAAACAACAACGAACCGTATTACGCGATTGTGGTATTATTGATCCCGGTAATATCGCTGAGTATATCTATCTGGATGGTTATACCGCAGCAGAAAAGGCGTATAGTATGATGACTTCCAAGGATGTCTGTGATACGATTGCCCGTTCCGGCATGCGTGGCCGAGGGGGAGGGGGATTTCCAACCGGTCGAAAATGGGAGCTGACACGAGTTCAACTAGGTCCGAAAAAGTATGTGATTTGCAATGGTGATGAAGGGGATCCCGGCGCTTTTATGGATCGCTCTGTGATGGAGGGTAATCCACATAGTGTGATTGAAGGAATGATGATTGCGGCTCGTGCCGTTGGTGCGGATGAAGGCTATGTTTATGTCAGGGCAGAATATCCACTCGCCGTTCGTCGTGTTCGCCAGGCAGTTGAAGACGCATTGCGTCTGGGCATACTGGGGAATAATATTTTTGGTTCGGGCATGGCCTTTAACCTACATGTCATGGAAGGGGCTGGCGCCTTTGTCTGTGGAGAGGAAACGGCGTTGATCGCGTCAATTGAAGGCAAACGTGGTATGCCAAATCCCAAACCTCCTTTTCCGGCGCAAAGTGGATTGTGGAGCAAACCAACGGTTATTAATAATGTAGAAACATTGGCTTCGATTCCTTTAATCATCAGAAAAGGACCGGAACAATATTGTCAGGTGGGTACTCAGGGCTCCCCGGGAACAAAAACCTTTGCCCTGACCGGACATGTTGTCAATACCGGTCTGATCGAGGTACCGCTAGGAACACCATTGCGGGAAATCATATATGACATTGGCGGGGGGGTAACGGATGATTTTGGCAATCCGATTGATGAACCATTTAAAGCGGTACAGATCGGCGGACCATCCGGAGGATGTCTGACTCAGGATCATCTGGATCTGCCATTGGATTTCGATTCGCTTTGTTCCGTTGGCGCAATGGTTGGTTCCGGTGGTCTGGTAGTGATGAACCAGAATACTTGCATGGTAAAAATCGCTCATTTCTTTATGCAGTTTACCCAGAATGAATCTTGTGGAAAATGCGTTTTATGCCGCGAAGGTACTCGGCAAATGCTTCGGTTGCTGGAAGATATTATGGAAGGAAGAGCGGATGAGAACACGCTGAAACTGCTGGAGCAACTGGCTGGTGTCGTTGGGAAAGGTTCCTTGTGCGGATTAGGAAAAACGGCGCCAAGTCCGGTTTTATCGACATTACGCTATTTTCGTGATGAATATGAGGCGCATGTTTACCAAAAACGTTGTCCATCCGATCAATGCCAGGCGCTTCGACGTCCTGAAATAATTGCGGCTTTATGTAAAGGATGTACAGCGTGTATGCGAAAATGTCCGGTGGGCGCGATCAGTGGTAAGCCACGAGAAGTACATGTTTTAGATGCGGAGAAATGCATAAAATGTGGCGCTTGTGCGGCGGCATGTAAATTTGAAGCAATTAAAGGAGTCTGATATGATTCAGAATGCAAATAACAATACCGTGACGGTGAATGGCAAAGAAATAACGATTGGCGATGAGCCCAATCTGCTGGAATTGATTCGTAAGGCCCATATCGATTTGCCAACATTTTGCTATCATAGTGAATTGAGTGTCTATGGCGCCTGTCGGTTATGTATGGTGGATATCAAAGGGCGTGGATTGGTAACCTCTTGTTCCACGCGACCCGAACCCGGCATGGTCATTAAGACTCATACCGAAGAATTGCGTGAAATGCGTAAGATTATCATTGAGTTGCTGCTGGCCAATCATGATAATTCCTGCCCAACCTGTCCCAAAAACCGTTCCTGTCAACTGCAAAGTCTTGCCGCTCGATTGGGAATTAACGAAATACGCTATGGACGAACGCATCAGCCTGCACCTGTGGATGAAAGCACCGTAGCGCTGGTACGCGATCCTAACAAGTGCGTACAGTGCGGTGATTGTGTACGTTTCTGCCATGAAGTACAGGGTATCGGTGCCATCGACTTTGCCTATCGTGGAGCCGGAGTATCCGTAATGCCGGCTTTTGGAAAAGAACTGAATCAGGTGGAATGTGTCTATTGTGGTCAGTGTGCGCGCGTATGTCCAACTGGCGCGATAACTGTGAAAACAGAAAAAGATCCGGTGTGGTCTGCAATTAACAGCTCTGACATAATGGTTGTCGCACAAATCGCTCCGGCAGTACGCGTGGCGTTAGCGGAACATTTTGGCTTGGAGCCGGGAACGGTTGCGACCGGTCAGATCGTTGCCGCAATGAAACAGATAGGTTTTGATAAAATTTATGACACTTCATTTGCCGCTGATTTGACGGTAATTGAGGAAGGTGCCGAATTTATCAAGCGATTTGTTTCTGGTGAGACTCTGCCCCAATTTACATCCTGCTGTCCAGCCTGGGTCAAATATGCCGAACAGTATTATCCCAGTCTGCTCAATCATTTATCCAGTTGTCGTAGTCCCCAGCAGATGTTTGGTTCTCTGGCACGTGAAATACTACCAGGAATGCTGAAAATTGAACCGGAACAATTAACAATCGTTTCGATCATGCCTTGTTCTGCCAAAAAATATGAAGCACGACGGGAAGAATTCAAACGAGATAACCGGCAGGATGTTGATTATGTGTTGACGACCCAGGAACTGGCCGAAATGATAGAATCGGCCGGTATCGATTTTACTCAATTAGAGCCTGAATCGCTGGATATGCCCATGGGCTTTAAGACCGGAGCCGGAGTCATCTTCGGAACCAGTGGTGGTGTTAGCGAAGCGGTTTTGCGATATGCGGTGGAACAGGTAAACCAGGTAAAACTGGATGCTTGTGATTTTCGTGAAGTACGTGGTGAAGAAAACATGCGTGAAGCCCGTATTATGCTGGGCGGCAAAGAACTTAGAATTGCCATTGTTCATGGCCTGAAAGAAGCAGGCAAGTTGGCCGAACGCGTTACCAGAGGGGATTGTCCTTATCATCTGGTCGAGGTCATGAGTTGCCCGGATGGATGCGTGGGAGGGGCCGGTCAGCCAGTCCCCAAAAACCGCTCTGTTCGTCAAAAACGCACACGTGGCCTGTATGATACCGATAAAATGATGCAGGTGCATAAGAGCCAGGATAATCCCATGATTCGTAAAGTCTATGAAGAGACTCTGGGGGAAGCCGGCAGCCATAAAGCGCATAAATTATTGCACACCCACTATCAGTCGCGTCGACGAATTGAAGGTGAGACACTGGATGTAATCACCGGAAGCCAGAACCAAACGTTAAATGTCAGTGTTTGTGTTGGCACCAGCTGTCATGTTCGAGGTTCCCAGTCGATTCTGAGGCGTTTGATCGACTATGTCGAGTCAAATGGTTTGTGCGATCGTGTGCAGGTTGAAGCAACGTTTTGCCTTGAACGGTGCGGTCAAGGTCCCAATATCATGATTGGCGATACGATTATTGAGCACTGTACCCCCGAAAAAGCCATTGAATCCCTGCAATTACGGCTTAAAGAGCATGGTGTAGTCTCTATCCAAAGCAGTTAATTAATTCTATTTGTTGATTATGAAAGAATTACAGTCAGACAGTTTGGTGATAACCAGTCAGGCTCAATGCCGCGACTGCTATCGATGCTTGCGAGTGTGTCCTGTCAAGGCGATTCGCCTCAAAGAAGGACAGGCCTCCGTTGATGACCAACTCTGTATTGGCTGTGGTACCTGCATTCGTGAATGCCCTCAACACGCCAAACAATATCGTCGAGATTTAGACAAAGTCATCGAAATGATTCGTCAAGGGGAAAAAGTGGCTGTATCAATTGCCCCATCAATGGCTGTCGTCTGGTCAGATTGGCGCGTCGGCCGTCTGGCTTCAGCATTGCGGCGATGCGGATTCCAGTTTATTGCAGAAACAGCCTATGGCGCCAGTCTGGCTGCCCGGCTTACTCAAGATTATTTTGACGATCATTCGCCACAAGGCGATATTATGGCGGCTTGTCCGGCGGTCGTTACGTATATCGAAAAATACTTTCCGGAAATGACTGACCGGTTATTACCAATACCTTCGCCCATGATTGTCCATGGCCGTTTTTTAAAAGATTATCTTGGTCCGGACTGGAAAGTGGTCTTTATTGGTCCCTGTGTGGCTAAAAAAGCGGAAGCCGGGCGTTCTGAATATGCCGGAGTAATTGATGCGGTAATCACTTTTGAAGAACTACAGGATTGGTTAAATCAGGAAGGAATCGATCTGAAAAACTGTGAAGAAAGCCCATTTGATCAGCAGGTACCGGGCCCGAGCCGCAATTATCCCTTGCCGGGCGGCGCACTGGCCAGCGCCCTGTTACCTTCAGACTTGTTGTCATCCAATCATATTGCCATTAGTGGCGGAGATGCACTGAATGAAGCGCTGGTGGCATTGAAAGATCAAGCGTTGCCGGTTTTGCTGGAACCCCTGTTTTGCCAACATGGTTGTATTGATGGTCCCGCGTTAGGAACTGAAGATAATCTGCTGGTACGCCGTGCGCGTTTGCTGGATTATACTCAGTCAAAACATGAAGAAAGTTCCTTACCAGATAATTATCATAAATACGAATCAGTTGCCTATCATTCACAAAATCATGACCAACCACAGATTACCGAAGATCAAATTCGTGCCATTCTGGAACAAACCGGTAAAATCCGTCCTGAAGACCAATTAAACTGTGGCGCTTGCGGTTATAGCAGTTGTCGAGAAAATGCGATAGCCGTTATCCGCGGGATGGCTGAGATTGAAATGTGTATGCCCTATATGAGGCGAATGGCTGAACGGAGGACCGACCGGATCATCGAAACGAGTCCCAACGGTATCATCATCCTGGATCACGATCTGAAAGTGATCAGTATGAATCCATCGTTTCAAACTATGTTCATGTGTTCCGGTTCATTCCTGGGACGCCAGATCGCAGAATTGATCGATCCTGAGCCATTTGAACGACTGGTGGCGGGTGAAGAGATTGTCGAATCCATTCAAAAGTATGAATCGTATCGATTGATTTGTCAACAGATTTGTTACGCGTTGCGGGAAGAACGGCAATACGTCGGTATATTCGTGAATATAACTTCCAGTCAACTGAATCAGAAGAAACTGGACAGTTTACGCGCCCAGACCATTCTACAGGCACAGGATTTATTAAAGCATCAAATTGAAATGGCACGTCAAATCGCGGGCTTCCTGGGAGAAAGCACCGCCCAGGGAGAGCAATTGGTTGAAAACCTGATGAAACTGGCCCAGGATGAACCATCGCGTCATGAACGGAAAGCGTCATTATGGGATATCTACACTTCGAAGTAACCGCGCGTCAACGCAATAAAGGGCACGGCCTGGTCTGTGGTGATGTCTGGTCCGAACGGAGGACTCCCTTTGCGACAACGGTTATATGTGCCGATGGTATCGGTTCGGGAACCAAGGCTCATATTGCCGCGACCTTGTGTGTGAGCCGGCTGGATAACTTATTGAATAGCCAGATGTCATTACGGGAGGCCTTTATCCGGGTGGTCCGGACAATGAATCAATGGCGGTCCCCACAGGAACCTTATACCGCATTTAGTGTCGCGCGCGCGTTGAATGATGGCCGATGCACGATTTTGAGTTACGACGCTCCCGGCGCCACCTTGTTGAAAGGGCGGGAGTGGTCTATAATACCCAGACGTGAATTATATGTTGAACAGGTTCAGGTGTTTGAATCGGTATGTCATCTTTCGCCAGGAGATGGATTGCTTCTGGTCAGTGACGGCATTACCCAAGCCGGATTGGGGTGTGGATTGAAACAGGGCTGGGAGGAATCGGGAGTTCGACAGTTTTCCATGAACTGGGTACGAACCGGTCACAAGATGACGGGATTGCCGGATGCCATTATGGAGGAAACGGATCGTATAGCCAACTATGATGTTCGCGATGATCGTACTGTGTTGCTTTTACGGTGTCGGCGGGGGACGGTGGTTAATATTATGACCGGTCCACCGGGGCAACCGGGACATGACAAGAAGGTTGTTGAACAGTTTTTAAGACAGGGCGGCCTGACAGTCGTTTGTGGCGCGACAACGGCTAAAATTGTCGCTCAGTATCTGAATCAGAAATTGACAATTCCTGCCAATGAAGATTCCATGGTTGCGCCGCCGCGTTACGAGATTAATGGTATTGATCTGGTAACCGAGGGTGCTGTCACATTAAATCAGCTGTACCATATCCTTGACGCCGATCCATCCGATCTGCGGGAAATCAATGGGGTAACCGAATTATTCTATCTGGTGCAGGCGGCCGATCGTATTAATCTGACCGTTGGTTTAAGCGCCAATCCAGCCAATCATGATATTTCATTTCGACAGCGCGGGCTGATTCCCAGGGATCAGATTATCCGGTTATTGATCGAAAAGTTTAAGAAAATGGGGAAAATGGTTTATGTAAAATATGAGTAACTAATTGATATAAAATGGATTATGTAGGCTATTGGTTTTTGTTGGATAGTTCTTCTATGGCATGGGCCAGTAAGGCCCGGTGGTTTTCTATTTGGGCCGGATCCAGGGTAAAATGGGTTAGATCCGCGGTTACTGATTCTGGTACTTCCAGCAAAGATGCGTATTGTTGATAACGGGCAGGAGAAATCTGGCTCTTACGTTCGGCCAGTAACTTTTTCAACATGGAAAAATATTCATAGTCTTCGATGCCATCACGCAGCATTTCCCAGCGTATCGAATCGACCGGGCCGTCCAGCACCGGTCCGGTCGGATTGGCGTTGGCGGCGGATTCGGGTGGATAGATAAAGCGGCCATCGCCATTTCCCCAGGGACGTTTTATTCCGGAAGGCGTGCTATAACCGCTGACCCAGCCCATGGGATCTTCATAAGGATTTTGCGGTGTATCGGGATAAGCCGCAGAGCTGGTCCAATAGTTGGTTTCCCAGATCAGGATTCCTTCGATTTGGCGTTGCCAGGTCTGCCAGAGCCAGACTCTCAATTCGGTACCCGGATGGTCAATAAATAGTGTGCAATAGGGCGCCTTGGGACCGGTACAAATATACCACCAGAACCGATCTCCAGCCTTAAGACGCTGGGAGGCGCGTTCCGGGTCAAACAGATTCGATATGACACAATAAATGTTGGGGCCACCGTATAGCGCCGGTTCGGGTTGTTCCGTCAGCATGCGGTCTATGCCGGGACAGGCTGCTTTTAAGCGGTCAAAACCGGCTTTAACAAATGGATATTGATCCGGATCCGGCTCATCGAACCAGTAAATAAAGGCTTCATCGAGCCATCCGTTTTCTTTCAGGTGCTGCTCAATCTGGCGGGCGTATGAATTGAACAATATCGGATATTCCGGGGTATCCAGGCCGAAGCCTAACAGAGAAGGCTGAAACAATTCGTGAAACGTACCACCGCCAGTTCCGGGAATATGCAGTTGAAAGGTGTTGAAATGGTAATGATCGATCGCGCGTTTCATGGCGATATCCCATTGGGCGAAATCGATTCTGGGTGTGAGTTTATCAGGTGGACAGACGAGTTCTTCGCGATGTTCAGGTTCGAAATCTCCCATTGAGATGTATTCATCCCCGGTAACAGCATTTTTGAGAGACAGTTCGTCGATCCAGACTAATCCGAGTAATTCGCCTTCATCAGTCCAGCGGGCCGCGCGTAAATAAAGACGCACCGATTCAGCGTTGGCTGGAAAATTTTTAATCAATTGGTCGAACTGCTGCCATTTGCCATTGCCCTTGATGACGAGGTCGTTGTTGTGGCCGGAAATCCAATTGCCATTCTGGTCAAAATGATTCAAGGTGATCAGAAAACGATGGTCCGGCAGGGCGGTTCGGTACCAGAAGGATAAACGCAGACCCTGGGCAGGGATCATTATCTGAGGTTGAAATGCCGTAGTTACATTTAACTGGTTATTGTCATCATAGAGCAGGGCGGAACTCACTCCGGAATGGGATTCATTATCGACTAACCGAAGATTGTCCCAGTCTTTATACCGGGAAGCGGGGGGCTTGACATCCGGCCAGGTTACTTGAATGGGATCGAGAGGCGCCGGATTATAAGGGGATATGTGGTGGCCGGCAAAAGACTGTAGATATTTATCGAGCACCGCCCGTTTATCGTCTGATTTATCCAGTTTGTGATATCTGAAGACGTTGTTGGGCGAAAAGCCAAATGCCGATTTACAGGTCATCCGGTCTGGCAGCGTGAAATCAAAAACCTGGATACGTAACGGTATCGGATAGGTTTTGTTTGTTGTCTTTACAAGAATCTTGACATCATAGGTACCAGCCGGCACCTGTCTGGGGGTCGAGACTCTGATCCAGAAGGGGGAGTTACGGTTTGCCGCAAGAGACAGTGGTTCTCGAATTGGGGGTAATGGATCCGGCCAGTCGCCGGGTTGAGTACTGCCATCGGTTGCTATTGCGGTTGTTACAAAACGTACCCGCAAGAGTTCCACGAAATTGTAATTCATTGGTGATTTGATCTCAAATCTTACATCGGAAAGATCGAGTTTGGGTGTAATAATCAGTTGTACTGCTTCGCTTTCATTACGCGCCAGAGAAATTGACATGTTTTCTGTTGTTTGGGTTGGCAGGGGGCTGTCGGGTTTTATTTTCCAACCTGAAGAAGCCCACCATAAGGTGGCCTGAGCATCTGATTGAGGCAGAGTCTTTCCAACCGGAATACTTTGGGCCAGAAGGGGAGTTACAATGATCATTAATACAGAGAGCGCTTTCCTGATTCTGAACATAACAGGTATCCTTTCAAGTTGAAAACACCGCAGGCAAACTTATTATTACAAACACATAAGATAGTATTGTTTCGTAGAGGTTAATTGTCGATATCATAAAACCTGGGCGCAAACTCTGCGGACGGAGGTATATTTATCGTCCATCCGTGAGTAAACAGGCCGAGATGCAGGTCTTCAGGGTACTCTTAATCATTGATACTCGAAAGCGATCAAACATCAACACATCATCGCGCTAACCAGTATTCGGAAAGCTGAATAATCTCGGTTATATCCGCCCCATCCAGTATCAGCCATTGATTGGATATCGCTTCATAATCTTCCATGTTCACTCCATAACTACCCGTCGTATCGCCCGGTATATCCCGCTGCCACCAGAGCATGGGGTACCCGCTGGCCTGATAGGGCATGTGCCAGATGTTATCAAAATCCCATCCTGCCCCGGTAAAGGTGGCTTTAACCTGCATGGCCTCCGTTAACAGACCTGTCCCGGCTCCGCTATAGGTCATACCTGAAGATTGCATATCCCAAAAACAGGTTTCGCCTGACTCACTGATATTATAGGCGGCCAGTCCGCCCCCGACGCTGCCGGTAACACTGCCGGTTGAGTAACAGTTAATCATCTGACACCCATATTCATTCGATCCCACCAGCCCGCCCAGCAATTGCCGCCCGGAAATATCACCCTGGGCATAACAATCAACAATGCTGCTCAATCGATGGTTGGCACTATAGTAGGTATTATTCCCAACCAGACCGCCAATAAACCAGCAATCTCCCGAACAACTTAGATCAACCGTACTGTATGATTCCTTAATGGTTCCCCCATAGTTGATCCCCACCAAGCCACCCAGATTATCACACATATCATTCGTTGAAATGGTCCCATTCGAGCCGCATTGCGCAATCTGGCTATTGGTGTTACCGCCCACCAATCCGCCCACCCAATCCGCCTGCTTTGGACAGGTAATGGCTACCTGGACAGTACAATCCGTAATCGTAGATGAAACAGTTTGACCCACCAGACCGCCGATATAATACGCATAATCCCCCGTATGAATACTGACATCAGCCCAACATTTCCTAACATTTCCATAAACCTTATAGCTGGTGATTCCCCCAATATAATCATCCCCGGTAAGTGTTCCCTGAACCGTACAGTTTTCAATCGTGCCATAAACCATCCCGGCCAGACAACTGATATTATCATCCCCGGCCACTGAACAATCCACTAAGTTTAAATTCTTCACTATACCACCTGTGCCAACATAGCCAAACAACCCCAGATAATCATTCCCTTCAGCCACTCCGTCAATCGTCAAGCCGATAATAGAATAGCCCTGTCCATCAAATGAACCAACAAAAGAATCACCTTGAAAACCGCCAGATGGTGATGTATCTGGGGCAAAAATTGCGGTATTACTAGCATTTAGCGATAAGTTGATATCATTCATTAAAAGATAGTATTTATTATAATCTTCATTACGGTTGCCTGCATAGAGCAAATCATCGATCGAATAAATTCTAAAAGGATCTTCTTTAGTGCCGCTACCTTTTTTCAAGTCTTCAAAGAAGACAAGTTTGGGATATTCTCCAGGCCTTATCATCCAATAGTCATCAGTTCCATTGATTGATTCTCCAATAAAATCCCAACCGGCGTTCAGGTAGGATTGAACATCCTGCATTTCGGCAGTGGTTTTACCAAATCCGCCGTCACTGGTGGTTGTGCTGGATGTTTCAATATCCCAAAAACAACCAGTGATAGCTATGCCGGAACTATAGCCACAAAGACCGCCTACTTTTTCGGAAAATTGTCCGACTGAAATCGGACTGGAAGCATAACAGTTTTTGATCGTTCCGTTATCTTTTTCTCCACAGAAACCGCCAATATATTCTGACCAATCTCCACTAGTAACGGAAGCAAGAGAGTAAGAATTTTCAATGGTGCCTTTTGACCATCCGCAGAATCCGCCAATACCACAAGTATGATATCGGCTCCATACTATACCAGTGGTATAACATTCTGATATGGTTCCCAAATAGTTCCAGCCGCAAAGCCCACCTATAAATTCATAGAGGGAATCGCCACCCTCCTCATATTCCAGATCAATTACCGATACCTGAGCTGTGGCGTGACATCGAGAGATTACTGCGCTATTTTCTCCACATAGTCCGCCAACACTTGATTTGCCCTTGATATCGCCAGAAGCGTCGGAATTTGTTATAATACCCTGTTTCATATTAGTACCGCAAAGTCCGCCTATGGCATAAATGCCCATAACAGTACCATTCGCATAGCAGCCATTAATGACACCACGATTATCTCCGCATAATCCACCCAATGGGCCAGATTCATCATCACAATCGCTTATTACAGTGCTTATGGTATCACAATCCCGGATAGTTCCATGGTTCTCTCCACATAGCCCCCCAATGTTTTGGGCTAAATTTCCTGTCTCGATTAAACAAGAAATATGACATTGTTCTATGGTTCCATTATTAAAGCCACATAATCCGCCAACGCAATTCGATTCAGGCCCACCAATGATGGTGCAATCTTGGATTTTAATATTTACAATTTGAGCAGAAGAGCCAATATACCCGAACAAGCCAAGATAAGAAATACTGGAACCAGAAGTATTGATATGCAAGTTGCTTATGGTATGATCCGCGCCATCAAAAACACCATTAAACATTAGTCCGTTAAACTGCCAATTGGAGTCCTGGATACTTGGTGCGATCGGGGAATTATTAATATCATGATAAGAAGAGAGGTCAATATCCGCCGTTATAATAAAATACTTATCATAATCCAAAGGGTTCTTACCTAATGCAATCAAATCGTTGGCAGTGGCAATCTGATAAGGATCGGTTTCAGTACCAGAACCGCCAGAATATTTTATCGGTGGCGTATCAAATTTCACAATCCAGCCTTCAATAACACCATCGGGATTAAATCCATTTCCTGAAATCGTTGTGCCATCGTCTGAAATACAATTTGCCTCATATAGAGTCCATTCAGTTAAATCTAATCCATATTCAGTTTCAAGAATCGTTTTTAAATTCACCATCCCTGTCTTTTCTGTCCAAAGGAAAGCTTCATGTTCTTGGTGGTTAATATCGCCTGATACAGTACTATACCCGACGACAATAGAACCATCTCTTGAAACGTCTTGAGCCCAGCTAAAAAACTCACCACCCGGCAAATCACCCAGCCCCGTCATAGTACCATTTTCCCAAATAAAACGCTTCACCAGGCCCCGGCCATATCTCTGTTTTTTGACTGTAACCAACGACAACTTGTCCGTTAGCAGATATCGCATTGGCACGGCTTTTATTTCCACCCAAATGCCCTAATGGCTTAATACCTTCTGATTCTGTCCAACGAGACGCATAGTTATTACCTCCAAACATGGCATAGCCAACAATAACAGAGTTATTTTGAGAGATATCTGAGCAATGCCCGATTAATTCCCAGCCAGTTTCAGATTGCCAGAATCCTTTATCACTTAAAAGAATAGTACCATCAGCCGATATGCCTGTCACATAATATCCAGCGGAATCCAGCAGGCATGTTGCTTGACCATTATTCCAGATAAAGGGTGTTGACCCGCTTGACGATGATACCGAATTCCCTGCTATAATGGCCCCATTAAAGTTACAGGTTTTGGCTTCTGAATGCTGGCGGTTACAAAAATAGCCTAATTCTTGTATCCCTTCATCAACAGACCAGATAACAGCATATCCAAATGATTGATTGCCTGGTACTTCATACGCTTGACCTACAATAACATTACCATCACCGGAAATACCAAAGGCCTGGCTTTGCATGAAATCTGGAATTGCTCCTGGGATATTTCCCATTCTATAAAAACGAGCTTCACTCCAAAGGGAGGAACATAGAATCAGAGAAACGAAAAAAACAAACCGCATAACAACCGTATTCTTAACCATATCCAGCTCCTTTATGAGAAAATCGATAAACTTTCCAGCAATCTACCCAATTGCAATGATTGCATCTATTTCATCATACCCATTCCGGCCTATTAAATCAATCGTGGTAAATACGGTATATCTGCATTTTTTTAACCTCCTGTTCTGGGGGCAGATGAGATCGGTTCCCGTATGTCTAGTTTGATAAAATGGCGGTAAGACCTTTCTAATCTTAAGGTTAGGGCGATATTTTTTCGTATTGGCTTCGTTTGGTTTTGGGTTGGCAATCGCTGCGCTCATGGTTGGTTTCCTTTCTTTGCGAGAAATACTGTCAGTAGCGCCTTGGGGAGGCGGTGGTTAAAATGGAAGTAGGAAGTAGTATAATTTTCACGCCAATGAATTGGTGGGTTATTCACGGTTATCTCCTTCTGAGGCGGACCTTCGGCCTTTGGGGTATTATTGGTATCCGCCGGAGGGCGGATGGTCAGTTTTATCTATCGCTGCAGAGCGATATCCTGGCGGTTCGCCTCTGCGAGGCGTGGGTTAAAAAATTAATTTCATGTTTGTGACCCAGGGTGACGCTCGTCCCGAAGGATCGGGATTCGCTCTGCCCTGGGCTATTTTATACCAGCCCGTTGGGCCGCTTTGGGTATCCGTCCTCCTGAGGCGGACCTGCGGCCTATGTCGGATGGTTTTTTAATTTTTCGTTAAGATCAATTCTTTGTTGAGGTTATGGCAATATTTATGGGTATTGGGTTTGTTTCGCACCGGGTCATGATGGTTGGTGGTTGATGTCAGTAGTGACGGCATTGGAGGGTGGTGTCGGTTGGGGTGTTCTGGGAATTTTCTGCCGGCGTGAATGGTTTTATGTCATTGTTATAATTTTGGTTATAGTCGTGATTATTGGTGTTGGGTTCGTTTGGCGCTGGGGGATAGTTGGAGTGGTTGGGGGCGTATTGATGGGGTGTTTGGTTCAAAGGATCGGGATGAGATTCGTAGCGTTCGTAGCTGGAAGTGTGGTGGTAGTTATGGGTTGGTTTGTTTGTTTCTAAGTTTTTGTTATTGTTTGTGTTATGGTTGAATTTGCCTTCTTTGGGTTCGTTTGGTATTGGTTGGGTTTCGGGTTGTTGGCCTGGTTCGGGGGTGGCGTTTGGGTCGCACTGGATGGCGGGGGTGATCTGGTAGCCGGCTTCGAAGAGGATTTCTTTGGATTGCTGGATGATCTGCTGGTATTCCAGGTCGGTGGGCGGGCCATCGGGGAGGCAATCTTTGAAGGAGTTGGAAACGGTGATGAACTGACGGATGAGTTGGGCAGTAGCGCGGCGGGCGGTGACGTTGTTGTCGGAGCGGGGACTGGACGACGAGCCGTTGGAGGGCCTGGTGGCCGGCGCGGGTGGCGCGGAGTTTGTAGTCGCGGCGATCATAGGCGATCAGGCCGGCCAGTTCGCAGTGGTAGGAGTGGGTGTCGATGATATATTGATGCTGGCGGCGGGTGGTGTTGATGGTGGCGAGGAAGATGTCATCAATTTCGGGGCGGTGGTAGTATTGGGCACGGGCGAGAATTTGCATGGAACGATTCATGTTATACCTCCTTTTAACCTTAATAATGTTTTGTGTTTGACCGTTAGTGGCCGACTGTTGGGATTATAGGTTGCATTTCAATAATAGTCAAATAAATAATAATATTAATTGCAATAAATACATAATATAAGAAAATTTCACCGTGAAGTAAGTGAAGGGAGTGAAGAAACAGCCGGAGAGATAAGAAATATATAACGGCCGATAAAACCGCAGATCCCGATGTACATCGGGACAGATAGACGCAGATAAAATAGATATAAGTTATTAAAATAAAAGAAGATATGGCTACGGAATCCGCGGAATACATGGAAGGGAATCAGGATGAAGTAGTTAAAATCAAAGAAGATAGAACTGCGAAAGGCACGAAAATAAAGAGTGGCGGGGCCACGAGTTAAAATATCTAAAGGCAGGGATTAACCACGAAGCCGTCCTCCTGAGGCGGATCTTCGACCTTCGGCTACACGAAGGGCGCCTACGGCGCTACACGAAGGATAAGAAAAAATATAACAGCCGGTTTATCCGGAGATAGACTTAGATAAAACAGATTTAAGTTATTTAAATAAAAGATGATATGACCACTGAATACACGGAACACACGGAAGAAATCAGGGTTAAGAAGTTAAAATCAAAGAAGATAGAACTGCGAATGGCACGAAAATAAAGGGTGGCTGCGCCACGAGTTGAATTTTTGAAGGAGGGGGTTTATCGCAGAGTTTAGGAGGGCAAAGAGGGTAATGGCCGGGAGGGGGATGGACGGGTACGGACTTTCACTGACTGGCACGGACGGGGATATGGTGGGGGGAGGATGGGGCTTTTTGATGGGATAATTTTGGTTGATCGGGATTTTCTGGATGTTGACAGGATCAAGAAATTGGGGGGAATGAGTTCTGGTTTGAAATTCTGGTTGGGAGGTGATGTGTTCAATTATTTTTTGATTCTGTCATTCGCATGATTGTCAGGTGGGGATGGGTGTGTTAGAATTGCGGGATACCGGAATATGGATTGAATTGGTCTTGTTTTAAGGAGTATTGATGAAGGATGAGTTATTGGAGCGATCTGTACACAAAGATATAATTAAAGACAGAACCAGATTGACTATTATTACGATAAAAAATTAACTTATCGTGCCTGTCGAAAACCATCGTACTGATAAATTGGATGGCGAATCACTTAATTAGAACAACATGAATCAAGAAGCAACACATAATATTGAATTAAATTTTTATTATTTACATTCGAATGACGCAGAAATGTTTCTTCAGTGGGCTAAACAGGAAGAAAAAATAAAATCGAAATTGAAGAGTATTCATGCTCGCCATGCAATTTTGGCAGCAATATTTGCAAGCGAATCTTTGATTAATCTTGTACTGGCTGATTTTTATATTCCAAGATCTGGTAGTGAAAGTATTGATAGGATGAGTTTGCATGATAAGTGGTTTGTTGCCCCACTCATATGCACAAATAATCAATCCATGAAAACTTTTGATAAAGCTGAAGAGCCATTTCAAAGCTTTAATGATTAATAAAAATTCGTAATTGGCTTGTTCATCCAAAACCAGATTTGATTATTGAAGGCAGATTAGTAAATGGCCAAATAACCAACATTGAAACTGAAAAATCTTATCCTTGGCTAGAAACAATAAAAGGTGGCAATTGGTTACAAACAAAAATTCCCAAAAATCCATTTGAAATTACCTCTACTCATGCAGAAAAAGTTATAAATATAATTAAAGATATGGAGCTAAAATTAAAAGAATTCATGCCTTATCAAATAACTGATGAATGGCTAAATCGAATAAAATTTAAGAATAAAAAAACTGGCAAAGTGGAGCATACCTCAACTGAAGCTCTTTGGGGTGGGTACACTCCAAATGATGACTGATGATAAATTTTGAGAAGCTTTTATTTATAGAACAGCATAGAAAGCTATGCATGCCCCCTGATATTTCTGTTCGCCGGTTGTGTTCTTGGTACAAGGTTTTGCAATGTAGATTAGAGAGTATTTAACGATTATAAAATGATAATTTTTCTACGCAATTAAGGTCATTATTATAGAAGGAGAATAAATCGGAACAGCTTTCATCTCTAATGAAGAAAACAGGGGATTCCGGTGATATGGATGAATCCAAGTGTTTCAGGTGTAACCTGAGTAAAGTGGGATGAGTTGATTTAAAGAAACGTATGGGCGGCGCTTGCCGTACTGGTTGAGATTAATATAAAAGGTGAAGTAATGATCGATAGACAGGCAAGAGATTTGGCGATATTGGCGATTGAGGCGTTTTTGGATGACCGGATGGGGGCGTTTGAGTTTGCTGAACGGCTTGGTGAGATCAAGACGGAAGATGCTACGGTCAGGTATGTCGTTAAGGTGGCGTGGTATCATTATGATGATTGCCGGGATCACAAGGTGTGCTTCAGCAAGCAGCAATGGGATCTTTTTCAAAGGCTGCTGTTGCTGTTGAGTTCTGACCTGGAGATAGTGGTGGTAAAGAAGAAGCGGTGGGCGTGGGATCATGGGCTGGCGCTGGCCGGGCTGGTGGGATTTCTTGGGCTGGCATTTTATACGGGCTGGGGAGAGCACCTGTTTGCCCTGACGATACCATTTGGGGCGCTATCGATGCTCATTTCTTTTTACCGGGCACGTGCCATCAAAGGGCTGTCAACCTTTGAGCTGGCGTGTTATCCTTTTACGGCTATCGCACCAATTGCCTTGCTGAAAGAGCACGCACCGCAGTTTGTGAAACGACGGTATCGCAAGGAGATTGGGGAACGGATAGTGTGGAGTGACTCTGAACAGAAGTTTAATCATTTGAGGACTGTGGTACCGTGGCTGCTTTGTTCGCCGGTTGTGCTATTGGTACAAAGTTTTGCGATGACGGTTAGAGAATATGCGACGATTAAGGAATGATAAGGAAGGGAAGCTGTTTTGACCAGTTACGTGAAATAAAAAAGCCCCGCCGGAGTCTTCCGGCGGGGCGTCAATCCTAAAATTAAAGTCCGATTGGGTCCATTACTGGATGCAATCGGGCAGGATGGAGCAATCGAGCCATTCGGCGGAGAAAATGGCGATATCGAGGATATTGACGATACAGTCATTGTTGAGGTCGAAGGTGGCTGCGGGGCGGATTGACTGGACGCAGGCGGACATGCCGGGTGCGTCCTGAACGTAGAGGCGTGCGACGTCCATTTCGCTCATGGAGTAGTTATAGATCCGGACGTTGTCCAGACTGCCATTCATCCATTCGCGCGGGTTGATGTCGAAGCCGTTACCGCCGAGACAGATGGGGGCGTCCGTGGCGTTTCCAAAGTGGAACGCGGCGCTGACCTTCTGTTCGCCGTTGATATAAAGAACGCCATTGGTTCCGTCGGTAGTGACGGTGACCTGCTGCCACTGGCCTTCAGTACCGCCGATCTGGGTGGCGAGGAGATTGTCGGGAGACTGCCACCAGAGTTCGGTGTTGTTGTCACCGGTACAGATCTGCCAGTAGACGTTGGCGTCGCCCCAGTCGTTGCCGTTACGTTTGGCGATGAAGCTCTGCCAGGTGCCGTTGGCGCCGGTCCAGTTGAGCCAGAAGCTGACGGTGATCTGGCCGGAGAATTGGGATGGATTCCAGGATCCAACGTTGGCCCAGCTATCGGTGGTGGGGTATGGATCGGTGGAAACGCGGGCGATATTAACGCCTTCGCCAATCTGGCCGGAGACAAAGGCCGGGGCGCCGTTGGGATCGGCATGGTGGCCTTCGCCGGTGACGTCAAGATACTGGCCGTCGACAAAGTCAACCGCATCCATGGTCCAGTGAGCGACGATACGCCGGACGGCCAGAGGGGCGGTCGCGGAGGTAGCCGTGCCGCCGGAATTAGTGACAATACAATAGTAGTAGCCTTCATCGGAGGTTTGAGCTTCAGTGAGGCTCAAGGTATTGACAAGTGACGGTTCGCTGATGGTTGTATCGTCATCCAGGGTATTGTTGGCGTTATCAGTGGACATAAACCATTGATAGTATGCGTCAGAGATACTGGAAACGGTGACGGAGAATTCGGCGGTGTCATCGGGAGCGACGATAACCCGCTGAGGTTGTTTGGTGATGATAGGAATGCTCTTGATGGTGTCAAATTGCCAGACCGGGCCGGTGATCGTGTTGGGATCGGTTGGGCCGGTGCCGTTGGTGCTTTGATCCACGCGCCAGTAATAGGTCTGGTCCATCAGCCGGGTGGTGGTGAAACTGGCCGTGGCGCCGATGGGGGAACTGACGGAGAGGGTTTCCATATCGGTTGAGGGCAGGTTGGGGTCCGTCGACAGATAGAGATAGTAGGCGGTGATTTCGGGATTTACCACGTTGAGGTTGTCGGGATCCATACCGGTGTTCCAGGCGACGGTGACTTCCACATCACTGTTGCTGCCGGTCGAGGCGCCGACGTCGGTCTGGCCATCTGCCGGAGAAGGGTTCCAGGCGATGACACGTGGGGAATGGAGGAATTCGATCGGATCGAGGGCTTTGTTAGAGATACGGACTTCGTCAATATAGCCATAGGCGCGGTCGGTATGTCCGCCGGCGTAGAGACCACGTCCCACTGACCAGCCGCCGGCATGCCAATCTCCACCATCTTCGGTACCGTTGGTTAAACGGGTATCGGGGCTGCCGCTCAGGGTGAGGTCGGTCTGGGCAACGAGTTGATAGCCGGTACCGGCGTCAACATCATCGAGATACAGAGAAAGGGTTTTGCCATCGCAGACGGCGGCCATGTTATACCAGTGACCAGTCAGGCCGTCCGGATCGTTGCCATAAATAAAGCCCTGGGTGATACCCGTAACGGAGGTGGCTTCATGCCAATAGCCTGAGACGTCTGCAAAGGCAATAGAAACATCGTCGTCCGGATTGATTTTGAAATACAGACAGGCCAGATCACCATTTGAAGTGCCCACATTGCGGCCGTCACGGCCTACGTAAGTACGGTGTCCGCCGTCTTCAGGTTTGAAAGAGGCTTCGATAGTCCATTCGAGAGGAGTCATGGCTTCAATGTCGATACCGGTGGGATTGCTGTAGGCTGAATAGGTAAAAGTTGCCGGCCAGCTACTATTGTTTTTAATGGAAAAGTTGTTGGTCGCGCCATTAAACGGCAAAGATGAGGTGGGGACATCGGTACGGTAGAGAAAACCCGCCCCCCCTTGATCCCAGACAGCCAGATGATTGCCATTTCCAGACACATCCGGAATGTCCAGGCTGTAATTGTAGCCGTTGACCCCTCCGGTTCGTTGAATCAGGGTGTTGGCCGGACCGGTTTCAAAGCGCCAGTAGGCGACGGTGGCAGCGTGGGCGCTGGTGATTGCCAGGGCCAGGGTACAGACGATCATCAGACAGCACAGTAAAGTTCTTCTCATTTTGGCACCTCATAAAAGAATTAGGGTTTAAAAGGTTGGTCCGATAACGCAAGTAATCGAATCGGTTATTTGCTTTACGTCATAAATTGGACCAAGGAAATACACTGATAAATAAACAGGGGTGAAATTGTAGTCCTTTTCTTCTGTTTAAATAATCCGGGAAAGATACGGCCCGGATTCTTCTGCTTTTCAAATTATACTCCCCAGATAGACGGAATTCCTTAATAAAAATCCAGTCTGGAATTTTCTGGCTCTCTTTCAGTTGTTTATTATTTATAAAACAATACATAAAATATTATTATCAGGTAAACAAGGATTCTCTTTCTGTAGCATTTTATCGGCTTGGATTGAAGGTGATTGAATCGAAATAATCAGCGAAAAAAGAGAAAAGACGGCTGGAGGGCGGCCCAAGATGGCCGGTATAATGATTGACAAGGCGCAATTGATAGGATATCATAGCTGATCTAGCCTGAATCTGGCAGAGTTATAAAGAAAGATATATAAGTTATGGTGTTGATAAGGCATAATTTATAATGTCAGATGGCAGGAGATTTTCTGATGATCTGAAAGCCGTAAACGGCAAGTTTAAATCCAGTATAAGACCTACTATGGAGGTATTTGAATTGTATAATGTGACGATGATACGCGGAGATGGTATCGGACCTGAAATCGCGGAAGCAACGATGCGCTGTGTGGACGCGACGGGCGCCAAGATCAACTGGGATATCCAGGAAGCGGGCGTGGATGTGATGGAGACGGCCGGTACGCCGCTGCCGGAGGCGACGCTGCAATCGATCGAAAAAACTGACGCGGCGATCAAGGCTCCGATTACGACCCCGGTGGGGACGGGATTTCGCAGTATCAATGTGCATCTTCGTCAGCATTTTGATTTGTATTCCTGTTTGAGGCCATGTAAAAGCTATGAAGGGGTTCGGAGCAAATATGATGCCATCGATCTGGTACTTGTGCGCGAGAATACGGAAGACTGTTATGCCGGCATCGAATTTCAAAAAGGAGATGACGAAACGCTGGAACTGATCGGCTGGATCAACCAGCACAGCAAACGTCAGATCGGGCCGAACGCGGGCATTACCATTAAGCCGATTTCGGTGGAAGGGACGGACCGGATTGTGCGTTTTGCGTTCGATTACGCGCGGGCCAACGGCCGCCAAAAGGTGACGAGCGTCCATAAGGCGAATATAATGAAGCATACGGACGGGTTGTTTCTGGAGGTGAGCCGTCAGGTGGCGAAGGATTATCCGGATATTGAATTTGAGGATCGGATTGTCGACAATATGTGTATGCAACTGGTGCAGAAGCCTGAGTTGTATGATGTGATTGTATTGCCGAATTTGTATGGCGATATATTGAGTGATCTGTGCGCGGGCCTGGTTGGCGGTCTGGGAATGGCTCCGGGCGCCAATATTGGCAAGGATAAGGCGATCTTCGAGGCGACGCATGGCAGCGCGCCGAAATACAAGGGGCAGAACAAGGTGAATCCGACGGCTCTGATCCTGTCGGCGATGCTGATGCTGCGTCATCTGGAATTGCGTGAAGAAGCGGATCGCCTGGAAAACGCGGTGGCGGCGGTGATCGCGGAAGGCAAGGATGTGACGTATGATATGAAGCTGGATCGTAACGATCCGACCGCTGTGGGTACGAGCCAGATGGCCGACGCGATAATCGCGAAGATGAAATAGGCAACTGGAGTCGAACTGCCGCGGGGCAGGATAGATGGAATAAAACGCGGGGGAACGAGAATCTCCCGCGATTTTTTATTTTGGGTTCGTCCCCAAAAAGCGGGCGTAGTATGGCATCGATGCGTATCAGGCAAATCATGAGTGGCGAGGCAACCGGGTGGGGAGCGGATATGACCCGTATGCTGCTGGGGGGCGCGGCGGGATGGTATAGCCGGATCATCAGGGTACGTAATCGCAATTATGATGCGGGGAAGGGGGTGTTTCGATTGGAGGCGCCGGTGGTGAGTGTGGGGAATATTACTGCCGGAGGGACAGGAAAAACTCCGATGGTGATCTGGCTGGCGAAGGCGTTGCGGGCGATGGGGCGCAGGCCGGCGATTCTGTCGAGAGGGTATGGCGATCAGCAGGGCTGGAATGATGAGAACCGGTTGTTGAAGACGCTGCTGCCTGATGTTCCGGTGGTGATTGACAGCGACCGGGTGGCTGGTGGGCAGCGGGCTATCGCCGAGGCTGGGGCGGATCTGTTGATTCTGGATGATGGTTTTCAACATCGGCGGCTGGGGCGGGATCTGGATATGGTATTGATTGACGCAACCTGTCCGTTTGGATATGGTTATGTCTTGCCGCGAGGATTGTTGCGTGAGCCGGTTGAGAACCTGAGGCGGGCGGGGCTGATTGTTATTACCCGCAGTGATATGATCGACGCGGATGAGCTTGAAAAGCTGGAAGAAAAAATTGCAGAAGTAGCGGGGCAGGCGGTTCCGATCCTTCATGCGGTCCATCAGCCGGTTGATCTGGTGGGTGAGGCCGGTGAGAAGGCTTTGGGTGAACTGGCGGGAAAAAAGGTGCTGGCGTTTTGTACGATTGGAAATGCCGGGGCGTTTGCTCAGCAGATCAGAGGATTGGGAGCAACGGTTATGTCGGTGAGTTTTGCCGATCATGGTGGTTATGATGAGATGAAACTGGAGCAATTGAAGAGCAGGGCTGAAGCGTTTCAGGCGGATTGGTGCGTGACTACGGAAAAGGACTGGATGAAACTTCGGGAGATGGAAAGCGCCAGACAATGGCGGGAATTATATCGAATGCGGATAACACTGGAAATTACAAGGGGATATGATATATTAGCCGATAAATTGAGAAGCTTATGAGTCAAAGAAAAAAACAATATAACCCTGTTGATGCCAAGCTGTTAAAGACATTTCCGATGGAATGTCGCCAGCATAAGGTGGATGTTTCGGCGATGGCGGGCCTGCCGGGTCCTGATGCAAGTATAGGTGATTTTCTAGCCAGTTTTCCGAACTTTCTGGGAGTTAAGGAGTTACAGGGGTTGGCGGACGCGATAGTGCGTGCGTATGAGAAGGAGCGGCCAGTATTTTTCGCGATGGGTGCGCATGTGATCAAGGTGGGGTGTTCGCCGATAGTGATCGATCTAATGGAACGGGGCATTCTGAGCGGATTCGCGATGAATGGCGCGGGTGGCATCCATGATTTCGAGGTGGCGCTCTATGGCCAAACCAGCGAAGATGTGGGGGCCAATCTGCACGATGGCCGGTTTGGGATGACCGTTGAGGCGCCGGCATTTATGGCGGAAGCGGCCCGGCGGGGTAGTGATGAGAGTCTGGGGCTGGGCGCCGCGCTGGGACAGATTATCGAGGAGAAGGAGATGCCTAACCGGAAATTGAGTTTGATGGGATCGGCGTATCGACTGGGGAAACTGGCGGCGGTCCATGTGGCGGTGGGAACCGATACGGTGCATATGCATCCGCAGGCGAACGGTTGTGAGATTGGCGAGGCATCGATGATCGATTTTCGCAAGGTATGCAGCGCGGTAATGGATCTGGCCGGGGGCGGGGTCTGGGTGAATGTTGGATCGGCGGTGATTTTGCCGGAAGTGTTTTTGAAGGCGGTTTCGGTGGCTCGTAACCTGGGCGCGGATCTGGATGAGATGGTGACGGCAAATCTGGATATGCTGCGTCATTACCGGGTGCAGCAGAATGTATTATCGCGTCCGGTCCGGCCGGGAAAGAGTTATCAAGTGACCGGTCATCATGAGATCCTGCTGCCGATGTTGCGGATGATGATCTTGCAACGACTGGAGAACGGTCAGTAAACGTTTCTGTCGATGATAGTTGTTGTGTTTAACCCATTGAGATAAACGATGTATAAACGATTATTGGATATCATGGAAAACCTGGGCTCACCGCGCGTGTTGCTGGTGGGCGATTTTATGCTGGATAATTACCTGATCGGTAATGTCGACCGGATTTCACCGGAAGCGCCGGTCGTGGTTATGAATGTGAACGACCGCCAGGAACAGCCGGGCGGGGCCGGTTCGGTGGCGGTAGATCTGGCGATGCTGGACTCGAAGGTGGATTGTTTCGGCGTGGTGGGAGAAGATGTGGCGGGCGCCCGGTTGCGGACCATGCTGGCGGAAGATGCGGGTGTGAATGTGGAGGGCCTGATCGAAGTACTGGACCGGCCGACGACCAGTAAACAACGAATCGTGGGTCTGGCGCAGCATCGTCACCGTCAGCAATTGATGCGCATCGATCAGGAAAGCGCGGCGGTGATCGATTCGGATACGCAGCAGAAACTGCTGGATTTGATCGGCAAGCGGATTGCGGATTGTGATGTCGTGTGTCTGGAGGATTATAATAAGGGGGTATTGAAATCGGATGCGTTTGTGCAGTCGATTATACGACTGGCGCGTGAACATGGCCGCAAGGTGATCGTCGATCCGGCGAATACCGGGCAGTATGAACGGTACCGGGGCGCCTGGCTGGTGAAGCCCAACCGGCGTGAATTGGAGATGGCCAGCGGGCTGAACCTGGAAAACGAGAGCGGGATTAAAGAAGCGGCCGGCAAGCTGGCCGAAGCCTATGATATCGAGAATTTTGTGGTTACGCTGGACAAGCGGGGCGCTTATCTGTATCAACGTCAGCTGGCTGACGGTCAACTGGTGCCAACCCGGCCGCGCAATGTGTATGATGTGACAGGCGCGGGCGATATGGTGCTGGCGATGCTGGGATTTGTGGTGGGAGGTCAGGCAAGTTGCGCGGTTAAACCAACGCTGGCAGAATGTGTGGCGCTGGCTAATGTCGCCGGCGGTTTAGAGGTTGAGCGGTTTGGGTGTGTGGGTATCAGCCGGAGCGAGATTATCTCGGAACTGGGTCATGTGCGTTCGAGCAAATTGCGTTCGGTGGACGCGCTTCTCCAGGAATTGAAATGGCAGCGGATGCAGAACCGTAAAGTGGTCTTTACCAATGGCTGTTACGATCTGCTGCATCCGGGGCATGTCAGCCTGTTGAATTTTGCCAAAGATCAGGGCGATCTGCTGGTGGTGGCCATCAACAGCGATCAATCGGTGCGTCAACTGAAGGGGGAGAGCCGTCCGATCTTGAATCAGCAGGACCGGGCCATCATGCTTTCGGCGCTGGAAATGGTCGATTATGTGATCATTTTCGACGAGCCGGATCCAGGCAATATGGTGCGTCTGATTACCCCGGATGTGCTGGTGAAGGGTATGGACTGGCATGGCAATGTGGTCGGTCAGGACTGGGTGGAACAGCATGGCGGCCGGGTAGCCTTAATGGGCCTGGTCGAAGGGCGCAGTACGACCGGTATCATTGAACGGATATTGAATGGGACTAACAGCGCCAATTAACAGGGAGTGAGAGCTATGACCCAGAAAGCAGTATTTCTCGATCGCGACGGCACCGTGATCAAACATTATGACTACCTGACGGAGGTCTGTCAGGTGGAGCTGGTGGAGACGGCGGTAACGGCGCTGAAGTATCTGAAGGAGCGCGGTTATCTGCTGATACTGGTCACGAATCAATCAGGAGTGGCCCGTGGTTATATTACGGAAGATCGACTCTCCCAGATACACGGACAATTGAAGTCATTACTGGCCAAAAAAGGAGCCTATCTGGACGCGATCTATTATTGTCCGTATCATCCGGAGGCGCCGGTGGAGGCCTACCGTCAGAAAAGTGACTTGCGCAAGCCCTTGCCGGGTATGTTATTACAGGCGGCGGCGGAGCATGATATCGATCTGGCGCAGAGCTGGATCATCGGCGATGATGACCGGGATATCCTGGCCGGTAAGGCGGCGGGGTGCCGGACGATTTTGATCTTGGAGCGCGGGTCCAAACTGGTTAAACGGGGTGAGGCTGAACCGGATTATAAGGCGGGTAACTTGCAGGAGGCGGCCAATATTGTGGCGCATTACAGTGACAAACCGGTTAAAGCCAGAAAAAGTCCGGAAACGGATAAGCGGGAAATTTCAACGCCAGTTGAGCCGGAGAACCCCGTAGAGTCTGGAGTTGAAGAAGAGAGCGTGGATTATGAACCTGCTGTAGATGATGGTGTCGAGAGCCCGTTGTCAGATGAAGTTGGATTGACTACCGTGATGGAAGAGGCGTCTGAAGACATTGAAATCGAGGAGGCAGAAGAGCGCGAACCGGCGATAGAAGTCAAGGATGATTTGATGACATTCAGGGCAACGGAACCTCAGGTTGAACAACACCAGCTTAAGGCGAATCCTATCAAACCGGGACCGGTTGAACCAGTCAAGCCTGTCTTACCAGAAACGGAGGAATCCGTTGTTGATCGCTCCCCAACCACCGACGATCTGCTGCACCGGATCCTCCAGGAGTTGCGCGAATCCCGGCACGACCGGCGCGGTGGGGAAGATTTTTCGGCGTTTCGGCTGATCGGCATGATCATCCAGATGGTGGTGGTACTTTGTCTGGTAATGGCGTTTCGCGCCGGATCGGGCAGTGACCCGGATATGACATCGGCCTATGTTTATCTAATGGCGGCCCTGGTGTTTCAAACCATGTCATTGACATTCCTGACGGGATTTAAATAAGAGGCTGACGGCAATCCCGATGACAGACAGGACACACGATAAGACGTTGCTGGCGATTCTGCCCAAACCGATGGGTGATGTTGTGTTATGTACGCCGGCATTGCGCTATCTGAAACAGGCTTTGCCCGGTTATCGTGTCGCCTGGATGGGCGGCCGGGTGGCAGGCGATTTACTGAGGGGATTGGAATGGGCAGAGGTGTTTTATGACCGGCAGGGTAACGTTTATTGGAAGCGTGATGATTGGGAAGACAGGGCTTGCCGGGGCTTTGATGGGATTGTGATGTTTTCAAATTCGTTCCGGACGGCCTGGCAGGCCTGGCGAGTGGGGGGCAAAAAGCGAATCGGTTATCAACGGGATGGGCGAAGCTGCCTATTGACCGATGGGGTGGCCGTCCCCCGGATGGTGGGTGGGAATCTACCAGTCTCGATGATCGATTATTACGGGCATCTGGCAGAACGTACGGCGGGTGTGCTGGGGGGGGATGTTGATATCCCGCTGGATTCAAAGCTGGAACTGGCCGTGGGCCGGGAGGGTCAGGCTGAAATCGAGGCTCTAGAGCAGGGGTGGCAGCTTCAACCGGATGACAAACTGGCGGGACTGGTCGTGGGGGGCGCGTTTGGTCCGAGTAAGCTGTGGCCGGCTGAACGGTATGGTGAACTGGCCGACTGGCTGACGGAGGAGGGTTTTAAGCCAATTCTCATCGTAGCGCCGGATGAAGTGGGTATTGCACAAGAGGTCGTCAGGCAGGCCAAGAGTCGTCTTTACACCTTATCCGAATCTCCCGTGTCACTGCATGGCTTGAAGGCGTTGATCCAGCGCTGTCGATTGATGGCAGGAAACGATACCGGACCGGCTCATATCGCGGCGGCCTTTGGTGTGCCGATGGTTACTTTATTCGGCCCCACCGATCCACGCTGGACCGCGACGGATTATACCGGTGAGGCGCGATTACGGGTGAATGTAGATTGCGGGCCGTGTCAGCAGAAACAATGCGTGACGGACCATCGCTGTTTATTGCAGCTCAGGGTGGCGGATGTGCAACAGGCGGTGCGAAAGGTTCTAACTGACAGTCACAAAATGCAATGGAATAGCGATCAGCCTGTTGACGAACGATTTTCAGTGTACCAGGAAAGGTATCGTTCATTGGCTGATGACCAGGGTGTGATTCATAAACAATTTTATCCCCGTCTGAAGCGAGAGGGCCTGGATCATCTTGAGGGTGTTTTTCGCTACCAGCAGGGTGAGGCGCTGACCAAGCCCGGGTTGGGTTATCGTGAGCGAATTCGCATTGAATTGAATACAGATAAGGCTGATCCGGTAGTCATCTATCTGAAACGGTTTGGTCGTCCGCCCTTAAAAGAACGGATTGGACGATATCTGACTCATAGAACCCCCCTGGCGATCGGGGCGTATGATTTTTCCATGGCCCAGCGTCTGGCCCGGATCGGTGTGGCCGTTCCCCGACCGATCGCATGGGGAGGGGACTATGATGGATGGGGTGAACGGCGCAGTTTTGCCATGATAGAAGAACTGCCCCGGGGACAGGCATTGAGCCGATTATTGTCGGGAGAAGAACCTGACCGTCATGGATACCGGTTATTGGAAGATAAGCGGGAGTTGACGCGACAATTGGCAAGACTGGCTGCAGAGATGCATGGGGGTGGGTATTGCCATCGTGATTTGTATTTATGTCATGTTTTTCTTTGTAAAGACCGGCAGGATGAAGAGTTTCTGGCGTTGATCGATTTACAGCGGGTCTTTCAACCGCGGTATAATTTCTGGCGCTGGCGGGTGAAGGATCTATCGCAGTTGTGTTATTCAGCGCGTCAGTTCGCCAGCCGGACGGAGATGATGCGGTTCATGCACGATTACCTGGAGCGAAACCGCCTTGATCAGGAGGATAAAAAACTGGTGAGGGCGGTCTATGCCAAGGCGCGGCGAATCGAGAAGCGACAGTTACGTAAACAGAGGGAGCAGCAATCAAGATGAAGGTAGCCATTGTACTGGAACGACTGGATTTGACACGGGGCGGCGCGGAGAAGTCGACCTGGGAGATGGCCGGCGCTTTGTGTGACGCCGGGATGCAGGTCACGGTAGTGGCCGGGAAGGTTGTGGACGAGGGTTTGAATCGAAAGGATATTCCAGTACGGTCATTGGAGGTGAAGGCGTTGACCCGGGCCGGCTGGTGGCGAAAATTTGTTGCGGCTGTTCGAAGCCATGTTGGCGCAGAACGTTATGATATCGTGCATTCGATTGTGCCGCTGGATTGCGCGGAGGTGTATCAGCCGCGGGGTGGGAGTATGACCCACATTGCCAGGCGGCATGCCGAAGCGGCCGTTAATTCGGGGCGCGTCGCATTCAAACGCGCGACAGGATGGCTGAATTCTGGACGGCAGGCCCGCATCGAGGCTGAAAGGGCTTTGTGTCAAGAGTCTGACGGGCCGGTCGTGACGGCATTAAGCCGGTATGTCGCCGATCAGTTTCGGCGGGATTATGGCTTGAAGGATGAACGGATTGAGTTGGTTCGTAACGGGGTACGAGTGGAAGCCTTCATCGACAATCAAGTCCATCAAGAGGCGGTCAAAATGCGGCAATTGTGCGATCCGGAAGGGAAACTGGCCATTCTGCTTTATGTGGGCGCCAATTTTCAGAGAAAAGGGCTGGACTGGCTGATTCGCTCGGCGGCGCAGGCGATGCGGCGCAATCCTGCGGGGCGTGATTTTCGGGTGATGGTGGTGAGTCCGGATGATTTTACCCCATACTGGCAACAGGCCCGAAGCCTGGGTTTGGATGGCCGCATCCTGTTTATGGGGCGCAGCGCCCGGGTGGCAGTGCTTTACGCGATGGCAGACGCGGTAATACTGCCCACTCGTGATGACGCCTGCTCGCGGGTGGTGATGGAAGGGTTGGCCGCGGGGACGCCGTCAATTACAACACGGTATAATGGCGCGGCCGATTTTCTGGATGAAGGGAAGTATGGTATTATCGTAGAGCGTTGTGATGATGATGAGGAACTGGCGGATGCCATCTTGGCGATATGTGACCGTGAGCGTTGTCAGAATTATAAAAAGCGGATTCGCGAGGATGAACTTTTTAAAACCGTATCCATGGCCCGGCATGCCCGTGAGTTGATTGCTTTATACCAGAAAATTAAAGGGAAGTCACAAAAAAAGAAAGTCCACGCCAGATGAAAGAGTGCATGGACTTCTTTACTTCAGGATCATGGTATCGGCCAGTTGCCGGGGCAGGGATATAGCCAGAGGGTTGACATCAGGTCAAAATCGATGATATCGACTGGTTCGCTGCCGTTGAAATCAATGCTGCCGTTTTCCAGCCAGTTGGCGGTCAGGGAAATCAGGTCGTTCATATCGACCCGGCAGTAATTCATGCCGGGCAGGAAACCACCGGAAAGAATATAAGGACCGCCAGCCTGCACAAAGGCATCCGGCTGGCCGATCACACCCTGCAAGGAGTAATTGGCATTGCTGCTGGTTGACCCGGGTTCGAGTGTGTGCCAGGTAATGGTATATTCGGACCAAACTGGCAAAGTAACGGACAGGAGCATGATGGACATTAAAGCGATTCTAATTATCAGTTTATTCATGATTATCTCCCGGCGTTAATCGCCGATAGTAACCCCGCCCTGGGGTGCGTGTAAGGTCATGGCTTTGGTGTAGGTACCGCCTTCGCTGTATAGTCCGGGTTCGATAAAAACCTCCGCTCCGGATGGAACCAGAGAGGAACTCACAGCGCCATTAAATGTTTTAAAGGGGAAAAAGAATGATCCAAACTGAAAGATGCTGGTGGAGCTTTTATTGATAAAACGCCAATGGTCTTCGGGGTAGACAAAGGACATGGCTAAAATGTCATAATCGCTTAAATGGTTACGCTGGCCGATGACATTCTGCCATTGGGTGGCCCAGGGTGATTTGACCGTGATGGTGCGACAGTTGCTTAGATCGCTTTCGCAACTTCCGCAGGTGGAGAAGGAACACTGGCCGTAATGCATGACGGAATCGAAATCGTAGGGGCCATAATGGCTGGCGGCGTTGTGTTTGTCAAAGTTGCCTGATTTTCCATCTTCGATGCGATCCCATTCAATGGTGACATAGGTATCCCGGTCGCTACGGGATTGTTCGTGCCAGAAACCCAGGGTATGAGCCAGTTCATGGGCCATAATGAATCGCCACCCCCAGTTATAGATATTGACGTATTGTTTACCGGTGACCATGCCGACGGACGAACTATTCTGGGTTGAGTTTTGAATATGGATGTAGTTGGAATCGCCATCGCGTACTACAAAGTGGATGTCGGCGACGGCCTCCCATTCATCCATGGCGGCGCGCATGGCGGTTTGATTGGCGGCAGTGACATTGCTGTCGAATTGGTAGGGCACAATCCCGCCGGGCCAGTATGAGACATCGCCATAGGTGCTCAGGGCGCCTACCCGGCCGGCGGGCATAACGACATCGCCTTCAATGAGTTCGTATCCTTCCGGGAGGGAAAAGATATAGGGAGAAAAAGGATCGGTCGGATCCACCTGAGTTTGTTCCTGGGCCAGAAGCATGCTATCAGATATAAAGAAGCAAATACTCAATAAAAAGAGTCGGATTATTTTAAGTTTTACTGATGGTAACATGATAAGCTCTCCTTTTGTTTATTGCAGACTGACCAGGACCAGGACCAAGCCTTTGCCTTCAGTGAGGCTGGTCATGGCTTTGCCAAGAATTGCACCGGCTGCCTGGGAATGATCGGTTACTTTCATGGCATGTCCGGGAGTCGCTGACGTTGTCAATAGATCGCCCGGTTCGACGGGGCCGTTCGACGTGTCCACCAGGCAATAGACCCGGCCGGACAATGCCACGGGGTTTGAACCATCGGCGAGGGTATTCCGCTGCCCCATCATCATCCCGGGTTGAATCCCGCCGGCGCCGCTGATGATGCCGGCGACTTTATGGTCGTGGGCCTGGTTGCTGACAATGAGTTTGCCGGGACGCTGTGGATCGATACAAACGACCATGCCGGGAAGGATATTGGACTGGCCGTCGGGGTGACGGATATCGAAATTTTCTGAGAGGTCGGACCCGCCGGTGATTTGCAGGGTGGGGGTGATGACCCGGGCGCCACTGGGGACTTCGACGCCGCCTTTGGCCCAGACTTTGCCATCATTGTAGACGGCGAATTCATGTTCGCCGCCATCGCCACCGAATCCTTTGATTAAATAGCCAGTACCCAGGTTGCTGAAAACCGCCGTGGTGTCGGTACTGCCGGCGTTATTATTGATGGCCCACAGAGCCACTCCGCCGGTATGATCCGCTTTAGCGTAAAGTGTTGCGCCATTGAGGCCGGTACCCGTAGAGGAAGTGAAATTGCCGGCATGGGAACTGCTGGTATTATTGGAAGCATAAAGCGCGTGTGAACTGGCGCTATAACAACGCAAGCCGTAGCTACTGTTGCTATAAATGTAGGCGCCATAACTGGTGTTACTGTAGCCATATAAACCGTATCCTGAAGCAGAAGTCCCATAGACACCGCTGGCCGAACTGGTACTGACCCCTTTGACACCGGCATCGGCGGAGGTATTGCTGGCGGATTCGCCATAGACCCCGTTGTTGGAGTGACTTTCACCATATAGGCCATCCAGCGAATAGGAATATCCGGCTACGCCATAGCCCGTGTCTGATGCGCCGGCGACGCCTATTTTTCCGGTTGGCAGGCTATGGATCTGGGAGCCACTTTGTCCCATACTGGGGGCGGCTCCCAGGACTCCCATCGTACGATAACTGCCCGGAGTTCCGATAGAACCGCCATACAGGCCTGCCGGGTAATTCCCAAATGAGCCGTCCGAGGAATTAACCATTGAAATCAGGCCGCCATTGGCGTCGGCGCCGAAATAATCCAGCGGGAACAAAATCTGCTCATCACGAACAGCCTGGGCAGCGATTTTGCCGGTGGTAACGGCCTCATCGGCCAGATCGACTGAAGTGACCGCGCCATTGATAATCATGGCTGAATTAATGGCATTGGCCTGCCCTTCATTGACATAGAGACTGGTCAGGGTTGAGGCGCCTTCGTAAAGGGTTGAGGTGACGCCGCTACGGCCATAATCCTGGCTTGCCATCATGAAACTCCCGGCATGATAGCCATCCAGCATGTCGGCATTGAGGTCTTTTTGTATGGTGGTGTTATTTTGCGCGATACTTCCTGATGTATTGCCGAGATAGCCTTCGGCCATTAAGTTGCCATAAGCGGAGAAGCGGGCGTTATTCAGGGCGCCGCTGGTGATTTGTGCGGCGGAATGTTCGTGGGTGTCAAGGGCAAAGGCTTTGGAGTCCATTCCATCCAGGCTATCGGCGTTTTTGGCATTCAGCGCCGTGCCGGCTGAAGCGGCATATTCGATGGTAATGGTATCGGGGACCTGACTGTCATCAATGGCTCCGGTGATGTCACTAAAGGCATGAGCATGCCTGGAATCGGCGAAATCGGATGCATCTTTGCCATCGAGCAAATCGGCATTTAAGGTCCGTTGGAGAATGCCGTTGTTGCGGGCGATATCGTCAGCGTTATTGTTCAGCAATCCTTCGGCGATGAGATCAGCCAGGGCGGAAAAGAGATCGGTATTCAGGGTGCCGGAGGTGATCTGTTCTGCGGCATGGAGGTGGGCGGCCTGGGCGAATTCGCCGGAAGGCAACCCATTCAGGGTTTGCGCATTTAAAGCCGTGCCGGCCAGAGAGCTATAAAGCGCGTAAGGAACCGGAGTGAGTTCCTGAAGCGGGCTGAGCGGCTGGAAGGCGTTGGGATCAATATTGTCACCCGGCCGGATAGCGATCCGGAGCCAGCGTTGCTGACCATTAAAGGCAAAACTGCCAAAGTCGAGGCTGGCAGTGAAATAGCCATCGGTAATGGGAATATCTTCGGAAATCTGTTCGTTTGAAATCATGACGGCGGAGGCCGGATCGGCCGAGTCAAACAGGGTGAATTTCAGATCATAAGAGCCGCCGGCGGGACTTTCCTGGTCGAACAGGCGGCCCTGGTAGGTAAACCGGCCAGTAAGGGCATCGCCGTGAACCGCCAGAGAAAGCCATCCCAGGATCATCAGACAGGTTGATACCATCGTACGTTTCATGATTTTCTCCTTATAAGAAATGAGATCCATTCTGATAGAAATTTAATTTCCGACTTAATTGGTCATGATTTAGCATTTATCACTCTACCTTTGCCTTGAGTCGCCATAAGGAGAGTGTCTCGAAAGAAAAATTTTGAGACACTCTTGATTCACCGTGATTTTTATTAAAGTCGACGATTCACAACGACAATTTTATCATACAGTAAGGCGTCACTTAATACAAGAGTAAAATTAAAAACGGTGAAAGGCGATAATTGATGGTACGATGGGTAAACCAGGCCCATGCGGTCAGATCGGATTTATTGGATCAGCCGGCGCAGGGAATGGATGATATCCAATCCGACAGTCAGCGGCAACCCGTCTTCGGTCAATGAGCTTTGACGGGTAATCCCATCCACCGAACCATGGTTTACCAGATATTGCGCGATTTGTACCGGATCAAACTCTGTCAGCAGGTCCTGGTGGATCAGGCGGCTCATTTCAGCTAAAATGCCATAAACGCCCCAGTTGGAAACGCGGGCGATTACCAGTTCATCCACCCGGGTGATCGATGGAATGATATCCAGGTCTTTCAGCCAGGGCAAGACATTGCCCATGCCGATTTCATTGCCGCCATCCCCGATGCCGATGGTCGGGCATTGACACCATTCCATGAGGTTATCCAATCGGGCGATGTGATTGGTGATGTCTTCACGGCGCATATTGTAATATTTGCCATCGGCGGCGATGCCCGGTCTTTCGATCGATATGATTAATGACGGATTCAGTTTATTGAGAAGGGCGCGGGCGATTGCCTGGCTTTCTGTTTGATCGCGAATGGGAAATTCGCAAGCAGTCCAGTCGTTTTTCAAGACGTGATATAAGGGAGGGGCGCAGACGAAAATCGGGCGATAATTCAATTTTTCGAGCACCTGAAAAAGCGCGAGGGCTCCAATAGGACCATCGGTTTCATAAGTGCCGGCGACCCAGAAACCGCTTCCGATTAAAACGGTACCCGGGTTATCGATGATCAATTGAGCGGCGCGCCGGCAATAGCCACGGGGCAGGCCGGACCGGGCTTTTTCGATGCCGCGGCTGGACTGCTTGAGCAGAAGATCTTCAATTGTGACAGTGATATCATCCATCAGGCGATATAATAACGATTCGAACCAGGAGAAGACAGAAAAATTCCAACCGTTCAGAGAAGATATCTGCGTTTAAAAAGGATTGTTATCGGGTGGCCCCACGCAGTTACACCAGGACAAATGGCCGAGCCACTGGCTTGAAAAGATGGCGGCATCAATGATATTGACTTCGCCATCGTGATTGATGTCTGCCGGGATCGGCCATTCGCTTAATGACGCGTAAGGGGTGTTGCCATAGGCACCCATGTTAACACGCCCACCATTCGGATCGCGTTCGCGCTGCGGTTTGAGCTTTGGGTCACCGCCATCGAGGCAGGGGCTGTTTACCGGATCCAGGATCCAGAATCCACGCGTTTCAGTACTGGATTGCGTTACATTGGGATCGGGTAAACCGGGCAGATCGTAATCGTTTCGATAGGGTATGAAACGTCCCCGTTCAGAACGCAGGTGGAAATCGCCTGCATTCAGATCGGCGAACAAGGGATTCTGGCTGATATTGCCGTTGCCATCGATATTGGTATTAAAATGTCTGAAACAACTGAATTGCGCCTTGATGGGGTAATGAAGGTCATCTTTTTCGCAAGCGATATCGACGCGGTTGTTCCATAGAATCGAATTGGTCATTTCCGGACTGGAACTGCCATAACCGACGATGCCTTCACTATTATTGGCTATGGTCATGTTCAGCAAAAGCGGCGAACTGTTGATCAGGAGAATAGCCGTTTCGCATTGACGGATAATGAGATTCTGGAATACCAGTTTGTAGTTTTCGGCGGTCTGGCAGGTGATGGCAATCGTCTGGCCTTCGATAATGGCCGGATCTTCGGCGCTGACAATGGTGAGCGCTTTTCCCAGGGTATTGATGCTTTCCAAATATATGCCCGGCCAGACCATAATGATGTCATTGGAATTCGTACGCGCTTTTAGTATAGCGGCCTGGATCGATTTCAGGGCGTGCGCCCGTCCGAGTCCGCTGTTACTATCCAATCCATTAACGATGTCAACATGCAGCGTCTGGCTCACCGGACCACTGGTTCCCGGGTTGGTGTTTTGAGAAAGCGCCCATGATCCTATCGCAAAGGATAAGATGAGGGTTAAAACCAGTATGGAAGGTTTAGTGGACAAGATTTAATCCATTTTGAGTGATCAGGTTCAATAGCCAGAGCTGGTTTTCATTGCCGGCGCCGGAATTCTGACGTTGATACGCTTCCGGATTGATAACTATCGGACGCAACCCCGGCTGATAATGATAATTGATCCGGGCTTTTTCCTGAGAATTTAGATAAACGGTTACGCTTTCCAGGCAGTCATTAAAGATATCGACGTCATATTGTATTGAAACGCCGGTGTAATTATTATCGGTTAAAATAATCCGGGCTTTGCCTTTTTGTTGCAGATATTGTGTCTGGAACATCATGTTCAGTCTGGCGGCATCGCGCCGGATCGTGTCGAGAGTATGGAGGCCGGTCCAGGGCCGCCCAAATGTGGTTAAAAAATACCCCGACGACCACGATCTCGACACTCCTTTGCTGGTGATATTCATGATGGCTTTGTGTTCGAGATCGCAAATTTTCACATCTGATCCTATGTTCAATTCCAGGCTTGGTGAGATATTTTGCAGTTGGCGGTAAACCAGGGGGATTTGCCCATGGCCAGTGACGGATTGGCCGAGAATGTGGCCATCGATAGTAAAGGTCGTCCAGCCTTGTTTGTGAATTTCATCCCGTTCGTCGACAACCAGGATGGAATCCGGCCAGTTGTAGCGATAATACTCTTCATCGAGGCCACTGGGGTGCCGGTTGACCTGTACCTCGGGCAGACCGGCGTCTGGCCGGGTTTTGACTCTGAAGAGCAAATCGCGGCCGCCCGGCAAATTCTGGTTAATGGGGTATGGTTGGTCTTCAATTCGATTCAGAGCGGTTTGCAGAGTCACTGGATCGCCGGGCAGCCGGATTGTACTGAGGTTTGTATTCCAGTAGTGATAATTTTTAATTGTGACAGAATGGCTTTCCGGGTCGTAGCAATAGTTATATTGATCATTTTGCAGCCAGAGTGTAACCGGAGAGTTGCCGGAAGAATTCATCAGACGGGTCATGACCGGACCGTTGGTGTTTTGGGGATAATAATACCAGGCTTCGTTGATGGAAAGGGCGGCATTCTGATGGTCATATTCCTGACGGGCATAAGAGAGGTCAGTCACATTGGGATTCGTGTTCTGGATATTCGTTTCAGAAGCGGGATGGTAAAGAGCCGCACCTGCAGTAATTACGCCTGAGGCGGCAACAGTAGCCAATATGGTTTTTGAGGCCGCATAACCCGCTACCGTAGCGCCAACACCGGCATTCAGCAGATAGGGTGAAATCTGAACCTGGGCCGCGGCGGCGGGATTTCCGGCTGTCATTTTACCGAAAACGACCAAAGCGGAAAGTAACATTCCTTTTTTCAAGCCATTTCTTGACAGTTCTTTGGCGAGGGCCCGTTTGGCCCGAACAAACATCATTCGTGTGGAAAATTCACTGGATCCCATGATCTCGGCAATCTGGGCATATTCCATCTGTTCATAGCAACGCATGCTCAAGACGGCGCGATAGTTGGCCTTGAGTTTTTTCATGGCTCCCAAGACGATATGTTCCAGTTCGTGAGTGATCAGTTGTTTGAGTCCTTCCTGAGACTGCCGACCGGTGAATGCCTGTCCAGCAGCGGTAATCAGTTCGCGCTGGCGTTGTTCTTTGCGGAAATGGTGCCTTAATTTGTTGAAGGCGATACCGCGCAGCCAGGGCCAGAACTTGTCTTTATCCTGTAATTTACCCAGTACCTTAAACATCTCGATAACTGTCTCCTGCACAATGTCTTGCGTCAGGTCATCCTGAAGCGTGATTCGATAAATATAGGGACGTAATTTTCCCAGAGCATAATTCGCCAATAGCTCACGATCAGCGTCTATGCCCTGTAACACGTTGTCAATCAATAACTTAATGTCTTGAGGTTTGTTGTTTTCCATTTAGGGCCATTAATGGGGTAAAAGAGGTTGTTTTACCTTAATGTGCCGGATTCTATTTCGATTATAACGCATATTTCCGCTTCAAGTTGAGATTTTATAGAATTATTCTGGCCTGGAGCCATATAGGAAGCATATTTGATATAACCCTTTGCAGCAGGACAAAAATTAACCTGTCGGTTATAGGAGGCCCATATCCAGTATAATTATATAATTATTATAAGGTAACTCATTGTATTTATTGAGGATGTGGAAAATTCTGGTCAGCGAAGTCCATAAAGACTTTCCAGTCTTCCTCGCCGATATTATGACGGCCGGGACGGATATGGTAACCCATTCGATTACCGATGAGGGTATTTAAAGGGGGCATTTCGCTTTCTTGGAGTTTTGTTCCCGTGAGCAGTTGATAGACATCGCCAGCGGCTTTCAGGGACAAGAATTCGCCTTCCGGATCGGCCCAGGCATCTTCACGGGCGCTGCAAACCAGAATGGGGCGGGGGGCGGCCAGGGCAATCAGCCAATGCTGATCGAAAGGGAGGAACTCTTCTTTATCGTTGAATTGTTTGAAGGCACCGCAAAACCAGTGGGGAAAGCGGTCATTGATTTTTTTAACGGTTTCACCCATTTTGCGTCGATTTAAGGCAGCCCCTCCGCAGCCTGACTGGTTGGAGATAACCAACGCAAAGCGTTCATCCAGGGCGCCGGCAAGCAGGGCGGTTTTACCGTTGCGGGAATGGCCCATGACGAAAATGCGTTCCGGATCGATTTGATTATCGGTGATCAGATAGTCAGCCGCCCGGCTGAGCCCCCAGGCCCAGGCGGCAATTGTGGCCCACTCAAGTGGATTGGGATGAGAGAGGCGGTCAGGATTGTACATGAATTGGATGCCTTCTGTTGCATCCGCTTTATCGGGGGCAATATCGCTCTGGTAAAATGTTGCCACGGCGTAACCCCGTTCGATGATTTGCGTATAAGGCCAGTTGGAACCGGCCGAGCCTCTGGATTGGTCGGTGGCCCGGTTGTTGACGACACCGGGTTTGCTATTTTCGATCCAGTTGGCGCTCAGTGGAATCCCGGGATGGTCACAGGTGGTGTGATTGCCGCTGAAATTCAGACCCAGAAATACAGGGTATTTATCTTTGCCGGTATTGGGAGTGACAATCAGTAAATGCAGTGGTGGGGAGCCCTTGGGACCAAAGGTGAGTTTCATTTGTTTGATTGTAGCTTTGCCGTTCAGAAATTCTTTGTCGATCAATTCGCATTCGGCGTTAAGATTTTTTGGAGCCGGCGGGGCAAAGCCATATTCGTAATTCAGCAGGGTGTCGATCACTTCCTGACGGCGTTTTTGTGTCCATTCCTGAGCGGTTGTGACTGGATTACCATCCTGGAATGTCAGCAGATCGGGAAGGGTGACGGATGGTTTGAGACTATGGATGTCTGTTAACTGGGAGGCGGGTGCGAATCGGATCGCCAGTCCATCGTTGGCTTTCAGATTCACCGGCAAGATGGTCTTATTGGTGACGGTGAGCTTTTCAATACGCACATGGGTGCGGGTTGGCACCTCGGGGTCATGGCGATAGATGGTCGCGAGATAGGGTTGATTGGATGGGAGAAAGGTCAGTGGCACATCCCAGTTCCGGTCCTGATCGGCGTTCATGGCTCCGAGGTACCAGTCGTCGTTATCACGCCGGGCGATAATGGCGTATTCTCCCACGCTGCCCTGTAAAACCCGGGTATCATCCCAGACAGTAGGGATCCGGTCGTAAAATTCCAGTTCGGGTTCATTGCCGATGATATTGGCCTGTCCCCCGGCGCCGCCGGCTTTGTGGGGAGATGATTCCGGACGATCGTACCAATAGAGGAATTGCCAGGGGCTGTAAAAGCAGACCGCCTTGGCGAGTTGATAAGCATGATTCGCGTTAGTGGTCACACGGTTGTCATAATAACAGATAGTGTTGTCGCCGGCACCGGCCAGCATTCTGGTGAAAAGTATGGCCAGCGACTGTTGGCAGACGGGTTTCGTTTCATCGCCGGCGATGCCTTCCTGGGTCATTAAGTTGGGGTACGTTCTGGAATAACCGGTTGGGCGATATTCATCATGGATATCCACCATCATACGGGCGCCGGCGGCTTTTCGTACGGCTTCGTGCAGCCAACTGGTCCACTGTTGCGAACCCACATTGACAAAACCATATTTCAAACCGGCAACCCCCCATTGCTGATAGAGAGGGAGCAGGTCATCCAGTTGACGTTCGAGCGCGCGATGGTTGACGTAAAGAATGATGCCGATATTGCGTTCCTTCGCATAACGGATCACTTCAGGCAGGTCCAGCGGGCCTTTGGAACGGGCCGGGTCCACGGTAACGGTGGCGGCATCCGATTCATTGGAGTTTTCGGGGCCGTACCAACCGGCATCGAATTCCACGAACTGAAGATTATGCTGAACCGCAAAATCCACGCAGGCTTTGCCTCCCTGGGTGGTCAGGGTGACTTCACGAATGACTTTTCCAGGTCGAATCCAGTCCGTGTCAGTCAGGGCGCAGAGTCGGTTCAAGTTTAATAACAGGTAGTTCTGTTCAAGGAGTTGTCCGGGTGATTGGGCGATCATGATTACGCGCCAGGGAGTGGTCAGGGGCAATGGCGTATGTACCTGGCTGTCGAGAACGGCGGTGAGGGTGTTGGGGTGATTGGCTGTCGGCCCCAGTTTCATACGGGCGAAGTCTACCAGTGCGGCTTCGGCCAAAGCGACCGTTAACGAATCATTGATCGGAATTACCAAAGGACGCTCACAGCCTTTACGGATCGCACTGAGGGGCACTTTTTCATATTTGCCCTGGGCGGTGTAAGTGGCCCAGGCCTGATAATTGTCTAAGAAAGCGAATTGTGTTTTTTCATTTTTGATTTTGATTTCTTTAAGACCAGATTGAGCCGGGAACAGGTATTGAAATGCGATGCCCTCGTTATAGGCACGTACCATCAGATGGAACCGGAGGCCGTCAGCAGCGGTGGGCGCCAGTTCAATATCAAAACCATGGAATTGATTGGGGATGAGATCCCGTTCGCCACAAACAGGTGACCAGGCGTCATGGTTGACAAACTCAACGGTCTGGACGATGCGATATTGCTGATCAGGGGCCAGATCCTCGTCCAGTTCAAATCCGAGTTGCGATTCGGCGATGACCGTCCGGCCATGATATTCGACCTGATATACCGGGATACCCTGGCTGTTGATTTTGAAAAAGAAGGTGATGGCCTTGTCGGGTGACTGAACCTGGACGGTTGATTGGGCATCAGCCATGCCGAATAATCCGAGACACAAAACCAGAAGAAGGATATTAATCAGTCTGGAAGGCATAGGGTTTTACTCCATATCGAAAGACATTAATTCTCAGGATCCACTTGTTTTCTTAATTCAAAAATACCGCATCCGAAATGGCATCCGAAGTTATTTGAAATGCCATCCCGGGAAAGATCCACTTCATCGTGCAGATCGCCCCGGTCATCCACATAAGCGAATCGATCAATGGAAAATTTATTGTGGAACCAGTTTAACAGGGTTTGAATGTGAAATACGCGATGCGCGTTGAATTCGATTCGCTGGGGGCCGATGGGTACGGAAAAGTAGAGCAGGCCGCCGGGTTCCAGGAGTTGATACAAGTTTTCGAATCCATCCAGATGGCCGTAGAACTGGATCGGATCGCCGTATCTACCCAGACCGAAATGCTCCAGCGCATGCAGGCATGATACGGAGTCATACCGGCCGATGAGATGGGCCGGCAAAGGGGCCGTGAAGTCGGCTTGAATGAAGGTGACGCCGGGAATGGAAGATTCCAGGGGGCGGGTATCGAGAACATCCAGTGACCGGAAACTGGCCAGATGCGCGACCAGACCATCAATGCGGGAGCCTATGTCAATATGCCGTTCGGGCTGATTGAGAAAGACACGACGGGCCACCAGTAAATCCTGGTGGAAATAATGGCCGCGGCCGGTTCCGCTGGCGGCGAAGCGGTCGCCGAGACAGGGATAGAGTCTGCTGATGGGAAACCTGGTATCCGCTTCATTATTATTTTCTATATGAGTCAGGGCTTTTGAATCCGTCTGGCGATTGGTCTGTTGCTGTTTGAATAGCTGTAAATCCCGCCAGAACGGGAGGAATCCCCGTAGAAAATGATACCCCTTTTTCGGGTCAATCCCCAAAAGAGCCAGGGTGCTGTATATGCGTTTTAATAACCGTTTCATAGCCAGTTAAAACATATCTGCCAGATAAGTTTTTTTCAAGAAAAAACTGAGAGCTGAATACCGGCAGGATTATACTATAATTTCAGTGCGATTACAGGTTTATACCGGTATAGGGAACACCGATTTGGCAAGTATTGGCTTCCGGCTGACAAAAGTCCATCGCTTAATTGGTGGTGATCATGATACGATCAGATCTGCTCATCGATCAACAAGTAAAGTTGATCATTTCTCCGAATCAATGGTTTACAGGGAAAGGTGACCCTGCCCTTTGTGACCGATTCGACGGTCCGGCCATTATCATCGCGTAATTCGTCGATGGTCAGATCCACGATTCCGGTCGTGGCGCCGAAAATCTGTACTTTATCATTAACCCTAAGCGGGTGAGATGTGACATTCAGATAAGCAATCCGCCGGTTGGGGTAGTAATTCAGGATTTTGCCGATGAACACTTTGCGGATCGAAGCCCAGGAGCCTTCACGGTCCGACCAGTCCCGGGGTCCGGGCCGTCCAAATAAAAAGCCCGTGGAAAATCCCCGATTATACACTGTTTTGAGTTCGTTCATCCAGAGATCGACTTGATCCTGGTTGAAATGGCCGGCAGAAATGGCGTCAATGGCCGCGCGATAGATGCCGGTGACAGTACGGATATATTCCGGCGGCCGGCTGCGCCCTTCGATTTTAAAGGCATCGATCCCCGCAATTACCAGTTTGTCCAGCACGGGCAAACTGCACAGGTCTTTGGGACTCATGACATAGTCGTTGTGGAGTTCCAGTTCACTGCCGGTATCCGGATCGGTGACTCGATAGCCGTAACGGCACGGTTGATAACAGTCACCCCGATTCCCCGATTTGTTGTGTAAAAATTGTGACAGAAAGCATCGTCCGGAAACGGAGACACACATCGCCCCGTGTACAAAGGCTTCGATTTCGATTCCGGTTTGTTGTTTGATATGTTGAATCTGGCGGAGGTCCAGTTCGCGCGCCAGTACCACCCGTTCGGCGCCCAGATTGCGATAGAATTGAACCGCCTGACAATTGGAGATGCTGGCTTGAGTTGAAATATGAATGGGCAATTGGCGAGTTCTGGCGGCGGTTATCACCGCGGGATCCCAGCATATCACCGCATCGACACCAGCCGTTTTAATCGCATCCAGCAGTCGCTGTAATTCATCCTGTTCGTTGTCATAGATAATGGCATTGACCGTGATATAAACTTTGACTCCCCCGGTCATGCGCGTACCGGACAGCTTCAGGCAGTTTGTGTAATTCGATCCCCCCGTGAATTGATCCGCATATTCAGTCCGCCAACGCCGAAGTAGACGGCGTCCGCTCCGGCCTGGATGGCGGCCTGGAAGGAGATCTCATCACGAACTGGTGACATAAGTTCAGGTTTTTTAGACGGTTTATTCATGAATGATTAATATTCCGCCATTTGCTGCCAGAGGTTGTCGTATTCATCGAGGTATTTCTGGACAATGGGGCGATGGTCGGTAATGATCAGGTTTTCCTGGTTGAAACGAGCGGCGCTATAGGTCCAGTTGTAGCTGCCGGTCAGCGCTTCGCGGTTATCGCAAATGGCAAACTTGTGATGCATATGGTTGGAGGATCGGTCGATACGAACCGGTATGCCGGCCTGATGGAGCCTTTCAATGTCGGAACCGGCATCATTGACCTTGTCATTGTCGGTCAGTATACGAATATTGATATTTGCCCGATGGGCCTGGATCAACCGGTCGCTGATGTGATTATCGCTGATAGTGAATACACAGATACGCAGTGTGTGGCGGGCTCGGCCAATGAAATTACAGATCGCACCGATACAGTCATCCTGCGGGCTGAAAAAAATATCGCAAGCCGGTTCGGGTAACTGGCTGCTGTCGGGGATCAGGGCTTTATTGGCTTTTTCCAGCCAATCCAGAATCGTATTGATGTTGTCCGGGGTGATACGCGCTCTGGCGATATTGAACAGATGGCTGCGCAACAGGGAAAGGTCCTGGTTATTGACTCCGGCATCCTGCAACATGGCGGTTAATTCACGCCGTTCCGTCCGGGTAAAGATGTAATCATCCAGACTGCTTTTCAGTTTCGCGATAATCGGTGTGATAGAATCGGACAAAATCAAATCTCCTAATGCTTTACATGCGAGTAATCAGGCTAAATCTATGATAATTTCTGAATAAAAAAACCGCAATGGAAAATCCATCGCGGTTTTTGGTTAGCTGAAATGCGTTAAATGTGATCAGGAAGCCAGCATCGCTTTGAGGTCTTCCTGAGGGTCACCGATCGGGGTCAGGCCGAAATTATCTACCAGGACATTTAAAACGTTGGGTCCGATAAAGGCAGGCAGGGAGGGTCCGATACGCATATTCTTGATGCCAAGGTGAAGCAGGGTCAGGAGGATGCAAACGGCTTTTTGTTCATACCAGCTTAATACCAGCGATAAGGGCAGATCATTGACACCGCATTCAAAGGCCCCGGCCAGGGCAACGGCAATCTGAATTGCGGAGTAGGCATCATTACACTGGCCGATGTCCAGGAGGCGTGGAATGCCGCCGATATCACCAAACTCGAGCTTGTTGAAGCGATATTTTCCGCAGGCCAGGGTTAAAATCACACAGTCATCTGGAACGGCTTTGGCCAGATCCGTGTAGTAATTGCGGCCGGATTTGGCGCCATCACAACCGCCAATCAGGAAGAAGTGTTTGATCTGACCGGCTTTAACGGCTTCGATGACCTTATCGGCCACGCTCATTACGGTATTATGGCCGAAACCGATGGTGATGGTTTTTTCCGGAATATCGGTAGTGAAGCCATCCTCTGCCACGGCGGCTTCAATGACAGGTGAGAAATCTTTGTCCGGGCCGATATGCTGAACGCCGGGCCAGGCGACCAGACCGGTAGTGAAGATGCGATCTTTATAACTGTCGGTGGGTTCCTGGATACAATTGGTTGTCATCAGAATCGCGCCCGGGAACGAGGCGAATTCCTTGTGCTGATCCTGCCAGGCGCCGCCGTAGTTGCCTACCAGATGGGGGTATTTTTTCAGGCCGGGATAGGCCAGGCAGGGCAGCATTTCGCCATGGGTATAAATATTAACGCCTTTGCCCTGGGTTTGCTGACAGAGCAGGTCAAGATCTTTCAGGTCGTGGCCGGATACCAGAATGGCTTTGCCACGCACGGGCGTAATCCGTACGCTGGTTGGCTCGGGGTGGCCATAGGCGCCGGTATTGGCCTGATCGAGAAGTTCCATTACGCGCAGATTTACTTCGCCCACTTTGAGCGCCAGTGCAGTCAGGGCGTTGATTTCTTTGACGGCAGGCGTCGAGAAGAAATCGAGCGCTTCATGGAAAAAGTCCATTACCGCATCATCGGTAACACCCAGGATCAGGGCGTGGTCGTAATAGGCTGCGGTACCTTTCAAGCCATAGGTAATCAATTCCTGTAATCCGGAGACATCCGGGCCCAGGTCTTCCAGACGGCGGGCGATACCGACAGCCGCGGCGGCGCTGGTCATGGCGTCGAGGGTTTCCGGGAATTGCCAGTTATCAATGGCGCTCAATGCTTCCGGAGTCTGGCCTTTGTCTTGTGCTGCTTTCTGATAGAGCGAACGTGCTTTATTGAGCATGTCTTTACCAGTCAAAATGATCGATTCGATATTGTCTGAATCGAAATTGACATTGGTAACCGTGGTGAAAAGCGCTTCGATGATGTAGCGGTCGATGGCGTCGTCTCTGGCTCCCAATTGGCGGGCCCGATGCGCGTACGATGAAATGGCCTTACAGACATAAACTAACAGGTCTTGCAGATCAGACGTTTCGGCGGTTTTACCGCATACGCCTTTAAGTGTACAGCCAGTTCCTTTGGCGGTTTGCTCGCATTGATAACATAGCATAGAAAAGTTCTCCTGTAAAAATGAGGATATATAGTAGATATCGATAGTTTATTATTGAATCTTAGGGATAGACAGAATGATAAAACCACCATTAATTCAAATTAACCTAACCCGGCAGCGCCGAAGCCAAACCGGGTCACAGCAGCCTTTGCCACCCTGATAAGATTTTTAGCCATTTGACATAAGATTTTACTCGTAAGAGCCTAAATGTCCTAATGTAACGCTGGTAAGATGATTGTTAATCGTCTCCTGTAATCCGGCCAGTTTGTCATGAACCGGGCATTTTCCTTTCAATGGACAGGAAAAATTGCCGAGCAGGCAATGATTGAGACGCACCGGGCCCTGAATGGTCTCGATGATTTCTTTAAAATTGATCTGGTCCGGGTGGCGTTTCAATTGATAGCCGCCCCTGGGGCCCATTTCGCTGGTGACCAGACCGGCAGCGGCCAGTTTCTGAAGTAATTTACAGGCCAACTGGTAGGGAACATGAGTTTCCTGAGCCATCTTTCTGACTGAAATAGGGCCTTGTTGGTAGTTTTTGGCTAATTCACCAATCAGGCGAAAGGTGTAGTCGGTATTTTTTCTGATGATGTCCATTGTGTCTCCTGATTATATAAGACTATATTAGTCCTATACCAAAAAGTCAAATTCAGGATATATTTTTTAAAAAAAATTCTGTAAGGGATTTTATCCGGAAATAGCGGTCGACGCTGACTTGCTGTAAATATTTTTATCGCAGTAGCTTATGGTTTATTTTTGTGGAAAGCAGACGACAGGATCGCACAAAGGAAATCAGTCTTTAAGTCGATAAATAAACATTAAATCCGTGTTGATTTTCACCGGTTCATAATGGGTCATGATAAATTCCCGTAAGGGCCACATGATCTCATGGCGCTGACGTTCGATTTGTGCCCGTTCTTCCGCTTTGTCTTCAGGCATGGGGCCTCCGGGTCGTTTGGGATCCGTCAATGACATTCTGGTAACCATTGCCACCCGGTCCAGTATCTGGTCTTTTAAAGCTTCGGCTTGAGGATAAGTCATCGGCAAAGAACCTGAGGCGGGTTGTTGAGGGGCTATCCGCATGAGGATGTCCTTGCGAGTGGAATCGCGCCAGCGCAGCCACAGATCGAACAGGGGATGTTCATAGAAGGGGAAATGAACTTTTTGCGAATCGACGATATACCTGGGTTTGTTTCGTGAGAAGTCTTTAAGCAGTTCATTCATCCTTCTGGTCAGAATGATGGGGTCATCTGAATGCATATCGCTATAGGCGGCATTCAAGGCCGGACAGGTCCGCTGGGCGGAAAGATAAATACCGGGATACCAGCCCCAGACATAGATTTTGTCCCTGGGATCGGAATTTTCTTTGATAAATTCGCCGATCTGTTCCCAAAAGGCCGTTTGACCAACGCTTTTGGCCCGTTCTTTAAAGGGTGAGTCCGAATGGGAACCATCGGGTAATGTTTTGCCAAACAGAGCGGTGCTGTTCCAGGCGATCATCAGAATAACGGTCAGGGAAGCCAGTGATAATTTTCGTAAAGATAGCATTTGCGGTTTATTTAGAAAGATCAGAAGAGCGATGAAACCTCCAGAGAGAATCAGTCGGAGGATAAAGCCGTTCCAATATGATCCAACGATTTCGGAGGTATTGAGAGCCAGTCCATTTCCTGGCTGGGCGACGATCCAGACGAGCAGCCAGTCCAGCAGCAGCCAACAGCCACCCAGCGTTAAATAACCCCATTCCAGCCGGCGGCATTGAAACAGAACCCAGGCCGCCAGCATGGCTGCCGAGGCGTTCAGGGGTAAATAGTACTGGACGTAACTGCGAGGAGAGATCCAGATAAAAGCCATATCCAGAATCCACCAGATGCCCAGAAAGATAATGATCCGGTCAGGAATATTTGAGATTGGATGGAATGGTTTTTGCGCAGAGCCGAGGTTTTCTGAGGGCCGGCCGGGGTCGGAATTTCTAACAGATGATCCGGAATGAAACAGCAACCGGGCAACGCCGAGCACCAGCGCAGTGACACCAAAGCCGATCGGAACCAACAGGTCGTGACAATAGCGAGTGACGTTATTGAACTGGGTGTAAAGATCCCGTGCGACCCCAAGATAGCCGGCCCTTCCGGTTAAATACCCGAGGAATTCGGACCAGACATTCGCGATGCTGCGGCCAATGACTTTAGCCAATTGAAATTCCGGCAAATCCTGCAGATAAAAACCAAGTTGATTGTTAAAGAAAAAGAAGATACAGATCAAAACAAAGATCAACAAAGATGAAATCAGGGCAGGAATCACCCAGCGCGGGTTCAATCGGGCCCGTCCGGAATGGATCAGATAGCGTAAAAGTTTCGCAAGTCCAATCAGGATCAAAAGTGCAATCACCGGGGCGGCCGGTAACGTGGTGATGACCTTCATCACTTGATTTTGCCATAGATATAGCAGGCAGATAGGAATTAAACCAAGTCCCGCCCCGTAAAATAACCAGGCGAAGTCATGTCCTATTTGCGACCAGCGTTTTTGGCGGAAAACCGCCAGGATGATGAGATACAATCCCAGGGCTATCACCACTGAAATCCCTGTTTGCTTAAAGTACCAGCATTCCATCGCGGCAGCGCCGCATAAGAGCAGCCACCATCGCGGCCCGCCGATTTCATAAAGCATCCAGGCGGCCGCAGCGGTCATCGTACAGGCGATCATGAATTGTTCTTTGGCGTTGCCCTGTTTGGCGTAGGGGGGCAAGCTGAGATAAAAAGCTGCCATGATCAACATGATCGCGGCGGGCCAGTTTCCGAAAAACTTCCGCAAGGTATAGTATGACAAGCCCAAAGCGGCCAGTTGCATGAACAGCTGCATGAGTTTGGGTCCGGTTTCGCTGTAACCAAAGATGGCGACCCCTATGACGTTGACCATTAAGGTGGCAGGCTGGGCACTGATAGAAATGTCACGATCCACTTTCTGACCGGAGAGCAGGGCTTTGGCTTGATAAACATTAAAACTGCTGTCGTAGGGATCTTTGGTGCCCAGTTCGAGATATTTGCCATAACTAAAAGGAATGGCGGCGATTGCAAGCGTTAGAATGATCCAGATTATTTGATGTTTGCCGGCCTTAGCGGTTGTTGACTGGAGAGGGGGCAGCGGGGTCTCCGCAGTGGGGGCCGACTGGTTGTTGTTTTTTTGCGGCTGGCGGTTTGTTTTACGATTTTTAGCCATAGCAAGCCTGATTTCCTGTAATGATCAATCGGTTTGGGAGCTATCATTCGCCGTTTTGGTGGTTTCCGGTTCGATAATATGCCGTATGATGTAGGTTGGTTTATCCTGAGATTCATGATAGGTTCGACATAACATTTCTGCCAGCAGCCCCATCAGCAAAAATTGGATGCTCATCATCATGAGCATGGCGGCCAGGATCGGCAACGGGCTTTGACTCATATCTTCATGATTGGCAATTTTGAGATAGACCATGATGGAGCCGATAATTAGCGCACTCAGGAAGGATAATAACCCAATTCCCCCAAAGATATGTAAAGGGCGTGTGCTGAATGTGCCCAGAAATTTGATCGTAATCAAATCCAGTACGACTTTAAAGGTTCGATTCAAGCCGTATTTTGTTTTTCCACGGGTGCGCGGATGGTGATTGACAACCATTTCTGTGACGCGGGCTCCGGCCCAACTGGCCAGGGCTGGGATAAAGCGATGCATTTCGCCGTATAGTTTGAGGTTGGCAATGATATCGCGATGATAGGCTTTCAGGCTGCATCCGTAATCATGCAATCGGACACCGGTAATAATACCGATGACGTAATTGGCGATCCAGGATGGAATTTTTCGGGTAATAAAGGTGTCCTTGCGGTTTTGACGCCAGCCGCTGACCACGTCGTACCCTTCCTGAAGTTTACGAACAACGCGGGGAATATCGGCCGGATCGTTTTGCATATCACCATCGATTGGAACTATGATATCTCCAACGCAGTGATCAAAACCGGCGGCGATAGCAGAGGTCTGGCCGAAATTGCGGCGGAAGAAGATGACTTTCATGGGAAAACGCTGCCGAAGTTGGGAATTGTCATCTGAGGCTATTCGTTCCCGGCATAGATCTTTCAATGCGTCACAAGTACCATCATTACTGCCGTCATCAACGACAATCAATTCCCAGCGATAAATGCCGGCCGACATAACTTCAAAGATACGAGTCACTAATGGACGGATATTATCGCGCTCATTGTAAACCGGCACAATAATAGAAACCATAGGCGGTTGAGATTCGGCCATGTATTGACTCCATTAACGTCTTTAATAATAGAGGGTTATCGTATTTCATCAAGAATCTGAACTAGTATAACGATATATCCAATTTCGGTCAATCCCGCCGGTAAATACAGTTATATTGTTGTGAGACATGAATTTATGTATGGTGATAGCCATTATGGGACGTTGAGGGTGCAGATTGGTACAAAATAAAAGGCCCGGTACAAAACCGGGCCTGAACGTTTATCAGTCAGATAAATGAATATGAATATATGGTCAGAAGGGCATGATTTCAAGGTTACGGAAGAATACCACATCGCCGTGGCCGAGGAATCCGATATGCCCGGATTTGTTTTTGAGTCCGGGATGATCATTGCCATCTTTGGCGCCTTTTTCAATCGATTCGGTGATATCGGCATCCAGAATGGTCGTCCCGTTGAGGATGACTTTGATTTTGTTGCCGCGCGCAATCACTTCCTGGCTATTCCATTCACCGACAGGCTTTTGGAAGCCACGTTTGGCCGGTATTGTGCCGTAGATGGAACCGTGATACTGGTATTCTTTAAGGTTGGCATATTTTTCGGCGGAATTGTCGAGAATTTGCAACTCCATACCGGCATAGGCGGCATCACCGGACAGGGGGGCACGGATGCCCAGGCCATTATTGGCGCCGGGGGTCAGCTTGAATTCAAATTTCAAGTGGAAATCGCCGAACTCATTGGCGGTGTATAAATTATGGCCCGCCCCGGCAGACAATCGCGCCGTCTTCGATTTTGTAACCATTGGTGTCGCCAATCCAGCCATCCAGGTTGCTGCCATTGAACAGGGTGTGCCATTCGCCCGGCCTAGGCAGTTCACGAATAAAAATATTGCGGAATTCAACCGGATTGCCGTGGCACTGTAATTCAATTTGTTCAGAGTCAAATATGGGTTGTGACCGATCCCAGTAGTTTTCCATAATGACGTTGTCCACGACCAACTGGTCATTCAACCATACCCAGACCCTTTCGCCTACCATACGGATAAAGAAGGTGTTCCACTGGCCGGCAGGATGGTCGGCAATCGCCGTGGGATTACTGGGGTTGATCTTGTTGTTATACAAGCCGCCAGAACCGATTTTCCATTGTTCGGGATCCCAGATTTGTACTTGTGGTGAGCCACGCAGGTAGATGCCGCTGTCGCCACGTGACTGAATTTTCCAGTCTACATACATTTCGACGTCACGATAATTTTTGATGGTTGCCAGACTATGGCCTTTGCCATCGAAATAAAGGATGCCATCCTGGGCTTTCCAGTGTTGGCGCATATCTTCATCGGCCCGGGCCTGTTCGGCCTTGAGCTGTTCCGGCGAAAGCGCGGCCCGTTTGATGGGATTATCATTCGGGCCAAACAGCAGCCCTTTCCAACCGGTCAGATCTTTGCCGTTTTGAACAAAGCGGTGAATCCCGGAGGAGGCTCGCGCAATCCCGCTTGATTATCTACGACTGGATCTGGCGGGGGAGCCGGTCCATCTCCCTGGGTGAAAACTTTTAATTCTACGATATGGACGGCTTCATTGGCGCTGTTTTTCAGGATATTGACGCGAACGTAGCGGACAGCTACCGGATTGAATTTGAGCAATTCACCCGCCGGGGTGGCCGGCTGGGTAGTCTGACTGCGATCCGCTACGGTTTGCCAGTTCAGGCCGTCTTTGGAGACTTCCAGATTATATTGATAATAGCGGTTGCCATCCCAATAGAAGAATATCTGAGCCGTGTCTATAGTTACGGTCTGTTGCAGATCGACTTGCAGCCAGCTGGGCCAGGCAGCGCCCCAGTAGGCCAGTTCGCGATCGGTTTTACCATCCACAGCATAACTCGCCAGATGGTCGCCCTGATGGGCAACGGAAATCGTTACCGGCCGATTGAGCGCGACATTTCCATTTGCAGGCAGGTTAATCAGTGTCAGATGCTGATTGATCGCTTCCTGCACTTTGGCATCATCGGTTTTTGACAGGGCTTTTTTCAGGATGGCGACAGTTTCTGGACCGGTCAGCCCCTGTTGATTTTTCTCAGATGGGCAGGCAATGGCCACAATAACCCGGACTGCTTCAGTCTGCAGAGCGGTGTCATCAAGGCAGCCGGCAGCCAACTTGAGAGTTTCAATGGAGGGCATCTCAGCCAGGGCGGTCAGGGCCAGTTTCTTTTCATCTGGACGCGGGGCTGAGTTTAATAAAGTAGAATAGGCGGATACTTTTTGAGCATTCGCTTTAGTTTCCCCTAATAATGTGAGGCACTGCCGGAATGCCAGAACACGATAGGTCAGGTTGCTATCCTGCTGAACGATTTTCAGCAGGGCTGGAATCCCCGATGCATCGGACCATTTGGCCAGCGCCCGAACAGCGGCGTCCCTGGCTTTATCGTTACTGCTGGTAGTTTGACGGATCAGTTCATCCAACGCTTTTTGGCCGCCCAGTTGTCCCAGCGCAGTCAGAAGCATTCGAGTCTGGTCATCATTGGCGCCGGATAATCTGGCTAGAAGCATTTCGGCAATTTTATCGGTATTATCCAGGGCACCGGCGACGGCCACGACGGCCTGGCCGGCCGCGGTCTGTTCCGAGTTGGAATCGCATCGCATCAGGGTATCGACCAGAACTGGCAATTTTTCCACGGGCGCCATGCGGCCCAGGACGCGCCAAGCGTTGACCCGGACGTTCCGGTCATCATCCTGAGTCCGTTTTAGAATAATATCAAATGCCAGCGGTTCCGGCCGCATGGCCATGCCTTCCAAACAGGCGCTTCGAACCGTTGGTTTCATGGTGTCCAGTGCCTGGGCGATACGTTCAAGAATCACAGCTCCTTTTAAATGCATCATTGCGAGAACGCCGGCTTCCAGTTCCTTTTTATCCTGGGTATCCATGGCCAATCTGATGAGAGGGGCGATCGCCTGATCACCACCCAGTTTCGCGACCGTATCGATTGCGGCGATTCGAACGGCCAGTTCAGAATCGTTCAGTGTTTGAATGATGGCCGGCAGCGCGGCTTTGTCATTCCGTTTACCCAGCATGGTGACAATCTTCGTACGGAGATCGGGATTCACTTCTTTGAGGACTGCGGTCCATCGCTGAGTGGCATTGGGGCCTGGAATTTTGTCGGCCAGGGCAATGGCCTGGCATTGTAAATAGTAATTCTGGCTTTTCAGAGCTTTTATGAGGTCATCAAGAGCCGATGATTTACCCGTTTCGACCAGGAGCGCCAGGGCTTCGCATGGGATATTGTTGACCACATCCGTTTTGGCCAGCAATTCTCGACATATGTTCAGGCAGCTGGTAGTATCGCCGGCCTGTCCCAGGCGTTCAGCCAATAATAGATAAAACGCAGTAATCTGGGCTTTTTCATATCCACCGGCATCGGCCATCGGTTTTTTCAATAAAACAACCGCTTGCTTATCTCCCATATTAGCCAAGGCCCGAATAGCCGTTAAGCGTAAATTTCTGTCGTTATCGCTAACAAAGGGTCGGATATTAGGAGCGGCGGAACTGACCTGCATTTGCCCCAGCGCCTGGATCAGGGTGATCCGGTTTTTTTCATCAGCACCAGCAAGCGCTTTCGATAAAGCAGGCCCGACATTATTCCCTCCAATTCTTAATAATGCCTGGGTTGCCGGTTCGCATAATTGGGCATCGTTCAGGAATTGGACCAGGGTATCAACCGATTCTGATTTTCCGGTGAGTTGCAGTTGCCGGATCAGGAATGCCTTGACTTCCTTGTCTGAGATCGTGTTCAGTTGCGTGCAGAGTGTTTTGGCGTACTCGCTTCGTAAGTTTTCAGAACCCGGCCGGTTGACATACATCGCCAGGCCATGCAGGGCATAGCGGATCCCGGTGTCATCACCAGATCCGGGCGGAACCAATTCGCCGCATAAAGACTGAATTCCCTCTGTCCCCAATTTTGTCAGTCCGGCCATGATTTCCTGTTCGATTTGAGCATTTTCAGCCGGAAGCTGGTCAACCAATTTTTTCAAAGCTGCCCTATCAACAGCAAACGAGTATGACATCATGAAAGTTGAGAAAACCAAACACAGAGAAAAAATATATTTTGCACACCTCATAGGGCTGATCTCCAATTTGAATATCTGTTCTTAACCTTATTCACTTGATCAAGATTTAAAACTGCCAGGGGGCCCGCATCGGTTGATCGATCAGGCGATTAGCCTGTTCGTCGTTAATGAACACCTGCTTAACGGGATCAAACCGTAATGGCCGGCGTAATCGCAGGGCAATTTTACCCAGGTTGACTATGGTACAGGATCGGTGGCCATTTGACTCGTTTAAAGCGAATTTAGAACGTGTTCGTACCGCCTGCGAGAAATCAGTAACCTGGGGTTCTGGTTCAGGGAAGGCTTCCAGTTTTTTCATGAGGTTGGGGATATCGGATTTGAATTCGCGATATAATTTGCCATTCGGGCCTTCAAGAAAGGCGGCGTCAGACATTTTATTTTCGCCATCCAGGATGATTTCACAGCCATCGGCGTATTTGTAGCGAATCATACGCCAGGGTCCGACCGCGTCCGGATGCTGTTGAGCGGTATCCGCTTCGATTTCAACCGGGCTGGTATCATCTTTGCCCATCAGATACTGGACCGGATCCAGATAATGCTGGCCCATGTCACCCAGACCGCCACCATCATAGTCCCAATAGCCTCTGAACGTTGCGTGGGTCCGGTGTACATGATAGGGTTTGCAGGGCGCCGGTCCCAGCCACATATCGTAATCGAGTTCTGCCGGGATGGGTTGGGGGGTCAGATTGGTCAGGCCGCTCCATTGATGTTTCCAGTTAAACCCGGTAACCCCGCTGATCGTGGCTTTTAAGGGCCAGCCCAACATGCCGGAGTCCACGAGTTTTTTGATGGGGCGAACCGAGGTGCCGAATCCGTAGAACATCCCATCAAATCGGAACCAGGTATTCAAACGGAATATCCGTCCGTTACGCTGAACAGCCTCGACGACTTTTTTCCCTTCGCCGATGGTGCGGGTCATCGGTTTTTCGCACCAGATATCTTTACCGGCATTGGCCGCGGCTACTGAAATAGCCCCATGCCAGTGAGGAGGGGTGGGGATGTGTACAATGTCAATATCGGGCCGGTCTAAAACCTCTCGATAATCGGTGTATCCCTTTACCTCCGGACCGCATTTCTTAAGCGTGCTGGTCAGATGGGATTTATCCACATCGCAAATCGCCAGCAAACGGGCGCCGGCATAGCTCAGATGGCCCTGCCCCATACCGCCGACCCCGATTACTGCCTTGGTCAATTGTTCACTTGGAGCCAGTATTCCCTGACCTCCAAGTACATGGCGCGGAATAATATAGAACGAAGCAAAAGCGCCCGCAGCCATTTTACCAAAATTCCGCCTGGATATCTTTGTTTTTGTCATAACATCATCCCATCAATTCGGTTATTTCAGTTTAAACTCACTTGGATCTACCAATATAAACAATAAACACATTCTGGCCAGTATTTATTGAATAAAAATGTAACTAAAGGGAAAATAATTACTTACCAGAATTTAATGCAAAATAGCAATTTCTGGTAATCAAAGCATTTTAAGACCCATTACCTATGAAAGAAGAAGAGTGATGACCTGATGAAACATATGGCAAACCCAGGGTGGTCAAGCCGCAACCCAAAATGAGCTTGTGATGTTAAGATTAACCATGAATCGCTCAAATAAAGAAACACAAATCAACACCCATATAAAAAAGGTTCTTCCGAAAAATGAGTAGTTAATGTTGCAAAAAGAGAGACATGACTTTACTGTTTGAGGAAAAAAATAAAACCTCATATTAGGAGCTAAAGTCATGTCCACAAGTATGTTGTATCATACTTTTGGTGTTCGAGGTGTTCAATACCAAAAGACAGAATATTTTTGCGGGCAAGAGCGTGATTCACGGCATCTTGCCGGCGGATAGTCTGCGTTGCCCTTGTTGTAACTCCCGTAATTTCATTTACTTCGGTCACAAGGCCCGGAGGTTTGCCATGGTACCTGCCGGTCTGCGTCAAATGGAGTTGCTTGTCACTATTCCCCGATTGAAATGTCAGGCGTGCGGGGCCATTCGTCAGCCTCATCTGCCATTTGCCGACCCCAAGAAGCATTACACCCATGCGTTGGAACGGTATGTCATCGATTTATGTCAGGCGGCTTCCCTGCAAGAGGTGGCCCGACGGACCGGCTTAAGCTGGGATACCATCAAATCGATTCATAAGTCCTGGCTAGGTCGACGGTACCGAAAGATTTCCCTGAAAAAGGTTCGTTATCTGGGGATTGACGAATTGTATCTGGGCAGGAAAAGCAAATACATCTCGCTGGTAACCGACCTGGAAAGCGGTCAAATTTTGCATATCGGCCAGGGCAAAGGCCAAGAGGCCCTGGTGGGATTCTGGGGGCGTGTCCGACGCAGCCGGGCGGTGATTGCCGCGGTGGCTACCGATATGGCCAGTGGTTTTATGACCAGTGTCCTGAAAGAACTGCCGCAAGCCAAACTGGTGCTGGACCATTTTCATCTGGTCAAATGGTTTAACGACAAACTGACCAGTTTACGCCGGGATTTGTACCGGGAGGCCGATACCATGGGCAAAGCGGTACTTAAAGGCAGCCGCTGGCTGCTGCTCAAAGCGCCGGAGAACCTTAAATCCCATGCCGATAGCGCCAAAGATGAACGGCACCGGTTGCAGGAGGCTCTGCAACTCAACCAGCCGCTGGCCACCGCCTATTACATGAAAGAACGGCTCCGTCTCCTTTTTGATGCGATCACGGCTCCGCTGGCTGAACAGGAACTTAAACGCTGGATCAGCCAGGCGCAAACCAGCGGGATTCGGATCCTGCTGGATGCCGCCAAACAACTGCAACTCTGGAAACCCTTCCTGCTCAATTGGTATGACCATCCCATCAGCACCAGCAAAGTCGAAGTCAATAACCGTAAAATCGGCCTCCTGCAACGAATGGCTCATGGCTACCGCGATCAGGAATACTTCTATCTCCGGATCCATCATATCCATAACCAAAACTACTCATTAACCGGATGAGCCATAAAAAAGACTAAAAGGCGAAAAGACTTAAAGATGAAAAACGGGGGGTGGTTTGAAGCTGGATTGACCCTGGAACTTCGGTTTCGATAGTAAGCGTGGTAACTCTATGTCAAATAGGCACTAATAAAATAAGTAAAGAAAAACATTCAAAAAAACAAAGAGTTGAAGGATTGTCGTACAAAACATGGCGGTATACAGAATATATTGTTCCAATACGATCGTCTTTAAACAGATTTTGGTTCTTATACTTAGGTTTTGACACTGAATAACAAAAGGATTCTGTCAATAAAGCTCAATTGATGAAAAATTATAAGAAGGCTGCTGGGCCGCCCTTGTCGGAAAGGTTTCAGATTCAATGCAGCAATCAACTCACTGAATTTGGACCGGATAGTTCAATTAAAGAAACAAAAACCTGGGAACGGGTATTATCCGAAGCGATAATGTTTGTTAACGGCTTTATTAACATACCAGATACATTGGAATCCGGCGGGAAAGATAACCAGGTCACCCGGGCCGAAGCTGACAGAATGGCCCTGGTCAGGACGGTCAGATACTGATACTTCTCCTTCGATGATAAGGCAGGTTTCCATTTCGTCGTAATCCCAGTCAAACTGACTGGGCCGGCATTGCCAGGTGGGCCACTGCCGGCAGGTCTGGATTTCTTCAGGACTCGGCTTGCGAACGATCACATCTTTTACGGTGGGCATAAGTCAATCCTCTTTGAGCGCGTTAACCTGTTTCACATAGGCATCGGCATCAAACTTGCGTCTTAATCCATTTTCATTCATATACCTCAGACAGCCAATCACTGGCCGGTTGACCCATGGGCGGTCGTGCTTGCCAAAACACCATGCGACGCCAGTATAGCCGTTGGGATCCCGTCCGTCCAGTTCATATTTGTCGTTCAGCTGAATGGCGGTTTCAAACGCAATTCGCGGCGACCGGGACCATTCGATGATTTTCTTGCCCCAATACATGCGCATATATCCGTGCATTTTACCCGCGAATCTCATTTCATTCTGGGCGGCATTCCAGTAGGGATCATGAGTCTGAGCCTGCTCGAGTTGATCGAAAGAATAGAGGTAAGGTCTGGTATCTTTGGCATGTTCTTTAAGCGTGGCGCGCGCCCAGGCCGGCAGCGATTGAAACGAATCGTATTTGGGATTGAAATGGACATAATTGACTGACAATTCCCGTCGAACGATGAGTTCCTCCAGAAAGGTATTAGCGCTGTTCTGGCCTGATCGAATGGCTTCCAGAGCGACATGCAGAGGGGAGATATGGCCGAAATGCAGATAGGGGCTGAGTTCGGAGCAACCATTTTTAGCCGGATCGTTCCGATCCATTTCATAGCGAGACAGTTTGTGGTTCAAGAAGTCCGCCAACCGGGCAAGCGCATGCGAGGTACCGCCGTGATATTTCGGGACTGGTTTTACCGAACGATCAATATTCATGGCGTTCAAAAGATCCTCCACGGTATCCCAGTTCTGTTCATCGGGCCCGAGATTTAATGAACTTTTCCTTGGGGAGTGTTCTTCAAGCGGAACAAGGAAATTGTCGAGTTGAGCCTGAATTTTTGGCCTGATTGTGCGTGCGGCGTACTCTTCATGGTGGGAAACAGAATCGACCGGGAAAATGACATCCGATTCGACTTGAATCAGGGGGCATGGCAGCCGGCCGGCGGCGTCCTGGCGCCAAAATTTCTGTTGCCGGGTATAACCGCGATCCGTGACGACCAAAGCCGCATTCTCAGCCAGTTTAACAACGGCGTCAACCGGATCCGCGAGTTTGATGATAAAACGAATATTTCGATCTTTCAGTGCCTGCCGCAGTTCGATCAGACCTTCAAGCATAAAATGATAGTGTCGGTAATTGGCGCCGGGGTAGTTACCGGTAAGTCCGAAACCAACCATTATCGGAAGGCCAAGATCGTTAGCCTGACGAATCGCGTATTGCAGGGCATGATTGCAATGCACACGTTGCGAGGCTTGCATCCAGTAGAGCAGGTAGTCTCCTTTGGCCGGATCGCCTGGATTCAGGATGCGTAATCTTTCGTTATGGATCATTGTTTACCTTACTAAAAAATTGGGCATCAAATTGTCCACAGCCTCGGTCATGGCCGGGAATTTAAAGTGAAAATTATCCTTCAGTAATCGTTGAGGGATGATATATTGATTGGCAAAAAGCACTTCATCCGTCATGGCGCCTAGAATTAAACGAATCCAGGGAGCCGGCACCTTTGGAATAAAATGAAATCGGGTAAATCGGGTTAGATAGAAATAAAGTTCCTTTACCGTTAATGGCTCAGGGGATACCAGATTATAAAACCCTTCACTGAGAGGCTGGTCAATAAAGTATCGAATGGCATTGACCAGATCCTGATCGTGAATCCAGGAAATTCGATTGGAACCGGAACCGGGCATCATCAGGAAAAAGGGAAATCCAGGTCCTAACGCCCGGGCCAGAAAACCGCCGGATTCTCCCAGAACCACTCCCAGACGCATAATGATCCGGCGTGTGGAAGATTGAAGGAGCGGCATTGAGGCTTCTTCCCATAAACGACAGACTTCGGCCAGGAATCCCGGGCCCTGAGGATGCGTTTCATCCGTTGGGTCTATGGCCTGTGGGCCGTAAAAGCCAATCGCCGAGGCTTGCAGATATAATGACGGCGGTTGGCTTAACTGGATCAATCCTTCAACGAGACGGCGCGTGAAATCAATTCGGCTTTTCTGAATCCGATCCCGGTTAGCCTTATTCCATCGACACAGGATGGAATAACCGGCTAAATTAATGACTATGCTTTCGGGTGGAACGATTGCCGCCAATGCAGAGATATCCAGACCGTCCCATTGCGCAATATGGGCGCAAGGAGGATCCTGAGAAAATTTGCGGGTTGAGCGAGTTACAATCGAAATCTGGAAGTCCTCGTTTAGCGTTTTACACAGACAACTACCAATAAATCCGGAACCACCGAATATGATAATGTTTTTTCTTTTATTAAGTGCCATATTGAGAAAGGTAGTAACGCGATAAATTAATTAATTTTGATTATTATATGTATTGATATTATGATAAGGCAAATCCAGTGATGACATGAAAATAACAAAAAATAAAAAAGAACGAATACATCATTGCTTATTAATCTGGTATGATCAACATGCCAGAGAGTTGCCATGGCGGGAAAACCGGAATCCCTATCGAGTCTGGGTATCCGAGATTATGCTCCAGCAGACTCAGGTTGTGACAGTAGTTCCTTATTTTCAGAGGTTTATGGAGAAGTTTCCGGATGTGGCCAAACTGGCGTCGAGTCAGTTAGAAGAAGTATACAAAATCTGGCAGGGTCTGGGTTATTACAGCAGAGCACGACATTTACATCAGGCTGCCAAACAGATTGTAAATAAATTTTCAAATCAACTTCCTGATAATTTTCCGGATTTGTTGTCCTTACCCGGAATTGGCCGTTACACAGCCGGAGCCATCCTCAGTATCGCCTATGATCAGCCTACTGCAATCCTGGACGGAAATGTTATAAGAGTTTTATGTCGTTTGTTTCAAATCGAGGAAGAACCGGCGTCGTCCCAGGTGCGCAACCGCCTTTGGGGGATCAGTGAGGAGCTGGTATGCCGGGAAAGACCGGGAGATTTTAATCAGGCCCTGATGGAATTGGGGGCGATGGTCTGCACTCCCAAGCAGCCTGGGTGTCAGGAATGTCCTTTACAATCTATTTGCCGGGCAAAAAAGTCAAACAACCAGGGACGGCTGCCGGTCAAAAGGGTCAAAACGAAGGTTCCGCATTATACGATTGGAATTGGGGTCATTCAGAAGGGGAACCGGGTTCTGATCGGCCAACGGCTACCGGATGGTTTGCTGGGCGGGCTCTGGGAGTTTCCGGGCGGCAAACAGGAAGCTGAAGAATCGATAGAACAAACGATTGTAAGGGAATGTAATGAAGAGATGGGGATAGAAATCAAGCCAACTGAGTATTTGATGACCGTCAAGCATGCCTACTCTCATTTTCGGGTCACGTTAATCGTATGGATCTGCCGCCATATCAAAGGCCGCGCCCGCCCCCTGGGGTGTCAACAATGCCGCTGGATTGCGCTTGGCCAACTGGGAGAATATCCTTTTCCAACCGCAAACCGGAAAATCATCGACAGACTGCTGTCGCCGGCGGATTAAAACAAAACGTTTTTCAATTATTTGTTTTCGTTGAAATCACGAATGACGCGCATAAAGGCTTCATAAAGAATGCGCGATTGCCAGGGTAATAAAGTTGGGGCACATTCATGCATGGATTCCAGGTTGTCAGGACAGGCTCCGGCGATTCGTCCTAACACGGCGCGCGGGGCAATGATCGATGGGTCAATATCATAGGGCCGGGCCTGATGGGCTGTTTCCCGACGTAATAATTCAAACAATTCAGTCGGGTAATCAGGCCGGTAGTCGCCGGGGATCCGGTCGGGCCATTGTTCTGAAGGCATCCCCAGAGCGCGGAGTAATGCGTTATGCAGGCGAGCCACACGATCAGGCAGGAAATTTTTTGGGATTTTGATCAGGGTGGCAAGTTTGTCCGGATCCGCTTTTTGATGACGAAGCGCCCTGACAATACCGATCATTTTATCGTTGGACATGATTTTGAAGGGGGGACGATCCGTCATACCGGCTTCGGTTTCGCGCCACCACCATAATTCGCGTAAGATAGCCATCTGGTGACGGTCAAGCTCACGCGCCCCTTTGATCCGCCAGATGCGGTTGCAGTTGATGGGGGGGCCAATATCTTCAATTACCGTGAGCAGGCGTTCCACCGTCTGGTCATGCCAGTGAAGCCGGTCTTTTTCACGCAGCTGGATTTCAAGCTGATCGGCGATCAATTCGAGATACCGCGTATCATTGCTGGCATAAAGGAGTTGTTTTTCCGTAAGAGGCCGCTTGGTCCAGTTGGATTTCTGGCTGCTTTTACTGACCCGGATACCAGTAAAATGTTCAATCAAGTCGAGCAAACTGAACCGTTTATAACCCAGTAATTTTGCGGCCAGCATGGTGTCGAAAATCCGGCCCCGGGCATGAAAACCGTACGATTGCTTCAGCATGCGCAAGTCGTAATCACCGCAATGAAAGATCAGATCTTTACGGGAGATGAGGTCTAACAAATCAGTTAAATCGCAGCCGGCCAGCGGGTCGACGATGAAATTTGCCTTGCCGGCAGAGATCTGGATCAGGCAGACTTTTTCATAATAGTGGTATAGACTGTTGGCTTCGATATCCAGCGCAATTCGCCGGGCTGATTGCAGTTTTTTGACCAGTCGTTTCAGTCCGGACTGGGTATCGATATATTCGTAATGGTCGCTTGTCTGTATGTTTTGGGTCATTTTCTTGGCAAAGGGATATTATCTATCCAACCGTGCGGGCCAGGCGTTCCTCCACCAGGTCGCAAATCATGTGATAGGCGATTTGATGGATTTCCTGGGCCGGGCCGGCGGAAGGGGCGTCAATCCATAAACACAGATCCGAATTCTGTTGCAAAGGAGTATTGGCTTTACCCGTAAAGCCGATAATCGTGGCATTTTGCGAGCGGGCCTGGCGGGCCGCTTCGAGTATGTTGGAAGAGGCGCCGCTGGTGGAGAGACAAAGCAGAATATCATTGGGGCGAACCAGGGCTTCGACCTGGCGGGAGAACAGTTTTTCGAAGGTATAGTCGTTGGCGACGCTGGTGAGAATGGACGTATCGGTGGTCAGGGCGACGGCGGGATAGCCTTTGCGATGTCGCAGGTAGCGGCCAACCAGTTCACCGGAGATATGCTGGGCATCGGCGGCAGAGCCACCATTGCCACAAATATAGACGCACCCGCCATTTTCGATTGACTGGCAGATGCAATCAGCGATATCGATCACGGTTTGCAACTGGGTGGTTTCGAATTCATCTACCAGGCGGCGATGAAGCTGGAGATTATTTTTTAGTTGATCTATCATGTCTACCTCGTTCGAACCGGATTGGAATGATCAGGATTCGAGACTGTTGGAATTTATATCAGGATTCTTTCATTAATGCCAATACTTTATCACGATGAGGGGATTCAATCAGGCCCTTTTCAGTAATTATCGCGGTGATGAGTTGATGGGGGGTGACATCGAAGGCCGGATTGTACACGCCGATATCCGATGGAGCGATTGGACTGCCAAACGGGTTGATGACCTCATTACGGTCACGTTCTTCTATGTCGATGCTGTCTCCGGTTGCGATATTCAAGTCGAAGGTACTGGAGGGCGCAGCGATATAAAACGGGATCTGATGGGCCCGGGCCAGGACTGCCAGGGAATAGGTGCCAATTTTATTGGCGGTATCGCCATTGGCGGCAATCCGGTCCGCGCCGACGATAACCAGGTCTATTTGGTTTTGTTTCATCAAATGACCGGCCATATTGTCGCAGATAACCGTGGTATCGATACCGTTTTGGAGCAATTCCCAGGCGGTCAGGCGTGAACCCTGCAAGAGTGGGCGGGTTTCATCGGCGTAGACTTTGAAAGTGCGGCCAAGTTCGCGGGCGGTATATAATACAGCCAGGGCGGTGCCGTAATCGGCAGTGGCCAGACCGCCGGCGTTGCAGTGAGTGAGAACGGAGCCATTCTGGGGGATCAGGTGTGCGCCATTGCGTCCAATAGCCCGGCACATCTGTGAGTCTTCCCGATGGATGGCCAGGGCTTCGTTCAGCAAGATTTCTTTGAGTTGCGATACGGTTTTATCGGGGTGTTGATGGGCTGTTTGTTTCATGCGATCCAGGGCCCAGAACAAATTGACGGCAGTAGGGCGGCTGGTAGCCAGGTAGTTGCAGGCTTCATCAACCGTATTTATCAAATCGGTTGTGGTTGCCTCGGAGGGAATTGTTTGAGACGCTAAAACGATACCATACCCGGCGGCTATACCGATAGCCGGTGCGCCCCGTACCTGTAAAACTTTAATGGCATGCCACATTTCCCGGGGGGTGCGAATCGCAATCCGGAGATATTCAGTGGGCAAGCGGGTCTGATCTATCAGGTCAGCATAGCCATCGATACCGCCGATCCATTTGAGGGTTTCAACTGCCATAGAGTTCCTGTTGCAACTTATCATTTTTCTGATTGACGCCTTCGGCCATTTTCTTTTTATAATCAGCCATCAAGACTTGCAGTTTTGTGTCTTTAATCGCCATGATCTGAACAGCCAGGAGTGCGGCATTGATGGCGCCGGGTTTGCCGATTCCCACGGTGGCAACGGGGATACCGGGGGGCATCTGAACGGTACTGAGCAGGCTGTCAACCCCTTGCAGGGCGCCACTGGCCATAGGCACTCCGATGACCGGTAACGTCGTGTGGGCGGCGATAACCCCGGCCAGGTGGGCGGCCATACCCGCGGCAGCAATCATCACTTCGATACCCTTATCCATGGCCGATTCTGCGAACCTGGCGGTTTGATCCGGGGTACGATGGGCGCTGCTGATTTTGACGACAGATTGAATTTCAAACTGGTTGAGGGTGTCGACACAGGACTTCATAACAGTCCAGTCGCTATCGCTGCCCATAATGACGGCGACTCTGGCCTGATTCGGTTGGGTCATAATCATTACTCCTGGAGATTGACCTGAAGAAGGTCATGCAATATAATTCTATATATGACAGATAGTAATGATAAATTTAGCAAAATTCGTGAGAATATCAAGAAATTTCCGACCGGTCCGGGAGTTTACCTGATGAAGGATTCGACGGGAACTGTGCTTTATATCGGTAAAGCCAATAACTTACGTGACCGGGTAAGCAGCTATTTTCAGCCGTCGGCGGATTTGATGGGGAGCCGGGGACCACGGATTGTCGATATGGCGGGCAAAGTGACAGATATTGGTTTTCTGGAATGTGACAGTGAAGTGGACGCGATCTTAAAGGAAGCCCGGCTGATAAAAGATATTCAGCCTTATTATAATACCCGGCAGACTGACGATAAGACATTTCCTTATCTGGAAATAACCAAAAGTGATGATTTTCCAGCGGTTTATATCACCCGGAACCCAACCGAAGGGAGCAAATTGTATGGGCCGTTTACCAGCAATCATGAACTAAGGCGGGTTTTGCAGGTGATCCAGCGGATATTTCAGTTTCGGACGTGTCATCTGGAGCTTTATGAAAGCGATGAAAAGAGGCGTTTTAACCGGCCCTGTATTTTGCACAGTATTCATCAGTGTACCGCTCCCTGTGCCGCGCGGATTTCAAAAGAAGAGTATGCCCGCCTGATTGAACGATTGAACCGGTTTATGGTATCCAAGCGCTCGGTTGTTATCCGGGGATTGCAGAAGGAGTTGCAGGAATGTGCCAGGGAATTGAAATTTGAAGAGGCGGCCCGGTTGCGGGATGAAATCAAGGCGATTGAGAGCCTGAATGACCGGGGTGAGGTTGATGAACATGTCCAGCCGGAATTATTTCAGATCGATCCCAAGGCGGGTCTGGCTGAATTAACGGAGTTGCTGGACACGCGCAAGCCGGTGCGCGTAATCGAAGGGGTGGATATCGCGCATATCATGGGAGAGTTGTCGGTAGGTTCACTGGTGTGTTTTATCGATGGCCGACCTTTTAAAAACCGGTATCGCCGATTTAAGATCCGGGAAGTCGAGGGGATTGATGATTTTGCCATGATCCAGGAAGTACTCAGCCGACGGTACCGTCACAATGCCGCGGATTATGATGAGGATCTTTATCCGGATGTGATTATGATCGATGGGGGCCTTGGACAGTTAAACGCGGCGCGTCACCTGTTTGAACAAATGGATGTTAAACCACCGATGGTGGTCTCACTGGCGAAAAAGGAGGAATTGATTTTTGTACAGGGTCAGTCTAAGCCATTGAAATTGTCGCGCCATAACACGGCATTACGTTTGTTACAGTATGTTCGCGATGAAGCCCATCGGTTTGCCCAGCATTATTTTCATATTCTGCAACGCAAGAACATTTTATAGGCTTCTGCCCTTGCGAGTCACTAATCCGCCGGGATGGGTTTGTTTTCATTGGGCCAGACGACCAGCAGGAT
>CAXXFK010000042.1:0-246612 GCA_963663965.2 Sedimentisphaerales bacterium
CAAACCAGATTCTCAGCTGGATTCCAGGTGATGGCTTTGATCCCGATCCTTTGAGTACGGATGAACACCAGATATATATTGCAGTTGGGTCGAATGAGCCGGATTTGCCTTCCATTCCAACGGCCACGGTCAAATCGGCAGTATTTGATCCCAACCTGCAATGGCTGTCGCAATACGTCTGGCGTGTGGATGAGATTATCGACGGCACGCGGTATCCCGGCGATGTGTGGAGTTTCACGACGGGGTCACTGCCTGGGGCCGTTGGGCACTGGACACTGGATGACGATAGCGGTGTGGTTGCGACGGATTCAACCGACAACCGTTTTGATGCCCTCTTAAACGATGGATCAGACTGGACGGCCGGTCTTTTTGATGGCGCGTTATTGTATTCCTTGGATGCATCGCCAACCCTTGCAGAACCCCATCTGATCAGTGTTGATGAATTGTCATTTAGTGCCTGGTTCAATCATGCAGAAACAAGCTCCCATCAGTTTTTTGGGGCAGGCATCAATAACGGCAGCAACGAATGGTATATTTATCGGTATGGCGGTTACGGGCACATTCAAATTGATACGCCCAGCGACAGTTCCAACACCTGGTACACGGGGGTGACCCCCTCGGATAACCAGTGGCATCATTTGGTGGTCACTTTTGACCGAACAGCCCGGACAATCCGGCTGTATCTGGACGGAGTCCGGCGGGCTCAAACGGTTAAATCAGCGATGGGGCCTAAAACCCTGTATCAGCTTGAATGGGGGGAGGGCATGAACGGCATCATGGATGATATTCAGATTTATGATAAGGTGCTGACTGCGCAGGATGTGGCGGGTTTGTATCTTTGCGGGGAAATACCGTCCTTGGCGGATATAAACGGCGATTGCATTGTGGATTTGACAGACCTTTCGCAAATGGCGGTTGAGTGGCTTATGGATGTGAATCCGGCGTGTGATCCGCCGCTGGCCGGGGATATCAACGATGATTGTGTGGTGGATATGACGGATTTGGCTCAACTCGCTGCTGACTGGCTGATATGTAGGCATATCAGCGGTAATTGTCCCTGATGAAACATCTTACAAATAAATTTCATGAGTGGATCAGAAAAAACGATAAAGCTATAGACTTGTTTTCAGACTTATACGCCTGTTTTTATGGATAGCGCCGCTTCCCTGTGTTGCAGTTGTCAAGGAGGGAGTTTAACAGGAAATCTTGATGTTAACGATGGCTCAATAAACAGCAGTATCACTGATTATATTGATATAGAGAAAAATTTCAGAGAAAGAGTGAGTATTATGAAAATAATCGAATTACTTCGGATGATAACAATTGTCATGCTTTTAGGAATTGCTTGTCCGCTTCAGGCATATCCAGCCGATTTTATATTCAAAGACGACACCTTGATAGGTGGTAACTTCCAGAGCCATAATCAGAAAGTCGTCTATACGGCTAACGGCATATTTCGCACTGCCGAGGGCGGGCGTGTCTATCACAGTACCGACGGCGGCAGCAGCTTTAACATGATCTATAACGCCAACATCACCGATCTTAGGTCCCCGACCATTGAGGCGGATGAAGACAATAATGTTTATGTGATTTACCCTGAAGGCGAGTACCGTAGGACGCGATTTCTAAAGTTCAGTCCGTCCAACGACTATGCCGCACCGGTGGTCAACAAGGCCCATACGCAGGCCTTTAGCGCCGCAAAATTCGCCTCATTTTACGATCCGACCCGCTCGGTGATTTATCACGTAACCCAATGGGGCTACTTGTTTACCTTCGATATGGACGGCAATTTCGTTCGCGGCAAGCAGCTTTTTACAGACGGATCGACCGGTTCGGCTCCGTCCTATCCTCACCTGTTTGTTGATGTTGACGGCATCATTCACTATGGCCTGACGACTCACGATGCCGCTGGAGCCATCCCTTATGAGACGATTCGCTACCTGAAGTCGCTCGATGGTGGCATAACTTGGAAGAAAATGGACGGCACGACGGTCTCGACTCCAGCCAGCTCTGATCCTGACAGTACCGGCTCGACACGGATCAATCCAGCCAATAAAACGGCTTACACGACCTGGCTGGCCAATATGCACGCCAAGAACGGCAAGGTGCATTTTGTCTGGTATGTGCGCAATTGTGAAGGGCAGCCGACGATTACACAGTATATGCATTATAAGCGATACGATATTGACACCGGCATCTGCGATGTCGACAGTTCGCCAAACGGCACCGCCGGTGGGGACCCCCAATGGAAAGGGCAGGATTTAGCACTGATGAATTATTCGGCGGCGTTCGCTTCCAATCCAGACACCCAAGGCGGACCTCTTTTGGTGGTCGGACATGAAGGCATCCAGCGGCTCATTGCATTGATTAGTTATGACGATGGACAAACCTGGAACGACTATGCTTATTCTCGCTGGTTTTCACAGTGTTATGATGTTGGATTAGCACGTGCGATAACGGCGCTGAGGATGGCTATCGTGCAGCCGGCAGGAGTCAGAACGCCTCTTACCCCAGGATTTCAAACGAGTTTTCGATGCCGATTGAGGGCAGCAGCGGAAAACTACGGGGCTGGAAAGGACAGCTTTATGAAGGCGGCATACGGGTACCGGCAGTGGTGAGCTATCCAAAATTGTTGAAATCGGGCAAGGTTGAACAGCCGGTTCATATTGTGGATTGGATGCCGACACTGTGTGCAGTTGCCGGTTGCAGATTACCGGACAATGTCCAGGTCGATGGACAAAATATATGGCCCTGTATCACTGGTCAGAAAACACGAGATGAGCCGAGAGTCTTGTATTGGAGGACTCCTGATCAGATGGCGCTGCGAAAGGGGGATTGGAAGCTTATTATTCATACCGCCATTGACTCCCAAGCCGAGTTGTATAATATTCAGGCCGATCCCTTTGAAAAGGACAATTTAGCTGATACGTATCCAGAACGGGTAAAGCAGTTACAGGCATTACTCAATCAAGAACGGAACCAAGACAGTAACAAAAGTTAGAGGCTGTGATGTATCGCTTGATCAGCCCGCTTTGAAATTACAGAACATAAAATGGAAATGCATTTGAGTCTGTTTGCTTTCTACAAATACAGACAATAAAGTTAATGAAATACATAATTGGAGACAGTATGAAGCAGAGAAAAAAAATTACTGCATTATGCCAGCTCAGCGTTTACCTGATGTTTTCAATCACCGTTCAATCCCTTCATGCAGAAAAAGAAGGGTTTACTGAGGATGATTTAACTGGACCAGGTAATATGATGAGTCGTTATCTCTTGGATCAGTCTGACGCTGCTTGGCAGCAGTGGCAGTTAAATTTTGAAGACGTCAAAACACCAGAGGAAATCCAGGCTTATCAGGAACGGATGCGACCCCTTTTTTTGAAAAGTCTGGGTGATTTCCCAGAACGCACGCCGCTTAATGCGCAGGTGGTTGGTACACTGCAGCGGCCGGGATACCGAGTTGAAAAGATTCTTTTCGAAAGCCAGCCCCGGTTTCATGTGACCGGATCACTGTTTATTCCCGATTCCGATAAATGGCCCGCTCCTTATCCAGGGGTATTGGTACCCTGTGGTCACACCGAGAACGGAAAAGCGTGGGATGAGTACCAGTCCATGGGGGCTCTGTTAGCGCTGAATGGCATGGTTGCGTTGGTTTACGATCCGGTGGATCAGGGCGAACGCATGCAAATAGTCAATAAGGACGGCATATACCCTTTTTGGGGCACACGAGGGCACACGATGGCTGGGATTGGCTGTATCCTGCTGGCTCGAAATACGGCCACCTATGAGATATGGGACGGAATGCGTGCAATCGACTATCTGCAATCCCGGCCGGAGGTCGATCCTGAACGGATCGGCTGTACCGGCAACAGCGGCGGGGGCACACAAACCTCAATGTTGATGGCTTTGGATCCACGCATCAAAGCAGCGGCACCAAGTTGCTGGATCGAAACCAAAGCAAGACAGTTGCAAGGTCCAACAGGAGATGCAGAACAAAATATTTATGCAGGACTCAAGAACGGACTAGAGCATGCGGACTTCATTATGATGTGTGCGCCTAGTCCGGTGCTGGTGTGTGCGGCTACCAAAGATTTCTTTGACATTAGGGCTACATGGGAGGCCTTTCGTTACGCCAAACGTCGCTTTACCACTATGGGACATGCGGAAAAAGTGGATATTCTCGAAAATGATGCCGGTCATAATTATAATCGAACCCAACGGGAAGGGGTGGCTCGTTGGATGGCACGATGGCTTCAAGATCGTGTGGTAACGATTAATGAACCTGAGCTTGATTTGTTTTCAGAAAAAGAGTTGCAGTGTACTCCACGAGGGCAGGTGATGCTGCTGGCCGGTGAACGGTCTATGTACGATATAAATAAGGAGATGGAAACACAGTATGCCGGCTTGCGTGCAAAGCGACTCAAAGAAATGACATTGGAGGAGATACAGTCAAAAATTCGGAACATTGCGGTTATTCGCAAATTGGAACAACTGCCGCCTCCCAAAGTTGAAAAGCATCAGACAACGCAATCGGATGGTGGTAGTGTTTGCTATTATACTATTTGGCCGGAAGATGGTATCTGGCTGCCGGCGGTATTGTACTGTCCCGCAACAGTTGAAAAGGATCCTATTTTGTTACTGCATGAAAATGGGAAAAAGGCTGTCGAGGAGGAATCGCTTCGTCGAATGAAAAGTGGTCAACCGGTACTGGCTGTCGACCTGCGGGGCACGGGTGAGACTGAACAGACGGCACAAACCAAATTTGGCAAACTAATAGGTTTGGACTGGGAGGATTATTACAGGGGCTATGTATTGGGCCGATCGTATGTCGGTATGCGTGCTGAAGATATTTTGATCTGTGCCCGCTGGCTTGGGAGCCAGTATCAAACGGATGCTGTGGCGGTTGATGCGACCGGGCATATTGGTGTTCCTGCATTGCATGCGGCCGCTTTGGAACCCCATCTGATCAAAACGCTGCATCTTGATCAGACCTTAGCATCCTGGCGTTCTGTCGTTTCTCAACGCCCCACCTACAATCAATTAATCAATACGATTCATGGCGCCCTGCGGGTTTATGACCTGCCGGATCTGGCGGCCTTACTGCAGGATCGGATCACGATCGAGCATCCTGTTGATGCTCAGCGCAATCCACTGCCACAATTACAGCAATCTTATACCGTTGTCCGGGATTCAAAAGAACCAACTTTCGATATTACTGATTATGGAGCGTTTGCCGGGGGCGAAAAATTATGTACTGCAGCGATTCAAAAGGCCATTGATGCGTGTCATCAGGCTGGCGGCGGACAGGTTATTGTGCCGAAGGGGACTTTCTTGTGCGGCGGCTTGATTCTCAAAAGCAATGTTAATTTGTATTTGGCCGAGGGGGCTCGACTTCTCGGTAGTGCAAATCTTGAGGATTATCCGATCAAGATTCCAGAATTTAAATCCCGGACCAACGATCTTTATGTCAACCGGAGCATTCTTTATGCTGAAAAAGCGAAAAATGTTTCGGTGACTGGCCCCGGGATAATCGACGGCAATGGGCGTGATCCAGCGTTTAGCCGCACCTATCCTCAGAAAAATCGACCGTTTGTGGCTCGTTTTGTTGAATGTCAAAATCTGACCATCCGGAATGTATCGATGTTGGAGTCGGCAAACTGGACCTGTCATCTGCTTGGTTGTGATCAGGTGACAGTTGATGGTCTAAAGATTCGCAACTCTGTTCGTGCTAACCGCGACGGACTTGATATTGACAGCAGTCGAAATGTGTCGGTGACCAATTGCCAAATATATTCCCAAGATGACGCGATTGTACTCAAGAGTACGTCTTACGAGCCGGCCAAGCAGATCCTGATAGAAAATTGTGAAGTCTCTTCTCATGCCTCCGGGATTAAAATGGGAACCGAATCCAGCCGCGGTTTTGAAGATGTCATTATCCGCCACTGCAAGATACGGGATGTGCCAAATGTCTCAGGACTGGGTTTTATGATTGTCGATGGAGGTTCAATCCGGAATATCCAGGTCAGTGACATTGTAATGGATCGTGTCAATGTGCCCATCTTCCTGCGTCTGGGTAAACGATCCCGTCCTGTTGCCGCGGGCGATCCGGTTCCGGGGGTTGGTATTGTCGAAGATGTTTCTTTTTCAAATATTACCGCAAAACATGCGGGATATCCCTGTAATATATCCGGCCTGCATGAACGAAAAATTGACAGCATTTCATTCAAAAATATTTCACTGCAGTTTGATTACCAGGGCCAGACCGATCCGGTAGCTTATAATAAAGTTCCGTTCAAAGAACAGTCTTATCCCTACGGCAACCTCTATGGAGACAGTATTCCGGCATCGGCATTTTATTTTCGGAATGTATCCAATCTAAGCCTGCAAGATATCAATATTGAAATAACCGGTCGAAACGAACGCGTACCATTTGTGCTGGACAGGATTAAGGATGCAAAGTTGCGTAATTGTAATATTGAAAGCTCAATCGATCTGGAATCTTTTTTCTATATTAGGAATGCCGCAAATGTAAGCCTTCAGGGGCGTAATCGAAAAGACGGGCTTGCCTATGTGATTTATGAAAAAGACAACTGCTACGATTTAAGTTTGAAAGAGATGCCGGGCGATGGAATGTTGGGTTACCGTGAAGTGGAATCTTTGCCGGATAAAACATACGAAGATGTTTCGGCTTACTCTCGCGTGAAATTCGAGGGGGATACCTACCGAGGAAAATCCTGTATAAAGCTGGATCAGAAAAACACTTTTACCCTTGATGCTAAAAAGGGAAGTCCGTGTCAGATTCTTTTTTTAGCTGCCTGTGAGCAGGACGAAGCTCAGAGAGTTGAGTTACTTATCAATCAAAAGCGATGCAACATCGAAGTTGATTCGGCGGAATGGAGATGGAGTTCCATTTATATTCTGGAGCCGCTTGAAACATCAACGGTGACCTTGGAACTGCTTGGCAAACTGCAATCCTGTGTTCGTATTGCCGAAGCGGCTCTGGTTCGTAAAGCGATAACGGATTAATAAAAACTCAAAAGGTAAGGAAAGGCACGTAGAAATGTCAGTCAAACAACTTATATGGATTACAGCGATAACCGCAAGCTTAAGTTTTCAATCTATTTTTGCGAGGGAGGCTTCAAATCTACAGATACCTGAGGAGATTATGCCGATCCAGGCGCCGTTTAGGATGCCGCAATTGAAACGGCCACAGTTTCCGGACCGGACGTTTGATATTCGTGATTATGGAGCAGTTCAATGCAAGTGGGATGCGGATAAACAGCAGAAAAGTACCGATGCGATTGGCAAGGCGATTGAAGCCTGCCACCAGGCCGGCGGCGGTAAAGTCCTGATCCCTGCAGGGGATTGGATAACCGGAGCGATCCATTTAAAAAGCCATGTCAATCTGTATATTGCTGAAGGGGCGGTGGTTCATTTTAGTAATGACCTGAAGGATTATTTGCCGATGGTTCACATTCGTTCTGAAGGGGTGGAGTGTTATAATTACTCTCCTTTGATCTATGCCCCTCACGCTGAGAATATCGCCATTACCGGCAAGGGCACGTTCCACGGTCATGGCCGCTGGTGGTGGTCCTGGTTTAAAAAGAATTACCGCATGGACCGCAGCAAAGCCTCTAAGGTTGCCCTGAAAGATCGCCCGTTTGGCAAAGGGGCCGGTCTGGAGGGGATGCGGCCGTCCTTTATCATGCCCTGGAAGTCCAAGAACATCCTAATCGAAGGAATCACGCTGATCGAGTCTCCCATGTGGAACGTTCACCCTGTTTACAGCGAGAATATCATTGTTCGTGGGATCACGATTCACAGCCTTGATTCCCCGAACGGCGATGGAATTAATCCCGACTCGTGTAAAAATGTCCTGATTGAATACAATCATCTTCAAACGGGTGATGACGCGGTTACGATCAAGTCCGGCTTAAATGAAGACGGACTTAATATTGGTATCCCCTGTGAAAATATCGTTGTCCGAAATTTTGTCGCGCGTGATGTGCGAACCGGCAGCGGAGGAATTGTTTTCGGCAGTGAAACCTCCGGTGGGATTCGCAATGTGTATGTCCATAACGCTCTATTTGAGGGCTGTGACCGGGGCATTCGTTTTAAGACAGCACGCGGTCGCGGCAATGTCGTTGAGAATATTTACATTCGTGATGTCCAAATGAACGACATCAAATATTCGGCCATTAACATTAACTCCTACTATGAACGCAATGCAATCGGTAAATCCCCGCTGTTCCGGAATATGGTCATTCGTGATATTCAGGTCGACGGCGCCCGTATTGCGATTGAGGTGACGGGTTTGCCTGAAAAGTGGATAGAAAACATTAACATCAAAGATGCAGTTTTCAAAAATGTTGACGGCGGTGCTGATTTTCATCGGGTTAAAGAATTGTCGCTTGAAAATGTGACAATTGATTCAAAAGGACGTCCGATTGATCTTGAGGATGTATTTGCAGTGTCGATTAAAAATGTTGAACTAAACGGAGAAAAGCAAGTCCCTCCCATTCAAATTCGTGGTTCAGAAAGTGGGGCAATTACTATTGAAGGATTAGCTCCTGAACAAGTTGAGTGTTCGAGTGAGATCCGGAAAAATGGAATTAAAATTAGCGACGGTCTGGGAAGAGCCCCTTGGTCAAAGCAGGGTGTTGCAGGATTCAGGAAGGACTTAGCCAAGCAAGAGAGGCTTGAAAGTCAGCTGACTTCGAACATATCTATCGAGGATTCCGCCGATTTACTTGAATTTAGCGATAGTGCCGTCGGCCTTATTGCGGCCAAGTCTGCAAGGGGGACGTTGAAGGGGCAAACGTGCCAACTGAAAACACAAACCGACAACCAGCGAACCGGGGTGTCACTGGAAGTCAATGGACAGGTTTTACTAACTTCGCCGCCGGAAGGGCTTTGGTCGGTGGCGACCGGATGGGAAGATGACTGGCCTACTGACTGGGTACATGGATCGCCTGAGATGATCGAGCAGCAGGGGCCGTGGCTGGTGATGGACGGTTCGGTTCGGACTGATGAAGGCGACTGGAAAATTTGGGATGCTTATATTGCCGAAGGCCGCCTGATTCGCGGTGTGCGGCGATGGACCTGGACGGGCAAAAGGCCTGCTAAAAAAGTGTCGCTGTCAGTGCGTTTTCAGTCGCCGGATTCCGGTGCCGCGAACTTTATGCCAGGGATTTGTTACTACGGTAATCCCGCCGATAAGCCGCCGCGAGTGGCAAAATTCAGCGGCAAACCAGGTGAGGAACTGCTGTGTGAGGAACACCGGTTCGGGATGCCGTTTGCCTCACTGGAGTGGGATTTAAATCAGCAGTGTTACGGCGTAGCTCTGCACACCATGCCGTCGTTGACGCCGTTTGCCAACGTGGCCGATCAGTGGTGGTCTTTGGGGGGGATCGGTCGTGACAATGCGACGGAGTTGACATTATTAAGCGGTCCCTGTTCGCTGAACGGTCAGCGCAGCTTTGTCAAAGCCAATCAGGACCGATCGCTGAAGTATCCGGATATGTGGATGGATGTGCCGCCAGGGGCGGTGATTGAAAAGACGTTCTACCTGGAGGCCTATCCGGTTGCCGCCAAAGGCAAGGGCTTCCAGCATTCAATCCGGTCGTCGGTCGAGCTGTTTCATCCGTACAGTACGGACGGTATGCCGACATTTGATGAAATCATTGAAGGCAAGTACCGGTTTACGGTGTCCCGCTGGCATGAGGACACCGAGTCGGCGGGGATCCGCAAGTATCCGCATAACAATGACTATGTGATGGGTTGGGCCGGCCAGTCGGATGCGCCGGGATATGCGCTTCTGGCACTATCTGAACGTTTGGGTGACCCGAAGGCCATGGAGATGGCCCAGCGGCTGATGGATCATCTGACGACTTCCCCGTTTAATGAAGACGGTTTTATGGTTCGTTACAATCCGGACAAGAATCAGTGGCATAGTCAGGATCCTATTTCACAGGGCCAGGCGATGGAAAGTTTTGGGCGGGCAATTCTGATCGGCCAAACCATGGATAAGATTGATACCTCAAAATGGGAAGCATTTTTGAAAAAGGCCTGTGATATTCACGCCGCTCGGATTTTGGATTCAGCGTGGCGACCGCGGTCAACCAATCAAGGTTTTTTGGTTTCGCCTCTGTGCAAGGCTTATCGACTGTTTGGAAATGAGGTTTATAAACGGGCCGCGACCAAAGCTACCGAGCATTACGCCGCTCGTCACTTGGATATGACCGAACCGTACTGGGGTGGTACGCTGGACGCCCGCTGCGAGGACAAGGAAGGGGCCTGGGCGGGTTTTCAGGCATTTTTAGCCATGTACGAGATGACCAAAGAGAAAAAATATCTGGACTGGGCCGAACACGCGATGGATGTGACGCTCAGCTATACCGTGGTGTGGGATATTGATATGCCGCCGGGGCGATTGCGGGATCACAACTTCAAATCTCGCGGCTGGACGGTGGTTTCAGCGCAGAATCAGCATCTGGATGTTTACGGTGTGCTTTATACGCCGGAAATATACAGGATGGGACAGTATCTCGGACGGGAGGATTTGAAAAAGTTGGCGATTGTGATGTATCGCAGTTGTGGTCAGTTGATTGACCCGTTCGGCAGTCAGGGCGAACAGATTCAGCACACAAATTTTTCGCAGCGTGGAAACATGGATGATGTGACACGGATGCGGGGCGGTTACTCCGAGGGCTGGACGGTGTATTGGATTACGGCACACTTCCTCAATGCTGCTGCCCAGTTTCAGGAAATGGGCCTCCTGAAATAGATGTTTGCTTCACCGACAGAATCGCATTGTAAACTGTCTCTTGCAAGTCGATTTTGATCGAAATGCGTCAGTCAGTTTAAGCGGGTTTGGAAAATGTAATTGAATGAAAGAATGTATATTATGACGCGATTAATTCTACTGGGAATATTAGTTTCTGTCGGTGTTTGCAAGGCCGGTGTGGTGGAATATCCGCAGATGGTTGAGATCAAAGAAACGGATTCCGCTGCCAATATTATCGAAAAGTCCGCCAGTGTGCGGCCTTACAGTGCAAAAATTCATCCGCAGCTAACTTTATGTCCCTACGCCAGTTAGTTTTCAGAAAATCAGCCGAAATTGGAGCATAAACTCTCGACCATTGAGAGTGTAAACGCCGAGAAAATAACTTTAGAGTTGATCCGTCATTAAAATGAATTCCCTAGGACGGCTATAATATTGTATCATAGTTCAGGAAAACCCAACAAAAATTTCCATATAGGAATAATACTTATTGAACGAGTATCAGATATAATTTTCTCTTCTTCAGTGCGAGTAATGATGAAACCTTCCTTCAGATTTTGTTCGGTCATGGTTTACGGTGCAAAATTCATCCGCAACTAACTTTATGTCCCTACGATAATTAGTTTTCAGGAAATCAGCCGAAATTGGAGCGTTTACACTCGACCATTAACCCAAGTTCCACAGTAGTCTGTTTTTTTGCGATTTTGAAAATTTTTTCGACAGCGTGATCGCCGATACCGTTCTATAAACGAGGTTGGTTTCTTCAAGTGGCGCCCCAAAAATCGCAAAATCAAATGTAGTGAAGACCTTGGGGGTTGTTTTGGTGATTTTTGGCCATAAAATAGGGGTATGTACATCAGGCCATGTTACAAGAATAAGAACGGCAAAAACCATGCCTATTGGGCTTTAGTGGAATCATACCGCACAGCCCGCGGTCCTCGCCAGCGAGTTGTATCATATCTCGGCCAGTTAGCTGAGGATGAGCGTCTTGGCATAAAACAGGCCGCACTGGGTAACAAAAAAGAGCAATACAAGCAGCTTCATTTATTTGATGAGGATAATCAGCCTGAGCCGGAATGGGTGGAGGTTGATGTGGCCAATGTTACAGTTGAAAAAGAGCTGGACTTTGGTGGTCCCTGGCTGGCACTGCAGTTGATCCAGAAACTCAAGCTTGATGATTTATTTGAATCTATCATGCCTGCAGGCAGGGAACTTGTTCCCTGGTCGAAAATGGCTTTGGTTTTAACGATTTGCAGGCTATGTAACCCATCCAGTGAGCTTCATATTGCTGAGCATTACTATAGAAGTACTGCTATGGCTGAACTTCTTGGAGTTCCGGCAGAAGCTGTTTATGATGAACGGCTATATCGGTCTCTGGATAAACTACTTCCTCATAAGGAAGATATTGAAAAGCACCTGAAACATCAGCTAGGTGAGCTTTTCGGTCTGGAATACGATCTTTTACTATATGATGTTACCAGCACATACTTTGAAGGTCAGTGCTCTGGTAATCCTATGGCCCAAAGAGGCTATTCCAGAGATAAGCGTTCAGATTGTAAACAGGTATGTATCGGCCTTGTGGTCTCTAAATGCGGCATGCCTCTGGGGTATGAAGTATTTGAGGGTAACCGTCATGACAGTAAAACCTGGAAAGAGATCGTTCTGACCATGGAAGAGCGTTACGGCAAAGCTGACCGTATCTGGTGTGGTGATAGAGGAATGATGAGCAAAGATAACCTTGAATTCATGCAATCCGGTAACCGCCAGTATATTATTGGAGCCTCTAAGGCCACATTAAAGCGATTTGAACAGGAATTACTCAAAGAAGACTGGAAGACTATCCGTGAGGGTCTGGAAGTAAAGATGTGCGGTTCTCCAGATGGCGATCATGAGACCTTTATCTTGTGCCGGAGTGAAGACCGTAGCAAGAAAGAAAAAGCAATGCACCAGAGATTTGAGAACAAGATAGAAGAATCTCTGGAAAAGCTGAAAAGCGGCTGTGAGAAGCGAAAATACAAGAAAGAAACTGTTGACCGGCGTGTCGGCAGTATAATGAGTAAAAACAGTCGTTCTGCCGGATTGTTTGAGGTTGAAGTCGTTGAATCTGATGGTGGAGTTACTATAAATTGGGTAAAAAATGAAAAATGGCGGGTATGGGCCGAACTCAATGAGGGTTGTTATCTGCTGAGAACGAATGTGTCAGACTGGTCTGCCGAGGATTTGTGGAAGGCATATATCCAGTTGACTGAAGCGGAAGCGGCCTTCAGGATTCACAAAAGTGACCTGAAGATAAGGCCCGTCTGGCATCAGAATCAGGATCGGGTGCTGGCTCATATACTTGTCTGCTTTTTGGCTTATGTTTTGTGGAAAACCCTGCACCAGATGGTGATTGCCGCAGGTCTGGGTGATGAGCCAAGACGGGTATTTGACGAATTGGGCAAGATCAGTCTTGTCGATGTGGTACTACCAACCCGAAAAGGGGTCAATATCCGCCGGAGATGCGTCCGCAAACCTGCCGACCATCAGGGTATTTTACTGTCCAGATTGAAGCTGAAAATGCCTCGGCATATAACGAGTTGAAGCGAAATGTAGTGAAGACTTTCGGCCCTGTCGCTATCAAAAACGGCGATTTAACCCCTTAACTGTGGAACTTGGGTTAAGAGTGAAAGCGACGAGAAAATAACCTTAGAATTGATCTACCATTGAAGTGAATTCCCCAGGCGCAGATCCCATCTGCAGCCAGGGAGGATCTATCAAAATGATAAAGACTTAACCCGCCAATCGATGATACGATTTCAGCAATCCACCCAGTCGCTCTATGCACTGAATCTCTGAGATGCCATCCACCGGATGCTTTGGATCAATGATTCTTCCCAATGATTGATGAATTCTCTCGTGATGATAGTATTTTTCATATTGGGTCAGAACATATTTCAGTTGCTCAACCGATGACAATAGCAGGTGATCTAAACATTCGGATTTGACGGATTTCACGAAGCGTTCCGCGTAGCAATTTAAATCTGGACTTCGGGCCGGCAACTTCAGGGTCTGGACTCCTGAGCCTTTTAAGATCTCAACAAATCCCTCAGAGGCATACAACGGATCCCGATCATGGATTAGATAGCGTTTACCATTCAGGAAGCCCTGATCACTATCGGTTAAAATCCGGGCCACCTGACGCATATACGGGCCATCCGGCTGAGGCTTGATGGGTGCAAAACAGATTCTCCGGGAAGCCAGCTCTATCACAAAGAAAACCGTGCAACGGACCAGTTTAGTGCCCACGAGAAGCTCCATCGTGAAAAAGTCGCAGGCGGCCAATACCTCCCAATGACTTCTGATAAATTCATGCCAGGTGGATCGGACGGTTAAGTCCGGTTCAGGATCGAACCCATTTTCAATCAGAATGTTTTTGACGGTAGACTTACTGATATGATAACCCAGATACACGACCTGATCGGTAATCTTCTGATAACCCCAGCGGAGATTTTCTTGCTTCATTTGAATAACCAACTGGATGATGTCCTGACTGATTTGTGGCCGACCTGGTTTGCCACGCTGCTTACTGCCATCATACTTTTCTGCGATCAGTTTATGATACCATCGCATTACCGTATCTGGCGTAAACAATACCGTGCATTGTTCCAGCATCTTTCGACTGAGTTGTTTAGCCTTAGCTGCCATTCTTATTCGTTGAGGATTGGTCAACAGAATGCGTTTGTTCTGTTGCTCTTGTTGTTCAATCAAGACTTCCACCTGAGTTTTGAGATACTCAATCGCCTGATAGAGTTCTTTATTGATGCAGTAGGCAATATACGTCGCAAGGGTGATCCATATCCGCTGTTTCATAGTCCCAAAAGTCTATCAAATCAGAAAAAAACTGCAATTAGGTTCATCCGAACGTTCTTTAAGTGTCTGCTTATAAGGAAATTATAGGATAATAATTTTTGCACCCTAAGACATAAGATCTAATGCAATTATTCTTCAGAATCAGTGTGTTCTACTGCTTCGATTCGGAGTAGCACAACCTTTTCTTTTTTGTATGTGGAAATCAGAAATCGAATTGTTGTATGGTTTAGAATATCACCAAGGTCCATGTAGGCAGGCATATTAATTTGTGGTTGACCACTTTGGTAGGTTTTTGTGACAGCTTTCCTGATCGTGCAGGATTTACAATGGATTGTCTGTCCACAACCTCCGGGATAATTTGAATATTTACATTGGAATGCTTTTCCCGCAAGATTATTCTGAATATCTTTTTTATCTTTGGAAATAAATTTCATTCCTTGTGAATTGGCTCCAAGTACACAAACATTTTGATCCACAACGAAAATTGGAATTTCCAGAGTATTCAGGAACGCCTCGAATGATTCGCCGAGATTGGTAACCATATTCGGGAAACAATCCGGGCAGATTCCATGGCTGATTTGAATTTCCGGATTATCTGGTTCTTCGATAGTTCCTAAATAAATATGACAATAGAGTCTGTTGCATAACACCCCATTAAATATTTGAATTAGGATCGCGGTTGATTAAAATCGTTGTTGAAGTCAAGCTGACGAAAGGAACACACATGGCGTACAATTTTCGCCCGATCAACCGCAATCAGGCGTATCTGATCCCGCCCAGTCTGGAGGACTGGCTGGGAGAGGGGCATCTGGTCTGGTTTGTGCTGGAAGCGGTCGAGCAGATGGATTTAAAGGAATTTTACCGGCATTATCGCGAGGATGGCTGCGGCAACACCTCGTATCATCCCCAGTTGCTGGTGGCGTTGCTGCTCTATGCCTACTGTCACGGTGAGACCTCCAGCCGGCAGATTGAGCGATTGTGTCAGACCGATATCGCCTACCGGGCGATCACGGCCCAGCAATTTCCCGATCACAGCACGATTGCCCGGTTTCGCCAGAAGCACCACACGGCGCTGAAAGGGTTGTTTCTGGAGGTTTTGAAGCTGTGTGCCCAGGCCTGGGCCGCACTCGTCTGACCGAAAGATTTAAATTGGGGGGATTGCGCCGGTTAAAATTCCAGCGTCCGTCAGGATGCTTCTTTCCCCGCCCAGGGGAAACCGACACCCTAATATTCCCTTACCAGATTGGGACACCGCATCGCTACCCTCACAATCGCCCGTCTCACCTCCATTGTCTGGATCAACTCCACTATCGTCTCCGCCAGTTCCTGCCTGTCTAACGCCGACAGTGTAACCATTGCTTCTTTCATTTCAAGCACCTCCGTACCTTATCCATTCCACCGAGATCCTCGACCGTAACCAACAACCTCTTCCCATCCCAGTCAACCACCGCATACTCTATTCCATCATCCACCTTTGCATAAACCCGGTTATATTGTATTCCGTTTTTCAGTAATCTCTCAATTTTCTCTCTCATAAAATCGCCTCCATCGCCTGATAGATCCGCTTTCGCATCGCAATGTCCGACTCATCCCAGCCGTCACACCACCGCCGGTAATCCAGCAGCGCTGCTTCAATGATTCCTCGATATTCCTCCGGTATTTTCATTTTTGACCCTCCCGAACCATGCTCTGATTCGCTCAATGGGGTGCGAATCATACGCAATCCTCTCTCTCATATTTCTCTCATTCGTATCGCTTCAGTTCCTCATACTGCCGGGGATATTGACACCGCGCGCAGTTTTGATTAATCACATCGCCGGCAAAGGTTTTCACCACTTCGCCATCCACTAACACCACCGTATCGCTCACATCCGCCAACTTTATCCGAGATCGATTGTTACCTTTCTCGAAAATTGTCCGATAAATAATCGCAAACCTTGGATACCAGGTTTTTGATATTTTAACTGAAGTGCTTATCGACATCAGGATATTACCTTGTGTTTTCTATTTCATTAACCATATAAAATTCATGATCTTATGATAACATACAATGTGTCTATGTCGTTGTTGTTACCAAGCTATAATTTTCCTCTACTGACTCATTGACTGAATTTCCAAGTTTATCGAAGCCACAAAATATCCTTGGTTGGGAAATACGAATTTGATATAATCATGTTATTGTATTAAGAGGAAATTTAGGTTTTTTTACGGTTAATAGAGGAAATCAGGTCAAAACCGCTCGTAAAAATGAGGAGCCAGGAAGATGTTTAAACAATACTTATTCGGAATTCTCAGTACGGGATTATTGTTAATTAGTTATGCTGTTGAGGGGGCCATTATTGTTGATACAGGTACTCCCTCCAATTCCCATGGTGTGGGCTTGGGTAATTCGGTAAGTGGTCAGGTTCCTTATGCTCATGCGGTTCGTGTGACGCTTAATCAGAACACAATCATCACGGAGATGAAGGCTTTTATGTCGGCTCGCTGGCCGGATTTACGCCTGCATGTGACGGTCTATCGGGATGGTTTTAACAGTCAGATACCAGATAAGGATGCGAGAATATGGGCTGCCCTATTCACTCCCAATCAAGCGCCGTTTGGCAAGGGGGATTGGTCAGGTGTGGAGAATCTTCATCTTTATTTGAAAGCAGGCATTTATTGGTTTTCATTTGAAAACTGGCCGGGTGACCGTTACTGGGAAAGCTTGCTGTGCCAGGCGCCCAGAGAGGCAGAGGCCAGGGCGTTCTATGATCCTGAAAATGGACGCTGGCTCAGTGACAGTACAAGCTGGAATAGAATCGGTGTACGCATTTTAGGCGATATCGCCGCTCCACCGATCGCCGATCTGATTGCCTTGGAGGTGATACAATGTGTGCAGGACTGGACCAATAGTATTGATCTAATTGAAAATAAGCCAACCTTAATCCGTACTCATCTTCGCGCGAAAAGTTCCGGAATGACCCGGGTGGCGGCCCAGCTCAGGGGATTTCGTGATGAAACAGAGCTTCAGGGCTCCCCATTGGGCAGCGTCAATCCCGCTGGCTTTGTCGAAGTGGACTCCGATTCGCCAGAAAGGCGGGAGTTTATCAATTCCAGTCTGAATTTCCGTCTGCCTCCTGATTGGATAAAAGGAACTGTGAGATTGGAACTCGATGCGGGCGGAACGGTCGACTTCAAGGAATATCAGGAGGCATCGGGTGGAACGAAAGGGGATGGCGCAGTAGAGGTTACTTTTAAAGAGGCAAAAAAATTTGATATTAAACTGGTTGCAGTCAAATGGCGTCAACCAACCGGAGAAGTGGTGGTTCCGACCAGAGAGGAACTGTATCGGGCCGCTGAAAATCTGATGGCAATCTACCCGGTTGGCCAGTATTCGGTTGCTTTCGATCTGCTCGACATTACCGATCTGGACTCATTGGTATTCCTGGACAGAAGACCAACAATGCGAATAATCAATTCAAAACTGGCGGCCAAGCGCGCCATGGATGGGGAGGCCGCCGCCGCTGGCACCGGCATACTTTACTTCGGCGCGTTCAAGGATATTAACTGGGGAGGACTGGCAAACGGTATCCCAGGCACCGTCGCCTGTGGAGTGATATCGCCAAATTCAACCACGCTGCCCCATGAATTGGGACACTGCCTGGGAAGACATCATTCGGTGCATTCTTCCCTGTCCACCCCGGGACAGCCAAAAACAGGCCCCTGCGGATCGCGCGCTTCGGAACTGGCGCCGGATTATCCTTATATTGCGGAAATTAACAATGAAAAAAAAGCGCTGCTGGGCCCTATGAATGAAGGACCGGAAAAAATGATTTACGGTTACGACCCGGTCACCGGTTGGGTGGTCAGTCCGACGACTCATTTTGATCTCATGAGTTATTGCCAACCGCGATGGATATCCGGGTATACCTACGAAGGAATCAGTGCTGCGATCAACACGACATCATCTGCTTCTCCCGCCATGAGCCTGGAAGGAGAGCGGGTACTGATTCGTGGCATATTGAATTTTGATGAGGGGACCGGCAGCTTTGAGCCGTTGCTAAAACTAACGTCAGGTACGGTTCTTTTACCCGTTGCTGGTGATTATACCCTTGAGATGAGAAACGCAAATGGTCTGTTGACCGATTCAGTGGCGTTCGAACCGAGTATTGACCAGGAAAATGACCTGCCAGGCGAACCGAATACCGGCTCATTTATATTTCCAGTTTTATACGACCCTGCAGTAGTTGAATATAGGATCGTTTATCACGAGAATGTTTTAATGACAACTTCAGTCAGTGGCTTTTCACCTTCGGTTGAGGTGGTCTATCCTAATGGAAATGAACAGTTGCAAGGCGACCAGGCGATCATTATCTGGTCTGGTAGTGACGGGGATGAAGGAGATGTCTTAAAATATTCGGTGCAATACAGTTCCGACGGTGGAGCGAACTGGAATACGCTGGCCGTTGATTTGGAAACCACGGAATATCAGGCCGATCTTCGGTATCTGGCTGGTGGAAGCGATTCCATTGTGCGGGTGATCGTAACAGATGGCTTTCAAAGCGCCAGTGACTGTAGTGATGCGCACTTTACGGTTCGTAAAAATGCCCCGGAAGTGATGATATCATCTCCAGTGGAAGCTATTTATGCTTTCGATCAGGTCATTGTACTGGACGCAACCGGTTATGACGTCGAAGATCGCGATCTGTCTGCTGAGTCATTCAACTGGTCTTCGGATGTCGATGGTGATCTGATTTCCGGCCCTTTTGGGCAGATAAAGGCAAGTGATCTGTCTGAAGGGTATCACGTTCTGACTGTTCAGGTTGCTGACAGTGATGGGCAGCAGGCCTCTGCCTCAGTACCAATCTGGGTATCCAGGATTGACGGGGATGTTAACGGTGATGGAACGGCTAATCTTGTTGATCTAACCAGGCTCGCCTACCAGTGGTTTACTGCTGAATGTCAAGAAGGCAACCAATGGTGTAATGGATGTGATCTCGATCAAAACGGGCAAGTTGATCTACTGGATTTGTCGATAGTTATTGGAAGCTGGCTTGAGAGGGTTCATGCAGATTAATAGGAAGATCAACGTAATATTTCTGATATAAGTTTTTTAATTCGCCAGCGCTTTTCGACACCGCCCGCTCTCACCAAACGCCGGTTTCTTGCTCATCTGGATGTCCAGCCACCGTTCCAACCGGCACGTTTCCCGATGCCTGCCACGGATATTGACCGCATCGTTCAGATCCATTCGGTTCGCGTCCTGTACCAACTGCCAGTCTTCATCGCTTAATGCCTGTTCCGCTCTGACCTTTACCAAGATCGCTTCGTGCCGTTTAATCAACGCTCGATTCATCCGTTTGTTCTCCTCATCCAGATCGCTGTCCAGCGCCGCCTGCATAACTTCGTTGTCATCCTCTAACGCGAATAGTATCTGTGCTTTAATCTCTTTGTTCATATTCGTACCTCCAAAAACCCGCGGTTCTCACCCGAGGGAACCGCCGGGGCTCGTTAAGCCCTATACTCTATTCAACACCCCAACGCCTCCTCTCTAATCTCCACATCTACGTCACCCAAGATCTTATCGCAAAGCAAACAAACGCCCGCAATCTCCGCCTCTCTCGTCCCGCAAATCTCACAGTTTGACATTTCATACACCCTTTCTCATCGTATAACTCGCCGACTCAAACAAATTCTGCCAGATAACATCATCACTGGCTAAATCCTCCTCGACATATGATACCCACTCATCAAACTCACCCTGATTCTTCGGCTTTCGTTTCATATACCGCTCGAATTCATCGACGCTAACGGTGATGACAATGTTGTTTCCTTTGATCTCCATCTTTTTTACCTCCAGAACCCGCGGTTCACACTGGGAAGAACCGCCGGGACTCGTTAAGGCTTGTTTTTCTCTAAAAATCTGTGGTAATCAGTCACCCGCAGGGATATAGTATAGTAACAGAATGAATCGAATAACATGATACTATCAGTGGTAGATCTGAACATGAAAGATACCCGAAAAACGATACCATTAAGTCAACTACGGGGTATTAACATCTATTTCGAAAACGATTTTTATCAGGCGGCTAAATTGGTATTAAAACTATGGGATGCCCGACGCGAACGATTTAACGAGCTGGGAAAAGCTCGGCCAACCATTACCGGGATGATTCAGATTTTTGCCGGCCTGACGGACGCATGCAACCCCAAGAAAGATTATGTTAAAGAGCGTGTTGTCAGCGACGAAATACCGCTAACGGGTGTTATCGAGTTCGACCATGAACCCTGACCTGAGTGCTTTATGTCACAAATAGATGCAAAAAGGAAAATTGAAAAATATCGTGAACGCCGCCAAAAATTCGCTCGAAACGCTCTAAAACATTCCACACAATCCATACTGGGACGCGATTTCCGGTTTACCGATTCAGGAAATTCTACAAAAATGTCTGAGATACTTGGCGAATTTATCGAGCCATATATGGAGCATGTCGAAACACTCCAATCGTATAAGACCCTTTTGACGACAGCGATGGTTGCCTGGAACTGCTCGCTGTTACCCCAGAATGACCAAGCCGATTTTCTGAAAAATTCTCTGCTATCTCTACCTGAAAGTCAGAGAGCGATCGCGAGAAACATCATTATCGAAATGATCACCAGAAAACAACGCTTTTTTTCCCAGTACCGGCGTATGATTGTCAGTTACGAGGCCTCAGAAACCCTTAACGGTTGGCATCTTTCGGTGGCATCTACTTTAGAATAGGATGAAAATTACAATATTTTCTGCGGAGCTCGAACACCAATACCTCGTTTATAATACCGTTTATGCCAGACACTCACGCCATCCTCCATATCGATATGGACGCCTTTTACGCCTCGGTTGAGGTCAGAGACAATCCCTCGCTGCAAGGTAAACCCGTACTGGTGGGCGGCACCGCGGCCCAGCGCGGTGTGGTGGCCGCCTGTTCTTATCCCGCCCGTACCTTCGGGATCCATTCGGCCATGCCCATGAGCCAGGCGTTGCGGTTGTGTCCGCACGCCATTGTGCTTCCGGTACGGATGGAGCGATATGTTGAAGTCTCCCGCCAGATCAATAATATCTTTCACAACTACACCCCGGTCGTAGAACCGCTTTCTCTGGATGAAGCCTTTCTGGATGTCACCGGTAGCCTGGCTTTGTTCGGCACTGCCGAACAGATCGGCCGGATGATCAAATCCGAAATCAAAGACCAGATTGGTCTGACCGCTTCCGTCGGCGTAGCACCCAACAAGTTCCTGGCCAAACTGGCCTCTGACTTGGACAAACCGGATGGTTTTGTCACGATTACCGAGCAAAACAAACAGTCCATTCTCGATCCGTTACCTATTGGTAAAATCTGGGGAATCGGCAAGGTTACCGCCGGCAGCCTGAACCAGATTGGTATCCATACCGTCCGACAACTCCGAACTGCACCCCACGACCAACTGGTCACGGTTCTGGGTAGCCAGACCGATGCCATTCTTGAACTGGCCCGGGGAATCGATCACCGTCCGGTCGAATCGCACAGCGAAACTAAAAGCCTTTCCACCGAGGAGACCTTTGCAACCGATATCGATGATTACGACCATCTCAAATCAATCCTGACCCATCAGGTGGAAGAGGTCTCGCAACGGATCCGGGCCGAAGGTTTCCAGTGCCGTACTATTACCATCAAATTTCGCTATGAAAATTTCCGCACAATCACCCGTAGCGTCACACTCGACCAGCCCACACATATCACCAGTGTTCTATTACAAGCCGCCTTGAACATCTTGAATCAGTGGCGCCAGCGCTCCCCGGGAGCATTGCGACTGCTGGGGTTCGGCGCTTCGAACCTGTCCCCGGCCGGTACCGGCCAGCAGTGGCTTTTTGCCGATCCCGAGGCAGAAAAACAGAAGAAACTGGATACTGCTTTCGATCAGATCCGGGAAAAGTATGGCAACGATTCGATTAGAAGGGGGTCGTGATGGCTTCCTGGTATAATCATCCGGTTAGTAAGGAGCGAACCGTGGCCTGTCGTCGATATCAAAACGTTATACGGATAAACTGATCGTACAAAGGCGATTTTCCGACCGATACCATACTGTAATAAAATTCCTTTCGCTGAACTTCGCAGTCGAGCAAACGGAACATTTCCAGATGGCGTAGTAACCTGATTGCCAACAGGTTCCCCATATCTTTAATGACCAATTTCGCCTGGCTGATAGCCTCGCGAACTGCGGGAAGTATCGTTAGATCAAACAACTCTGATGGTTTCATACGCTTATCGGCCATTACACTGATGCGATATAAAATATATCCGATCGTGGCCTGGATCCCTTCAAATTCCGGAAATCCATCGCAATAGCCCAGGTTGAATCTTTTAAAATATGCCTCAAACAATCGGTAATAAAGTTCTCCAGCCAAATCGTCTGTTAATAATGGCTGGCATTGCTGGGGGATCACGAATCGTTTCCCTCGGTTGATGATCAATCCGGCGAGTGAACAGACAAGTTTGAGTACATGTATTTCGCGAACATCCGCTTCATTGATGACTTTGTTGTACTTCAAAACATAATTGCGGGCATCCTCGTCGATTTCCAATTGATCGAGCAGGATTTTGACATAGTGACGATTCAGGTTCCCTCGATCCGTAGCCATATCGGCCTTTGGATTATCCCTGATCAGCTTAAGAAACCGTCGCGCGTTTCTGAAAAAGACCACCTGATTGACCTGGGCAAACGTTAAGTCATGATTAAAACGAAGCGGACAGTCCTTCTCGTTCCAGTCGGCATCAATCAGTTGCGAGGCCTGATACGGGGATAAATCGCCCAGTTCTGGATTGGGCGTGTGGTTGTAATTGATAAGCTCAGTGATAGTTCCAATCGAATCGGTTAATGTTTCTTTTTCGTTTGACTCCATGACCCTGTCGGGAAAATAAGTCAGCAGTTTGACATACAGATCGTCCACCGTGATATCCTTGGTTCGGCTCAATACATGACTGATCGACTCTATCAACTGACCAAGTTCGACGGACGTCAGGTAAACCCTTCCGTTCAGTGTCAGCGATATTTTTCGTAATAGATCGGCATCTAATCCCCGGCACTCCCCGAGAATAATCTGCTGCTCATCCCGGGTCAGGGATATTTCGATTTGTCCATTTTGATCAAAACTCACTATAATAGTTCCTTGAATGCCAAGCGTTAACACTACAAGAACCATCATTCTAAACCAAATTCAAACAATTGGCCAGTGGATTTCAAGGACTAAAACCGGCAGGGAATCCTAGCCCAACGCCTCCTCCCTCCGTTCCACCTCCGCATCGCCCAGGATCTTATCGCAGACACCGCAAACACAACCGACCTGCGCTTCCCGCCGCCCGCATAACAGGCATTTTGTTACCATCTCAATCACCCGGCATGGCGTCGCAGGCACACTCAAACAGTATCTGCCAGTCGATATGGCCGTTCATCAACCCTTTTTCCACATAGCCAGCCCACTCATCGAATTCAGCCTGATCTTTCGGCTTTCGTTTCATGTATTGCTCGAAATCGCCGAGACTTACGGTGATCACTATGTTATGTTCTTTGATTTCCATTTTTACCCTCCAAACCTTCCCGCCAGTGGCGGTTGGTTCACCTCAAAACCAACCGCTAACATTGATCCCAAATCTGTCTCGCCAGGTAAAATTCAATAATTCGTGATTGATAGATTGTAAAGACGATGGCTGAAACTAAATATTTTATGGATAGGTATATAATCCAGCTTTCTTTTCATTTAAATATATGGTTGTAGTTTCACTGAAATTTCCAGCGTTAATCTGGAAATCAACAACATCTCCCTGATCAGTAATATCAGCTTTGGCAATTGAAATTTTAAACACACATTTTTCCAGATCAAATAGCGCGGCGGCCATCGATGAGTCACTGCCATTCGGTTTTTTATATTTGAAAGATTTTTTATTACCTAGCTGGAAAAAGTCGTCGGACGATACTGTCAAACGATAATCTCCCCACCGAATTTCAATATCTTCATCGGACAGGTCCAAATCTAAATCTTTTAGTGCGATTGCACCCTGAATGGAAAGTTTGTCACTTTGAGATTTTTGGCTATTCACACTCAAATTACATTTATCCACTTTTAGTACATTCGAATATCCCATCAAGAAGTGGACAGGCATAGTTTTTTTACCATTGATTACATCAATAATACCACCGGAGCCCTGGACTTCACCGTCATAGGCAACTCCATTACCCCAATATCCATCGGTTTTGATTTCAACAGTAACCGGGCTTGACAATCCTGTTAAATCCTGATTTTTCAGTATAATGTCTAAAATGTTTTTATTCAGATCAATTTTAAATTGTTCATTCTTGCTTGATCCAATGGTCATACGTCCCTTCTTCAATTGATAAGCCTGATAATTCTGTTGAAATCCTGTTGCCGTAATATCATCTTTTCCCCGTATAATAAATTCTATGTTTTCGTTTTCCAACGCTTCCGGTGCAATATCCAACCCTTCAATCCGGCAAGTTAAAGCGTCTTGACCGGCTTCTCTGGTTTTGCCAGGCTTAACGGTCATTTTACTTATAGTAAACGTATTCATCGATTGAAAGATATACAAATCGACAGTTGTATCAGGAGCGACCTTTTGTCCGGCGCCAATACTTTGATCTGCAACCTTCATACCAGTAACATCTGGCCGATTAACGGGTATTCTCTCTCCAAGTATTAGATCTGACCGATCTAATTCTATTGCAGCTTGTTCCGGAGTTAAGCCGGTTAAATCGGGCACTACGGATACGATATTATCAATAGTAATCTGCTTGGAAAATCTAAGTTGGCCGTAAACTGCGCTGACAGTAATAACTTGATCGCGCGAAACATCCTGAACCATCATCAATCCATTCGTATCAATAGTTACATAAGGCGTCGACAGTTGCCAGAGTACCTCTGAAGTAACATTATCCGAGGTTCCATCACTGAAATTAAGAAAAGCCTTCAACATAATTTCGCTGTTTTCATCAACCGAGTCGCTGCCGGCTATATCAACTGATAGCGGTTTTCGGGTTTTTTCTTCAGTATTACCTGAATTATCGGTTGCCAGAGACATGAATTCATAATCATGCCCAGTTTCGCCATCATATACCGCTGAGGTCAGTTGGGTTGCTTCCAGCCATGAGGCATATTCCCCTCCATCTTTGGATACAAAGACATCATAATAATCGATCCCGCTTCCCATAGCGCCATCAAAACCGGACCAGGAAACCAGCCATTTGGTTTTATTAACCCGATTAATAAATGAACTCACATCGATAGTTGTGCTGGGGGCACGTTTGTCCGAGTAACTTACACCAGTACCAACAAGCGCAATCATCAGTTGAGGGTGGAGTGGGTCATTGCTGCAGATTGTAACGGTACCATGCTTCAGACCGATACTGGTTGGAGCAAAAATGATTTCCAGTCCGATTTGTCCCTTGGGGCCAATTTCAATGGGATATAGTTCTGTCTGGTTTAACGAAAAGCTGGGATCCCCCGTTATTTCAACATCGTTTATCAATGCCGACTCCAGCCCTTGATTGGAGATAATCAAGTAAGCAGAAGTTGGACTGTCATTGCTTGGTTTGTCGCCAAAGTCAAGGACATCTTCCGCAATGGAGATGATAGGTTTTATTTGATCCGGGGGAGCAATAAGCGCATCGATAATATAAAGGATGTTCGAATCGGCAGAATCTAGCAGGTTGTCATTTATGCGATTAGAGGCGGTGCCATAATTTAGGTTTAAAATATAACTATCAGTGATATTGAAAATATAGGTGATATCGTAGATTTGAGAAATACTTCCTTCGGTAAGTAACGTTGATCGATCGGTATTATAAAGATGATATGTAACCGTCTCATTCGAATCTATCAAATTGCTAATAAATCCAAGTTTTAAGGAAAGCTTGTCTCCTGTATTGGCATACAGTTCGATTTCAGCGTTTTGGGATGTGTCTGATAAAAGAATAGCTCCTCTTTTGGCAGTTTTTTCGCTACTTTTCAATAATTCTAAATATTCATCTGGGAATGCCTTAATCATCATATCAAGAAATTCAGCCCATCCACTTTCAATTGCAAAATTGTACATACTGGGAACATTTTCCAGATAGGTTTTTACTTTTTTGATATTTTCAGGTTCACCATTCAAGGTACGATAATAAATGTTCGCACCATTTAAATGCTCTTTATTGGAACGGCACTCAACACAGTTATCATGCGCTTCAATGACATTTTGGGCATTAATCTTCAATTCTTCCGGAACAATCCGGGAGTTATTTATCTGTCTCATTAATTCTTTTAAATCAATACAGTTTTCATTTGGGTCAAATAGAGAGAGTAAATGATATTTTCTTATCACACAAAAAGGAATTAAATCCTTATCGATGTGTCTGAGAACTTTATATCTATCTTCCAGTTTCATGTTTTTTAGTGTGTTAACAAAAAGTCTCAAACTATCAGTAATCGATTGAAAATTATTTGGGTTTACCATAATCAACGAAGTGTCTTGTATCATAGAAGTAAGAAATTTCCAATCACAACTTAATTTATCATACAGCATATAAGCCGCACCTTCAGAAGTTAAATTTTTGTCTGCCAATTTTGATAAAAATGTATCAGGAATTGTAATTTTGGCATTTGAATAAGATTCCCATGTAACTAAGAAATCCACTTTTTGAGATTGTGCTATTTCATACAAAAACTCACATGATCCGTTTCGGCAGGCATTAAGGTATAAAACATTTATGTTGACTGGAGATTGAGATAAGGCATCACCCAATTCATCTGGTGAAAAAAAATCATGAATGGGATCTTTTGCGTCATCAAATATTGTTTCAAGATTATTACCATGTCCATTTAATACTAAAATATTATTTTTACTGGATATTCTTTGTTGGCAATAGTCGATAAATTCAACTAAGGATTCACCTTTCCCCATATTAATTTCACGACCCTCATCTATTGGAGTAAAGATGGAACTTACAATATTAGGATTTTTATCGGAAACAATATCTGCTCTTCGAGTATCCGTCCATCGAGTAGTAAGTGATCGATCTGAATCAATATCAGGTATGTCTACACTGTTAACTGTTCGATCCAATTGACAGAAAATACTGACGGGTTCTTGAGTTAGGTCGGAATTTTCCAATGCATTGACATGGTTCTTCATGATAACATCATCAGTTATTATCGACGATATGGTCTGTTCCCCTTTCACGGCAGCCATATAAACCATCATATTCCAAAGGTTATCAATGCCATCATCCGGATCCGTTACGGAATTATTCTCATCGGTGTTCAGATTAAATGAAATATAACTACCATCATATCCAGGTTCACTATCACTTCCAGGTACAAGTTCGATATACTGGCCATTATTGTAATAATAAACACCTCCCTTGCCGCCTATATTTCCTACCCCTCCCTTACCTACCTTGCCAGGGGTATTAGAATTTCCTCCATTGCCAGCCTTTCCTGCATCACCACCTTTGGATGGAGTATTCGATGAACTTTTTCCTGCGTTACCACCTCGACCCGCATGACCACCATCTCCTCCCACTGCGCCATCACCACCATTTCCACCATCACCTCCATTGCCCCCATTACCACCGACGGTGATATCAATATTATTGGTATTATCACCAATAACTTCATCGCCAACGCCATCACCCATATCACCATTGTCTGTTTGCCCACCAACAGAATCTAATATATCCTGATCGATATTGTTCGCTTTTTCTATTCCATTGGCTCCTGAGCCGCCATTGCCTCCAATGCCGCCATAACCACCTTTGTCAACCATTCCATCGGAATCGTTTTTACAATTATATCCAATAACGGTTCCTCCAGCTCCTGCTAAACCACTGTGTCCGCCTGATCCGCCATTACCGCCATATCCTCCGGATTTAGTTATGCTGTTATCATAGGTTAAACTTATACCACTACCTCCATTTCCACCATTGCCCCCATTCCCCCCTGCGCCGGCATCCCCTCCTTTAACGCTGCAAGTTGACTCTTCCAGATCGCAACCTTGCCATTTATCCGTAATTTTTTCCGCAATCATTTCTATGATCCCTCCCATACCTCCATGCCCGCCATGACCACCCAGTCCACCATGACCACCATTCTCAGCCTGAACAGGTTCCGTTATCCCATAAAAATCAGACATGCTTGCATTTTGGCCATGGCTCCCATGACTGCCTTTGCCTCCAGCACCACCATCGCCTCCATTGGCATATAAATAACCGAACTCAACTTCATCAGCAATCACTGAGATAGAACCGCCAGTACCTCCATTGCCGCCGGATAAACCATGGTTGCCATTATTGTTGATGAGATTATTCGTTAGAGAAGTTCCACTCCCACCATTGCCCCCATTATTACCATCTGCTGAAGCCAAAATGCTCACAAATGAACGGTTTTTCTTATACTGTTCAATTGCTTCAACATAAATGTTGCCTCCATTTCCACCTCTGCCACCAGTCAAGTATACGCCACTGGAGCTGAATCCCTTACCGCCATCTACATACAATCCTGATGCCTGAATGTGCCCGTTTACCGACATAATAGTAATATCGCCTCCATGCCCTCCATCTCCCGAATTGATTCCATCTCCTCCCCGGGCGTCAACACCTACCATAAACTCACCTTGAGAGCGAGAAAAAAACCGAAAAGTCCCTCCATTTTCTGCCAATCCTTTGGGCGAGTCTAGATCAAAATAAATATAGTGGATGGGCTGGGTGGCAATTTCAAGAGTTTGGCCATAGAAATTATACTTGTAGGTAGACTCAATAGGATGGCCCGCATAAACTTCGATAATGGCATTTTGGTCAGCATTTTCGGCTAATGTAAACACTGCCTGAATGGTATATTGGCAGTATATCCTGATATTGCCCGAGACAATAAAATTGTGAGTTATTACACCATCAACTCCTATAACTTCTTTATAATGGTATTCTTTAAATTCATCGCTATTGGTTGGACCCTCAAGATAAATGTTAACCTGATGATCGAGACTATCTTGGGATATATTCTCCAACCTTAATACACCATTTTTGCCATTACCTGTTTCTATTACCTCGCCAAATCGTATTTCAATATTCCCTCCATTCCCACCATTGACGGTCATACCGTTGCTTAAATCCTGATCCATAGTTCCACCTTTAGCGGTACCAGCAATAGTACTGATTAAAGATTGAGCAGAACTTAACGATGAAAGTATTAAGATGGTGAAAAAACAAACAGATGTTAAATGAACCTTTATGTATTTCAAATAAGCATTGAATGAATCATTTTCGCTAGATGCTAGAATCGTGCTGGGAGAATTCATGATTGCTCCTTTAATAAGTTATATTAAGTTGTATCAAGATAGTCTAACCATCAATTAATACACCTTATCAATTGCTATCTTGCGCGATTTTATAAATTAATTTATGTTAACCCAATGCTACCTATCATAAGAAGACAAAGATTGTATGTGCCTGCTATCAAAGAATTTAGGCATTACGAATCTCCAATTTAACAGAATCTTAACTTGGCACCATCTCGATCTCAGGTAATCTATAGATAATCCAACGATATCATGGAGAATATTATGATTCACTATCGAACCATTTTGAATGCCGACAGTTTACTTAGCGAGGATGATAAAGGGATTTTGTTGCTGCTGCTCTATCATAAAATTGACCTGCCGGTCAGGAACAAGACCGGCTGGGAGTGCCACTACTGCGAGTTCACTGCGCCTGATCTGTATACAATTGCGGAACACCTGCTCACCGAACACGAGTCTTAGCTACAAATCGCTTAACCCACGCTGCGATATTCCCGCACATCGTCCGACACAATCAAATGATCCAGCACCTGAATGCCGATGATCTTACCAGCCTCTTTCAACTGCCGTGTCACCGCCCGATCTTCCCTGGAAGGAGTCAGGTTATTAGAAGGATGGTTGTGTACCACGATCATCGCGTTGGCGTTCCTCACAATCGCCGTGCGAAACAGTTCCCGCGGATGCACAACTGACATGTCAAAGTGCCCAGGCTGACGATTTCCCGGGCGATGACTGAATTGTTCGAATTCAAAAACAGCGCCAGAAACGCTTCCTTACCCAGTCCCTTCAAGTCCCGGCAGTAGGCCAAAACATCTTCCGGTCCCGATATTCTTTCGATTTCCGGATAGTCCTTAATCAACATCTCTGTCAGCATCTTCATCCACCTCGCTGGTATTTCAACTGTTCCGGAACAGTTGCCGGAATCCGGCAGCCGGTGTCAACTCCGGCCGCAGTTCCCATGCGATAATCCTGTTCGATACTCTCAACCAGATGATACACTTTACCAAGCAATTCCTTGAACCGATCCGGTTGACTGACCGCTTCATCAAATTTCATCCCGTGTTCCAGAACCAATTTAACGCACATCCCAAACCGCCATTGGTTGAACTTCCTAGCAAGTTTAGTAGGCGGTACTTCTTCGACAGTCTCCACTTTTGGATTGGCCCGTAGTTCGTCAATAAACTTGCTGGCCTGTTCTTTGCTCATCTGTTTGACCGCGTTTTTGTCAAACGATACGCCTTTATCCATACACAAGGCATAGATGCATTTTTGTTGTTTGTCGGTGCTATTCATTGTTACCAACCTCCGTCCTTTTCGGACAACCGGTGCCGAAAGGACGGGATTGATTTTGTTTTTTAGTATAAGCAAAGCAGTACATAGGAGTTAAGAATTTCTTCAGAAGTGAAACACTAGTTCGGCACTAGGGTCAACGGATCAAATGAACTTTGCCTTTTTAGATAGAATTCATTTAATGTGGGGACTGTTTTATCTTGCCATACTATCAAGAATAGTTACTAAAGCGGATTTTTGTTCTAGCGATAATTTTTCCCAAGCCATAAGAATTGTCCGAAAATGTTCATCTTGATTCAGTAAAAAGGCAAGCTCCGAGACAAGGTTGTTTTGTTGCATTTTCGTAACTTCTTTATAATCAATTTGTTCTGAATTTGGGGGATTGGAGTTCGAGTCCCCTCTTTCACCCTTTTTTATGCGCATTGGGGTTGGTCAACAAGTTTTTAAGTCACCAGATAATTGCTTGACATCGGTTTTTGTATTCGGTTAATTAGGAGTCCTGTTTCATCTATGTGCAAGTGACTTACTAAGGAGACCGCTATGAATAATCCTATCTGGATGATGACGTCTGCATTTCCGGGATTGAAATTAGAGACTATTTTGGACCATGCCACCTCCATGGGAGTGCAGGGATTGGAATTATGCGTGTTCCGCCGAGCCGGGACCCGTACTGATCACATTGCCACGCATCTGGAATACGATCAGTTTGATCGGGACATGGCTCAAGGAATCCTGGACCAGTTTGCTAGTCGGGGATTGCGTTTTTCCATTGGTGCGTATGAAAATCTGATTGGCGGTGATCCGGAACAGCGGTTGATTAACCAGAATCATATGCTGAAATTGATTCGTATGGCGCATCTGATGGGGGGTGATGCTAATGGTGTTCGGGTTGGAACATTTGTCGGTTATAACCATGAACTGAGCCATACCGAAGGCGGCTTCGAGAAGAACCTGCTGGAATACCAGAAAGTATTTACGCCGATCATTCGTTATGCCGAAGATCTGGGAGTTACCGTTGTATACGAAAACTGCCCGATGGAAGGCTGGCGATCTGCACGATTCAGCGCCACCTATAACAATCTGCCCTGTACCCTGGCCGCGCGTAAATTGATGTACGCCCTGATTCCCAGCAAGGCGCATGGCGAGACTTATGATCCTTCGCACGATGTCTGGCAGCATACCGATCCGGTTGACGTGTTGCGTAATAGCGATCCGGCCCGCATCAAGATGATTCATATCAAAGCGACCCGTATGAGAAACTCAGTGGCCTCGGTTCATTGGGGCGGCATGTACCCGATGCAGCATGTCGATCCGGATCTGGCGGCCAAGGCCGGTGTGCCGGTACCGGCTCACGACTGGGATCGCCATCATTACGAAGCCATGCTGCCGGGATTCGGCGGCAGTGACAGTATGGACTGGCGGGCCTTTCTCAATCAACTGAAAGAAATGAAATTCGACGGTCCGTTCTGCATCGAAAACGAAGCCGAACTCTCTAAAGGCACTGGAAAGCTGGCCGCTATTCTACAGGGATTTAATGGAGCCGTTCATTGCGTCATGCCATTGATCTGGCCTTTGACGGATAAAGGATACTGTTACGATTCTTCCAGCCAAAAACCGCTGGGCCCGGCTGCCGCCAAAGACATTCCGGTTGTTACCATGGCTGATTTGTAATCGAAACTACCTGTTTGAGTAATTAAAGCTATCCATTTAGACTCGATTGTCTGGACTTTCAGTCGAGTCTTTCAAATTCCAGACAGGTCAGAATGAAAGGACCAATGGCCTTGGGGTCATTGTCCCGGATCGGTTCACCGACATAATATTCATAAGAGCCATCCCGATAGGGATTGCCTCCCAGGCCTGCTACTGAGCAGCAGTTGTGGATATCCACCCAGCCTCTGGCATCAACGGTAACCAGGGATTTCAGTATGCCGTCGTAACCTTTGCGAGCTACTTTGATGAAATTATTATCAAGGTAGCCTTTGCGGACAGCTTTGGCGATCGCATAAACAAACATGCAGGATGCGGTCGATTCCAGATAATTACCTTTTCGAGCACCCTGATCCAACACCTGATACCACAACCCGGTCTCAGTATCCTGGTATCGGGCCAGGGCATTGCTCATTTGCTTTAGAATATTAATGATGTCTCCTCGTTTTGGATGGTCGGTTGGCAGGTCATCCAGTACATCAACAATGGCCATGGCATACCAGCCCATGGCGCGGCCCCAGAAATGGGGGGATTGTCCCGTATCGGGATTGGACCATTTCTGTTCGTGGCTTTCATCCCAGGCATGATAGAGCAAGCCGGTTTTGGAGTCGCGGGCGTGTTTGTTCATCAGGATGATCTGGTTGGCGACATCATCATATAGCGCCGGCTCATTGAACTGAGAGGCGTAATGCGCCAGGAACGGTGAGCCCATATACAGGCCGTCCAGCCACATCTGGTGCGGGTAGCGTTTTTTATGCCAGAAACCGCCTTCAGAAGTGCGGGGATGGTTTTTCATTTGCTGACGCAGAGTTATGATCGCCTGGCGATATTTTTCTTTTTTGGTCAGGTTGTACAATTCGAGCAACACGGAGCCAGGCTTGATCATGTCGATATTATATTGCTTGATATCGTAAGTCTGTATGGCGCCGTCATCATTGATCAGGGTGTCATAATAACCTTCGATATAGGCCAGTAGCGCCGGATCCTGATTGATTTTCCAGACATCCCACATGGCTTTGAATACCAGACCATAGGTATAGGTCCATTTGGGTTTGTCGGAGAAGTCCAGGCTCCAATAGTCCGCATTGCGTTGCAGGACGGTCTGGGCCATCTTTGTGGACCATAAGTCAGTAGAGGAATGATCTGAGCCGGCTGGCAATATCTGGAATCCTTCGACGGCTTCCGCCACGCCTTTTTCTGCTATCGAATCGAACGTACAGCCAGTTAATACTACATTCTGAATAGGGTTGTGAGCATAACCGCGCATATGCCAGGGGTATTTGCTTTTCAGACAATGGACATTGGTCATGAAGATGTTGCGGACGGTTGGTTGAAATTTTCCAACATCACCTTCCTGATAATAGTAATTGATTTTAAGAGCGGCTTCTCGAACCTGTTTCATGGTGACGTTCCTCATAAATATATTTTCGACGATGCCACCGCGAATGGAATTGGTTTTGATCCGCAAGCCCCGATCCAGGTTGGGGCTGTCCATCACACAATCTTCCACAAAGACGTTCCGGGCGCTGCCGGATATTTCGCTGCCGATGACCACTCCGCCGTGGCCGTCTTTCATGGTGCAGTTTCGGACGATGATATTTTCAGACGCGACATTCACCCGTCTGCCGTCCGCGTTGCGGCCGGATTTAATAGCAATGCAGTCATCGCCGGTATCGAAATAACAATCTTCAATTAAAATATCCTGACAAGATTCCGGGTCACAGCCATCATTGTTGGGCCCATGTCCTGCGACGGTGACATTGCGAATAGTAATATTGCGGCTTAGAACCGGATGAATATGCCACATAGGGCTGTTTTTTATGGTAACCCCTTCGATTAAGATATTCTGACAGCGATAGGGTTGGATCATGTTGGGACGCAGTTTATGGCCATTCCCATATTGCCGCTCGCTGACCGGAATGCCATCTTCCGCTTGTTTGCATAATGCTGCTACGTCAGATTTCTGTGTCCATTTCCAGCGCCACCAGTTGGTATTGTTGGCATTGCCATCCAGAATGCCGCTGCCAGTGATGGCGATGTTTTCCTGTTCAAAGGCATAGATCAAGGGCGAAAAATTCCAGCATTCAGTGCCTTCAAACCGGGTATAGACCGGGGGCAGATAATCGTCAGTGTTGGTAAAAAAGCTGATTAAGGCATCCTTGGTGATATGCAGATTGACATTGCTTTTTAAATGGATGGCTCCAGTGAGATAAATACCCTCCGGCACCACCACCCGGCCGCCACCGGCGGTATGGCAGGCTTCAATGGCTTTTTTAAAAGCCTCAGTACAATCCGTGTCGCCATTTCCTTTAGCACCATATTGGGTTACCAGGAAATCCTTATCTGGAAATCGGGGAGGAACGATCCGACGGGCTATCTCTGGCATTAAGGCCCAGCCTTCCGATTCGGTCATGGCCAGGCATTCTGATGATCCATTCAACCAGGCCGTCAGATAAGACACAATGAATGCAATTTTTACCGTTCTTGAAATATTCATGCAACACCTCGCTAGTAAAGTAACAGTTCGAATTCTATTTTAGATTTTTATGTATTCTACCCGGATCATCTGGCTTGACAGGATACCACATTATGGCATTCGTTTCAATCCTTCCCATTCAACGATCCAGTTGCCATTGTCGGGAAATCCCGGCGCATGGCCGGGCGGGGCGCCATCCCATCCCGCGGCCATCATGGCTACGGCGGTCAGCAGCCCACCATTGCCGGGCAGATAGAGTGGCAGATTTTCACGTTGATAATTATGGCCGTTAGGCCAGTACAGGTTCTTTTTTGATACGATAAAAAAGGCGTCTACTGCCAGTTCCCGTAATCCAGTACGAGCCGCGGTCATGGCCAGCATGGGATAATCCCACCCCCAGGTATCCGGCCAACTCCAGGTACGATAGGTGTCAAGGGCGGTCTGGCGCATTACCGATTCATCCACTAACGGTGTTTTTGGCAGCAATCCCAGCGCAGCCAGCATGGAAGGATGGTCAGTGATGTTGGTGTATGGGGGCGGCTCGACAGCGCTATAGATCCCATTTTGAACTGGCAGTGATGATAAGTTGTCAATGATATGGTCCCAATCCTTTTGGCGGGCCAGACCCAAACGTTCACGCCATTGTTGCGCAGTATTAAGCCCCCACGACCAGTAACATAGTTCATAGGTTGGATTCCAGGTGATGGCGTATTTATAATTTTCCTGGGCGGGAATGACCGGCGGACCGAGGACGTACCGTTTTTGCTCCGCATCCCAATGGGAAAAATCGGCCATAAATTCAGCAGTTGAAAAAACGATATCCTGATATTGTTCTAATGTTGTTCGGGTTGGTTTCTCACGATAGATTAATTCGGCAAAATAAATCGGGTGCGGCTGCTGCCAGATTAATAATGGACCGATACCCGAAGGTGAATCTTCACCATTGGGATTGGTCATTTTGGGCCAGCGTACACCCTGATATCCCTGGCGTCTGGCAATGGCGCGGGCGGCCGGCATAATGTCATGATACCATTCAATTCCTCGTTCGAGCATTTCCAACCGGTCCCAGAGAGCAAAATGGACACTATGCCACCAGTGCATTTCCAGATGGAATTTACCGAACCAGCTGTTACAGGTCAGGCCGGTTTCCTGAGGAGGATATTTCTGACCAGACTGGATGGCTGTCAAATATTGTGATAATACGATTCGACGCTCCAGTTCTTGCCAGCGGGGATCTTTGCTTTTGGATAAATCAATCGCGCCACCGGTCATCCAGAATTGTTGCCAATGTTGAGAACAGAGGTTCTGGATATTCACTACCGGTTGGGCGGGCTGGTGAATAGTGTCCTCATTAAAAGAGATTGAACATTCAAAAATCGAATTTTGACTGTCTGGGATCAATTGATAATAATGATCTTCGATATATTTCAAATCGCTATTTTGATTTGCATTTAGCTGACAGTAATACTGTTTCTGATCCATGGTCCGTTCAAACAGAAATGAACCATCATTGTTTGAAACTAATCTGGTTTGATGTTTATCCGGTTTTGACCAATCTGCCGGATCGCGCCCCCAGGTACCGGCGGCGTAGGGAAATTTCAAGCTGATCAGGCAATCTCCAGTTCGGATCAGTTCCGATTCGATCCTGATCGCAATCTGGTCGAGATAGGGATGTATACAGGTTTGCACCTTTACCTCTTTGCCATTGACTTTGAAATGACTGATGATCATTCCCTGCCAGAGATCGAGGATTTGATTAATATCAGTTAAATCTTCTGCTTCGGCTGGTTTACCATCGTTTTTTTTGAGTACTAAGCCGATCAATCCCAGGGTGATCTGGTGAGGATTGGCGCGCAAATAATCGCCGGCTGGTCCTTTTTGCTGAATATTATAGGGGACCGGCCGTCCGTAGGTATCTACATCGACAAACGTATCTTCCAATTTATATTGGTTGGTGTTAGGAAAAGAATGCCAACCCCATTCAGCCATTGTGGTTAAAGGAATACCATCTTGATAGGCGGTTGGAAAGGATTGCAGGCCGGTGATATCTACCGTATAGGCAAAGCGCCCGTTGCCAACGGAAAGTGGAGAGAACGAGTGAACTTTATCGATCTTGACTCGATGACGATTGACCAGGGCAAATCGATCGATGGCACCGTAAGTCAGCGTTGAAAGATAGTAGAGTGACAAACAGACACACACGATTTTTTTCATAGTATTCACCCATGAGTTTGCATACCAAGACTTACATATCAACAGCAAAAAATGAAAAAGTGGTATTCAGTCCGGTACTGTTACAAGCTTATGTTAACTATATTAAAGGACTTAATCTGAGTTCGCAACAAGAATATATATCTTGCCTGACATTTTGTTACCATCGTTAACGGTGAAGGAAACCGTATCGATTCCAGTATAATCCCGGGTAGGCTGATATTTTATGGTATGCCCATCAGCTTGTAGCTGGGCTGCACCTGAAGAGCAATCATCGATGGTATATTTCGCATCGGAATTAAATCCGTTGGTAAATTGATGTAAATCTATATTCAAATATGAATTTTTTGGCGCGACAGCATGCCAGGATCCCAGCCAGTTCAGATAATCTTCCAGATTAGTATATCCGTTCTGATTTGTGTCTTGATTATGATCTGCTTGATTTGGATTTAATTCTGGAAAAGTTTTTTCCCAGAAATCAGGCATGCCATCCTGATCGGTATCTTGTGGAGTTTTACCGTTGTTCAGTGTGCCGGGACCTTGAGTTGGGAGTTGAGATTCATCCGAAATAATTTTGCCTTCTTTACCCAGACTTTTAAGTTCGTTCAGCAGAAAATGGTCGACCTCATCGCGATTGGGTAAGGTGGCTCCGGCGCAAGACAGGATAACTTTGTATGCTGTTTCCGGATGATAAATGGTTTCGATGGGAGGATAGTCATAGGGTTGGGATTGCCATGATACAATGCCATAATCCGCAGCAATAAGCGCCTGACCGTCCAGAGCTCCGTTTATGTTCGCATCGTAAAAATTCTGTTGGGCGAACAGATGGAAATTTTCGTTACCCCGACTGAAAGGGGGGCTCTGGCCGGATTCGGGACCGGCAATGTAGTAATTATTCAAAATATTGGCATGCGATTCGGCACTGGAATCGCCCAGAATATAGCCGGCGGCCCGCCAGTTATAGATGATATTATTGATAAATTGATTGACACCTTTAACTTTTGGATTGCGTGTTTTGTTGTCAATATAGAGCGACCGCAGGATGCTGATACCACCCCAGTTTTGTATCAAGCCGCCACAGGAGTGAGTATCCAAACCCTGAGCGATTATGGAGTTCTGGATCGTGAAAAAACCATTTTCGCCACTGATAGAAAATGTTTCATCACGGCCCCATGATACTGAGACATGATCAAAGATCATTGGGCTGCCTTCAGCGATAGTAATGGCATCTTTACCTTTAGAACCATTTACTCCCATTCGAAATCGCATATAACGTACGATAGAGTGGTCTGCACTGGAAAAGGACAGACCATCGCCATAAATCGTAATTCCATCTCCGGGAGCGGTCTGGCCGGCGATCATGATATGATCAGCTACGACTATTCGGCTTTTGATGAGTATGATACCGCTGACATCAAAAACAACTATGCGATGGCTCTGGCTAACCGCATCCCGGAATGATCCCGGGCCGGAATCATTCAAATTGGTTACATGATAAACCGTTCCCCCGCGGCCGCCGGTAGCATTACAGCCAAAACCTTCGGCTCCGGGAAAAGCCAGTGGGGCGGCGAAGGTGGGGTTTGTGAGTGAAAATAATGTCAGGGATGTCAGGAAACACGTCAATAACCAATGGTTTTTCGGGCCGGATGGTAACATTATTCATCTTCTTTCAGTCATGGGTGTTACGATTTATGACGCTCAGGTTGGGAATCAAGAATACGCATCGTTGCCGGGGCATTACCATTGCAGGCGAATCAATGAAAGGCCCAGACGGGGCAAGTTAAAATTGAGTTCGGTACTACCGTTATTAACTTTAACTTTATCCGGGCCGGGCAGTTGCTGCAGTTCGGATGACTTGAGCAAAAGTTCGATTTGTTCGTGACTGGGTGGTTGCGGGGAACCCATTTTCAGCCAGGTTGTATAGGCATTACTAAATTGGTCGTCGATTCGGTAATGTGTGAGGCGGGCTTGTTTAATCTGGATGGGCAAGCGATTTATATCCAACACAATGTCAGCGGCCGGACCGGTTTCGCTGGAATCGTGATAATGCCAGATTAAAATACTGACGGCCTGATCGCTACGAGTAGCGAACGCGTCAATATCTGGTTCGGAGCGAACACTGGATTTCATCAAGTCATTGAGACTGTGGGCGGCTGTGCTGACAGCGGCAATCCGTTCGGTTTCGAGAAGACTGAACATGCGGAACGCGTTGAAAACAGGTTTAGGAACCTGGTTTGTGCTTAAACTTCGAAAACCGTCAAACCAGGGCTGATCGGGGAAGGTAAAAGCCCAGGTGACTCCGCCCATAATTCGAACGCCCCGGCGCTGTGCCAGTTCCTGTTTACGTAAGAAGGTGGCGGCGGTATAGACGGCGTATTGGGTGCCGTTGCGATAGCCATTTCCGGGATAAAGCCGAGCGGAACAGGCCGCGCAGCCATCTGGATCGGATTCGCCAATGATGACCGGGATTCCTTCCAGTTCGGGATAAGAAGCGATAATTTCAAATCCGTGGTCCATGGTACGCAGATGGTTGCCGTGATTCATAATGACTTTGCCATCACGGTATTGGGTGCCGCCTTTGGTGTGAAACGCGATAAAATCAACTGGAGTACCTATATCGCCGGTCGCTTCATTTTTACCGTGCAGGCAATGCTCTATGAATGCCCGTAACAGCCGGTCGGAACCGCCTCCATCCGGATTGGTGACGTGCGGACCACCCATACGAGCGCCGGGTAAGACTTTTTTGATGGCAGTGGCGGTGTAATCATACAGTTTGATATATTCCTGCGGGGTACCACGCCAATAACCGATATTAGGTTCATTCCATAGTTCCCAGAGCCAACTTTCGGTTTCTTCCCGGCCGTAGCGTTCGACGCAATGCTGTGCCAACGCTTCAATTAACGCCTGCCATTTCTGATAATCTTTGGGTGGGTAAAAGGCACCGCCCTCGACCATGCCTTTGGGTTCACCACTGAAAACCTTTTTGGGGGTATAGTTTTCGGGGCGGCTGCTGAGGGCTTCGGGCATAAATCCCAGTTCGACCAGCGGTTTTAATCCGCGTTCATGCCAGGTGTCGAAAAGTTTATCGATGATGGTCCAGTCGTAAACTGGATTGCCGTTCTGGTCTTCGGTATAAACATTGGTACTGCACCATTTAAGCGAGGTGGAACCATCGCCGCTGGTCAGGAGATGGTGGCAGCGAATATAAACCGGCTGGGGGCTCAATTGAGCAATTTCATCCAGCAGCGCCAAGCCATCGGGAGAATAGGTGTAATTTGCCTCATCATATCCAATAAAACGCCAAACCGGTTCAACCGGTCCCATGGTACGGTCATAGTAGACTTGAATATTTACCGGTTCAATGGCTGAAGCTGAGATTGACCAAGTGACAATTGAGAAAAGGAGCAAAAGCAAAGAGCATTTAAGTCCCGATGATTTGATAATCATTCTGGATTGGGTTGGGTTGTTCATATTCGATCTCCTATTTAGAGCATTAGGTACTCTTTGTGTTATATGATATCGATTGGGAATCAACCTCCTGCTTTTTTGACTGTCCATCCCTTCTTTTGCAAGGTTTCCACCAGTTTGTCCCGATGTTCACCCTGAATCTCGATGACTCCATCTTTGACGGTACCACCGCAACCACAGCGGGCTTTTAATTCGCCGGCCAGTATTTTCAGTTCCTCAAGCCCCAGCGGAACACCGGTGATGAGGGTAACTCCTTTACCTTTTCGTCCTTTAGTCTGGCGACTGACGCGGACAATACCATCGCCGGCAGGTGGTGCTAACTGATTCTGGCACCGGCATTGGGCCAGAGGTTGATTGCAACCGGGGCACATCCGGCCATGTTCAGTTGAATAAACCAGTCCGTTTGATTTTTTCATATTAGACCTGAAAATATTCTGGCAGTATGAACGAGAGTTTTACAGGTTATATTCTTTAATCTTACGATAAAGTGTCCGTTCGCCGATCCCGAGCATTTTGGCGGCCATTTCGCGGTTGCCATTGACCATTTCAAGGGTACGTTTGATGGCGGTTCGTTCCAGTTCGGTCAGATTGACTCCGGCCAGGTTACTCAGTTCGGTTTCAGTAGTATCGCTGGTCTGATAGATTTCGACCGGCAGGTCGGCGACATCGATGATTTCTTTATCGGCCAGAACCACCATCATTTTTACGCTGTTGCGCAATTCGCGGACGTTGCCGGGCCAGTCATAATTTTTCAGGATGCGCATCGCCGTGGCGGAATAGCCTTTGACTTCGCGATTTTCGGTTTGGGCGAATTCGTGGAGAAAATGATCCAGCAGCATGGGGATATCTTCGCGTCTTTCGCGGAGTGGCGGGATCTCGATATTGACGCCGCGAATCCGGTAATAGAGATCCTGGCGGAAAGATTTTTCTTCGATCATCGTTTCCAGATCCTGGTTGGTAGCGCTGATAATGCGGACATCGACTTTATGGCCGGTGGTACTGCCGACTGGGGTGACGATCTGATCTTCGAGCACGCGCAGCAGTTTGGCCTGCATGTTCATGGGCATGTCGCCAATTTCATCGAGGAAGAGAGTGCCGCCGTCGGCCATAGCGAAAAAGCCCTTACGGTCGGTCATGGCCCCGGTAAAGGCACCTTTGACATGGCCGAAGAGTTCACTTTCGAGGAGGGTGTCACTCAGGCCGGCACAGTTAACCGGTTGGAAGGGGCCGTTTTTTCGCGGGGAATTGTAATGGATGGCTTCGGCGAGCAGTTCTTTGCCGACTCCGCTTTCACCTTGAAGCAGGACGGTAACGGTTGAACTGGAAGCCCGGCGAAGCATATCCAGCACTTTGAGCATGCGTGATGAATCGCCGATGACGCCGGCGAAGTCGAATTTTTCTTCCAGGCGCTGCTGCAGGCGATGGTTATCGCGTTGCAACTGGACTTTCTGGGCGGCGCGATTGACAGCGTCACGCAGGCGGCTCAGGTCGATGGGTTTTTCGATATAGTCATAGGCACCATCTCGAATAGCCTGTTTGCAGGTTTCGATAGAACTGTGCGCGGTGATCAGGATGACTTCGCAGGGGCGGTCGCTTTTGACGACTTCATCTAAAACGACGAGCCCGTCGACCGGGCCACCCAGACGCAGGTCAGTGACTACAACAAATGGATCGCCCAGCCGGAAGATATCCATGCCTTCTTCGCCGCTGGTGGCGATCGTGATTTCGTAATCTCGTTCCATGGCCTCGGCCAAGGCGTCGGCATGGGCTTCTTCATCTTCGATAATTAAAACAGGTATTTTGCTCATGACGGAACACTGTATCGATTCGCCGGGTAAATTGCAAGGAAAGACTGCCAAAATGACAGAATTTTGGTAAAGTTGTGGTAAAAAATGAAGTTATGATCATGGAATTGGTCAGGGCATGGGTGCCACCACGGGCCAGTCCTCTTTCCAGACAATGGTTGAAATCTGCAGATAGGAGCGTCCAAACTGGGCGTCGTAGGCGTGGCAGATGAGATAATCGGTGTTGTTATCATGGAAGACGGCCTGGTGTCCGACACCATGCCATTTTTCAGTGGCGGCGGCAAGGATCTGAGTTCCGCCGCCAATAGCCATGTCGATACCGTTCTGATCAAGGTAGGGGCCGGTGAGGTCGTGGGAGCGTCCGACGATAACGTTGTAGGTGCTGTTGACACCCCGACAGCAGAAATCGGCCGAGACAAAAAGATACCACCATTTGCCGTGTTTGATGATGAAAGGCGCTTCGATAGCACCTTCAACCGGTGGGGTGACATGTTCGCTGCCGCGCGGCCGGGCGCAGAGGGTATAGAGGGTTGTGTTATCCGTGGAGAACATGCCGGTTTGGGGATCAAGCTGACGCATTTTGATGCCGCCCCAGAAACTGCCCCAACAGAGCCAGACGGAATCTTTATCTTCGTATACCAGGTTGGCGTCAATCGCGTTGAAGTCATCCTGGCCGGCGGTAGAGCGGACTACCATGCCGTGATCGATCCATTTGTTGTCGGGGCTGTTCGGGTCAAGGGTGGTGTTGGTGGCGAGTCCGATGGCGGAGTTGTTGCGGCCGAAGGTTGAGATGGAGTAGTAGAGGTGGTATTGGCCGTTGAAATAGGAGATATCGGGGGCCCAGGAGCCGCGCGTGCCGGGGATTTGCTCGGTACACCATGCGGGGAGTTGATCGAAGACGTAGCCGCAGCGCTGCCAGTTGATCATGTCTTTGGAGCAGCGGATTGGGATAATACCACCGCGACGACCGCCTCCGCCAGTGCAAAACAGATAATAGGTGTCGCCTTCCTTGATCATGACCGGATCGTGTACGAAGGTATCGCCTTTGGGTTCGAAACGGATGGGTTCGTTTGGAATGGTCAGGGATTGACATCCGGCGAGATAGATGATCAGGATAAACGCAATGGCTGGCAGGAAAGCCGATTTAGAGAAGTCGCTGGAAGCAGGGGATCGATGGGGATGCTTTAATTTTGAGTTACGCATGCTAATAATCCTTTCCGTTACGATTGAAAATCAGTTTAGAGTTATAACGGGATAAACTCGCGATTTATTGTATGGATAATATCAGCCTGCATCCAGAGGTTGGGAGCGGCTATGTGCGCACGTGGATTGGTCCGACTTGAATTCTGGATCAAGACGGTAGCTAGAATGTATGGTTGTGGTAGTTGAGGTTACTTTATTTCTTATCCTCCTGGATGGGGATGTCGGCGGGTGGTTTGGTGGGGATGCCGAGGGCGTGGAGGGCTTCTTCGCCGTTCTGCTGGGAGAAGGTGTTGAGGGCTTCGTAGCGGTTACAGGCGTAACTGAAGACCTGGTCGTCAGTTACGCTGTGGTCTTTCATCAATTCGGGGAGTCGGTCTTTGATGTATTCGGGGGCGAGTTTGGCTTCGCTGGGGTGTGTGGGGATTCTGGGTGGGTCGGGGATGTGGACGCGGGGTAAGTCGGGAAATGGGTACTCTGGGGGGTAGGCATTGGGTTCGTTTGGTTTTTGTTGTAATTGCAACTGTTGCAGTAGCTTAAGATTGGCCTGGAAGGTACGATTGAGGTGGGCTTCGTAGCGGGCCAGGCAGTTGAAGGCGGGGACTTCGAGGGTGAAGGCGGTGCCGACTTCGTTGTGGCGGGGCAGGTAGATACTCGAATGGGCGAAGGGCTGGTCGATGACGGTGTCTTTGCGAATTTCTTCGTTGGTGAGTCGGAGTTGATAGACGCGGGCATCGATCATTTCGGCTTCGATGCGGCCGATCCGTTCCAGTCGCCAGGCGGTGGAGACTATCTGGTCGGCGATGTGGCGCTGGAGATAGGTGGTGGGTTTGAGGTCTTGCAGCAATGCGGCGCGGAACTCGAGGTAAGTGAGTTCGGACTCGCCGGGGACAATGAGATGGGCGGGGTCCCGGCCACTGAGGCCGTGCTTGATGGCATTTTTCGATGAGATGGCCTTGCCTTCGGGGGTTTTGGGGCCGGTGGATTTCTGGGCGTTGCGACGGTTGGCTCTGAGTCTTCTTAGTGACGATGACATGGTTGGTACCTCCTGTTAAAAATAGGTTAAAAGTTAAATCAGTCGAATCTTTGATAAGTTTAAGTTTTGGTTGATGTTATGGTCATATTTTTTGTTGTTGGCTTCGTTTCGTTTTATGTTGGTATTCGCTGCGCTCATGTTAGTTTTATCTATCTCTTTTGCGAGATATCCTGTCGGTACGCCTCTACGAGGCGAGGGTTAAAAATTTCAATCTCATGATCGTTACCCAGGGTGGCGCTCGTCCCGTTATACGGGATTCGCTCTACCCTGGGCTGTTTTATGCCGGCCCGTTGGGCTGCTTTGGGTATCCGCCATTTGGCGGATGAAATTATTATTTTCGTTAAGCTCATTTTGTGGTTGAGGTTATGGTCATTATTTTCATCATTGGGTTCGTTTCGTTTAGCATTAGTTTTCGCTGCGCTCATGTTGGTTTTATCTATCTCTTTTGCGAGATATCCTGCAGGTACGCCTCTGCGAGGCGTGGGTTAAAAATATACGTTTCGGATTCGGGTATTCCCGCCAATGAATTGGCGGGCTAGGCGCTTTTGATCTCTCCGAGATATTATTTGTATCCGCCTTGAGGCGGATGTTGTTTTATTTTTTGGTAAGCCCAATTCATATTGGAGTTCACAAGGCGACGCATGCACCCACAAGCTGCGCTTGAAGGGTGGCACCCGGCACACAGCTTAACCCCCAAAAATGCGCAGAGAATCTCTGTAGGCGTGGCCGAGTGGGTGTGGGGCACACCGGGGGTTCGGGGGCTATTGGGGCGACTTTGGGATTATAGACTGGTGTTGTAATATAGTCAAATAAATAATATAGTATTGTGTAATAAAAACACAAATATATTTAAGTTTCGTTATGAATAAATATGGGACAAATGGGGCCGATGGGACGTATGTGAGTGTAAGATACTGAAATGTATGTTGTTATGGTGAATATGGTGGTGGGATTGGGAATAATGGGAATAATGGGAATAATGGGAGTTATGGGAGTTATGGGAACTTTGGGAGGAGATCTTTGGGGTAATGTCTTTAAACTAGTATTCACTGTGATTCATAAATGCTGGTCGCCGGGGTTCTCCGCGAACAGCCGGTAGCCGCTGCGGGTGATGGCGGTCAGGCGGTAGGTGGTTCCGGGCGGGCCGGCGGTGAACTGGCCGGCGGGGTCGGTGGTGACGGTGATGGTGCGAGACTCGCCGCCGTCAGGCGGGGCAATTTCCAGCCGGAGGGCGGCCTGGCCGACCGGTTCGCCGTACTGGTCCACAACGCGGTCGGTGCCCTCGGCCGGCCGGGGCAACAGGGTCAGGATGGTCAGGATCAATACGGCGGACAGTGAAAGGATGGTTCGTTGATGGTGCTGCATATCGGGCTCCTTTGTTTTTAGGGCTTGCTGGAATTTTGCTTCATTGTTTGCGGAATTTCTATCAGGGTATTATTGCACTCTTTGTTATCACTGGTTTTATTGGTTCGTCTTTCTGATTTGTTGTCTTAATCCATCCACAAGTTTCACTGCGTTACGCTTGAAGTGTTATGTAAATTTTGGTCTTTATTCGAAACTAAATGAGAATAATTTATCTGTAATCAATAATAATACTGACCGACATTTTAATTCAAAACTATTTTCGTCATCATGCAAGACACAAAGATGTTCATCTTCCATTTCGTTATTAGAGTATTCAATAGTTAATGTTAATTCATTATATCTAAATTTTCCACAAAAGAAATCGCATCCTAAACAGCATATATACAAATGTTCTTCTTTATCATCCCTACTCAAACGAATAGCAAATCTTCTCCCTAATGATATAGTATAATGCCATAATTTTGCTTCTGACGCCTCCCATTGTCTTAATACAGGTGGTATTTGTTGGGGGGAAAAAGTAGAATCTACTTGTTTATGAACTCTGTCCCATTCCATTTCACATGATCTCCATTTTTTATGAATTTTACTTTGTCCAAAAGATTTTCTTCGATCAAATAATTTAGTTCAGCATTCGTAATATTGCCACATGAAAAACCTTTAGATCTATCTTTTAAAAATATCTGTACATCAAAGTTAGACACATCAAAAACAATCTCATCTGCATTTTTAACGGCCTCTTCAAATGATTTTCTAAAATAAAAATCATTCCCCCATGCTCTCCCCCAATCAACTCTTGTCAGGCCAGCTTTTTGCCAACCACCTTCATAATATTTTATAACACCTCTTGGCAATCGATGAAGATCATCATCAAGGCCTAATCCAATTATTCTCTTTTTATTGTTAGAAGTCAATCCGTATTTACTGTTTATCAAGTTTATTTCATTAACAAAATCATCTCCAATTTTAATCCATTCTTGTCGATTGATAGCAGGAAAATCGTCGATTGATCCACTAATATAATTTGTGCTCAATTTTGGAAATCTGGAATTTGTCCATTGTAAAGACTGTAATTTGGCTCCTATCTTTTGAAATGCAATATTCTCAATAATACCGTAAGCAATATTACCACTCGCCATACCAACAACCGGAGCGTTACCACAAGATAAATCAGCTTTATATTGACTGATCATTATTGATACATGTTCAGCTGATACATTTGTTAATGCCGCCATAAATGCCATCTCTTGAGTAGCATAATTATTTTTGCATTTATCGTATTCAATGAAAAAAGGCGTGGCGACAGTAGTAACAACTCCTTGAAATTTATTGATAGTCTCCGGCGGAGGGGTTTTAAAGAAATTATCTACACTCTCAACAGTATTCGCCACATTAACAACAATTTGTGCTGCTCCAACTTTAATTACGGTCTCAACATTATCAGAGAATTGACTTGCTTTTCGTGTACCTGGGCGAAATCCATATTTATTGAAATAAGAATCTTCAATTAATTCATAACGTTTCTGTTGCCTTTCCAACCCCAACAAATCCACCCCATTCACGCCCATATAGGCGTTATAGAGGTTCAGGCCATCGGCGTATCCGGCCGGGTCTTCGCTGAGCCAGCGGCCGTGGACGGGGTCGTAGTCGCGGAAGTGGGTATGCGCCCATCGGGCGTTTCTATCGTGTCAGCATCAGGGCGGATATTAATCTGAAGATTCGTTGACAGACTATCACAAATGAATGAGGCAATGCCTCTTACCCGTAAAGGGATCGCGAACCATGCCGCACCAGCCGAAGGGGATATATCGGGAACGGCCGATATTGTAGCCGGTATTGTCGGGGGTGTTTTCGGTGGTTCCATCTGCCGCAAAGGATTTGCACAGGCCGGTGGAATTGTATACCCAATGGGTATGAATATTCCTGATCGCTCGCAAGCTAAGTTTTTACTCGTGTAGAACTAATGCACGGCCCAGCGGGCATTTTCAATGGTAAGCTGCAGAATTGAGCTTTTCGACGAGCTGGCCTACGTTCGCACTGCCGGGTGTGGCATCGACCACGCCCATCAGCGTGCCGCGGTCGTCGGTGATGGGCACATAGACCGTTTGCGGGGTGGTCTGGCCATTATAATTTTCGACCAGGGCCAGCCGGTTGATGCCTTCTTCAGAGAGCACCTGACAAAATAAGTTATCTACTCCGACCGGCTGCAAAAGTCACCCGCTGCGTTCTCGGGGCAAAACATCCTCGACAACCCATAGCAGGGTTGCCTGCGGGTGTTTTACCCCTGCGGCCTTGCCGGTAACTTTTTCGCTCGGTCTCGTTACGATAATTATTCAGTCAGGCACTCTTATAGTAGCGGCGTTTGAGCTTGTTTTGCAGCGCGGCCGGGGCCGAATCGGCATACCATTCCTCCACGAGCATGACCCCGTCGTAAACCAGTTCCTTGTCGTGGAATTCGCTGGAGGCCGGCAGACTGGCAGGATTGCCGCTACCGGTGGGCCATTTGTAATAATGGCCCACGCGCCGGCCGAAGGCGTCGTAGCGGTAATAGACTTCGACAGGGATGTCAGCATCTGGGCTGTCGCCATCCTGCGTCTTGTCGATGACCCGGGTACAGCGCGAATCGGGGAGATTGTCGTTCCACTGGTAGCGGTGGTGATAATCTTCGTCGATATGGCCGGTATTGGCGGCGCTATAGCCAAAATAGAGGTTGCCGGGGATCTGGTCCGGGACCATGTGGGTGATTTCAACAGAACACAGGCGGGCGTTTTGCGACCCGGCGCGAGAAAGAGTAAGCTTGCGGTCCGCGCCGACAAAAACGGTCTGTTCGCCGGCGAGGAGGGGTTCGGTCTGACTGGGCGATTTGATATTTATTCATGTTGGGTTTCCCGTTAGATCGGGATTTTGCTGTGCTCAACGTTTTGTGTTGGTATTCGCTGCGCTCATGTTAGTTTTATCTATCTCTTTTGCGAGATAACCTGGCGGTACGCCTCTGCGAGGCGTGGGTTAAAATTTTAATTTCGGGTTTGGTACCCAGGGTGTCGCTCGTCCCGATGGATCGGGACTCGCTCTGCCCTGGGCTATTTTATGCCGGCCCGTTGGGCCGCTTTGGGTATCCGCCATTTGGCGGCTGTTCGTTTTATTTTTAGTTAAGCTCATTTTAACGCTGAGGTTAGAGTGACATTTTTTCATCATTGGGTTCGTTTTGAATTTGGTATTCGCTGCGCTCATGGTTAGTTTTATCTATCTCTTTTGCGAGATATCCTGTCGGTACGCCTCTGCGAGGCGTGGGTTAAAAGTTTCAAACTCGGGTTCGGGTATTCCCGCCAATGAATTGGCGGGCTATGCGCTTTTGATCTCTTCGAGATATCATTTGTATCCGCCTTGAGGCGGATGAGTTTTTATTTTTTGTTAAGCTCATTTCGTTGGTGAGGTTAGGGTTATTATTTTCATCATTGGGTTTCCCGATAGATCGGGATTATGCTGTGCTCAACGTTTTGTATTGGTATTCGCTGCGCTCATGGTTGGTTTTATCTATCTCTTTTGCGAGATATCCTGGCGGTACGCCTCTGCGAGGCGTGGGTTAAAAATTTAATTTCGTGTTTGTTACCCAGGGTGGCGCTCGTCCCGATGGATCGGGACTCGCTCTGCCCTGGGCTATTTTATACTTGCCCGTTGGGCCGCTTTGGGTATCCGCCGTTCGGCGGATGTTTTTTTATTTTTTGTTAAGCTCATTTTAACGCTGAGGTTAGAGTGACATTTTTTCATCATTGGGTTTCCCGATAGCTCGGGATTTTGCTGTGCTCAACGTTTTGTAATGGTATTCGCTGCGCTCATGGTGGTTTTATCTTTCGCCTTCGGTGCGAAATCCTGCAGGTACGCCTCTGCGAGGCGTGGATTAATCAAAGTAGCAAGCAGGAAGTAGCAAAGTTTTCCCGCCAATGAATTGGCGGGCTAGGCGCTTTTGATCTCTTCGAGATATTATTTGTATCCGTCCTCCTGAGGCGGACCTGCGGCCTTGAGGCGGATGAGTTTTTATTTTTTGTTAAGCTCATTTCGTTGGTGAGGTTAGGGTTATTATTTTCATCATTGGGTTTCCCGATAGATCGGGATTTCGCTGTGCTCAACGTTTTGTATTGGTATTCGCTGCGCTCATGGCTGGTTAAACCAGGATGGGCAACCGGGGGTTGCCCATGCTACGTTATCTTTCGCCTTCGGTGCGAAATCCTGTCGGTACGCCTCTGCGAGGCGTGGAAAAAATTAAAAAACAATCGTTGACCGGCGGTCTTACGACCCCGGCTAGAAACGGTCGGCTCCTCCTGAGGCGGATCTTCGACCTTCGGGCCTTTTACGTTTGGGTTGCCGGGTTGTGTTGTTTTTGCTGGCTTCCATTTCATTCGTACCTTATTAACAGTCAAAATAAATTGGCTGGTTGGGCCCGGTTCGTACGCTATCGCACCAAGCCACTAAGATAAACAGCCATTTAGACAGGATAATCCCGATCCCGAGGGCTCGGGGTTTCGCTTTGCTCAATATCCGGGACTTTCAGCCGATCAACAGGATCAAAAGTTCGGGATCATTAAAATATCTTGTAAGATGTAGTCATTACTTTGCTTATAAAACATAAGAACAAAAAGCTTGCTAAGAAAACAAAGAAATGATGGATTGTAGTACGAAAAGATATTACTTGTGATTTGGTAAAAAAGGTTCATTGTGGCAATAGAGATTCATTTTGTGGATGAGGCAAGTTACCTGGTTGCTGAGATCAGCGGTCAATGGGAGCAAGTCGACGTGGAACAAGCGATTACGACCCTGCGCGATGAGGCCGAGCGGCGTGGTTATCGCCGGATATTACTTGATTTGAGTGAGTTTTTGCCGCCCAAGGATATGATGACTCGTTTCTATTCGGGTGAGTTTCTGGCCAGTCAACTTGGTTCTCCTTTCAGAATGGCAACACTCTGGAAACCGGAGTATTACAACCGGTTCGCTGAAACAGTGGCCGTGAACCGCGGGGCCCATATTCTGACCTTTTTTGAAAGGGATAAGGCTTTGGAATGGCTGCTGGAAGATTCCCAATAGGGTAATGCCCGTTATGCCCATGGTGTCTCATGGGAACGGGCATGCTGTCAGGGAAAAGTAATCTGAAAAGAGAATCGGACTCAGGGCATTGTTTTGAGCCAGTTGGCTGACAGGAGCGCCAGGTCGTTCATATCGACGATGCCGTTGCCATCGATATCACCGGGCAGGCCGACATGAATCGATACGGTGGTTTCGGTGCGGTTGCGGTTATGGCCGTCGCAATCGAGAATGGACTGATCGGTGACGACCAGCCGAAGGGTGTAGGCGCAAGGCTGCAGGCCGGTGGTATCCCATTGAGCCAGGTAACCATTGTAGACCGGGGCGCTACTGGAAGCGATGTCCACCCAGCCGGGATAATCCCCGCCGGTGAATTGCAGGACCCAGCTGTCCAGGTTGGCGTCCAAGGCTGTCCCGATGATATCGACTAGTCCCTGAACATAATCGCATTCGGTGGGATTGAGAATCCAGGCAAGCGGGGAGGTGTTGTCAACGGTAATCACTTGAATGATATTGTCGGTATTATTGCACTGGTCGATCGCCTGCACCCAGATCTGATAGTCGCCATCGGGGATCGCGTAACCGATGGTATTCCAATAAGCAAAGGGATCATTGACGCGTGACGAGGTGTAAGTCGGATAGGATGGATTCACCGGTTGCCACCAACCGGCGCCGATGGGCTGGTAATCGACGGTATAATGATCGAAGCAGTGGTTATCCCAGACGGTGCCATCGAAGCAGATGGTCCGGCCGTAGATGCCGCCATCGACGGGAGTGTTGAGTATGAGCGAGGACCAGGAATGGTCGACCCAGACCGTGGTGATATCGGAAGCGGTCATGCTGCAGGGATTTTCGGCGGTGAGGCGGATATTATAGTAGCCTTGGGGCAGGGATGAGGTATCCAATGAGCCAAGATAGCAGTCGCAACCCACCGGGTAAATACTGGTTCGAAAGGTCGTCCAGGCGGCAGCGCCAACGGGTTGATATTCAAGGATATAACGCTGGAACGGGCCATCGGGATCCCAGGCGTAGCCATAGACAGCAATGGGGTCGCAGCCGCAGGCCTCAAACCCCGGAGAGGTGATGTCGGCTACGGGCGGGGTGGTGTCAATGTCGAAATGGAGGTCGTCGATGGTTTCGGCGGCGCCTGAACCGCCGTCGATTTCGAGTCTGACGATGCTGGCAGAGGGATAGGTGACATTGACGAAGCGATGAACACCGTGCAGTTTGGTGCAATCGGAGATAGTAACGATTTGATTTACAATGAGGTTAGAGCGGGAGTCGTATCCTCGGATGGCATAGGTGCCGCAATAATAACCCAGGGTGAACGATATGTTATTCTGCTTTTTATCAAAGTCGATCCGAAGATATTCGGGTGAGAATTCGCATCCGGCCTTGGGTCGGGTGGTCAGGGCCTGGGATGGAGACGAAGTTCCGCCACGGTTAGTCATATCGATGAGATAAGTCTCGCCGGTACAATTGCCACCCGGGGCGGAAAAGGTGACGCCATAATACTGGCCGACCACAACGGTGCCGACGGGAAGTTCTTCGAAGGTGTAATTGGGGCATACGCCTGAAGTTATGGTTGTGAAAAGCAAGACTGAACCAATGGTTAAAAAGACATTAAGCTTACACCGTTTCATGAAAGCCCCCTTTCATAAAGGCCACTCTTGCTGGGGAGTGCGCAGGGATTAAAACACCGAATTGTGGAAGAATATCCTCACCGTGTCCTGTTATTTATAAAGGACACGGTTAAAGGATTTCACCAGTTACAGACACTAGAAATTTATAGACCGCGTTTGCAGACTATTTCCAATCAATTTAAAAAAAACGATTTAAATTTTTTGGGTTAGGAACCGCGTATAAATAAATAACACCCTTATTTTTCATCCCATTTTGCCGCCATCTTCAGCCGCTTCTCCATCGCGAAATCCTCGACATAGAATCGCACTGCCTGCGGTTTCGCTCAATCGGCGCGACTGAATCTGACAACCATCTGTGCGATACATGTAGCATTTATTTATGCGCGGTTCCTTACTTTTAATTTGCTTTCAGTTGGGGGGTATTTTTGTCGATCAGGATGGGCATTTCGCGCCAGTTGTGATCTTTGAGATAACCGATCTGTTCGACGCGCGGGCGGCGTTCGCGCAGGCGGACCGAGTTGACGTGGATCAGGTCGTTGTCGGATAAATGGTTACGGCCGACACACTCCAGCCGGAAGGTGTATTTGCCCGGTTCGGGCCAGAAGTCCATCAGCTGGAAGTCGTCGACCTCGTTTTCGTCGCTGTACAGGTCGATGGGATTGCCGATTTTGACGCCTTCGAGCGAGGCCTGGTAGATCCCGCTGTGGGGGGAGCGGCCCAGCACGACGACCAGCCGGTAAGGCTGCTTTCGCTGGACTTCGAAGGTCAGTTCGATCCAGGCATTGTCCCGGGAGATGGGTGTGAATTCGAGCAGAGGATCGGTGTCGAAATAGGTGTGCGTGTTGCGCATCCGGGTGCGTCCCTGGCCGTGATACTGGTCGGCCTGAAAGTCGCTGCCCCAGGCGCAAATTGGGTCGATCGAGGGCAGCTTGCGCTGTTCGGCCGTGGTGGTCTGGGTATAACGTTTAGAGGGGCCCAGTTGGTACCAGTAGGCGACGCTGCTGACATCATCCTGGCGCTGGCCGTACAGGCGTGAGAGGTTTTCCGGATTTTCGTCCCGGTTGGCGAATCCCATGGTTTCGATGGCCACTTTCAGGCTGGTATTAAACACGATGGGATCGGCGATATGCCAGCGGTAACAGGATGACATCTGGCCGACATCGCGGTTTGGGTGGCTGAGGTAGGCGGTGCCAAAATAGGGGGTCAGGCAGGGTTTCTGGCCCCAGGCAGAAAGAAAATAGTCTTCGGTGCCTGTGCCCCAAACTGAAGGCGTTTCTTCAGAGTCGATGGTCATACGGATATCTCCTTCCCCGAACCAGTCCGGGCTGCGAGTCCGTACCGATAGCAGGGTGCCAACGTAGTAGCCCGTGCCTTCGGCGTCGAGGATGAGATATTCGTTGTCGGGCTGGTCGGGATTGCCCAGGACGGGATATTCCTGTCGGTATCGGGCGCAAAAATACATGGTATTGGCCGGGAGAGAATTTTTTTTGATCCAGTCAACCGAATGAAACAGGGCCCGCAGATTTTTGTCACTTTGATTGATGACCTCGATCCGCGCGGATTTGCGGAAGGGCATACGCCACCAACAATTATAGGAGTCGCCATCTTCGGTTACCACCGGCAGGCTCAGTACGGTGGTGCGTTTACCGAAACCGGCGGCGAAAAAATCGCTCATGGGCACTTCGACGTCGGGATCGGGCCGGTCATCCCAATACATGCGGATGAGGATTTCCTGGGGATTGGCCCGTCCGCCCGGTTCGGCGCCGAACTGAAGCGACTGGAAATGATAGAGGGTCATCCAGATATGGGTGATCACACCCGGCCCGGTCAGGTCGGCGATGACGACGGTCTGGCCCGGCTCGACGACGTGATTGCAATCGACGTTGGCAGTGGGATCGGGCAGGTTGTCCAGGCCAAGGCGGACCGAACTGGCGGACATGCTGCGACCATCTTCCCAGCGGGTGATATCATCCAGCAGGCCCTGGGCCTGGGTGGTTTGGGCAAGAAGAACGGCATGGATTGCCAGAATGGCAATGGTCAAGCCCAGGGATGGGTGTTGGGCCGGCAAGGTCAGTTTGCTTCGTGGTTGAATAGCTGTTATTTTTATCATATGCGTTTTATCTCCATTTCTGACGGATTGTCAACTTGTTTAAGATAGCCGGACTTTTCAGACAGGGGGCCGGCCGGATTCTATGCCGATTTTGTTGAAGGATTGGAAGAGAAAGACCATGGCTGCCAATGCGATGACGGCTAAAACCAATCCCCAGATCATGTTTCCATAGACAAAATTGCCCACGGAGAAAAGTGAGGCGTAAATGGCCACGCATCCGAGGAAGACGCACAGGATCTGCATGGGGAGTTTCCAATCGCCGATAGCGTTGGTCCGGTCGATTTCTTCGCCGTCGGAGCGGGCGGCTTGAACGACTTTTTTCCAGCCCGGGCCACCCGGGTGACAGAGTTTATAGAAGCGACGCAGCGTCTGGGTATCGGCCGGGGGGGTTACCAGGGTGGTGATTATCCAGACGATCGTGACGATGAGGACGGCGACGAGCAGTTGAACGGAGAATTTGAGTTCGTTGAGGCTGGGGTGATAGATATAGATTTTACCGTTATGGATCAGACCGCCAAATGCAAGTGCCATTTCATCACACGTCAACGGCTGATCAATGCCGCTGTCCGTCCGTTGTCGATTCTGTTTATCACATTCCTGTTGTTTTTGCCGATCATAAAACTGCTGCAGGTCCTGCTGCCAGGGTTTGTCATCCAAGACTTTTAATCTGTTGGGTATGGACACTGCTGATTGAATTATTTTGACTTGATCATGTTTGGCATCGTAAGCGGCCCGGGCCGTGTCACGAGCTTCGATGCTTTGTTTGCGGGCCTGCCGCCAGTCGGTGGCCAGGCTTTCGAGCTCTGTTTCGGCGTTCTTGAGGGATTCCTGAAGTATCAATTGAGAACCGGTGACGGCTTCGACAGTATCGGCATCATCGATCACGAATACTTTGTCCTGGACGGAAGGGTTATTGATATACCATTTGAGTGTGCCCTCGTTGCCGACCCCCATAACAATCCAGAAAGCCACGATGGTCGCGGTGAGCATGGCGACAATTTCGGTCCAGGCATTAATCCGCCACCAGAACCAGCGCATCAGGTAGATGGCGCCGGTGCCGGCGCCAGAGAGGAGCAGGATTTCGAAAGCCTGATTGGCATCTTCCAGAAAGGTCAGGGAAAAGACCCCGGTGATCAGCATCAGCACCACGGTACAGAGGCGTCCTGCCGTGACCATTTCCTTTTCGCCGGCTGAGGGCCGGACAAAGCGTTTGTACCAGTCGTTGACGACGTAGGAGGAACCCCAGTTCAGGTGGGTGCCGATGGTGGACATGTAGGCGGCGATCAATGAAGCCACGACCAGCCCGAGCAGTCCCGGCCCCAGTTTGGAAATCATGACCGCGTAGGCGATGTCATCCTGTAAATAGGTTGGGTCGATGCCGGGGAATTCGGATTTGATTTTGCTCAGTTCGGGGTAGCAGATGAGAGAGGCGAGGGCCACGATGATCCAGGGCCAGGGTCGCATGGCATAGTGCATGAAGTTGAAGAACAGGGTGGCGCCGATGGCATTTTTTTCATCTCTGGCCGAGAGCATGCGCTGGGCGATATAGCCGCCGCCGCCCGGCTCGGCGCCGGGGTACCAGACACTCCACCATTGCACGGCCACCGGGATCAGCAAGAGCGGCACCCAGGCCAGCCAGGTGGAGAAATCCGGCATCCAGCTTAACTTGCCCACGAGTGCCGGATTGGAGAGCAGGCCGCTGAGCCCACCGACTTCGGGCTGCCGGCAGGCGATAATGGCGGCGTATACCGCCCCGAACATGGCGATACTATACTGAAAGAAGTCGGCCCAGATACAGCTTTTGATCCCGCCGGCGGTAGCATAAATCACCACTCCGATCGATCCGCAGACTACCGCGACCCAGGGCTCGACGCCGAAAATAACCTGTCCAATTTTGATGGCGGCCAGCGTAACGGCGCCCATAATCAGGCAGTTAAAAAAGATACCCAGGTACAAAGACCGGAAGTAGCGAATAAAAGCCGCGCTCTTGCCGCTGTAACGCAGTTCGTAAAATTCCAGGTCGGTCATGACGTTGGACCGGCGCCACAGCTGGGCGTAGATGAAGACGGTGACCATGCCGGTGATCAGAAAGGCCCACCAACCCCAGTTAGAGACTACGCCCCGGCAGCGGACCCAGGAGGTGACGAGGTTGGGTGAATCGCAGGAGAAGGTGCAGGCTACCATTGATACTCCCAGCAGCCACCAGGGCATGCTGCGGCCGCCCAGAAAGAACGACGCGGTATCACTGCCGGCCTTTCGCGACATGATCAGGCCGATCAAAATTACTGTCACCAGAAAAGCACCGATAATCAGCCAGTCAATCCAGATCAATGTCATGTCATCCCCTTGTTAAATATAAGCGAAAATAATCGGGTTAAAAAACTAAAAAAAATTCTGGAGTAATATTAGTAAGAAATCTTCTTAGGGACCGTAAATAAATAACACCTTCATTTCTCATCCCATCTTGCCGCCATCTTCAGCCGCTTCTCCATCGCGAAATCCTCGACATCGATTAGCACGGGCTGCGGTTTCGCTCAATCGACGCGACAGAATCTGACGACAAGCTGTGCGATCAATGCAGCATTTATTTATATACGGACCCTTAGTGGCTACAGGCATCGCTAAAGTGATTTTTGAGTTTTTTCTAAACATATCTCTCTGCGCTGACAGCGCCGGATTAGTCGGTAGCGCCGGACCGGCCCTGCAGTGGAACCTGTCGAGCGATACGGCGGTTCGATATTCCTACAAATCGTCTTAAATTTTCACCATATATCTGATCGAGGGTCTCTTTTTTAATTTCGAAGTCCGCCAGTATCTGGCCGTCGATATCCAGCCAATGTTTTACCCAGTCGATATTATAATTCCGGGTAAAGCTGTCGCTGCCGAACATGACGTTGTGGGCGACATCATAGCCGATCTGGAAGACCTTCGACAAGGCGTCGCGCCGGTACAATTCGGGGGTACCGGGTGAAATGTCAATAAACATTTCCGCGGTGGCTTCCTTTCGCTGACCACAGGCGTTCAGGAATTTTCCGTATACCGCGATATGCTCATCACACCACGGCCAGGAGATATGGGCCAGCGCGAAACGAAGGTTGGGGATTTCGATGAAGGCTTCAAACGCGGCGGGCATGTTGTATTGGCTGCTGGCCTGGCCATCCCATAAAATTCCTGAATGGAAGAGAATGGGTTTGTTATGGGAAGCGATATAACGAAAAACATCCAATGCGATGGGATTGGAGGGGTAAAAATAATTGCAAATGACTTTAAAACCACTGATCCTGGCCGCCAGGGCGTGATCGATCTGTTGGCGGGCATCGTTTTCAAGCGGATCGATCCAGTAAAAGGGGAACAGCCCGGGATCCTCTTCACACCAGTTCAGCAGGTCGCGCAGTCTTTGCTCGTTGGAAAGCGAGAGCTCTGAGAGATGAAAACACACCGGAGGCTGGGAGATTACCAGACCGCCGCTGACGCCTGCCTGAGCGGCTTTTTTCAGAAACTGTTGTTTGGTATCACCGTTTAAATCGCCTGTGGGAGAAATGTGGATATGACCATCTAAAATCATGTTTTATACTCCTTTCACCAATTGATTCCCTGGAGATGAATGGCGCCGGGAGGAAGTGACTTTTTCGTAAGTGGGTAGTACATGGCCATGTCATCATTTTTCCAGGCGGAAAAGCTTTCATCCGTTCCACCCGGACCGATTCTGATGATATCGGGGGCATTGACGGCTATCCAGCCGAGATTGGCGTAAATGTTTTGAATTTCGGCCTTGCAAAAGAGGAATCCGACATCGAATGCCTGGGCGGTTGCCTCTTCCATGGCCTTTGACAGGAGTATCCTGGATACTCCCCGGCCCCGGCCGGAAGGATGAACGCAAACATTGCCAATCCCCGCCACGCGATAGCTTTCGGTACCGATGAGGATTGGCCGGTTGATAACGGCCAGATGGGCTAACAAGGTTGAGTCTTTGCGAATGATGACAGAATATTCAGGAACGGTTTGGTTCCAATACCGGGTTCTGGAAAAAACACCCCGGTCTTTGGGAAAGCAAAGACAAAGCAAATCTCTGATTTCATTGTCAAGATAATCTGTAATCTGGTTTTCGTGAATAATTTCTACCTGCATGATTGACTCAATGTTCCCATTCGCAGTGGTTTTCGATTATTCATCTAATCCTGACTCGGCAATAGCGATTCCAATAGAGGATCACGCCGGCATTTGCCGCTCTGGAAAGAAAATTGACCATTCTATACAATGTTGACGCCAGCGTCAAAAGTCGATAATTTTGACAAAAAGCCGCGTTTTTCGTTTGTTATGGGCATTTTTTTTGCCAATTTTATACTTTTGTCGCTGCCATCAATGTTATATTTGTAAGGGAATAATCTAACAAATCTAAATTGAACTATCAAGTCTCATCCGAACAGAATCGCATATATTTTATAAAAAAAGGGATAAACCAGCAATACCAGCACCCAAAAGGATTGCGATATGTTTTTCAAAAGGCCTGCGCAGGCGAATGGGTTTTATAACCTCAGCAATAACAGTTGATTAGAAAATTTCATGTTGTAATACGGGTTAATCGAGTCCATCTAGTGGTTTGATAATCCATCTCAGTAATGGTATGGTGACTTACAAGCGGGTAAGAGGTAAGCCAGACTGGTCGGACGTTGTTCCCGTCGTAATGCAGTGCGGTTAAACCTTTTTTTAAATAGCGGGTAAGATTATTGAAAAAATGTTTGTTCGGTCTTGTGGGATATTATAAAGAAAAAACCACAATGCGGTAATTAAAGGGGATAAAAAAGGCTGGTATGGTGGTGATATGCGGTTAATATAGTAAGGTGTAGTGTCATATTGGAGTCCGGTTTCTGTCGTTGGGCTATGTGTCCGGCCGGATATTAATATTAGCTTGTTACGATGAGGTGTCATGATGAGGCAAGCGCGTGTGGAGAGGTATCGTTTGGTATCAAAAGAGGCTGATGACTTATGGATTACCGGGCAAAAAGAAGCCTGTTTTGGATTGCTGGATGAGATGATTGCCCTGGCCGAGGGAAATGGTGATGATGATTATCGATTATTCTTTGAATCGGAGAAATTGGGGTATCCGAAAAAAGATTTCGGTACTGCTCTGGAGTTAGTAAAACAGGCATTGGCATGGCAGGAGGAATATCTGGTTGAACCAGATTATTTTATCTTACGTGTGACCGGTTCTGTATATCTATCATTGGAAAATTATTCGGAAGCACTGAATTGTTATGAACGGGCACTGGCTGCGAATCCGAATGACTTTGGATCATGGTTCAATAAGAGTGTTATGTATTTGAGGCGGCAGGAACTTGATCGTTGTCTCGAATGTTGTGAACATGCGGAAAAGCTGGATTCCCAGGATGACCGGGACTGGCGAAATCTGGGTGGTATCTTTTTCCGAGCCGGACAAATAGAGCGGTCTTTAACGTGTTGCAATCGGGCACTGGCGATGAACAGTGATCGCGCATTGAACTGGCGGGAAAAAGGGGCAATCTTACTGCAAAGCGGCCGGTTTGACGAGGCGATAGAGGCGTTAAACGGGGCGCTGGCCCTGGATAAGGAAGATTATCAGTCCTGGCGCTGCAAAGGCGTTTGTCTGATACACCAGAGGAAGTTCGCAGAAGCGCTGGCATGTTTAAACCAATCGTTGTCGATCAACGATGGCGATTTTATGGTCTGGAAAGATAAGGGTTGGGTATTGGGGCAACTGCGGCAACTCCGGGAAGCGCGGTTCTGTTTTGAAAAGACGGTGGCGCTTAATCCGAATGACTCAGAGAGTTTCAGTGAACTGGGCAAATTATCCTCGGCGCTGGGTGAGGGGGCAAAGGCGCTGGATTATTTTGACCGGGCGCTGGCAATCGATGGCCAGTTTGGCTGGGGATGGCACTGGAAGGGGGTGACGCTGTCAGACCTGGGGCGGCATGGAGAGGCGACAGGTTGTTTTGACAAGGCGTTGAGCTATGAGCCGAATTATCAAAGCTGGTATCGCAAAGGGATTTCGAGCCACCTGATGGAACAGTTAGATGTCGCGGTTACGTGTTTCCGCAAGGCGCTGGAACAGGATGATCGAGACAGTTTATTGTGGTATTTTCTGGGAGCGTCGTTATCGAAACTGGACCGGGATGACGAGGCGGTCGATTGTTTTGACCGGTCGCTGGATCTGGACCGGATGAATTATCTGAGCTGGCAACTTAAAGGGATTGCCCTGGGTAAACTGGGGGAGTATGATGAAAGCGAACTGTGCCTGCGGGAAGCCGTGCGTCTGCAACCAACCAATGCCAACAGCCAGCGGGAACTGGGAGCAATCTTGATCATTAAGAAGCAGTATACCCCGGCGATTGAGGTTTTACGCGGGGCGAAAGACCTGAATCCGCAGGATGCGATGATCTGGATCAATCTCGGGTTGGCTGTGGCGATGACTGATCGGCATCAGGAAGCGGTTGGGTATTTTGAAAAAGGGCTGGCCCTGAAGCCGGAACCGGCCGGCTGGGTATTGATGGCATTATCGCTGTTTCAACTGGATCAGGCGGAGCAGGCGCTGGGGTATTTGAAAAAGGCGCGGCAGTTTATGCCGGAGGATTACCGGATCTGGTATCTGTGCGGTTGTTTGCAGTCCCTTAACAGTCAGACTCGAAACGCGATATCCAGTTTCGAGACGGCATTGCAATGGGGTGAGTCGGATCATCGGATCTGGCGTGAACTGGGATTTCTGCTGCTGATGGAGACCCAATTGGAGCGGGCGGCGGCATGTCTGCACCGGGCGCTGGATCTGAATGATCAGGATCCGTTCTGCTGGATATATTGCGGGATATTGTATACCGCAGTGATTGTGGAGGGAGAACCGGTCGCTACCCGGGCCGATGAGCCGGTATCGGAAACGGACGCGATAGCATGCGCGGACCGGGCGCTGGCGCTGAATGATGGTGATTTTCGACTGTGGCATTTGAAAGGGGAGATTCTGATGGTGTTCGAGCAAGAAGAGGCGGCTGAGGCCTGTTATCACAAGGCGGGTGCATTGAATCCGGATTACGATATCTGGAAAGCGGCCGATGGCCGGCCTGAGGTTGATAAAATAGAGCGGTTAAAAATGGCCCTGAAAGGGATGCTGGCCGAGTTGAAAGAAAATCTCTGGTCGCTGGCGCGACACATTTTATCTCATTAATCGATGACGGGATAATCTGGTATCCGTAGAATCGCTGATGGCCAGGCCAGACTATAAAAAAATGCTTCAAGGTGGCACATTCCGGAGAGTTCTGCGCTCAAACTCAGATATACGGTGATTGATCAAAACGGGATTACGGCAAGTAGATGAAAAACTTTGATTTGCCGGTTGGAATATCTGAAATGTTGAAAAGGAGTGGACCGACTTGAGTGGGGAGGTCTGTTTCGATTATATTCACACCCAGTTGTTGCAGGGCTTGATATTTTTGCTCGATGGCCCGTGTGTTTAAGGATTGACCGGCAGAGAGCTCTTTATCGATATTTCTTGAGGTGCCTGCCATGCAGCAGGCACCTTTGGCATGGATCATTGGTATCAGATCCTTATCTGCCGGTGGGGTGTGGCCGACAAATGCGATGATATTGCGCCAGGGGATCCCGGTGATGTCGAACTGATTAAACTTCTGGCGGTCAGGGATCATGACTTCCATCATGATATTTTTGTTCAACCGATAACATGTTCTGGCATCATCGAAGTTGTAGACGATGACCATGACCCAGGCTTCGGCCTGGTGTTCTTCGATTTTTTTTACCCGGACTTCGACTGGGACATCCTTCTGGTCCAGAACCAGAATGGTCTTGCCCTTTGCCCAGGTAATGACTTCATCAAGGGTGGGGATCTGGAAATCCGTGATATTGCCATCCGAATCTTTCAGGCGCAATGCTTTCAATTGGGGCAAGGTCATCTCGGCAACCAGGCCCCGGCCGGTCGTGGTTCGATCCAGGGTGGGGTCATGGTGGACGACGATCGCACCTTCTTTGGTATAGCGGGGATCAGTTTCCATGATGGCGAAGGTATGCTGAAGCGTGTTTTCAAAGGTCTCGATGCAGTTTTCGGGAAAGTGTGGCCTGGCGCCGCCGCGATGGGCGCTGATTAAACACAGGGACTGGCTGGTGGGATTGAACAGTTCTTGCAAACCCTGTGGCGTATGGGTATCGATTAGAAACAATGGAGATGTTCTGGAAGGATCGGCTTGATCATTCCGGGTTGGTTGACAGCCGGATAGTATCAAAACCGTTACGAGTATGATCATTATTGGTTTCATAAATATTCCAGAGTCAATGTTGTTAAATATCCAAATATATTCGTACTCTACATCGACATCCATATTATCGGAATAACGCTTATACCAGTCAAGATATTTAAGGGTCAAAAAACATTCAAGGCTGCAATGTGTCAGACCTTCTTCTGGATGAGGACATAAAAAACCGGGCTTTCGATGGAGATCGGAAAGCCCGGTTTTTTCTAATTTGCCAGGAAAACTATCCTGGTTTAATTCTCTAAGGTATCTAAAGGCCATTTAGATGGTAAATTGGGAAACCAGTTCATGCAGGGTCTGGCTCATTCTGGAGAGTTCTACACTGGCAGTGGAGATTTTCCGGGTGTTCAGGGAGGTTTTTTTGACGTTGTCATTCATCGAGCCGATCTGGCCGGCGATTTCGCTGGTTACGGTGGCGGTTTGAGTTACCCCTTGATTCACTGAATCGGAATCTTCGGAGGTCTGGGTAATCTGGCGGGCGACTTCCTGAGAGGTTACATTCTGCTCTTCCACAGCGGCAGCTATCGTCTGGGAAATCCCGTTGAGATTTTTAACGACGTCCTGAATTTCCTTTAAAGAGTGGGTGGAGCGATTCGATGAATCCTGAATGGCTTGAACCCGCTGGGCGATGTCTTCAGTTGACTGGGCGGTTTGCCGGGCCAGTTCCTTGACTTCGTTAGCAACGACCGCAAAGCCCTTACCCGCATCGCCGGCCCGGGCGGCTTCGATGGTAGCGTTCAGGGCAAGCAGGTTGGTTTGTTCGGCAATGTCCTGTATGACTTCAACGACTTTGCCGATTTCGGTCGTTGCCTGAATCAACTGGCTCATATCGGTGGCGCTACTGTCGGCCAGGCCGGACGCCTTGTTGGCGATACTCGAGGCCTGCTCTGAACTGACAGCAATTTCATTAATGCTGCTTGACAGTTGTTCGATCGTATCGGCGGCGTTACGTACCTTGGCGGACATCTGACCGGTAATGTTCGATATGTTATCCATATTGCCGGTCATGGTTGAGGTTGAATGGGTTATCGTTTCGGACTGGCTGGTTATCTGGGTGGTTTCTTCGGATAGCGCCTGGGAGGTGGTGGAAAGCTCCGTGGAGGATGAAGCCAGCGATTGGGCGTTCTGAAGGATCTGTTTGATGATCGATTGCATGTTTTCGATAAAGAGATTGAAATAGTGAGCCAGATCTCCGATTTCATCACGGGACAAAATTTGCAGGCGACGGGTCAGATCGCCTTTGCCCTGGGCAATATCCTTGAGCATGGTGACTGTGGAGTTGACCGGTTTGATAATGCGACCGGCTATCAGGTATAAACAACCCGCAGTGAGGACTGTAAACAATAATACCAGGGCGATACTGCTGCGCGCGAGTGAGTATTTCTGATCTTTCCCGCAATCCTGCAAGGCGAGCATTTCGTTTTGGAGCTGGGTGATATCCTGGGCCAGCATAACGACCCCGATGGTCTGGTCAGAGAAATCCTTGACAGGGAAAGTGCATACCTGAAAGTTATCTATTGGCTGCAGTGAGGACATGCTATCCAATCCATTATCCAGCAAAGCTCCGTTGACCAGAGGTGACGTGATTTCAGGATTGGTGGAGGCGATGAAGATATAGCGGTCATCAATCTGGGGATTTTTTTCGGGATCAGCCAGTTTAGTGGCGATATCAAGGAAGTCTTTTTTCATATAGACCGCCAGATGCTGATCTTCGGTCAGATTCATTTTTTTAAACAAAGAATCAAAGGAAAGCAGTACTTCATTAGAGCCCAGGTGATTGCCTGATTCATCCTGTATCGCGGTCAATCCTCGGATCACGAAACCGCCCCGGCCGATTTCGATACCCATGATGGGATCGTGATTGCCGCTGTTGATCTGCATGACGGTTTGGCGGAAGGAAGAGATATCATCGGAAACATCGATTTTCTGGCCATCCCGGGTGGTTTGCCAACCCTCGCGCCAGAGCCGCACCAGGCTGCGGCCGTTGGGCAGATGGAAATGTAATTGGAAATCCGGGTGTCCGGTATTCGATTTGTATCCGGCAATGATGGGTGCGAATAGCCGGCGAAGCTGATCGCGAGCTTCCTGGCATTTGGGATCGGCTTCATCATCGATATTGCCGGTATGGGCCAGTTGATACGCTTCAACTACCTGCGGCATACGAGAGAAGAACGCCGCTTCTTCAAGCGCTTTCTGGCTCATTCGATCAATGTCGTTATTATAGGAGTTATATATAGTTTGGGCGTTGCTTTGGAACCGATCATGATAGATTGTCCGGGTTTGCTCAAATCGCCGATCCAGCAGGGAGGAAATGACATTTTGAAACAGGAGGTAACCAGTCAGGCAGGTAAGTAAAATCATTACGGTGCTGGGAAGAATGATTTTGGCTTTTAGTTTCATGGTCTCTCTTCTTTCTGTTTAATTAGGCACAATTAAAATTGATTGGAATCAGAACGCCGTGCTCTCAAACTATTTTTCGACATTACAGCTGGGAAGGATTATGTTTCATATGGATAATTTTTAATTTTCGATGATCTGGCAGATATGTGTTGAAACTGAATTTTTTTTTAGCCCTTGGTATGTCATAAGAAACAAATATTCATGAGAGAAAATAAGAAGGCCCGATATAACCATTTATATTTAACAGAAAGCGTAGTGCTCTGTAAAGATTAAATATTCGGATATAGTGATCTCAATTTACACCTGGCATCTTCCACTTTAAATTGCCAGTTAACGCCTCGTTGCTTTTCGTTGGAGTGGGTGGCCCATGCTTTCGTCTCTTTTTTCAGCCTATCCATGTCGGTCATTTTTCGATCCTTCAGACATTGCCGGGTCATCGCACTCAGTTCATTTTCGGCCACATTGAGCCAACTGCCATGCTTGGGCGTGTAATGAAATTCAATTTTTTCCACATACCGGCGCGCCTGCTCCGGAGGAAAAACCTCGTAAAAAGCTCCCTTGGTATGAGTATTCAAATTGTCGCACACCAGAAGCACTCGTTTCGCTTGGGCATAGCGGCCCTCCAGCAACTCTGCCATTTCAACGGCCCAGTCAACCTTTTTCCGTTGTGGACGAACGCTCACCCCACGCCAGCCGGATTTTGGTTCTGTGAACATGAATAGGCTGGCGGTTCCGGCACGTTCATATTCATAGTCCACTCGACGAGGATGATGCAAGGTCGCGGCCATCGGAGTGCGAGTTTCCTTGAGCAATTGCACCGGCTGTTCATCCATGCAGAGCGCCGGAAAATCCGGGTCATACGGCAGGGAATAGACATTCAGGACATCTTCCATGCACGCGACAAATTCACTGTTTTGCGCCGGCGGTATCACCCAGTACTGTATCTTTCGGTTCGTTATTTCATTTTTTTAAGCGTCGTGGCAACGGTGGTGTGACTGATGGATTCTACGATTCCCAATTCCACCGCTTTGTCGGCGATCAAACGCAACGACCAATTACTGTAACCTTCCGGCGGATCGCTCAGCCTCAGGGCAATGATCTTTGCCTCCTGCTCGCCATCCAGCAGCTTGGCGCGAGGCGGCGTGTCACGCTGCTTACCGTTCAATGTGATGTCAAACCCTCTTTCTACCAGCGATTTACGAACTTTGGTTACGGTCCTGAGACGACACAAAAAAGCGTCGGCAATTTGATTGCAGGACCAGTTGGGACCGTCCGCATCCGCCTTAAGCAAGATTTGAGCCCGTTTGACTTTTTGCGAGGTGCCCTTGAGTTTTGTAACAACTTCAAGCAGCTCTTTCCGTTCTGCGTCAGTGAGACGAACGATGTACTTTTTCATAACAAACTCCATAAATATTCGGTTTATGGAGTTATTATCGGACATGCTATATAAGAATATTTAGTTTTTACAGAGCAGTAGGCATACTAGCTCACATTGTTAATTAATAACGATATTGTCGATTATCGCTGATGTGACGATACTATGAATAAAAAGGGAATTTGATGAATGAGACCTGGAATGACATATTAATATGTTTTAATGTGACCAGATAACTAAACGAATTTTGGACCAATAGCCAGTAAGTAAATAAACCTAATGATTAGCAAATCGATTGAATGGAGATCGATGCAACAAAAATTTGATCTGCTAATTTAGCAGATTTTCCATCAGGTAGAGACCGGATTTGCCGGGGCAGAGCAGGTCGATATCGCCATCTTTGTCGATGTCGACAGCGGCGGTGTTGATGCCGAAGCCGACGTTGTCATTTTCGGAGATGGTGTGGCGAGTCCACTGACTGGCGTCGGTATTGAGGGTATAGTAATAGACGCAGACCGGGTCGTTGCCGCCGGGATCATGGCCGTTATGGGCGCGATGCCGTTTGCCGGTGACCAGGTCTTGACGACCGTCGTTGTCGATGTCGACTGGAATCAGGAAGTGGGCCTGGGACCAGGATTTGTCGATTTCAAAGCGTGTCCAGGAGATTTTGCCATCATCCTTTTTGTCCTGTCGGAGCCAGAACAAGCCGTAGCCGTGGCCGTTGCCATAGACGATATCGGCACGGCCGTCGTGATTGACATCCCAGACCAGAACCGGCGCCGAGGCGGAGCCCAGATCGAAACCATCGTTAAATTGCCAGTTATCATCGGGATTGCCGGTCTGGCGGAACCAGCCTTTGGCGGCGACGATATCGCATTTGCCATCGCCGTCGATGTCGCCGGCCCCGATGCCGTGGGAAGCGGACTGGGCCGGCAGTGGGTGTTTTTGCCAGCGGATGCCATGGGGTGAGGCAGGATCTTTGGTAAACTCATACCAGGCGCTGGGCGAGGGGACAACGTTGGGCAGGATATCGGGTTGACCGTCACTGTTGATATCGGCGATAAGAGCGGTTTCCATATTGCCGGGTTGATCGATGGGGATGACTTCCCAGGGCTTGTCAGATGAGCCGGGGTTGTGGAGCCAGAAAACCATTTTGGAGTGCCAGGCGGCGTTGACGATGTCGGTATAGCCATCGGCATCCAGGTCGATAGGCAGGTTGGCGAAGTCGTGGTAGTATTCATCCTGTTCGATGACATCGCGGACAAAGTGTTTTTTCCAGGTGGGGGCTTCGTACCAGAAGCCGCCACAGAAGATATCCAGCTTATTGTCGTGATTGAAGTCGGCTATGGTACCGGCTTCGAAGCGGGATTCGGCGTTAATAATGTGTTTTTTGAATGTGGCCGGCTGGGCGGCGGCCAGGGGTAAACTCAATACAGCCAGTCCAAAGATAACCCATGAAATTGATTTTGCGTTCATTGATCGAACTCCAAATATTGGTGAGATCGTTGTGTTGGTATTTATCAATTACCTGATTAACGGAAATCTTAGCGGATTATTACCCGGAGAGTCAATCGATTGGTTATAAAAGCCCAGCAGTTATGCCGGGTGGGCATAGCGTGCCAGGTTAATTTGCGGTCCATTTCAGGTGCCATTGCTGGAAGACGCCGTTGAGGATAGCCTGACGGGTTTCGCGCATAAGCCATTGATAAAAATGAAGGTTATGAATTGAGAGCAGCATGGGGCCGATCATTTCATTGACCATGAAGGCATGGCGGAGGAATCCGCGGGAGAAATTCCGGCAGGTATAACAATCGCAGTTGGGATCCAGGGGGCCGGTTTGTAATTTATATTTTTCGTTGCGGAGTTTTATGGCGCGCCGGGCGTCGGGATTGCCGGGATCGTCGGATTGCCGCAGGAAGGCCAGACCATGGCGGGCGTTGCGGGTGGGCATGACGCAATCGAACATATCGACCCCGGCGGCAATAGCGGCCACCAGATCGCGCGGGGTGCCGACACCCATCAGGTAGCGCGGTTTATCGGCCGGCAAATATTGGGTGGTGAAAGCGGTGGTCTGGATCATTTCTTCGTGGGATTCGCCCACACTGAGGCCGCCGATGGCATAACCGGGAAAATCTAATCGGACCAGGGCTTCGGCACAATATTGGCGGAGTTCCCGGTCAGTGCCGCCCTGAACGATACCGAACATCCATTGGTCGGGCCGGGCGTGATAATGGAGCGATTGTTCGGCCCAGCGGATCGATCGATCAACGGCGAGTTTGATCCGGTCACGATCGGCGGGAAGTTTCACGCATTCATCAAAGGCCATGATAATATCGGCGCCCAGTTTGTTTTGTGTTTCAGTAGCGATCCGGGGGCTGAGGACAATACGAGCGCCATCGATATGCGAAGCGAATTCAACCTGATCATCATTGATACGATTGAGGCTGCTCAGGGAGAATACCTGGAATCCGCCACTATCGGTCAGGATGGGGCCGGGCCAATTCATAAACTGGTGCAAGCCGCCCAGATCCTGTACGGTATCCGCTCCGGGACGCAGGAATAAATGATAGGTATTTCCCAGAATGATCGACGCGCCGGTGGCCTGAAGATCACGGGGCAGAACGCCTTTAACCGAGCCGCGGGTACCGACGGGCATGAAGACGGGAGTCTGGACAGTACCGTGGGGAGTTATCAGTTGGCCGCAACGGGCGGCAGAGATTGGATCCTGGTGAATGAGTTGAAACTGAAACATGTTGAAGTTAAAGATAAGCGATGAATAAAAATGGTTGCGGTGGATGAAAAATTCACACGGAATCATATCAGAAATTCGTTTGAAGTAATCTGATTTTTTTCAGTAGGCCCGGACCAGGATAGCTCCGGGGTAATAGTGTTTAAGGATGTCAACCGAATTGGATCCCTGGAGGGCCATTTGCTGAGCGCCCCACTGGCACATCCCGACACCATGGCCCCAGCCGCGTCCGTTGGTGAATCCCCAGGAGTCGCCCAGGTCTTGAAAGTTGAACCAGCAGCTCTGAACGGCCCGGCCGGTTGGGTCGACGGTGAGTCTTAAATCTTCGGCCCGAAGCCGCATGGTCCGGCCTTCCAGACCGGTCAGGTTGAAAGACTGGATCCGGCCTTGTTCGTTGGCGGCGGCAATCTGAATATTTACGATTTTGATCAGGTCCTGGAGGAACGGGTAATTGTCGATGAGGAGTTCGGCAACTTTTTGCTTGGGAATACGAACATCCTTCCAGGTGAATAAGTCTTGCGGGGCAATTTTTTCACAATACGGACAGGACACCCCGGAAAGCGGTTTGAGAGAATCGCCGAAAACCTGGCGGGCATTCTGGGTATGGCCGCCACAAATCGCGCTGTAATAGGCCGGGAAGAGTTTTTCTTTGCCCGCAGGTCCATAAGCCAGCACGATTCCAGTTGTATCTTGGGTGACCTGGGCGATCCGGGCATTTTCGGCGCCGATGCCTTTGTACATCTGGCTGGCCTGAGTGGCCCGGACATCATAAAGGCTGGTTTTGTCACGAAGATTCAACCAGTAAAGGGCATAGGTGCGCGAAGCGACGCACTGGGCGCGCAAGGCGGCGATTTCCCAGTGACTGTAGGCTTCGGAGCCGACCACTCCCAGTAAATAGTCTTCGATATCCAGATCATTAATAATATGGAATAACGAACTATCCGTGGGGGTTAATTGAATTGTGCCTCGATACAGAGCCGTGCCGGTTGATTCAGCATTCGTTTTGAGTGACACGGCCTGATTGGGACCAGGACGTAATTCCAGTCTGGCGACGCTGAATACCTGCCATTCTTTATTGTCCAGTCGAGTCATGGTCCAGGCGCCGTATTGGCGCGACATCTGGTAGCTGACCCCGGGCAGGAGGGAGTAAAGCTGGGAATTTTTTTCCGGATCGAAAATCGCCGTAACGGGATTGGCTGATTTCAGCGGGACCGTCAGAGCGGAGGGCTGGTCGCAGCCCAGAATGATCTCGTGTCGGTTTTCCTGCAACAGGACCCTGACATTGGAGCGGGGTTGGGATTTGATATCGGATTGGGTGGGCGCGTGAGAGGATTCGCCGGATTTGAACTCGCAACCGAGCGCCCAAACCGTTAAGGCGATCATGCCTAGAATGGCATGAAGATAAGAGGCGGATCGATCCGAGAGGTTTTCGATAAATTTAACGTTCACGCCGGTGGTGTTCCAAGATTGCGCGGAAAAAAGAAAACCCGGCAGAAACGGTTCATGCCGGGTTTGGGGATTTTATCGGATCAGTCATCCAGTTTACGCAAAGAGAGGTTTTTCTGCCCCAGTTTCTGCTGGACTTCGACCAGACTGGTCTGGCCAAAGTTTTTGCATCCGAGCAGTTCGGCTTCGGTACAATTGCATAAATCACGGATAGAAATCACGTTGAGGCGTTCGAGGCATTTGCGCGACCGCACGGACAGTTCGAGGGAATCGATCGGTTTGTCGAGCAATTCCTGATCGGCTTTCTGGATATTGGCGGCCTGTTTTTTGGCGGCGCCTTTTTTGTTGTCTTCGAGCATCTGACCCAGTCGCAGGCCTTTGGTGCTGAGAATCTGTTTGATTTCCAACAGGCTGGTTTCGCCGAAGTTTTTGTAAGCAAGCAATTCGGCTTCAGTCACTTTCAGGAGGTCTCCAAGCGTGCGGATATTCATTTTTTTGAGGCAGTTGCGCGAGCGGACAGACAGTTCGAAGTCGGAAATGGGTATTTCCATCACTTTGTTGCGATGATCCGTTCTGCGTTCCTGATCTTCATCGTAGAACATGGTCATGCTGGATTGGAGGTCTTTCATGAACATATTCGCGCGCGGATGGTTGGGGAACGCTTTGAGGACTTGAGCGACGCACTCGCTGGCTTTATAGAATTCGCCGCAATCTTCATAGAGCACCGACAGGTTGAGCAGGGCATTAATGGGAGCGCTGGGTGAATTGCCGATACACTGGATATAATATTCGATCGCTTCCTCTTCACTGCCATAAAGCGAACTGATATAGGCCAGGTGGAAGAGGGCTTCGGTATGGTTCGAGTCGAGTACAATGGTCTTTTTGAGGGTCTGGATCGCGTGGGTATGTTCGCCATTGTCATCCTGGATACGAGCCAGTTGATAATGATATTCCGCACGGAACTCGCCAACCCGTGAAACCCGTTTGAGTTTTTCAGCGGCTTCTTCGAGACGGCCTGACTGACGCAGGCAATTGACAATCGTCATGGCAGTATCGAAGCTGTCGGCGCCTTTTTCTTCGGCGGTTTCAAAGGCCTGGATCGCTTCGGCGAACAAGTTGGCTTTTTCAAGGGTGCGTCCTTTTAAGGTCAGGGCGGTAGAGGTGTTGCCGGCTTTATCCAGCCAGGTGGCCGCCTGTCGCCACTGGCACAGGGCAAAAAACCCCTGGCCGATTTTCATCGCCATCGACGGGTCGCTTTCCAGATCAGCGCCCCGGGCAGTGATGGTATCGTTGAGATACTGGGAAAAAGCTTCCTGTTCGATTGCGTTACTGCGCACTTTGTTAATCAGCAGGTCGAACTCTTCGTTTGACAACGGAATGTTATTAGTCAGCAATTCGGTGATAGTCATTTCCTGAACTTGCATCGGCCGCTCCAGAAAAAATCAAATTAGTTATAACAGGATCCACAAAATCCAATTTTCGATAAACGGAATATTATAGCGGCTTTTATGGGGAATGCAATAGCATTTGAAGGGTATAAAGGGCGATTTGGGCTTACCAGGCAAGTTTTTTGTGCATTTAAAGTTAATTTTTTTGATTTATTTTGAATTTTGCCATCCGATTTGGCTTGATGAAAGCAAAGGGATAAATGAACATTTACAAAAAATGTACCGTAAGCAGGAAGAAAATTTAACTGGAAAAGTACAGTTGAAAGAAACCATTGAGATTTCGGTAATCAGTTTATAATTTATGGCGGTGATTGGAATTATGTGGTATTATAGAAAAAGTGATCTTTACGCTAAAGAAGAAATAAATCGCCAAGAGAATGTAACTTGTTTAAGAAAAAGAAATTAAATAATGTTGCGGTCTTGCCCACCCTGATAACGCTGATGAACGCGGTCTGCGGGTTTGCCTCCATCCATTACGCGGCTCGAGGCGGTTTGGAGCGAATGCCCATGCTGCATGGGACGATCCATATCAGTTTTTTTGCGTTGGCGGCATGGATGATAGTTATCGGCATGGTGGCGGATTCCCTGGATGGATTTGTGGCGCGCCGTGCGGGACTGGCCAGTGAATTTGGTGGTCAACTCGACTCGATGTCTGATTTTATAACGTTTGGAATAGCGCCGGCATTTTTGATGCTGAAGGTAGTAGAGTCCGAACTGGCAGATATCATCGGTCACATTAACCCGTTATTCGGGACATTATCGGGCAAGTTGTTCTGGTTGATGGCCGCAATGTATGTCTGTTGCGCGGCGTTACGGCTGGCGAGGTTTAATGTTGAGAACTCGCTGCCGGAATCGGCTCATCGTCATTTTCATGGATTGCCTTCGCCTGCGGCGGCGGCGCTGATTGTTTCAATGGTATTATTATACAGCGATATCGTCCCGGAAATTCAAGTGGAGATGGGGCGAACGGCGGCACGAATCGGTTCGAATATCATTATTTACCTGTTACCGTGGATGACATTGGGAATGGGGTTGCTGATGGTCAGCCGGGTGCCGTATACCCATCTGGTCAATAAGGCGATAAAAGGACGTAAACCCTTTGAGTATATAGTATTAGCTGTTATTATTACCCTGTTACTGTTTTGGAAATTGCAATTAACCCTCGCTGGATTGAGTATTATATATATCTTCAGCGGTTTATTGCCGTGGTTAAAGGCCGGTTGCAAGGTCCCGGAAGCCGGCTTTGAAGAATCCTGCAATGCATGAGGATTTGAAAATTTCTCCCAAGCAGGTATAATAACAGAGTAAGGTAAATTCAGATGACAGGCAAGTGTCCATCATAACCGGCGCCTAGAAATAGCGGAGGTTTAATCGTGCCTGAGAAGATCATCGGAAGTATTGAGACCATGAGCCTGAGAAGGAAAAAATGCCGACAAGCGACAGGGTGGGCAGCCCTATTGATGATTATAATAATCATTTCCGGATGTCATACTGTTAAATCGGGATCAGGAGATCGTGTTTACCGTTCACAAGACGGGCCAAGCCAAAATGAATCCCAACAATCCGGGGTAGACTCTGTTCAGTCACCTGAGCAGAAAACGCTTTCTGATGCCAGTCCCCGGCAATTGAACAGTTTGATTCCTGACAAGCGACATTGGAAATCGAGACAGGCCAATTCCGATGAGATCCCAATCGTCCAGCGGAGCAAGGTTTCCGGGAAGGCGCCACGAGTACTTGAACCTGCTATCCACTGGGGCAGGATGGTTCATATCGTCCAACCAGGAGAGACCCTGACCTCAATATCGACAAAGTATTATGGCACAGGGAGTTACTGGCAGATTATTTTTAATGAAAATCATTCCCGGCTGACTTCGCCATCAGCAATCCCGGTGGGAGAAAGATTGTATCTGCCGGTTAATCCCGGAAAGGGCGGAGGGGGTATCGTCCTTGTGCCGTTGAGCCGGCCCGATTTTTTTATTGTGGGCGCGGGTGATACCCTCTATAAGATTGCCGATTTATTTCTGGGAGATGGCAACCAGTGGCAGAAGATTTATGAGGCCAATCGCTATCAATTATCGAGTCCTGAGGATATACAGGAAGGATTATCGCTGGTGATTCCGTGATATCGGAGAATCTTGTCAGATAATCCCGGCATTGTCTTGAAAAACAGGGTAATAAATACTAGCATACAACCGTTTGTCTCTTCAGTCCATCATGATGGCGGGGGATAATAATTTTGCAGTGAATCCATAAAGAAAAATTGAGACGAATCGAGTTTTATGAAAACGAGCGTATTTGAAATCGTTATCGCCATCCTGTGTCTGGCACCGTTTAGTTGGGGGAGGGAATTTTATTTAACGACGAACTATGCGGAATCTTTTACCCAGGGCTACCGAATTACGGTCAATGATCTTTCCATCGATGGTAATCCGTTGCGTTTGGGTGGGGTGACCTATAAACGAGGTTTGGGAACTCATGCCAACGGTGAGATCGTGTATCGATTGGGTGGCGCGGCAAAAAGATTTTCGGCGCTGGTCGGTATTGATGATGAAACGAACAAACTGGGAACCGTCATATTCAAGGTAGTGGCTGATGGCAAAGAGGTATTTAACAGCGATGTCATGAAGGGGGGGGATCCTCCGAAGAAGGTTGAACTGGATATCAGCAATGTCAATGAATTGCGTTTGATTTGCGAGGGGACGGATGACCGGATCAGTTACGATCATGCCGATTGGGTAGAGGCCAGGATTGAAACGAATGACAAAGATTTAATCGCCCGCATTCGCGAGGCGGAACAGATCAATTACCTGAATTTGAAAGACCGGGCGGAAGTCGACAAGTTGCGGGAGGGCGATCAACCGATCGAACTTAAAGCGGCGGATGGCAGCCAGGTGTTGAGTTTTTATCCCCAGGCCGGGGTGTATGATATTTACGCCGGAAATGAAAAGATTACCGGCGCCCGTTTGGCCGTGAATGGGGAAGAAGTACTTCGGCAAGGAGAGGTTCAGGGCGCCGCCGATCATCTGATCGTTCGCAGCAAGCTGAAAACGTTTGAGATCGAAACCTGTTTTGGGCAATACGAAAAGCATTGGTTGAGCTTACAGGTAAAAATCAAAAACAGCGCGGATAAACCGCATCCGCTGAACAGTTTGATTTATCTGCTGGGGAATCTCGATGGGATTTTAAATGGTAAGCCGGTTCCAGATCTGCGGATATTTACGGATTCCTACAGTATGTGGGATGAGATGCCGGGTCATCAGGAAATCGGTGAAAATATGCGTAGTGGGAAATATATCAGTTCGATATTCAGCCCGGATTACCCTCAGGCCTGGACGATCGGATTCGCGCCTCCGCAAGACTGGCCGGGGACAATCTCGACTCACGGCAATGCCAACGAACTGCGCGTGTTTATCGATTTATTCGGCAAGCCGTTTATGATCGGTCCGGGTGAAGAGGTGGTCTTCGACCGGATGATTCTTACCGGGCAATTCAACCTGGTGGATGGATTGCTGGCCTATGGCGCCTGTTATCGCCCGCATTTTGACCTGGCGAACGTCAAAAAGATACACGGCTATAACAGCTGGGAGTATTACAAAGGGGATATTAACGCGGAGACGATGGGCCAGGCCCTGAAGGATCTGAGCGCCTGGGAACCGGCGCGGGAGGCGATGACCTATTTTGTATTGGATAATGGCTGGAAAAACGCCTATGGAGACTGGACGTTTATCAAGGAGAAATGGCCGGCGGGCGGCAAGGCCTGGACCGATAGCGTCAACCAGGCCGGGTTAGCGCCGGGTATCTGGCTGGCGCCGTTCTGGATGTCGCCGGAATTAACCCATGAACTTAATTTGCGGGACTATCCCCCAAACGAATCCGATGGTCTGGCAAAACTGCGGGTACTGATCGATCCATCGGATCCTGGGTTGCGTGATCGAATTTGTCGTCAGCTTCATGAATTGAGGGAGATGGGATTCCGATATTTTAAGACTGATTTTCTCTTTGATGTCTATAAAGGGAATCGCGATTACAAATATTCCAAATATGCTCCGGAACGCGTGATGCGTGAATTTATGCAGGCGATCCGTCAGGCGATGGGTGAGGATGCGTTCTGGCTGGCCTGTGGTACGGTCACAGCGCCCTGTGCCGGATTAGTGGATGCCTCGCGAGTGGGGATGGATATCAAAGCCAGTTGGGGATGGTTGCGGGATACCATTGTGCGACGTAATGCCGTCCGGTTCTGGATGCATGGCAATCTGTGGTTATGCGATCAGGATTTTCTGGTCGTGCGCGGACCGGATTTGTGGAAAAAGGGCTTTGAGGAGCCCCTGGCAGTGGATGTAGCGGCCCCGGGATTCAGCCTGGATGAAGCGAGGACCTGGTGCGCCTATACCGTGATAACCGGCGGACCGGTTATCTGGTCGGATCATCCGGCTGGAATCACTGATGCCGGCCGCGATCTGGTCGCCCGGACATTGCGCCACGGCGGGGGTCATGCCGGCATCCCTCTTGATCTGGAGAAAACGAACCTGCCCACCCGGTGGGTTCGCAGAGAGTCGGACCGGATCTATCTGGCGTTATTCAACTGGGATGAAAAAGAGGCAACTTTTGCACTCACGCCACAAGAAGTACCGGAATTAGGCATCGTTAAAGAAGCCGTGGGGATTTTCGATGATAAGAAATATGATATCAATACCGGCCGGTTGGAAACCACGCTCAAGCCGCATCAATCCTTATGTGTTTTTATTGCTAAGGGACCGTAAATAAATAACCCCTTCATTTTTCATTCCGGCTTGCCGCCATCTTCATCCGCTTCTCAATCGCGAAATCCTCGATATCGATTAGCACTGCCTGCGGTTTCGCTCACTCGGCGCGACTGAATCTGACGACAATCTGTGCGATAAATGCAGCATTTATTTATATACGGACCCTAAACCGGCAGTGCCGGAACCAAACAGGGTCACAGCGGCATCCGCCTCCCTGCTGAGATTTCTTTGCCATTTTGCGCAAGATTTCACTCGCAAGACCCTAAACCGGCAGTGCCGGAACCAAACAGGGTCACAGTGGCATCCGCCTCCCTGCTGAGATTTCTTTGCCATTTTGCGCAAGATTTCACTCGCAAGACCCTAAATGACAATTAATCTGTCATTAAAGTTGAGTTTGACAATCTGAATTTCAAATAAAACCATAAGCGATTGAGTCGCCAGAAAGAAGATCATGTCGCATCATAAACTGTCGTATGAAGCCGTCCTGTTCGACCTGGATGGCACTTTGCTGGATACCCTGGCGGACCTGGGTGAGAGTGTCAACCGGGTTCTGGAATCCTTAGGTTTTTCCGGACATTCTATTGATTCATACCGATTCAGGGTGGGAAATGGCGTCAGGAAGCTGGTAGAACGCAGTTTGCCCCCAGACCGTCAGGAGGTATTTGAGCAGGCGTTAACGATGCAAAAAGAGCATTATCGCCGGTTTTGTACTGTTCATACCCGGCCTTATCCCGGTGTTATTGAAATATTGAAGTCATTAAAGGCATCTGGATTGAAACTGGCGGTGCTTTCAAATAAACCGCATGATTTAACCTGTTATCTGGTGGATTATTATTTTGGTGATCAAGGGTTTGACCTGGTTTGCGGGCATCAAGACGGGAGGGCATTGAAACCCGATCCCGGCAGTGCCCTTGGGATTGCCGCCGCTCTTGGGGTCAGGCCTGATCGGATGGTTTTTGTGGGGGACAGCGCTATGGATATGGAGACCGCACTGGCCGCAGAGATGGTACCGATCGGGGTATTATGGGGATTTCGTCCTAAAAATGAATTAATCAAGGGGGGGGCGGCCCGGTTGGCGGCGAATTGCGAAGATCTCCTTAAGTGTATTTTAAGTACTTGATGGATAAAGAGTTAATGTTATTTAGTCGACAGGTTAATCACTGCTTTAATAAAATTAATTAAAATTATAGTTGTCTTTTTACGATAAATAGGTTTAAAATAAGTGTGCTTGAGTATCTTGTTTTTTAGCAATACACGAAGAATTTCAGTGTATTTATGTGAGACCTATATCGGCTGTTACGAAAACGGGTTTACGAACGACAGGATTTCCGGCTATCCAAGTTAATACGTGTATAAACAGCGTCACATTAATTCGTGAGTTGTAATTTATTGGAAAATGCCTGTTGTTCGGCAGATTCCTGGTTTTATTTCGATTTTGCACTTTCCGTAAGTGCTGGAGGTTTCACCCGTTATGAGTAACATTTATGTTGGCAATCTGAATTTCAAGACCACTCAGCAAGATCTGGAAGACATGTTCGGTGAGTTTGGTCCGGTCAAGAGCGTACGTATCATTACTGATCGTGACAGTGGTCGCAGTAAAGGATTCGCTTTTGTTGAAATGGAATCAAGTGAAGACGCTGAAAAGGCTATTGAAGCCATCAATGGAAAAGATATTGGTGGCCGCACTTTAAAAGTGAACGAAGCCCGACCCCGTGAAGAAAACAACAGTCGCGGGCCACGTCGTGGCGGTGGCGGCGGCGGTCAGCGTCGTTACTAAGACTGACTAAAAAAACGAAAAGAAAACGTCGACTCAACAAGATTGGGTGGGCGTTTTCTTTTTTTTAAGGGAGCTGTGAAATGCAATCTGAAAAGGATTGGCCAGCCATTCGGGAGGAATTTGAATAAGAAACCGATGGGCTTGGTGTGGGCGTGATGTTTTCATCGAGTTATGATAAAAAAGAAAACATCGGGATAACTTTGGTTATCGCGATGTTTTCCGGAGGGGAGAAAACTCATTTATCATATCGAAACAATAAGGAAAGAGACTTTAATCCGGGCCGATTTTCCAGCTTTGCAATTGATTATAGTGTTACAAGAATCAATAAAAAAAGTTGAACCATGTAAAATTTTAAATTTTACATTGATATTGATCGGTGAAGCGCATAAAAAAATCCCGCAGATCATCGATCGCGGGATTAAGTTACGCGAGAAAAAGTAATTAGCAGTAAGGTTTATTTATTGTTATCCGATTCTTCCAGCATTTTTCGAAGATAGGAATTTTCGCGGCGGGTCGCTTCCAGATCGAACAGGAGATATTTAATACTAAGCCGCAAATAATCCAGAGAATCCTGCAAAGAGGACACGCTTTTTTTCAGCTGGTTATGTCTTTCTTTGGTTTCTTCGGCCAATTGTTCGAGTTTTTTTCTCTGGGAAGGGGGCAGAGAGCCAATTTCTTTGACCAGATCATTTAACTTCTTTTGGAATGTCGTTTCGTCCATTTTCTTGCTCCCAGGCATAAATGGTTTATATTCAATTTTTTGCCAGAGGCTTACGCTCTCCTCCAACGGTATAATAGCTATGGATTATATTTTTTGCAAAAGATGTGCCAGTTGGAATAAATATTGACTTCGCGGTCTAAGGCAGTCAAATACAATGCTTTAGCATAAGTGGGACTGGCAAATATTCGAACATGTCGACAAATGCCTTTGTGAGGCAATGTTGATGGAAATCAACATGAGCAACAGGTTTAAAAGACGAAAAAATACGTAACTATTTAATCGATAATCTGTTAAGTAGTTATAGCGTGTGGAAAGGAAAAGCGATCCAAAAACGACATGATTCGCTCAGCATACATAATTAATCCGAAGCTATGCAAATATCAAAGAGCATCTAATTCAGATTAGCTGATTTTGCTGAAACTCCAAACGCAAAAACTTAAATTTTCAGCGATTTTTATGTAAAATATTTAAGTGTTTCATAACTGTATTATTATCAATTAGTTAAATGATTTATTGCTTTGGCTTAGGGGTGTAAAAGGGAGAAATGGGAGACGGAAAGGGAGGGGGTATTCAGGGCATTGGAGAGAAAAGTTGGTTGAATTCCGCGGTAATGTCTGTTTGACGCATGAGCGTTTCGCCAATAAGAACGGCATTGAAGCCATGGTCAATCAGCAATTCGACATCCTGCCGGGTTTTGATACCGCTTTCACTGACTAAAGGAATGATCCCGAGATACTTTTTAGCCACATTGATAGAATGGCCAAGATTAACAGTCATGGTTTTCAGATTTCGATTATTAATACCAAGTAGCCAGTGAGGCTGTTTTGGGGCAGAGATTTTCAATAATCGATCCACGATGGCAGTAGATTGGAGGTCATGAATCTCGAACAGGACCGCCAGATCCATATCGGCGGCGAGCAAAAACAGGTCTTCCAAGGGCTGGTACTGGTCAAAAGCCTCAGCAATCAATAAGACGGCATCGGCTCCAGCCGCGCGCGCCTGATAAATCTGATAAGGATCGATGATAAAATCTTTGCGTAAAAGGGGGGTATCGACGGCTGATCTTACCTGACTAAGGTATTCCAGTTTACCCTGGAAATATGGTTCGTCCGTAAGGATGCTGATCGCGTCGGCCCCTGCATGCAAATAGACGCGGGCAATGGCAACCGGATCGAAATCCGGACGAATTAAACCCGCCGAAGGCGAGGCTTTTTTAATTTCAGAGATCACATTAATACCCCGACGATTCGATTTCGTTAGACTGGCCAAGAAGTCTTTTGTTTTGCTTTGATTGTGAATGATGTTAACAAGAGAGTCCTGAGAAACTTCTAATTTTTGGTTATGAAGTTCCTGTTGTTTGGTAAGTAATATTTTGTGTAATATATCAGTCATATCAGATTAAGCCAAACTAACAAATTGTAGTATTCAGCAGGATTAAGTGGGCAAAAAACGATAAATCGCATCTAATTGAAAATTAAACATTGTAATGTCCATTCTAATGGATCTGGAAAAAAAGCCAATATTTTTCAATAAATTATTTAATCCGGCCAATATAGCTAGAAATAAAACTTATATTTTGTTTTTTTCTGTTGCATCAGCAAATGAAATTTATTACAGTGACATATAGTTTTAGGTTAAAGAACAAATTTTTATTGAAAATCAGAGTTGGTGGTTTTGCTGATCGCAGAGATGGTTGTGGCAAATAAGTAATAGTTTATCAAGTATAGTATAGCCAGTATTTACGTGATTGATCTGTGTTCATATTGGTTTCGAATGCGGTCAATGCGGATTTGGAAATCAGACTATCGGGGATAAATGGATTATGACAAGCCTATTGCCTATCAGCTGTTTATCGGGCAAGTTTGAGGAGGAATGTGCTTCCATTGCTCGGGAAATAGGATTTGATATTCTGGATACTGTTAACTGGACTGAATTAACGGTCAATCACATTGTTGCCCTTGAACCAGATTTAATCGTATTGGATGGGCGGGCTTATGCCAATCAAGCATTCGATATCTGCCGTATGTTAAAATATCATCGGCATACAAGGATTATCCCGCTTTTAATAATATGGTCAGAAATACCCGCAGGTTATCCCGCCAGTTTGATTGAGGCCGGCGCCGATATTGTTGCGAGCGGTGAAGATAAGAAATCAATACTAAACCAAACGAAGGTTTTGATTCGCAGCAGGTCTTATACCAGGCATTTCCGGAACAATTATACCAATTTAATCCAGTCAATCAAACAATTGCGTCATCAATATTTACAGGCGAATAAAGACAATCAGAAACTGATGGATGTGTCTGAGGCAATTGTTATTACATTATCATCGGAAGGTTTAATACAAAAAGTAAACCAGAAGGCGCTGGAAATCCTGGGAGAAGAGGAGGAGGCGATCATTGGCCGACACTGGATCAAGACTTATGTTGTTTCCGAGAAACGAACCCTGGTGGAATCGATATTCGATCGATTGGGGCATGAGAATCAGGAATGTCAACTGGAATTGGAGCATAGCATCCTGACACAAGAACGCGGCGAATGTGTCCTGTTATGCCGCTATTCGCTGCGAGAGGATATCTATGGCAATCCTGCCGGATTGATTCTGTCGGCCCAGGATATCACATTGGCAAAGCGGATCGAAAATGCCTTATATGACAGTGAGGGCCGCTATGAATCAATGGCGCGAATTTCGCCAGTGGGCATATTCCGGGTAGATCCCACCGGTCATTATATTTATTTCAATGAACGCTGGAAGGCGATTACCGGACTGGATCAGGAGGTTGCGTGGGAGAAGTACTGGATCGATACCGTTTGTGAACCAGACCGGGACGAGGTACAGAAAAACTGGAGGGCCTTTGTCCAGGGAGAAAAGGCATTCAGTATGGAATTCCGGCTTTGCGATCTGCCCAATCAAGAAATCTGGGTTAATTGTCATCTGGTCGCGGAAAAAGACAAAAAGGGCCTTGTGACCGGATATCTGGGAACGATCACCGATATATCGGAACGCAAAAAAGCCGAAAAGATGTTGCGCAATTATGAGAACACGGTCGAGAGTACGGAAGATATGCTGATCGCGCTGGATCAGGATTATCGTTTCCTGATCGCCAATCAGGCGTTCCTGCGTTATTTTAATTTACGCAAGGAAGCGGTGATCGGTAACCGGGCCGGAGAGACCCTGGAGGAGGGGTTTTTCGACAAAAATATGAAACCCAATCTGGATTTGTGTTTAAAGGGTAAATTTATTCAATATGAGCGGCCCTTGACATTGCCACATGCAGGGAAACGTTTTGTGAGCGAATCGATGTTCCCGTTGACCGATCAGAGCGGTGAGGTTTGTGGAATCGTAGCTTCTATTCGAGATATAACAGATCGCAAAACAGTCGAAAAGCAGTTGCTGGATTATCAGTCTCAACTGAAAAAGTTATCAACAAAATTGTCACTATCGGAAGAGCGTGAGCGCCGCCAGATTGCGGTAGAACTCCATGACCGAATCTCTCAGACACTGGTCTTTGCCAAAATGAAGGTGGACTTATTACAAGACAAACCTTTAGTGGGGAAAGATCGCAAGGCATTACAAGAAGTCGCGGATCTGATTCATGAAACGCTGGATAACGTTCATCGATTAACTCATGAGTTGAGTTATCCGATTCTGTATGAGATGGGATTCGAAGCGGCAGTAAGCGCCTGGGTGGCTGATCATATCGAGAAGAAGCATAAATTGCCGGTTGACATCTGTGATGACGGGAATCCCAAACCGTTAAGTGATGAAGTCCGATTGATCTTATTCCGAGCCGCCAGGGAATTGCTAAATAACGTAGTGAAGCACGCCCGGGCCCATCGAGTGCGTATTGTGATTCAGCGTGTTGGGCATCAGATTGAATTAATTGTTGAGGATGACGGTATTGGATTTGGGGGGTATGATCGGAATGTCAATCCAGAATTAGGCAGCGGATTTGGCTTATTCGATATCCGGGAACGTTTGGAGCAGGTGAAGGGTAATATCGTTATCAAATCAAATCCGGGAGAAGGGACAAAAGTTATTGTCAGAGCCCCGTTAAAAGGATATACTGATAAGCTTGAGGAACGGGCCGTTTATGGCCAGGCAGAAAAACGTACCTCAGATTTACATTAATTCAGGATTAATATCATGGGAACGAAGATATTATTAGCCGACGACCATGAAATCGTACGATGCGGATTAAAAGCGATCATAGAAACCAGGCCGGACCTGGAGGTTATTGGTGAGGCGGGGAATGGCCGCGAGGCCGTATCAATGGTGGATGAATTAAGACCGCATATTGTGATCATGGACATTACGATGCCGGATTTAAATGGTTTGGAAGCTACCCGGCAGATTAAAGATAAGCATCCCGCCATCCGGATTATTGCTTTATCCATGCATCATAATAAACGGTTTGTAGTTGATATGCTGAAGGCCGGAGTTTCAGGATATATTTCTAAAGCAACTGTTCATAATGATTTGCTGCTTGCTATCGGCGCAGCAATGGCGGGGGAAGTATATTTAAGTTCAAAGATTACCGGTATTGTGGCGGAAGATTATATTACCGGCCAAGCAGGTGGAGAAGCAGTACCCGCATCCGTCTTGTCTCCACGCGAACGGGAAGTCCTTCAGTTGATTGCGGAAGGAAAATCCACGAAAGAAATCGCGTTGCACCTCCATGTCAGCGTAAAGACAATCGAGTCGACTCGACGCCAAATTATGAATAAATTGAACATATTCAATGTGGCAGATTTGACAAAGTATGCAATTAGCGAAGGCTTGACAACGCTGGAATTTTAAGAGGGTACGGGGAGAAAGAGCCTTAATTCCGGTTTTGAGATAAGAACGGCATTTATAAAATATCTGTTTAAATATATGTTGCTCAAGAGTGTGAATGTCGGGTTGTGTTTTTTAAGTCATTAATTTATAGTATTTTGTGGTAAATCGCATCATTGATGGTCCAGCCATCATATATAGTGTGATGGGTCATAAAAAGAGTTTGTATTTATACAGGTTTTTCGGTAGCAAGATTAAGGGATTCCCTGTATTGATATATTTCATCAGGGTCGATATGATATATGTAACAATAAGAAAACCGGGCTTGATGCATGCTATCTGGCTTTCCCTCAATCCCCGACCTCCAGATAGCATGCGATTTTTTTATGCAAAACAAAAAAACTGAGATTAGCTTGTTTTCGGTTCGATTCGGGATATAATCAATGCAATTGTGTGGCTGTTTGTAACTCTCTATAGTTTAAATAGATATGGCTTATATGGCTGATGGGGCATTGAAGCGCCCATTTCGAAGTTATGAAATCGATAAAACTCGTCATTTATCCAGAACAAATTGAAATAACCGCAGAACCGGGCCAGACGATTGCTGAGGTATTAAGAAACTCGGGATATGGTCTTGAAATGCCCTGCGGCGGTGCGGGAACCTGTGGGAAATGTCTGGTCCGGATCATTGAACCGGAAAGTATTGTCAAGGCATGCCAATATCATGTCAGTCATGATTTAGAAATTGAATTATTGAGAAAAGATTCAATCCGTAATCAGATCCTGGCGGATTTTCATTTGGAGGGTATCTCCATAGCGCCTATGGTGCAAAAGCTTGAATTTCAAGTAACGCCGCCGGATCTCGACGATTTAAGGAGCGATGCCAGACGGATAGAGGACACACTGTCCCGGTTGTTGAATCGACCGATATCGTTTCAGCCAGAAGCGTTACGGAGCATGCCGTTGATATGCCGGGATGCGGATTGGATGATAACGGCAGTTGTCTGCAATGATATGATTATCGCGGTCGAACCGGGTGACACTACCGGGTCGTTATATGGAATCGCCCTGGATATTGGGACGACAACGCTGGCCGCCGCATTGATTGATTTAAGCAACGGCGGGATTCTGGCGACTGCCAGCGATACGAATCCACAACGGGTTTATGGCGACGATGTGATCAGCCGAATCGACTATACCCGCGACTATCTGGACGGACTGGAACAGATGCATCAAGCCATTATCGATGCAACCAACCGTTTAATCGGGAAGTTGTGCCGGGAATGCAACATAGAACATCATCAGGTCTATGCCCTTACCGCCGCCGGCAACGCCACGATGCAGCATATATTCTGGAACGCGGCGGTTCATCAGATCGGTCAGGCTCCTTATGTAGCCGGTTTCACGAGTTCGATTATCTGCGATGCCGATCATTTGCAGATTCAAATCAATCCTCATGGCAAAGTGGTCATACTGCCCGGGGTAGCCGGCCATGTGGGGGGGGATACCGTGGCTGTGGCATTGACAACGAATTTAAAAAAACTGGGTCCTTTAACGCTGGCCATTGATATTGGCACCAATGGCGAGATTGTTCTGGCCGGACGCGGGCGAATTCTGACATGCAGCACCGCGGCCGGGCCCGCATTTGAAGGGGCGCGAATCCGGCATGGCATGCGGGGGGCAACTGGCGCCATTGAACGGGTTCGTTTCGAAGATAATATCCAAATGCGGACTATTGGCAGAGTGTCTCCCAAAGGGATTTGTGGCAGCGGTCTGATCGATATTGTGGCTGAAATGCTGCGGGTGGGGATGATCGATGCCAGCGGCCGTATGCTTGAGTCTCATGAATGGCCCAAATCAATCCCAAGCGGCTTTAAATCAAGGCTCATCCATCGTGACGGACAACCCGCGTTAATATTAGCGGATGCCACGGAAAGCGCCAGTGGTGAACCCATCCTGATTACTCAGCGGGATATCCGTGAAACCCAATTGGCCAAAGCAGCCATTCGTGCCGGCATCGATGTGTTGTTGAAAACCGTTGACGCTGCAATTGACAATCTGGACAGGGTTTATCTTGCGGGCGCTTTTGGCAACTATATCGATCCGGCGAGCGCCCGGGCAATTGGATTGTTGCCAGATATCGAATTGGATCAATTTGCACCGGTGGGGAATGCCGCAGGGCGCGGCGCGGCGATCGTATTGGCCAATCGGGATTCCTTATCCCGGATTGTTGAACTGGCGGAGGAAATGATGTATGTTGAACTGGCGGGGGGAGTGGGATTTCAGAATATTTTTATGGACTATATGGGATTCGAACGGGGATGATTTGATCCGGTTTGAATCAGGCTCGGCGGTAACAGAGAGAAAAAACCAAAATGAACAAGAACGAATTTATTGACAGACTTAACAGCCGGGTGTTACTGGGCGATGGGGCGATGGGAACCTTATTGTATCAGTCTGGCGCATTTCTGAATACCTGTTTCGATGAACTGAATCTGGTCAATCCCAAACTGGTGGGTAAGGTGCATGAAAGTTACATACGTTGTGGCTGCGATTTGATTGAAACCAATAGTTTTGGGGCGAACGAATTCAAGCTGGGGAAATTCGGTCTGGCCGACAAGGTTGAGCAGATTAATCGAGCTGCCGTAGAATTGGCCCAAGAAGCCGCCGGGCGCGACAAGGTGTTAGTGGCCGGATCCGTAGGGCCGTTGGGGGTTCCCATGACGCCATTTGGCCGCCTGGAGCGGGACCAGGCCTTCAACGCTTTTGTGCGTCAGATTCGTACGCTCATCGAATCGGGAATCGATCTGTTGATGCTTGAGACCTTCAGTGATCCTCAAGAGATACTGGTGGCCCTGGATGCCGCCGCAGAGTTGGGGGATATCGCGACCGTCGCGCAATTGGTGACGAATGAATTTCAAGAAACAATCTACGGTCAGAAAATCCAGGATGCCCTGGGAATGGTGGCGTGTCATCCGGCGGTAGCGGCGGTTGGATTGAATTGTTCGGTCGGGCCGTCGACGATGCTGAGCAGCCTGGAGTTGATTCGTCCGGTTACTGACAAACCGCTGTCATTACAGCCCAATGCCGGGTTGCCGCGCGAAGTGGAAGGGCGTAAAATCTACATGAGTACGCCGGAGTATATGGCGGAATTTGCCAAACGGTTTCTGGAAAAGGGGGTACGGATCATTGGCGGTTGTTGCGGGACAACACCGGAACATATTCGCGAGATCATCAAGGCGGTTCGTTCGGTTGATAAGGCGACCGGGGGTGTTTCGATCAAGGCGATTCGAGATTGGGGGAGTGAACTGACCAAAGATCGTCCAGTGGGTCAGGATCCGGTTCCGCTGGCGCATCGTTCGAAATTCGCAGCCAAACTGGCTAAGGGTGAAAAAGTGATTTCCGTTGAAGTGACACCACCCCGAGGGGCGAATCTGGATTCCATTCTCGAAAAAGCCCGGTTGTGTCATACTCATGATGTCGACGCGATCAATATTCCGGATGGTCCTCGCGCCAGTTCACGCATTTCGCCGATGATTACCGCAATCCAGATTCAGCAAGAGGTGGGAATGGAAACGATTTTGCATGTCTGCTGCCGGGACCGAAATATTATCGGGATCCAGTCTGATATGCTGGGGGCGCAGGCCATTGGATTACGGAATATGTTGTTTATTACCGGGGATCCGCCAAAACTGGGCGATTATCCGGATGCTACGGCCGTTTTTGATCTGGACGCGATCGGGTTGACGGATGTGGTGCGTGGATTGAACCGGGGGATCGATATTGGTGGAAATGAGTTTCAACCGCCGTTATCGCTGGTTTTGGGCGTTGGCGCCAATCCGGTGGCTTCCGATCTGGAGCGTGAGATAGAACGCTTTAAATTGAAGGTTAAAGCCGGCGCGGAATATGCCATTACACAGCCGGTGTTTGACACCCGGTCGTTATTCGCTTTTATGGATCGTGTTGCCGATGGCCATATCCCGATCATCGCAGGGATCTGGCCTTTTGCCAGTTTTAAAAATGCCGAATTTATGGCCAATGAAGTACCGGGCGTTGTGGTGCCAGAAAATCTGCTGGAGCGTATGTCACTAGCTCAGACCCGGCAGGATGGTCTGAAGATCGGTGTGGAGATTGCCCAGGAGCTTATCGCAGAAATATACGATCGAGTCGCCGGTTTTGCCATTAGCGCCCCCTTTGGAAATGTAAAAATCCCGCTGGCAGTCATGGGGAAAATATCCGCTGATCAAATCGCGTGATACGTTTGAAAAGGGTCCCAATCAGGGATGCAGGCAGCGGTAACCCGGTGGACGAGATCCATAAAAAAGCCGCAGTCAGGAACCGCGGCTTTCTATTCATTGCAGATGACTAAACATTAGTCATGTTCGGCTTCCATCATTTTTTCCACCCGTCTTTCATGGCGACCACCTTCGAACTCGGTCATAAGCCATGTTTCGACAATACGGGTGATCAGGGGATCATTCATTAGCATGGCAGGCAAGCATAATACGTTGGCATCGTTATGCTTACGAGACATTTGTGCCGTTAATTCATCATGACAAAGGGCGGCTCTGACGCCTTTGACTTTATTGGCGGTAATAGACATGCCGATCCCACTGCCGCAAATTAGAATACCCCGATCGGTATCTTTGGAAGCTACCGATTTCGAAGCGGGAATGGCATAATCCGGGTAGTCACAACTTTTCGACTCATTGGCGCCGAAATCGATAACTTCGTGTCCAAGCCTGCGTAACAATCCTTTGATAAGTTCCTTGGCTTCATATCCTCTGTGATCACAGGCGATCGCAACTTTCATAAATAAACCTTTCTATGGTGTGGCATCCATTACCCCAACCGTTGACTAACGCCTTCGGCTATCTGGATAGCACATTGTCGATAAACATCAAAACTCTGGCCGATAGGATCGGCAATTCCCTTATTCTCAAGGAGCAACATTGTATAATCTCTCGCCTGCGGTTCCAAATCAATAATTGCCCGGTAGTGTGGAAAATCCATGGCAAAAATGAGATTGGCTTTTCTAATTAAATCTACAGTTAAAACGCATGCTTCATGTTGACTGATATCAATGCCAACGGTCTGGCAGGCCCTGATGGCTTCGTTAGTAGCTGGAGCTCCTGGAAAAGCCATGATACCTGCTGAAATGATGTTATATCCCTTTTGAGGTAATTGGTCAATAGGGCATCCAGTTTTTTGCGCCAGGATGGACCGCCCAAATCCTGCTGCCATAGGAGAGCGACAGGTATTACCAGTACAAACAAAGATAATTGTCATTGGATGCAGTTTTTTCAGATAACTGTCTGGAACTACTCCTTCCCTTAAGACATTGATCTGATTCTCATTGAGGTCAACAATCGTTGACGGTCCTTTATATCGAGTTTCCCCGCTATCGATTATCAGATCGATTTTTCCATTTAATTCCTCCATTACCTGTCCGGCAGAGACAGGTGGAATCTTGCCGGCAAAATTCGCGCTGGATGCCACTATCGGGCAGTCAATAGAACCAAGCAACAACTTACAGAAGGGATCATCCGGATAACGGATACCAATCGTATCCCGATAATAAAGTTCGCCGGGATTTAAATCTGGTTTAACCGTAGTCAGATGTTGTATTTGAGATTGGGTTAAATGGGAAATTACCGTTACCGGCCCCGGCCAGACTTTTGAAAAGAAAAATTTTTCGTAGAGATTACGTTCCGGCAGATAAAGGCTGATATCTTCGGACCGTCCAATATGTAATGTGAATGGCTTGGCATCAGATCTTTCCTTTAAATGACGAAGTGCAGCCAGGGCATCAGGATGATTGGCGCAAGCGCCCACGCCATAGACGGTTTCGGTAGGAAAAGCAACCAATGAGCCGTCCATCAACGCTTTGGCGGCGGATTCAACGGCCAATGGGATATCTGAGTCTTTTTTGATTTTTAGAATTCTGGTTTTCACTTATGTGATGTAACTTGTTAAATCAGTTATAATTATGAGCTAGTATTCTGCTTGTCTGGCATAGCCTTGGGGTATCTTTTCCGCGGCACCCTCCTACCTGTTAAGATAGAAAAAATAATGCCTGGGACAATATCTGTCAAGCATTATCCCAGGCGTTACAATCAATCGGTTATCGTTATTGGAAGTCAGGGTTCCAGGTCAATAATGACCCGGAAACCGGTGCTGTTGCTGCAAGATACAGGCAGGCTGCCATCCCGGTATGTGACGCGGCAATAAACGGGCAAACTACCCCAGCTGCCGCCGCGGATTATTTTTTCAGTTCCGTTTTCCGGACCAATGGGATCTTGTTGTTGATCGGAGGTATAAGGCCCTAACCAATCACGGCACCATTCCCAGACGTTGCCCGTCATATCATTCAGTTTAAACAGTCCCTGAGGGCCATAGAATCCAACCGGGTTCGTATAAGGAGGTTGGGAGAAACTGGCAGGATTACACGGGCCGTAATAATTAGCCAGCGAGCAGTTGATGGTATTGTTGCCCCACGGATAATCGGCACGATTGATCAGGAAGCCGCCATGGGCTGAAAATTCCCATTGCGCTTCCGTGGGCAGCTTATACCCGTAGAAATCGCAGAACGCTTTAGCGCCATACCATGACACGGAAGAAACCGGATGATCGCCCATATGGAGATTGTCACGAGTCGTGACTTCATATTTACCGGCGATATAATCAATCTGGCTATCGGAATCGGCCAGGCTGGTTCGGAAATAGGGTCTGGCACGATCGACATCTTTACGATCATAAACAATGCCGTTTACGATTTTAATCAAGTTCGCGGACCGGGCTTCGGTCAGGTACTGAACATACTGATAATTGGTGATTTCATTTTGCGAAATATAGAACGGTTTCAGGGCCACCAGGTGATCGGGTTTTTCAATGGCCAGCGGCCAGCTGGGATTGGTGTTGCCCATCAGGAAAGTTCCGCCGGGGATATAGGAGAATTTCATGCCAACCGGCGCTCCCGGAAATTCGCAGGTGTCGAGTTTGCCGTTGTAGTTGATGTCGTACCCTTTGCCATAGTTCATTTCGCACAGGTCGAGCAGTCCGTTGCCATTGCAGTCCAGGTCACTGTTGGCTTGAATTTCAATTTCATCAATCAGGCCATTGTCATCGCAGTCAATATTCATGTCGTAAGTCAGCCAGTTCTGCGCCAACTGGAAGAGGTCTACAATGTCAATTGTGCCATCATGGAACCAGTCAGTAACATAACAGGGTTTTCCGTCGCACTCAACTTCATTCCAATGACGCACCATCAGATCAAAATCCTCGAGATCGACGAATGGGTCAAAGACAAAAATCTGCATGGGAATGACATGGTTATTAACCATGTCAGAAATCACCAGAGAACAGGTATGATACCCAGCTTCCAGTCCGGTTGTGTCGATTCGAATAACCACCTGGGTTACGTCTCCCGGTCCCGTGGTTACGCCGGAAGCCGGTTCGATGGCGTTTATCCAGCTGCAATGGTCCGCGCTGACCCGCCATCGCTGGGTTTCACTGGTGACGCCATAGATCTCGAAGGTGAATTCATATTGCCGTCCCATGGCTACCCGGGCAGACCAGATAGGCAAGCCGTCAACGGCTAACGGGAACAGAGATTGCCAGGATAATTTGGGGTAATCGTAAATCGGCTGGAGCCAGATGGTATTAAAATCGGTGGCAGAGATATTCCACCCCGCTTCGATAAACGTCGCGATCTGTTTCATCTGGTCGGTGGTCAGTCCAATGCCGCCACTACTGATGTCCAATCCGCTCAGTTCGACATCCCAGAAAGAGCTGTTAATCTTGCCAGGTTCACTAAAGCCGCACAAGCCACCGGTTTCATCCGCCATGGAATTCAGCGTGTTTGCCGCATAACACTGGGCAATCGATCCGGAATTATAGCCGCATAAGCCGCCGACCTGAGAACCATCCTGAACAATGATTTTGCATATTGAGTAACAACTGGTAATTTTGCCTGCGAGGTTTTCTCCAACCAGGCCGCCAATCTGGCTGGATCCGCCAGCCGGCATCGTGATAGAACCACTGCTGAAGCATGAGGTCACGGAACCCTGATTACGTGCGACCAGAGGGCCAACGAAACTCGAACCGGCACAGGCCTCAATTCTTATGGAATCAACGCCAAGGTTTTTAATGGTGGCCCCAGAGCGCAGGACGCCAAACAAACCCAACAGATCATGACTGGATTCATCGTCGCAATCCGGGAGAATACGCAGGTTCCGCAAAACATGGCCATTACCATCAAAGTGACCACTGAACGACGGTTGGCCTTGCGCCGCAATGACGGCTTGAGTAAAGATTTCTCCACCCAAATCCAGGTCATTCAGCAGGATAAAATATTTATTGAAATCTTCAAACGTAGTTGACAGTTCTTTCAGGTCATTCACGGTTAAGATGCGATAGGGGTTGAGTTCGGTTCCGGTTCCTCCGGAATATTTCCGGGCAATACTGAATTTAACCGTTGGGCCCGGATCCGAAAGCACTTTGATATACAATCCGGATGCCGTTCCATTCCACCAGTCGCTATTCGGGTTTGTGGATTCGTCGAAAAGATTGCGTTTCGTATCAAAGCAGTCGCTGCTATCTCCGCCATTGGTGCCATGTTCGAGATCGAACCTTCCATCGGCCTGTTCGACGGACACCAGATAATGTTTTGAAGGGGTCATCTGTTCGTCATCATTACTGCCATCTTCATCCACGTGCCAGATAATCAGGCCCTCATCAGGCACATCTTCATTGCGTCCGGTTCTCAGTCTGCTTTCAATCAGGAAAAATTCTTTTGAATTGTTGGGATTCTTATATCGATAGGTTGTATTGGAATTGGCGGTGTGGGTCAGAACTTTTTCCGCTACGGTTGAAAGGTCGATGAAATTTTCCCAGCCCAATCGACCGCGGAAATAGGGGTTCGGCAAAATCGGATTACTACTATGACTTCCAGAGGCCATAATACAGAAGTTTCCAACACCGGAAGATTCGTAGCCATAGTCATATAAATCAGGCCAGCCGCAGACCATGTGGCCATTTTCATGGCAAAACGTGCCAATTTGAAGGCTTGATCCGATATTCGTCATTTGGTATCGATTTAATATGACGCCATTGGCGTTATAATTGCCAATCCCGCTGGCATGCGGCCAGAGCCCTTTGGCCCAACCGGATTCCGGATTGCCGGCATAAAAGAAATTAATGGCCCTGACCTGACCGTTGTCATTTAAAGTCAAAGGACTAAAATCGAAACCGGTTTGGCAGAGATAATCCAACGCTTCATAAATGAGTTCTCTGGCGCGTCCATTATCGGGATTATCATAGTAATATTTGACGTGTTTAGCCGTGTAATAATTCGTTACCAGGTTGGTGTAGGTGAGTTTGCCATAAGAGGCGGCATAATAATAGTCTCTGACAGAGCCATTGTTATTGAATTGAGTATATCCCACCTTGTTACAGTAATCTTCAACATCAGATTTGGTAATACTCGATTTGACATCGGGGAAGTTAATTAATATGGTTAATCCGACCACCTCATCCGGCAGGGGGGCAGGAGTTATCGAATCCGCAGCGAACTCGCTATCGGGAGAGGCGGCAAAAAGCGCATTGTCCGCCTCAATCATCTGGGCGTCCAGAATTTGCTTTTGTTGCATGGCTTTTTCCCGGACAATATTTCCCGGTAAGCGCAGATGGTTTTCCAGAGTCTGGATTTTCTGGTAACTGTATAAGTCGTCCGGATTGTCCGGAGGGGCGGCTTGTATAACCGATTGACCGGAGTATATGATCCCCGTTGATACCAGTTCATTACCCTCTGCAGAGAGTTCTGCGTAACAAATCCAATTGGTTTCCGGGTCGCGAATCAGGGTATAGCCATCCGGAGTTTCAACGAACTGGTAATATTCATCCCCCCAAACCAGAACATCCACTAAGGAGTCGTCAGGTTGCCTGAATTGGAATGGATCACCGAGATGGGGTGCCGCAAAAAGCGGTGGGCAGACCATTATGGCGAAACATAAAATTAGAAATGATGACACGAACCAACGATTGATGTATACCTTATCAGGCATCATTCAACACCTCCAATGCTAAAGAACTTTATGTTAATACTACATTTACTCATATTTTACCAATTAAAGGCATAATAGCCTAATAGAAAGTGGATTTTTCAGTTCTGAAATTACAGTTTTTTTCAAAACTTTTACCGGGTTTGATGAACAGCAAGCAGGATACGATTGTTTTATACAATATAATATGTTATGTTTTTATTCAAAGTCCGTTTTTTAGCAAAATTATAACATGGAATTTACATAATGACTCATTATATTCAAGGTGTCCTGTTCGATCTGGATGGTACGCTAACCCAACAATGGTTTGATTTTGATGTGATCAGGGCGGAATTAGGTATAGAGGAAGGTCCTATACTAGAGGCAATCGAACAGATGGATTGTGATAAGAAGGAGAAGGCGCTGGCTACCCTGCATCGCTGGGAGGCCCAGGGTGCAGAGGAGTCGCAATTGAATCATGGGGTACAAGAAATGCTGAACTGGTTACACGCCGAAGGGATAAAGACCGGTCTGGTCACGCGAAATCGCCGTCAGAATGCCGAACGGGTGAGTGAATTGCACGGATTGACGTTTGATTGCATTGTCAGTCGAGAAGATGGGCCGGTTAAACCAGATCCTTTTCCGGTTTTGCGGGCTTGCGAAGCGTTGAAATTGAACCCCCGGCAGGTGCTGATGGTAGGAGATTTTCTTTTTGATATGCTGAGCGGGCGTTCAGCGGGAGCCATTTGTGTTCTGATTACAACCAGTGATAAGCATTGGAATTATCATGAGGCTGCCGATTATGTCATCGATCAATTTGAAGAATTGCCAGAGTTAATTAACCGACTTGAATCTGATGCTACTGTCCGCTAGAATGCTGGCCTAAATAATTTCGATAATTAAACAGGAAATACATTATTATGGATATTATACAACTGTCTTATGGCAAAAATACCCCGGTAATCCGGTGTCTTGATCATGGTTTTGTGAGGTTAATAGACTGTTCTCCCCGGATATTGAATGATGGTGAAGTTTCTGCGGATTATGCCATCGCTGAAGCGGCGCGTTGCAGTTATATGCGCGGCAATAAAACGGTGATGGATGATCGCAACCTGATACGGTATTTAATGCGGCACAAACATACCTCGCCTTTTGAGATGATCACCTTTAAATTCCATTGGAAACTGCCAATATTTGTCGCCCGTCAGGTGATCCGGCATCGGACGGCCTCGCTCAACGAATTAAGCGGAAGATATTCCGAGTTGCCGGAAGAGTATTTTATGCCAACTACCGATGGGTTACGTGCCAAAGGGGGATTGAATAAGCAGGGATCTTCCGGTTCGATTGAGGGGGAATTAATCGACGAGCGATTAAAAGCGATGGGAGAGGTTCAGAAACAGTGTTTTGAGGTGTATCATGATAATCTGGATGCGAATGTGGCCCGTGAAATAGCCCGATGTGTTTTGCCGGTCTCGACTTATACCGAATGGTATTGGCAGATGGATTTGCATAACCTGCTTCATTTTATGGATTTACGATGCGACAGCCATGCCCAGCAGGAAACCAGAGTCTTTGCCGAGGCGGTCCTTGAGTTGATTCGCCCGATTGTGCCAATTACCATTGAGGCCTGGGAAGATTACAGTCCGTATCGAGGAGGGATGATGTTGACCCGGATGGAGGTGGAGGCACTGAAGGCGATGTTGGTTAATAGTGAATTTCAGCCAGTGGAATCTGGCAGTAAGACAGAGAACGCGGAGTGGAAAGATAAGGTTGGGCGCCTGGGAATTGGTTTTTCGGAATAATTTTGTATTCACTCGATTAAAAAAGGCGATTCGGGAATATATCCGCGACATCGCCTTTTTTTCTAATATTTTCCGCTTTATTTGATTTTGCGACGCAAAAGCGCTATTCCGGATAAAGCTAATCCAATGGCTGAGGGAACAGGTACGGTGATGGTTGGATCGGACTGGTACAGAATTAAATTGACATTGTCAACGCCAACAGAGGTTAAGTTGTCCAACTGATTATCGGCATATAGGGCATAGGTCAGATTGTAACTGCCCGATTCCAGCCACTGATATCCTGATTGCCAAGGGGTGCCATAATACTGGGGGACTGGTCCGGGATCGGCATGATTGGTCCATATGTTATAAGTTGTCTGGTTGTTATTACCTAAATTAGTCAAAATGGCCTTGAAATAATCGGATTCCGCGTCTGGTCCGGTTGTCCATAAATTCATTGCGACCGAATACAGACCAGCCTGATCAACCTGGAACGAATCGCTAATCAACTGGAGAACATAATCCGGGCCGTCTGTTGCCTCTTCACCGCCAGAAGGAGAAAAGAAGTTTTCCTGCAGATAGGCGACGGTCGAGGTGGGATCAACGTAATTTCCACCTTCGGGGTAGAACGTGTGATAGATCTGGCCGGGATGGAATGATTCGCCGGAAGAGTTATTGATAATATAGGAGTTGAATGTCCAATTTTGGACTTCATAGCCTGTGAGATCAAAACCGGCGTTTGGAATATCGATATTTGCCCATAGTCCTGATACTGCTATTAGAAAAACGATTAAAGCCAGCATGTTGTTTTTCATTTTTATGCCCACATTGAATGTTAATTACTTATGCAGTTTTTAACAAAAACCTAAATCACCATTCAAGTTTAATCCCAACGAAGGGTTAAAGTCCAATAATATTTTTGTTAAAATAGGGAAAAAGTGAATTTTTTTGCTCTTTGCAGGAATATGAGTCATAATTGATTAAGTATTATTGATTTTTTGTTATAAATTGAATAAAGAAAGCAGGTGGTGTTATGATATAAATTGGCGCGGTCCGATGATATGCGGAATTGATGATCATCTGTCCTGTCCGAACAAAAATGTTGGAGTCTGTGTTTCGAGTTTATATATATCACTTTGCTATTATTTTATTCATATTAAAATCCCGCTAATGAAACATATCCTTTCCTGACGTTTAACAGGTCAGTCTGATCGGTCAATCGGTATCTTCGGTTGTTATTTAATTTGTTTTACTGTCTCCTGTAATCAGAACAATGCTATTGGTGGGTTCTAATTTCCTGAAATGGGGGGTTCTCCGGGTATGGTTTGGATATATTTGGACAGGAAAGGATGTTGTGATGAAAATAGAGCGTAATGTCTTCGTTAAGGATGTGGTGGTAGTGTTATTTATATTGGGATTAATTTTTATAATTATATTACCTCTTTTAGGTCGATTTCGGGAAATGGGTGTTTGTAGAATCCAATGTGCTTCGGTGTTAAATGGGATTTCCAAGTCGATGGTTCTTTACGCAAATGACAACCGGGGGGCATACCCTTATGTCGGTCCCAAAGATAATATCCATATGACATTTGGTATGGGATTGTATAACGAACCGGGCAAATTGGATACCTATCCACGCTGGGTTGATCCCGAATTCAATGATTGGGAACAACAGGCAACGGTGGGAGCCAGTTTGTATTTGCTGATTAAGTATACCGATCTGGTCCCCAAGATGTTTATCTGTCCATCTAGTGATGATGATCCGATAAAATTGGAACCGGCTATGATGACGCGGAGACGGATCTTTCCGGATGGACCACCTGTTGAGACTTATTGTGACTTGAATGATTTCCCTTCAATGCGAAATTTGAGTTATTCTTACAATGATCCCTGGAAAAATCCTATAGATGATAGTGCCAATTCCGGCTTAGCAGTGTTAGCCGATAAAAGTCCAGCCTTTGATACTGAAACCGGCATTCGCAATCTGGCTGCTGGTGATTTTCCTGCGCCACAGGTTGGGGACAGGGCGATGGACTGGTGTTCGACAAAACATAAATCGCAGTATGGCAATTCTTTAAATCATAACGGCGAATGTCAGAATGTGGGTTATGCTGATACCCATGTCAAAAAGGAGGAAACTCCATTGGTTGGAATTGAAGAGGATAATATCTTTACCCGGTGGCACAGGACCGGTGAAAATGAACAATGGGATATCATTATTGGACGGTGGGATCAGGGGCACGCGGAAGATTTTTTTGACTCTTATCTGGGAAATTGAGGTATAATATAAATAGAGAAATGTTAAATTCAGAAATAAAATTTATCACACCCAGAAGGACCGGCAGCATGATGAGCAACAACTCAATGAAAGGAGGTGGGGCCTATGACATAACCTTTTAATAGCAGGTATTTACTATCAGGAATGATGGCCTGCTGATTAAGAATCGCCCCTTATTTTGTATGGAATTATATATTTCTTAAATATTTTATTTTTGCGACTTAATCGACAGGTGACCAGGCACGACCAAGAAAATGATCGTGCCTGTTTTATTGATTGAGCAGTAACACATAGTCTGTTAGAAATTATACGGATATAATGGAATTGTTTATGATTCAGTCAGATTTTTGGTGAAAATCCATTTATCATCGTTCGGAGCGTAGAAATCTTTGACGACGGCGGCCATGAGATAGCCATTTCGCTCATAAAAGGCCCGGGTTGGGAGGTATCTTTCCGCACCGGAGGTTTCTATGACGATTAAACGTCCCTTCTGGTGTTTAATTTTCTGTTCGGCAAATTGCAGTAGTTTCGAGCCGATTTTGTGGCGCTGCCAGGTGGGATCCACCACAATCCAATAGATATCAAACGTTCCCAGCGTACAGGGGGTCGCGCCAAAACAAATCCATCCAGCCACTTGATGACCCGTTTCGGCGACATAGGATTGATAGTTACAATCGGGTTTTTCCATGGCGGCGTCGTCAAAAACTTCACAGGCGATTTCAACTTCGACCGGCCGGAAGAATCCGGTGGCTTTTACGCTGTCCAGAACGGCAGGATGGTCTTCAATGCCTGCTTTACGGATATTGAATTTTGTGTCGTCAAGTTCTGAAATAAGTTGAGTTTTCATAAAGAGGGTGTTTCTATTAAGTTGGGTGTTTATGCAAAAGGCATATTGTTTTGTTGAAACCTTTGCCGGGCATTTTGAATCATACTAACCACAAATTGTTCATAGCTGATATTACCGGCGGCCAGCGCCGCGGCAAATCCGGCTTCCGGTGATATGTCAGGATTGGGATTCACTTCAAGAATGAAAGGATTCAGATCTTTATCCAGTCTGAAATCAACCCGGGCATAATCCCGGCATCCCAGTTGCTGCCAGGCAGCCAGCGCCAGATTTTCCACGATTTGAGCCACAGGGCTGGGTAAATCCGCAGGGATTTTACGAGGGGTGTGATGGTAACCAAATGAGCTGGTATTCCATTTGGCATCGTAATCCACGATTTTTGGCCGGTCATCCTGAAAAGCGGAGAAATCAATTTCGGCCAGGGGCATCACCAGGTATTCTCCATCCAGTTCGATGACCGAGACATTTAACTCTCGGGCGGGAATATACTGTTCGATAATGACAGGTTGTTCAAATTGCCGCCATAACTGCTTTAGTAATTGTGACGTGCGATCCAGCTCAGATGGCAACGTGACGACTGAATCCGAGGTAATTCCCTCGCTGGCGTCGCAAAACTGGGGTTTTAAAATATAACGGCCGGGAGTGAATTGGTTCCAGGGTATTGTTTCATCCGGATTTAAGGTGAACCCTGACGGACAGGGCAAACCGGCGTTCAGGAGTATGGATTTGGTATATGTTTTATTCTGGCTGAGTAAAAGCGTTGGTGAATCATTGCCGGTGCATGATTTACCGTAAACCTGGCAAAGCGCCGGAACATAACAGGCCTGATTGATGGCGCCAACGAATTCTTCCGCCAGATTAAAGCAGAGTGTTTCTGTACGGTCGGGCAGGATTTCAGCCAGGTGGCGTAAATTGTCAACCTGGATGGGAGTACAATCGAACCCGGAGAGTGTAAGGGCATATTCCACCGCGCGTACCTGGTCCATGACTCCGGCGCGGCTTTCGTAAAGCGGGTCATCTTGTGGGCCGAATGAGTTGTAAATGATCAGGACACTTTCCATTGTCTGATTCCGCGGGTTCCGGCCCGTTGAAAGGCGCTTTCCAGTATTGAACCGATTAAGGTCTGATAGCTCATGCCTTCCTGAGTGGCGATCATGGGCAGGTCGGAATGGGTAGGATGTAAACCGGCAAGAGGATTCACTTCGATAAAACACGGCCGGCCGTTATGGTCACAACGGATATCGACACGACCGGCATCGCGGCACTCCAGAACCTGGTAACTGCGAACCGCCAGATGTTCCACTTCATCCCTCAGAGTCTGATTGTCCAGCAGGGGATGATAGAAGATTCTTGATTCGCATTCTTCTTTGTTGAGATAGGAATAGATCGCCGGTTCGTTTCGGGCCAGCATTTCAATTTCCATGGTTCCAATGGCCCTGGCCTGGGCGCCGGTACCAAGAATGCCTACCGTGAATTCGCGGCCGGGAAGAAACTCTTCGACCAGGGCTGGTTGACGATAGGTTTCGAGTAAATCGGCGCAGACCGTGCGCAATTGCTCCGGGTTGTCAATTTTGGAATTCTGGTCTACCCCTTTGCCCGTGCCTTCGGCCAGGGGTTTGGCAAAGAGCGGGTATCGCAAAACCATTCCGTTCAGATCGGCTAACGTTTCAATGACGTCAAAAGCAGGCGTCGCCAGACCCTGTTGCGCGACAACGCGTTTGGCCATGGCTTTATCCAGGGTCAGGGCGCAGACCAGTGCATCTGAAAACGTATAGGGGATGTCATACATATCCAGGAGAGCCGGTACAAAGGCTTCCCGACAGCGTCCGCCCAGTCCCTCGGCAATATTAAAAACCATATCCCACCGGTGGCCGGCAACGAGCCGCATATTCAAGACCTTGCCATTACCGATGCGTTCGGTGAGATAGCCGCACGCTTCGATGGTTTCTTCCAGTGCGGTGATGGTTTCTTCTGAATCAAATTCCGCGACTTCAGCTTCGCTATAGCCCAGCGCCAGATAATCTGTTCTCAAGTCGTAAACCAGTCCTATTAATGGTTTCATTTTTGTTCCCTGTAAAATTAAGTATTGGTGAAAAAATGCTGCTATCTTTCGTTTATTAAAGTTGAGCCCGGTTATCCGTATGATTATTTCAAAACTTCGGCAAATCCCTGAAACAGCGCGGTGGCGCCCATTCTGAGGTTTTTCAGATTATAGCCGCCTTCCTGAACGACCAGTGTCGGCATTTTGAGAGACGCCAGAGTCTGGCCAATCGTTTTCATGGTCTGCCCGTTTAATCCGAAAGCCCCGGTCGGATCACCTTTCATAATGTCAAATCCCAGACTGACGACAAGAAACAACGGGGCAAATTTGCGGATCTGGATAATCGCTTTATCCAGGGTTTTAAGGTAAGCATCAGCACCGGCGTTGTCCGGCAGGCAGTAATTATGGTTAAACCCTTTGCCGGGACCTTCCCCGGTTTCGTCGGCAAAACCAGAAAAGTAAGGATACGCCTCATTGGGATGGCCGTGGATCGAGAGGGTCAGGACGTCATTCCGGTTATAAAAAATATCCTGTGTTCCGTTGCCATGATGAAAATCGATATCCAGCGTGGCGACTTTACCCTGGCGGGAAAGTAACTGGGCGGCAATGGCTGCGTTATTGAAATAGCAGAAACCGCCAAAGCAGCGGTTTTCGGCATGGTGGCCGGGCGGGCGGCAAAGGGCATAGGCAACTCGACGCCCGCGTACAATTTCTTCAGACGCTGTCAGGGCGACATTGACGGCCAGCCGGGCGGCGTCGAACGCATTGTGGTCCAGCGGGGTAAAGGTGTCGATACAATAGTAACCCGCTCGAACAGCCAGATCATGCGGTTTACGTTCCGGCCTGCGAATAGGAAACACATAAGGATAAACCGGCCGCTTGGGTTTCAATTTCTGACAAACTGCTTTTAAATAACGTACGAAATCTGCGTCGTGAACAGCCAGGATGTATTCCTGGCCAAAGTTGCGAGGCGGAATCGCATCAAAAAGCCCGGTTTTATCCAGCGCGGAACGAATCGCCTGGACCCTGGCCGGGCGCTCGACGTAGCCGCGATCCTGAACGTGATGGACTTCATGGCCGATGCCGCATACCATGATAAATGGTTTTTGCAGCCGGTCGAAGCGTTTGGCAGGGGCTACAACTTCATTTTTGATGTAGCGGGGTTCACGAATACGCACGGGATCATCCGTAACCGACTCGACGACTTTTTCGATATAATCAGGTGTTACCAGGTGAGAATATTTTTTTATCAGTATGGTACGCATGACGGAACGGCAGACATTGCGGCGAAGTGGCTTACCCCGGTCCAGATCATCATAAAGCAGATGAGGCGCCGGAGAGTCGTCAATCGGTGTTTCGTAGGCTGTTCCTGCTATTGGCCGGACACCGTACCCTTCATAGAAGCGCAAACGTAGCTGGTTTTCTTTAAGGATTGCCGGATCAGTTACCAGGGCTGGATCGTCGGGCAGCGCTTCGAGATACAGCCCCTGGCAATCGATTCGTTTGAGGTAATCGCGAGTGGCTTCATAGAGAGCGCCGCCGGAGCCACCACCACGGATATCACGACGAACCGCGATAAAATCGAGCCAGGCACAACGCATATTGGGAAAATAAATGAACAGGGAAAAGCCAGTGACCTGTCCAGGCGCTTTTTCACAGACCAGCAACAAGGTCGTGTAACCGTACTTGATGGGATTTTCGAGCAGGTCCGGGATTTTATCGGCGTAATTGGAAACAGCAGAAAAATTCTGGCGAAAAATCTCCTGGACCTGGGCGATACGATCTTTATCAACCGGCAAAACAGTTTGATAGACTCTGGCAATTCTGATCATAATAACACCTCTGGCACATAAGATGCCTGTCAGGCATCGATCAGATAATGGTTGTTGGCACAGGAGGTATTTTTGCCCGTATTTTTCTGGCGCCGATCCAATCGCTGGGTATGGGCCGGCTGGATCACATCGGCTTTGCCGGTAGCCAGTTCCCAGACCCCGGTTGTCTGGTTCGGATTAGAACCGGCAGGGGTTTGAGGCGCCATGTCATAGCCGGGTTCTGGATAGCTGACCAGCAGGCCTTCGTAATTACGCAATACGGTATGAGTCGGGCTCATGGAGACGACATAGGTCGGCGTTACCGGGAGTTTGCCGCCACCGTGAGGGGCATCAACGACAAAGGTGGGAATCGCAAAACCGGCAATTCTGCCACGTAGATATTCCATGATTTCCATCCCTTTACGGACCGAGGTGCGGAAGTGTTCCACGCCCCGAACCAGATCGCACTGGTACAGGTAATAAGGCCGGACCCGGGTACGGATCAAATTACGGCATAACTGTTCGATAATCAGCGGATCATCGTTAATGCCACGCAAGAGAACGGTCTGGTTGCCCAGAGGGATGCCGGCATCCGCCAGTTTGGCGCAGGCGGCGCGGGCTTCTTCGGTCAGTTCATTGGGATGATTAAAATGGGTATTGATCCACAAGGGATGATATTTTTTCAGCATGGCCACCAATTCGTCGGTAATGCGCATAGGGAGTACGACAGGCATACGGGTCCCGATACGGATTACCTGAACGGATTCGACCGCTCGCAACGCGCTTAAGACGGATTCCAGCGCGGAGTCAGACATGGTCAGGGGATCTCCACCCGAAACAATGACATCGCTGATTTCGGGGTGATTGCTGAGATATTCCTGAACCTGGCGCAGACGGCGGGGGGAAATCGCATTTTCGCGGGTACCGGCGATGCGTTTGCGGGTGCAATGACGGCAATACATGGAGCACATGGTGGTGGCAATGAGTAATGCCCGGTCCCGATATCGGTGTACGAGTCCCGGAACCGGCATGTCTTCATGCTCTTCCAGCGGATCGTCGGTCAGGCAGGGGGGATCGTACAATTCCTGGATATTGGGTACGCTCATGCGAAAGATCGGATCAGATAAATCGGCCTGCTGGATCAGCGAGGCGTAATAGGGGGTAATGGCCATGGGGTATTTGTCGACGACCTTTTGGAGTTCGGTTCGCCCTGGCAATCCGACCAGATATTTTGACAGTTGTTCCAGACTACGGATACGATTGCGCAACTGCCAGCGCCAGTCGTTCCACTGGCTCGATTTTTTACATAAAGGGGTATTTCCCGATGGGCAGGTGGAGGGCGTCGAGTTCGCCCTCTGTGTACTCGGAGGTTCTAAAGGTTCGGCAGACGCGTCAGTCTCGACCGATTCAATAACGACCGTTTGTGTTTGCTGTTGCATGGTTGGGTGTCCCTCTGTCAATGTTAGTTATACGGTACCTTGATTAATTAAAAAGGAATATAAACTTTTGACAAAACTCTGTCGTAAAGGCTTGATACTTGTCTCAATTTCATCGGCGTCCATGCCTATCATTGCAAACGAGAAGAAACCGAAAACGAATCCTGCCACCGCGCAGGCAAATCGTCGAATTCGGACAATATCCACTTTTTCCGGAACATGGGGAGACAGGATCGTTTCCAGCAGTTCCAGATATCGATTGAAAGGCTCTTCCAACTGGTTGGATATCAGCCGGTCCAGTTTGAGGAACAAGCGGCCCTGGAATAAAAGAATAAATTCTTCATTATGGTTCAGAAAGAACCTGTAATGAACGTTAATAATATGGTCAAGAATGTCTTCGATCGATCGGGGATCGGTCATAGACTGAATTTTATCGATTAACTTGTCAATGGCTTCAGTCACTAGAACGGCGGTGATTTCTGCTTTATCGGAAAAGTGGCGGTAAAAGGTGCCTTTGCCCAGATCGGCCTTTTGGGTAATATCTTCAATCGTCGTGGCATCAACTCCGTAATCACAAAATGAGTGGAGCGCCGCATCCAGTAATTTTCGCCGGGTTTTCATGGTCCGTTTATCGGACCTGGTGGCTGGGCGTGAATCCTGGTTGATTTCGAATAAGTAGTTTTCAGTTGTTTGTTTATTTTCTGTCATAGTATTCATCAGTACTAAAGTGACTGATTGGTCACTTTGATAATGACTATATAGTCATTTCTGACCATTTAGTCAACTGGCTTTAATTGATTTTTTTAAAATTTATTGTAAATAATTGCTAGAGCAGGTTTCCTGGTCAAATTAATCCATATAATCATCATGGATATAATTGTAAGAGGGTGTATTGGTAGGCCCAAAACAGTGTCTTAGATTCCCATCGACGCAAAAAAATAAACCGCTTATTCAATCTGATGAAAAAAGCGGTTTATTGATATAACCTTTTATATATTATAATGTTATGATTATCTTGCTGTTTTTGTCAAAATTCAGGATAAAAGCAAGATATTCTTATTGATTCTGGTTCAACTTTGATATTCAAGTTTTGCGAGATTCCAATCGGGCTATAGTAAACAGTAAGGCGATGATGCCTGTTACAAAGATTGTTATAACAATCCAATGGTTAATGTTTAATAATTCGGGGATGGTTTTGTTGCCCAGATTGCCCCATGCCAGGAGATTGGATTTCAGCATAGGATAGATTTCGGCATAAATGGCAGCGCCAGTGAGCATCCCTAATACTCCCCATAAGGCATGCCAGCGACCTTCGCCGATGGCGCCGACGGCAGTACCGGGACAATAGCCCATGATGGCCCAGCCGATACCAAACAGGATTCCGCCTATTGCCTGGGCGCTTACTACTGTTGATTTCAGGTCTAACTCAATCAGACCCATGTCTTTCAGAAGGTAAATGCCTATGACACCGACAGCAATGGCTGAAAACATGAATTTAATGATGGTCATATCTTTTAACAGCAGAAAGCCTACCTGTTTTTCAAAACGCAATACCTGGGCTTTTTGTAAGAGAAATCCAAAGATAACGCCGGTGATCAGTCCAATTATGAGTTCCATAATTATTTACCTCCATTATAGATGAGTTTGGCTGTAATCATTCCACCTGCCATAAAACCACCCATGGCGATCAGGCCGCTTAAGGCTAATTGCATCATGCCGCTCATACCGTGGCCGCTGGGGCAGCCACCGGCCATTCTGACACCAATAATGGCAATTATTCCGCCGATAAACGCTCCGATGGCTCTTAGCGCCACTTTATTCTTAAAACGATCCTGCCAGATGGGGGGGACGAGTTCGTTTTTAAACTGGCCGCCTAGTGTCGATGAGATTAAAGAACCAACAAAAATACCGGCTACCAGCATCATCTGCCAGTCGATTTTGATTTTGGTCTTCTGGAAATAGTCATTCTGGGCCACATGGTTCGGGGTGATCTGCTGTTCGATCAGGCCGGTTATCCGTACGAAGGTTGTGGAAGTGCCCAGATAGTGGCCTTTGTTCAATACTTTAGTTGTTATCAGTACCGACAGGATGGCCAGTAAACCTGCTAACATACCGGTCAGGTAAGGGTTCCAGGCTTTATTTTGATTTGCTTTGTCCATGGGTTGTGCTCCTTTAATTGTTATATTAACAAGAAAAACACTAATCTATTGTTGATTGTTATTGCATTTAGTGTGCCAAATTCAATGATTAAGTTGAATAAAAATATAAACGCCTTAAAATCAGCATTTTATATTTTTTTAGCCTATGATCTTAACTGGTGTATGCGCAAACTATGATTAATGCAGGTGGATAAAGGTGTAAACCTGAGAATTAAATATGCAATTGTATTGTGGTTGACAAATTTCTGGGTGGTACTTTTGGTGTAATATATATTTGACACCATGTAATATGTGTGTTACTATAAAAATAGTGATACTCAAAATGTTCTATGACGGGAGGCTAAGCCATGAAACAGAAACAGGAAGAACTAATCAGTTTGGCGGTTTGTGGGTTGTTTCCGATGATTGTTGGTTTTTCGATTATTGTTACGATCTGTTATGACGGGGTGGGATTCAAGGCCGGAATTATGATGCTAAGCTGGCTGGCTGCGAGTGCTTTTATCTGGGTTGTGCCTGATATTTTGCATAAAATGGGTTTAAAAAAAGAGGTATTGCGTGATGAACGTGATGCTCAGATTCATAAAACGGCTGCCCTGATGGCTCATGTGGTGGTCTGGATTGGTCTGTTGGGCGCCAGTTTGCTGATCTGGGGCCGGGTGGGCAATGGTGGTTCTGTGCCGATTGAGGTATTGATGTTTTTGTGTGTTGGCGGTGTGATGCTGTTTCAGGTGGCTTTGGTGATTTTCAGCATGGTTCTGGAGGAAAGAGGATTGAGGCATGGCTGAAAGTAAATTGCGTAATCATATCAGGCGGTTGCGTTTTGAGCATAATGAGATGACTCAGCTTCAGTTGGCTGAACAGGTCGGGGTTACGCGTCAGACGATTATTGCGATTGAGGCGGATCGCTATTCGCCTTCGCTGGTGCTGGCATTTAAAATCGCGCGGTTTTTTCATCGACCGGTGGATGAGGTTTTTGAATATATAGACGATTAATGGGTTGGTGGGGGGTGAGTTGCCGGGCGGGGCAATTTTGCGTAAAAGTGTGGCATTACGAAAGTTAGTTGACTGAAGGTATGGGATTTCTTATAATCCTAACCTTTGTGTAAGAAAGATAATTTACTATAGCGGCGACAGGTGGCTGGGGTGGTCCAACGGGATTCGTCGCAAGGTGTTGAGAATATATAGCTTATGATAAATTCACAGACAGTGAAAGCGCTTGCCGAGCATGTGGGCGGCATCGTGGAGGGGGATGGTGACCTGTTAATCCGGGGGGCGTCAACTTTGAGTGAGGCCGGGCCGGATGAAATTTCGTTTCTGGCCAATCCCAAATACGAAAAAGAGTTACAGACCACAAAGGCGGCTGTTATTGTGGTTAATGAGAAAATTCCGAATTATGGCCGGACAGTGATCCGGTGTAAGGATCCTTATTACGCGTTTATGCAATGTGTGGTATTGATTCATGGGCATCGGGAACATGAAAAGATCGGGGTCAGTGAACGGGCGAGCATCGATTCATCGGCTCAAATCGGCGAGGGGGTGGATATCCATGATTTTACGGTGGTGTCGGCGGATGTGACAATTGGCGATCAGACCTGTATCTATTCCAATTGCACGATCGGGCCGGGAACGAAGATCGGGAAAGAGTGTATTATCTATCCGAATGTAACGATTTACGATGGGTGTTCGATCGGGGACCGGTGTATTATTCATTCCGGGACAGTGATCGGTCAGGATGGGTTTGGGTTCGCGACGCATGACGGTGTTCATCATAAGATCCCGCAGATTGGCGGGGTAGTGATCGAGGATGATGTCGAGATCGGGGCAAATTGCGCGATTGACCGGGGGACGCTGGGGGATACGGTGATCGGTAAAGGGACGAAGATGAGCAACCTGATCGCGATCGGGCATAATACCCGGATCGGGGCGCATTGTTTGCTGGTGGCCCAGGTCGGGATCGCCGGGAGTGTGAGTGTGGGGAACTATTGTGTGTTTGGCGGGCAGGTAGGCGTGGTGGGTCATATCAAGATTGGTGACCGGGTGAAGATCGGGGCGCAGTCGGGCGTGACGAATAATCTGGATGATGGTCAGATGGTGATGGGATCGCCGGCCTGGCCGATGAACGAGGCGAAGCGGTCGATGATGATGATGAAAAGCCTGCCGGATATCCGCAAGAAACTCAAGGATCTGGATCGATCGTTGCGGCAATATATTGGCGAGAGTGAAGACGAGACTGAATAAGGGGCGTGGCCGCGGTGATGATATCGAGTGACATGAGATCAAAGATAAAAACCATTTTGGACCCATTACCGGGTTGAGTATGCAGCGGGTGGAACAGGATAACCGACCGGTATTTGGATTGATCGCGGGGCAGGGGCGGTTGCCGTTTCTGGTGGCGCGTGGGGCGCGGGATGCGGGGTACCGGGTGGTGTGTGTGGGGTTTCGGGATCAGGCTGAGCCGGAGTTGATGGAGGCGGTGGACCGGTTTTACTGGGTGTCGCTGGCGCGGCCGGGGGGGTGGATCCGGAAGTTGACCAAGGAGGGGGTACGGGATACGATTATGGTGGGACGGGTGGCGAAGAAGCGGATTTATACGCCGTTTCGGCTGTTGACGTATTTGCCGGACTGGCGGGCGATTCGGGTGTGGTATGGGCGGCTGAGCCAGAAAGATAAGCGAGATGATACGTTATTGAAGGCGCTGGCGGATGAACTGGCCAGCGGAGGTGTTATTTTGAACGATTCGACGCAGTTTTGTAAGGACCAGATGGCGACTGAGGGAGTGATGACCCGGACGCAGCCGGGTAAGGGGGTGGCGGGTGATATCGAGTTCGGGTGGGAGATTGTCAAGCGGCTGAGCGATCTGGATGTGGGGCAGGCGATCGCAGTGAAGGAAAAGGATATTATCGCGGTGGAGGCGATTGAAGGGACGGACCGGATGATCGAGCGGGCGGGCGAGTTGTGCCGGGCGGGGGGCTGGACGCTGATCAAGACGGCGCGGTCGGATCAGGATATGCGGTTCGATGTGCCGACGATCGGGGTTGGGACGATCGAGAAGCTGCATCGGTGCAAGGCGACGTGTGTGGTGGTGGAGGCGGGCAAGACGATTATGATCGACAAGGAAGAGACGCTGGCGCTGGCGGACCGGTATAAGATTGCGGTGGTGGGGCATCGGGTTTGAGGCTGGAGAGGCAGTGAGGGGCTGGAATTGTAAGGGTTGATGGGGTAATCAGGCAGGGGAATCCGGGCCGGTCGGAATAAGGTATCACCTGGGAACTGCTATGGGATCGGTTTGTTTACACTTTGCTGAACAGGCGATGGTAAGGTCTTGGATTTCAATGAGATGGATGATAAGGTTAGGGGAATTGGCTTCGTTTAGATTGGGGTGGCGGTAGTCAAGAGGGGGGTAGCAGGTAGAGAGAAGCAAGCAGGCAGGTAGCAAGCAGGGAGGAAGTAAAGAATCAGGAAGAGGACTGGAATGGGGGGCGAATAATGGTCGTTGGGTTCGTTTGGAACATGTTGTTATATAAGAGGTTAAGGTTGATTTTGCGGATGTTGGATTGGGCGGGCAAGGTTTGTTGTGGGCGGCCCAGATATAGTTGAAGGCTTTTGGGATTGACCGAATGGGTGGCCGGGGGTAATATGCTGGGCGGTTTGAAAGTTTTAAAGATTACTTAGATGGCGAATTTGAAAGGAGTATCCGGTTATGGCTATTGCGGTATCGATGGTGATGTTTGATGGGCCGGTCAAACTGGCGGTTGGCAAGATTACACAATACTTGAATGAGATCTGGGCTGACCTGCCGAAAGTTGGCGGGGCGCAGGAGCATGATAATATGGTGGCGTTTCAGCTGGGGGAGGCGGACGTGGCGCTGGGAGTGATCGCGGCGCCGATGCCGTGGGATGAGTTGGAGAGTGTGTGTGAGATGAGTCCGTTGTGGCCGGGGGCGGCTGAGGTGTTGAAGGAACACCGGGAGCATGTGATTGTGACGGTGCGGGGTGAGCTGGATCCGGTTGAGTTGTCGGGATTGCTGACGCAGGTGACGGCGGCGGTGATGGCGAGTTCGGAGGCGGCGCTGGGGGTGTACTGGGGAAATGCTTCGATGGTGGTTCCGAAGGATATGTTTATCGAATTTGCGGTGGATATTCTGCCGCAGGGGCCGCCGCTGTTTGTGTGGGTGAACTTTCAGGCGGGGCCGATGGAGGAGGAGGGGGTCAGCGGCGGATTTACAACGGGACTGGAGGCGCTGGGGCTGATGGAGTTGGAGACGGAGAACGCGACGGAGTCGCCGGGGAAATGAAGGAGCGGCTGGTGGACCTGGCGGGGTACCTGGTGGAAAACGGGCCGGTGATTGGCGATGGCGATACGGTGGGGCGCGATGAGGATGAGAAGATACGGGTGGTGTACGCGGAATCGGCGTTTGGCAAGGAGGGGGAGGTGATGCGGCTGGAGTATGGCGATGGGGAGGAGAAGAAGGCGTGGTGGAAGTTCTGGTGAGGGGGGGCAAGCCGCGACCAAAGAAGAAATTTCACACGAAGCCGCCAAGCCACAAAGGGAAACGGCCAGACTGGTTGAGTTGGAGTTGGAAAGTGGAATACGAATTTTCTCTGGGCGATTAGATTTGACCGCAACTCCCTAAAAGCTTCAAGAGATCAAGATTTGAACCACGAAGCCGTCCTCCTGAGGCGGATCTTCGACCTTCGGCTACACGAAGAGCGCCTGCGGCGCTACACGAAGGGCCGGGGGCCTGGTTGAGGAATTGATTCGGATTGAAACTTTGAACAGAAAAAAGGACCATTTACTATGTAATGAATAAAACTTATAATACATGTTCTTTGAAACGACGCGAAAAACAAGAGTATGAAGGATAGCATTACGAATTAGTACTAAATAAAACAGGGATTAATGGATGTCTGATTTGACTACCCTGTGATGATTATAAAGATTATTAATATTAAGAATTATGATCTGATGGAGAGGGATTGATTTCACAGGTATACAAGATTGAATATAACCATATTGGTAATAAATTAACTATTTCAATAATGAATCTTTAAGTGAATATGCCATTATTAAGATATAATTTGGATATGCTGGGATGGTATGAGTTTGAACATTTATGCCAAACTCTACTCAAACATAAATTAAGTTTAGGAATTGAAGCTTGGGGAGGAACAAATGATTATGGACGAGATGCGTATTATACTGGAGAATTAAAGTATCCAGGAAATGAAATCCAAAAGGGCCCATTTCTTTTTCAATGTAAGTTTATAAACGGAGCTAATTCTGCCTCAGCTAAGATTGAAAAACCTATTTTAAATGCAGTTAAAAAGGAATGCCAACAAATTACAGATCGTCTAACAAGCAATAAATGGACAATTATTCCAACAGTGTATACTTTTTTGACGAATGCTGTTTTATCTTCAACTCTTAGAGAAAAAATAAAATCTCAAATAAAAGCAGTTTTACCAAATTCTGATATTGTCTTACTAGGTGGAAATGATATTTGTGGGTTCATTGATTTGACATCTGGCATAGCACGAAAATTTCCACAGATATTATCTCTTAATGATTTAGATATATTACTTGAACAATGTGTTAACCGGGACATATTAAATAGGAGTGAGGCTGCAATAGAAGAAGCAAAAGAGATTAGCAAAGTATTTGTACCTACAGAAGCTTATTCGAAAGCCATTAAAACATTAAGAGAGCATTTTTATGTAGTTCTTGAAGGACCACCTGAAGTTGGGAAAACTGCGATAGGAAGGATGATAGCGTTGTCATACTTACCAGAAGGATGGGAAGTAATCGAATGCCAAGCTCCGAATGATTTCCTAAAAATATATAACAGGACACAAAAACAAATATTTATCACTGATGATTCTTTTGGTCGGACGGAATATAATCCTGAGAGGGTAAGGCTATGGCAAGATGATTTACCTGCAATTCTAAGAAAGGTCAATAAGGACCATTTACTTATAATGACCAGTCGAAAACATCTTTTGGAAATGGCAAAAGAAAAGCTTGATATTCCTGGATCTCATGAAGACTTTCCAAAGCTTTCAGAAGTGTTAATAGATGTATCACAGTTAATAAAAATTGAGAAGACTTTAATGCTTTATAAACATATGAAACAAGTTAAATTACCTGAAGATATCAAAGGTGTTGTTCGAGTATTTGCTGAAAAAGTTATTATGCATTCAGGATTCACGCCAGAACGGATTAGAGTACTCTCAAACAAAGTCAAAGCTGAAAAATTTTCTATTCAGCTAATCGATAATATTTTGAGAAATCCAACAGATAGAATGAGTAAAACATATCGAGAGTTGCCCGTAGCGTATAAATGGTTTATGGTATCTGTATTAATTAATCAATCAAATTATTATTCAGCACAATACCAAAACACGAAAAGGTCTTATGAAAAATTGTGCCCATTAGAAGAATTAGTAGATTTTGAAAAAATAATTGCACAGTTATCTGAAGCTTTCATAAAACTTAAAGAATACATTGGAAGCAATAAGCCTCAAATAGATTGGGTGCATCCGAGTTGTGGCGATATGGTTTCTAAAGAATTATCTTCATGTGCTATAGATCGAAAGCAATTTCTAGAATTTTGCGGAGAGTCTGGACTAATGTTTGCAGTTTCAGTTGGTGGTGGAGATGTTGGACAGAGAGTATTGCCTTTATTAATAAGTTCGAAAGACTGGGAAATATTTGAGAAACGATGTCTAGCTTGTTATAATACAAATCTTCTAAATCGCATTTATGATTCGGTTCAACAATTATCCAAAACCCCAAACCATTATAAAGATAAAGCAAAGCTTGAAATATTATTAAAAAAATCCTTGATAACAACAATAATACATATCAATGATAATGGAAGCATGTACAATAATCATATAAATATTTTTAGAATTGTTAAGCAATATTCAAATGAAAAACTGCCTCCTATAAATTATTATGAAGCGTGGTTAAGTGTGGCTGATTCTGCAATTGGGATTTTAAATGACGATTATAAGGAATGGCATAAATGGGGTGACATAGACCATTTTATTTCTTTAACCAAAGTCATTTTAGAATATGATCCAACGTGTTTTGAAACGAATAATATGCGGGATAAATGGCAGGAATTTATAGCCACCTTGATCAAGCGAGGATTAGAAGTTTCTAATTATCAAATGTTTGAAGATGATCATGAAATGGTACAAGAGTTGTTTGAATGTTATGATGAGAGTAGTAAGCTTTTTAAAGATATATCTGCAATGATAGAAAGTGATGATGTTAAAGAACAGTGTAAAACTATTAGCAATAATTTTAATTGTTTAATGGATGATATATCAGAATATTTACCATACGAAGGCGATGTTGGTAGTGATGAGAGTAGGGCATATTATGATAATGATTTTAGTGTGCAAAGTATTTTTAGAGACTTGTAAGATTTTTTGCATTTAGCATTGTGAGCTAAAATGTAGTTCTTTCATTTATTGAAAATAAGGGAAGATATTCCGATTAGGCCCAGAAGAACCCGGATTTTGCTTTGCTCAAAATGGACCAACAAGTTTGCCCATTCTCTTCTATCGGCTAGCACATTAATTATTGTTGTGGGATATTTGGTATGAAATCAGGTAATGATAAAGTTCGCAAGATATTTATATCAAGTCAGGATTTAGGAAACTGGGATGTGATTAAGTTTTTGGAATCGCTTCATTCGTTGGGGATGATTTATGAATATGCAGATGATTATTGTGCAAATATTCAATCGGTCATAGCAAGGAATGATATTTTTGTTGCGGTCATATCTGAGGCTTATATTCGTTCTAAAGCAATGGCAGAGCAAGTGCAATATGCTGTTCAGTTATGGGAGGAATACAAACGGCCGTTGCTTTTTATATTTAGGATAGATAAAACACCTTTATTTCATGATTTTGGGGTTTTAACGCATACAGCCCAGGAATTGCCAATGAAGCCCGGAAGAGCCGCCGCAAAACTACTGGTTGCAAAGGGGAAGAAACCAATAGAAATACTTAAATCGGGGATAGATGCGCCTGACTTTCAAGAATATATGGAAATACTTTCACGCGAGATGGGATTGGCAAGATTTACAAATCATGTCGAGTCTTCCACGGTATTGCGTATTTTATTTAGGCCGACATTTGATCCAGAATGCGTGGTTGAAATAAGATGGAATGAACAAAATGTGATAATGGTTTTAATTTCGATGCAAACGAATGTCGAGCAGTGGGAATGTTATGTGCGTCAAAGCCGATCAGGAAAATGGCATCCACTAAAGCCTGCCCCCGATCCACCAGAGTTATGGAAAGAAGAAATTGTTTTACCCCATGATGTATTATTTGAATTGAAGTGGATGATCATTGATTCAACCTGGAGAGAGGCAATGAATGCTCAAGCTTCATCAAGAACTAATTCTATTTGTGATGGGATGGGGATGGATATCGATATGTATAGCGGGGGGAAAGTCAACTCAATATTTTATAATTGTCCAGATCTCGGCACGCCGATTCATACATTCGTTAGTCATGTTTTAATATTAGCAAAATCAGAATTCATATTGCCGAAAAGTAAGGCTTTGATTGAAAAATTATTGAGGTATACCGTATGGGAATGAAAATTCCTGGTCGCTCGAAAGGCAACATTTTACTTGTCAACTATTTGTTTCCCGGCGAAACGGGAAAATTCAAATGTAAAGAGTAAATTTTTGAGAAAGTGAATGATTTTAGAGTTGATTTCTATTCCAAGTGATTCTGATCTGATCAGCATGGGCAAACAAGTTTGCCCATCTTCTTTTCGTTTTGTGATAAAATGATAACGGGTGTTTTTTCACGCTGAAGCGTGGGCTCCGTACATTGGTTTGGGGTTGGGAGAGAGACGCGAGGCGTTGCGTCTTTACGTGGGGGGGATGGTGTTGGGTGGCGATTATTTGGGTTGGGATTTTTGTTTGATTGGTTGGGGAGATTGATTATAATGAGGGTCAGGACAGGGTTGTCCGGCGCTGAGTCAGGAAGACGGACCGAATACATAAGATATTGTTTGATCTGTATATCTGTCTGTCTTGATTTTCAGGAGTTGTTATGAGTACTGAAGAAAACGGGCGTGAAACGGTAGAGGCAAGTGGTCCGGAAGAGAAAGAATCGAAGCGCGAGGCGGGCCGGCCGGGACGGGGGCCGAAGCGTCGATTGCGGCGGAGTTGGGGGGGCTGGATTGGAGTGCTGACGCGCCGGGGGCTCTGGCTGGGGTTGGTGGCGGCGGTGGTGGCGATACCGATGGTGTGGCGGTTTATGCCGCAGCAATACGAGGCGACGGTGGCTGTTCAGATCAAGAAGATAATAAACAGCTTCATTTTTGGTGATGAGACGACGGATCGGCCGATGCCGAATTATGAAAGTTTTCGGAATACCCAGGCGGAATATCTAGTCAGTCCACTTGTTATGGATGAAGTGGCTAATCAATTGGGAAAAGAGAAAATCTCTCTAAATATTTTAAGGGCTAAACCTGATGGTTTCTTTCGATTATTGAAAGAAATCTGGATACGTAAAGACTTGTCGCTCTGGTTCCGGGAGAGTTCTGGACTTGAGAATCGACTTATGAAGCTGGTCGATAACGGGACGATTGTTGCGGTTCCGCAACCTGACAGCGAAATGATAACAGTGACAATGAGGCATACAGATCCAGACGAGGCGCTGCGAATTGTGAGAGCGATTTGTATGGCATATATGCTGAAGATTGTCAGGCCGATGGAAGTTCATGAGACTGGGAAATTACGTGATTTACATGTTGAAAAGGATCAGTTTTGCAGATCTATACTGAATTTACGGGAAAGGATTCAGGAAATTGCTATGAAATATGGCACAGGCGATCTGGAGCGGTGGCAGGAAGTTACGATGGAACGCAAAGTGGCAATTGCTAAGAGAGTCGGTGAACTGGAACGGGAAAAGGTCGCTATCGAAGGTGAGCTGGCTAAACTGGAAGGACAGAATGGTACGGAATCGTCGATTCCAGCAGTAGAAGATGAACTACTCAAGCAGGATTATATTAATAAGGATCCGCAGGTACAAAGCCTGATCCGAAATATCATTGAAGTACAGGAGCAGCTAATTAAGGCTCATGAAATACTAAGTGAACAAAATCCGGAGCTGTGTCGGCTGCAAAACAGGCTGGTTCTATTACAATCAGCGTTGAATAAACGTAAGACGGAACTGGAACAGAGCTATTATGAGTTGCGGATGGGGGGGGCTGGTGCGGTAAGCAGTGTAGCTATGGCCCAAGCGATCAGGGAAGAGCCTATGCGATCGATCAAAGAGCAGTTGGAGAACCGCGACGATGAGCTTGACAAGTTAAAGACAGAATTAGAAAGACTGGAGAAAGATTATAAAAACGCGGGCCGGGATTTATTGGAAATGTGGCAACGGCAAGATGACCTGACAATTCTTAAGCCAATATACGACAGGATAATGACTCGAATATATCAATTGGAAATTGAATTGTCAAGACGGCCGGGCCGGATTGAGGTGCCGTATGAACCGACATCAAATGCGTTGCCTGATCTGCGCGGGTGGATTACGTTCTGGCTGGGTGGTGGGATTGGGGTGGCGGTTGTTGGGATCTTTCTGTTGCGGAAGGTTGGTTGATGGTCTTTTACAGAATGGGGGCCCACAATAGACGTCCGTATGGTGGGATGGTTGGGAGAGAGACGCGAGGCATCGCGTCTCTACGTGGGGCATTTGAGATTTGAGAGATCAGCCTTTTGTCTTTAAGGAGGGATAGCACGCTGAAGCGTGGATTCCTTACGTGGAGTTCGAACTTCAGCTGAAGCGTTGGCTGAGGCGGTTGAGGATGGTTTCGGTTTCCCATTGGGGGTGACGGGAGCATTGGGCGGTTTCGCTGGCGGTGTTGCCCAGGTTGATGACGATGCCGGATTTTTTTTCGATGGTGTTCCAGGAGCAGAACTGGATATCGTGATGTTCTGACATCTGAATGATCTGGGCGCGGAGAGCGGGCCGGCCGCGATTGGCGCGGAGGTAAGGGGGCGCGACGGGCGGAACGCCGGGCAGGCGATGGTTGAGCAGGCCGTTGCGGTCGAGGCGATCGAAGTGGCCGTCTGCAACCAGGCCGAAGCGGATATCGATTTCTTTGAGCCGGGTGGCGATTTGGGGATCGATCACGGCGCAGCCAGTCAGGTCGCAGCCGGTGAAGTTCCGCATGAGATTGAGTTTGATGGCCCAGTCGAGCCGGTCGGAGACCGCTAGCGGTCCGGCGGCCAGCAGGTCCAGGGTTTCCTGCCAGAGTTGGCAGGCATAACCGGCCCAGGGCGGCAGGTGTTCGGAGTGAAGGTGGGCGCGGACGATATCGAGATAGCGGCGCTGGATGCCCAGGGCGCTGTCGTGGGCGCCTCCGGCAAGCCGGACAGTCCGGGTCAGATCGAGGGTGGCGGTGAAGTCATTGAAAACCTGTAGTTCGCTATTTTCCAGAAAATCCACCGGTGGGCGAGAAAGCAAGCCGGCTTCGATCAGTTTAAGGATCAAGGCCGTGGTCGCGTATTTTAAAAAGAGAGCGGTTTGCGAAAACAGGCTGTCGCCGTGATTGATGTGGATCGAACAGCGCCGATCCGGTTCGCGGCGGATGCAGGTGTCGATAATGGTGCGCTGTTTGGGGCCGTTGACACCGGTGAGATGGCGAACACGGGGTGACAGGGTGAACCAGGCGTTATCCATATGTTTGTAGTCGAGGCCGCCCGATCCGGTATAGATGATCCGTGAGACGAGATGGGGCATGATCTGCCGGGCGTAGGCACTGGCCTGAGGGCGGGTACTCTGGTAATTTTCGTGGCAGCCCCAGGTGTGACCGAGGTAATCGACATTGGTCCGGATCAGCTGGAATTCGCATGCCTGTGCTTCGCGGGCGAGGATGTCTTCGATGACTTTGAGGTTGTAGATGAGGTCCCAGGGATTGAAACATTCGCAGGTGCAGCCTTCGGGATGGTGGCCGGCGTCGATGTAGAATCGGCCCCACTCCCAGAAGAAGCCGTTGGGTCCGGGCAGGGTATGGTAGTTGGCCTGGCAACGGGACAATAGCCCAGGAGCGAGGCGCTCCTGAGCTTTACGGCTGTACCCGAGAATGCCGAATTCGCGTTCTTCACCAAAACAGCACATGGATTCAATACGGGTCATTCGCCGGACTCCTGCTCGACGCGTTCGCGCAGGAAGGTCTGGCTGTCGGACGAAAGGGCATCCTGGATGATCTGGCTGCCCATCTGCAACAGGGACGTTTCATTCTGACGATTGACATCGGTGCGACAACATTTTTCACTTTCTGTCATAGGCATGGGTAATTCTCCTTAAATGACATGGTTGGGATTAATAGACAGGTAACACTATGAATTCGGATCCGAAACGTTTAAGTTATCGATCATTTGTAACAGGCGCTGGTTGAGCAGATGAACGCAGGTTTGCAGATCAGGCTTGCCGTAGAACCAGTCCAGAGGGTAGCGGATTTTGAGATCGGCGAGTTCGGCGTCGATACGGCTGTTGGCGAAACGGTTGTAACGGGTGAACAGCAGCCGCTGCTGGACGCGGGGCAGGAAATAGCGCAGCAGGATTTCCCAGCCGGGCCGGTCGCGGTAGTCGGAAATGTCGGGATATCCGCAGACAATAGCCGGGGAGAGGCTGTCGCCGGAGTATTGCCGGCCGAGGAAAGCCACCAGCAATTCGGCAGAATAGCTGATGGTCAATGATTCGGGATTAAAATGGTCGGACCGGATCAGATCAACGGCCATCTCGTTACGGTAGTAATCGAGAATGGGGATCAGGCGCTGATGCATGTCGTGCATTCTGGTGATCTTGTCGGGTGTGGCAATGAGGATGAGTCTCAGACCGGGCTTGCGCCGGCATTCATGATGGAGCAGCGAAATGGTTTGGGGATCGATCGGGGTATCCGTTTTTAAAACGTGGGATTCCGATTCGAATTTCCGGCGTGTTTCGCGACATTCATATTTGACGCTCTGGCTGGTGGTGAGCTGTTCGATCCGGGTGAGGATATCGGGCAATAAGGGGTGGACGGCTGCCTGTGTTTGCGCGTTCTGGCGGGCCAGTTTGTAATAGCGCAAGGCGGTTCTTTTTTCGCCGGACAGATCGCCCAGTCGGTGATAAACCGGGACAAAGAATCGGTGGCCGGCGCAGCAGGTACGCCTGAGAATGCTCAGCGCGCGGCTATAGCATTTGCGCGCCAGGGTGTGGTGTCCCGTGCGGTAGTACCATTCGCCGCGCAGGCGGAAGTAGACGGCGAAGTCCGGATGGTTTAATTTGCGGTAGGTCTGCCAGAGCAGTCTGCCGGTATTTTTCAGGTATGCCCTAGTGGTGAGGATGGCATCAGGTCCCTCCAATTCGAGCTTGCATTCCGCCAGGGTCAACATGGCGCGGACCACCTGAGGGCTGGCCATGGCGTAGTTTTTGATGAAATGAGCGAGCGCCTGTACGGACAGGGTTTGGGCCTGCCGCCAGTTGCCGGCGAGGGCATGGAGTTCGGCGATGTGGTGCTGAATTTCCATGGTGCGTGAATGGTGGGCGCCGTAGCACTGGACGAAATCGGCATGGGCCTTATTGAGAATGAACAGGGCATCGTTGTAATAGCCCAGCTCGACCAGCAGGCTGCCCAGTCGGTAAAAGGCGTGTGCCGTATTGCTGTCTCGAACGGGGTATCGGGTATTATAGTACTGAATAGCGGGTTTGATCAGTTGGTAGGCGGCTTGGTAGTCGCCATAGCGGGTGTGGATACAGGCCGCATTGACCTGATAAAATGCGCGGTTCGAACTGCTGTTGGGCATGCCGAGTACCTGGGAGATTAAAACCACGGCCTGGTTAAACTCGGCCAGTTCCATCAGGCAGATACTCAGGTTGTTGAGATAGGTCGTATCGTTGGGCGTCTGCTCGAGAGCCTGGATATAGGCCTGGGTGGCTTCGGTGAGATGGCCCGCCCGTTTGGAGGACAGTCCCAGCCAGTTGTAGATATCCGCCACGCCGGAGGGCCGATCGTCAGGCGGAATGCGATAGAAGCAGGCCAGCGCCATGCGGTAATAGCGGGCAGATTTGCGGAATTCGCCACGAGTAAAACATTCTCCGCCCGCACTGCAGCAGGCAGTCATACGCTCCTTTGGGGTTACCATAGACACACACTCCCCTGGAAATAGTATAGAGTTAGTTGTTATTCAGTCGGGTAATAGCTTTCAATCAGTTTGAGTGAGCGGGCCGCCCGGCCTTCGCCGGGATGGCGGTCCAGAAACACTTTTAAAAGCGACTGGCATTGTCGATATTGTTTTCGGTATAATAACAATGCCGCCAGAAGATCGGTATACCGCCAGTTGTCATCTGACGGTTGGTTCGATGTGGCACGCAGCATATCGATCGCCATATCGAAATGGCCATGCCGAATCAGTGTTCTGGCCTGGCGATACAGGCTGAATAAATTTCCCTTGTTCATCGTTGATACCTGTTTATAATTATTCATTGCGATAGAAAACTTACCGTTGCTTATTGCAACACTGATGGTATACTAAACATAAAGTTTTTTGAGAAGCTCTTAAGCAAGTTCTAAATAAATTAATAGCAAGGAAACGGGCCCTTGCCAGTCTTAGTATTTCGCCTGAGTCGAAACGCTTTAAGCCAATCGATATTTTGCCTGAAAAGGTCGAAAATAATCAATGTTGACTTTGGCAGATGAGAAGAAATTATCGTGATTGGCCGCAATAAAGGTGATTATAAGCGAGGTTCATGTAAAAAAAATAAAAAAGGGTAGAGAATCATGAAAATTGAATTCTGTCTGCAGGAACTGATCAAGAAGCATAATATCAATTCGTACGGTTTACAGCGCAAGCTGGCGGAGAAAACGAAAAAACACACCCAGACCATCGCTAAAATAGTGAATAACCAGGCGTCGGCGCTTTCGGTAGAGACCCTGGAAATTATCTGCGAGTGGCTGGTGGATAATGGGGTGCCGGCCAAGGATTTGCCGCAGGCCTTGTTCAAGCAGACATCGTATGGCTTGTTTGATGCCCTGACCCACAAGAAAAACATGATCGTTTACCTGGGTGAGTCTTGTCAGCAGAGCCCGGACAAAGGGCCGGCGATTCGCTGGATTTCGCGTCGTGACGCCCAGGTGGAGAATCTGATTGTCAAGGAACTTTCCAGACAGTCCGCCCCTTTGACGATCGAGACGCGTTATGTTTCGGCCACGTTCAAGTATCATCCGGAAATGAATTATGAGGCTGAAGCGGCCAAGGATATTGAGAATTCCCGGGTATTGTATCAGGATATGGCGGGCCGGGTCGATCAAAGCGCCATGGTTCTGATCGGATCACAGCGGGCCAATTACCTGGTGGAACATTATATTGCCAACATGTTTCATTGCCGGCCGTTTCAGCCGACAGCCAATCCGGGGGAAGAGGTGCCGTTTTATATCCGCTTCCGCAGCAAAGATCCGAATCTGGCCAGCGTATTTGGCGGGGCTGAATTGCCGGGGGGGTATGATGAAGATACGGATGAGGCCGGGATTCTGTTTCGTAATACAGAGAACAAGTGGGTATTCTGGCCGTGGGAGGAAAAGAAGCAATATGTCGCCCTGGCGATTGTGGAGTATACTCCGGGTCCGCAGAATATTGTCGTCTGTCTGTTTGGCTTTTCAGGCATGGCGACTGAATTGGTGGGTGAGTGTTTGGTTCGACAGGAGATCGATGGATTGTGGCCGCCCAGGATTCAGATTAAAAAGAAAAAGTATTCGATTGTGCTATGCAAATTCACGGTGCCGGAAGGATTCGATCTGGAAAACAACAAAGATTTTAATCTGATCGATAAAGAATTTGTCAGTCTGAATCATGAGATAGTCAAAAATCATATGAAGACCAATAAGTGAAGCAACTTGTGTTTTGACGGACCTGAGCATTGGCAGTCATTGACCCAAAGCGGTAAATTAGATCAACCTGACCCTAAACCGGCAGTGCCGGAACCAAACAGGGTCACAGTGGCATCCGCCTCCCTGCTGAGATTTCTTTGCCATTTTGCGCAAGATTTCACTCGTAAGAGACTAAAATAGCTTGTATTTTAAACGAATTGATATTAGAATTATCAATATAAATAAAGTTTGTGAAAAGGTATCTTGCCATTGGAGGAAAGCTAAAGTGAATCAGTGTGTCTGGATAGTATTTTGGGCTATTGGCGGCCTGATTGGGATTGTCCACCAGGTTAATGCTACCCTGATCGGATTTGTGCTGGAAGGGCAATTACAAGCCACGCAGGCAGACTATGGTCAGTTAGATGGCGCTCGAATTCGGTTGAGTTATACGGCGGATTCGCAGGCAACGCCGACGAATACGCGATCGTTTTCGGGTGGGGTTACCTCGTTTTTTGACGTGTTTACCATGACCTGTCAGATTACGGATCGACCTGATGGGGCTGATGATATTTTAAATCTGAGCGTCAAGAATGATCCGATGGCGATTAATTTCTTTGAATCGCAAAGTGACAATGACCGGTTCACATTCGATAGCCGAACCTGGATGCTGCCGATGGGGGACTGGGATGAGATTGAACTGGATGTCAGTTCGTGGGGAATAGAATTCAGTACCAATGGCTTTTTTGGAGGTACTGACGCAGTGCCGGATTTGACATTTTTAGATGGCATGAATGCTAATGACTGGGTGGTTAGGCGATACCCGGAAATCACCGAGGAGTCCAGTGGAGATGAATATTCGATATCAGAGATATCATTGACTTTTGTGCCGGAGCCGGCAACGATTGGGCTGTTGATGGTGGGAGGCATTCTGCTGAGGAAGCGGTTGTTGCTATCGTCGACACGTATCTAAATTAAGCGCATTGGAAAAAGAAATGTGTCCTATTGAACCGATGAAAACTAAGTTACTAACCGTTTTATGTTTGTCTCAGTGTCTTGTGGGGGAGTTGACCTATCCGATTGTGGATACCGGTCAGGTCCGCTGTTATAACGATTCGGTGGAAATCGTGTTTCCTGAGGTGAGTTCACCGTTTTATGGTCAGGATGCCCATTATGCGGGGAACCAACCGGCCTATCAGGACAATAAAGACGGGACAGTTACCGATGAGGTGACCGGGTTGATGTGGTTAAGCGAGCCGGGTGAAAAGATGAGTTTTGACCAGGCAGTCGCCGGCGCGTCCCAATGCCGGGTAGGGGGATATACCGACTGGCGGTTGCCGACGATTAAGGAACTGTATTCGTTGATCCTGTTCAGTGGGACCGATCCCGATCCGAGGGCGGCGGAAACCAATGCCTTGAAACCGTTTATCGATACCCGCTATTTCCATTTCAGTTATGGCGATCCTGCCGGCGGAGATCGGATTATCGATTCTCAATTTGCCACCTCGACCCTCTATCGAAGCAGGACGATGAACGGCAACGAAACCATGTTTGGCGTAAATTTCGCGGATGGCCGGATCAAGGGGTATCCGATACATATGCCGGGGAATCGGGAAAAGATCTATTATGTGCTGTATGTGCGCGGCAACCCGGAGTATGGCAGGAACCGTTTTGTCGATCATGGCGATGGCACGATTACCGATGAGGCTACCGGCCTGATCTGGATGAAGCAGGACAGCGGTTACCTGAAAGCAGGAAAAGATGGTCGTTTGAACTGGGCCGAAGCACTGGAATGGGCTGAGAATCTCGAATACGCCGGCCGTTCGGACTGGCGGTTACCCAACGCCAAGGAATTGCAGAGCATTGTGGATTACAACCGTTGTCCGGATGTGACGGATTCCGCGGCGATCGATCCAATCTTTGCAGTGACTGCTATTACCAACGAAGGAGGCAAGCGGGATTATCCCTATTACTGGACATCGACCTCGCATGTGAGGTTCAGTTCCGATACCGCGGGTGTTTATATTGCTTTTGGCCGGGCATTGGGATTGATGCAGGATCCGCGCACCGGCCGGAGAACCCTGATGGATGTCCACGGCGCGGGGGCCCAACGGTCCGATGTGAAGGCCGGCGATCCGGATCAACTGCCCCAGGGACGCGGACCGCAAGGCGATATTATGCGGGTAACTAATTTTGCCCGATGTGTCTGCGGCGGGACGGCCGATCCTCAGACTTCCGGGCCGGCTTTGGAGACGCGATCACCGCAGCAGGGAAACCGGCCGGGAAATCGATGGGGCCGACCCAATATGGGGCCGCCGACAGGGGGGATGGGTGGTCCGGTGAATTGGGGAGCCCTATTTGTCCAGAGGCTGGATCGAAACGGCGATGGAAAAGTATCCCGGCAGGAATTTGACGGGCCGCCAGATCATTTTGGCGTGCTGGACAGGGATCATGATGGATTCTTAAGTCAGGATGAAGCGCCGGGACCGGTGTTTCGACCGGGGCCGTAAATTTTAAGGGTACCTCTAAAGCCGTTTTTAGAGGTACCCTGATCGATTACTGGATAGATCCAGTTGTACGGATATCGAATAAGCCCACATCCACGCCCTGGCCACCACTGGTTTGCCGGCATTTGACGGCTATGGTATTGTGACCTTTGTGGAAAAGTCCCAGTTTTTCCGCAGGGACCGGCCGGTCGATATAGTGTGGACTCCAATCGGTTCGATGCAGAGCCAGTTTGCCATTGATATAAATCCAGAGTTCCTCATCGTGATAGAGCCGGAACTGAAGATCGGCGAACTGGGTGGAATCTAATTGGAACTCTTTTCGCAGCCAGATTTCATTGGTATTCCACTCGGTCGCTACGTGTAAATTGGGTGGGTTATTTCCGCCGAAAGCGCCCGGACCGGTTTGCCATTGACTATCGTCAAAGTCAGGGGCCATCCAGTTGTCTTTTGGCTCTTCGATCGTATAACGCCAGGATTGCGAGATCAGTTCAGACGTTGGCAAGAGGGTATCAATGACAGGGATTGGCTGGTTTCCCGAGCGTTGTTTCGATTTGGCGGCCTGTAGATAAAATTTGAATTGTTGAATTTCCGCGTCACAATAGGGGGTATAATCCGAATGATAGAGATCATGCTGCCAGACGGCCGGTTCGGGGTCGCCGGGCTGATGGCCCCAGTTCAGATCGGTCTGAGTTTTGCCGTTGACCAGACCCCAATGCAGACAGCCCACATTTTCATGGAAAAAGACGGGCAAACAGGTCGTGACGATGGAATTCCTGCCCCGGTTGAGCCATTCGGTGCAAATCATCGGGCGTCCCTGGGATTTGAGCACCTTGATCTGGTTGAGCAACGAATAACCCGGAGAGTAATTGTGGAAGGTGATGATATCGGAATTTTCCATGATGACCTGATTGAGCTTGCGAATGCCGTTGTAACAGCCAACGGTCAGGGGTTGGATGGGATTGATCTGCCGGGCGCAGGCGAATACCCGCTCGGTCAGCGTGATCGAAATTTCACCCAGTCTTGCGTTGGCGGGTTCGTTATATAAATCCCAGCACAGGATTCTCGGATCAGTTTTGTGGGCATTGATGATATCGCTGACAAATCGCTCCAGCCTGGGCCAGGTGGATTGATCCCGGACCATGCCATGGCCGGGACTGGGGGTCCAGCCATTGGCGTACCAGCCTTCGACGACCTCCGGTTGCCGGCCGTAGACCGGATCCTGAATCGGACCAAAGACACAGTCGTCGAAGAAAATGGGCATAACCTTCAAGCCGCGCTGATGACAGATTTGCAGGAATTGTTCAAAGCGCTGCTTGAACGCCTGGGGATCATGTTCCCAGACCACGAAGGAAAATACCACGCGCAGACAATTAAAGCCGACCTCCTGCGCGAGCTTCAATTCGGTATCAATCCGTTTGGGATCGAAGCAATAGTCCATCCACATCTCGGTGTAACTAATGGCATTGGCCGGGACATAGTTAAAGCCGCAGGGCCAGGGCTGGCTGTTATACCATTGCCAGGCCTGAGCTCGGGACCATCGTTGGGGTGTTTCGGCGATGGCCAGGGGTGTAAGCAGGCAGGCAACAATCAGGCATGCTGAGGTCATCATCGCGCGAGTTTTCATATTTTGAATCCTTTCTTTTTTATGGTTGCCGGCGGGGCGGTTTATTCGTTATCGCAATATAATCCCAGATCGATAAATTGGTTTGAGCCATTGCCGGAGCAATGAACACTGATGACGTTGGTTCCGGTCAGCAGGTATTGTGATACGCTTGGCTCCAGAGGGATCCGGCTATAATCATAAGAATTTCCGGGCAAAGTGGCAATCAAATGATGATTGAGATAAATTTCGGTATTGCCAGTATGAAAAACGTTCAAGATCAGGTTCAAGTAGTTCTGCCAGGGCCCGTCCAGTTCGAAGGTCCGGCGCAGCCAGATATCCGGACTGCTCCATTCGGTTCGAACGACGCTGTTGCTGGTACTGATCTGGCCAAAACCCGCGGTACCCGCGGTCCAGTGGGTGTCATCATATCCCAGCGCCGTCCATTCTGACGGGGGGGCTGTGGTTGAATAGCGCCAGGAATAAACGGCGCTGCTGATGCCCGAATCGGGTATTTGGGTTAATATGCCATTTTCATCCACCTTAACCGGTAGAAAGGCGGCTCGTTCACGAATGGGTGTGGTATTATCGCTGCCAAAAAACGTGGATAACAACCGCCCGGTCGAATCGCGGAAAAGAATATTGTGGCCGCCGTGAGGCACAGCGATATATTGCGGGCCGTAGGGTCCCATGAGAGCCTCTGCCGACGCGACGGCAAAATCGTATCGGCCGGTCTGGACGGATGCCGCGCCCAGATAATACCGGTTATTGATTTGATAGATAAAAGCGCCTTCGAAGCCCACTTCATCGTGATTGGATGGGCGGAGCATCTGCCACTGGCCGACAAAACCATCTAACTGATCGTTCATCTGCCAGATTTTACCATTCTGCCAGATAAAGTAGACGGCGCCATCATCATCCTGGAACAGAGAGGCATCGATCTGGCTGGTTAACGGTCCATCCGTTTTAACATCCACATAGGGGCCTTGCGGTGATCCGCTGACACTTTTCAGGATACCGGTGCCGCCTTCCCCCGGCCAGTTCATACAATAGGTGAGCCAGTAATTGTCATTAATATAATGCAGTTCCGGCGCCCAGACTGCCCGGTAACCATTGACCCAGCGTCTGGCCCAGGTCCCTTCTTTTTCGAGACTCCAGATCAACCCATCATTGTCGCCCGGCTGGTCCATTTGTTCCCAGTGGATCAGGTCAGAGGAGCGGTACATGCGAATCCCATCATTTTGGGTCCACCAGACCGGATGGCCGGTGGTGCCGGTGAGATAATACTGACCGTCAGGCCCCAGTAAAATACAGGTATCCCGCAGGGGGAAATCGAACAGGGGGGCAAATTGAGGCAAATCATAAGCCGTGTGGATAATAGCGCCGCTCTTTTGAGAATTAACCGGTTGGCAGCCGGATTCATTGGGAATGGTGCAGGCCAGCCAGTGTTGAAACAGTCTGGACAGATCTGCCAGGTCAACCCGGCAATCAAAATTCAAGTCCAGGGGGTCGAATCCCCAGGCGCCGCAGTCCGTTTCCAGAATACTGATGGGCAGTTTGAATATCGTACCAGAAAAGACTGGATCAGTGCTGGTTAGTTTATGATCGATGGTTGCCTGGTGCGGATTCGATTCCAGAATCGAATCATTCAGGGCACGGATCGTGACGGATTGAGGCAGATTCCAATTGGCCGGATTAAAGGTCAGGGTAGCCGGTTCGATTTGGAGTTGATCAGGAGTTGAGGCATTTTCCAAGGTGATGATCACCTCATCGGCAGGTGGTTGGAGCAGTTCGATGGAATAGGTGTCTGGGGAACCCCCTTCTTTTAGTTCCATGTTCTCAGGCAGGATCTTGATGGGAGCGATAGTCTGAAAAAAGCGAACTTCCGAACAACCGACTAATGGGCCAAATGGATCGGTATCGGGAGCGCCGTCTCCAGTGACATCGTAGCCATCGTAATTACTGAGGATTTCAATGGCTACCCGTCGCGCGACTGTTGCATCCAGCTTTATATTCTGACCGGTGTAGTTGTTATTGCCCGGCGCCGGATTCAGAACGGCATTTTCCAGCAGTAGAGTCCATCCTGTCGAATCGAAGGGCTGGTTACTGTCGGCGCTGTTATTACCGGCGCTATCGTCGTTACGTAACCACAGGTTATACTGGCGAATACTGCGGGTGGTTTCTGCCCCGCCGCTGCCGGTATGGTTATAATTCCATATTTGCATTGATTCAAGCGAATAGGAACCCCCCAGATCGAAAATTAACCAGGCGTGTTCGACAATACCATTGGGATTATACCGGGTATGCCAGGAATAATTCGAACCTGACTGGCCGTTGATATGGGTGGCTCCGGTATCACCTGCCGGATCATTGAGTCCCGAACCGTTGATAATCAACTCCGGCTGACGATCGGCAACCCAGCTGCTGGAAGCCATCACCGAATAGTCATTGTGATCGATAACCTGGGCGGCCATGGTTTGATAAATGGCTATCAGGGAGAGAAAAATAAAGTACCAGTTAGATTGAGTTCGCATGAGGTTCCTCTGAAGAAAAGAATTTATGATGCAGCATTCTGATGTTGTCGATGGGGAGAAGTAAGAAGCGGTCTGTTTAGAGTCCCAGATCCAATGAATATTTTGCGGCCGGCAGATAAATCATCCGCTTCGAATGCGGGTCCAGACATCCTCGACAACCCTTTGCGAGGTTGCCTGAGGATGTCTGATCCCTACGGCCATTTATATTTCATTTTTGCCCGGTCTCATATCGAACGTTATTTTACCAGGCACTTTAAGTGACCCGATTCCGGGATTCGTTTCTGACGAAGGGGTATACCTGAACGGCACACCCCTTCACCCAAAAAGTAGAACTGACCGGTTTAGTTGATACAATCGGGGACTAAAGCGCAGTCCAGCCATTGACTCATCATCATGGAAAAATCGTCAAGATCGACTTTGCAGTCGTTATTGACATCCACCGCCGGTTGTATGGACCGCATACAGACGGTCTTACCGGTGATTGTGGTATAGGCCTGGGCAATCTCCAGTTCGGAAACCGGATAATTGTACAATTTGATTTCGTCAATCTGGCCATCCAGGAAATTGAGTCCAGATTTGATTTTACCGATGTGGAGCCCATCGGGCGCATCCAGCCGTCCAGCCGGTCCGGTACCGGTGGCTTCCAATTCGCCATCGACGTAGACATTGATCCGGCCGGATACATGATCACGGGTGGCCACACAATAATGCCATTCATTGTCGTTAACCGCCGAGATCGACGCAAGAGTCATGGATGGACCAATACCCAGGCAGAAATGATTATTACTCAAGCTGGCGCCGAAATCATTTTGCAGGCCGGGCATATCGCCATCGACCAGGCCGCTGCCGGTCCACCAGTTGTTGTCGCCACCGGTGGCTTCCGTTTTCAGCCATAAGGCAATGGAGAAACTATCCTGAATCAAACGCGGGATTTGAACGGCTTCATCGATCCCGTTAAGCACGATGGCCTGACCGGCGATCCCATCGGTATAGGTGAACGGGGTATTGGGATCGTGTTTGATCGGTGTGCCGTCATTTTCTCCGACTGAGTCAATCAGGTCATTTTCGAATGCGTACCAGGCCAGCAGGCGATAAAGCTCAAGATAGGCCACATCTGACTTAACCGGAATTTCACTTTCATTTGTCACTTCACAATAATAAAAGCCCTCATCGGTTAGCTGGCAGTCGTTGAGTGTCAAAAGATTGGAGCCGGAGGTTAACAGGGTATCATCCTCTGGTGTTTCGTTACTGTTATCCTCAGATCGATACCAGTGATAAGCTGTGGGCGAAATACTCGTGACTTCGATCGAAAAATCGGCAGTAGCGCCGTTGGCGACCAGTACATCCTGAGGTTGCCGGACAATAACCGGTGAGCTTTTACGGGTTTCAAAAGACCAGACCGGGCTCTGGACTGTGTTGGGTTCTTCCGGGGTGGATCCATTAATGGCCTGATCGACCCGCCAGTAATAGGTTTGATCCATCGTCAGGGTCTGGGGATAAAGCATTCTTTCTGCAGGAGGGGTATCGGCCGGAATAACCACGGGTTCAACCTCGATAAAATTCGGTTCACCGGACGCCAGATAGAAATAATAAGCGGTGATATCCGGGTTGGGTAAATCATCGGGTCCTTTGCCGGTATCCCAGCCAAACTCCACTTTGACATTGCTGGTTTCGCCAAGGATTTCTCCAACGGCGATTTCGTCCGGAGACGGGGAGGGATTATGCGCCGCCAATGGAATGTAAGTCAATGTCACATTATCCAGGGTCCAGTCGCCCCCGGTGCTTCCGACGGTGGTATCCAGCCAGATACCGAATCCGGAGCCGATCGCCGTGGCGGGAATGTCTTCGGCATTTAACGTGGTGGAAAAATTGGTCAGGGAGGTATTGCTTAAGTCGCTGTAAACGACTTCCGTAACAGCCAGAATCGTCAGAGCGGGTACCCGGGTGAAAAGTCGCAATGCCATTTTGGTATCGGCCGGGTTCGATGGGGCGGAATCGGACCGGGCGGCGATACCAACGGTCAGGATATAGGTACCGGGCTGAAGTGAGTAGGGCAGGTCGATGTAGATGTTATTTTTACTGCCGCCTGCTCCTCCGGCATAACAATTCATAAACGCCAGTTGTTTGCCATCGGTGTTGGTGATGAAATTGCCAAATCCTGCAGAATTATTGAAGACGCCCGTTGCCCCGGTATCGCCCCAATCTGCGATCGTCATAACGAAACTACTGGTTGCGGGCGCTTCGAATGAATAATTAGGAACTGTCAGGGCAATTCCTCCCCAGGCTGATGTGACCCAAATGGCTAGAAATCCCAATGTTAATGTAAACGTGACCAGCTTTTTCATTTTCATACTCCACATCGTAATTTGATAAATAGTTCTTGGAGCGGACCATCCGCTTGATTTTAATATTTAAACAGCTTCAGTCAGGCGTCAGGGGACGGTTGCGTGCTTTGGGCGCCGATTGAAGTGAAGATGTTTTCAGGTCGACGATTACCGGCCATTTCCCTGATTGACTGCGATAGCCGGTCTGATTTTGTGCCATATGGATGAAGGCAAGCATGTTTTCCAGGGAGGTATCGCCCTCAACGGCGTGAGAGGGAGAAAAAATAAGGCCGCCTTTCAGGCCGGCTTGCAATAGTCGGGAGGATGCGGTTTCGACCTCTTGAATGGAGCCGAACGGCAGGGTCTGCTGCATGGACAGACCGCCGTGAAACGCCAGTTGGCCGCGGTAGCGTTCCAGGAGGGTAAAGACATCCATCACTTCCGGCTGGAATGGGTTAAAACAGTCCAGCCCGGCTTCGATTAAATCATCGAACAGTTCATCGACATCCCCGCAGCTATGAATAAAAACAAATTTTCCGGCCTGCCGGACTGCGGCGTACATCCGCTTCAGCTGGGGCAGGATATAGGTTCTCCAGAATGCCGGCCCCATAATCAGGCCGTGCTGCTGGCCCCAGTCATCGCCAAAATATACTGCGTCGATATCGTATTGGAGCGCTTCTTGCACCTGGGCGATATTGTAATCGGTAATGGCAGTCATCAGGGCGTGGACAAAATCGGGATGATCGATAAAATCCATCATCAGATTTTCCATGCCGCGCAGAGACCAGGCGCGTTCAAAAAGGGAAAACCCAATTTCAAACAGGCGGAAACAATCCGGATATTGGGCGATGGATGCATTGATATTGGAGAAAAAACGGGGATCCCGCGGATCCGGTAATTGATACGTGGCTAATGTTGGTTCTGATAATACGGTCCCCTGTACGATTCCGATGTCTTTATCGATGGTACGATCCCAGATAACGCCAAAAACATCCTGGAAATGATTGGGGGAGATTTCTTCGAAGAATCCGATATCACTACCCAACCGGACAATATGGTTATCCACCGTGGTTTCAATGTCTTCTGTGCCATAATGAGTTGCCAGCAGTTGATGAGCTTCATGAGTAAACTTAAATGACCAGGGAGTATAGGGCACAGAGTGGCCTTGTAGAGCAAGTTTTACCAACTGTCGTTTTGTCATTGCGTATCCTGTCTATCCGGTTTCCACGATTGTGGGTAAATTTTTTCAATATGAATAAATATACCTCAAAAAAACAGGGCAGTAAATGTACAAAGTTGCAAATATGATGGATATTTATTGGAAATTGTGCTATACTTGAGCCATGAAGTATCCACTTAAATATATTTTTCAAGAGCAGGCGCAGGAGATTCTGGATGTATTTACCGAGCTTTTCAATATCCGTATCGCTTTTTTTTCCGCGGAAGGTCAGGAGCTTAAAGTGGGTAAAAGTAAACCGCTTTGCCGGTATTGTTACCTGCTGAGAAATCATCTGGATTATGACCACATCTGTACGTCTCTCGACCAGCAAATGCGGGAAGCGGCGGTCGAAACCGGGCAGACGATCCATTATCAGTGTCATGGCGGCATGACGGAATCCATTACCCCGGTCTTTATGGATCAGGCGTTGATTGGTTTTCTGATGATCGGTCAGTTTCGGACCTCGACCAAACCCTTGAACGCGGCGATTCAGCGTAAATGGAAAAAGCAAGTAGGAACCGATGAACTGAGGCTGGCGTTCGAGAAAACCCCGTATCATTCCATGGCAGATACAAAAAATATTTTGAAACTGTTCAATATTCTGGTGGAATATATACTGTATCGTCACATGATCGAGCTTTACGGCAGTCATTCGCTCCAGCCGCTGGTGGGTTTTCTACAGGGTCATCTGGAAAAGAATCTGGAACTATCGGAGGGCGCCCGGATTCTCAAGCAAAGCAAATCCAGCCTGGCGCATAAATTCAAGACGGTAACCGGAAAAAGTTTCAAGCAATACCAGATCGGTCTTAAGCTGGACAAGGCGGATGAATATTTCCAGAAACAACCGGAGATGACCATCCGGGAGGTGGCGTTCCGGCTGGGTTATCAAGATCCCTATTACTTTTCAAGGCTGTACAAAAAACATCGCGGCCATTCACCCCTGACGGCGAAAAAGATTTCCGGTGGCCGGAAGGTAGAAAATGATATAGGATTAGAGTGAAATGAGATTATTGAGTGGGTGTGTAAAAGTTGATGGATCGAATCCAAAACAGGAAGTTATACCCAATGGGTATGAAAATTGCCGGTTGCTCGCAAGCCAGGTTTTTCTCGTAAAAGACTTATATTACGGCCCCACGGGCATTATCAATCGTTAATGGAATCATTAAGAAAAATCCGCAAACAGATTTTGCCATGCTGCTCAAGGTTGGATCAACTCATATTGAATACTGTAGCGCGGTTCTGCCATCATATCGGCCACGGTATCGCGCCATTTCAGGTAGTGGGCGGTCAGCTTATGGCGGGCGGGGTCCTCTTCGGTCCGGTATACTTCAACCAGCAGGAACCGGTGGGGATCATCCTTTTGCTGCTGGAGGTCGAACCGGGCAATGCCTGGTTCGTTGATGCTGTGGCGGGCATTTTCCAGTGAGGCCGATTTAAAGGCTTCGGTTTGATCGGGTTTGACGTGGATAAAGACATGAACGATTAACATACGTATTCCTTTTATTCATTTAGATGTTATGAACCAATTCCTGGTTTAAGCCGGATCAGGATTTCATGCCCAGACCGATAGCCTCGGCGACCTGGCGCATGCCCAGGATGGTTTCTCTGAACAGATCGGTTAATTCCATACCCAGCATCTCCGCCCCTTGCTGGATGACTTCGCGGTTGACGCCGGCGGCGAAGGATTTTTCCTTCCATTTTTTCCTGACCGACTTGGGTTCCATATCCAGTACCGATCCGGAAGGGCGCACCAGCGCGGTGGCGGCGATCAGGCCGGTCAGTTCATCGATGGCGAACAGTGTCTTTTCCAGCAGGGTTACCGGCTCCACGTCCGAACAGATTCCCCAGCCATGCGAGACAATGGCCCGGATGTATTCTTCCGGCCAGTTGCGAGCGCGTAGAATTTCAGCGGTTTTAGTGCAGTGCTGGTCGGGAAATTGCTGATAGTCCAGATCATGGACCAGGCCGATGATTCCCCATTTGTCGATATCTTCGCCATTTTTTTCGGCAAAGTATCGCATCACGCCTTCGACGGCCAGGCCGTGGCGGATCAGGCTTTCATCCGAATTGTATTCCTGTAACAGGGCAAGCGCCTGCTGGCGGGTTGGGATCGGTGCGGTCATAAGGTTGCTCCCATATTAGAAAATCAGTCCAGTATTCTGTTAACCGGTTTTAAGTATCCGGTTGCTCCGATTTTTTGTAATTGTGGATCTTGTGGTTTAATTGCTCCGGTAGAACGCCAACCGGATTCGAAAATCAGATCGGGCTGATAGTGAGGATTTTGCTCAACCGTGGGCAATTGTGGCTTACGCTGTCCCTGGGTATCGTACCAGATATTATCGCGAAAGGTAAAAGACTGCGGGTTGGTACCCGGTCCGACATTGGCGAAGTATTGCACCGATTCATCAAAGACAATCAGGTTCTTTTCGAACAGGCCATCATGACAGGGGCGGAAGCGTTCCTCCTTGGTTTCCTGCAGGATTCTCAGTACCCATTTATCCGGAAGAACAATCGTATTGTGATGGAAGGAGCCGCCATCGGCGGTGACCCAGGCGACCGGTGTCACTGAGCCGACGAACCGGTTGCCGGCCACAATTATTTTTGATGCTTCATAATGGTCGACTTTGGGGCGGAAATATGGCAGGCCGGTACTACCGCCCAGATTGATGGCGCGTTCGCCGGTATCGCGAAAGAGATTGCACTGGACCAGGAGTTCTGCCGTGCCGCCTTTCATTTGTATGCCGCTGGACTGGGTATGGCCGGATTTCCCGATGAAAGTGCAATCTTCCACCACTCCCTGATGACAACCGACCATATCGATCGCTGATCCGGCCCAGCCTTCCAAATGGCAATGACGCACGATAAAGAGATCAACACCGGACATCTTCAGGGCATCGTGATTCCCTTGCGGTCCGGTATCAAGAATGGTTACATTTTCTATCAGGATATGATGAGCCGGAGTTTCAAAGGTACCGCCATCATCAATATTAATGCCATTGGAAGGAAAGCCAGCGACCTTGATGTTTTTCAAAACGATATAGTTGCAGTCGGACAGATGAAGGGCCTGGGTTCCTTCGGTAAATACTGGAGGATTGTTGGGATCGCGTCCGGTGATAATAATGGGCCTGCCGGGTTGTCCGGAAATTCCGTTGAGAGAATGACCGCCGCGGTATTGGCCGGATTCAATGATAATTTCATCACCGGACTTGACGGTTCGTAAGGCAGATTTCAGCTCAGAGGTATCCCGTACCTCGATGGAGCGGCCCACAACGGTACCGGCGACTAAAACAGTCAATATTCCTATCATCGCAATCCGGTTCATAAGCTGCCTTTCCAAAAAAATGGCGACAATTCCTATCATTTGAATTATCGCCATTTATCTGATAATTTCGAGTAAATTTTTATTCAGAATAGTAAGTAATGCTCTCTAAAAAAAGGCTTATTATTTCTATCTGTAGGTATAAGGGCGGGTTAAGACCCAGTTGTATAATATCTTTCTCGAATAACCGCCGCACTCACAGGTATCAATCTTTCTTCCAGACTGGCCGCGGCTTGCTGTTCCAGACCAGTCAGATCATCGTTGTCTGAAGTCTGGCTATCGTATAGCATTTCGGGTATGGGCTTGAACAGCAGCGGCGCGAAATCGCTCAGATATTCCCGCCAGTTGGCCCAGATATGGCCGCCGTCCGATTCATGGTAATAGACTTTAAAATCGTTTTTGCGGAACACATCAACGGTTTGGCGGGAAGTTTCCAGCAGGAAGTCATCCCGGCCAGTCGCGAACCACAGGAGTTGCAGGCCTTTTTTCAGTTCGGCGTTCTGTAAGGTCTCGGCATAGCGTTCCTGCCATGGGGGGCGATTGGCATTGTTATTGCCAAAGCGTCCCGACAGTTCGAATACCCCGGAACTGAACACGCCGGCATAACCAAACAGGTCCATGTGATCGACCAGCAGGGACAGGGTCTGGCCGCCGCCCATGGAAAGACCGGCGATGGCGCAGTGCGCCCGGTCGTGGTTGACGCGGTAATGGTCTTTGACATAGGGCATGATATCCTGAATGAAATCTTGCTGGAATGGATCCGTTGCGGGGCGCGGCTGACCCAAATTCATTGGACCGGTATGGCCCGCGGGCATGACGACGATCATGGGCAACGCTTTCCCGGCAGCGATCAGATTGTCCAGAATGAAACCGGCCCGGCCGACGGTTGTCCAGGACGCGTCGCTGTCAGAGGCGCCATGCAACAGGTAGAAGACCGGATAGCGATCCTGACCGGCTTCGTATCCCGGCGGGGTGTAGATATGCATGCGGCGGAAGCGTTGCAGCGCATTGGAATAATAGGTGATCTGGGCCACGGCTCCATGGGGTACCTTTTGGGTGTCCATAAATTCCGCGCCCGGCACATAGACCAGGCTCCAGGTGTTGTTGTTGGATTCGCTGGTGGCGGGATTGCGCGGATCAATCACCGATACATTATCGACATTAAAATTGTAGCGATAGGCTCCCGACCGGATTGGTCCCAGGGTGATCTTCCAGACACCCTGATCCTCTTTGGTCATCTCGCCGCCCTGGCCCAGATTGGGAATGTCGGAACTGCTGAGTTTCACTGTTTGTGCTTTGGGCGCCAGAATACTGAACGTGACCTTGCCATCATCAGCGACGACCGGCGATTCCACGCGGGGTCCGGGGGCCCGGCCAAATTGCGCGGTGGCCTGGGTATAAAAGAGTAATACCAACCCCAATAATGCTATCAATACCGATGAAAATTGATTTCGATACTTCATGCGACAACTCCCTGAAAAAAGACTATTGGGTCTTTACTGGCCGGTTGCCATGTTCCCAACTGGCCATGGCATCGGCAATACGGTTGAGATAACCAATCAAGTTATTGACTTCTCTGGGTTGAAACGGGTCGGCAAGCGCTTCCTGCAAAGGAATGATCGTTTCGGTTATTTGAGTATACATTTGCCGTCCCTGAGGGGTGAGGATTACTTTCAGCGCCCGGCCATCTTTGGGGTGTTGCTGACGGGAAATCAGCCCTTTGTTTTCCAGCAATACCAGCATGGCTCGTATGGTATTGGGATCGGAAGCGGCCCGGCGGCTCAGCTCTTTTTGGGTGATGCCATCCTGCTGGGCCAATAGAAACAGCAACACAAACTGATCGGCCGTAATCTCATACGGCGCCAGGAAGGCATTGGTCTGACGGTGCATCAGTAAATAGGATACGCGCAATCCCATTGCTATGTTATGGCCAGTTGTCATGGCAATCCCTGATTAATAGTATGTATACGTATTATGTGTAACCTGAATGGTAAGTATAGTCAACAAAAAAGCACCTGGAATTTATCAGCGAAGTTCCAGATGCTTTATTTTGAAAAATCGAATTGTTAATGTTTGAATAATTTTTGTTAGATCAATCCAGCCAGAACGCTTTTTTCTGGTCGCCGGCGCGCAGGATGAACTGACCTTTTTCGATGGCGGGTTGGCTCTTGTGGTCGATAAAGGTAAAGGCGTCCGGGTTCAATTCGAAGGTAACCGTTTTGGTTTCGCCCGGTTTGAGATGGATCCGCTGGAACCCTTTCAACCGTTTGTTGGGCGGGGTGATACTGGCGACGACATCGGAGACATATAGCTGAACGATTTCATCGCCGGCGAGTTTGCCGGTATTGGTAACATCCACGGAGACCTTCAGACTCTTCAGCGCTTTCAGCTGGATTCGTTCGGCCGCCAGTTTGAGATTGGCGTATTTGAAGCTGGTATAAGACAGGCCATGTCCAAAGGGCCACTGGAACCGGACCTGGCCGCCATTGCCATCGGCGCTCTTTTTGAAATCGTACCATTCGAAGCCACCGGGATATTTGGGATAGCTGAAGGGCAGTTTACCGCCGGGATTATAATCGCCAAACAGGACATCGGCGATGGCGCGGCCGCCTTCCGGGCCGGGCAGGTAGGTAGCCAGAATACCCTGGGCCAGCGGCTCGATGGCGCTGATGACGCGCGGCCGCCCCTCGGTTAGTATCAGAATGACCGGTTTACCGGTCTGGGCCAGCGCTGCCACCAGATCGAGTTGCGGCTGGGTCATGGTCAGGTCATAAATATTGCCGGGCGTTTCACAATAGGTGGGCTCGCCGATACAGGCCAGCACAATGTCGCAATCGGCGGCAGCTTGTATTGCCTTGTCATAGTCCTGGCGTTTGTCAAAATCAACGCCTTTCACATAGGTGACGTTATCCGCGCCGACTTTGGCGGTGATCGCTTCCAGAATGGTCATTTTTTCCTGCGGATACAATTTTTCCTGATCGCCCTGCCAGGTATAGGTCCAGCCGCCGTTCAAAACGCTCAGCAGATTGGCGGTCGGGCCGGTGACCAGGACTTTGGCTTTTTTGGATAAGGGCAGAATGGCCTTTTCATTTTTCAGCAGGGTCATGGCCTTGCGCGCCGCGTCCAGGCTGACGGACCAATTGGCGTCACTGCCGATCTGGCCGGCTTTGTCAGCAGGGGGATAGGCGTTATCGAACAGGCCCAATTGGAATTTGACCCGTAAGATATCACTGACCGCTTTATCGATGCGGGATTTGGGGACTTCACCTTTTTTCACCAGATCGATCAAATGGTTATAGAAACTCAGATCGTAGGGCACCATGCTCATATCGATACCGGCCATGACAGCCATCTTGACGGCGGTTCGCTGATCCGGGGCGACCATCTCGCGGGTATACAGATTGTTGATGTCATCCCAGTCGGTAACGACAAAGCCTTTAAAGCCCAGTTCATCACGCAGGATTTCGGTCAGGTAGTAATGGCTGGCGTGAACGGGACTGCCGTTGATTTCGCTGGAGTTGACCATGACCGTTCCCACACCGGCATCAACGGCCGCTTTGAAAGGAGGCAGGAAGATCTCGCGCATTTCCCGGTCTGGAATCCAGGCGGGGGTTCGGTCGCGGCCTGAGCGCGGCATGCTGTAGCCCAGGTAATGCTTCATACAACCCACCACCCGGTTATCGCCGGAGATATCATTGTCTTGCAGACCTTTGATATACGCAGCGCCCATGGTGGCGACGATAAAGGTATCTTCGCCGAAGGTTTCCCACATGCGGGACCACATAGGCTGGCGGCCAACGCCCAGCACCGGATTAAAGTTCCAGGGGATGCCGGCCGCGCGGGTTTCCATGGCGGTAATTTCACCGGCCTTATGGACCAGGTCCGGATCGCCGGTGGCGGCCATGGCAATGGCCTGCGGGAACAAGGTGGCTTCACGGATATAATTGGCGCCGTGAATCGAGTCGACGCCGTAGATGACCGGGATTTTCAGCCGGGTTTCTTTGGTGGCGACATCCTGGATCTGGGTAATGATCGTATGCCAGGTTTTGGTGTAATTGGCTTGTCCACCGCAATTTAAAATGGAACCGACGTTGTTTTTAACAACCAGGTTACGTAATTTTTCCGGATCGATAGTGAATTCCGGCCCGCTGTCTTTTTTCTGGATGGTTTCCAGGGTCAGTTGGGTCATCTGGCCGACTTTTTCTTCCAGGGTCATTTTCTTAACAAGATTTTTGACCTCTTTATCGATCTGTTTGGGTGTCATCGCGCCTGATAATAAGCAGGATGAAAAACACAAAACCAGTACAAATGTAACCAATCTGGATACCGTGTTCATGATATGGCCCTCGTAAAAGGTGAAAAGTTAACGTATCTTCCATTTAAACATGGAGTTACCTCTGTCAAACGATTGAATGACACTAGATATTACCGGCAAGGATTCTGCTTGTCAAATCGTAATCGTACCGGCCATATACAGGACGGCTTTGCCGGCAATGGTGATGGTTTGGGGCTGGACCGTGCAGGTAAGTTCACCACCGCGGGCTGAAATCTGACGGGCGTTTAAGAGGTTTTGTTTCAGCCGCGTCGACCAGTAAGGCGCCAGGGTACAATGAGCTGAACCGGTGACGGGATCTTCATCGATGCCTTCTTGAGGGGCGAAGAAACGTGAGACAAAGTCACATTGTTCACCCGGAGCGGTCACAATCAGGGCGAAACCCGGCAATTGCCTGATCAAATTAAAATCCGGTTGCAGGTTACGGACCTGTTGTTCTGTTTCAACGACTGCCATTAAGTCGCGAGCCAGATAAGTTTCAATCGGACTGATACCCATAGCCGTTTCCAGACCTTCCGGAATGGCACAGGACTGGCCCGGCCGGGCCGGCAGATCCATTTCCAGCTTGTCTTCTTGATGGCGAACGGTCAGTAAGCCGCTTTGGGTAGTAAAGGTGAGCGTGTCGGTATCCGGACGGCGCTCCAGAAATACCGTGAAGGCGCTGGCCAGTGTTCCGTGTCCACACAAGTCCACTTCTACCGCCGGGGTGAACCAGCGCAGTTCGTAGTGGCTGCCATGGCCCACCAGAAACGCGGTTTCCGACAGGCAATGCTCGGCCGCGATTTTTTGCATGGTTGAAGTATCCAGCCATTGCTCGAGAAAGCAAACGCCGGCGGGATTGCCCGCGAACGGTTTATCGGTGAACGCATCGATGTGATAATACGGTATCTGCATGATGGACTCCCAAGGGGTTTGAATGTGTTTCAGTCAGCATGAGGCCATTTAAATGAACCGTTCGTCTGAGCGCTTCTGCCGGATTTCGGTTTCACTGGCCTGCATCCAGCCTGCGCGAGATTGAGCCGGATGATCGAATTTCTCGATATACGGTTTAATATCCAGCAGGGGGGTGCCATCCAGAATATCGATCCCGCGTACGGTCAGGCGACAACCATCAACAGCGACCAGTTCGACAACGGAAAGACCAATTGGATTGGGACGAGACGGCGAGCGGGTGGCGAATACTCCACGTTCCACGGTATCCATGAATGGAGTAACCATTAAGCGGGAAGGCCCCGCCTGATGTAAATGGAAGATGACATAAATATGACTGAAGCCATCCAGGTCTTTCAAGCCGTCGGCATATTCTTCGAACAATTCGAGTGTTCCCAGAGTATCCGCCGCTCCTTTGGGTTGGATGGGCATGCCTTTCAATTCATGAAACGGGCTGTGAATGATTCCTATTGGCTTCAGTGTCACGTCGTCAACCATGCCGTTGGTCTCGTTGTCGATCAATGATTATCCCGCCGGGGTATTGGCGCCGGAATTAATGACCACATACCAGACAATGGCGGCGGCCGCGGCGGCGGCTGATACCGCCAGTACCACGGTCGTGGCGATCAGCCAGCTGAATCGTTTATTCTGTTTGTCAACCATGCCCTGCAAGCGCGCCTCATTTTCCTGCAGCATCTGGCCGATATTGGCCATCGATAATGTCTGAGCTTTACTGTTTTCTGACATTCCCTGCATGGATTGTTCAAAACGATTGATCGAGTCCGTTTGGATGACCTGGTTTTCCAGCGAATGTTCCAGAGACTTGATGACTTCTTCGAGTTTTTCGGTATTTTCCAGGGTAGTTTCCGGCAGGTTTTTCAGCATTTCGGATACCTGCTGGCTGCTGGCTGACTGGTTCCGCAGTTCATTGGCAATATCCTTTAAAACACCATGTTGCCGGGTGATATTTTCCGGCAGGTTTTGCAACGCGTCCACGACCAGTTCCATCCGGCTGTTCAACTCAGTGGTCTGTTGGCGATGTTCTTTGACATTTTCGTTCATATTTTCCAGGACTTCAACCAGGCGATTAAAGGCGTCTTCCATGGCGGCCAGTTGCTGTTCCTTCTTATGGCCGCGATGCAGGACCGGGTGATCCTGAGCCGGTTCCCTGGGAGTCTGCACTTCTTCATATTCATTGCGGATCAACAAACCTTCGGCGTCCAGATTATCGATTTCGGTACCGCCTTCCGGGTTGGAATTGCCACGCAGCCATCCGCCGAATCGTTTCCATATTGAAATTTTTGACATAACGTCCTCCGTTACTGTTATTGTTATCGGGCCAGTATTTTGCTTATTTTCTAACAGAAAAAGCCACCCTGTTGCAAGCTAATAAATCGTTAAACACAGGATATTCTTTTGGGCCTGCCAAAATTAGGGTTTTCAGCTTCTCTAATTTAATTATACTGCAATTGTGTGATGATTGGTTCACAGGTTTCAGGAAATTCATGAATTCAAAAAACAGAAAAAAACGGTTTATATGGGATATCAGGCTTTTGCCACTGCAATTCTGGCGGTGGTGGGGTATGGGTGTGGTGATAGTCGTTTTGTTTCTGATCGGATTTCAACGACCCGCCGCCAATCCATTTGCTGAGGATGATTTCGCTCGTTACCATCAGCAGTGTTGCCGGGTTATCGAAGTGGTTGATGGCGACACATTGCAGGTGGATGTTCCTGATCCACTGACCGGCCAGGATACGACACGTATACGATTGTGGGGGGTGGATACGCCTGAAACACGCCATCCGGAAAAAGGGGTGATGTATTTTGGTCCGGAAGCCGCTGAATTCACCCGATACTGCGCGCTTGATCAAACGGTTGAACTGATACTGGAACCCAATCAGTCCTCCCGCGACCGTTATCAGCGGTTGCTGGCTTATGTGTTACTGCCGGATGGTTCGGTTCTTAATGAAAATCTCATCCGTAAGGGATATGGTTACGCGGATTCCAGATTCGACCATGTTCTGCGTGACCGGTTTATAGAACTGCAAAAGCAGGCCCGCCGGGAAAAAGCCGGGCTCTGGCGGGAGGTTCAGCCTGAGCAATATCCGGATTGGTTTGAGGATTGATTTTCGGTAATCTCGATGAACCGTTAGGCCCTTAGTTCCATAAATGCTTTTTTTAATGGCAATCCCTGGTCTGGATTAACCATAGTGATATAGGCGATCATGCCTCCGAGCCAGGCTTCGAAGTTGGGGATGTTATGTTTATTTTGCGCTGTAAGCCCTTCATGCCGGGCGCGATGGAGGATGGCGCGGATCCGGCGGACCTGTTTTCGGGGTACGCCCGGTCTTTCATTGACGACTATGCCGGTTACCAACTGGGCGGCGCTGGGCCGGAGAATACGGGTCTTATCTTTGTTGATACTGAAGTTTTCATCCTGAACAATATGGCGTATCCGGGCCAGTATGTATCCAACCATGGTGTTCTGATCATCCCGGTCGGTCGAAAAACTGATATCATCGGCATATCGCGAGTAGCGCCAGCCCAGTTTTTCGGCCATAGCCGCCAGGCGCAGGTCCAGCCGGTGGGCGATCAGATTGCTGATGGCCGGACTGCAACAGGAGCCCTGGGGCAGGGCGCGCGGGCCGGAGGCTACAAAGAAAGACTTGCCGGCGTAATCGACTTTACGGCGGGGCGGTTCCGTGCAGATCAAAGCCAGGATGGTTGCCACGGCCGGGGAATACCCCATTTTCTGAAAGAGGCCGCGTATCCGCGGAAAGGTGATGCCGGGGAAAAAGTCTTTCAAGTCGCAATTAATAAGGATTTTGCTTTGGCTGTGGTTGGCGGCGTTGGATACGGTACTGCGGCCGGGGACAAAACCATGCGCGGCCGGATGAGTGTTAGTTTTGTTGAAAATATTGGCAAAGATCCACTGCTGGCATTGGGCGAGGTTCTTCTTCGGAGCAGAGATTGTTCTCATTCCGCCGCTCTTTTTGGGAATCTGGAAATTGATATAGTTGCTGGTGCGGGTGCTCTGGGCATGAAAGGCCAGCCAGCGTAATTTTGGAATCGTTATTCCCATGGCTTGCGCTACTTCGGCCGGCGTACTCAGAACCGGCAGGCCTGATGCCTGCAATGCCTCCACATTGGAGCGGCGATCGTGCAGGCCGGTCGATACGCCGCGTCCCAGGTAGATAATATCGGTTGCCCGGCGATGGGCCACGGCTTCGGCGTGCTGTTGACGGCGTTCCAAGGCTTCCTGCTTCTTTTGAGCTTTCAGCGCGGCCTGGGCCTCACGTGATTGCTGAACTGCCGCGGTGGCCCGGGCGACGGCGGTCTGGACGGAGGGACGCAGTTCATCCATCTGGGCCCCAATGGTATGAATTTCGACCAGTTCTTCCGGTGTAATGATGCCCTGCGCTACCATGGAACGGTCGATGGTGTGGGTCAGTTTGTCTGTAACAGGGGGAATGCGGTTACGACTGCGGAAAGCGATCCGGCTGCCGAATAATAATGATGAAGCCGTGACAGGGCCATCATCTTCTGTCGGCTGGAACTGGGATGCATCCAGTTTGAGGGATTCCCGGATATCTTTAGGCGCTCGCGGCTGACTGGTTGGACGGGATAGAGTACGCGACAAATGGTCCTGGATCGACCGATTGATTGGCCGGTTGCGATTTTGTCTGGCCCTGAGCCGATCCCAGATAATTAGAGCCTGTCCGCAATTCTTGGATTTTGTGAGCCGCGGTTTTGGGAGGACTGATTTTGAATCGTATCATCAGTAGATGACGGCTGGTGTCCAGGTTATTTTCGTTCAGCGGGTGATTTTCCGATTTCTGCGCATAGTAGCCCCATAAACAGGGCAAGCCGGGGTGGTTTTAAGCCACTTTTTGTCGTTCTTTTTCCCGTTCTTCCTCTTGAGCCAGCTTAATTCTGGCCAATACCCAGAGGTTGTGCGATAAAATGCTCAGGCCCATATGGACTTGGCGGTGATCAAAGCCTTTTTGTTTCATGGGCGCCCCGCAAAAACCATGGCTCAGGATGCTGATTCGGGCTTCGGTCTGACTGCGGCGAGTCTGAGCCTGCCGGAACGGCTCTTCCTGAAGCCTTTCCTTCAGCAAGGCCGGGCTGAGCGGACAAACCGCATTAAAAATATCGTGACTTTCCATGTATTGGCGATTCCCGGCGCTGTCGAAGCCCCGATCGCCGGCCAACAGCTTGACTTGATTACCAAGCTTCTCTTCCATACGCCGGTGGCTGGCTTTAAGCATTTTTTCATCGCTGGGACCTTGCTGACGAAATAACTTCCAGTCCATGATTAAGCCATTGGATTGTTCGGCCAGATAAAGTTGGTTGCCAAATTCCGTCTCCGCGCCGGCCTTGCGGCGCACGATCACATGGATATCCGGCTCGTAAAGGCTCAAGATCTTGTCTGGATTGGCAACCTTGCGTTCGCCGATCATGCGTTCGTGAGCCTGCCTGACCACGGCGGCCAACTGACAGGTCACGCCGGTAATCTGTTTGACGATTTGCCGGACGGAACCGAGAGCGATATCGGCCTTTTTCCAGTGGTTTTCCAGGTTTTTCAGATGATTTTCCGCATGATTCAAGACCCGCCGGATCAGTTTTTTCATCTTTCGCAAAACCGCTTTACGCAGTTTTTTCGCGCCCTTTTTGCGGTTAACATAGGTCATCTCCATGCAGAGCTTATTCATGTTTGAAATAAACTTAGCCGGCTCGCAAGGCATGCGACACAGGATCCCGGCTTTACGAATACGGGCCGTCGCCTTCATCAAGGTACGGGTCGCATCTCTAAACAGCAGCCAGTCGATCGGATAATGAATGTGGGCGCCAATGCAGGTACAGTCAAAATAAGCCTGACTGAAATCCAGGGGGGCCTCCAAAACAACCGAACCCTGGGCCACTTGAAAAAACAGTTCTTCCGCCTGAGCGATTAACTGAGGCGAAAGCGCGTTTTCCAACTCGTTGATTCTGGTTTTGCCGGGGATCCGAGGCAGATCAAAGCGGTTAATGCCGCAAAACCACTGATACAGTTCGCTATGAGACAAGGCCACGGCAAATTTACGCAACGACAAACCCAGCCGCTTACGCAGGATCGACATCCGTAACGCCCAAACGGCCTGGGCACGAATATTCATGCGATCCGTATGGGTTAATTTAACCGGCGTGTCAGTGCCAAAGTGCTCGATGGCCATTTCAGCGTAAGCTTTGTCGAGAAAATACTGGAGAAACAACTGCTCCAGATCGCTGTGGCGGATGATCTGGTCCATGGCCAGCAACTGCTGGCGTTCCTGGCGATACTCCAGACAGCCAAATTCTTCCGGAATACCTTTGTCAAACAACTGCTGAACGGGTAAAATCTCTGGCATAGGTGTGTTCCCTTTTTTAAGGAAAAATGATTCGCAAAACATTTTATAACACACCTATTTTACGGTTTTGACCCAAAATAGCACGCTATAACTCCGACTCTTTTACATAATCTTCTGAAATCTATAGGGTTAAAGCTACGGACAGGCTCTAATTACGATCAGGATTGCCCCGATGCAGATCACCCGGATAATCGTCATAATCACAGAGCCAAGCATGATGGTCATTTGATTCCTCACTACAGTAAACATAAAAAAGACAAGGCAGCTCCTGACTTCATCCCATGGACCAGGGACGTTCACCAAAGGCCCATAACAGCTATATGTGAGGGAAAGCCTCTGGCTTGCTATGGCCCAAACATATAGCTGTTATGGGCCATACAGAAAAACGGCTCTGGGTACGCAATGCTACCCGGATTCACCCGCGGCGGATCGCCGCAGAAAAGTCTCAGGAGCTGCCTGTCCTGTTGTCAAATGGTTATACCACTGTTCCAGAGTGGTATCCGGTTTATGGTCTCCGGTCCACAACGCCAGGCGTATGGCCTGCATATGCCGGCAGGGACCGTTTTTTAAGCGATACTGGCGGAAATAACCGCAGCAACAATTACCCCGGCGAATCGCACCGTCGGCATCCATCAAAATATCACAGGATATCTTATCCACCTCGGCACGGTATAATGTCAGACCGGGTTTAATTTCTTCCTGTTGCCGGTTTTTGATTTTCTGTTCGGCTGCCAGCTGTCTGGCCGCGTTATATTCATCATGGGCCGGGCCGGTTTGCAGGCAGGCCACCGCGTGTGGCATAATCTGACGCCAGCGGTAAACCTGGTTGGGTAAATCGAAGATAATCTGGCCGGTATGGGCCAGGTGGCGTAATGACGCCGCAAGTTCAGCCGGCCGGGATGAACCGGTCAGTTCTATCTGCTTGAAAGTTGCGGCCTTGTTGCGCTGAAGGTAATTGCCTGCCTGGTTTATCCTGTCCTGAGCCGGTTCAACCGGTGGGGCTATCATATCCAGCGCGCATACTCTTGTCCAGTCGTTTGTCGTCCAGCCTGACAGTCCCAGGGTCAGGTGCATCTCACCCATATTCACTACCCAGAAACTGGGCAAACCTGTGCCCAGCAGATAGACATCCACCGATTCCGCCAATGGCAGGGCACGGGCCAGGGTCATCAGCCGCCGGCGTCCCCATATCCGGATTGGTTCGCAATCCGGCCCATGGTAACAGGCGCCATAGGAAATAATCGGTTTTTCCCAGGGTTCCAGAATCATTACCGGCGGCTTATCCGCCAATAATTCAAATCGAATGGCGCGGGGGCCGGTCTTTTCCCGGTTCCGTTTCAGAAATGCCAGCAGGGAATAAACCGCTTCCGTAGAAAGGGTAACTCGCCGCATCGGCATGCTCATCACACTTTGAATCTGTAGAAAGCCTTGCAGCCAGCTGTCGGGCAGATCGATTTTTTCTTCCCGATACCCCGGTTCATCCGCCACGGAAACCTCAAAGCCGCCCGGATCGATTTCGAACCGGGTTTCGCGATAACTGCGCAAGCCCTGAAAATGATGATAGAGATCCCAGGAATAATCGACATTGGTGGTTCCATACTGACTGGCGGTATCTGATCCAAAACCATCCGTACGATTCACACTCAGGCAACCGTAGCTCGACTCATCCGCGGAAAAGCATTCAAAGAATATGACATCATCCGCCACGGTGATGACCGGATCCATCAGCAACAGGTATTGCCGGAACAGCTTGGGATTGGTCAGCATGATATGGCGCCGATATTTGCGATGGGCGCCCCAGTATCGTTTCACCGCCTGTTGATGGCTCCATTCGAAATCCTCCGGCAACGGCGAGGCCTCAATCGCTTTTTTCATTTCCTGCCGGTATGCCTCTCGATAGAACACCGATTCCATCGTTCGCTGGTTCTTTTTCCATTCTTCGTAACTGCTTTTATCGCGTTTCTGATAACGCAGATCGCTGATAACGATATCATGCAGGGTGGAAATGGCTTCGCGGAAACGCAGGGGGTGTAAAAAAGCGGCGCGTTAAAAGCGACCGCGTCACGTTTTAAATTGGGCTGCAAGGTGACCTGCTGATGCCCGTCGGCCGCGATGATGCGGCTGCGATTGCGATAGGCAACGGCTAATTCCATGCATCCACCTCCGCCCGCGTTAATTGCAGTTCCGGCAGATGTGCCTGCACCGGTTCCAGCAGGTCCGGCCGCCGGTCAATCACACTGACCACCGCAGCCAGTCCATCACCGGCTTCGGTTGTTCGTACCGATCGGATTGCCACACCGAGAATGGGCAGCAGCATTTCAGCTTTGTCCGGATGTTCAATCAAGGCTCGGCTTACCTGCCGCAATGCCTTGAGTTTCTGGCGTGAACCTCGCTGGATATTGAGTAATACCGAACGCCAGATCAGGCTCAGGTTATCACTACCGGCGCCCGGGATAGACTGACGTTCCAGCCAGTTAATCAGATTCAATTTCAGGTCATCATAGGGTGTTTCCAGCAGGCGAATCCAAAGTTGACTGTCGTTCTGAACATTCGCGGGGGCGTCCGTCAGCCATTGCCAGGCAGAATGACGGCAGTTTGCCTGTAGACTGTCAAAGAATCGTATGACGGAATCGTTCTGGTAATTGTCTTCCTGACCCAGATGTCCCAGGGCAAAACCGGCTAGTTCACCGGCCAGCGCTTCGCATTGTGCTTCTGCCAGTTGCGACAGTCTGGGAATATCTTCTCTGACCAGAGTTCGTAGTTTCAGAAATTCAAATCCAAGCTGTGCGACCGGTGCTTGACGAGCGATGCTCAATTCCAGGCAGTCGCCCAGATTCAACCGGTCGGGCCGCACGACTTCGCGCATTTTATCGCAGATCCGGGCCTGGACATCGGGATTATCCGTGGCGAGCAGTTTAAACCAGGTTGATAACGGCAGCGAATGCAACTGCTTGAGAGAATGAAATAAATCCGCCCCAAAGTTCTGGAGGTCGGGATGAGGATTTTCCAGTAATTGGATAATAAATTCGACCGAAAGCTCCTGCAGGGCCGGGCCATGCTTCTGTTCCAGCATCTGCCGGGCCCATCTCCGCACCAGCGCCGACCGGGCTGACAGTAATAGTGTGGTTAATCGATCGTAAGCCTGCGGTGTTTCCCATAATTCCGGTCGATAGGGGGCCACCTCCAACTGCTCCAGGGCCTGTCCTTCCCGAATTGCTGCTTTAGCGGCGGTAAATTCAAACGCCGAATGATGATAGTAGCAGGCGTGTATGAATCCCCAGTTGTCCAGGATATGTTCCACTTTGCTGAAATCCGAATCCTGATAACGAGCCAGCCAGTCGCCAGCTAATGCCAGATATCGTTGTGGTTCGCTCCAGGCGAGTTTTCGAATATAGCGCCAGGCTCGCCGTCTTAAATAGTAGCGGGTATGGCTGGAGAATAACACGCCATTGCCACCCATCTCGTAACCGTTGGGTATCAGGCTGTTATGCGGCAATACCAGTGTTTCGCCTTCAAAAACCGTTTGGGATTCCCAGTCCCACTGTCGAAACTTTTTTCGTTCGCGGCGAATCGTCCGGTCAAATGCCAGCATGAAAAGTCCCATCAATTCATCATCCTGCCTGGCTTCAGCGTGTTTGAATAGATTTTTGACCAGGGGGTGATGGCCCATGACAGTGAAAGGCATGCCCAGATATTGAATCAGTTGTTCGCGAGCCCAGGGGCGGGGATCCTGTTTCCAGCGTTCAGAAAAGGCTTTCAAAAACTTCGAGCTTTTTACACTCCTTAAGACAGATAGAAAATACTGATTTTGCGTATTGAAATATTCTTCCAGTACAATCGTAGAATTCTTATGTCCGTTTTTTTTGACCATAATGACCTTGTCGGCCCAAACTCGCCATTTTTTCTATTCAATTCCCATACTCCTATATGGGAATATTTACACCGATATAATCCTAAATAATCCTGATCCGATGTCAATGGATTATTATAAAATATTTTTGAGAAATGGAATGATGTCCCAACCAGAAATTGTGCGACTGGTTTCTGTTAAGCGTTCAATACTGAAAAGAAAACTCAAAACGGTCTTCCAGCCAGTTTTATATAGATAATAGCTTAAAATTTAGATTTATAAGAGTTCTTCAATCCTTATGCTTCTATCTGGCCGGAAAGCGTCGTGGGCGGTTGTTTGCTGACCATCATATGATAAAACGCATCAAAGAGGTAGTTTGCGTCATGCGGTCCGGGTGAGGCCTCCGGGTGATATTGAACGGCAAAAATAGGTAATTTGCGATGCGCGAACCCTTCCAGGGTGTTGTCGTTCAGATTGATATGGGTCACGCGGATATCGTCCTGGCTCAGGGTATTCAGATCGATCGCGAAACCGTGGTTCTGGGCCGTGATTTCGACCTGTCCGGTATCGAGATTTTTGACCGGTTGGTTGCCGCCCCGGTGACCGAATTTTAATTTGTAGGTTTTACCACCCAGCGCCTGGCCCAGCAGTTGTAATCCCAGGCAGATGCCAAACATGGGGATCTTTTTCTCAATCAGTTTCTTGAGGGTTTCAATCGTGTAGCTGACCGGTTCCGGATCGCCCGGGCCGTTACTAACGAAAATTCCATCCGGATTCATCTCCAGGATGGTTTCCAGTTGTACGGTTGCCGGTACTACCGTAACATCGCAACCGGCTTCGGTCAGGTTTCGCATGATATTGTCTTTGATACCGCAATCGATCGCGACGACCTGCATTCGTTTGCGTTCATGACCAGGCGTTGCCAGAGCTTTCAGCGGTCCGGCGAATTGGGATTCATAGCCTTTATTCCACCCGCAGGTATGTGGCCGGGTCACATGCTGCACCAGGTCCTGGCCCTTCATTTCCGGGGACTGGCGCGCCATCTTCACCAATTCGGCATCATCGTCGATTTCAGTACTGATTACGCCGCGCATCGCGCCATCGATACGCAATTTTCGGGTTAAAGCACGGGTGTCGATCTCGCAGATTCCGATGATTCCATTTTTTTTCAGATACTCCTGCAGAGAAACATCCGCCCGGAAATTGCTATGGAGGCGCGCCGGTTCCCGGACTACAAAGCCGGCGACATGAACCTGTTCACTTTCAACATCTTCCGGACTGATACCATAATTGCCAATCTGTGGGTAGGTCATCGTCACAATCTGTCCACGATAACTCGGATCGGTCAGGATCTCCTGGTATCCCATCATCGAGGTATTGAATACCACTTCGGCTTCACGAGTGCCGGTTGCGCCAAAATGCCGGCCGGTAAAGACGGTGCCATCTTCTAATGCGAGTTTTACCTGGTTCGTTGCGTTTGCCAATATGGGCTCCTGTATTGTATGATTATAGTAACAGTCTGATTTTCAGAGCTCTGGCGTCAGCAGCAAACTCTGACTGGATACCGTTTATAACGTCTGGGTAATCCAGGCAAGTAGCCAGACCACTGATACTAAAATGTTACGATTTTGTGTAAATAGTTATCGGGGTTTCAGACGATAATAAAACAGCCCGGATAACTTAACGGGCTGATTATTAGTGTGATAAAAGGCTGTGGGTCACCCGACTTGTGTCGGGAACAGCCTGGCTTGGAGGATCTGGGTTTCGGCGAGCTCAGATCCTCTTTTTTCAAATCCATATCTTACCGGGAAAATTATTTAAATCAATCCAGATTTCTCTCAACCCCCCTGAGGTTCGGGCCGATACCTATTCCATAAGAGAAATGTGTATGTGTTCGAAGCAAAGAACAACGGTGTTTACAAAAAACAACACTGAGGGATTATTTTTGTAAGACTTTGTTTTTTGGTTAGTTATGAAAAAGCCCGGCATGAATGCACCTGTTTGTGCGTTTGAGAAAAAAAACACTGTTCAAATCTCTTGAGCAAAAAAAAAATTGTCGGTTTTTTCCTGATTTTGTCTAAGTCTTTTACTTGATGATGTTAATGAAAATTTATCTTTCTCAAGCCAGATTGACTTTTTTGCTGGTATATGATTTGCTTGGAATGTATAATCAAATTAGACCCAATCCGGGATATATCCAGCAAAACAGGAGATTACCCTGGTAAATGAGGAGTCTTGAGAATTTTTTAAATTAATAAAAGCCTATTTGCTCTCTCTCTCTTTCTTCCAGGCTTGAATAGCAAAATGTTCAAGTCTGGATTTTTTTTATCTTTATTGGAATCGGGATAAATTTTTGCAATTCGTTATATAATAAAACCGTTGATAAATTAATCAATAATTGAGATAATTGTCCCAAGGTTAAGTTTTTAAAAGAGTTCTCTGGCTATCTGGGAGACACCACGATGAAAATCAACCGCCGCCGTTTTATTCAAGCATCAGTTTCTTCACTGGCTTTGGCATCAACCTCCACCTGGGCCAATCCAATTGGGGCTAATAACGATATCCGTGTTGGTGTTGTCGGTGTTCGCAGTAAAGGCGCCCACCATATCGAAGTGATTCGCAAAGTTCCCGGTGTCCGGATAGTAGCGCTTTGTGATGTTGACAGTGATATTCTGGCAAGAGAGGCCAAAAAACTTACTGATGATCAGATTAAAGTCAAGACCTATACTGATATGCGTAAGATGCTGGAAGACAAGGACATAAGCATAGATGCCGTTTCGATTGCCACTCCCAATCACTGGCATTCTTTGCAGGCGATCTGGGCTTGTCAGGCTGAAAAAGATGTTTATGTGGAAAAACCGGTCTCGCATAATGTCTGGGAAGGCCGTCAGCTGGTCAAGGCCGCCCGGAAATATAATCGAATTGTTCAGGCGGGCACCCAGAATCGTTCCGATACCGGTTTGCGAGAGGTATTCCCCTACATTCAGGAAGGTGGCTTGGGTAAAATTCAGTACGTACGGGCCTTGTGTTATCGCAGCCGTGACAGTATCGGAAAGGTGGCGGGCCCTCAACCAATTCCATCTAATATTGATTATGATCTGTGGACCGGTCCGGCTCCACTTGGCCCGTTACGCCGTAAAAGCCTGCATTATGACTGGCACTGGGTCTGGCCCACCGGCAATGGCGATATCGGCAACCAGGGCATCCACGAGATGGATCTGGCCCGTTGGGTGCTGCAGGAGCAGGGTTTGCCTAAGCAGGTGGTCAGTTTTGGCGGACGCTATGTCTGGGATGATGATGGCACGACGCCGAATATGCAGTATTGTGTGATGGACTATGAAAGCGCGCCGGTGATCTTTGAGGTGATCAATCTTCGAGTCAGCAGCACCCAGAACTGGATGCCCATGATTCGCGGTGTGGGGGTCGCGGTGATTGTACAATGTGAAAACGGTTATTTCGCCGGTGGCCGCAACGGCGGATGGACCTATGATAACGATGGAAAAAAAATAAAAAAATACGCCGGTGACGGTGGGGGAGCGCACCATCAAAACTTCTTCGATGCCATGCGGTCACGTAAAGTATCCGATTTGCGTGCCGACATCGAACAGGGGCATCTTTCCAGCGCCATGTGCCATTTGTGCAATATCTCTCAACAGCTGAGCAGCCGCACCAATCCGGATCAAATCAGAGAGGTACTGGGTGATCGTCTGAGTTGCAGTGAAGATCTGGACCGGTTTGTCAAACAGCTGGAAGCCAATCAGGTTGACCTGAAAGCCCATCCTTTGTCTTTAGGGCCGGTTTTGAAGGTCGATTCGGCTAAAGAAGTTGTTATCCAGCAGGGTGGACCATACGATATCACCCGCTGGGCTAATGACCTGATGCGTGGCAGCTATCGCGCCCCGTTTGTGGTGCCGGAAAATATCTGATAAGCCTGGATGAAAGTATCAAGAGCATTAATCTGATTCAGGACCAATGAGCGTATCAGGTATCTTGTTTATTGAAAATCAATTTCATCGTGAATACCCCGTTGCTAATTGAAACTTCCGGTGAAATATGCAGGATATCGGCAATTTTATTTACGACCGTCAAACCAATGCCACTATGAATTCCTATTGCGCTTCGGGCAGTGTCTCCGCGCCAGAAAGGCTCAAAAACGTGCCGGGCGGACTCATGGTCCAGGGAGCAACCCGTATTGGATAAAATCAGGGTAACTGTTGAGTCGTCCTGGCTGGAGACCGCGTCGATTTTCCCTTTATCATCGCAATAATCCACTGCGTTATTTAACAGGTTGGCCAACATCATGGCCAGCAAATCCGGATCGGTTTGGAACCTCAGATTAGCCTCAAGGTGATTTTCGAAGGTGAGTCCGCGGTCCCGTGCCCGGTCGGCAACCCAATTCCATTGTTTATCAAGAAAAGATTTGAATTCGATAACCTGATGCTGAAGGGTTAACGACGCCTGGTCCAGCCGGGCGATTGCCAGCAAGGCATCGACGATCTTGCGCAATCCACGGGTAATCTCAAGGCTTTCCTGCAGGGCGTGCCGGTATTCCTGAGCCGGTCGTTGTCGTGATAAAGCGACTTCTGTTACCGTTTGAAGTCCTGCCAGTGGCGTCCGAAGTTCATGGGCCACATCGGCGTTGAAACGTCTTTCACGCATGAATGATTCATTTAGCCGCTTCATCAGATCATTTAAACCGCGACAGACAGGATGGAGTTCAACCGGATAATCTGCCGGATCGAAGGTCGAGTGTAAATCGTCAATATCCATTTTTGTAATGCGTGTAGCCAGATGCCGAACGGGTTTTAGACCTTTGCGAGTAGTGCTCCATATCAAAATTCCACCAGGAACTGATAACCCGATCATACAACCAGCCAGGAGCCATTTAAACGTATCCAGGAAACCATACAACTCTTCGGCATTTCGCGCAACAATCAGAGTAATACCCTGAGAAAAGGCGCTGTTTTCCAGGACCGGTAATATTAATAAACCGATAGCGCGCCCCCGTTTTCCCGATGGCAAAATCATTTTACGATAAACAGGCGTCGAGGTTGCGGGCATGAAATCCAGATTGTTTACGCCCAGGGAAGGTGACCGCAATAAGGTTTGCCCCGTGGCATCGTAAACCTGATAATAGGAACCGCCTTCCAAACGATAAAATTCGGGAGTCATACGGACATCGAATTCGAGTTCAAGAGGCTGTGTCGTTTTGGGATTATCGAAAGGATCGCCGGATATATCCTTGCCGTTTAAAGTTTCATCCCAGCCTTCTTCCTCGGCAACTGCCGACAGGATTTCAGCCGTAGTCAGTAAAGCGTGATCGAAGTGCTGGATCAGGGTATTCTGGGTGAGGGCAAGAAGTATGCTGCCAAACAAGCCGACCAATAGGGTCAATACGGCCAGCATGCCTGCCAGTAACCTGAATTGAATAGATGTTTTCATATTGCAGGCCCCAGCAAATAGCCCTGGCCCCGAATGGTATGGATAAGCTCTGGACTACCCGGTTGTTCCAGTTTTTTACGCAGGTAACCGATATAGACATCCACGACATTACTGGCCGCCGATGAATTGAATTCATAGACATGTTCCCAGATGTCGGATCGACTTACGGTTTCATTTTGGCGTAACGCCAGATATTCCAGCAGCGCAAATTCACGCGGGGTAAGACTGATCGGCTTACCATTGCGACTGGCCTGGCGGCGGGTCAGATCGATACGCAGGTCTTCAACAGTAATGACTGGATTCTTTTTTTGATAACTTCGACGCAGTAGCGCGCGAATGCGGGCCATTAATTCTACGAATTCGAACGGTTTGACTAAATAGTCGTCCGCGCCCAGGTCCAATCCTTTAATCCGGTCATCCAACGTGTCCCGGGCTGTTAAGATCAGGACATGAGCCCGGCCATTCTGTTTCCGCAGAGATTGCAATATCGATAAGCCATCCATGCCCGGTAACATCAGGTCCAGGATAATCAAATCATAGTTGGTCCCGGTCGCGAACCACAAGCCTTCCCGGCCATCGCCGGTGGCGTCAACCGCATAACCCGCTTCACGTAGACCTTGAGTCAGCGAGCGACGTAACGGTTCATAATCTTCAATAACAAGCAAATGCATGGTCAATCGATAAAACTCCACCAGACGATAACACTTACTGTCTGGTGGAGTTCATTGTAAAGAGGTCACAACGTTATTTCAAATGAAATTCCACGATTCGGATATCAATGGATTAGTCGTTATCTTGCTTGTCTTTTTTCTTGTTTTTGTCGGATTGTTTGACTTTGGTTGTTTTACGGTCTTTGTCTTTGGTTCTGTTATCACCAGTTTTGCCGTTATCATCGTCGTCATCATCATCGTCGCCGACCTTGCCGTTATCATCGTCGTCATCATCGTCATCGCCGACCTTGCCGTTATCATCATCCTCATCTTTGCCCTTTCCGACGTTGGCCGCTTTTTTCTCCGGTTCTTCCGCCGGCAACACTTTGCCATTAGCGGTTACGGCAACTTCGTATTCTTTGCCATCAATCACGTATTTGGCGGCATAAACGGTTTTGGGTTTCGCCAGTTTCACCGCTCTCATTTCTGCGTGAATGGTTTCTTTTTCCACCTCGACAATTTTGGCATTTTTGAGTTTTGTCTTCAGTGCTTTTTGCACCGCTTCAGGTAGATCTTTGGCATCCATTTCAATTTCCACCGACAACACGGTACCATCCGTCGCTATCGAAACCGTCTGCTCTTCATCGTCGTTGGTCATTTCAACTTCATAGACTTTGTAAGACTCCATTTCCTCAACAATTTTTTCGATGTCGGCATCAGGAAACAGTTTGGCGATGACGGCTTTGATCTTTCCGGGCAGTTCGATCTTTCCGGGATTCAGGGTTTTGGCCGGCGCCACGTTGCCCAGGAACATGACAACAGCCACAATAAGTACAATTCGGGTCCAATTTTTAGTTTTCATGTCGATACTCCTTGAATGAAGGTTAACAGTATACCGGCACATACCGGCATAGAGTCATTAATGTTGGCAATTACTGCCGTTTGACAATCAGGGTGCAGGCCAGAACCGGGGATCCCCGCCGGCTGAAAGCCGTTCCTTTGACTTCCCGCAAGTCGAAAGTGACCGTATAGGAACCTGGTAAATCCGGGCAGGTTAAGTTGTGATTCAAACTGATGGTTTTCCCCGGGGGCAATGGGTACGCGGGCAATCGGGTAAAGGTTTTGAGGGGGTCCGCCGGCCCGTTAATTAAACTGTAAAGCTCGATCGGATGATCGGGATTGTCAACCGGGATCGTCAGGCTGGATGCGTTTTTAACTTGCAGGTCGATAGTGAGCATTTCACCGGTCCGGCCGGTCATCTGCGGTGGTCCGTCAATAAGAACATGGTAATAACCGGGATGATATATGGTATGAGCCCAGGTTTTAAATCGTTGGGTATTATCGGGAGATTCCTGGTGTTCGGCACACCAGTTTCGATAATCCTCAAACAGACGGCTGATATGATCGCCTCCTTTGCGGGTCTTCCAGGGGCCGGGAATCACATACGCATTCCGGCAGGCGGCATCCAATGTGATAGTGCCGGAAAGCCAGGCCGCCAAAGCGCCAATGGTCCGGCTGCGATCAATACCATCCCGGCAATGGATCAGGATCGGGCGCGGCGCCGTTTCCAGTATATCCAGAATACGAATCAGACGCTGAGGCGCGATGGCGCGGTAAGCGCTAAGAGAGACATCTTCCAGTTGAATGGCATGGTTACTGGCCAGGTTCTCTTCCATGGCATGATCCGGCGAGTCGATACCCCGCAAATTCAGAATCGTTCGGATGCTCTTCTGAGTAATCCAGTTTTCCAGTTGAGCAGCAGATGGCTGACCAGATCGGTATATTTCACCTGGAACAACGGTATGCAATGAATGTGTCCAGAAATAATAACCGCAATAGATAAAGCTCAATGCCAATAAGCCGAGAAGAAGGCGCTTAATGAATTTACGGCCTGATTTTTTACTTTTAAAAGGTGATGTCATGATGGATAGTTGATCAGATTTCAAGATTTATGCTGTTATCGATGCCCGCAAGTTTATCGAAAGATAAATGAGAATATGGTGAGAATAGATAAATTTACAAAAAAAACATAATCCGAACCCCGATCAAGTTATTTAGGCGTAACCTATTGATAAATAATTAGTTGTGTCGATATTGACTAAAGGCATTCCTTTTGCTACAATCACTATTTTATAATTTTACTTTGGCAGCAAAAAAACCGTTAGAAAGTTTGATCGAATATGAAAATATCGCTGGATTGGCTCAAAGACTATGTGGATTACACTGGCACCGTTGCGGAACTGGTTGAACTGTTGACCCATGTGGGTTTTCCGGTGGAAGAAACCCATCAGGTTGGTGATGACTGGATGCTGGATGTGGAAGTCACCAGCAACCGTCCCGATTGCCTGGGCCATATCGGTATTGCCCGCGAAGTGGCGGCGGCGGCCGGTCTCTCCTGGCGGTTACCCGAGGTGAATCTGGTCGAAGACGATCCAAAAGATGTCAGCGAATATGCCGTGGTTAAAGATGAGGCGCTGGACCTGTGCAGTCGATATACAGCCCGGGTGGTAACGGGGGTCAAGGTCGGTCCCAGTCCGGACTGGATGGTGCGACGACTCGAAACAATTGGGTTACGCAGTATTAACAATGTCGTCGATATCACCAATTATATCCTGATGGAAATCGGTCAGCCCATCCATTCATTCGATTATAACCGGCTTGAAAATGGGATGATCATTGTTCGGCGTGCCGATGAGGAAGAAGTGATCGAAACGATCGATCATACCCAACATAAGCTTAATGCCGATATGCTGGTGATTGCCGACGCCAGCCGGCCGGTCGCGGTGGCCGGAGTGATGGGAGGGGTAGACAGTGAAGTTTCGGAGGAAACATCCATCATCCTGATGGAAAGCGCCCATTTCAATCCTTTGAGTGTGCGCAAAACATCGCGCGCGCTGGCGTTAAGCAGTGACAGTTCCTTTCGATTCGAACGCAACGTCGATTGGGAGATGGCTGAATGGGCCTCTCAACGTTCCTGCGCTTTGTTACGTGAACTGGCCGGCGGCAAAATCGCCCGCGGCGTGATTGATTTACAGGATTCACCGCCTCCGGCCAGAACGGTTGCTCTGCGCATGGAGCGGCTCAAACTTTATACCGGAATTGATTTTAAGCCTGATTATGTGACGGCTATCCTGGGACGGTTGGGATTTGAGCCGAACTATAATAATGGACTGATTACCTGCCAGGTGCCGAGTTGGCGCTATAATGATGTCAGCCAGGAAGTCGATCTGATCGAAGAGGTCATCCGCATTCATGGTTTCGAACCGATTGCCACCGAAAATTCCATCCATATCCGGCTGACCACTCCGGACAAATTCCAGAAAACCCGTGAATCGGTGGTTTCAGTATTGCATGGTTGCGGTTATTTCGAGACCATCAGTGTCGCCTTTATCGAAGATGTTTATCATCGACCTTTTACCCCTGATAATTTCCAGCCGGTACGGGTCAGTGAATATATCCGGAAAGAAAATAACGCCCTGCGATCCAGCCTGCTGCCATCGCTGATGGTCTGTCGCAGGCGAAACCAGGATTCCGGCAATGAAGCCTGTTATCTCTATGAACTGGCGGCCACTCATGTCCCGGTTACCGGGGGTGGAGTCCCGCGCGAAAATGTGTATTTAAGTCTGTTGGGTGATGGCGATTTGCGCTCCATGCGTGGGGTACTGGAAACACTGGTTTTGCAGTTGGATCGCGCTTCCCGACTGACGTGTCGGCCGGCCCCGATTTTCTGGGCGCGGCCTGAAGGCGGGGCGGAACTGGTCGTCAATGACAAGGTGATTGGCGTTATCGGGGTACCTGCTGAACCAGTCATGAAAGCGTATGATCTGGAAAAACCGCTTTGTCTGGCTGAAATCGATTTTTCTGCCCTGATCGAATTACAGGGCGCCATTCCACAGTTAAAACCTTTGATTCGTTTTCCCGCGATCATCCGTGATTTGTCCCTGGTGCTGGATGAGCCGATTCGCTGGATCGATCTGGAACAAGCCATTCGCCTGGCCGGGCAGTGTGCCGGCGATAACCTGCGGGATGTCCGTTTTATCGGGATCTATCGCGGCAAGGGTATCGAAAAGGGTAAAAAGAGTCTAACGCTTTCAATGGAATTCCGGCGGGCCGAAGGAACCCTGACCCATGAAGAAGTGGATGGCTGGCAGCAGACGATCCTGACCGCGCTCAAAGGGCAGTTAGCCGCAGATTTACGGGTTTGACCATGATATCAAGCCCGATCCGTTTGCCCGGACTATAATATTACATTGATAATATGGAATATTGGGCGCTCAGGGCCCCGTTAACCTTGCATATAGAGAGAGTCTATGTCTACGCAACCATCATCCACATTTAAAATCTGGATTCAGGCGTTTCGCCCGTTTTCTTATACGGCATCCATCATTCCCGCCATGCTCGGCGCCGGATTAGCCATCTATCGGGATGCACCGGCTCAATGGTGGCTTTTGCCCCTGATCGTTTTTGCGTCGATGCTGATCCAGGCCGGTACCAATCTGGTCAGTGAATATTTCGATTACAAAAAAGGGGTGGATCGGCCGGAGACTTACGGTTCCAGCCGGGTTTTGGTGGAGCAACTGCTCCGGCCGCATCAGATCCTGATTGCCGGATTAATTTGTTTTGCCCTGACGATTGGTTTGGGACTCTATTTCATTGCATTACGCGGCTGGATTATATTTATCATTGGCTTTGTCGGCGTTCTGGGCGGACTGTTTTATACCGCCGATCCCTTTGGTTATAAATATCTGGGGGTGGGCGACCTGTTTGTGTTTCTACTGATGGGACCATTGATGGTGATTGGCAGTTATTTTGTCCTTACCGGCGCCTATGACCGTTCGATACTGCTTATTTCCATACCAGTGGGATTTCTGGTCGCCGCTATACTATCCGGTAATAACCTCCGTGATATCCAGTTCGATCTCCAGGCCCACATCCATACGACTGCATCGGTGCTGGGGCATCGAATTGCCCGTTGGGAATATTCCCTGCTGGTTGCCGGGGCTTATATTGCCACGATTATAATGATTGTTTTGAAGATTCTGCCGCTCTGGTCGTTGTTGACCCTGTTGACTATTCCACCGGCCGTTAAAGTGATTCGTGCGGCATTGCAAAGCCGACCGGACCACCCGGAAACTATTGCCACCCTCGATGTGCAGACCGCCCAGTTGCATATGCCGTTTGGTTTACTGCTGATCGTTTCGGTGATTCTTGGGGGATTATTGTGACCGTGGTGGTCGCTCCCATCCTGCTGGCGGCGATTGCCTTCTTTGGACTGTTCAGTCCCTGGACCCAAGCGATCGTTCCCTTCTGGCCGGTCATGGCCGTAACCACTGCCGCGCTGGCCGCCTTCTCGCTGATTATCGATTATCGCCGCTCAACCTGGATATACGCTTTTCGCAAATCATGGCTGATCTGGGGATTATTCGCGGCTGTGGTACTGTATCTGATCTTCTGGCTGGGCCGCCATGTTTCGGTTGGATCCTGCCTTTTGCCGCCGATCAGGTCGATGCCATCTACCAGATCAAATCTGGTTTACATCCTTTTATCATCGGTTCCTTGCTGGTGTTGATTATAGGCCCGGCCGAAGAAATTTTCTGGCGCGGCTTTGTCCAGCGCCGCCTGACCCGGCGTTATGGCTGGGTGGCCGGTTTACTGGCCGGGATCGCTGTCTATACCCTGGTGCATATCTGGTCGTTTAATCTGATGCTCATTGGCGCCGCGGCCATTTGTGGTACGTTCTGGGGTTTGCTTTTTATGATTACCGGTAATCTCTGGCCTTGTATTATTTCACACGCACTTTGGGATGTTGTTATCTTTTTACTCTTTCCAGTCACATGACCGACACTAAAACACTTTATGATTTCGATGATATTTCCGAAGGATACGATCGATGCAATCGACTCTTCAGCCTGGGTATTGATCAGCGCTGGCGACGTCGCACCGTGAGGTTGCTTCAACCCCAGGCCGATCATACCGTACTCGACCTTTGCTGTGGCACCGGCGATCTGGCATTTGCGTTTTTGAAATACAGTCCGGTGCGATCAGTGGTCGGCCTGGACCTGAGTGGGGCCATGGTCGAGCAGGCCCGTGTCCGTTATGAAAAACAGTTTCATTCTCCCGGCCGTTCGGTCGAATGGCTGGTGGGCGATGCGATCACCACCGGTTTGCCCGATCGGTCATTTGATTTCATTACCTGCGCGTTCGGTCTGCGCAATATTCCGGACCGACCGGCGGCTCTGGCAGAAATGCACCGCTTGTTAAAACCCGGCGGACAGGCGGCTATTCTGGAATTTTCGCTTCCCACCCAGCCGCTGATCAGAGCGCTCTATCGTCTTTACCTGGGCCGGATCATGCCGGTTCTGGGAGGGATGGTGCTGGGTAGCTCTCATCCACTTTATTATCTGGCCCGTTCCATTGAACGATGGGATGCACAAGTCGATCTGGCGGAAGAGTTTCGTCAGGCACGCCTTACCTTTAATGGCCGCCATCGTTTTACGGCCGGTATTACCACTTTATGGCTGGCAAGAAAGGAGTTCTAATAATGCCGATAACATTCTTAACTGAGCCGGTGTTCGCCTGGCCGGAAGTCGTTGCGTTTGAGACCGAATGGGGCTATGCCGGTTTCGCCTGTCAGGATAACGTGGTGGTATCATTTCGATTTGGTTATCCCAAAAAAGACGCCGTTTTACAGGCTTTGCTTACCGATTATGGTCGAGCCGCCATTAATCCCCAATTGATGCCGCCATTGCAATCCGCCCTGCAAAACTATTTTTCCGGGAATACGGAGGTCGATTTCAATTGCTTAGTCGATATCTCCTGGGCCACGCCAACCGGCCGGGACATCCTCAAAGCTTGTGCCACGATCCCCTACGGTCAGACCCTTTCGTATGGTGAACTCGCTGACAAAGCCGGCCACCCCAATGCTGCCCGCGCTGTTGGTCAGGTCATGGCCGCCAATTGCCTTCCTATCCTTATCCCTTGTCACCGCGTCATTCGTTCGGATAATACTCTGGGAGGGTATTCTGCCCCGGGAGGCGTAGATATTAAACGGCGTTTGCTCCAACTGGAAACCAAGCAATCCTAATAATACAAAAATATTGTCATCATTGGCCCGCGTTTCCGTCATTAAGAACCATTAGCCCATCGAGAACAAGTAATTCATACAAGGAGAATATCTGCCTCAAAAAATGGTCAAGTTGGTTTTGTGGCGATGTCGGTTTTTTTGTTCATCAGCTGGAAAAAACAGGCTAAGACAAAGAAAACCGCTCAGGATAATGGGGGGCTGACTTAAAAACATAATCCGCTTGACGTTATAGGGAAAATTGTATAAGATTACCTGTATCAAGCAGTTAGTTCACGTTATATTTGGCTGAAAGTTTTTGGCGTCATGTGTTTTTTGATTCATCATCATAATCCAGAGGGATAATGATCGATGAAACCAACGTCAGTGAATGTCTTTTTAACCTAATATCCTGTTTGGGAATGAATTATGCGTACAAACCAATTCGGTAAATTTCAGGTTTTTATTCTTGTCCTTTTACGCATGGCCATTGGCTGGCATTTTCTATATGAGGGTATCGCCAAAATTATGACCCCCAACTGGAGTTGTGCCGGCTATTTGAAAAGTGCCAGTTGGTGGCTCTCGGACTTTTTTCACTGGATCGTTGCCAATCCCCAGGCGCTTCCGATAGTCAACTGGCTTAATGTTTGGGGGCTCACCCTGATTGGCCTGGGCCTGATTGTGGGTTGTTTCACCCGCCTGGCCGCTTTCTTTGGCATTCTTTTACTGGCGATGTACTATATTGCCAATCCACCCTTTCTTGCCTCCGGCATGTCGATTTCAGCTGAGGGGCATTATCTGATCATTGATAAAAATCTGATCGAGATCATTGCCCTGGTTGCGATTATTTTCTTTTCGGCCGGGCGTTACTGGTCGGTGGACAAGGCGATATTGGCCTGGTTCCGCTATAAAACAACCCAACCTGATCCGACGAAAGAATCCGTCCCGGGTGAAGAGCAGTCAGCCAGCTCAGCCAGACTCAATCGCCGCGATATCCTGGAAGCCCTGGCCTCTATTCCTGTCCTGGGCGCTTTTGTATTTGCCTTAATCAAACAGCGTCCCTGGGAACAGGTCGAGTCAGTATCGGGCGCGACGATTCAACTGACCAAACTGGATATCACCGACCTCAAGGGTGAACTGCCCACCGGCCAGGTCGGGCCGCATAAGGTCAGCCGTCTGATCATCGGCGGCAATCTGATTGGTGGCTGGGCACACTCTCGCGACCTGATCTATGTGCCTTCGCTTTTCAAAGCCTATAATGACCAGCAAAAAATCTACGAGACTCTCATGCTGGCGGAAAAAGCCGGCGTTAATACCATTAACATTTCCGATTCTCAATTACCCCTGATCAATCAATATAAGAAGGATGTCGGCAGTAAGCTGCAAACCGTCTGTCAGGTTCATCCTACCGTGGATAATGTCTTTGGCGCGGCTGATAAAGTGATGGAACTGGGCGGGACTATGGTCCAGATTCAGGGCAACTGCTGTGACTGGCGTGTCCGTGAAGGCCGGATCGATGTCCTGCAAAAATGCATCGATCATGTCCGTTCCCAGGGCTTTACCGCCGGTCTGGGCGCCCACTCTATCCAGGCTTTGATGGAATGTGACAAAGCCGGGCTCGAACCTGACTTTTACATGAAAACCATCCATCATGATCACTACTGGTCCGCTCATCCGCGCGAAAACCGCATCCCTTATTCCGTAGACGGCAATCGCTCCAATGATCACAACCAGTTTCATGACAATATTTTCTGCCTGTTCCCCGAAGAGACCATCGAGTTTATGAAAACCAAAAAGATTCCGTGGATGGGTTTCAAAGTACTCGCCGCCGGGGCGATCAATCCTCATGATGGTTTTAAATTCGCCTTCCAAAACGGCGCCGATTATCTCTGTGTGGGGATGTTCGATTTCCAGATCGTTGAAGATGTCAATATCGCTATCGATTCATTCAATCAGGCCCAGTCCAGACCGCGCACCTGGTGCTGATTTCATTCTGAATCCCAATTTATTGTTCTGATCATATAATCCCTGTTTCAGCCAAGAGAATACGTCATGCCATCCATACCAGCCGATACCTCCCATGTCAAATATGTCGTCGCGCTCCAATGTCACATCGTTAAAGAGCGATGTAGCGGTTTCTTATGCGAAAACGCATTTTATAATCGCACTGGCGGCTTTACCCTTTACCCTCAGGATCAAGCCATCCGCTATCTTAATCTTACCTGCGGCGGCTGTTGCGGCCGGGCCACTTTGCGTAAACTCAGTAACCTGACCAAATTGCTCAAGAAAAACAGCGATATAACTCCGGATCAGATCTGTGTCCATTTCTCCAGTTGCATCTGTAAGGAAAATTTCCACGGTCCGATTTGTCCACATTACGACTATATCAAAGAACTGGTCGAGCGCAAAGGGCTTCAGTGGGTTGAGGGCACTCAGATCGATCCCAAGAGTGTCAGCCGCCGCGATGAAGACGGCCACTGGCATTCGGATTGATCATGTCTTCTTCGGGCCGCTTACTCACCCATAAACCGCCAGTTTATTTTACCGTAGCCATGCTGATAATCACCCTGTAACTGACGGAGTCGACCGGCCGGCTTTCCGGTTGAATCGTGATGAACTTCCATTTCTAACAGACAGTATAATCCCTTTTCATAATCGAAGGTTTTGCCATCGTCATCATAGAGCATGGACTTCGCGTCTGCCTGTCCATAATGACGGATCTCCAGATCCACCGGCCGGGCCAATTGTGATATCCTGTTTATCGCGGGTATCATTGGAATAATCCCCCCATCCTTCACGTAAAGTGGGATCCTGTCCAGTGGTGGCGTGACTTTAATCACTTCACCGCCGCCGGCCAGTTCGCCGGTATAAAAATCATACCATTTCCCTGGCGGCAGGATCACCTCACGGGATTTTTGCCCGACAAACACCGGCGCGACCAACAGGCAATCACCAAACATATACTGATCCACAACATCCTTACGTATTGCCATGGCGTAAGGATTCTTTGTGTCATCCAGTACGCCCGCTTCCATGGCCTCATTGTCGTTATAACCCTGTTCCAATACCATGGCCCGGATCGGGGGGATTCCCTCAAAATAATATCGGGAAAATGCGGAATAAAGATAGGGCAAAAGCCGGTTGCGCAGTTTAATTAAATCCCGTACCTCGTTTTCCACCGGCGCGAATGACCAGGGTTTGGTATTGGATGACCAGCCATTCAGCTGGACCAACGGCGAAAAACAGACCGATTGCATCCGCCGCAGCCACTCTTCCGGCGAGCCGGCTGACCGGATTTCCGGCGTATACAATACCCCGGCAAATCCCGAGTTGATCAGCGCCGAAACAAAGCCGCGATGGTCGTAATGATCGGTATAGATCGCAAAGGGATAGTTCGACGCTCCGGCGTTACTGGCCCGTACCTGACAATAGGTTCGCTGGTTGCGCTGACGGAATAGCGGCATCAACATCCGCTGCATTTGTAAACCGTAGGTCTGCCGCATGACCTCTCCGCTGGTCCCAGATGGAAACACGGCGTGATCCGGCCACAGCCAGTTGTCGTAGCCATCCACTTCATCGATCTTATAACCACTCACGCCAATCGATAGGTGTTCCCGGTTATGCTGAGCGCTGAGTATCTCACAGGCCTTTGGTAAGGTATAATCGGGCACCAATCCCAGCCATACCATGTGCGAGCCGGTATAGGGCTTGATGGTGTCATAAATCCCGGCGTCCGGTGAGACATAAGGATTCTCCCAGAGATTGATTTTGATGCCATGGCGGTTCATTGTTTCCAGAAATGTTTTCGGCTCTGGAAACAGTTCCGGATTCCATTCAAAGGTACAAGGGTAGGATTTGCTATGCCAGCCCGGTTCCAGTCCAATCACATCCAGTGGGAAATCCCGCCGCTCGAATTCTTCCACTTCTTGAATCACATCCTGATCACTGGCATGCGTCCGCATCCGATGCCAGAATCCCAGACCCCATTTCGGTGGCAGACACCCACCTCCGCAATACAGGTTATAGCGCCGGATGACATCCAGCATGGTTGGGCCCGCGAAGACCATCACCTCCATACCCTCAGCAACCACGCAGGCTTCTACGGCGTCAGAAGTTGGCTGAGCCTGCCAGTTCCGGTCGGTATTCCGATCCCGGATGGGAGGCAGGTTGGGGCTGTCCTGGCGATTACCCACCCCGGCATAAATCGAAATAGAATGCGGGGTGTTGAAAAATACGCCATAGCCCGCGCTGGAGATATAAAACGGTACCGGTGCGTGCAAGCGTTCCTGGCCGCTTTTATAATGATCCATCTGCAAATGATACACGCCGCCGCGCCGATTCATGCCCTGAAACTGTAAACCCAGCCCGTAGAGTTTTTCATCCGGCCCCAGTGGCACCCGTACGCTTGAGCGTACTCCGGAGACCAGGCCGCGGATCTCTGACTGAATCAGCGGGAATGGCGTTTTGCCCATATCCGCCAGCGCCTCGATTCGAGGTGGCGCTCCCGCAAAAGATAAATAGGTCATAGCCTCTTTACGCCCAATCTGACCCGACCAGACCCCAGGCGCCTTTTCCTGCCACGATAAAACTTGCATTGAATCAAGCGTTGTTGGTACGGCACTATATAAAAAACAGGTGTTGGTTATCAGTACCAAAGTTATTATGAATAATGATTGGATTCTAACCATTGAAAGATCCTCACAAATTAAAATGAAAGTGACCTGGGATTTTGAAAACGTCAGAAATACATTAGGCATAATGTTGCATAAAGCGTTTTATTTCAATTTCTTACTCATTTTTGTTACATCAGGTTTCTGGTTCCTATTTGAAATTAGATTTGATCATTTAACAAGTGAAGAGCATACGGAGTAGGTGAATTTTATTCATTTCTTGAAAAGAGCTGAAAAAAACATATGATTCAGGCATAATAAGGCAACGCCAACTTAAGAGAACTCAAAAAGAAAGAAGTGTGAGTTAATTCAAAAAAAACTTTTTTGAGGTGAATATTCCAATGAAATATCCGATATTATTTTGCGTGCCGGTTTTGATGGTGGCCGATTATTTTTTGACGGTGGCCGGCGCGATCCTTCGGGAAAGAACATATTCTGAACATTTTCAATTGAAACATTATGAAATGAATCCGCTATGGCAAAATGCAATCGCCCGGAAGAAGTGGTTTAATCCTCGTCATCTGGTTATAACCGGGGGAGTCACAGTTGTCTTTTACTACCTGTTTGAATATGCTGAGACCTCGATTCCCTTTATGGAGGGATTGCTGGCAAGTGTCTTAGTTCTTTACGCCATGATCAACGGTCGTCATCTATCCAATATTCTGATATTTCGATACTTAAACAATCATCCTGATCAGATCACCGGCCATATTCAAATGGAGCATAGGTTTGTCCTTTTCATGTCCACTGCCCAGTATGTAACCGTCTTAATTCCCATCGCCATGCTGGCCTGGTTGCTGCCATCTCCCCAGACGATAGGGGGGCTGGCCGGAATTTTGCTTTCCTTTGTCATCCATATACGGTGGGGCATGAAGTACAAGAAGAAAATGAAACAGGAAATGGAAAAGGAATGAACAGGTTGTCTGGTATATTATCGCCCTGATCAAATTGGAGTTTGTCCGGATGCCTGTAATCATTGAACTCATTGGATTGTGGGTTATAATTTTTTCAGCCGGCTGGCCGTGATTATGTCTAAGTAGTTTTGAAACCGTTGGTTGCGGTTGATGTCTTCGAGAAGGCCGATTGATATTTTTTGTTTCTAAATTGAGACGGGTTCTGGTAAAATAACATTGATATTTTATCAATTGGTTAAAAGTGATCTGTTTGAACCGGACGAGACTGTTAAGATGGGCGATATTGTTAAGAAATCTGCCTCAGAGTTGCTAACCGAACAGCAACGGTGTCCTTATTGCGGGGCGGTCTTGAATCATGCTTTTTATTTTTGCCTGTCCTGCGCGACGCCTTATAAGTCGGTTTCCAATGTAATTACTGCTTACATTCCTCCTCCGCTGACCGAGGGAGAATTGATTGAGCAAAAAGTACCCCAGGTCTGGACGGTATTCTGGACTTACGCGATAGTGGTCTTTATCTGCTTTCTCATGAGTGTGATCGTGGATGAAGATGCGGAAAGCTGGTATTCCGTCCATCTGGTTCTGAGCGGCATCCTGTTTACTGCGGTGACTCTGTTTTTTGCGTTTTGGCATAAAACCGCTTTACAGGTTCAATTGAAACGGTTTGGTTTTAATCATCGATATGCCTGGGTTGGTTTGATCCTTCTGATCCCGGCTCTGCTGTTAAATTACGGTTTCCATTCGCTGGTGCGGTATCTCTTGGAAATGGAAGATTGTTACCGCTCGCAAGCCATCAGCGAGTTGTTGAATCCAACCGGCCTGATCTTGATCATGTGTGTCTTACCGGCAATTACAGAAGAAATTGCCTTTCGGGGTTTGATTCAGCATTGGCTGTCAACCGCTCTGGCGCCCTGGCGCGCCATTTTGTTGAGTGCCGCTTTATTTGCGGCATTGCATTTGAATTTGATCAGCTTTTTCTATCTGTTTGGTTTGGGGGTTCTGCTGGGGTGGGTGCGATACAAAACCTGGAGTTTATATCCATCCATGATCATCCATTTTCTGCATAATTTAATTGTGGTATTATATTTCTGGCCGCACCAAAGTTAATTGATCATCGATGAAAGGAGTGTGACCTTGACCATCTTAATCCTATGCATTCCCGGTTTATTGTGTGCGTTACTGGCCTATCAAAAAGGAAGAAATCCGATTGGCTGGTTCTTTATTGGATTTTTTACGCACATTATTGGTTTGATTATCATCCTGGTTGTTTCCAATAAACGGGAAGAAGCCGAAAAATTCAAGCAGCTGGAAAATGAAAACCGGCGTCTGCATGAACAACTGCGGCAGGAACGGTTGAAAAACGAACAATTTCGCAAACACACGCAAGCCCGTCTTGATTACCATGATGAAACATTAGGGATTGATACCCGGTCGGTTAATACGGCCATGCTCAACGCGGGCGAACTCGAGCAACTGGATGATATCGGAGACAGTGCCCACCCAGTCTACCAAATGGTATACGATTCGGAGTCGCAATCGCCATCGGTGACCATGATCGATACTGATGGTAAAGTCATATCCGAACAACTGCCGGCTAACGATGATTATTCCCACACTAATGATCATTTGACGCCACCCAAAGCATTTGCCGACAGTGGAGAATTCAAATCGTCTGATTTCACCCAGGGCAACGTCCCGGAAATCCAGTAGACAGACAAAAGAAGGAAATGCCTTGGCAAAAATAAAACAAGAAGGAACGTTTTTGTTGGATGGTTTGATTGAAGGGCCGATATTCGCCCCGGAAGATCATAAGAATCTGGAACTAATGCTGTCACGCGCGAGAACGCACGGAATTGTCATGCATCTTTCGGCCGATGGCGGCCGGTTCAGCCTGTTACCGGATCGCGATCCCATCCAGCTGGGCCATGATCTCACTGCGAAATCGATTGTGGTTAATCTGCTGGAGAATTGGTTGAGTGGTTACGACCCCCGGGAGTCCGGCCAGATTATGTCAACGCTGCGCAGCGTTGAGTATGTTCCTGGTGAAGAATTGCAGGTTTTGTATGGCATTGCACCCAACGGCAAAATCCATACCGAGCAGCGTTCTGTCCAATGTCAGACAGTGCCTCCGCCTAAACCGCTCGATCCCCGTGTTGTCAAAAAGATGGTGATTTATGGTGTCGTCTCGGCTCTGGTTTGCATTCTTATTTCAACTCTCTTTGTGCCATACCGGGAACTGGGACGACGGTTCTGGAATAATATCAAGCCCTATGATACCAGTCAGTTGCGGGTGGATTGTGGGTATCAGGAAATTTTACAGGTTCAATCAGTGGAATATGACAAAAAGGATGCCGCCCTGGCCATTGAGTTTCAGGTACCGGCGGATCTATTGCTTTCTGCTGATTTACTGGCGGATCGCTGGCAAAAAGATGAATGCGGCCTGAAAGAAAAACTCGCGTTGGAAGCAATCTATAAAAAACAGGTTATCTGCGATTCATATAACCATGAAGGGCAGTTTATTTCGAGGCTCTATTGCCGGCTCGTGGTCGATAATAGCGCCACAGGTCAGTGCCATATTCGAATCCCATTTAACCGGGCCATTGCAAAAATTGAATTGTATTAATAAAAACGGTAGCGTGTTACATTTAGCCGTTAAATTCGATAAATTGGGTTAGTTTCGTTTGATGTGATAGAAACAGGTTATAAGAAATCCTGAAGTTTCGGATTATCTTATCGGAAATCTGTTGTGGTTTCGTGGAAAACGCCATCGAAGCCGGGCATGGGGGGCGGATCGTGTTGAGCTTATTTCATCCATGTTTCTGGGCGGTTTAACTCCGTCGATGGTTTCAGTAATCGAAGCAAAAAACCAGCTTGCTCTGAAGTATTGAGTCAACGGGATTATTTTTAGAATCGGGTATTCCGTTGGAAGTTACGCATATTATAAGACTTTAAGAAGTTTTACGGTAATAGGGGGGCAAGCAAGCCAATAGTGTTACTGACAGCGTTTAAGGCCGCAGGTCATTCTTCTGGCTTGATTTGACTATTGGTATATCCTTGTCATATCATTTATTTGGATAAGTAGTGTTTACGTTTAAAGTTTCCTCTCCAATTAAAGATATTCCAGATAATCCATTAAGGAGTGTATCATGTTTCACAGGCGTTTTCTGGTTCTTGCGTCAGGGATTTTCTTTTCGGTTTATGCTATTCTGAACGCCGAAACAGTCACCCTTTTCAATGATTCCCAGTTGGCTACCTTAGTTTCTGTGGACGTTAACTCGGATACCATTAGCAGTTACGGTTATCTTTTTACCTACTCGCGCGACAAGCTCTTTACCGGCGGAGTGGGTATGACCGAACCGATCGGCCGCTATGTCCGCATTCCATGGCCCCAGGGAATTGAGGCCCAGGGTATTACTACCGGCCCGGCCGTTGGAACCGGCGCGCGTATCACCATCCGGCGGATCGACGGCGCGGTTTTCGATCTCACGGCCTTTACTGCCCGCTTGCTGGCTAATACCGTTGGTACTGGCGGTGCTATTGAAATTATGCCCATTATGGATGGCGAAGACGGCCTGAACGATCCACTCGCCTTTGATGCCTCCGGCTCAGCCGGTATGGAGTTTTCCTACGACACCTCCCCCAACCATCTAGGCAGTACCGCGCTCCTCAAAGGATACGAAGAATATAAGCTCAAGCTGTTTGTCGATTTCGCGCTCACTGCCCTCACTCTGGATGGCCCCACCCAGGCTGACATTAACCGTGATGGAGTAGTCAACCTGCCCGATTTGGCGATTCTATCGGAACAATGGCTATCCATTCCCATGATCCCGTCAGCCGATATCGACTCAAACGGCGGCAATCATTTCATCGATCTGTCCGACTTTACCCAGGTGACTTCCAGATGGCTGATGGGTCAGTAATCGCTATTTGAATCTTAGCTCTTCTGGGAAATGCCAGCTCATTTTATCCCATCAGATATCCCAAATACTTTTCGTTTTCCAATTTGGGTTAAAATATAAACGACATGTCTTTCTATCTGTCAATAATTGAGTTGAACTTGACTCAGTTATGTCATACATTAAATCGTTGCATGATAACTTAAGAAGCACAACCATGATTTGTGTTAAACGTGACAATTGGATTAATATATCCTGTCAGATAGGATGTTAATATTAGTACATGTTAAGATAATGTATTATTCAGGTTTTATAGAAGTGAGGAAAACACTATGTCCAGGGATATCTTGCTGGAAATCTGTTGTGGTTCCGTGGATGACGCCATCGAAGCCGGGCAGGGCGGGGCGGATCGTGTCGAACTTAATTCTTCCATGTTTCTGGGCGGATTAACTCCGTCGATGGGATCCGTGATCGAAGCCAAAAAGCAGATTGCTATTCCCGTTATGGTTATGATCCGACCCCGCAGCGGCGGTTTTTGTTATACCGATGCGGAATATCAGGTCATGCTGCACGATACCCGGCTTGCTTTGGAATCTGGGGCCGATGGAATTGTATTCGGCATCCTTTGTGCCGATGGGATTGTCGATATCGACCGTTGCCGATCGGTGGTTGATCTGGTGAAAGCCTCTGGCAAAGAGGTGGTTTTTCATCGCGCCTTCGATGTCTTACCCGATCCGTTTGAAGCCATGGAACAATTGGTCGAACTGGGCATCGACCGGATCCTTACCAGCGGCCAGGAACGTTCCGTGCCTGAAGGGATACCGCTACTGAAAAAGCTGATCGAAACCGCCGCCGACCGTATCCAGATTCTGCCCGGCGGCGGCATTAAACCCCATAACGCTGCCTGGATCATCGAACAGACCGGCGCGACGATGGTACACATGGCCGCCTTCAAATCCATGAGCGATTCATCCTGCCGGCATCATCCCAGTATCACCTTTGGCGGATGCCTTTACCCGCCGGAAAACCGCTACGATTTGATCGATCAAGATGCAGTAAGAAAAATGAGAAATGAGTGTAATCGATAATCCTAATCCAGCCGATAATCGATGGGTTTTCGGCCGGCCTGTCGCCGGAGTTCGTTATGCATCTCGAACATCTGTTTTTTGATCAGGCGGGTATATTCTTCTCGTGTCATGGATTTGGCCTGTTCGGGTTTGATCGGTTTGCCATACATCACACGGATCTGGCCGGCGCCCGGCAGCTTTTGATGGCGGGACCATGCTTCAAACGATCCTTCAATGGCAACCGGAATGGTCGTTGCGTTTGCCCGGCGGGCGATCAGGTAAAAGCCACCCTTAAAATCCTTGATCGTTCCATCGTCACTTCGTGTTCCTTCCGGAAACATAACCGTCGCCCGACCCAGCTTTAACCGGTTCACAATCAGGCGTAATCCTGTCATATCCGTTTCATCCCGGTTGATTGGGAATGCGTTCAAGTTGTTAAGCAATCGTCCAAATATCCCGCGGAACAAAGTTTCCCGCGCCATATAATCCAGATCCCGTTTGATTCCTATACCACAGATTACCGGATCCATAAAGCTTTGATGGTTTGATACTAATAAGACCGGTCCTTCCATTGGAACCCGTTCTCGCTTGTAGATGCGTATATTATAAATAAAGGTAAACGCCAGATAGAGCAGGTTTTTGAATATCCAGTATACCCATAGATTGGTCGCCTGGGGAGATTGAGTCTTAACCTGGGTCATTAATTACCCTCCTTGATAATTTGGGCCAGTGTATCCACCACCTGCTCAATCGACATCTCAGTCGTATCGATATGTCGGGCGTCTTCTGCCAGTTTCAAGGGACCTACCGATCGGTTTTGATCTCGCTGGTCCCGTTCAATCTGATCGTTAAGAATTTTCTTAAATCCAGCCGGCCCGTCAGGGCTGCCCATTTGCTCCCAGCGCCGTCTCGCCCGGCACTCGGCTGAGGCATCCAGAAAAAATTTAAAGGGCGCTTCCGGAAAGACCACTGTACCCTGGTCTCGACCTTCCGTGACTAAAGAGCCGGCTTCCCTGCCAATAACCTGTTGTTGCCTGACCAGGGTTGATCTTACGGAAGGAACCGATGCAATTTTATGGGCGGCTCCTGTAACTTCCGGGGTGCGAATTTCGCGGGTGATCTCCAGGCCATCCAGATAAACACGCTGGATTCCCTGGTCATTAACAAAAGTGACCCGGCACTGTTCAGCCAGTTCGGTCAGCGCTTCAGGGTTATCTAAATTAACAGATCGCTGCAATGCCGCCCATGTGACCGCACGGTACATGGCTCCGGTATCCAGATAGGCCATATTCAATTGCTCAGCCAATAATCTGGCTACGGTGCTTTTGCCAGATCCGGCCGGACCATCTATAGTGATGATCATAATGATACTCCTGAGATTATGAAGTAAGGAATCGGTCTGTTTGGCTGCTGCCGGTATGGCTTGATTCCTTATCATCGGGCAATTCTTGATCGTAATCATAGTAGCAATCAACAGGGGGTTGTCAACCTTCTGCATACCTCATTTTGTCGTTACAGGGCTGTCCAGCCGAAATTATATTTTCACGTTATGAATTTTACTTGACCCGGATTAATCAATCAGGTAAATTAAAATAGATTTAGTGTTTAAACTAAATCCTTATTAAAGTACGATTACTATATAAGAGTGAATTGAAATTTTGTTTCTTAAACCACCCTGCGAGTAGCCGGACAGGCTTTTGCGGGAATTTTTATATTGAGCAGGGGAACCTGCTTCTGAAAAGCTGGATATAGCGATATCTCCTGAAATTATTTTGATTTCAGGATTAAATCAAGACTCGCAATCAGGATAATAATTCACATTCAGGCATAACATGCATAATGATAATTACAGTTATATCAATGGCTTATGTAAATCGACCCATCGGAAGATGTCTGTCGTTTTACAGACCGATTGGGTATGCGGGGTTCTGTTTTGATTCGATAACCCCCTGACTGACATCATCTTATTCATGTACATTATCTTCTGAGCAGTCTTATCCTGTCTGGCTCCTATCAGCGGCGGTTCCTGAACAATCCCTGAAAATTCTTTCCGGTTCCTTGGGTGCAATCAATTATTTTTCAACCACAGGAGTTTGTTATGATATACCCATTTTTATTAGCCGACATCAACGGAACATGCCTCTTTATCGGAGGTGTTGTTGGTTTGGTCGCCGGAGCCGGATTGACTTTTCTTGTCCTTAATGTTACTGGTAAGTCCAAAATTAAACTGGCTCAAGTACAAGCTGAGGAAATAATCAAAGACGCGAAAACCAATGCAGAAAATATTGTCAAAACCGCTCAACTGGAAGCCAAAGCTGAATTTATCCAGAAAAAAGAAGAGTTCGAAAAAGAAAACGCCAAGGTTCGGGATGAATTAAGAGAGGTGGAACGCCATTTAAGTAAACGGGAAGATTCTGTTGACCGTAAATGGGAGAGTCTGTCCGTTAAAGAGCAGGGTCTGGAAAAACGCGAAAAGAAAATCGGCCAGAAAGAACAGGAAATCCAGAATAAGGAAGAACAGCTTTCCAACACACTTTCTGAACAACGCCAGCAACTTCTTAGAATTTCCGGGGTTACTGCCGATGAAGCCAAAGAGATGTTGCTGAAACGCATCGAAAACGAGGTTACCGGCGAGGCATCCAATATGATCGAACAGGTGATAACCCGCGCCCGTGAAGAAGCGACCACCCGAAGCCGTGAAATTACCATTAATGCGATTCAGCGATATGCTGCGGTTCATACCTGCGATAACACCGTATCGACGGTCGATATCCCCAGTGATGATATGAAAGGCCGCGTTATCGGACGCGAAGGCCGCAACATCCGTTCATTTGAAAAGGCAACCGGTGTCGATGTTATTATCGACGATACTCCGGGTGTGGTAGTGGTATCCGCTTTCGATCCGGTACGGCGTGAAGTCGCCAGGCAGAGTCTCGAGCGTCTGATACAGGATGGACGCATACACCCGGCTCGTATCGAAGAAATTGTGGATGAAACCCGCAAGGAGATGGATAACCAGTTGTTTGAAATCGGCAAGCGAACAGTTCTTGAGGTCAATTTGAATGGTCTGCCCAATAAGCTAATGCCCTATTTAGGGCGTTTGAATTATCGTACCAGCTATGGCCAGAATGTTCTGCGTCACAGTGTTGAAGTGGCGTTTCTCGCCCAGGCCATGGCGGAAGAACTGGGGCTCGATGGTACGCTGGCGCGTCGATGCGGGCTCCTGCATGATATTGGCAAAGCGGTTGACCATGAGATCGAAGGGGGCCATCCTGAAATTGGCGCTGATTTAATGCGGAAATTCAAAGAAAGTGAAATTGTCATTAATTCGATTGCCGGGCATCACAGCGATATCCCGGCGACCTCTCCCTATACGCCATTGATCGCCGCGGCTGATGCGATGAGCGCGTCCCGTCCCGGCGCCCGGCGTGAAACGCTTGAACGGTATATCAAACGTCTGGAGAACCTCGAAAAACTGGCCACCGATTTCAGCGGTGTCCGTCAGGCGTATGCGATTCAGGCGGGACGGGAAATTCGGGTTATCGTCGATCCGGAAGAAGTGGATGACAATTCTGCCTGGAAGACCGCCCATGATATTGCCAAGAAAGTGGAAGACGAACTGACCTATCCCGGCGAAGTCAAAGTGACTCTATTGCGTGAAGTACGGTGCATCGAATACGCGCGATAATGCCGGTATTGCCCGTTTGGCCGGGCTGGAAATGAGTGTTCAATGATCATTAAAATTCTGTGCCTGGGCGATCTGGTAGGTCGCCCGGGACGTTATGTTCTGTCCGAAAAACTGGAGACGCTGGTCAAAGATCGGCAGATCGACTGTGTCGTCGCCAATGTCGAAAATGCCGCCGGCGGCTCAGGACTCACCGAAAGAATCTACCAGAAGCTGCTTCGCTACGGTGTCAATCTCATGACGCTGGGCGATCACGTCTACCGGAAGCGCGAAATCATCGATACGTTGCAGAATTCGGACTGCATTGTCAGACCGGCCAATCTCTCCGCCCCGGCCGCCGGACGGGAATATGCCATTTATAAAACCGCCAGCGGTCATCAGGTTGCCGTGGTATCCTTATTGGGCCGGATGTACATGCAGATGCAATCGGATAATCCCTTTCATGCCGCCGACCGTATCCTGCGTAAAATCCCTGATGATATCAAACTGATTGTGGTTGATATGCACGCCGAAGCCACCAGCGAAAAAGTGGCGATGGGCCGTTATCTTGACGGCCGCGTCTCGCTGGTCTTTGGCACCCATACCCATGTCCAGACCGCCGATGAAAGCATCCTGCCCCACGGCACCGGATATATCACCGATCTGGGGATGACCGGCCCGCACGATTCAGTCCTTGGGCGCAATGTCGAGCCCGTGCTGAAAAGCCTGGTGACCCAGATGCCCTTTCCTTACAGCATCGCTTCCGGCGATCTGAGAATGAATGGCATTATCGCTTCTGTGGATTCTATTTCCGGTAAAACCACCGCCATTGAACGCATCCGCATCGAATGCGATTATGACAACGGCCCGGTAGTCGATCAGGATGACGGCCGCGGTACCGGTGGAGATAATCACTTGCCTTGATTGAATGAACTCGAATTTTCAGTTTTTGAAAACCGGTTTCTGGTTTTGATGGGCACGCTGAAGGGTGTTCTTGACATTTGAATGCCAATCTTGTATCTCATGTTTTGTTTCCGTTGTGGTCAATGATTTGCATATGAGATCTGTTATGAATCGCAGAGAATTTCATAAAACCGTCCTGGCCGCCTCTTTTTTGCCTGTCATATCGTGTCGCTGTCAATCGGACTCTCCGTTAACTGCTTTGCCCAATATCGTAATCTTGCTGGCGGATGATATGGGTTACGGTGATTTGGCCTGCCAGAACGCTGAATCCAAAATACCCACTCCCAATCTGGACGCTTTAGCTCAGTCGGGAATGCGATTTACTGACGCTCATTCCAGTTCCGGCGTATGCTCTCCCACTCGTTATTCCCTGTTGACAGGTCGCTATCACTGGCGTGGCAAACTGAAGACTGGAATTGTCAATGCCTTTGGTGATTCCGTTATCGAACCGGATCGAATTACCCTGCCTGAAATGCTTCGGCAAAAGGGGTATAATACAGCGTGTATCGGTAAATGGCATCTGGGCTGGAACTGGCGTGCCATCATGAAATCTGATGTTAGTCCGGTTCGACAGGGTGGCAAGACCTTTTATCTGCCGGATGCTTTTGACTGGTCCCAACGGATTCCGGATGGCCCGATCGATCATGGTTTCGATTATTATTTCGGTGATGATGTCCCCAATTTTCCACCTTATACCTGGATTGAAAATGACCGGGTGGTGATAGCCCCTTCCTTGCCTTTAAAGGAAGCTCCTCCAACCCGTGAAGGCAGTTGGGAGACCCGGCCCGGTCCCATGTCCGAAGGCTGGCGACTCGATGCCGTTATGCCCAAACTGACTGAAAAAGCGGTCGAATGGATTGGGCAACAGACGAACGGCGGCAAACCATTCTTACTTTATTTCCCTTGGACCTCGCCCCACGCGCCGATCGTTCCAGCACCGGAGTTTCAGGGTAAAACCAAAGCCGGTGGCTACGGTGATTATATGTACCAGAGCGACTGGTCTGCCGGTCAGATCCTCAAGGCCTTGCAGGATAACGGTCTGGCTGATAATACCCTTGTCATTTTTACCAGTGACAATGGTCCGGAACATTATGCTTACGATCGTTACCAGAATTTCGATCATGCCAGCATGGATTCCCTGCGCGGCCTCAAACGTGATCTCTGGGAAGGGGGGCATCGGGTTCCATTTATCGTCCGATGGCCCGGCCGCGTCCGTCCCGGTTCCATCTCTGATGAAACAATATGCGTGACTGATCTGATGGCCACGCTTGCGGATATTGTTGGTTACTCACTGGATAACCAGACCGCCGAAGACAGTTACAGTTTCCTGCCGGTATTTTTGGAAAAGTCTTCTGGCCCACCTATCCGAGAGGCGACTGTTCACCATGCTCCCAATGGCCAATTTGCAATCCGGCAGGGTGACTGGGTGTATATCGACTGGAAAAACGGTAATGTGACCAGGGTTCCTGACTGGTTCGATCAGGAAAAAGGCTACTCCAAAACCGAGGCTCCCGGTTTGCTCTACAATCTCAAGAACGATCTTTCTGAATACCAAAATTTATATCATGAGCAACCTGAAATAGCCGCCAGGTTGAAGAATTTACTTGAAAAGTACCGGAGCCAGAGTCGTAGTATACCCCTGCGCGATTAGTTTGCTATCAGTAGAATCTTTCGTTATCAAACAACTCGCCATATTCCAATACAACGGAAATATTCCAAATCCGGCGGGACCCCGGCTTTGCCTGTTTCGATATCTTTTACCTGTCATTCTATTTTTCGTGACAAAATTCACCCGTTTATGTAATATACTATTGTCTCGGATGACATTATAGGTAAAAGCTCGTTAAAAATGAGGTATGTAAGGAGTTACATAATGATCAAGTTCCGTTGTAATTGTGAAAAAAAGATCGGTGTTCCGGATGAATACGCTGGCAAAAAAGTCAGATGCCCGGCCTGTGGCACAACATCCATTGTTCCATTTGCGGCCGAACCAAAAATCATCGAGCCGGCCCCGGCCAAACCCCGGCCAGATACTTACTCACTGTCCAATGACGATGATCGCAGTTCCATCTGGTCAGACGATCTTTTGGAACAGACCCAGCCGGTTGCCGATATCGAAAAAAATACCTGTCCAGAATGTGGCTTTAAAGTCAGCGCCAACCGTGACACCTGCCCCAGTTGTCACTATTCCTTTGTTCCCGATGTCTCAACGGTCGTACCGGTCAATGCTCCGCGTGGCGTATCCCCATTTAAACGGTTTGTAGCCGATACGCTCAAAGTGCTGTCTCCCATTGGCTCTGTTGGTGATATCTTAACCCTGGCCATTGCTACAGCAATTTATTTATTGCCCATTCTATTACGCTATTCATCCATTTACGGGCTTTATGGCAGTTTTATCATTCAAGGTTACTTTTGCACTTATATGTTTCATATCATGTTGGAGACTGCTAACGGCGAGATGAGATTGCCCAATTTGCCATTTTCCGAGATCGAAGAAATCCGAGAACCTTTTTTCCGGTTCTTTGTCAGTTTTGTCTACGCCTGCCTGCCTATCACTCTGGCATTATTTGGCGTGTTTTACTGGCTCAATGATATGGAAGAAATCTCAGATATAATCGACCGGGCTGTCGAATTTGGCGTCCCGATCGGTTTATTTTTCTGGCCTATGACTGCGTTGACTTTTGCTCTCGGCGAAACGGTCCTGGTTCGTCCCGACAAAGTAGTCCTGTCCATTATACGGACAATTGGGCCATATCTGGTTTGTTGCATTATTCTCTACCTGGCTTATTATCTTAGTTTTGTTGCCGTCGGGCAATTGTCTGGATTGCTGCTGGGTGATGAGCCATCCATAGAAAATATCATTGCTATTAATATTCTGTTCAGTATTGCCGGCCTGCTCTCGCAAATCTGTGCCATGCGTATCATCGGTGTTTTTTATAAACACTACAAAGATCATATTGACTGGTAGGCGATATCGTTCCTTACCAGATAGTTATATTGAACGTTCTTTGGAGCCAGAAATATCAGGACTCCTTATTATCAGGATAAATCATTGAAACCAATCAACAAAACCAAGATCGTTGCGACACTGGGGCCCGGCCACCTCAACGGTCGATGCCATCGAACGCCTGATCGCCGAAGGGGTCGATATCTTTCGGATGAACTTCTCCCATGGTACCTTTGACAATCACGGCGCTTTACTGGATGCCATCCGAACCGCTCAAAACCGTGCCGGGCGGGTCACTGCCATTATGGGCGATCTCTGCGGCCCCAAAATCCGCACCAGTCCCATCGAGTCCGGTCCCGAAATCCAGCCCGGTCAGCGTGTCACGATCCTTCGTGGCGACACCCCAGGTACCACGCAGCGTTTCGGTTCCAATTACGAAGCATTGGTTGACGAACTGGCGGTTGGCCATCGCGTTTTTATTGACGATGGCCAGATCCAGCTCCATGTCGTCGAATCCCGTCCCGACGAAATTATCTGCGAGGTGATCCACGGTGGTCTTATCAAAAGCCGCAAAGGGATTAACCTGCCCGATACCAATCTCTCCACCTCTTCCATTACCGAACGGGACTGGTCTTTTGTTGACTGGGCCATTGAACATCAACTCGATTTTCTGGCGCTCAGTTTTGTCCGTTCGGCTGACGATGTCCGCCGCCTCAAAACCTACCTTGCCGGTAAACAGGCTTCCATTCAGGTTGTCGCCAAAATCGAAACCCCACAAGCTATTGCCGATCTGGAAAACATCGTGCGTGAGTCCGATGCCATCCTGGTCGCCCGCGGCGATCTTGGGGTTGAAATGGACCTGGCCGAAGTTCCCATCCTGCAAAAGCGCATGACCCATCTATGCCGCTCCCTCAACAAGCCCGTTATCGTCGCCACCCAGATGCTCCAGAGTATGATCGAATCACCCATGGCCACCCGCGCCGAGGTCTCCGATGTGGCCAACGCCATCATGGACTATACCGACGCCATCATGCTCTCCGGCGAAACCGCTGTCGGCCAGTTCCCGGTTGAAGCAGTCCGGACCATGGGCCGCATCGCCCGCATCACCGAATCCTGGATGGATGCCGAACCCTACATTGCGCCACCCCGTCTTGAAGTTCGTTCACAACTTGAAGTGGCCGAGTCTTTTATTATTGCCGCCGGCCGCATCGTCGAGCAGGCCCGGGCCGGCTTACTGGCCATCTGGGATGAAGAAGGGACCCGGGCGCCTCTTATCAGCAAAGCCCGCATCGATACCCCGGCGCTGGCTTTCTGTTCCGAACCGCGGATTGCGGCCCGGCTGGCCATGTCTTATGGGATTGTACCACTGATCGCCTCCCGGCCCGATTCCATCCAGTCCTTCATCGAGATCATCGAAGCAACCGCCCTGGCCAATCAATGGGCCCATCGCGGCGATCGGATCGTCATCATTGCCTCTCACGCACCCGATCTCATCGGCAACTCCGAAGGTATTTTTCTCCATCACATCGATTAAGTTTAACGCATTAAGTAAGTTAACCTTTGATATCATAAGCCATCAGCGCATCTCCGTGCCGAATATACAAAACGCCGTTGGCAATCGTCGGATGCGCCCAGTGCTCATTAGTCCCGGCGGTGATCTGAAACTGGCTGATCAGCTTGAATGAATCTTTGCCGGGTTGTACCAGATACATCGTTCCATCCTGGCCATACACATACAGCATGCCATCCGCCGCCTCCACAATCCCCTGTTTGGTAACCGGTGCGTTCCAGAGCGGTTTGCCGGTCTTCCAGTCCAGGCATACCAAACCCCGGTTCCCGCTCTGCGCCGTTCCGTAGATACACCCATCCAGCAGCACCGTTCCCTGCATCTGACAATCCAGTGTCTTGTCGGTCCATTTCGGAGTCTCTCCCGTGCCGTCACCCGCCAGCGCCAGCATTGCGCCGCCGGTACCCATACCGGATGAAATATACACCATCCCATCATTATAGAGCGGTGGATTGGGCTGAACCCCGGCCCGATGTGGATATTCATGCTGCCAGACTACCTTGCCGGTTCCTGCATCCACCCCGACCGCTTCATTAGCCAGCATGGTTAAAATTACCTTCTGTCCTTTATTCTCCACAACTCGCGCCGAACAATAGCCGGTCGCTTGTCCCAATCCCCGGCTCTGCCAGATCGTCTCACCGGTGTTGCGGTCCAGCGCCACCAGCGACGCGTCCGGTCCGCCCGGCGTACAGATAACCTGTTTCCCATCCACCAGCACCGACTCGGCAAAACCAAAGCGCGCCTGTTGCGCGCCAAAACGCTCGATCAAATCCACTGTCTTAATCGCCTCATGGGTTTTCGTATCGATGATTACCAGCTTGGCAAATCCCGTCATTACGTATATCCTATCCCGGTCCACTGTTGGTGTGCCCCGGGTTCCTGCCACCGATGGCCCGCGCTTGGCCAGTTCCGGTCCATAGCCCAGTTTCCATTTCAGTGTGCCATCCACTCCATAGGCATACAGAAAACCCTGTTGCTCACCATCCATTCCCGTCACATAGACGGTTCCATCCGCTACCACTGCTGAGGAATACCCATCACCCAATCCCGTCTTGCACCAAAGCGGCTTGAGCCCATCCGCCGGCCATTGTTTTAACAATCCGGTTTCCGTAAAGATCCCATCACCGGCCTGTCCCGAAACGAGGACAATCAGCGCTCCAAACCCAAACACATATTGCCAGTAAAACCACAACTGTCAGAATAGCCCGTTTCATAGCCGTTTTCCTTATGTAATGAGCCACTATTGGTCAATGCACGGAGAAAAATCGCTCTCATACACACTGATCTATCATAATCCCGTAAATGTCTGACGACCACTAATTTTCTGAAATACCCGTAATTCGGATATTAGACTTTATGTTGGCTATTTAAATATAAAATCAGATTTTTTGTCTTTTTGATTGCAACTGCTAGTCGGTTCTTTCCTGTTTAATTGGCGGTTTCAGCTGATTTCAAATTACGGCCTGTTTGTTCAAGAGTATCTCTTAAATTTTCCAGGGCGCTCTCAGCGGCCGGTCAAGCCGCTCGGTTGCCTCTGCGTCATTGATGATCGTCTCGGTTTTTGGATTCCATTCGATCTTGCGTTTCAACCGGATCGCGATATCGCTCAGATGCGAGATCAAGTCCGAGTTGACCGCCGATTCAATGGAATTAATCGTCGGCTGCCGGTTTAAAATACCATCCACAAAATTACCCTGCTGACTCACGCTCACATACAACGGCGTATCGTTTGGTTTCAGCTTGGTCCGCAGCATTTCCGGATCGGAAAAATGCAACCCGGCCCGGTCCACGCTCACCCAGCCTTCCGTCCCGAAAAAGGTGGTTCCATGATCATGGAAATTCCGATATGTCACTACCGGCTGCGCTGTGAGCGTATCCATGAAACGCATTTTAACGCCATTGGCATAACGGCAGTGGACATCCCATTCCGCGATGGTGTCGAACAGACCACCTGTGGGAATAGTTCCGGTCCCTTCGTAGGAAACCGGCGCGCTGTCATCGCTGTTGTTGCCCCATTGCGCGATATCGAGCGGATGCGCGCCCCAGCCGGCGATAAATCCCAGCGCGTTGTCGTACACGTGATACGTACCCCAGCAGGTACAGCGCGGCTCGCAGTAAGGCGACTTCGGCGCCGGCCCCAGCCACATCTCATAATCCAGATCCTCAGGCACCGGCAGCGGGGCGGTCTTGTTATGGAACTGGTCAAAGACGGCTTTATAGTTGCCCGGCGCCCGCATTCCCGAACACCACGCCTCGATTCGCTGCAACTCTCCGATATACCCGTTGCGTACCAGTTCACAGGCAAACCGGAAATTCTGACTCGAACGCTGCTGGGTGCCGTATTGAAAGACCGCCTTTTTTTTATTGATCAACTCACGCAGCTTCCATGCCCAGCGCATCGCCACTCCCAGCGGCTTTTCGATATAGACATCCTTGCCCGCCGCCACCGCGTACATCCCCAGCGGCACATGCCAGTGATCCGGCGTCGCGATCACCACTCCGTCAATCTCCTTATCCGCCAGCAGTTCCCGAAAATCCCCATAGGTCTTCACCCCTTTCCAGTCCGGTTTACCGGCCAGATCGGCGTAGCGATCCTCAATCGTTTTAGCTGCCTGGGCCCGCCGACTGGCAAAACAATCGCAAAACCGCCACCGATCGCGCATTCTTCAAATTCAAACAGTTCCGCAGCAACCCGCTGCCCTGACCGCCCACCCCGATATGGCCCAGTACCGCCCGCTCACTGGGCGGTGGTGTCTCAGTGCTGCCCAGGACCGAAGCGGGTACAATTGCAGGGGCAGCGACAGCCAGGGCGGAAAACTTCAAAAAATCTCTGCGTTTTAATGTGCTGTTAATCATGGGAGTCTCCGGATTGGATGAGAATGGGTTGTTTGCATGGCTTATGATAGATTGTTGGTTGTGGTTTCAATTTCGTGGCGTTCCAACTGTCAGGAGGTGAGATCACAAGATTTTTCATAACGGATATCCTGAGGCATGATCGACAGGATCAACTCAATTCAGCAGCTGTTTCAAATGAGAAAAGCTGGCAATCGCCTGCTCGACCGTGCCGCACTCAACACTGAAAACAATATCCCGGGATGATTGACGACAGATGTTAATGGTTTTTTGCCAGTCAATGACTCCCTCTCCACAGGCACAACCAACCGGTGTCCCGGTCACTTTTCCCCGTTCGGAGTCGGATTGTTGCATCGTAATGTCTTTGGCATGAAGGTGGATGAGCCTGTCGAGAACATGTTCCAGCCAGACATAGGGATCCTGGCCTCCCAGATAGCCATTGCCGGTATCGAAATTGATACCAATAGCAGGAGAATCGACCAGACTGTAAATCCGGTCGAGGCCATCCGGTGTTTTGCTGTACTGTTGGTGTGGTTCCAGTCCGATTCGTATCCGCGCGCTTCGGCGACGACCGCCGCTTCCTGCAGCACGTAACGCATCAGCACATGATCTTCTGCAGAGGTGGTCCAGCCCGGTTTGGGGCCTTCGTCGGTATTGACAACCGGAGCGCCGCATTCCGCCGCGAAACGAACAGCCTGCTTGAGATATTCACAACTGATCTCCGGTTTGCATAATGGACAATGAGAACTGAGCCCGGATAATTTGACCCCGGCTTTCTCACAGGCGCGTTTGACGCGGTACGGATCGTCCAGCATGGAAACGCTGTGAAAATAACCCGCTTCGCTCAGCAATTCACGACCCCAGTGGACCATCGGCTCAACATATTCATAGCCGATTTCCGCCGCTTTTTCCACACCCCATTCGAAGGGCCTGTCCTCATGTCTGACAAATTCCAGGTTGATTCCGATTTTGATCTGTCCCATTTTTGGCTCCATTCATGATAATATGACACTTTTGATGGCGCTTGTTATCAGGTATTCATTTTAGATGAGTATTTAACCAGAATGCAAATCATTTTTTTGCTACCAGATATTACCGTTTCATCTGCTGCGGAATTTCGATCAAATTATCATGGCGTCTGATTATATTTATTTCAAACTATTCCATCAATTTGCAGACTTAGAATTTCAGATTACATAAAATTCCAAACGAAGCCAGTGATGTATCATAACGTTTGGATTCCGGCCCGATCTTCCATCAAGACGGGTGCTGCTAAACGAACCGAATGGATCCTCAGATGAATAAAAAAAGGCATTTACCCATAAGAGTAAATGCCTGTTATCTATGAAGATATAGATTTTTAGCGGATAGATTAATATCCGGTCACTGATCCCATCGCCGCTATCTGAGGATTGGTCGCTCCCACCACATAGGTTGAGAAGTGGGTGGTATTAAACTGGACCGCTCTCAGGGTCGAACTGACCGGGATATCCTTGATATTCGAGATACCCGACTGGCTCAACTCGCCGGTGTTGGGATTCAGCCAGTAAACCGTCGCGCTGACTTTCTGGCCGGCCGGTATGGCGTAGGGGATCGTAATCGTCACCGGACGAATGAATTCCATCTTGCTGCTCGGGCCAAATTCATAGAAGGCCAGCGACTGCAACTTGGCGCTCAAACGCGGGAAGTCGATCTTGGAGATACTCACGGTGACATCGGACCAGAACGCGTTGGCCGGCACGGCCAGTGAGACATCATTCACCGATTGGATCTGGCTGGTTGCCTTGCCGATCTGGCCGCCATCAGCCGCTACCAGTTCATCACGTTCCAGCGGTTGATTGTGGATTGCTGTTGAGGTGGCGCCGTAAATCGCGTTAACGCCATTACGGTCATCCACCCAGATCATATAGGGCAGGCCATTGCCATCGGCACAAATCGCCGGACAGGTCTGGCTGGCAGCGCCGCCATCATCCGGGACAAAGACATTGGTACCAAACCGGCTGTCGCCTATCGGCATTTCACTGAAGTAAATGTCGTTGTCATTGTTATTACTCAGGTTACGCTGATCCTGCCAGCAGGTATACACCTTGCGGACCCCATCCACCGTACTCACGGCAATCGCCGGACAAACCTGAGCGCGATGGCTGGAATCATCCGATACCAGCGTACCATTGATCGAACCGGAAGGCAGATCGGTCAACCGGGCATATCGGATATCAAAATCGTTGGCAGCTTCATCGGACCAGATCAAATACAGGTTGCTAGTGACACTGTCAATGGTCACCGCCGGGGCGCATTGGGCCCCGGTTATTACCACAGATCACCTTATTCGTCCAGTTCGACTGCGTCGTTGACGTACCATAAATATCGCCGCCGTCTTTACGCTTGTCAGTCCAGAACACAAAGGTCTGTCCGGCCGGAGTCATTCCAACCGCCGGTTCGATCTGATCGGCAGTATGGCTGGTCAATCTGGCTTGCGAGCAGGTGGCAAAACCGTCTGCTGTGCTTCCCAGAACGATGTCCCAGTTCCCGGCTTCCTGATCCTGCCAGACCAGGGCGGCTTTCTTAGCCACATCCGGATCACAAGCCAGCGCCGGCGCTATCTGATCCTTATCCGATTCAGTCATACATACTGGAGCAGACCAGGTAACACCATCATCACTGGTGGTCAGGTAAATATCCCAGTTGCCATTGCGGTTATCCTGCCAGGCGACATAAACACTGCCATCAACACCAGTTGCCACTGTCGGATTGCACTGATCCGCTTCATGATGGGTCAGGTTGATCGCAGTCGCAAATGACCAGGTATTGGCGGCAAGAGAACTCAAGTAGATTTCTCGAGCGCCGACTGAGCCAGATTGCCAGACCGCCCAGATGGTGCCATTGCTGCCGCAAACAGTCTGCGGCGCGTCAGGTCCGGTATTGGTGGTCGATAATGCGGCAGAACTGCTGGAACGGAACCGGTCATATTGAATAGCAGATGAAGAAACCGGCGTAACCGGGGTATTGCCGCCAAAACTGCGCATCTCGGTCCGGAAACTGAATACATAGGTTTCCATTTCGTTCCCGCTGTTATCGCTGGCGTCAATCGATACCGTGACTTCCTGATCGTTGGTAAACAGATCATCGTTCTGATAGGTATACACGTAACGGGTAGAGCGTCCCTGGCGGCGGCAGACACCGCTGTCAGAATTATATTTAACCAGGTCACCCTGATAAACCAGTGTCCCTTCAATGGTTATGGCGACACTGTTCAGGTCCAGGCCGGTCAGGATATCAGCCAGTTCGATCGTAATAACGGTGTTCAACGGCGCCTGGATACTGCCCGGAGCCGGAACCGTCTGAAGCACGACCGGTGGATCGTTATCAGGAGCGGCGGCCTTAACCGTAATGACTATCGATTTGTTTGTGGTCAATTCGCCATCGCTGGCCGTAAAGATAATAGTGTGTGTGCCCACCTGGGTTTGAGTTGGTTTCCAACTGAACCGGATTCCATTGAAGCTGGCTCCAGTTGGCAGACTTCCGGCAGTAATCGTGACCTGGTCATCATCCGGATCCGTTGCGTTGACGTTGAACGCCAGCGTATCGGCATTGCCCGCCAGGTCAAGTTGAACCAGTTGGTTACTCAATGCGTCAAATACCGGTGCACTATTTGAGACTATCGGATCCGCGGGATCTTCCGATACGGTAATCGTAATCGTCTGTGGTGTGGAAGCCTGGCCATCCGAGGCAGTAAAGGCTATCGGATAGCTACCGGCTTTTTCCGGTGAAACTGTCCAGGTCAGGGTATTACTGTTAAAGGTTGCACCTGCCGGCAGTCCACTGGCTGAAATCGTGATCGCATCACCATCGGCATCGCTGGCAGATACTACTATTGACAGAGTCGGGTTCGGTTGGGTATTACTGAATAATACCGTGCGATTATTCAAACCGATAAATTGCGGCGCGGTATTGGTGGGAGTAGTCCCCCCACCGGTATTGCCGCCCCCAGTATTGCCGCCGCCGGTATCACCACCACCGGTATCCCCGCCGCCATCGGTTGGAGCCGTGACGGTTATCGTAACCGGCTGGCTGGCAGAGGCATAGCCATCGCTGGCCACAAAGGTAACGGTATAAGTTCCGGCACTGGCAGGGGTCCAGCTAAAACTGTTACCATTAAAGACGGCGCCGGCCGGCAGGTTCAAGGCCTGATAGACTAACGTGTTATCAGTATCCGGATCGCTGGCTGTGACGGTAAAGGTCAGTGACGATCCCGCCGCAACCGTCTTGTTACTCAAACTTAATGAGGGTTCCCGGTTGATGTTATTAATGACGATTTCTACATCTTTATCAACGGTGATAGAACCATCGCTGGCCGAGAATGTGATATTATAGAGACCTGCCTGTAAATAAGTTGGAGTCCAGATAAAGGTCGAACCATTAAAGCTCGCCCCCACAGGCAATCCACTGGCGCTGAGCGTAACCGGATCATTATCCAGATCGCTGGCGCTGACCGTAAAGCTCAGGCTCTGGCCTTCTTCGTGGCTGACCGCATCGGCGGCCGTTATAACTGGAGGCCGGTTGGCATTTCCAACTGTGATAATCACAATTTGCTGGTCCTGGCTGGTTCCATCAGATACAGTTGCCAGAACACTGACCGTGCCATCCTGACCAGTTGTAGGTTTCCAGCTGAATGTCCGGCTGGTGGCATTAAAACTGGCGCCGGTTGGCAAATTAGACATGGTATAGGTCAATGGATCGCTGTCGGCGTCGGTTGCACTTAAGGTGAAAGACAGTGTCTGGTCGGTCATAGCCTGCTGAGCGGCGATATTAGCCAGTACTGGATCACGATTGACATTATTAACGGTAATCCCAACGGTGCGATTGATGCTTTCGCTGCCATCAGACGCCCTGAAAGTTATCAGGTAATTTCCCGCCTGACTGTAACTGGGTGTCCAGTGGAACAAACCGCCGGAATAGCTGGCGCCGGTGGGAAGATTGGAGGCGGTGATACTGACAATATCGCCATCCGGATCGGTGGCGCCCAGATTAAACTGCAGTAACTGGTTTTCTGCCACGGTCTGATCCAGTAGCGTGGACCAGACTGGGGCACGATTCACGTTAGTTACAGTAATATTTACCACGCTATAGGCATAGGAAGTTCCATCCGTGACTAAAAAGTATTGTTCGTACTCGCCAGCCTGGCTATAACCCGGTGTCCAGGTATAAGCATGGGTGGTTAAATCAAACGTTGCCCCACTGGGGGCGACACCGGCGTAAAAGGTCAATATATCGCCATCCGGATCGGTCGCGCTGACCGTAAAAGTCAGGGTTTGATTTTCCGCAATGGTCTTAGCCGGGATGGCCGTCAGTACTGGAGGACGATTCACATTGCCCACGGAAATAGTAACGGTTTCGCTATCGGTAGCGCCGCCGGCATCGCTGACGGTAAAGACCACGCTATAGGAACCATCGCTGCCGTTACCGGGAGTCCAGCTAAAGGTTTTATTCGTCGCGTTGAAACTGGCGCCGGTTGGCAAGCCGCTGGCGCTGTAGGTCAGGGCCTGACCTTCGGGATCGGTCGCGCTGAGACTGAAGCTCAAAACCTGGCCTTCATCGACAGTTTTGGCGCCAATGGCCGCCAGAACGGGTGGCCGGTTCGTGTCGGTTACAGTGATGGTGACGGTTTCCATGGCCGATTGGTTGGCCGGATCTCTCACGATGAAAGTAACATTATAGCTGCCGGCATCGTCATAATCGGGTGTCCAGCGAAAGACGCCGTCAGTCAGGGTCGCCCCAACGGGACTGTTGCTGGCCTGATAAGTCAGGGCATCGCCATCCGGATCGGTGCCATTAATGGCAAACTGCAGAGCGGAGCCTTCCGCTACGCTCTTGGCGCCAATGGTTGGTATGGTCGGAGCCCGGTTAATATTGGTGACGGTAATCGTCATGGTGTCGCTGTCACTGCCGCCATGCGGATCCGTAACCGTAACCGTCAGTTCATGGACACCGGCGCTGTCATAATCCGGGAACCAGATAAAGGAACGATATTGACTGTTAAAGGTTGCGCCGGTAGGCATTGGGTCGATACTGTAACTTAAGGTGTCTTCATCCGGATCGCTGGCGCTCAGACTGAATGAGACAATACCGCCTTCAATGGTTGTTTTGTTTACCAGTGCGCTCAGAACAGGTAACCGGTTGTTGTTGTTAACATTAATGGTTATGGTTTCGCTATCAACGCCGTTTTTACCGTCGCTGACCGTGATAGTAACCGGATAACTGCCCGCCTGGGTATAATCCGGCGTCCAGGTGAATACCCGGGTACTGGTATTGAAACCGGCTCCGGCAGGCAACTCACTGGTTGACCAGATTAATGTGTCCCCATCGGAATCGGTAGCGTTGGCCGTAAAGCTCAATGCATTGTTTTCCACCACGGTTTTATTCCCAATCGCCGATAAAACCGGGGAACTGTTGCCCGACCAGTCTGCAACTGTAATCGTAATGGCTTTGCTACTGCTGGCCGTACCATCACTTACTGAAACATTCAAGGTGTACTGGCTGTTGGTAGGCAGACTATCTACGCTAATTGGGAAAACCTGAGACGTACTGCCGCTTTTCCAGCCGGAATAGGTATAGGTCAAAGTCTCACCATCGGGATCGGTAGCTTTCTCTACTTGATCGTAGGTGAGTGGATCACCTTTGTTAATGGTCATGCTTGATGGAATGGTGGTTACTACCGGCAAGCGGTTGACATTGCTGACCGTTACGGTTGTTGTGCGGTTGATCGTAGCAGTACCATCCGTCGCGCTGAAACTCAGGTTATAGGTACCCGCCTGGCTGTAACTGGGTGTCCAGTTGAACGCGCCTGTGGCGGTATTAAAGGACGCGCCGGCGGGGGGGTTGGCCAGACTGTAGGTCAGGGTTTCATTATCCGGATCGGTCGCCGCGACGGTAAAGGCCAGCGTGCCGTTTTCCTGAACGGTCTGGTTACCCAGGACGGCCCATTGCGGACTACGGTTGACATTGGTGACGGTAATGACCATCGATTGATCTGCGTTGAATTCACCATCTGTTACCCGGAAGGTCAGGTTGTAGCTGCCCGCCTGGGTATAGGAAGGGGTCCAGGTAAAGGCCGAACCGCTCAGGTTGGCCCCAGTTGGTTTGGCTGTGGTCAGGCTATAGGTTAATGAATCGTTATCGGGATCGGTTCCTGCCAAGGTAATGCTAACCGCCTGGTTTTCAGTAACGGTCAGGTCGTTCAGAGCGGCCAGAGTGGGGGGGCGGTTGACCGCGCCCACTGAAATCATACAGACCTCACTGTCGCTGCCGCCTTTACTATCGCTGACACCGAAGGTTACTGAATAGGTCCCTGATTGGTTTACTGTTGGGGTCCAGCTGAAAGTCTTGCTGGCCGCATTGAACGTTGCCCCGCTGGGCAGACCGCTGGCGCTGTAGGTCAGGGTGTCTCCATCGGCATCGGTGGCGCTCAGGGTAAAACTCAGCACATTGCCCGGATCGATGGTTTTGTTGCCAATAACGCTCAAGATCGGCGCGCAGTTGGTGTCTGTTACAGTAATGGTAATTGCTTCCATGGCCGATTGATTACCGGGATCTTTTGCCACGAAGGTGACCGGGTAGCTGCCGGCCTGGGTAAAGTTGGGCGACCAGCTGAAAGTCCGGGTGGATGCGTTAAAACTGGCGCCTGTTGGGCTGTTAAGGACCAGATAAGTCAGCGAATCGCCATCCGGATCGGTCGCCTGTAAATTTATCGTTAAATTGCCGCCCTCAGCCACGGTTTTATTGCCAATAGCCGTCATAGTGGGGGCCTGGTTGACATTGCTGACCGTGATCGTAACGGTTTCGCTGTCTGTGCCGCCTTTGCCGTCACTGACCGTGATGGTTACGTTATAGGACCCGGCCTGGGCATAACTGGGGAACCAGACAAAACGATTCGTCGAGGTGAAAAAGTCCGCGCCGTCCGGTAACCCGCTGGCGCTGAAACTCAGCGTATCCCCATCGGCATCCGTCGCGGTAGCGGAAAATTGACATATTCCACCCTCAATAGCGGTTTTATTCCCGATCGCAGTCAGCACAGGCGCTTGATTGGCCGGTACATCCCTCACCGTGATCGTAATCGCCTTACTGGCTGTATCGGTCCCGTCACTGACGGTCATATTCAAAGTATAATTGGTATTCTGCGACACCTGCCCAATGGTAAACGGAAACACCTGACTGGAAGTCCCATTCCGCGGCCACCCGCTGTAAGTGTAAGTCAGCGCATCGCCATCCGCATCCGTCGCCAATTCGAATATAGAGGCCGTCAAAGTTGATCCTTCATCAACTGTGACTGATGCAGGGACATTCGCCACCGAAGGCGCCGTATTCGCCGGCGCATCCGGCGCTACTACCTCAAAAGTCACCGTCTGGCTGGTGCTGGCGTTCCATTCATCCGTGGCAGTAAAGGTAATATGGTAGGTCCCCACCTGGTCAATCGTTGGTGTCCAGGTGAATGGACTGTTAAGTGTGGCGCCATTTGGTAGATTGTTAGAAGCAACGGTGACTTCATCCCCATCTGGATCATTAACAGGAATAGTTAAAATAAACTGTTGTCCTGCCGGTATGGTTTGGTCTGCAATAGGGGGGATTACTGGGGGTGAGTTTGATTGTAACGATTGAAAATTAGCAGTAACAGATTTGTTACTATCCATTTTGACTGTTATTGGATTATCGTTGCCTGCATCTATACCATTAATAGACCATCCAGTAAATCGATAACTGTCATCCGGTATGGCAGTCAGTATAATGTTCATACCCTGAGAGAATGATGTTGCATTGGTTACGACTAGACCAACCTCTTTTTCTATGCGACCATGGGAAGCTGTAATATTGAGGCTTTGGGCTCCAGGATAGCCGGTTTTATCTGGCCAGATTGGGCCATAATCAGAACGGTACCTATCCCACATTTCCTCAACAAAGCGATTATAACATCTGGTATTTGTCCCGGTTCGTCCCATGGCTGCATTAACAACCATAGCGCGATCGGTGAAATCAAACATGGCATCATGATTCCAAAGTTTTTTTGCGCTATTGCCTGGTCCTAATACCTGTTCATTCATAATCAGCGCTGCTAATACCCAACCTTGCCAGGTGGTGGGATTTTGTGTTTGATAGCTTTGATCCCAGCTATTCCCGTCATTCGTGGGATTTCGAGAGTGAATAATACCCCATGATGGAATTCCTATATCCGTGGAAGTAAATTCGTAGCGATCATGTGAATCAGACCATCCATGACCATACCATACCATGGTAGAAATCATATAATTCTTTAAGGTATATTCGGTTCCATCTGGGTCATCAGGCCAACCACGATATGGTTCTGTCAATTTAATCTCAGTATCCGATAAGAACAGGCTCGAATAATAGGGTGTATTTGATATCCATTCTGGACCACCTTCTCCTCCTTCTTCCCAATACTGTAATCCATTTAAAATTTCATTGCCTGGCACTCCTTGGGTTGTATAGCTTCCATCTGCTTTCCATATGCCATCACTACCGTCGCCCCCCAATCTCCAATATGTATCTGTTTGAGACCCTACACCTGGTTCTCGTTGTGGAGCGGCATTATGGCTGTAAATACAGATATAATTATGCCCATTGTGTGACACTTGACTATAGGATCCGCCTTCACTGGTTCGAATACAATGATAATTTTTCCCGAGATAGGTTACCTGGCTACCCAATACGAAATAGGCTTTATTTTTCGGATCATAGGCTCCGGGATCACCCTCCACGGCAAACATTCTTCTTGGCGATTGTGCGTGTGTGTTTAGTAATGTCCATGTAGTTCCTGTGCCTTTTACAACGTTGCTTCCCTTAGTGAGTGTAACCGTTCCATGCCATGCTGCGGTTTTACTATCATCGCTGTTTCTATGCAAGGCATAAGGGGGATTATAAATGTCGCCGGTAGTGTCGCCTGGTATGCCAATGCCGGGCAGTCCAGAATTACAGGCACGAACATAAAAGGTAGTACCATCTTCACTGAAGTCAATATAATCTTCCGGTGGATTGCCTGGACCCTTTCCCATGACTTCATATAAATAGTCCCCACTTTTATCTCCAATGGATTTCATGCCATTGTCATCAAGCATGATACCTGCAAATAAAATGGGCCATTTATGCCCTTGAGTACATCCGCCATCAGGTTTCCAACCGGTGCTTCTCGTTGCCACGCTATAGTTATCGATACCTAATTGTATAAAACGGATCAGTAAGGTCTTTTTTTCTTCATATGAAAATTCACTATGTAAAATCAGTGATGCAACCGATACTTGCACAGCCGAATCTCGCCCATATTTGCACATATTGGCCTCAGGTCTATAATATAAACCGGCGGCATCGGTAGTATGATTGAGCCAGACCCGTTCAAACATCCGTTCTATCGTTTCCTTTTGAGCATTTATGGGAAGTAATGAATTGTCAAGTACCTCTTTATGCAATACCGGAACGTGTTCGCTGGGATAAAGAGAGGTGAGATCAAGAGTCTCTAAGTACCCTTTATTTGCATCTATCGTAGCCACGTTCCCTGGTATCTGTTTTTCTATACTGCAATAGCCGGGGCGAAAACTTCCATATGCGGGAATCGATTCTAAAATTGTCAAAACAGATGCATGTATGAGCTTTGGCCAGACATTCGATTCATCTTTGCTGACCGTTGATACTAAAGAGGTGTCAGTTTTTACGACAAGAGGGTTTGTATCAGAAACCCCAACCGCAACATTCAGGCGATGATCGTATCCATGTGGCATTCCATAAATGCGACTGTCATAACCTATCCTGTCATTGGGCGTGATGTTCATCATGGAACCATTTTTTATGTGGCTGTTTTGATAAACAGTATTATTCGTCCAGGTCCCATCTTCTCCATTACCGCCAACTTCCCAATAAAGTTCCCAGTTTGACCCGATACCGGGTTCATTATAATGGGAAGTTACACTGGAGGTATGTCCCAAAATGCATCGATAATTAACCCCATTGTGTGAAACTTGTGATGCCGTGTTATCATCTTCACAAGGTGGATCGATTTTAATGATCTTAACGGTTTTATGGCCCTCATCATCAATTTCACGAATAACCCACATGTCATGGTTGGCAAATTGACCAATTTGGTAGTCCTTGTCAAATGTCCAGGTTATGGCAAATTGACTGATGGTTTTAGCCAGATACTTTTTGGCAGGAGGCCAGTCAACAGACGTAATGCTGTAATCCATATTCCGGATATAAACTTCATCATCAGATGTGACTTTTTCAGCAAGTTTGCTAATAGACCTAAATGGAGTTTCTTCTGTTAATCCAAGATTGTTATTTAAACCATTGAGAGGATCGACATAATACTTCTCACTTTTAGCAGCCTTGGTTAAAATGAAAAGAATAAAGAAAAATATCAAAAAAATCCGGACAGATTGATATGAAATATTACTTTTATCAATAAGTGGCCGGCATTCTCTTCTCTTATATTGGTTCATGACTCATATCCTCAGCAGTGATAATCTGGGCAGTTTGATAATTATATTGTATCTTCATTCTAAATTTCATTTTTAAGTCTGGCAAATGGGGAAAGAATTTCCTTCTGGGGAAAATAGGAATTGTCAGTTAATATTTCGGAGTTATTCTGTTTTTAGTGATTATTATGTGTAGAAATATGGATTCACAGCCATACGCGCGCTAATATAACTATTTTATATTAATGTGTTTACAGGATTTTAATTGGTGGCTGGACTGACGAGATATAAACTTGGAATCATTTGATTTATTATTCCTTATCCCTGTTTACTACCAGAGCCTAAATCAGCATAATCGTTATAATCGGAAGAAATTTATCTGTGGGATAGAAGGTGCAAAAGATTTTAGGCATCAGCCATTTATTATTATTAATTAACAATTTGTATAGTTATGCATCTATTCGCCGGGGAAATATATACCTTTTCTTAACTTCGAGCTTTTAGATTAAAACAAAGTATTACCGGATCTAAACTCAAAATCTGAGTAATCTTTAGACAAAAGGTCTTAATCTGAGTTTAGAAACAATCGATAATAATCAGGTAACAATCTTTTAATTAGATGACTCTACCTCATTTGGGGTATACAATAATAAGTAGTCATAAACTTTTCGTTTGAATTTTACTTTAGGCTGTTAATAAAAAATTAGTGCATACGGGTAAATCACCCACGGGGACAGGGTGCATCTGTTAATGCTACATAAGTATATATAACTGACTACATGATATTCCTGAAGTTAGTAACATTTCCTTATGAATCTTCGATTTATACCGGATGGGTATGAAGATTCCAGATCGAACGCAAGATAAGTATTTACACGTGTAGAACTTATCTCACGGCCCAGGGGGCATTTTCAATTGCAAGCAATAACCATGATGAAAACTTATAACGGCTGTTTTATAAAAGCTACTATTTGACAATACTATTTAATCGTACAAAAAACCGGGAATTAAAACTAAAGGGTGACTCTAATAATTGCTTTAGAGGCGGAAGCGAGGTTGATTTTTCTCTGGCAAGGAACAAAGAACCGGGCATATTCGTCAATATTCACGGTTTTTTGTGACGCAGTCCAGAGGAAAATCAGACCGCTTGGCAGCCCTGAATGAATTTTTGAGGTTCCCTAAAGGACAGGGAACATATTTATACGTGCATGACATTGGTTAAATCGCAAAGTATGAACTTGCTATGATCTATAAAAATTGTGATATTGTAATGTATTATTTATTAAAAAACTCACATTCTTGAAAAATACTTTAATTTTGCTATATAATAATAAACAAAATAGCGTGTTATGGTTAATTATCTGCCTTGTAATCATTGCTTTTGGCTGGCATTATCGTTCCTTTTCGGAAAAGTATGGTGATTTTTCTGGCGGTAAGGTTCAATTACCGGTTCCTTTAAAAGAATTTCCTATGGATTTTGGCGACTGGCATGGCGAAGATGTTGAATTATCGGACGTAATCCTTAAGGTCGCTGGTAATGATGACTACCTTAACCGCCTATATGTCAACACCAAGACAGGCGAATGGTTTAATCTCTATTTAGCATATACCGGAGATCCACGTACCATGCTTGGTCACCGACCTCAGGTCTGTTACCCTGCTGCCGGTTGGAATCCTCAATCACTTGAAGAAATCGAAATCTCTGTCAATAATGATCTCAAAGTGCCATGTCTCTTACATCACTTTTACCGCCCTGGACGATCGGATCAACCTGGCGCTCAGGTTGTTGTGCTAAATTACTACATACTCAACGGCCAGATAACTAACCAGGAAGAAAGTTTTGATGGTATTGGCACCCGTGCTCCAAATATCGATGGCGAAACGGCTCGATATGTGGCCCAGATTCAAATAAGCAGTTCAAATGATGGATCAGTACAAAATGGCCTCAAGTATTTTGCTGGCAAGATTATGGATTTCTTCCCTGGAAGACAACTCGATTAAAGGTTTTTTGTATTTCTCGATAATAGTATCAAGTAATGGGATGTGGTTGGGCTTATTAAAAAATCAAAACAAATCCAGATTGATCCAAATATTAAATATAAGCAATTCTTTGCTACCGATCATATCAAAGCAGATTTGAAGGGCAAAACCGTACGCGGCGGCATCTGGACGATAGTAGGTCAGATAGGCAGTTATGCTATCCGCTTGGGCTCGACCATAATTCTTGCGCGATTACTTACACCCGATGATTACGGTTTAGTGGCTATGGTGGCAGTCGTTACTAATTTTGCCTTGATGTTTAATGATATGGGCCTTTCCATGGCCACGGTTCAAAGTGATACGATTACTCATGAACAGGTAAGTACCCTGTTTTGGATTAATCTGGCCGTTAGTACTATAGTTGGTTTTTTTCTGGCGGCGATATCGCCGTTGATAGTTTGGTTTTATGATGAACCGCGACTCCTTTGGATTACCATTGCGCTTGCGGCTACTTTTCCGATGAATGGCTTCACTTTGCAGCATAACGCCCTCCTTCGCAGACAGATGAGGTTTAACACTCTTAGTATTATACAATTAATTGCCGCTGCAATAAGTGTGATTGTTGGAATCGTTTGTGCCTGGTGCGGACTTCAATACTGGACTCTGGTTATTATGCAGTTAATGACGCCTTTATGTTTGATTAGTACGATCTGGATTGTATGTCCATGGCGTCCCGGCAAACTGAGGCTAAAGACCGGTGTTAAACCGATGGTGTTATTTGGCGGCAACCTGACAGGTTTTAATTTTATGAATTATTTCAGTCGGAATGCGGACAATCTGTTAATTGGAAAGTTTCTGGGAACCCAGCCTCTGGGGATTTATGATAAGGCCTATCAGTTATTAATGCTTCCTTTACGCCAGATTACTTACCCGGTATCCAATGTGACCATGCCGGCACTGAGCCGATTGCAGAATGATCCCGAGGGTTACCAGAGATTTTACTATAAAATGGTTAAAACGATCGCCTACATTACTATGCCGCTCATTGCCTTTATGGCAGTCCTCTCAGACGACATAATCTTGCTGGTGCTGGGGGAACAATGGCAAATGGCATCGCCTGTTTTCAAAATTCTGGCTTTTGCCGCTTTTCTGCAACCGGTTGCGGCAACAACGGGATCCGTGTTTACCAGCATGGGGGCTACCGGCCGGATGTTCAAGTGGGGGATCGTGGCATCAAGTATGACGGTTTTGTCTTTTATCGTTGGGTTGCCATATGGCATCAAAGGGGTGGCCTTTTGTTATAGCGTTAATGGCTACATTTTGTTCATTCCAGGATTGTTCTATGCTTATAATAAAACGCCTGTCCAATTGGGCAAAGTAATCAAAATTCTGGTATTCCCAATTACTTATAGTGTGATTTTATATGGCATTATAGAACTGATGCGACATTATATTTCTCTGACGGCGGTGGTGAATATCTCTGCCTCGTTTATCGTTCTGATGGTTTTGGGTCTGATATTCTATCACTTGAGTCGTCAAGTGCGATCGGATGTTAAATCTATTATGGATTTATTCATGATAAAAAGGAAAGTCTAACCAGGGGTATCCTATGGCAAACAATGATTTTATTATTTTTGGTTCCCCATTGATTGAGGAAGATGAAATCCAGGAGGTCGTGGCCAGCATGCGGTCTGGCTGGCTGGGAACCGGTCCCAAGGTGGCCCGGTTTGAAGAAGATTTCAAGGCCTATAAAAAGGCGTCCTATGCGGCGGCGGTTAATTCTTGCACTGCGGCGTTGCACCTGGCCCTGATTGCCGCGGACCTGGAACCTGGCAGCGAAGTGATCACCACTCCGATGACGTTTTGTGCGACCGCCAATGCCATTATTCACGCCGGTTTGACGCCCGTTCTGGCCGATATTGATCCGGTCACCCTGAATATCGATCCGGAACAGGTTGAAGCCAAAATAACCTCCCGGACGCGGGCGATTCTGCCGGTTCATTTTGCCGGCCGGCCCTGCGATATGGACCGGCTCTGTGCCATAGCCCGGAAACACGGATTGAAAATCATTGAAGATTGCGCCCATGCGATTGAAACCGAATACCATGGCCGGCCGGCCGGCGCTTTTGGCGATTATGGCTGTTTCAGCTTCTATGTCACCAAAAATATCGTTACCGGCGAAGGCGGCATGGTGCTGGCCCAGCGGGAAGAGGATATTGCCCGGATTAAGGTGCTGGCCCTGCATGGGATGAGCAAGGATGCCTGGAAACGTTTCAGTGATGAAGGGTATAAACATTATTACGTGACCGAATGCGGTTTTAAATACAACATGATGGATATCCAGGCGGCCATTGGTATCCATCAGCTCAAGCGTGTTGATGCCTACTGGCAGAAACGTCAGATTATCTGGCGTCAGTACAATGAGGCTTTCAAAGAATTGCCGGTCGGATTGCCGGCTGATCCTGAACCGGATACGCGACACGCGTATCATCTGTATACGCTCTTAATCGATCAGGACCGTTACGATTTGACACGTGATGGATTTCTGAATAGTATGACCAGTAATGGCATTGGGTGCGGCGTCCATTATTTGAGCCTTCCGGAACATCCCTGTTATCAGACCCGCTTTGGATGGCTTCCCCAGGATTATCCTCATGCCATGTTGGTTGGGCGTCAGACAGTCAGTCTTCCCATCTCGGCTAAATTATCTGAATCTGACATTAACCATATTATCGCGACGGTTAATCGTCTCTTTGGGAAATAACATCATCCATATCAGCAAAGTTCGGCAGGCCGCCAATGAGGAGTGGGACGATATCTGGTCGCATTGCCCTTATGCGACTTATTTTCACTCCCGGGCATGGGCCGGGATCTGGCAAAAGTATACCTCGGGAAAAATGCGTTCCGCGCCCGTACTGATCATATTTCAAGATGGCGCAAACGCGCTTTTGCCGATGTCATATACCCGGAGATACAAAGGGTTGATCAGGAATTATGTCTCTTCACCGGCCGGAACTTATGGGGGCTGGATTTCCAGAGATACTTTAACGGATGATCACGCGGCGCTGCTGTTACAATATCTGTTGAAGCGATATCGGAACCTCAAGTGGTGTTTCAACCCTTATGACCCCACGATATCCCAACTGAAGGTGGTCCCAACCCGGCAGATTACGACAGACATCATCTATCTAGACCGGTTCGCAAATGAAGACGCGCTGTTGAACCATTATAAGCATTGCGTCAGAAAACAGATAAAGAAAGCGCAACGTGCGGGCTTGACCGTTTCCCCGGCGGAGAACTGGTCCCAGTGGGAACAGTATTATGCCCTTTACTTGAAAGCCATCGATCGCTGGGGGGACTCCGCCGGATGTTGTTACTCTATCGATTTATTTCGTTATCTGTTTGAGGTGACCGGACCATCAATCTGTTTGTGGCTGGTTAAACAAGATGACAGCATTGTTGGGGGGAATATCAATTTCTATCATCAGAACCATTGCGTGGAATGGCACGCCGCTTTCGATTCGGATAGTTTTAAACATGGGGTTCGCCATCTGCTGATTCATACCATTATTGTCGATGCCTTGCAACGCGGTTATCGTTACTACGATTTTAATCCCAGCGGCGGGCATGAAGGGGTAATGAATTTCAAACAGACCTGGAATCCGGATAGAGTCGCCGTGCCTGTCATTGAAAAAAGATAATAGCTCATAACTATTATCAATAAACACCAACTGATTATAGTTTTTTATGAATAAAGAATGCAATTTTATCGACTGATGGAAGAAATTTTAAATTATGAGTAAGTTGAATGCATGTTTTTTTTATGGACGTCAATCACCATTTGGTATGGCTCACCTTAAACCCATATCTGAACATTTTAATATCCAGGCAATCATTGTCCCATCGGAAACCAGGATAAAAAGATTTGTAACTTCATTGTTAGGAAAAGATTACTACGAAAAAATATCAACAAAAAAACAAATAAAGAATTTATTGAAAAAATTTATTCCTCAGATAATCATTGAACATAAAAGGGTAAGACAAATAAGAAACAGAATTCATGAAGTTATTGGAAATGATAATATTCCGATTCTTATTTGTGATGATGTAAATTCAAATTTATTCATTCAAGATATAAAAAAACACATGTCAACAGACAGCTATATGCTTGTCGCTGCATACCCGCAGATTTTCAAAAGAGAAATATTAGATATATTTCAAGATAGAGCAATAAATTTCCATCCATCACTCTTACCTAAGTATAGAGGTGCTCATCCACATTTTTGGACAATTGTCAACGGTGAAAAGGAAACTGGTTTATCTGCTCATTATATGACAGAAGGAATCGATGATGGGAATATTATAGCACAACAAAAGATTTTAATGCCAGAAACTTATAGCGAATTGTATGATCTGATTATAAAAGAGATACCAATATTCTTCCAGAAATTTGTAGAAAATTTGACTGAAAGAAAAGTAAGTATCCCACAAGACGATTGTGATGCAACATATTATCGTAATGATAGAGCAATTCATAGAAAAATTAATTGGGATTTTGAACTTGAAAAAATCTATAACCTATGTCGAACAGAATATGCATTTTGTTTTTTTCGAAGTAGAAAAATGGTAATTAAAAAAAGCAGTATTTCAAAAACAAATAGAAATATTACAAATAATTTGGAAGTACAGAAAGGGGTTATAGTTGATTGCGTTATCGATGCATTGGTTGTAAAAACAAATGGGGGCTTTCTCCAAATAGAAAAAATGGAAATGGATAATAAAATTTTTAATGCAAACAGGTGGATTAATATTTATAATCCAATTGTCGGAGAGAGATTAACTTAATAATTGGTCCGATCATAATAAATTTTAAATGAAATCTGAAAGTTTATTAAGATGCATAACTTATGATAGTAGAAAAATGTTATTAGCGAAATCTTCAAGATTAATCAGACTTACTGAGAAGATAGTTTTTCCTTTAAACCTCAAAGAAACACGGATACTAAAGTTTAGTCAGATAAAAATGAATTTTGGATTGGTCGTGATAAACTAAAGTATCTCTCAAAATTGCTTAATAAGTAAAAAAAGAAAATGGTTTTTCTAGGGCAAGGAACAAGGGACTTGGCATATTTGACGATATTCGCAGTTTTTTGTGACACAGCCCAGCAGAGGAAAATCAAATAGCTTGCAGCCCTGAATAAATTTTTAGAGGTTCCTTATAATCTTTTGTTAGTGTTGAATATACTGTGTTACAACCAATCGCTTCGTGTTAAAAAATATGGAGGCAACTGGCTTGTCAATTCCAGTTAATAAATCGTTCACGGTATTGCACAATTATCTGGTCTGGTTATCTCAGACAGAAAACTGGATTTATAATCAAGTACGCTTCTCGACGATTGGCGTGAGACCGTATGTGGTATGCAAGCAATGTATAAACCGTGATTTATTTGAATGGCCGGATATTTATTGCTATACCGATATCCCGTTGTGGAAACGAGTCGTGATTGGATTGAAAAGTCTAATACCTCTGAACATCCATTTCAGGCAACAGGCGGCCTTGCTTTGTCATGCGGCCAGCCAAACCGGCGCCTCTTTGGTACATTCGCATTTCGGCTATATTGGATATAAATATGCCATGGCTATAAGACGAATGAAATTAAAACATATTGTGACATTCTATGGTGTAGATATCAGTATGCTTCCCAAACAGGATCCCGTTTGGATAAAGCGTTACCAGGAGATGTTTCAATTAATTGATCTTGTTTTGTGCGAAGGGCCGCATATGGCCCGGTGTGTGATGTCTTATGGTTGTCCGGAACATAAAGTGAAGGTTCACCATCTGGGCATTTGCCTAGACGACATCGCTTTTCAACCCAGGCAATGGACCCGTGGCCAGGTATTAAAGGTGTTGATTGCCGCCTCATTTCGGGAAAAGAAGGGAATCCCCTATGCTTTAGAGGCCTTGGGGAGATTTCAAAATGAACAGGAGTTGCATATCACCATAATTGGAGATGCGGGACAGAATCCTGAGACTCAGACGCAAAAGAATGAAATTCTAACAATCATCGAAAAATACCGTTTAAATGGCCGGATCGATTTAATGGGGTATCAACCGCATGCAGAAATGCTCAGACAAGCCTATCGGCACCATGTTTTCATCTCTCCAAGTATTACGGCTTCAAACGGTGACACGGAAGGAGGAGCGCCCGTCGGATTAATCGAAATGGCCGCCACGGGGATGCCGGTAATCAGTACGACTCATTGCGATATTCCTGAGGTTATCCAGCACGGGGTTAGTGGTTTGCTCGCCGATGAAAAAGATATCGATGGTCTGGTATCCCATTTAAGATGGCTGACTCAAAATCCGGATCGCTGGAAAACGATGGCGGCCATGGCGCGTCAACATATCGAAAATGAGTTTGACGCGCGCCGGCAAGGTGAACGGCTGGCCGGCATATATCATGAATTGTGTGACTGTTCAGGTGAATACCGGTAATTCCATGAAGCTTAAATCGCTTGGCATTTATCGGCGTGAATTAACAGGTTGTATCAAAATAAGGCTGGTAATTTCTGCTCAATTGATCAAGATTTGACCCGGACGATTAATCAGCCAGATATCAAATATTTGTGAAGATGTAATTGCACTCATTCAATGCGGATATTCAGGTAAATAATGATTGATAACATTGATATTTTGATGATTACCTATAACCGGCCTGGTTATACCAGGTTGTCTTTGGGCCGTTTGCTGGAAACATGTGATTCCACAATGCGTGTCTGGGTCTGGCAAAATGGCAGTGATGAAGCAACGATGAACGTTGTGGAATCGTTTCGTGGGCATCCACGTTTTTATGAGTATTACCACAGTTTGGAAAACAAGAAGTTGAATGCGCCAACCAACTGGCTCTGGGGGAATTCCGATGCAGCTTATTTTTCCAAAGTGGATGATGATTGCCTGGTGCCGGATGAATGGGCGCAGACTTTGAGAAAGGCGCATGAAGATAATCCGGATTTCGGAATCATCGGGTGTTGGCATTTTTTCCCGGAAGATTATGTGCCTGAACTTGCGGCCAGAAAGATACAAACATTTCAAGGTGGACATTCACTCATGCGCAGCTGCTGGCTGGGAGGGAGTGGTTATTTAATGAAACGGGCTTGTTATGAAAGCTTGGGGCCGGTGCCGCCGGATTCAGGATTTACCCGTTATGGAATTCAGTTGTCTTTAAAAAATTATATTTGTGGTTGGTATTACCCATTCATATATCAGGAGCATATGGATGATCCGCGTTCTGAATATACCGCAATAAAAACAGATGAAGATATCAGAAATCATATGCCTTTGACGGCGGCAAATTTTAGCATTCAATCCGTCCGGCAGTGGCTGGAATTTTTGAAAAATGAAGCGATTGTAACTCAGACTTCTGATATTGATCCAAGAAATTATATCGGATGGCGCAGAAAGATTAGAAATATTAAACAAAGACTTTCTAACTGGTTTTGATGGGTATATTATGAAAATTAATTTTGTTAGAATCGCTTCTGTTTTTCACAGTTATTTACAGTGGAAATGGCGCTTGGGTAAAATGGGAAAGAGAGTTATTCTGGTCAGGCCCATGATGATTACTAATCCCAAAACGATTAGTATTGGGGATTATACGGTTATTGCCGATGGCTGTGTGTTGTCGGATTTGGCGCCAGGCCGGGGGCAGGATCCTAAAATATCGCTGGGCAAACATTGTACGATCATGTATCGCTTTCAGTGTAATGCCGCCCAATCGGTGACGATCGGTGATTATGTGTTGATGGCATCCAATGTTTTAATCACTGATTCGGACCATGTTGTGGAATCCAATGGATTGCCTGTTACAAAAAATAGCAAGTTTAACACCCGGCCGGTTGTTATCGGAAATAATTGCTGGATCGGACAAAATGTGGTTATTTTAAAAGGGGTAACCATTGGTGATAACTGCATTATCGGCGCTAATAGTGTGGTGACCCGAAATGTTGAATCCAATTCAATTGTGGCGGGGAATCCGGCGAGATTGATTAAGAAAATTTCATGATAGATTACATTTTGAAATTTGATCCTGACGAACATGAAGAATGTTTCAACCCGATTCGTTGACCCGTTCGTTTATCCCAAAATTATCATATGAATGAAGAACCCCAAATCGTAGGATTTGCGGCGAACGCAAATCAGACGACTGTTCATCCCATTGGATTATTGGCAGTTGTTATTCTCGGAATATGCGTATTGATAGTGCCTCGGCGCTGGTCTACCATCCCTTTTTTGATTATTGCCTGTTTCATTCCATCGGCACAGCGGATTGTCATTGCATCGTTGGATTTTGATTTCTTGCGGATCATGGTGATTTTTGGCCTTTTCCGTATTATGATGCATAAGGAACATTTGAATTTTGTGCGGAAGCCGCTTGATAAAATTATCATATTCTGGACCATCAGCTCGGTATTCTTTATGACTTTGAGAGTGGGTACCTTGTCGGTACTCATTAATCGGATTGGTTTTGCTTTTGACGTGATTGGCATGTACTTTGTGTTTCGTTGTCTGATTAAGAGTTGGGCGGATTTGGATAAACTAATTTATGGCATAATATTAATTAGCATACCTGTTGCCATTTTTATGTTTATCGAGAACAAAACCGGAAGAAATTTGTTTGCGATTTTTGGGGGGGTCAGTGAATTTACCGGCATTCGGGATGGCCGGCTTCGTTGCCAGGGGGCATTTTCCAGCCCAATTTTAGCAGGATGTTTTTGGGCTTCTTGTGTTCCATTAATTGGCGCGTTTTGGTGGAAGTCTCAACAGGCCAGAATGTGGTCTGTCATGGGAATAATCACCTCCTTGGTGATCATCTTTTGCAGTGCGTCCAGTACTCCCATAATGGGTTTAATTGCGGCAATCCTTGGTGGCTTGATGTTTTACTTCAAGGCCTTTATGCGACATATCCGTTGGGGAATTGCCATCATGATTGTCTTATTGCATATCATTATGAAAGCGCCGGTCTGGCACTTGATTAGTCGCGTCAGCGCCGTGGGGGGGTCAACCGGATATCATCGGTATATTTTGATTGATCGAACGATTAATCATTTTAGTGACTGGTGGTTTAGTGGTTGTTCGGGATATGTTGTTTTGTCCTGGGGAATATACCGGGGGGATGTGACAAATCAGTATATTGCCGAAGGTGTAAATGGAGGACTATTGACGATGGCGCTCTTCATCGCATTGATTGCATATGCCTATCGCGATGTCGGCAGACTGTGGAGAATGAATAAAAAAAATGCTTATCAACTGGCATTATCCTGGGCATTGGGGTGTTCCTTATTTGTCCATTGTGTAAACTATATTGGGGTGAGTTATTTCGGCCAGATTGTAGTGGCAAGATATTTATTATTTGCAATTATCGCCAGTTTGTCTGTGTCAAAATCTCTTTATTTTAAACGAAGTTGCCCTGGAATAATAGAAAGCCGATTACGCAAGGTTGGTGAGTAGTCTTATTCTTTGCGGCGGATAGGGTTGGCAAAATGCCAGTTGCTCACTGTACATATGTGATTCTTTAAAAACAACATTTTCGGTAAGGCGTGCTTAATAAGTTGTTTGTCAAGCCCAAATACCGTTGAGGACTTAAAACATTGTTAAGAGTTCTTTATTCATATCATTCGCGATTAAATACTAGTACTGGAATAGGTCTTGCGGCATGGCATCAAATCGCCGGATTAATAAAATTGGGAGTGGCGGTTGATTTATTCTGCGGGAGTTGCGACGTTGACATTGATCCTGACGTAAACGTCAGAGAAACAATGGTCCCATTGGGAATACGTATTCCCTTAAGATTATTAGGGATGAAAACCGGCCTTATTCATGATTACATAGTCTCAAACTACCTTAGGAAAAATTTTCGAAAATATAATATTGTTCATTGTTGGCCTTCTGGCGGATTGCGGACACTTCAGGTTGCCAAAGAAAAAAATATCATTTCGTTTAGTGAACGTCCGAGTTCTCATACGCGTTATGTGTATGAAGTAACTGCCAGGGAAAACAGCAGACTTGGCATTGAAATATCCGAAAAACATTATGCCGCATTTAAACATGAAATTCTGGAACGTGAGGAAGCGGAGTTTGAAAGTGCCGATTTTCTTCTTTGCCCATCGGATTTTGTTGTCGAGACGTTTATTAATAAGGGATACAATCGAGCTAAAATGAAAAGGCATCAATACGGTTGTGATCTAAAAAAATTCACGCCGGATGGAAGGCGTGATCAAGAAGATCGTCCATTCCATATGATTTACATCGGGGAATGTAATCCATTGAAAGGTTTGCATTTTGCTTTGGAAGCGTGGGTGAAATCGTCGGCATGCCAGACCGGTAAATTCAGCATATGCGGTCCGGCGTTTGTGCCGAAATATAAACAGGTCTTGCAGAATTATCTTGATCATCCCAGTGTCGAACATGTTGGTTATGTTCGGGATTTGCCTGCATTTATTAGACAGAGTGATGCGTTGGTAATGCCCTCTCTGGCTGAAGGGAGTTCGTTGGCAACGTATGAAGGCAGGGCATGTGGCGCTGTGTTGCTGGCATCTCACGCCTCCGGCGCTGTCTGCGAGCATCAGGTGAATGCGTTAGTTCACGAAGCGGGTAATATTCAAATGCTGAAAGAACAGATTGAACTTTTAGCCAATAATTCCAACTATTTAAAACAATTGAGGGGAAATAGCCTGGAAACTTTAAATGAGCTAAGCTGGGACCACGCGTCGAATTTATTATACAACATTTATCGGGAAGTATTACGAATGGATTGATGGTGAAGGGAAATGCCAATGGGGTACACAGGTAGAAATGGGAATATCGCTTATCATGCTGACAGACGAAGGTTCCGTTGAGGATCGAATGTCCCGTCAGCTTTGTTTCGTTGAATGTCACCCAATGAAAAAGTACTCGTTATTCTTTAAAACATGAAATAATCGAATTTAATGGAATCTACAGCGCTATCAATTATTATCGTTAATTGGAACACATCAATTGTGACATGCAATTGTTTAGCGTCAATCTATGAACAGGTTACGATCGACGATTATGAAATTATTGTTATTGATAATGCATCTTCGGACGATTCCGTTATAAGTATCAAATCCAATTATCCTCATGTTAAACTGATTGTGAACAATGAAAACCGTGGTTTTGCCGCGGCCAATAATCAGGGGATTGAAGTGGCCAGAGGCCAATATATCTTGTTATTAAACAGTGATACAATCATTTTAAAAGATGCGATCCTGAAAACACTCGAATTTGCCGGAAAACATCCTCAATATGCAGTGGTCGGTTGCCAGGTGTGGGAAGATGAAAATACCATTCAAAAAACCTGTTTTCGATTTCATAATCCATGGAATTTTTTTTGTGTTTTAACCGGACTGGCGCGGTTGTTCCCAGGGTCACGTTGGTTGGGTGGCGATAAAATGCAGGAATGGGACCGGAAAAGTGACCGGGAAGTGGATGTGGTCTCAGGGATGTTTATGCTGGTTCGGCGAGAGGTAATACAAACGATTGGTTATTTGGATGAATCTTTTTTTATCTATGCCGAGGAGGCGGACTGGTGTTACAGAATGTATCAGGCCGGCTGGCGGAATTATTTCTGGACAGGCGCCAGAATTATTCATCTCGATGGTGGAAGTAAGAGTAGCGCTCAGGTTAATGTCAAAATGGAAGTACAGAAGGTGAAGAGTTTATTGATTCTGATTCGTAAGCATTATGGCTGGCTGGCGGAGCAGTGTGTCCGATTAATCGTTTGCATGAGCGCCTCGTTCAAATGGCTGTTATTGGCGATGGTATTCCCTTTCGCGTCAAAAAAAATCAAGCCCAAATTACCTAAATTTGCTGGAATCATCAGTTATTGTTGTAAGGGAATATTTCCTGGTTTGTCAATATGATTCAATCTATAAAGATATTTATTGCATCGGTTTACAGGCTATTCCAGGTTCTTGGAGGGCAAAAATTCAGTCGAGGGATTTTATATTATCATGGAATACCGGATGCCGAAAAAGATTTGTTTATTCGACAGATAAAATTGGTCGCCCGGTTTTGTACCATAGTGCCTCTCCGTGAAATTTTAACGGTACCGTTTGAAGATAAACCGATTGTTGCCATCACATTTGATGACGCCTTTGCGAATTTGCTGAACAATGCCATTCCCTTTTTATTGGAAAATAAATATCCCGCTACTATTTTTATCCCCACGGAGAATTTGGGGGATAGGCCCGGATGGGATATCAATCCTGATCATCCCGATAAAACGCAGTTGATCATGACCCTGGATCAAATCAGGCAACTGGGTCATATGGGATTTGCGATTGGTTCTCATACTTTGACGCATCCTCATCTGACACGCCTGTCCGATGAGGACTTGAAACGGCAGTTAATGGAATCAAAACAGCAGTTGGAAAAATGGATGGATCGGGAAGTCGATGCGATTAGTTATCCCCATGGAGATTATAATGACAGGGTATTGGAGATGGCCCGTCAGGCAGGATATGCCAGGGGCTATACCGTTGAACCGCGATGCGTCAGGACAAATGATGATCCTATGGCCATACCCAGATTTGCGGTTACGCCCGGGGATAGCCTGTTTAAGCTGAAACTGATTCTTGTCGGTGCCTGGGAGACGGATTATTATTTGCGCAGAATTAAACTGTTCATAACAAGATTCTTGAGATTAAAATGAGTTATCGAGTCGAATTAGATAATATCAGCCGTACCGATTGGGAAAACCAAGCCCTTCATTTTCAGGATTACACGATTTACCAGACCTGGTCCTACCAGGAGAACCGGGCGCGAATGGATGGGCAGAATTTAAGGCGACTTATGGTACGGTCTGGATCTGGCGATGTGTGCCTGATGGCTCAGGTCCGTGTTCAAAATGTGCCTTTGCTGCCTTTTCGGGTGGGGTATATTCAAAACGGACCGCTAATGTGCAGGGAGGGTATCGTTCCTGCCGATAGGATTGAAATTTTCCGTGTCATGGTCCGGGCTTTATTTGATGACGGGATACATGTTTTACGAGTGGTCCCCAATGTTGTTGAAGATGAGCGGGGGAATGATATCGCAGCCGCCTTATCAGCCGCCGGCTTTAAAAAAGCAGAAAGAAAACAGCCATATCATACCTTTAAAGTAGATGTCAGCGATTCGGAAGAAGCAATCCGGGCACGCTTGCGGAAAAGTTTTAGGCGAGATCTGAAAAATGCCGAAAAGTCCGGTCTGACTGTTCAGGCGGGATCCAATGATGACTGCTTTTCAGTTTTGGCTCAGTTATATGAGGAGTCAAAAGGACGTAAAGGCTTTAAAGGTTTAGAGATCGAAGAATTCAGTGTTCCTCAGAATGAATTGATTGCGTCTGAAAAAATGAAAGTTTTCGTGGCCTGTTGGGAAAACCAACCGGCTTCCGCTCTGTTGTCTACCGAACTGGGCGATTCTGCCATCGTCCTGCTGGCGGCCAGCAATCAGACGGGTTTGGAAAAAGGTTCATCTTACTTGCTTTGGTACCAGGCGTGTCTGTCGGCCCACTCTCGAGGTTTAAAATGGTGCGACTTGGGTGGCATCGATCCTGATAACAATCCCAGCGTTTTCCAGTTTAAATCACGAATGGGCGGTTTGGAGGTTCGGCACATTGGTACGTATGATCTCTGCAAAGGTAAAGTCTCCCAGGGTTTGCTCCAATTGATAGAGAAGTTTAAGGAGAGATGATGACATTAACGATTGATGAATATCAGAGTTATGAAGATTGCCGGCATCTGGAGCAGGAGTGGGACCGGTTTGTCGCCGATAATGGCTCCGATATTTTTTTGACCTATGGTTGGGGGCGGATCTGGTGGAAATACTATGGAAAGAATCGAAAACTGATATTATTGATTTTTCGGCATGAAGGGAATATGATTGGCGTTTTACCTTTGTTCAAAGAGATAATACATATTGGAATTTTTCCTATTCAGATAATCAAGATCGTTGGCTCCGATCACACATTAGCACAATTTAATTTGCCCTTATTAACTGAACACTTAGATACAATCACCAGTTTTTTGTTTGAAAGATTAAACAATCACGGTTGGGATATATTGCTTCTGGGTGCTTTGGCGGGAAATTATTCATGCCAAGATGAATTACAATCGGCATTGAACAGGCCTCGAATTTATTCTTTAGTCACGCAAAAAGGGTTTGTTCAAACTTACTTTAATGTAGTTGAACCTGAGGCATATCTGGCTGGGTTGAATAAGAATGAACGGACTGATATTCGCAGAAATTATCGTAACTTGGAAAAATTATCAAACGGGAATGAAAATCAAATCAATTTGGAGGTGGCTAAAATTGATAATTGGGCTGATATTTTCGCGCGCTTTTATCACGCACACCAGAATTATTGGCTGAACCAGGGCAAATTAGGGCATTTTGGCGATTGGCCCCAGGCAGAGAATTTTCACCGGGAATTGGTAAAATGGGGAGTCGATCACGATTATTTGCGCTTGTTTCGGATAAGTTATGGGGATTTGGATATTGGTTATGAATATAATTATAAATGTGGCGGTATCTATTATGAGCTGTTGAATAGTCGAAATATCGATAATGATCTGCAAAAAATCAGTACTGGTAAAATTATCTGTTTTGAATTGATTCGGGCGGCATTTCAGGATGGCGTGAAACTCATTGATAGTATGCGCGGATATTATCCCCATAAAATGAAACTGGGTGGGGAGGTCCGTGATATGGTTTCCCTTATTGTTGTCAAAAAGGGATTCGCTCAATGCAAATATTTATTATTACGTAGTTGGGCCAGGATGTTTAATTTGCTCTATTACAAGATCTGGTTTGGCCGTATTGCTCCAAGATTACCTCATAGGTGCCGTCGGCCTTTGAATCGACATTGGATTCGTACAAATATGTTTAGTTGAATACGCAATACTATTAAAAGAGATAATGCTCTTTTTCTTTGATTTTGGTCTGCAATAATATGCCAGGGATGCTTTGCCGGGTTTCTGGCACAAATCGTGATGACTTCTATGATGAGCCTGATCCATTAGCCGTGAATATATTTGTGCCATTTGTAGTCAAAAAGGGCGATTGTAACCGTTGAATGAGGATGCTAATTCTTTTGGATTTGTATGCAAATCAAGGCTGACCGGATAAGTTTTTTAAATGACAGGAGTTAGTTTATGAAAGTAATGTTTGAAGAAAACTTACCAATCGAAATACAAGCTGACCTGACCGATTTTTGGTTGAATTGTGATTCGGCCCACATCTGGCAGGCTCCTTTTTCTTCTTCGTATTATGACATCCAAAACAAGAAAACTATCAAAGTTATCGGGATTGATGATGATGGGAAGGTGTGTGGATTTGGCCAGTTTTTTTACACGTTGAACAATTTTGAAGCGGTTTGTTTGCGAGGTCCGGTTGTTAAATCTCCTGATCATTTTGAGCCTTTTATGCAGTTAGTAGAGAAGTATTTCTTGGATAGAAAGGTTGGGCAATTACGAATATCTCCCTACTGGGCGTATCCCGAAGCTGAACAGATTGTAAATCGATTAAAAAATCTGGATTATTCCGCCTATTACAAAGATGAGGTCTATACTAAGACAGGACGAGTATCATTAGATCGTTCCTTGGATGACATTTGGTTGTCATTTTCCAAAGATACAAGAAAACACATAAAAAAGGTGGATAAGTATAATATTCTGATAAAAAAGCCTGATTCGTATGATGACGCCCTTTCCGGCTTTAATATTTTGAAACGAATGAGAACGGCCAGAGGTTTGACACCCATGGATGAGAATGAATTCAAAGGTTTTTATGAATCGTTCACTTGCGGAGATGATTGGGGTACGCAATTTAATGCTTACCATGAATCAGATTTTCTAGGGACATTGTGGTTGGCGAGAATGAAAAATATTTCCATTACTGTGGGTTACGCCGTTGATCGGGATAAATGTCCCAACGGGATTTCAATTGGGATTCCGTTATGGTGGGAAGGAATAAAATGGGCCAGGGAAAAAGGTTGCATTTTATTCGATGTTGAAGGGTATGATCCAGATACCCCGGTTGAATCTCCCTTGTATCATATCCATCAACATAAACAAAAATTTAGACCGGAACCGGTGCAGATTATATCTGAGCATATCAAAGTACTGAATTCCCAGAAATGTCTAATGTATAAAGCGTTTGATTTGAAAAACCGCGTGCAAAAGAAATTAAACAAGTTCATTCACAAGTCATCGTATTGATGGCGCCGGATTGATTTTCAGTAATCATGCTGTATAATGGTTTGCCATCGCTAGTTATAAAAGATGTTATTGGCTCTTCGAAAAAGCATAACATTCTGGATCATTTTGATTGCATGCAATGTCATAAAACTCGAGTGGGTATCAGTTTGATTGCTCAACTTTTATCCAGAGGGGATAGAAAAAAATTTTTATTACCAGCCTACAATTGCGGATCGGAAGTGTCGCCGTTCTTGAAAAATAATTTATCAATTGAGTTGTATCGTGTACGGCAGGACCTGTCAATTGATCTTGAAGACCTCAAAGCCAGAATCACGCCCGCGACCCGGGCCATTTATGTAATTCATTATTTTGGTTTTCCTCATGATTTGACTGAAATTAAAACGTTATGTGCAAGCAATAAATTGTGGTTAATTGAAGATTGCGCGCTATCGTTATTCAGTTGCTTTTCAGATGGCAGGCCAGTCGGTTCGGTTGGCGATATCGCTCTTTATAACTACCCAAAGATGTTGCCGGTTCCGGATGGGGGGGCATTGGTCATTCATAATCCTGAGATTCGGTTTGAAGGGGATGAAACTTGGAATTTTCGCCAACCCCCAGTCTCTGGCACTGTCCGGTCTCTATTGCCATTTGCCAAACGCAATTTATTAATGATGCTATCTGGAACCCCTTTATTTCAAGTATTTTGGAATTTATTGCAAAAGCGTCAGCCTCATGATGCTGCCTTGAATGTCAGATTTCCTGATATGCCCGATTCATATTACTATGATTCGCGATTGGATCATCTAGGCGTGTCGGGAATAACACGCTGGCTGTTATCCCGGTTCGACAGTGAAGAAATTCGCGGAATAAGAAGAAGAAATTATCTGAGGTATCTTGAGCGGCTCGGCCCGGCAAAAGGGCTGTCTCTCATCTTTTCAAGTTTGCCTGATGGGGCATGTCCTTTGCATTTCCCGGTGTTAGTTGCCAACCGTAACGAGATTTGCCGCTGCTTGCATGATATGGCGATTGAGGCGATTGCCTGGTGGTCAGGTTATCATCAGGGATTACCCTGGCTAGATTATCCTGATGCCTGTTATTTAAAGGATCATGTGGTGGCTTTGCCGGTTCATCAACAAATGAAGGACGCCAATATTGATTATATATCTGAGCAACTTATCAATTGCATGAAGCATGATGCCTGAGTTAGATAATTATTTGCAGTAAGAAAACGATATAAATAAAAGTGGTTAAGATGAGAGGCAATAAAATTTCTTATGTCATTCTGACTCCCTGCCATAATGAGGAACAGTATATCGAATTTCCCTTGCGTTCGGTAATTGCTCAGACCCTCAAACCCGCCATGTGGATGATTGTGGATGACAGTTCAACCGATGGTACCGGCAGCCTCATTAAACAATATGCGTCTGAATATGAAAATATTCATTACCATTACCGGACCAAACCGGCCGGGCAGGCATATTTCGCCAGTAATGTGTATGCGATTATGGAAGGATACGGAGAAATTGGAAAATTAACCGGTGCGCCGAGAAACGAGGGAATGGGAAATGGTGAAAAGCCGAATGGCCCAAATGATACCCATGGCCATTCGAGCCAGGGACCTCGCCTCCTGGATCCCTCTTCTCCTGATGGGGCTTATCGATATATTGCTATTCTCGATGCCGACATTACCCTGCCGCCGGATTACTACGAATCGATTATCCACCGCATGGAAGCGGACCCCAAACTGGGAATAGCCAGTGGGATTTATGAAAATCTGATTGATGGCAAGTTGGTTGCGGTCTTGAATGATCGACGCAGCACACCCAAGGCGATCATGGTGTTTCGCCGGGAATGCTTTGAGCAGATAGGCGGTTTTTTGCCATTGAAATATGGCGGTGAAGATACTGCCGCCTGTGTGATGGCGCGGATGCGTGGCTGGAAAGTCTGGTCTTTCCCTGATGTAAAAGTGATACATCATCGCCCAACCGGAATTGGCAATGCAAAATCGTTATTACGGGCCAGGTTTCATCAGGGAAAATGTGAATATTACCTGGGCAACCATCCCACATTCTTTTTATTGAAATCCATTAGGCGCTGTCTTAAAGAGAACCCGTTTATCATTGGAGGCCTTATGAGAATCGCAGGATATCTTGGGGCATGTTTCAGTCGGGAAAAAAGGATTTTACCGGATGGCTTTTTAGATTATATCAGGAGAGAGCAACTGAACCGGATCTTTCGATTGAACAAAATTTAATCAAAGGCATTTAGAGGAGTATTATATCGTGTCACCAGGGATTGTCTTCAAATTCGTCGATTTATTAGGAGCCAAAGTCTGGTTTATGAACATGAAGAATGTCATCGAAGAATCGGACAAGGCGATTCAAACTCGGACTTCTTTATTAATCGGCGTGGTGAACGTGGCCAAATTGGTGAACGCGCGCAAAAATCCGGAACTCAAACGCAGTCTTGAAGAAACGGATTTCACCGTGGCGGATGGCTTGCCCGTCGTATGGCTGTCTCGTTTGTGCGGCCGGCCTTTGCCGGAACGGGTCGCAGGGATAGATATCATGCATGAGTTGTTGAAGTTGGCTGACGAAAAACATTATGGCGTCTATTTCCTGGGAGCCAAGCCGGAAGTTGTCGAAAATGTGGTTGACTGGACCCGGCGGCACCATCCGGGTGTGAGGATTGCCGGTTGGCGGGATGGCTATTTTAAAGAGGATCAGGAATTGCAGGTCGCCGAATCGATTCGGGATAGTCAGGCGGATATCCTTTTTGTGGCGATCACGCCTCCCAAAAAAGAGATCTTTTTACGCAAGTACAGCAAAATGATGGGAGTCCCGGTTTGTCATGGCGTAGGGGGGAGTTTTGATGTGGTTGCGGGTGTGACCCGGCGTGCTCCGCGCTGGATGCAGAAAACGGGAATGGAGTGGTTTTATCGGGTGATGCAGGAACCTGGCCGGATGTGGAAACGGTATTTTGTTACGAATACAACATTTATCTGGCTGAGTATGGGAGAAATCGCCAGGTATCGCCTCGGATTTAAAAAATAACATGTCGTAAAATGTAAGGGAAATTCCTAACTGCTTGAATTTTATCCATCCCATTTGATGAGACTATGAATATGAAAATCATCCATATTGCGGGCGCTCGTCCCAATTTCGTTAAAATTGCCAGCATTATCAAAGCCTGTCAGTTGCGTCCGGAACTGAACAATATGCTGGTTCATACCGGCCAGCACTACAGCCCTCAGATGAGCGAGGCCTTTTTTCATGAATTGAATATCCCGGAACCTGATATCAATCTGGAAGTGGGCTCTGGCAGCCACGCCCAGCAAACCGCTGAAATCATGAAACGTTTCGAATCTGTCGTGCTGGAACAGAAACCGGATGCGGTTTTAGTCGTCGGGGATGTCAATTCAACCGTTGCCTGTGTGTTGACTGCCGTCAAGTTGGGGATTAAAGCCATTCATGTCGAGGCGGGTTTACGCAGTTTCGACCGGACCATGCCGGAAGAAATCAACAGGGTCGTGACCGATTCTATCAGCGATCTGTTATTTGTAACCGAACAGAGTGGGGTTGACAATTTGCTGGCCGAAGGGATTGCCGATGAGAAAATTTATCTGGTTGGGAATGTCATGATTGATACCCTGCTCCAGAACCGGGCCAAAGCGGAACAATCGCAAATTCTGAAAACCCATGACTTAGAAGGCCGCGATTATGCGGTAATTACTATGCATCGCCCCTCCAATGTGGATAACCTTGAGGTGTTTGGCAGGATCCTGGACGCTTTTGAGGTTATACAGAATGATATGAAAATGATTTTCCCGATTCATCCTAGAACCTTGAAAAATATGCAGTCCAATGGCCTTTATTCCCGCATTACCGCTATGCCAAATATGGTTCTGGTCGAGCCGATGGGCTATCTGGACTTTCTCAAAATGATGTCTGAAGCCAGTATCGTAGTGACCGATTCCGGTGGCATCCAGGAAGAAACTACGATTCTGGGCGTGCCATGTTTGACTGTACGGGAAAATACCGAGCGTCCGGTAACCATCACTCAGGGCACTAATCAACTGGTGGGTATGAATCCTGACAATATCCTGGCGGGTTATAATAAGGCGCGTCGTGGCGATATCCCGGCGCAGGTTCCCCCCTTGTGGGATGGCAATGCCGCTCAGCGAATCGCGGAGATTCTGGTTGCACAGCGGTAGGCGGACTCATGATCCTATGACCAATCAAACCATTTTGCGTGTCAGAAATCGGCTCAAAACCGATAAATCATCGCTCACTTGGCGCCATATTATGAATCGCAATGACGGAACTTGAATTATTCAGCTTAGGGGCTGTCCATAAATAAATACAGCATTTATCTTTCAGGCCTTTTCCCATTTTCCGGTGTTTACTGGCCTGTCATACGGTTTAAAATCTTTTCTGGAGCCAATCATGAAAGGCATCATCCTCGCCGGCGGTAGCGGCACCCGCCTCTATCCCATGACCCAGGTGGTCAGTAAACAACTACTGCCTGTTTATGATAAACCCATGATCTATTATCCACTCACCACGCTCATGCTGGCCGGCATCCGCGAGATATTACTGATTTCCACCCCGCACGACCTGCCCCGGTTTCAGGAGCTATTAGGCGATGGCTCTCAGTGGGGCCTTGAACTGAGCTATGCCGAGCAACCCCGTCCCGAAGGCCTGGCCCAGGCCTTCCATATCGGCCGCGCATTTATCGCCGGCGGCCCGGCCTGCCTGGTCCTGGGCGATAACATCTTTTTTGGCGCCGGTCTGTCTGCCAAACTCCAGCGCGCCGCCCAGCTTAAAGAGGGCGCCACTGTCTTTGGCTATTGGGTTGAAGATCCCGAGCGTTATGGTGTTGTCGAATTTGATGCGGATAAAAAAGCCATATCCATTGAAGAAAAGCCTAAGCAACCTAAATCCAGCTACGCCGTGGTAGGACTCTATTTCTACGACAGCCAAATAACGGATATTGCCGCTGCCGTTAAACCATCGGCCCGCGGCGAGCTTGAAATTACCGATGTCAATAATGCCTATCTCAAACAGGGCCAGCTTAATGTCGAACTGCTTGGCCGCGGCATGGCCTGGCTCGACACCGGTACCGCCGATTCACTGCTGGAAGCAGGTAATTTTGTTGCCACCATCGAAAAACGCCAGGGTCAGCAAATTGCCTCTCCCGAAGAAATCGCCTGGCGCATGGGCTGGATCACTAAAGACCAGTTCCTCACCCGCGTGCAGCAGCTGGGCAAGAGTCAGTATGGACAGTATCTGGCCCATCAGATTAAGCGGCCATAAAAATTGCCACTGATACCGCTGAAACAAGGATAGAATATATGGATGATGTTGAATTGTTGATTGGCCATTATTGAATAAAGGGAGTGTGAATCTGGAAAAATATCAGGATTATAAGCATAGCGATATTACTGGGAAAATTAATCGATGTGCCGTTATCGTATTTGACAAGCTTGGATGGGGATTTCTCGAAAAAGTATACGAAAATACCATGGCTATCGAATTGGAAAAGTTGGGTATAGCATTTGAAGTACAAAAACCTCTTTCTATCTACTACGATCAAAAGATCATTGGCGATTATTATGCCGATATTGTTGTTGATGATAAGGTAATAGTTGAATTGAAGGCCTGTAAAGCACTTGAAGAGATACATTATGCCCAACTTTATAATTATCTGCGAGCAACAGGTATTGAAGTGGGTCTTTTAATCAACTTTGGACAGAAGCTGGATATCAAACGAAGGGCCATATACAAGAATTAAACTATTACCATGTATCCTTGTTTCAGTGGCTATTATTTCTTTTAAGGTGTAAAAAATGAGTAAGTTATTTGTAACCGGTGCCGCGGGCTTTATCGGGTCCAACTTCGTTCGTCTCATTCTCAACGAAACTTCCGATTATGAAGTTATCGCCTTCGATTCCCTCACCTACGCCGGGAACCTGGCCAACCTGGCTGAATTTGAAGGCAATCCCCGCTATCAGTTCATCAAAGGGGACATCTGTGATGAGGACCAGGTTAATGAATTACTTTCCGGTGTCGATATTCTGGTCAACTTTGCCGCCGAGAGTCATGTCGACCGGTCGATCATGTCTTCCGAACCTTTCGTGCGGACCAATATCGAAGGAACCCGCATCTTGATTGACGCCGCCCGGCGACATAACATCCAGCGCTACCTGCAGGTTTCCACCGATGAAGTTTATGGTTCGCTGGGTAAAACCGGTCTTTTCACCGAAACTACCCCGCTGGCCCCCAACAGTCCCTACAGCGCTTCCAAAGCCGCCGCCGACCTGCTGGTTATGGCCTATCATCATACCTATGGCTTCCCCGCGCTCATTACCCGCTGTTCCAATAATTACGGTCCCTACCAGTTCCCTGAAAAGCTGATCCCGTTGTTTGTAACTAATTTGCTGGAAGAAAAGAAAGTTCCCGTCTATGGCGATGGCATGCAGGTCCGCGACTGGATCCATGTCATGGACCATTGCCGGGCGATTCTCACGGTCATCGAAAAAGGCCGCGACGGCCAGGTTTATAACATTGGTGGTGAAAACGAACAATATAACTTGACGATAACAAAACTAATCCTCCAGGCCCTTGGCCGGGATGAATCCTTTATTGAGCATGTTAAAGACCGGTTGGGCCACGATCGTCGTTATGCCATCGATCCGACCAAAACCCGTGACGAACTGGGTTGGCGCCCCCAGATCCCTTTCGAGCAGGGTCTCAAAGAGACTATCGAGTGGTACCTGTCCAACAAAACCTGGTGGCGTGAGATCAAGTCGGGAGAATACATGCATTATTATGAAAAACAGTATGTGACTCGATAAGAAAGTTGTAGTAAAAAAACAATGAGCAGTAATCAGGGAATCCTTATCTTTGGCGCTACCGGCATGCTGGGCAGTGAAGTTGTCCGACAATGCCAGGCTCGTGAATTGCCCATGGTTCTGGCCACCTGGCCAGATCAACCGCAAGGGGCCCATAAGGCTGATATAACCAATCAGGACCAGGTCAACCAACTGATTGCTGATACTCAACCAACTGCGGTGATTAACTGCTGCGCCTGGACGGATGTGGATGGCGCTGAAACGAATGAATCCGTGGCAACCACTGTAAATGGCACTGGAGTTGGCTATCTGGCTCAGGCCTGTCATCAGATGGAGGCCAAACTAGTCCATGTCAGCACTGATTATGTCTTTGCCGGCGATGGCGCACGACCGTATCAACCCGACGATCCTGTCGCTCCGGCCGGTGCCTATGGCCGTAGCAAACTCGCCGGCGAACAGGCCATCCAGAAAGTAGGGGGGCACTATGCCATTATCCGCACTTCCTGGTTGTTCGGCGCCGGTGGCAAAAACTTTGTCGATACGATTGTCCAGATCGCCCGTCAGCGTGAATGCATTAAAGTCGTCAATGACCAGGTTGGCTGCCCAACCTGGACCGTGGATCTGGCCCGCTGCCTGATCGATTTTGCCTTAAATGATGATCAGGGCATCTTCCATTTTTGTAATCCACCCCAATGTACCTGGTATGACCTGGCCTGCGAAGCGATTCGAATTGCCGCAGTTAGTTGTCAGGTTCAACCTTGTACAACGGCCGAATTCCCGCGTCCGGCTCCCCGGCCCGCCTGGTCGGTAATGGACTGCACCAAAACATTCGCCGCACTGAACTGGCAACCCCGTCCCTGGCAGCAGGCCGTTAAAGATTGCTTGAAAGACAAAATGTAAAATTTACGATGCAAAATGCAAAATGAAAAAATATGACATTTATGACAAAACATTCCAGTTCAGTGTTGACAATGTCCGGTTATGCAATCACTTGTTCAAATATCGGGATGCGAGAACTGTTATTGCTCGTCAGCTTGTACGATCAGGCACTTCAATTGGAGCCAATCTTGAAGAAGGTCAGGCTGCCCATAGTCGACCGGATTTTATTTTTAAGTTAACCATTGCTCTCAAAGAGGCACGTGAAAGCCATTACTGGTCGAAATTGTTGAAAGTTACGGCTAGTGAACATAAAGATGAAATTGATCCATTAATACGCCAGGTTAAAGAGTTAATTGCGATTTTAACTACCATTATCAAGAACACCAAACAAAATAACAAGACTAACAAGTGATAGAGGTTCTCTTGCTTTCCCAATTTTGCATTTTACATTCTGCATTTTAAATTCCAATTCCTTGTGAATCATCTGGTAAATAATAATTTGAAAGACATCCACGCCGTCATTCTGGCCGGTGGTACCGATTTTGGCCGTTGCCGCCTGACCTCCCGTCTCCCGGCAGCGTTCTGGCCGATAATCGGTAAACCGGCGTTGATTCGCGCTATTGAGGATTTGTCGCGGCAGGGAATCACCCGCTTCACGATCTGTTATTCCGGTCAGGGCGGCAAAATTCAAGAGCTTCTGGGGCAGTGTGAAGAGGATATCTCGGTTGAAATTTTTATCGAAAACATGCCCCTGGGGACTGGGGGTTGTTTACGGGAGGTTGCCAGAAAAAATGAAGCGCCCGCCTATTTCCTCTGTCAGGGAAATCTTTCTGCGATCATGCCGCTGGCCCCGGTTATGACTGAATTTCAGCATCATTCCGGCAGTCTTACCGTCCTGATCAACGGGCTCGAATCACCCCATCGACCTAACCGAAAAATTGTGGCCGGTTACTTGTGCGGCCGACAGGTCATTGAACATATTACTCTGGAAGGATACTGTGATATCAAAGAGGCCTTGGTTCCCAAACTGGCCAAACTGGGGCAACCGGTTTATGCCATTCATCTTGCAGATTCTGTCGGTCCCTTTCGCGACTGGCCCGGTTACTTAAGAACCACGCCACTGGCCATGCAACGGTTTTTTGAAAAACGTGATCTCGACATGTATGGTAGTACTCCTATATCGGATTGTGCCTGGATCAGCGCTCAAGCTAAGATAGCGCCAACTGCTCGCCTGGTAGGCCCTGTTATTGTGCTCGATGACGTTGATATCTCGGATAAAGCGATTGTGATCGGGCCCACCGTGTTGAGCAAAGGAGTACGTATTGGTTCAGGGGCATTGGTTGACAGTTCTGGCCTCTGGGAGGGCGCTCGGGTCGGCCCTGGAGCCATGATACAGCGTTCCCTCCTAGACCGTGGCGCCAGGATTTCTGCTAAAACTGAAATCATCGATCAGTACGTCGATGGATCATTTTGAGATTCGCTATTGTGAAATTGTGGTTAAACAAGAATAATTTATAAGGGACATAGAAGTTGCCTATCTGGGTATGGATATTATTTGTGTTTTTTGCTGCTTTGCCTTTTATTGTTTTAGGCGTCTGGCTGTTTATTACGCGTGATTATTCAACCAATGAACCGCTCCAGGCCGAAAGCTTAACTGTTGACGCCTTTACTAATCAGCCCGGTTTGCTTGCCATGATGGCCGCTCTGGTTGCGGTTTATCTCTGGACCTGGTGGCCCACCTTCGGCAGTCTCTGGCAGATCTGGATGCGTAGTGATGAATATTCCTGCGGTTTGCTGGTCTTTCCACTAGCCATCTATGCCGGTTTCAACCGCAAGCGTGGCTTGCGTTCCACACCGGTCCGGCCATTCCTTTGGGGATTGCTGTTTCTAGGCATCACCCATGTCTTCCGTTGTGTTTTCGGTCTCTATTATGGATTCGGCTCTATCGATCGCATGTCGATCGTTGTCGGCTTTATTTTTCTGGTCATGACGACCGCCGGGTTGCGTTTCACCTGGAAAGTCTGGCCCTTGTTGATTTATCTCTACCTGATGCTGCCCCTGCCCAATCGCGTTCATGCCATGATCGCCGGCCCCTTACAGCATTATTCCACGATTTCCGCCGTTTTCGTGTTGGAAACACTGGGCTATGGCGCCGTGCGACAGGGCAATGTGATCCAGATCGGCGATACCACCGTCGCGGTGGCCGAAGCCTGCAACGGCCTGCGCATGCTCACTGCCTTTTTCGTCATCAGTGGCCTGGTTGTCCTGATCGTCAACCGCCCCTGGTGGCAAAAACTGGTCATCCTGCTAACCACCATTCCCATTAGCTTTCTTTGCAACACCATTCGCCTGGCCATCACCGCCATTGCTTTTACCATGATAAACACCCAGGGCTGGGAAAAGGTCTTTCACGACTTCGGCGGCTATGCCATGATGCCTCTGGCCCTTGCCATGGTTGTTCTGGAACTCTGGTTTATGAAAAAATTGGTAGTGACTGACGAAGACAACAAACCCAGGGAACAAATCATTCATTTTAATGCGAAAAATAATTAGGCGCTCGGCGATAGTCTGAAGTTATCAGTAATTTTGAAAAATGCTTCTCTGACAACGATTAGCAATAACGAATGACCACGATTCTGTAATTCGAAGAAAAGAGGACTCTTATGAATACTGAAATCAACCGTTACGACGATTTCGAAATCAATTCCCATTATATGCGTAATTTCCCTCCCGAGGAAAACCAGATGAATGCATCCAACAACCTTGTCGGCGACCTGCTCCGGCGCTGGAAATTGATCCTGCTGATATTTATTCTTATCGGTTCGGTCGGAATCCCGGCCGTTTGGCTGTTTATCCCCGACCAGTATCAGGCGATCGCGCAGGTCCAGATTAAACCGGTGATCAATAGTTTTTTGTTTAGCGATGCCGAAATGGGTGAGTCTATGCCGGCTTATGATAGCTTCCGCAACACCCACGCCGAATACATGACCTGTCCGATTGTTGTCACTGAAGTCGCCAACCTGCTTGCCAAGAGTGATTTGTCAATCTTCAGGCCTGCCCCCAAAGGACTTAAAAATCTGCTGAAAGAAATCTGGGCCTCCAAGGACATTACTCTTTTGACAAAAAAGAATCTGGATAGAGAGGAAGTATTGAAAGCGCTGGTAAGAAACGGGAAGATCAAGGCGGTGCCTAAGCGAAACAGTGAAATGACCATGCTGGTGTTCGAACATACGGATCCGGAAGAGGCGTTAACGGTGGTTAAGGCGTTTTCTCAGGCGTATATGACTAAAATCGTAAAGCCGATGGAGCAAAAAACTCAGCTATTAAACAATCTGCAAACCGAACAGGATAACGTGCGAAGAGATGTGTTTGATGTGGAATCGAAGATTCAAACAATTGCTTCAAAACATGGCTCGCGGGATTTGCAGAAATTACAGGAAATCACGTTAAACCGGATTTCGGACTTACAGAATCAACTGGCCAAAATGGAATTGGAACAGCTTGATTTAAATAATATGATTAGCTCGCTTGAAAAAGAAGAAGTGTTGTCTGACAAAGAGGATATTTTTAAAATAGAACAGGAAAATCTCCAGAAATTAAAACTGTATGTCAATAGTGATCCGCGAATTCAGAGCCTGACCCAGAATATCATTCAGGCAGAAGAACGGTTGATTATCGCGCAGCAGGAACTCAGCCCTGAAAATCCAGAACTCAAGCGTATGGAAAAACTCATTGAAACCCTGAATAATAAATTGGATGAAAGAAAACGGGTTTTGGAGGATGAATATGAAGGAGTCAGTTTGGTTTTAAATAAGGAAGGTGAAACTCCGGATCAGGAAACGCTTATCAAAAATCAGAGAAAAAAAATCCTGAATGATGAATTGGTTAAATTGAATGAAAACATTGAACTGCTCTCTGCTGAGATACAGAAACAGGAAGAAAAATATAAAAGTATCGGATTGGATCAACTGGAGATGTTAGACCTGAAAGATAAACTGACGTTGACAAAAACAGTTTATGATAGAATTCAGAATAAAATCCAGGCGATTGACATCGAATCCGACAAGAGACCGGGACGTATTGAAACGCCTTATGAACCCTCATCGGTTGAAATGGCGAATAAAAAGATGAAACTTCTGGCCGGCGTCGTATTTGCGGCCCTCGGCGCTGGGGTGGGTTTCGCCTTCCTGTTGTCCAAATTGGATAAGAGCCTCCGTACGCCCATGGATGTCACCCGTCGCATCGGCGTCCCGGTCATCGGCACGACCATCAGTGTCGATCGTGTCGATCGCAAATTGCTGCCGGAATATCTTAATAATGATTATCAGAATATTCGAGCGAACCTCAATATCCTCAGCCAGGGCAAAAATCTCAAACGCCTGGTTGTCGCCAGCGCCGGACCGCGGGAAGGCAAGACGACACTGGCCATCAACCTGGCGGCGTCCCTCTCCCAGACGGGCCAGAAAGTCCTGCTGATCGATGGCGATTTTAGAAAACAGGGAGTGAAACATACCCTGCGTCTGCCGGTCGAACTGCGTGGTTTTTACGAGGTGGTCATGGGCGATTGTGCCATAGAAGATGCGATTTATTTTTATCCGAATGCCGGTTTCAGCGTCATGGTTGGCAGTTGCCGGATGGGTTTTGATCCGGTCGATCTGCTCTCCAGACCCCAGACCATCGAAATCCTCGATATCATCGCCCGCCAATACGATCATATCATTATCGATACTCCGCCGGTTCTGGTCGCTCCCGATGCCGTCCTGTGGGGTAAACTTTCCGACGCGGTGGTCCTCAGCAGTTTCGCCGGAACCACTGCCGCTCCGGCCCTCAAAGAGGTTCTGGATAAATTTGCCGCCGCCCGTGTCAAAGTGCTGGGCAATGTCCTGGGCAATGTGGATAGCCGCTCTATATATGGCTACTATGGTTATGGTTACGGTTACGGCCCGGATGCGGCCAGGAAACGTATAAACGCCATCACCGATAGCAGTTCGCTGCTCATTCAACATGATACTGGCGAAATGTCCTGATGGGACTTAAGCGGCCGCAGTTAAATAAATGCTGCATTTATTTATTTACGGTCCCTAAATGGTAATTGTTATCTTTAATTGTCTGGTTGGCATGCAAGTAAAAGCCGGGCCAGACACTGACATCGTTACGCCTGATCTGTTTAGTCTCTTACGAGTGAAATCTTACGCAAAATGGCAAAGATATCTCGACAGGGAGGCGGATGCCAATGTGACCCTGTTGGGCTCCGGCACTGCCGGTTTAGGATTGGATTAATTATCAGCTAATGCTTGTTCTTATGTTCAATAACATCCCGGGGACTCATCCCGAGGCAGACGTTCTGAATACCATGTTTACCCAAACGGGTCCGTTTGGGCCAACACTGTTAAATCATCTGTGCTCTGTCAACGCGGCATTGTTCAATAGCAACCAGGTCAGTTTGGCCAATCCGCCTGTTGATCTGGAGGGATTTGAATGTTTCTCGGAAAATAACGGGACAATTAATATCCCTTTGCCAGACCGTCATAACGATTCCGAATCAAGTTGGTTGTTCCTCACTAACGGCAATTATCTGGCCCAGACTGATCCCATATGGCTACAGGAATTACTGGCCAGCCGGCATCATGAAGTTGTTTTCCTGACCGTCGATCCCGAACTCAGTTCGTTTCGCGAAAAAGTACGTTATAACCAGCAGGGACAAATCATCGGTTTTCGTCGTCATTATGCCGATGTGGCCTGGCAAGACGACCTGCCGGATAACTGGCCTCATCATATCCTGGTCCGAAAATCAGCTGTCCAGAAAATGCTTTGCCAGGGACAACTCCAGTTGAATTTGAACTTCGGTCAGTTCCTTGATCGTTGTGGCCAGATCGGTGTCAAGTTTCATTCTCTACGGATTGCGGGATTTTTGACGGACTTGAATAATTCCGGCGAATTGCGTGAGCTGACCCGGGTCGTTTTACAAAACAATCCGTTGGCCCCGATAAAATTGAATTCCCATGAAAGCTTAAGTCAGAATGATTCCCCCTGCCTGTTTGGCCGCATCAGCCGGGGACACAATGTCCGGATTGACTCGAGTGCAATTATTATCGGCCCCACAGTCATCGGTGATAATGTAACGATTGGCCCGGATAGTATCATCAGGAGCGCTGTCATTCCATCCGGTGCGACGGTTTCTGCCCATCAGGTGATCGATAGTTGTGTCCTGCCTGCCCCCGGGCGGTGCTCACTGGCCGGCGCGCCCCGTAATCCCACGCCCGACTGGTTGTTGCCCGGTCCGCCCCCGCGAACCCAGTGGTATAAATCATGGCCGAAATATTCTTACGTTGAGTTGTATAAGCGTTGGGCCGATATCGCGTTTTCACTGATAATCCTGACCTTGTTTCTGCCATTTTTCCCGATTGTGGTTGCCGCCATCAAAATCAATTCTCCCGGTCCGATTTTTTTTAAACATAAACGACAGGGACGCTATGGCCGAGAATTCGGCTGTATCAAGTTCCGCACGATGATGAAAGACGCCGATAAAATGCAGGATCAGCTGCGCTTGCTTAACCGTAATCAAGTCGACGGTCCGCAATTTAAAATGGAAAATGATCCTCGTGTCAGTACCGTGGGAAAATTCCTGCGGGATACTTCCATTGATGAAATTCCTCAATTCATCAATGTCCTCATGGGACAGATGAGCGTGGTAGGCCCACGTCCGTCGCCCGAACGTGAAAATACCTTTTGCGCCAGTTGGCGTGATGCCCGTCTTTCCGTTCGACCCGGTATTACCGGTCTCTGGCAGGTCTGTCGTACCCGTGAAGAAGGACGGGATTTTCAGGAATGGGTTGTCCACGATACCCGTTATGTCAGGGAAGTTAACTGGAAACTCGATATCTGGATCTGCTGGAAAACCGTCATTTATATTATCAAAAGTATTCTTGATAAATTCTGATCCCATGATAAGATCATCTGATAATGGTGGATATAGTCTGCCTAAAGCGGAATGTTCATTTTTTTGTTGTCCGAATCAATCATCTGGATATGCCAATCCGACTGAACCTGAAAGGGTAAAATCCAATGTCAAAAGGACGTATCAATTGGCCCGTTATTATTGTAGCCATTCTGGCGATTGCCGTTGTCGCCGGATCCGCCATAGGTCTGCGCGCCTGGAACCGGTCTAATCGTATGATCCAGGGAAAAACCCAGGGGCTTAAAGCCTGGGATGAACAGCGCTGGAACGATGCGGCTTCCTTTCTCGGAAGATATCTGGAGGTCAAACAGGGGCTGGATGTTGATGACCCCGAATACCCGGTCTATCAGGATATCCTCTATAAATATGCCCAGGCTCAACTCAAGATCAGACCCCGCAGTCGGGGGAATTTAACCCAGGCGGTGAACGCCTTCAACATCCTCCTGCGGGCTGACTGGAACAAATTAAATGATGAAGGCAAGGTGAACTACCTGACTTCGGCGAATTCTCTGGCTGAAATTTATATTCGTCAGCAGCCCGGTGAGGCTGTTTCTGTTTGTGAACGGGTTATCAAGGCGGTCGAAGACACTGATTTCGAAAAACTGTCAATAGACCGGAAGGATAAGGATATTTTCTGGGAACTGCACCAAAAACACCTCATAGCTCTGACGCTCCAGCGAAAGTACCCGCAAGCGGGCGAAGAAGCTCTGGCGATCCTGGCAAAGAAACCTGATCTGATTATTGCCTATGAAATCATGGCTCAGGTGGTGGATAAAGAACCTGAAAAATTTGAGGGTTCCAGTATTGACTGGCTCAACAAAGCCGTCCAGAACAATCCGGAGCTATCCCAGGCCTGGCTTGTCCGGGCTGCTTATTACAATAATCTGGCCGGGAAAAATCGGCGCAATCAGGAATTGGTTGCAAAATATATCGGCCAGGCCCTCTCAGATACCCTGAAAGCGGTTGCCTTGCAGCCCGGCGAAATAAATCTGAAAATTCAGGCCGCGTTGCTTTTAAATCAACTGGATAAACCTGATGATCCTCAGCGGTCTGGATTAAGGCAGCAGGCTCAGGGTATTTTAAACGAGGTTCAGCAGGAGGATCCTCTATCTCTGGCCCTTTGGAATGCCCGCCTGGTCATGGCGAGTACTGGAGGGAGTGATCAGCAGGTTGCCGAAGTGGTTGACCAGGCGCTGGCGACCCTGACCTGGCAGAAGTGGGATCTCTATCCTCAAGCGATCGAAATATATATTCAGGCGGATGAATTGGATAAGGCGGATTCCCTGATCAAAGAAATACGTGATTCTAAGATGATGGAATCCGATGTTGCGTTCTGGCAGGGATGGGTTGCCATGCGGCGCAACGAAGTTCAAACCGCCCGGGAATCCTTCGAAAGGGCTTATGGTTTGGGTCAGAAAGATATCCGTATCCGCCTGTTTATGGCCCAACTTTACGCTCAGATTGGCGATCTGCTCACCGCAGAGTATCACCTCCGGGCATTGGTTGCCGAAAATACTAAAAGCGCCGCATTACGCTTGGCATTAGCCCGGTTGCTCATGCAGCGTGGCAATTATCTCGATGCCGAAGTTCATGCCCAGGAAGCGGCCCGACTCGATCCCGCCAATGGCGAAGCCGCGGTTCTGGTTATACAGGCCCGCTTGCGAAATATCGAAAGTCAGAATCGGGATCCCGATCCGGTTTCCTGGCGGAATCTTAAAGCAAGTGTCCAGAATATGGCTCAGGGTGTTCCGGAGTCGACCAGTATCAAACTGCTTCAATTTAGAGTGGCCTTGCAGGAAAAACAATACGATCAGGCTCGCCAGATCCTTCAGCAGGCAGCCCTGGCAGCCCAGGCAGCTCAGTCCGAGTCGGACAGCCTGGCGGTTAAGATTGCCGAAGTCGAACTGATGATCGAACAGCATCAGGATGAGCAGGCGATCGCCAGACTGAATGAATTTATCTCGGAATACCCGGATAACACCAGCTTGGTTACGGTGCTGGTGCAATCCTATCTGAAAAACAAACGCTACGCCGAATGTGAATTGGTTCTGCGGGAAGCCTTGACTCGATTTGAAAAACCCATACAGAAACGCGAACTGGCGCTTCAGCTTGCCGATATTTATGATCTTTCGGAACAAAATGATAAGGCCCGTGAATTGCTTCAGACCATGGATACCCAGCTTAAAGAGGATATCCCCCTCAAACGCCGGCGTCTTAATTACCTGGATCTGGATATCGCTCAGATTATAGAACGGCGAAATGGTATCCTGAGCAACGATAAAAAAGCCCGCACTCCCGAGCTTGATGACCAGGAACAGCAGTTGCGTCAGCAGGCCCAGGTCATTATCGACCAGATCAAGGCCATTGAAGGCGAAACTTCAGGTTGGCAATGGCGACTGGAACAGGCCCGGCTCTGGATGTTGGGTGATACTTTTGCCGCCAAACAGTTTGATATTGACAATCTGCTTAATGAAAATGTCAAAAACAATAATTCCGATCAGGATAGCCGGTTGCTGCTGGCCAAAAGCGCCGAACGGGCCGGTAAACTCCGTCTGGCCCTGTCTCTCTATCAGGAAGCCTATAGCCGTGCTCCCGGCAGTATTCCGCTTCAGATCGAAATGGCGCGAATGAATCTGGCTGTTGGCGATCAAGGCGCGGCTGAAGAATTTATCGACATGCTTAAGAAACGGGACCAGAGTGCCGCGGAAGGTCTCGGTCTGTCTGATGAACAACGCGCCATTGTCATGCGGCTGGAAATGTTTTTGCTGAGCCAGAAAGGCGATCTGGATGCGGTCGAAAATATTCTTACCCAGTTTATTAAGGAGAATCCCGGCGAAATCTCCAATCGTCTGACCATGATCAATTTGAAAATCCGTAATGGTGAGTATGATCAGGCCGAAACGATGCTCCAGGCAATCCGTCAGGAGAATCCTGATTCCTATGAAGCCGCCGTTATGGAGATCCAACTGGCCAATGTCCGGGGGCAGCAGCAACAGGGTGACGCCGAACGAAAACAGGCGCGGCAGCAAGTACTGGCCTTGAGCGATCAATTGGTCAATCAATTCGGTGGCGACCGGGCCGGGCCCTATCTGATTCGTTCTCAGGCTTATGTCCTCAATGACAATCTGGTTTCCGCGCGGGCCGATCTTGACAAAGCCGGGCAACTTGAACCGGAAAATCCCGAAGTTTGGAACCGTATCAGTCTGTTTGATGAGATCGAGGGTAAAACGGCCAATGCCATTGCGGCTTGTCAGAAGGCGCTGGACCTGAGTCCCAACAATGCTGAATTGGCCCGCCGGCTGGTGGCCTTGCATCTGACTTCCGGTGACCCCGATCTCCGGATCAAGGGCCGCAATGAATTGCTGCCGGCATTCCTGGAAAAATTCCCCGATCACACCGGGCTTAAATTTATTCAGGTGGGCCTGCTCCTGCAGGATGACAATCCTAGTATGGTAATGGACGCCGAACGCATTTTGGAAAAAATGGTAGCCGAACAACCGCTGAACCGGCTGGCCTGGAGTATGCTGATCGATCGGGCGATGGCGGCCGGGCAGTCTTATAAAGCGGCTGATGAGAAAGACCCGGCTGACATGCAATTCCGTAAGGCGGTAGACTTGGCCAATAAGGCCTTGGGCTACTTGCCCGATAATGCGGCGTTAATGGTGCAAAAAGCCGCTGCCCAGGAACAAATCACCGGTATTACCGATGCGGAAGTGACCCTGAAACAATTACAAGAGCTATATAGTTCCAATTTACAGATTGCCGACCGGCTGGCGTCACTCTATATGCGACAGAATAAAATCGATCAGGCCATCGAAATTTATAATAATATGCTTGCTCACGCCAATTCCGATGATGAAAAAATGACGATCAGCGCCGGCCTGGCTGTCGCCACCTTTATGAAAGGCGAGGAACAGGCGGCTTGGGATCAGCTTCAGGCCATGCGCAAACAGGCTCCCGATAGTGTGATTCCGGTGATTGCCATGTCCCGGCTCTATGCTCGTCAGAAACAATGGGATCAGATCGCCGCGCTGGCCGATGCCTGGCATGCGGCCCATCCGGATGATCTTGATGCCCTGCGGCGAATAACAACAGAACTGGTAACTTCCAGGGATAAGCATCCACGCGATCTGGCCATAAAGTATCTTAACCTGATTGTGGCTAAAGATCCCCGGGATCAGCAATCGGCCCTGTACCTGGCGATCTTCCAGCAAAGTTCTGGTGAATCCAGCCAGGCCGCCAAAAATTACCAGAATATTCTGGCTCAACAGCCCGATAATTACACCGCCATGAACAATTATGCCTGGATCCTGTGTGAAGAGTTCAAGCAATACGATCAGGCCCTCGAAATTGCCAATCGCGGCTTGGCGCTGGCGCCGAACTACCTTGATCTGGTTGATACTCGCGGCATGATCCAGTTTCGGATGGGCAAATTCCAAGGGGCGCAGGTGGATTTCAAACGCTGTGTCGATGAATATGCCAAAAGCGCTCCCGGGCGCGTCGGCAGCATGTTTCACCTTGGTCGTACCCTGATCAAACTTAATCTCGTCGAGGAGGGGAAACACTGGCTTAGAGAGGCTGAAGTTGCCAGTCAGGCATTTAAGAACTCTCCGATCCCTCCTCTCACTGACAACGATCTGGAAGAAATCCGGCAACTTCTTGCTCAATGATTGCCGCCTGCTGAAGCATTCATGATCTTCTGCCATTATGCAGCTATTCGAATCATCGGGTATGGCGCTGTGTAAATAGCCGGTGATTGCGCCGATTGGTCTTCCGCTGATCTGTGCGATCTCCAGAAAATCTGCTACGCATTTCTTTTCTCAACGCTTTAAATGAACGACTATCCCTCCAGAGATCCATCATTGGATTCCGACCCTCGTGATGTTATGATCAATCATTACCGGTTGATCGCTGTCCGTCAATGGTCCTTACTTAAGTCTTATTTTCAGCTGACTGACCGCGAACTCCAGATTGCCCAGTTGGTCTGTCAGGGGCTGGAAACTGATCCTATTGCCGGACTGCTTGCGATTTCAGCGGGTACGGTAAAAACGCACCTGAGGAATATTTATCGCAAAACCGGGGTACACAATAAAGTCTCACTGCTTCTGCTTTTCCTGAGAGAAATATATCACCAGGAAAAAGCGTAACTATAATCAATAACCGCAGGCCTTCTGCGGTTTTTTTGTTAAGCTGTTTTTCAGAACGGGATTTTATTTCTGGAAACCAGGAATCAGACGAACCAGGGGTGATTCTCCCTGAGCTGAGACCAATCTTTGTTCTGATCATGCCAATCTATTTATTGGTCCTGTCTGGTTCATTTTCACTCAATTGCACATCTCTAACCGCGTCGTAACCATTTCCTAATGCTATGGAATAAAATGATTTGTGTGCTATGATGGCACCGACCATACTGAAAGTTTGCGCATCTTACGCATATTACCTCTTTTATCAGAATAATTTTTTAAAAAAATGAAAATGATGGAAAATACTAAGATGACAGGACTTGAATTATTCGTTTATTCTGGATATAATATGGTAAAGTTTAACGACTGTATGGATTAATCAGTCTGTAACAATTATATAGGTTGAAACAGTGGATGGGAGAAAACTCATTATTCCTTCCTCTTTCCTTCCCCTGTCTGTTAACCGGTATGCCCGATCCCAAACCGTGTGGAGGGTTTGGAGTTGGGTTGGTGATCTTGTTCTGAATTGATAGCATGCGAAGCGGATGGTCTGCTTCAGATTGTTCTCAGTGTTGATATCGACACAAAGAATTATCATGATCTTTTTGTCTTTCAGCTGACCCTCAAAGATGGTAGTCAGCTTTGAGTCAAAGGCTTATTGTAGAGCCAGCAAATTAACATGAAGATGAACCCTGACATATTGGTTTTATGGATTGTTTCTCTCATTACTTTCGATATCCAGGAAGGCCACGCTAACGACTGGCTGACTTCTTATTCTATAAAGCAATCTATGGGTGTTTGGCCACATGATCCCTATGCAAAGATTAATCTAACACTGGTTACGGGTATTAATCTTTTGCGACGCATTATGACTGTATCTACGATTAAGATAACCTGTCCAACTCTCAGCTTTGGACAGTTAAATATATATAGTAGGATCCGCTTCCCGATATCAGCCCGAGTATACCTCAAATAATTTGCGAGGAAAATTAAGAAATAAATCGCATGGCTGGGTAACGATCCTTGAGTTTACGAAAACGATTAATTAAATTGAAATTACTATCAGGAGATTTTATGAAAAAGTTAATTTTTTTACTTGCACTTGTGTTCTTTATTGTGCCGGCGTCCGCAAACGTGACGCTCGAAATAGGTGGGCCTCCAGTCAACGTGACGTTTGCAAGCCTTTATGGGCATTCCCCTGCGGGCATCTATAATCTTAATGTTGAAGGCACCTTAGTTAAAGCTTTCTGCATTGATCTGAAGCAAACTTCGCCTTATTATGGTGGCATGTACGATGTTGTTGAGCTTAAAGATGCCCCCAAACCGTATGGCACTTATCCGAACTACCCAATGCTCGAAACCAGAGCCAATAAAATCGCCAGTTTATGGGCGCAGTATTATAGTTCAGTTGATACGCTGGCGGAAGCTTCTGCATTTCAAATTGCAGTTTGGGAAATTGCCGTCGATAATAATGATGGTCTTGGAGCCGGGGATTACATGTATTCTGGGGTAGATTTAGCTTTAGCGAATACCTATCTGACGGAAATTAATTGGCAATCCGGTATGGCTGGTGGTCTGGTAGCTTTAGTGAGTGATGATTACCAGTGCTATGTTACACAAGTTCCTGCTCCAGGCGCCATTATCTTAGGTGGCTTGGGCACGGCTTTCGTCGGCTGGATTCGTCGTCGTAAAGCCTGAATAATAATTGCATAGGATTTCTGTTTAAATTTGCTGGGCAAATGTGAATTTGCCTGCTTACAAACAAAATGGCGCTGAAAGGGACCCCCTTTTCAACGCCTTTTTTTCTATATCTCGTACCGGTATGGCTAAAGTGCGCATTAAAAAAGCGACAACTGTTCAAGCTGCCGCTCTGGTTATTCTATGATGCCTGCGACTTTGGTCTTATTTCATATTCTTTCGCTGACGGATCCAGCCGACAAACATTGTGCCAAGACTGCTCAGCAACAACGCGCCTGGCGCCGGTACCGTGCCTTCGCCGACATAGCACTGATAGTTATCGCTGACATAAGCCCGCAGATTGATTGGGTCAGCATCGATATTTCCATCCAGACTGTTCAGCCAGCCCTGAGCCATATTCAAGGCATTGTCGAAATTCGTCTGGCTGGCACCTGGGGCATAGTCATTGGTCGCCCAGAAGCCGTTTCCACTGGAAAGATCATAAGCGGCGCCTTTTTCTTCGTGTACGATTTCCCAGATAGCCAACTGGAATGCGGCGGCGGTAACGCCATTTGACACACTGGCAATGTTTTCCGCCCATAACTCTCTGATATCATTTGCCTTCTTGTTATTCATCGGATAAATATCGTTGCCGTCATTGTCATCATAAGGTCTGGGGGCGTCTTGCAGGGCTACGATTTCATAGGGAACAGTATTCGTCGTTGCGTTCTGGCGAAGGTCGATGCAGAATACGCGTTCATGCGTGCCGTTAACCAGAATATCATAGATACCAGCTGTTCCGGCATAATCACGGCTATAGGCTGGAGTGGCCCCGGTGCTTTGGAAATGGACTGATTTGCAACTAATTCCAGAGATAACTTTCTGGAAATCAACCGAAACGGTTGGATTCGCCATTGCCGGGACTGCGATTGCCAGTGCAATCAATGTCATCATAATTTTCTTCATCTCTTTGATCCTTTCTTTGCTTTACTATTAACTAGTCTATCTTGCTTTTTATCTTTTGACCGGGCCCCTCAGCCTCAGCCGCATAGATATGTTATTATTGCAAACCTTATGCCACAGAGATTGGCGGGCATGACTTTTTTGATAAATCTTATAACGTGTTGACATATAATTGTTTACGTAAAACAAGACTCTTCTGTGTTAAAATGGGAAAAATTAATCGATCGTAGATGTTGGTAGTTTTTCCCAACAACCTGTGGTGTCCTATAATGTTGTCAATTTTGTATGTGATTTGTTAATAAATAGTTATGTCATTAACAGCCATGAAACCACTCCGGTTCAGATTGTTGCAATTTGGATTTTACCCTTAACATTTTCACCCGGTTAGACTATAGTAACTTTCAGTCTTAGACTGTTTAATATTAAAAGCCAGGTAATACGTAAATTGAAATGATAGATACCATCTTTAATTATGACTGAACTTCCGATAACTTCCAGCTCAGAGTCCAAAGACCGATCCAGGATCTCTGCCTGGCGGGATCCCGCCTCCCATGCCCGTATCTGGCCGGTTATGATGATTGGCTTAATAGTGGATTTATGGACCAAACACTGGGCCCTTGCCACACTCGAATCCACTCCTGACCGCCCCGGCCGGGCTATTGAAATCATCGATGGTTATTTTCGTTTCGCCCTGGTCAAAAATCCCGGAGCGGTTTTTGGCTTTGCCGCGGGCGCCCGTGAAATTCTCATCACCGTATCTATTCTGGCTTTGCTTTTTATGATTTTCCTGTTTGTCAAATCCCATCCAGACCACTGGCTCTGCCATATCTCATTGGGAATGCTGCTGGGCGGGGCGCTGGGGAATATTCACGATCGAGTTTTTCAGAATGGCCTGGTGACAGATTTCATTGAAGTGGATTTGGGGTTCTGGCCGGCCGATCCCTGGCCCAATTTTAATATCGCCGATTCTTTGTTATGTGTTGGAGTTGTGCTGCTCATGTGGCATCTCTTCCGGCTGGAACGAAAGAGCCGTCCTGAACATTCGGAGGGTGGGGCCGCTCGATGAATCTCTCAGCAACGGCAGGCGGGCCGTGAACTATTTCTTTGAATAGACAGATAATTGAATGAGGTGGTGGTTTCGTTAATGTTGACCGGCCAGACGCTTGAGTTGCTCTCGCTGAATATTCATGGAGATCTGGGTCAACCCTTTCATCAGACAGGTTTTGTCAGAACGTTTTTCACAGCAGACCATTCCATACCGGTAATAACCTTTTGCCATTTTTCGAATATTTCGTATTCGGGTCGGTCCGTGATAAATCTCGCCTTCGTATTCGATCTTGATATCGATTTTTTGATTTTGATATAAAACCAGCTTCGATTTCACGGCCATTCCGGAAGCGCTGATGTCCAGAATGTCACATAAATCCCGGTTATCCAGATGTGCTTTTAAGTCGGTTAATACCGTGATGGCGCGAAAGCATTCACGACTTTCCGCCGGTTCTACCTCGCCCTGTAAATGGCAGCTGGCCAGTCTGGACTTGGAAGTATCAATGATGCTGTCGATAATAGCATTTTGCCGGACAAATTTATTGCCATCTTTGAAGAAGATAGCTACTTCATGAGGGGGGGCGATAATATCGTAGATCCCTGAATTGAGAAAGATGATGGTGATCTGGTTATCGGTCTGTTCAAGGATGCGTGCGGCATGGAGCGTTCGATTCGTATTCCCCGGATCGATCTGAACGTGCACTATCTCATTGGGTTTGAACATAAATATGATTTCCAGATTGAGTAAAGATATCTATTGTATCGTTTGGATAAGCTGGGCGGTTAAGAAAAAAAGTCGTGCCGGCAATAAATATCTAACAGGGAAATTCCGGTTGATTTCATCGTTTCCGGATATGGGGTCTCTCGTGTTCCGATAAATAGGTTAATTGGGCGCCGATGGCATTAGCCGGACTGATGGTGCGGTCAAATTTGCTCCACGCCCGGTCGGATAAATCTGATAATATTCAGTAAGTATTGTCCGTTTTTAAATGAACTGCTTACAAAAATGAATCGATAATAACTATATGTTTAATTGTGACTTAAATAGAAAATAGCATTGAATCAAGGATCTTTCTGCCAGGCATCTATGGGAAAAAGAATAATAGCAATAACTGAAATCAATTCGGTGTCGGTCAGAACACACAGAACGGTTAGCAGTCTCTTCTGAGTGGAACAGGATCAATATGTTGTCTATTCGTTCCTTGAATACCCGCATCCTGCTTGTGATCTGTCTGACGCTGCTGTTTAGTACGCTCATCAGCTCACTGGCGATCGGCCACATTCAAAAACGGTTGATTGACCGCGATCAGGACCGCTTCTACCAATTGTCACTGGATTGGATTGTCGATCAGTTGAAGGTTGCCCAGTCCGAGCTGGAATCGCTGGGGATCGCCGAGGCTTATCGGGATGAGTTTCAGGAACGTTTCCTCGCCGATTTTCATGAAAAATATTTAAGCGATGAAAGTCTCAAGTCCAATTTATCGGTCTATCCGTTTATTATTGACCGCACCTATCGAGTGGTGGCCCATCCTTTTCTCGATAGAAATACCGATCTGCTGATTGAAGCCGGTCTGGATAATGAAGTCAATTTCATCGAGGAAATGGTGCGGTTGCAGAATGGAAGTCTCGATTATAATTTCCGGGGCGCAAAAAAATGGATGTGCTTTAAAGCGTTTGAGCCATGGGGCTGGATGATAGCATATTCCGTTCCGTATGAAGTCAAATACGCCAGCGCCAGACAGATGCGCATGATCCTTTTCACCACCCTGTCAATCGCGACACTCATTGCCATGTTGGTGGCCTCCTGGATTGTTTCTGGTTTTATCCGTCCGGTGGGTCAGCTCACCGAAACTGCCCGTCAGATCCGGGACGGTGATAATGAGATTCTGGCGCGGGTAAATAGCCAGGACGAAGTCGGGGAATTGGCGGACGCGTTTAACAATATGACCCGTAAACTGCGCAACTCCATCCAGGAAGTCAATGCCGTTAATACTATTCTAAAGGAAAATCAGGCGCTTTTGGAGCAGGAAATCAGTGAACGGATGCAGGCCGAACAGGAAAGTCTCAATGCCCGGGATGCCGCCCAGGCCGCCAATGCGGCCAAAAGCGATTTCCTCGCCAACATGAGTCATGAAATCCGCACGCCAATGAACGGAGTCATGGGAATGGCCGAACTGTTGTTGAATACGGAATTAAGCGAACAGCAAATCAAATATACCGAAACCATCCAGAAATCGGCTTTGGATCTGCTCGCGATTATCAACGATATCCTGGATTTCTCGAAAATCGAAGCCGGGCGGCTGATATTGGATGACCGGCCTTTTGATCTGGGATTGATCGTGGATGACGTGGCCGGTATGGTCGCCGTTCAAGCCCGTAAAAAGAACATTGAGGTCGTGGTCGATTACGCGCCTCAATTGTCCCGGTGGTTCCGGGGCGATGGTTCCAGACTACGCCAGGTCATGATGAATATTGTCGGCAACGCCATTAAATTTACCTGCCATGGCCATGTGTTGATTCAAGTCGAGGTTGGGAATGAATCGACCCAGTCGGCGCGGATTGTGATACGGATCGAAGATACCGGAATCGGAATCGCGGCGGAGAAAATAGATCACATTTTCGAAAAATTCAGCCAGGGCGATAACTCAACCACACGAAAATTCGGTGGAACGGGCCTGGGACTGGCCGTGACCAGGGGACTGGTGGAATTAATGGGGGGCGCCATCCGGGTGGAAAGCCAGGTCAATGTCGGCAGTGTGTTCTGGATTGAATTGACATTGCCCCCGACCGAGCCTCAGGAAACAGTCACGGCGCCGCTCGATGATCTGGCGGATTTTGAGGGAATGAATGTATTGGTCGTTGATGATCGTGAACCCAACCGGCATATTCTGAAAGAAATTCTGGAATCCTGGAATTTCATCCCTCATCTGGCGGATGGGGGGGGGAAGGCCCTGGACATGTTGGAACAGGCGCGGGACCGGCAGCAACCCTTTGATTTAATTATTCTGGATGGTATGATGCCGGATATGGACGGTTTTCAGGTGGCCGAAAAAATACGCCAATCCGATGGAGACGCCTACAACCGGTTGCTCATGCTGACCTCTTCCGATTTCGGCAACGAATCGACTCTCTGCCGCGATCTGAACATGGCGTACCTGTTCAAACCGGTGCGCCAGCATGAACTGGCCCATGCCATCTTGCGGGTGATGCGCAAACAGGGCGAAACCACCGGCGACTCTCCCGGCCAGGACCTAACGGCCGCCCAACCCGGTAAACCGGTTGCGTCACACGGGCTGAAACTGTTGCTGGTTGAAGACAACCTTATCAATCAGGAAGTGGCCGTCGGGATCCTGGAATTAATGGGGCATCAGGTGGTCGTGGCCCAGGATGGCGTCGAAGGGGTGAGTTGTTATCAGAAGGACAAGTACGATTTGATCTTTATGGATATCCAGATGCCGGTTATGAGCGGTATCGAAGCGACCGATCAGATCCGGCAGATTGATGCCGCGGAACAGACACATATTCCCATTGTTGCCATGACCGCCAATGCCTTGAAAGGGGACCGGGAACGTTTCCTGGCCGCCGGGATGGATGATTACATCAGCAAACCCATTCAGCCGGATGAAATTGCCCGGGTCTTGCAGCGTTTTTTCCCGGATGTCTTTGAATCGGGATCGGCAGGTCAGTCTCAGGACAATCCGCCGCACCCCTTCCCGGTTAAGTCATCCAATGAGTCAGATATTATCGAACTGGATTCGCTGAAAAAACGCTGCATGAATAAAGAGGATGTCCTGCTTCGAATCTTGAAAATGTTCGCTCGTAAAATGCCTCAGGTGGTCGAAGAACTCAACAGTCTGCTTCAAAAAGATCTGCTGGAAGAGGCCTGGCGTCAGGCTCATGCGATCAAGGGGGCGGCGGCCAATATTTCCGCCCCGTCATTAAGTGCGATTGCCGCTGAAGTGGAACAGCGTGCCCGGATTGGCGCTCGGGAACATGCCTGCAGTTCACTGTTGCAACTCAAGCTGGAAATGAAACGGTGTCTGAATCAAATTGAACGGATTGTCAGCGACGCACAATCGCTTCAAAATTGAAAGCAGCAAGTTTATTTTTAACCGCCCTGTTCGAATGGTCGGGTCAATAAAAAGACCGCATACAACCTTGAATGAATTCTTAGAGGTGTCCTTAATATATCGATTTAACGCGGCCTGTTAAAGGCTGGACCTGAAAAGGATGTCTGATTTTTCGATAAGCGATAAAGACGCTCTTAGTGGTTTTCCCGAATGACTCTTAATGGCGGTTCGGTCGCCAGGCGTGTCTGGGCCAGCTTGAAATAAAAAGTCGACCCTTTGCCTATGCCTTCAGACTCGACCCGGATACTGCCGCCATGGATTTCAATAATCCGTTTTACGATAGCCAGCCCCATCCCCACCCCTTCCGTTTCGGTATCCAGTTTCTCAAAGAGACCAAATACTTTTTGATGATACGAGGGATCGATCCCGCGGCCATTATCCCGGACATACAGGGTTATCGCCTCTTTTCCCTGAATCGCCCCGATTTCAATCTTTGGATGGGGTTGCGCATCCATAAACTTAATGGCGTTATCCAGGAGATTCTGATACAATTCAATTAACCGCTGGGTATCGCCATAAAGAATGACCGGTTCATCGGTGATAACGATTTCGACACCGCGCTCGTCGATCCGGCCGGCGACCAGATCCGCCGCCGTTTGAGCGATCATTTGCAGCGGACTCTCCTCGGGCGGATTGACTTTACGGCCGATACGCGACAGATTCAGCAACTCATCCAGCAGGGTGCCCATTTTATGGGCGGCGTTTTTAATGAAATCCATATCCTTGGTGATGGCCGTTTTGTCATCGTTCTTCAGGTCTTCTTCCAGACATCCCATAAATGCGTTAATCGTAACCAGCGGAGTCTTCAAATCGTGAGAAGCGGTATAGGTAAATCGCGTCAATTCATCATTAATACGCTGCAAATCCGCTTCGCGTTCTTTCTGCTCGGTGATATCCATAAAAATCACGATGGCCGCGATGACCTCGCCCGGGTCATTATGGATGGGCGCGGCGCTGGCTATGACAATACGGTCATCGTCGTCGTCGCGTCGAACGATAAATTCCCGTTTGTTGGTTTCGTTGTATATAATGGCGCGAGCCAGCGGAACTTCATCGTCTTTCAACGGAGTGCCGTCAAGATCCAGAAGCTGCCAGCTGGCCACATAACGATCGATCCCGATATCTTTGACGATCGTTTCATAATCGCCGCCCCGAATAGCCAGACCCGCTTTGTTTACGTACCGCAATTTGCCGTCCGGCGCGTCGGCAATGGCGATTCCCACCGGACTCTGATCCATGGCCGCCTGTAATATCGCCCGGGTCTCGCGCAGTTCCGCTTCGACCCGCTTTCGTTCCGTCACATCCCACACCGTGGAGATCATCAATTGCTTGCCCGGAACCGGCACATTCCGCGCGGAAATATAACGGGTCTCTTGCCCTTGACGGGTAATCGCCACATCACGCCAGAACATCCGTTCCGGATCGCTGCTGGCGCAATCCTCCAGTACCTGCTTTTTAATCTCCTCCCGGTATTGCGGGTCTTCATAGACGGCGTTCCAGAAATTGTCCGTGTCCTTCAGCGCCTTGCGCGTGGTTCGATAAAATTTGCAGAAATTGTCATTCAAATAATCGAACTTAACTTCTGGATCGACCGAATTGACGGAAATCCCCACCGGCAGATTATCCATAACCGTGCGGATAAAGGATTCGCTCTCCTGCAGCGCCTGTTCGATTTCGATCCGCTGGGTAATATCACGGGCCACCGCGTAGGTCAGTCCTTTTTCCAGGATCGGATGGGAGGTCCATTCCAGCCAGCAGCAGGAACCGTCTTTTCGAATATAACGGTTCCGGAAGTTGATAACCAGTTCCCCCTGCTGCAATTTCTCATTGACAATATCGATCGTCGACTGCATGTCGTCTGGATGGACATAGTCAAGAAAAGATCGTCCCTGCAATTCTTCCTGAGAATAGCCTAAAACGTTGATAAAGGCCGGATTCACTTTGATAAAGGAGGAGGTATTGATATCGGCCACGCAGACCAGATCGATCGACAGGTTGAACAGGTTCTCCAGTTCTTCCTGGGCCCGCTCTTGTTCGGTGATATCCATCACGGCCGATTGATAACCAACCAGATCGCCCCTGTCGTCTCGTATCACAGTTGCCAGACTCTGGGCGATAAAAGTGGCGCCATCG